>JBGSKC010000089.1:0-16817 GCA_041741415.1 Bacteroidia bacterium | reverse complement strand
GAGGATTCCCATAGGTTCCTTAGTTTGTGTTAGTTGGATGATGCTTTGTTCAAAAGTAGCATTCATTTTTCGGTTTGAAAAGCGGAGGTAATATTTCAAAAAACCGATCAGCCTGCTGATTTGGACCTCGCTGTAGCCCTGCTCCAGCATTAGCTGAGACAGCTGAATTTTGCTGGCTAGCTTGCCCAAATCGTCCTTCGGCTCAGGTGAACCTCATCCCACACCACAACCAACGCCAGGGCGATGGGGTTGCCGCTCGCCAGCAAGTCAGCCCGGTTTTGGTCCAGCACTTTGTAGGTCTGGAACCTGAAATCCAGCTGGGTTTTGAAGGCTGCAAGCTGGAAAGCTTGCGGATGAAAGTTGCGGTCCTTGTCGGTAAAAATGGCCAGGGCTTCCACGAGCTTGCCATAGCGGTCGAAGATCCGGTAGGCGTAAGTAAACATCCTCAGGGCGAATTCTTCGTCGCGGTAGCCCTGCACTTCCAGGTGCAGCAGAATCCAGGCCTCAGAGCCTTCGCGCCGCCAAACCTTGACAAGTTTGTCCACGTGTCGCCGCTTGCCCTTGAACTCGGGGGCGAGCTGCTGCAACTCGGTGTCGAGAAACTCCACCCTGCCGAAGTCGAGCAGCCCGGCCTCGAAAGGGTAGAAAAACGCCACCAGTTGCGGGAAGAAATCCTCGATGAGGCCCTTCCAGAGGGTGTCTTTAGAAATTCGCATGCCCAAACCTCGCAGGAAGGGCTCAGGAGAAAAAACGCGTTTTTTGGGATTTGTTCAGGCACTTCCGGAGAACAGGACTATGCAGAGACAAAAAAAATTGCCCGGAAGCTGAAGGTTTTTCTCCTGCTCCCGGGCTCATCTGTGCTGAATCAACCTAGCGCATCAGATACATTTTCCCCCAGCCATTGCGGAAGAATTGCTCCATGCCGGTGTCGCGCAGCTCAATTTCCTCATTCGGCAGCCGAAGGTGAACCTTGTAGAGATACACACCGTTGGCGAGCCGGTCGCCGTATTCGTCGGTGCCGTCCCAGGAATAGCCCGTGATGTTGTGGCCCAGATGCACATCGCCCAGTTCCAGCAGGTCAATCCGTTTGACCATCTTGCCGGAAAGGGTGTAAATGTGAATCTGAAACACCTCGGGCATTTCGCTGCCGGTGAGGGTATACACAAACCGGGTGGAGGTCGAGAACGGGTTTGGATAGTTAAGCACCCTCGTTACGGTGCTTTTCGACACCACCTCGAAGTTGATCTCATACAAGTTGGCTCCCTTGCCGGAGGAATTGCCGCGCCGGTCTTTGCCCTGAACCCGGAGCCCATAAACCCCATCCTGCAGCGGCTCCAGGCGGCCCGGGTAAAAGCGGATGCGGGCCTTGTTCTCAGGCTGGGTGGCCGGTAACCATTCAATGCGGGGGTCTCCCACAAAGATGCGAACTTCGTTCAACTGCGACAGCCCTACGCGAAGGTAGATTTCAAATGCCGTAGTGTCGTCGAGGGCGAGAAAGGGGTTTTCATCATTCACCTCGATCAAAATTTCTGGTTCTGGCGAAACCAGGTCTCCGTTGATGATGTGTTTACCATCGAAAGTCACATCCAGCAGCGGGTTTTCCCGGTCCACCAGCACATACACACTCTGGCTGAAGAGGTTGTTGAAATAGTGTTGCTCCACCGGTGTTCGCCGCGGGTTGAGCTCCACCACCATGGTCACAAAACCATCAAGTCCAAGGTTCAGGGTGCTTCGGTTGAAGTCAATGGGCGCATAGCCACCGCCATCCAGAGGGGGCAGCCAAAGGCTGTCAATCGTGATGCGGGCACGGTCCTGGCGATCAACATGCAGGTAAACCAGCACGCTGTCTGTGAGGTCCAGCTCAGAAATATTTCTAGCTCCCACCCTGATTCTCACCGGTTCGCCTTCTACCAGGGTGTCGGCCTCGAATTCGTAGGTCGTTACCGCATCCACCGCCAAATCCGGGGCAGGCAGGTAGAGCACATGCCAGTGATCGAGCTGAGGAGCTGTGCGGCGGGCAGTATCCCTGCCTTTAGCTTCCATCCGGAGGTAGGGATACACCAAGGCGTTCAGGCTGTCGAGGTTGAGGGTGCCGTCCGGAACGCCCGTAAAAATGAGCGAATCGTTTTCCTGCTTGTCAATCGCAAACAGGGAGACCGTCATGTTTTCTGCCGGCTCAAGGTCAAGGCTCGACCAGTCCCACCAGAGGTTTTGCCACTCGATGGATGGCCCGATGGTGGTAGAGGTCACGATTCCCTGGTCGTAGGGAGCGTAGAGAATGGTGTTGAGCGAAAATTTGTTTTCCGCCGTGGGCGAGTAGATTTCGGTTGCCCCACTGGTGTAGCCCTTCCGGCCCATCACGATGAAGGCCTTGCCATCCTGCAACTGGCGAATATTGTCCGAGACGCCGATTTGCTTCAGGGCCTGGAACAGGTCTTCGGGCCATTGCGGCACCTTGGGATTGCCCTGGCTGCCCACGATCACGTAGTCGCCGTCGTTGGCGGCCAGGATTACGTCGCGCACTTTGTAAAGCTGGTCTGGCGTGCGGCCCGACCCAATCACGCCGGAGAGCGGAAATTCGAGCTTTGGCTTGAGGGTGTACTGGTCCAGCACCACAATGGCGACCTGGTCAAAGTACACGCCTGACAGCGACAAGTCGGCAATGAGGCCCCCGTTGATCGAGAAGCTAAAGCTCGTGTTGGGGCCTTCGCGTGTGATGAATTCGTATTCAGAGGCAAATTTGGCAAACTCCCAGCGCTGGCCCAACTGGTTGAGAACCATGTTGTTGAGAGGGTCTTTCTTGAATTGTGGCAACTGGCTCTGGGCCCAGCCGGTGCGCGTGGCGATGAATCGAAACGAGGCGCTGGTCCACACCACAGGACTCACGTTTGCCAGGCGAACCCGCCAGTAATACACCGCCGAGTCCTGCAGCAAAAAGGGAACCTCCCAGGCTGCCAGGAACGAACCGCCAAGCACTACGCCAGAATTAACCTTCGCTGGCGAGTTAAATGTTTCCGCTGTGTCGATTTCGAAAATGAAGCCGATTTCTTTTTCCGGCGTCATGAACACCGTTGAAGCCTGGAGCACCACCTTGTTGTCGGGTACGATGGCAAACTCCCTCGGACTGAGGATAGCGGGGATATTGCCAGGAACGATCTTGCTCACGGAAGCAAAGTTGTTCTGCTCGTTATATTCCTCCACTTCTTCGTCCGAATCCACCTCGATTTCGAAGAAATTTTGCCCGGAAAGTGCCTCGCCCACGGGATTGATAAGCACAATGCTGAGGGTGTCCCGAAAATCTACCATCGCACTGCGGATGCTGGGATGTTCAAACACAGAGCCATCGGGCAGGCGGTGGCGAATGGTGGTGGTAATGGAGTCGTTGGTGGCCGTGCCGAAGTTGGAAACGATGATGGAAATGCGGAAGGAGTCGTCTTGCGCAGAAAAGGTTTCGGGGGTGAAAAAGACGCTGGCAGAGGTGATTTCCAGGTCGGGCGCAGGCGCACGGTAGAGCTTGATGGCCGGGTCGCCCTGAAGGTTCATCTGGCGGCCATGGTTGGTGAAAAAGATGCCGCGCAGCGAATCGGTGTAAATGGTAAGGGTAGCCTGAAGCACTTCGCCGATGGGCCGGTCCGACATGCTGCCGTAGGCGATATCGTAAAAAATGCGCCCATATCGTTGCAGCGGATCGAGGTACCCAGCCGAAGAGTTTCCGATGTAACCGATCGATCCCCGGCCTTTTTCCCTCACCCAACGCTCGCCAAAGCTTGCTCCTTCAGGGGTATTGCCCACGGTAAAATCGCCCCCGTAGCACCCCATCGCGATCATAAGGGGGTATTTGCCAAAATTATTATACTCAAATGGTTCCCGGATCGATACATCCTGAATGTTGGCCGTGGAGTGGCCAAAGAAGTGGATCATTTGCGATCCGTCGCTGATCTCGTCGTGATAGGTTGCCTCGTTCGGGTCGATTACGATGCTGCTCTGGGTTTTTTGAAAATAAATGGTTTCCCCGCCGAATGGCACGCCTTCGAAGCGGTCGGTCATATAGCGGAATGCGCCGGAAATCTGATTTTGCTCGGCCTCGTTGCCCCCTCCGCCCAAAAATACGCCCTTTTTCATCCAGCTATCCCAGGTGCCATGCTCATACTCGTTCACTTTCTGGAGATAGTTCAGGCCCTCAGTATCACTGTAAATATTCACCCGGCCAATGGCGGCTTCGGGGCGGATTTCAATGGTATCCTGCGACCAGTTGCTCACAAATTCCCAGTCGGTGGCCGGGTAGCCAAAGGTCACCACTTGCGGGTAGATGGGGTCCACCTCCCGGGTACGGTAGCGGCCTTTTCCCCAAAGCAGGATGTATTTTGGCTTTACCGCCCAGTTGTCGAGGGCATATTTGCAGAATCGCTTGATTGCCCAGGGCGTCGTGGATCCATAGCCAAACTCATCCATGATTTCATCTGTGTACACGATCTTCACCGAAGAAACCGGCGTAACAGAAGCTGTATCGCGATATTGGGCATACGCCTGGGCCGATACAGAAAGCTTGCGGTCAGTAATGATGACGTATTCTGCCCCTGCCGAAGGGTCAAATAAGCGATTCAGGCGAGCCTGTTCGATTCTGGGTTCGAGAATTCCTTTTTCCGTTACCATCACCAGGTCGCGGGTGTTGCTGAAGCCCTGCACGATCACCCGGGCCTGGTTTCCGCCCGACATGATCCCCACGCTCCGGAAACCATTTGCCAGGTCATACACATACACCGAATCGTTCCCCTTCATGCCGTCGATCCGCAAATAGGCCTTCTGGCTCTGGTCCCAGTTGCGTACCCAGAGAACTGAATCGCCATTAGATTGCGGCAGGCGCGAGTAGGTAATGGCAGCGTAGGTAACGTGGTTGTTGTCGGTAGGACTGCGAAGGGCCTGGTAAAGCAGGTCTGTTTGGCTTCCAAGGTTATTTCCCGGATAAAACTCCCTGAAAAAGGTCTTTTGGAACACGTCCGCTGAGTTGTAGGCGGTGTCGAGCACCAGATTCCCAACATTTCCATTCATGGCTACCTGAATGATGTGCTCTGTGAGGGAGCGGCCAAAAATGCGGGTTTCCACTTCCAGCGGCAGGCCGTCGTTGAAAGCAAATGGCGTGGCCAGCTTCACAGTAGTAGGAGAGCCCAGCCCAAAGCCGGGGCCCTGGTATCCTTCGCCCGTTACATAATCGCTGTTGAGGGTGAAAAAGGAATTGAAGGCATCGCCGCCGCCTTGCACATAGCGGGTTTCCTGGTCGCCGGGCATGTATTCGCGGAAGGCCTTGAACCGAAATGAAGAAACCGGTGTGAAAAGGGTATAGGTAGGGTCGAATTCGCTGAAAAAACGAAACGTGGATGGGGTGTTGTTCCACGTTAAAAAATAGGCAGACTCATCCGTGAAAATGGAAATGGCCTTGTTGGGTTGCTCATCGGGGCTGTGAACCTGCTCCACCGGGTCGCGGTACATGATCGAGTCGATGCGGCCATCGTTTCTGCGGCCATAGAAGTCGAAATACTCCCAGTTTCCGCCGACAGCGCCAACAAACAAAGGCACTTCCTGGCCCCGGTAATACAGATGGAGAAACTGGCCCTGAACGCTGGCCAGGTTATGCCCCGCCGCGATCAGGTCGGCCTTCGTGACCCGGTAAATGCCATCTCGCTCAACCACGAGCTTCACCCATGGCTGGCCCGACCGCGTCTGGTACCAGGCATTGCCATAGTCGAAGGATTGAGCCATCAGGAACGTCCCTGACAGAAGGGCAAGCAAGAGCGAAATAAGGGTGGTCTTCATGTTCATCTTTGCAGGGCAATGGATGGAAACGCAACGGAAACAAGACAGCTCACCGGGGTCATGAGCAGCCTATTGAATGTGAAACTTCAGCGAAACAATGTGGGTGTGCAGGTTCTCAGACAAGTTCCCGATGTTGGCCAGGGCATAATCGAGGGTAGCATTTCTCAGCACAATGCCCGCGCCCACTGTTGGGAAAACACCGGTGATGGGGTCGCCTTCTTCATCCACAATATTCTGGATGTTGTAGGCTCCCGCCCGGAGGAAAACTACTTTTCGGTACTGTTGGTTTAGCAGGGCAAATTCAAGTCCGACCCGGGGGTCGAGGCTGGCGTTGCCGAGAAACAGCAACGAACCCGGACGCCGCCCGTCGAAGTAGAGGTCGCTGTCTACCGAAAACAGCAAGCTCGCCCTGCGGGCAAGCTTGAGGTCGTATCCCATGCCAAGGCGCAGCGCCGGGCGGGTCAGTTCCACACTGCTGGTAGGAATGAGGTTGCCCGTGGCCGCAAAGGCCTCACTGAATGTTTCGGTGTTGAAGGTCCACACGTTGTAGGTATGGGTGGCGTCGGTGAGAACGGCTGCCAGCGAAAGGGGGCCCTTTTGGTAGCGGGCACCGAGGTCCACGCCAAAGCCCCAGGCATTCGCAAAACGACCCACGCCCCGGTAAATGATCTTGACGTTGAACCCAAAATTCAGCCCCTCCACCCAAACGGGCTGCCAGGCATAAGAAATCAGCGCAGCGAGCTGGGTTTCGGAAAAGCTGGTTACGCGGCTGTAGTTGAAGCTGCCATCGGGGTCAATGAGCTTGAGGGTATTGGGAATATCGTCCACGCCCATGCGGATGAGCGAAACGCCGAAATGGCGGTCCTTCGCCGAATCCACGGGCATGGAAAAGCCCACATAATTGTAGTCGGCAATGCCGGCAAAGTAGGAAGCGTGCATCAGCGAAAGCTCCGGATAGGGCAGGCTGCCCGGCGCTGCCAGGCCGGCGGGGTTCCAGTAGCCTGCCGTTACGTCGTTGGCAGTAGCCACCTGGGCATTGCCCATGCCGAAGGCCCGGGCACCAACGCCCACCCGCAAAAATTCATTGCTGTACTTCGGAGCAGTTGCGCCCGTCTGTGCAGCAAGGGGGAGGATCATTCCGCCAACAGCAACAAGGAAAGCCAGGATGTTCCACTTCTTCATCGGTAGTTCGGGGTAAATCAATCAACTGTGCCAGGTGTTTGCTTCTACTCAAACGGTGGGAGGGTTCCCTGTTTGGTCTTATTCAACTGGCTCATGGTCAGCGATTTAAGCTAACAGTGAGGCGGAGCTATAGCTGAAAGCAATTTCTCTTCGTGCAGGGGGAAAAGCAATGGCAATTCGTCTGCCCTATAACATGGACGGTTGACCCGGTAGGCTGTCTATGCAAATTTGATGCCTCAGGAAAAGCCGCGTTGGCCTCACCCTTTTACCAAATCGCCTACTGCTGCCAGCATTCTCCGGCGCACTTCTTCAGCCAGATACCATTCTTCCTGGGGCAACACGTGGATCAAAGATTCGTCGAGGTCGGGGTGGCTCAGCAAAATCTGAAGTTGCTGCCGCACATACTGGCGCACTTCATAAAAGCCTTTCTGGATTTCGATTTCCAGCGAGGCCCTTCCTGCAAAAAGGAAGCTGAGTCTGGCAAAAGCTTCGGACATGCGCAGGTCGGCACCAAAGGGCGGGAGTTGCTCCATGGTAGTGGCAAGCAGGTAAATGGGCGAGAAAACAGTGAGCTCGCGCCCATCGGGCAGTGCCACCCGCTCGGTGTGGAAACAGGCATCTTCATACCAGCGGTCGCGGCCCTGGAGCGCTTCTCCCGGCCAGGTGGAAATGAGGGCAGTGTGGCTTTTCCACGAATAGCGGGTAAACCCCGATTCGGTAAGGCCCAGGCGCTGCCAGCCCTGTGCTTTAAGCAGTTCCTGCCAGCTGTATCGCTCTACCAAAGAAGGCAGTTGCAACAGGCACGCAGCCTCCCTAGGGACCCGCCAGCCCACGGCTGCCGGATCGGTGAGATAGACATCCAGGATGCCATTCCCGATCCAGATGGCGTGTTTCTGCCAGGGGCCCAGCCCCTCCAGTAATGGCGATAAACGACTAAGGGTGGATGCTTGGCGAAAAATCATGTTGGTAAATGCGCTCTCTCAAAAGGGTTTCTGCAATGTTCTGTTCATGGACGCGCCCCACCCGGAACACGTCGGCCAGGGCCAGTAACTCATACAGCTCCGGGTCCTGGCGAATGGCCGTGGTAATCGAGTCGTAGAGTGGTAGCACCGCCTGGCCACGAAGGTTGCCTATGGGGCTGGGCCAAACGAAAATGTCTTCTTCCGCCACAATGTGCTCAGCCATGGGCCGGGCAGCATGGGCCGTCGGGATGCCCCGGACTATGGCTCCCGGCTGGGCCGGAAACACATACTTCAGCCCGTGGACCAAAAACTCCATCAGGGCTGCGCGGTGCACCTTCTTTTTGCTGGGGTCCACCAGCCGCGCCTGAAGGTTTCTGTGCAAGGCTTCGGCCACCTCCGATTGGCTGATGTTCAGCTTGCCAGCCGCATCAGCGTACTTCCAGGGTTGCTGCCCCTGTCTCACCATCCAGAGCAGGATCACTACGTCCTGCGGCCTCATGCCATTGTGCTTCCGCATAATTCGATCAGCGTCGTTGGTCTTTGTCTGTTCTCCTCTTTTTCCCACGGCCCGGGATCCCAATCGGCTTGGCTGTTTGGTTGATGGCTGACAGGGGGTAGGGGAAATGTGAATCGCAGTTTGCGAAAACTACGATTTTGCCTTGCGAATATCAGACCAAAAACGACTGCAATTCAACATGAGGCGGGTCAAGCAGGGGAAAGGACTGCTTCTATAGTCAAAATGGTTTGTTCAGCCGAACATCTGCCTGCCGGGAATGTTTTCAGAAAAACACAGCAACCTCTTCCAGGCTCTTCCTGGTGAGGTCGGGTACTTCGGCATTTTCAGGGGGATACCCCACCGGGATGAGCAAAAAAGGCCGCTCATTGTCGGGCCGCCCCAGCACCTTGCTCAGAAAGTTCATCGGGCTGGGTGTGTGGGTGAGGGCAACAAGCCCGGCGTGGTGAATGGCAGTTAACAGAAATCCTGCGGCCAGGCCTACCGACTCCACGACATAGTAGTTGTTGAGCTTTTCGCCATTTTCAAGCTCATAATTTCGCTTGAACACCACGATCAGCCAGGGTGCCACCTCCAGAAAGGGCTTGTTCCAGTCTGTCGCGAAGGGCCGCAGGTCCTGCAGCCAGGTTTCCGGCATGCGCCCGTTGTAGCTTTTGTACTCTTCCTCCTCCGCCGCGATGCGGATCTGGCGCTTCAGCTCCGGGTCGGCGACCGCGCAAAAGGTCCAGGGCTGCTTGTGCGCCCCTGAAGGTGCCGTGGAGGCTGCCCGGATCAGCTCGGAAATCACTTCCTTCGGCACTGGTTTGTCGCTGAACGTTCGCAACGAGCGCCGCGTGTCGAGCCAGTCGGCATATTCCCTGGCCCGAAGTGCCATCGTTGAAGGGTCGTAGGTGTCGCGGCTGTAGGGAACAAAAGAGGAGTCGGGCATGGTTCTGAGATCGGAATGGGCTGAAGGTCAGAAAATGCAGCCAAACTACTTGTCGGCTGCTTTTCATTGAGCGGTATTGTCTTCGATAAACTGGCGCATGACCTCGCGATAAACACAGGAGGGATCATTGGACAAAGCCCGCCACAGTTCACCGTGGGAAAGCGAGTAGGCATACACAACCTGCACGTCCCTGAAGCTCGTTTCCCGGATCCTGTCTTCCAAAAGCCTGGCGTAGGCATACATGTTGTTGTCGCTCATCAGCAGCATGGGCGTGTGAAGGGAAGCCAGGTGGTTCACCGGCGAAGCGGCAACCATCACCTCCATGTCGCTGCCAAACACTGCCTCTACGTGCAGTTGGGCCAGCTCCGGGCGGCCGCCATTTGCCAGCACCTGATGGTAATTGACCAGATCATAAGTGCCGGAAACGGGGATCACGCCTTTCAATGAGGACCTGCCTAATCCTCTTTCCTTCATATAGGTTGTATCCAGAACGAGCAAAGCAGCCAGATGGGCACCAGAAGAATAGCCGCCAATAATCATCCGGTTGGCATCATACCCATATTCCGGGGCGTGATCGTGCAGCCATTTGACAGCCGCAGCGACGACTCGGATGTGTTCAGGGTGTTGAATCCCCGTTTTCAGGCTGCTGTCGCGCCAGATGGCCGGGCTCAGCCGATGCCCCACGCAGGCCACTGCCACACCTGAGCCAGCCATTTGCCGGGCAAAGTTCATTTCATGGTGCCGGTCACCATACGACCAGGCCCCGCCTCCGATCCAGATCAGCAGGGGGAAGCCTGGGCTGTCTGCTGGAAGCACCAGATTCAGCCGCTGAAGGGCACTGTCTTCCAGCTCCTCCTCGGGCAAATAGGCCAGGTTTTCAACCTCCCGAAGGCCTTCCAACCCCGGTGTTTGGCAGTAAACCAGACTTAGGCTCGTGGCAAAGCAGAGAAGGTGGAGCAGCAAATGTCTCATCGGGAGTTTGTTGTGGTTACACAAGGTGGCATTTATTTCCACACCACCCCGGGATCGTCTTCGTAAGCTGTGCCGATCTCGCAGAGGTGGTCGAGCAACTGGGCAAACAGTTCATACAGATCCAGGAGCTGGGGAATGTCGGTAATCACGCTCATGTGCTGGTAGTACAGCTCGTTGATGTCGGGAGGGAATTTCGGCTGAAACAGACCCTCCTCGTCGGGGCGGATTTTCAGGTCAATCTTCGGCTGGTAGGCAATGAGCTGGCGAATTGACGCATGATCAAAGAGCATTTTCAACTTTCGCTCGTCGTTTCCCTGAATGATGAAATCCCGGTCAAACTCCGGGTGACCCACGATTACATCCTGCATCCCAAACATCTTCCCGACTCCACTGAAGGCGTGGCGCTTGTAAATGCGAAACAGGAAATCATCCCGGTTCACGTAGGGAGCCCTCAGCCGGGTGCAGGTAATATGAGTCTTGCCTGTCGAAACGACGAAGGTATCCAGCACCACCTCCCAATGGTGGTGCCAGGCCCTCACGCGGCCCGGTGCTCCTCCCTTGCCCGGCTCATGCTGCCCGCCCAGTTCCTGGGCCAGTTGCTGCCAGATCTCCATTTTGCTGTTCCGAAACCAGGATAGTTTGCCCATGCAGCAGCGTTGTTTTTCCGCAAAATAGGGCATTTCCCAACACGATCCGCCAGCAGCTGCCTGTCTGTTTTTTTTTCTTTCAGACCTTCACCAACAGTGTGAGCACCAGGTTGCGGCCCTGCTCCGGCACATTGATCAGGCGGTAGCGGCTCAGGTGGTTCAAATAGGACTCGTTCAGCAGGTTCTGACCCTGAACGGTCAGCTCCAGGCTGCGCCCCTGTCTGCACTCCCATTTCCAGCCCAGGGAAGCGTCCACCAGCTGATAGCCCGGCGTGGTTCGCTCGTTGCGGTCAACGCGGTTCGGACCATTCGCCAGCACCCACCTGTGACTCACCCGAAATACCACCGGCTGCGATCCCCGCAGCAGCGGCTTCAGTTCCCACTCATTCAGCATCGAAGGCTGCGGGGTGAATGGCAGCGAAAGACTGGTCGCCACGTTGTAATTCCACACATACTCCAGGGCCTGGTGCCAGGAAACGGGTTTCCGGATCTGCCAGTCCCAGCTTAGCTCAAATCCACTAAAAATGGCGTCATCCTGCCGGTAGCGATAAATCTGTCCGGCCTCGGGCAACTTGCTCAGGGTGCCGCTGGGGGCCAGGTAAATGAAGCCTTCAAAGTAATTGGCAAACACCGCCGCCTCCCCGCGCCAGGCACCCAGCTCCCAGTCCAGCAGCAAATCGAGCTGGTAGCCCTGCTCCGAGCGAAGCTCCGGGTTGCCCTGCTCATGCCGGAAGGTGCCGTGGTGAACGCCGTTGGAGGCTGTTTCGGAAGGATAGGGCATCCGGAAACTTTTGCCGAGATGGGCCTTTGCCCACAGCCGCTTGTCCATAACCGTGTAGCGCGCCCCGATCGCCCCCGACACATTCGCAAACACCTGATCGGTGGCTGCCACGCCCAGCGAATCCACCACCACGCCGTTGCTGTTCCACACCGCCCGCTGAAAGGCCGCACTGCGGTTCCGGCCAGCATCGAAGCGAAGGCCCCCGTGCCAGGACCACCTGTTGCTGCCTGGCGAGCGGTCTGCCATCACGAAAGCACCGGCGCGGCTGGTGCGAAAATCGGGCAGCAGAAAATCCCAGCCGCCGCGCTCGTGCTGCTGGTATTCGCCGGAAATGCCAGCCACCAGCTTGCCCGTTCTCCACTCCCGCTCCAGATGGGCATTTCCGCTCCAGGTCTGCAGGTCGAGCTGAAGGGCCATGGTGTTGGCGGGGTCGATCTTGGGCTGGTTGTGAAATTCGGGGAAGCCCCGCTCCTGGCGCAGGTTGCGCTGGTAGCCGAGGTTGAGGTTGAGGTGGGAGTTGGGCAAAAAAATGAGCTCGTTGAACAGGAGCTTGTCGTGGCGGACCGACTGCGAAGGCAGGTCAATGTCGCGGTTGTTGCCGTCGGGCTGGAGGGTGTAGGCGCGGGGAGCGCCCACTGCCCCTGAAAATAAGCCGGCTTCGAGGCCAAAATGGCTGTAGGTGAGGCGGCTGATGCTTTTTTTGCGGCGCAGCCCCAGCTCTGCCTTGTAGTTTTCCTCGGCTCCGGCGCTGTTTTTTAATTTGCCCTCCACCAACGGTAGCACAAACCCCTGAAAAATGAAGCTGTCGGTCGGCACCTGATAGTCGCCATACTGCTGGCGGGTGTAGCGACCCGATACCCAGAAATCGTTCCGGTTGACCTGCGCGTGGGCCGAGCCGCCGAGGTGGCCGTTGTTGGATTTGCCCAGCAGGAGTAAATCGGCATGGGTGCTGTTGCGGTCGGGAATGGGGTCGGGCAGCACGTTGATGACGCCGCCGAGGCCATCGGAGCCGTATTGCAGCGAAGCTGGCCCCTTCAGGATCTCGACGCCGCTCACGCCGAGGGCGTCAATTTCGAGGCCATGGTCGGCCCCCCATTGCTGCCCCTCCTGCTTGATGCCCTGGTCGTTCACAATGACCCTGTTGAAGGCCAGCCCGCGAATGACAGGCTTTGCAATGCCGACCCCGGTCTGGATGGCATCCATGCCCGGCAGCCGGGCCAGGGTTTCGGAGAGGGTGCCGCGGTTGTTTTCCAGCAGTTGGGAACCTCCCAGGTGCTCCGTGGCCAGCCAGTCTTCCTGCTTGGCGTGCTCGTCGTAAATGATCACGCCAAGCAGCTCAGTTTCCGGGGAAAGCTCCAGCCGCATGTTGAGCGGCTGATGCAGCGGAGCTGTGAATGCGTATTCTTCGCTGTGATACCCGGCCAGGCGGAGCTGAAGCTCGTAGGCTGCTCCCGGCTGCAGGGAAAAAGCAAACATGCCCTCCCTGTCGCTGAGCACAATCAGGGAATCAGGCAGCAACAGCACCTCCACAGTCAGCAGGGGCCTGCCCAGTTCGTCCACGACCCTCCCTTCCAGCGGCACCTGCGCCTGAAGGACAGCACCCCGGGAACAGAGCAACAGGCAGAGCAGGAAAAATCTTAGGTTCATAATTGCAACAAAGTTGCAAAAAGGCTGGTTCTTTCTGAACTTTCGCCAAACATTTTTCCCATGAGACGATCTATCTGGAAAGGAACAGGCCTGCTGCTGCTGGTGGCGGGGGTGTGGAGCTGCAAGGGGGGAGCAGATGTGGAGGCTCCTTCGCTGCAGTTTTTGCTGCTCGACCCTGCCCCGAGGACCGGGGAGGTTTGCGGCACCGAAGAGCCCGGAGTGTTTTTCCTCTCCGGCGGGGATAGTCTTCATTATCAGATCAGCTTTCTGGACAATGAGGCGCTTTCGCAGTACAAGATCGACATTCACGAAAACTTCGACTGCCATGGCCATGCCCGCACCACGGAGGACTGGTCGGTGCTTGACATCCGCGACCTGCCCGCTGAGCAGGAGCAGGTTGTGAGCGGCAGCCTGGTTGTTCCTGCCGATGTGACGGCGGGCAGCTATCATTTTCAGGTGCAGGTGGTGGACGCCGCCGGGAATGATGATCCTTTGTCGAACATCTACGCCATCGTGGTGACCAACCGCCGCGACACAGTGGCGCCGGTGCTGCTTGTGAGCGAGCCTGCTGCGGGGCCTTTTTCGGTGTTAAAAGGCAGCGAGCTGGTGTTTAAGGGGCAGGCAACGGACAATTATTCCCTGGGCGAAGGCGGAAACGGCAAATTTCTCCTCACCTACACCCGTCTGGCCAGCGGGAATACTTTCGAAGCCGTCCGCACCCGGCTCGACGACAGCACGGGAGACAGGACCAGTTTTGACCTCCGTTTTCAGGTGCCCAACACCCTGGTGGCCGGGGCCTACCGCTTTGTGCTGTCGGTTTATGACGGGGTGAACAACGAAAGCGAGCGGGTGAGCTGGGAAGTGGAGGTGGAGTGAGTGGCTAACGCAGCTCCCAACCCTTTAATGCCTCTGACCTTGCTATCTTTATCCTGACAGTAGGTTTAGTCATAAAACCTTTAGATTTATCAGAAGTCCAAGACACGTAAAGTTTATGACAAGGAGTTCAAGGAGCGCGCTATGCGGCTGAGTTACGAGGCATCGAGTAAAAAGGAGAATCGCTCAGAAAAAGCTGTCATTTTATCAGGCCTTTGCAAGCGCAAAAAACAAGCCCGGGGTGGGTCAGGATCACCGGAATCTCAAGCACGGCCGCACAAGCCCTTCTCCCCGCCGGATAGCGAATATTTTCCCGGACCCACTTGTAAAGCTGAGGAGACGGGCCTATATTTATTTAGGTCAATGAGAGAATTAACGCTTCGTGTAACGTTTATAAGGACGTTGGCAGTAACTGCGAAAAGCGGATATAGTGAAAAATATGAGCACGAAACGATCGGCAAACACCTTATTCCTGGTCGTCATTTTCACCTACCTATCCTTCACTGGCTCTTTTGCACAAAACAAGTCTGAAAATGTAGAAGCAATCTGGGAAAATGCTGAGATTCCAGATTCTTTGCGATTTAATGCGTTAAATAAGTTTTATGAAAAAAACATATTCTCTCAACCGGATTATGTAATTACTCTGACCGACTATCATTTAAAGTTAGCGCAAGAAAAGAAAAACAATGAAGAACAAGTGAAGGCCTTGAGTGAGAAAAGCTTTGCTTTTTTTATTAAAGACAACATTCAAAAAGCGGAAGAAAATTTAGAATACGCTATTAAAATACAAGCCACTTTTGATGACAAAGTTGCATTAGCCCGCTTGTATACAAATTTAGCATCTGTTTACAGAGCACAAAGTAAATTTATAGAAACGATCAATTACTACAAGTATTCTTTACAGATATTTGAGGATGCTAAAGAAGAAGAACTTGAAGCAGCTGTTTTAGGAAACCTGGGCCTGGTGTTTTTTGACATCAAAAACAATGAAATAGCATTAGATTATTTTGAAAAAGCCCGGGAGAAGTATAAAAAACTAAATCTTCACGATAAAGTAGGATATGTAAGTTTGCATATTGGCGCTATTGATTTTGAAAATCAGGATTACAAACAATCCATTGAAAATACACAAAAAGCACTCACGTTATTTGAAGAAAGCAACGACCTGCTTGCTATCATAGATTGCTATATTTTACTAGCCAAGGCATACCAGAAATTAAATCAAACAGACCAGGCATTGGAGCACATCAATAAAGGGTTAGAAACAAGTCAGCAATTAGGAAATACTTCCAAAGTGATAGAGAGTAAGATTCTGATGGCAGAACTTTATCTGGAATCCGATGTAAGCAAAGCTACTCAGATAGGCGAAGAGGTGTTAGCGATGCCGGGTGCTGGTTCTGATAAAAAAATAAAAGCAAACCTTTACAACTTATTATACAAGTGCTACAAAAAAACCAATGAAATTGAACTTTCACATAAAATGTATGACCAGTATATTATTTACAATGATAGCATTTTGAAAGAACTCAGCAACTTAGAACTAATCAAAGAAGCAGTAAATCAAGAGTTCAAGATCAAGCTCTTAGAAACCAAAAAATCATTTGAGCAAACAGAAAAAGAATTAAAAAGAAGCCAAATAATAAAGATGAGCGTTATTATTTCAATCTTTACAGGTTTGATGTTCTTAATATCTTTTTATTTCAGAAGAAAAATCAATTTCGATAGAAAAAAAAGCGAAAAATTGGTGGAAGAAATTAAAAAACTTAAAGAAAGTGGAATAAAAATTACTGCTGGGACCGCAGAAGCCTTTGAGCTTAGCAGAGAAAAAATTGAAAAATTTATACAGCGCAAGCTCAATGAAACCGATTGGAATGTTTTGAATGTTTTATCCCAAAATCCCATTATTTCCAATAAAGAAATCGCAAGACAGGTTTATTTGAGTGTGGACGGAATAGGTTCTTCTTTGCGTCGAATGTATGACTATTTTGAAATAGAAGAATCAAAATACAAAAAAACAGATTTAATCCGGAAGGCTATTCAAATTTCTAATCAATAGTTTTTCGCTATTTAACCAGGTTATCAGTATTCAGAAAGAATTGCAGGTTGAACTTGTTACCTGACATCGTTTCCTGGACGGTCTCGTCTGGTCTCCCGCCCCAGACCACTACCTGGCTTAGAAGACAACAGGAAGCATCCCTCCCTGACCAAACCCGAGGGGTTACAAGCCATTCCATCACTGCCTGAGCGTATCCGCCCAAGCAACCGCATCTTGTCGCCAGGCATGATCGCGTAGTAGCTTGTGTCGATGAAAACTAACAAAAAAACGCGAAGTGAATGGCTCGCGCTAGTTGAGAACTGGGAGTGTCCTCTTCCCATTGCTCGTAACCGCTGAAAAGTAGAAAGAAACATGTACATTTCAACATTCAAAAAGAACCCGCCATGCGGAAGAGTCAATTTAGTGAAAGTCAGCGACAAGCGATCGTCGCCAAGCTGGACGCAG
>JBGSKC010000088.1:0-68627 GCA_041741415.1 Bacteroidia bacterium | reverse complement strand
AGCGATTACCCGCACACCCCATCAACCGCATTCACGAACTCCTGCCCTACAACTTTAAAGATGAAACAACCTCCGTCGAGCTGCCTCAATCTTTGACTCAAGAATAAATCTGCAGCAATACGCAGTTGCTTGGGCGGATACATGGTGAGGGCCTCCTGCCTGGCGGCGAGGAATCCCTCCTCCGTTTGGAGGTCGCTGCCCAGCTTGCCGGTGATGAGGCTTCCGTCCTGCCTCACGGGCCCCTGCCCGGAGACATACATCAGCTTGTCCACGACAACCACAAAATGGTAGATCCCCCCCGCCGGCGGCGCAGGCGGCAGGGTGAGGGAGAGTTCGGTGAGTTTTGATTCGATGCTCATGGGGAGGAAGATAGGGAATTTTGGGATGGGGGGCGCTTTGGAGATTTTGAGGAGTTGTTATTGGCTTGGTAGTTGTCGAGTTGGGCTGATTTTGTCACTGATTACATATATTCAGCACGGATTAGTAGCGGGCTTTTGGTGAGAGGATTAGGTGTGGCAATGGTGTAGTTGGTGTTTTTGGAGAAGGAAGGTGGAAAGAATTGTGGTGAATAACCTCGGGATACCTGATGAATTTTACCGATATATCACTTTAGTTGGGGGAATTCTGCAATTTATTCGTTTTTAGGCCGTTTAAATAATCGGTGTGCTAGCTGATTCATTATTACTTTAGAAGGGGTAGAGTCTCCAAATTCATGTTTTGAATAACCAAGCAATAGCAACTGCTTCATTTCTGACAGCTCAGTGTCGTTTGCATAGTCGTAGAAATATAAGTGCCTCAAGTGGCCCATTAAATCATATAGATAGAATGAGTTTTTTTTAAGTTTTGTGATATAGCTTTCTATTCCTTTTCTCCAGCCTTGAAACCTAATGTTGATAATTAGCAATGCAAGAATATGTTTAGTTAGTGGAATTTTTTCATGCTGTAATCTGTCTAATAAAAGTGGTCCCATTTTTTCACTATTTATATCATCTTTGAAAAAATTGATAATGTTTCCAGGAATATGTTGCAAAATTGTGTTTATTCGCTTATCAATTGTGTCACCAAAGTCACCTTTTAAATTAAATGACTGACCTGCATATGCTGCATGACCATTAATGGCTAATTCGGGTGTTAATACCATTAATGCTTTAGCTACCTGTTCATAACTTGCTAGTATTGAATCAATCATGTCTTTTTTTACACTGGAGTCGGCGTAATCACTATTTCTCAAGGCTCTAGAAGAAGCAACAATTTTTCTCATAAGCACTGCCAAAGAATATTCGTTCAATATCATGCGAATACCTTGGTCGTAGGGACGGAGCTGGTTTTGACGCGAATCAGCATGTTGGTCCTTGATTTGTAGCGGCAGTTTCGAAGCTTGTACGTTGGCGCTAATTTCATCCCGAGCTCTTTCAATGCTTGTATCAGAGGGATTCCATTCTACCAGTAAATAGGGATCCACATGCTGAGGGATTCCCAGCTTGTTTAGCACATCTGTGCAGGTTTGGATAAGGTCTTTATTTAGAATGACAATTGCATCAGTTCTGCGTCTATCAATTCCTGTATAAAACTCAATGATCTCAGGGAAATTTATGTATTTTCCTGACGTAAATATGTAGTTACAAAAATCAGAGCTAGCATGCATTCGGTTTGCTGCAAAATAAAACAACCAGTATGTTGCACGAAATGCATACTCATTTATTTTTGAATAAATTATACCGTTTAATCTCAGAATTTCAAAGAGTGTATTAATTTCGAGGCTTATATAACTGTCATCGCATATCTTTTTTGAAAAAGAAATGAACTCATCCTTGGTGAATGAATAGGAGTCTTTGCGAATCATCTCTTCACAGAATGCGCCAAGTACAAATTCGCAATCTTTTAAATCTGGCATGGTTGAATAATGGATGCCTGAATTGTAGTCAAAAAGAATAAATAGCACTTTATTGAGCATGTCAGAACGGTTCACCGTTCGCTCGTCAAAATATTTTTCGCAAACCTTTAATAAGGTAAGACAGTTTAGAGGGGTCCTGTGAATATTTAGGGTGTCGAGATCCAGTACTACTTTATTTAATAATTTATCTTCATCTTCTATAAATGTAATTTGGTTGTATAACGTAACCATTTTCCTTATTTCGGTTTTAGGTAAAGATAATAAGTGTAAAATTTTGAATTCTCTTTCAATATTTTCTGATTGGGAATCATTTAAAAAGTCAGAGGACTCTACTGTTTGCATCACTATTATTGGAGTTGTCTTAAATGCATTCGTAAGATCCTTGAGTAATTTCATTCCTCCATGTTGGGAAATTTTCCATGAGTCTAGTATTATGCACTTTATTTGAGAAGTGTCTTCACATTGAAAATTTCTTCTTAACTCGTTGAGAACATTTTTTCCAATGGAATTTCTATTAACATCTTTTGAGTCTAGGTAGATCCAAATATTTTCATCCATCCATGACTTTAAAACAAGATGATGAGCCAGGCAGGTAAGGCCAAATTGCGGAGGTGATTTAATGATGATTGAGTCTGGATTCTCAAGAATCTCATCGATACTTATTCGAAAGTTAAAATTTTCTACATAGTTTGAGGAAATTTGATTTGTCTTGCATAGAATAGGCTCTACCCAACAGGGATTAACACCGTTGAAAATATTCAAAGCTGTTGATAAATTTGCTTCAAGGAGCTTGGTGATTATTTTATGTTTTTCTTTTAATTGAATTTCAACTAGCTTTTCATCTTTTGACAGGTCAAGTTTTTCCAGAAAGAAATTGGTTAGGTGTAATCTTAGGTTGTCTTTAAATTGTTCTATACCATTGTATTCATTGTAAAGCCCTCCAATTTCTGAAATTTTCTTTTTGAATCTAAACACATTTGCGATTTGCTCCGGATCCATATTGCTCTGTGGGATATCTTTTTTGTTGAAATACATGCAAATTTCAACATTTTTTTGAGTTTTATGTTTGTTGAATGCGTCTTCAAATTCTTCGATTGTTCCAGATTCAGCCCTCTCCGTTGGTGACCCAAATCTAGACCACATAATACCTATGAAGAGGTCGTAATCCTTTGCTAATAATTGTCGATTGATAACAGCCTGAGCGTCTACATCAAAAGAAGGCCTACTATCATCTTCCCACATAAGTGTTTCAATTCGAAATTTGAATTTCTCACCAATTGTCTTGTTGATATGCCTGATAACTTCCTTGCATGCAAATCGTTCATCAGTAGTGTCTCCTGGTGATCCGATAAAGCATTTGTAAATTGTGACATTCATTTTACTTTGAATTTATTAATGTATTCCTTGGTACTATTACCAAGGGAATAGTTGAAGTTGGGCTTTTGAGACTACCACGTTTAGTGCCTCAACGCAGTAACTAAAAAATCGTGCGAAGACGATCTGCATTTTCGAATTCGACGATATAAACCCGCGCTAATGCAAGATTAAAAAATTTCCCCCTCCCACACAACACCCCATCTTCGATATTTCATCACAACGCCGAGCCGAAATATCTCACCCCTCCACCACCTCTCTCTCCCCCTTCTCCAGTCTGATCACCGTGATTTCCGGCCAGATGCCCACCCGGCCGGGGAAGGCCAGGTAGCCAAAGCCGCGGTTCACGTAGAGCCAGCGCTCCTGCTCCTCATACACGCCTGCCCAGCGCGGGTAGCGATACTTCACCGGGCTCCAGCGAAAGCCCGGGATCTCGATGCCAAACTGCATCCCGTGGGTGTGGCCGCTCAGGGTGAGCTGCGGTGCCGTCGGGTGGGCCAGCACCTGGGCATCCCAGTGGGAGGGGTCGTGCGAAAGCAGGATCCGGAAAGGCGTGGCCTCCGTGCCCAGCAGGGCCTTGTTCAGGTCGCCGTGCTGCGGAAAGGGCGGCTTGCCCCAGTTTTCAACGCCCGCCAGCGCAATGCTCGCGCCCCCGCGCGTGAGGGTCACGTGCTCGTTGAGCAGCAGCCGGTAGCCCATGCTCGCGTGGTGCTGCTTCAGGGTCTGGAGGTTGAGGGCCTTGGCATCCTCGTCGGGCCAGGGCACATAGTCGCCGTAGTCGTGGTTGCCGAGAATGGAAAACACGCCTTCTTTGGCGCGAAGCTGGTCAAACACCTTCATCCAGGGCTCCACCTCGGCGGCTTCGTTGTTCACAAGGTCGCCGGTGAAGGCGATGAGGTCCGCGCCCTGGTCTTTGATCAGGTCCACGCCATATTGCACCTGCCGGTGGCTGTCGAAGGAGCCTGTGTGCAAATCAGAAATGTGAACGATTGAAAATCCATCAAATTCCGGAGGAAGTTCGGGTGAGCGCAGGGTTACACGGCGAACAGTGAAATCGTATTTGCCCTTCGTGACGCCGTAGAGAATCCCGGCGAAGGGAATGGCGGCGGCACCGAGGGCGAGCTGGCTCACAAATTTCCGGCGGCCCGGCAGCACGGGCGCTTCACTCTCCTGAGCCGGTGCGGGAGGCGCAGCAGGGTGAGAATCAGCAGATTGTTGCCGGGTGAGCATCTTTTTCCCCAGCCGGAACCCGGCGATGAGGAGCCGCACGAGGTCTTCGGCGAGGAAGACGACCACGAGGATCAGTCGAGGCACGAGTAACAGAAAGAAGAGGGCCATGGAGAGGTTCATCAGCCCCGGATACTGGATGAGTCGCAGGCCGAAATACAGGAAAATGGAGATGAAGGAGGCGATGAGCACGGCACTGCTGACCCAGAAGCTGGTTCGCACGAAGCGGCGCAGGGCTTTGGACCGAAAGGCCCGGATGCGCGGGCGCAGCGCCCGGATCAGGTAGCTGTCGAGCGACAGAACGAGGGCCACCACAACGAGCAGGAGCGGCAGCACACCGCTTTGAGCGAGTTGCCGGGCGATTTGCCCGGCGAGGTTGAGCAGAAAAGGCGGGGTAAATGCAGGCATGGAAGGTGGGCAGGTTGGTTGGTGGGGCAATACGCAGATCGCTGCCGGGGAGTTAAGCGGGCGGGAAGGGTCAGAACAGCCCGAAAAGCTGCGATTCGATCCTGCGCATCACATGGCCGAGGTCTTCGGGGTTGTGGGCGTAGTCGAGGTCGTCCACGTCAATCACGAGGAGCGGGCCGTTTTTGTAGCTGGCGATCCAGTCGTTGTAATGGCGGTTGAGGTCTTCGAGGTAACGGATCGAAATGCTGCTTTCGTAGTCGCGGCCGCGGCGGGCGATCTGGGCGATGAGGGTGGGAATGCTGGCTTTGAGGTAAATGAGCAGATCGGGCGGTTTGACGACCTCAGTCATCGACTCAAACAGCGAGAAATAGTTGTTGAAATCGCGCTCGGAGAGAAAGCCGGATTCGTAGAGGTTCCGGGCAAAAATGTGGGCATCCTCGTAGATGGTGCGGTCCTGGATGACGGGCTTTGCGCTGCTGTGAATGGCCTGGGCCTGCCGGAAGCGGCTGTGGAGGAAATAAATCTGAAGCGGGAAGGCCCATTGCTTCATGTCGGTGTAAAAATCGCCGAGGTAGGGATTGTCGTCAACGGCCTCAAACAGCGGCTCCCAGCCATAGTGGTGGGCGAGCTTGTTGACGAGGGTTGTTTTTCCGGCGCCGATGTTGCCAGCCACGGCGATGTGGTGCGGGGTGTTGCGTTCTGCCATGAAGTCGGGGTGGATCTGTTCGATTCAGCCTCTAATTTTGGAAAAAGCTCACAGTTCTCCCCTTTTTTTTGGCATTTTTCCGCAACCGTTGAAATCCCCCCTCTCACCCGCAACGATTCGCCCATGTCGCTCCTCATTCGCAACGCCACTCTCCTCAACGAAGGCACCCGGCAGGAAGCCGATGTCCTGATTCAGCATGACCGCATCGCCTGGATTGGCAAGGGCAAAGAACCCGTTGCCGATCAGACCATCGACGCGCGCGGCCTGCTGCTGCTTCCCGGTGCGATCGACGACCAGGTGCATTTCCGCGAGCCGGGCCTCACCCACAAAGGCGAAATCGCCACCGAATCGCGCGCTGCCGTTGCTGGAGGGGTCACCTCCTACATGGAAATGCCCAACACCAAGCCGCAAACCCTCACCCAGGAGTTGCTGGAGGCCAAATACAGCCGCGCCGCCGAAGTGTCGTTTGCCAATTACTCCTTCTTCATGGGCGCTTCCAACGACAACCTCGCCGAAGTGCTTCGCACCGACCCTCGCACCGTCTGCGGCATCAAGGTGTTCATGGGCTCCTCCACAGGCAACATGCTCGTGGATGATGAGCAAACCCTCGAAGGCATCTTCAGCAGAACGCCCCTGCTCGTTGCCACCCACTGCGAAAAGGAGGAGATCGTTCAGGAAAACCTGGCCCGCTACCGCGCGCAGTTCGGCGACGACATTCCCGTTCGCCACCACCCCGACATCCGCTCCGAAGCTGCCTGCTACGCCAGCTCCAGCCTGGCCGTGGGCCTGGCCAGAAAGCATGGCACCCGGCTTCACGTGCTGCATATTTCCACGACGAAGGAGCTGTCGCTGTTTGATCCTCATCTGCCGCTCGAACAAAAGAAGATCACCTCCGAGGCCTGCGTGCATCACCTCTGGTTTTCGCAGGAAGATTATGAGCGGCTGGGGAACAGCATCAAATGGAACCCGGCTGTGAAAACAGCGGAGGACCGCGCCGGGATCCGCAAGGCACTCAGCGATGGCCGCATCGACGTGGTGGCCACGGACCACGCTCCCCACACGATGGAGGAAAAGGCCGGACGCTACGCCTCGGCCCCTTCCGGCGGGCCGCTGGTGCAGCATTCGCTGGTGGCCATGCTCGAACTGGCCCGGCAGGGCGTCCTCACAATCGAGCGGGTCGTGGAGCTGATGGCCCACCGGCCCGCTATCCTGTTTGGCATCGAAGACAGGGGTTTCCTCCGCGAGGGCTATTTCGCCGACCTTGTGCTGGTGGATCCCAATGCAGCCTGGACGGTGAGCAAGGACAATCTGCTTTACAAATGCGGCTGGTCTCCGTTCGAGGGGCAGACCTTCCAGTCAAAAGTTCACAGCACCGTGGTGTCGGGCAGGCTGGTGTATCACGAAGGGCGTTTTGACGAACAGGTCCGTGGCCAGCGCATGTTGTTCAAACGGAAATAGCCCGAAGGCATTTATTCCAGCGCCAGAATCCGCCGCAGGTCCTTTCCTTCCACGACTAGCAGCTTGTTCTCCCGGATGCGCCGGGTGAGCTCGCGCCAGTTTTCATTGGCCCGGAACGCCTGCTGAAAGAGGGGCAGGGCCTCGTCCACCCTGCCGGTGTTGGCCAGGCTCACCGCCGTCCAATAGGCCATTTCCTCGTTGCCGGGCTGGAGGGTCATGGCGCTTTGGTAGGCTTTCATGGCGGCGTCAAAATCACCGGCTTCGACGGCGAGGTCACCGGCGTTCATGAATTCGTAGGCCTGGTGCACGAGCAACAGCCGCCGGAGTTCGGCGAGGGGTTCCCGGGCATCGTCCACGCGCAGGTCAATGCGCCTGTCCACCCAGGGCTGGCCGGTTGCCTCGGCGCGCACCACGAGCAGGGCGGCACTTTGCCTGCCGCGGATGTCGCCGCCAGCGGCTTCGGCTCCTTCCAGCGCGGCTAGCAGCCGCATTTCGAGCGGGCCTTTTGTCTGCTCAAATGCCCGGAGCATGGCGGCTGGCACCGAGTCGGTGAGCATCATGTTGGCCTGCACCGAGACATGCTTGTTGTTGAGATGGCTGGCGTAGCGAATGCAGTTCGAGCCGGTGTGTGCTGCTGCGCCTGTCGGACTGAGGATCGCAACCTGGCGGACAGCCTCTCCCGCGTCCAGGCTGATGAGGGAATCCAGCGCCTCCTGCGGCGAAAGCCCGGCCCGCAGTAAAGCCAGGCCGTCGGGGCCAAAGGTGGGGTTCACAAAAGACTGGGTGGCCACCACCCCCACACCGGCTTCGCCCCAGCTCACAATGCTGCCCACGGCAAACCAGTGCGACTGCACCGCCACTCCCATCTCACCGGTGGCTTCGCCGTAGGCCACGATGCTGTAGGTGTGGGCGAGGGGTTCGTTGCCGAATACCTGTGCCGAAAGCGGCAGAATCGCTGCATGGGACAGCAGCAGGAGGGGCAGGAGGCGGGGCAGCAGGGCCGGAAGGGAAAAGGTTGCCATGGCGAAAGGTGAGTTGGGTGGTGGAAAACGGAAAATTGAAAGGGAAGATAACAGAAGAATGAGCAGGGAAGAAAAGGAAGCAAGATCATAAAAATGCCTACCTTTCTGCAAGAGACCATCGACCTAACCATTCGATCCAAGCCAACTTGACATGACGATGAACCCCAACCGCCGGCAGTGGCTGAAATCCTCTCTGGCCCTGGCAGCCGGTGTGGCTGCTGCTCCATTTTCTTCGTGGGCTTCGCCCCGGCCCACCCGCGCCATCCGAACCATCGAGCAGGACCTTCTTTTTCCTGCGAATCCGCCCGAATTGCGCGCCCGGCTGTTTGCCAATGAAAACCCTTTTGGCCCTTCTGCCGCCACCATCGAGGCCATGACCGCGGCGATCCGCACCGGCAACCGCTACCCCATGGAGACGGCGGAGCAGCTCACCAGCATGATCCTTGCCAAAGAGCAGGTGAAGCCTGAGCAACTGCTCATCGGGCCGGGTTCCACCCAACTGCTCGACATGGCCGCCGTGGCCATCGTCGGAAACGGTGTGGTTCTCACTGGCGATCCCTCCTATTTCTCCCTCGTCGAAACAGTCGAAAACCGCGGCGGCGAAGCCCGCATGGTACGCCTCACAAGCAACCACGCCCACGACCTCGCAGCCATGGAGGCCGCCATCGACGACAAGGTGAAGCTCGTCTATGTCTGCAACCCCAACAACCCGACTGGTACCCTCACCGAAACCCAGGCCCTCCGCGACTTCTGCCGCAGGGTGTCGGAACGTGTTCCGGTGTTTGTGGATGAAGCCTACCTCGATTTCCTCGACGATGCGATGAGCCACTCGATGGTGGACCTCGTGCGGGAAGGCAAACAGGTGATTGTGTCGCGTACTTTCTCCAAAATCTACGGCCTGGCGGGCATGCGAATCGGCTACCTCGCCGGACCTGCCTCTCTTATCCAGCCCATCAGCGAGCTTGGCCACGTGCAGTGGGACATCAGCGCCGTGGGCCTGGCAGCAGGCATTGCCGCGATGCAGGATGAAGCCTTCCTGAAGATGGTGAAGCAGAAAAACGACGAGGCAAAGGCTTTTCTGTATGAGGAGCTCCGGAAGAAGGACTATGAGTATATGACTTCTTCCACCAACTTCGTGCTCTTCCCCATCCGGATGAGGTCTAATGCCTTTCAGGAGGCGATGATGGCCGAGGGAATCGGCATCCGGGTCTATGATTTGCACAGACGGCCCTACTGCCGGGTGAGCATGGGCACGATGGAAGAAATGGAGCTGTTTGCCGAAGCATTCAGGAAAATCGGGTAAGGCATTTTACTGTGAAGCGAAGGGAATTCATTCGAAGGGCGGGGCTGCTGGGCGGCACTGCCTACACGGCCATGATCGGCCTGGGCATGTTGCCGGAGGCACCTCTGTCCCCGATCCGGGCACCGAAGGCGGAGCCTGGGAAATCACCGAAGGTGGTGATCATCGGGGCGGGGCTGGCGGGCCTCTGTGCCGCCTACGAATGGCAGCAGCGCGGCATCCAGGCACGGGTGCTGGAAGCCCGCCAGCGGCCCGGCGGTCGCCTCTGGACTGTTCGCGGCGGCGACAAGGAAACAGAAAACGGCATGCCCGCCCAAACCTGTGAGTTTGGTCCGGGGCATTATTTCAACGTGGGCCCCGCCCGCATTCCCCATCACCACGAGATCACGATGCACTACTGCCGTGAGCTCGGCCTGCCGCTTGAGGTATTCGCCAACTTCAACGAAGGGGCGTTTTTCTACAGCCTGGGGAAGGGCCCGCTGGCCAACCGCCGCCTGCGGCTCCGGGAGGTTCGCGCTGATTTGCGCGGACATACCTCCGAACTTCTCGCCAAAGCCATTCATCAGGACGCACTCGACCTGCCCATGAGCCCCGCCGATGTGGAGCAACTCCTGGCCTACCTCCGCGAGGAAGGCGGCCTCGACCCTGATTTTTTCTATCGCGGCAACCAGCACCGGGGCTATGAGGAAGCCCCCGGCGCGGGCATGGCCCTTGGAAAAACGGCCCCGCCGCATCAGCTCAGGGCCCTGCTGTATTCCGGACTCACCCACCCGGCCTTCAGCAATGTGGGTGAGTACACCTATCCGCAGCAACCCACCATGTTCCAGGTTGTGGGGGGAAATGACCAGCTTGCCACAGCCATGGCCGCCCGGCTGGAGAAGCCCGTGGAGTTTGGAACCGAGCTCGTGAAGCTGGTGAACAAGGAAGATTCAGTCGAGCTGGAGGTGCGGGTGCAGGGTCAAATGAAGCGCATCGAGGCCGATTATGTTGTGCTGACAATCCCGCTGCCTGTTCTCCGGCGGGTGGACCACAACCTGTCGCCCGGCATCCGGGCAGCCGCTGAGCAGGTTCCCTACCTCGACACCAGCAAGGTGGCCCTCGAGTTCAACAGGCGCTTCTGGGAAGAAGATGACGGCGTCTTTGGCGGTATTTCCAAAACCAACATGGACATCACCCAGATTTTTTACCCCTCCTACGGCTATCTCGGCAAATCCGGGGTGCTGGTAGGGTGCTACAATTTCCACCAGCGGGCCAAAAAAGTCGGGGATTTGCCGCCGGCTGAGCGGGTGGAACTCGCGCTGGACCAGGGCAGCCGCATTCATCCGCAGTACCGGCAGGAACTGAAAAGCGCCTTCACGGTGGCCTGGCAGCGGGTTCCGTTTACCGAAGGCGGCTGGGCAACCTACACCGAAGAACAGCGGACTGCTCATTACCCGGCCCTGCTCGAGCCAGATGGCAGGGTCTATCTGGCCGGGGAACACGCTTCGGGCCTCAATGCCTGGATGGCCGGGGCGCTGGTATCAGCCCGGACTGTTGTGGAGCATTTGCTGAACCGGATTGGCTGAGGAAACCTTCATTCGCCTACTCCAAAACCGGGTAGAGTAGCAGCAGGCCTTCATATATGCTCCTGTGCAAAATGGTGGCATGGTTTTCTTCCTTCATCAGGAGGAAGTGGTGGTCTGAGTTGGAATGTTTCTCCAGGTGGCCGCTCAGTTTTCGGGCTCCACGCTTCATGATCGGGTGTTCCTGTTTACCCACCGACAGATAGACGAACCGGCCCGGCTGTTTTTGCTGTTCAGCCAGCAGGGCAGGGGCGCGATCCAGCAGGCTCTCGTTGTCCCACCACACACTGGGGCTGATGATGAAATAATGGGTGAACAGCTCCGGCCTTGTGAGCAGGATTTCGGTTGCCAGCAGGCCCCCGAGCGACTGCCCGATGAGGTACTCCGCGCCGTTGCCGTGGTATTGCTGCCGGATAAACGGCTTGACTTCCTCTGCAAGAAACCGGATAAATGCTTCGGAATGACCCGTTGTCGGGTATTTCTCCCGGAGCTCCGGCAAGTCGGAAGGAAAGGTAAAATCCCGCTGACGGTCCACGTTGGCGATGCCGATCAGGATGGCAGGCGGCATCTGAAACTGAAGCCGGAAAAACTGGACCAGTCCGGCCAGGTGAATGATGTCCTCATGCAGGGATCCGTCCAGGACAAAGATCAGCGGGTAGGCCGAATCAGGATGAAAGCCATGGGGCAGCATCACGTTCAGCACCCGGCTTTCTCCCAGGATTTCCGATTCAAGGGTCCATTGTTCACCCAGCTTGAGCGGCGTGGAAACAGGGGTTTGGGAGAAAAGGCTGTGGCCACCCGCCAGCAACAGCAGGAGCCAGAGCCCGGAGGCTGCTCGGTTCATGTGGCTATCATGAATGGGTTTTCCCGGCCTTAGCGGCTCAGGAACATGTTTCGCTCGTTGTAGGCCTTCACGAAGAAGGGGTCGTTGAGGTCTTTGATGAAATAGATCATTTCACCGGTTGACTTCATCTCCGGGCCGAGGCCGCGATCCACGCCGGGGAACTTGTCCCAGGAGAATACCGGCACCTTGATGGCATAACCGTCGAGGCGGGGCTGGAACTGGAAGTCCTTGATTTTGTGGGTTCCCAGCATCACTTTGGTGGCAAAGTTGACATAGGGCTCGCCGTATGCTTTTGCAATAAACGGCACCGTGCGGGAAGCGCGGGGGTTGGCTTCGATGATGAAGACCTTGCCGTTTTTGATGGCAAACTGGATGTTGATCAGGCCTTTGATCTGCATGGCCAGGCCCAGCTTGAGGCTGATGCGTTCTATTTCCAGGATGATTTCAGGAGAGAGTTTGAAGGGAGGCAGCACGGCCATGGAGTCGCCGGAGTGTATGCCTGCAGGCTCGATGTGTTCCATCATCCCGATGATGTGAACCTCTTCGCCGTCGCAGATGGCATCGACTTCACCTTCCACGCCGCCGTCGAGGAAATGATCGACCAGCACTTTGTTGCCGGGCATTTGGTTCATCACCTTGATCACGTGGCGGGTAAGCTCTTCGTCGTTGATCACGATGCGCATGTCCTGACCGCCGAGCACGTAGGAGGGGCGGACGAGAACGGGGTAACCCACCCGCTGGGTGATTTCGAGGGCTTCTTCTGCGCTGGAGGCCACGCCAAAGTCGGGGTAGGGGATATCAAGCTGCTTGAGGAGCTCGGAGAAGCGGCCCCGGTCTTCGGCCATGTCCATCATGTCGAAGCTGGTGCCGAGGATCGGAATTCCGTAGCGGTCCATCTTTTCGGCCAGCTTCAATGCCGTTTGCCCACCCAACTGCACGATCACGCCGATGGGTTTTTCATGCTCAATGATGTCGTAGATATGCTCCCAGAACACCGGCTCGAAGTAGAGCTTGTCGGCGATGTTGAAATCGGTGGAGACTGTTTCTGGGTTGCAGTTGATCATGATGGTTTCGAAGCCCATCTCCCTGGCTGCAAGTACGCCGTGAACGCAACTGTAGTCAAATTCAATTCCCTGCCCGATTCGGTTGGGCCCGGAACCAAAGACCACGACTTTTTTCCGGTCGGAGGGAATGGATTCGTTTTCGGTGCCGAAGGTGGAATAATAGTAAGGTGTTTGGGCTTCGAATTCTGCGGCGCAGGTATCGACCAATTTGTACACCCGGTTGATTCCCAGCTCTTTGCGCTTTTGATAGACTTCGCTTTCGAGGCAATCGAGCAAATGGGCAAGCTGGCGGTCGGCGTATCCGTTTTTCTTGGCTTCCACAAACAGCTCTTTGGGCAGGCTGTTGAGCTGATAGCGGGAAATTTCTTTTTCCAGGGTCACGAGGTAATCGATCTGGCGAAGGAACCAGTAGTCGATTTTGGTGGCGTCGTGAATGTCTTTGAGCGGAACGCCGAGGTGCATGGCATCTTTGATGTGGAAGATGCGGTTGTCGGAGGGTTCGCGCAGGCTGGTCATGATCTGCTCCAGGTGCTGAAGCTCTTTGCCATCGGCACCCATGCCATTGCGGCCGATTTCGAGCGACTGGCAGGCTTTCTGGAGTGCTTCGTTGAAGGAGCGCCCGATGCCCATGACTTCGCCGACAGCCTTCATGGAAAGGCCGAGGCGTGGGTCAGCGCCGATGAATTTGGCGAAATTCCAGCGGGGAATTTTCACGATCACATAATCGAGGCTGGGCTCGAAGAAGGCAGAAGTTGTTTTGGTGATCTGGTTGGGGAGCTCATCGAGGCGGTAGCCAACGGCGAGCTTGGCGGCGATGCGGGCGATGGGGTAACCGGTGGCTTTGGAGGCCAGGGCCGAGGAGCGCGATACCCGCGGGTTGATCTCGATCACGACCATGTCGCCGGTGTCGGGGTGAACGGCAAACTGCACGTTACAGCCACCGGCGAAGTTGCCCAGAACGTCGAGGATGCGGAAGGCATCGTCGCGCATGCGTTGGTAAATGGTATCGGGCAGGGTCATGGCCGGGGCCACTGTGATGGAGTCGCCGGTGTGGACACCCACTGGGTCGAAGTTTTCGACCGTACAGATGACAATTTTATTGCCTGCACCGTCGCGCATTACTTCCAGCTCAAATTCTTTCCACCCGAAAATGCTCTGTTCGATGAGCACTTCATGGATGGGGCTGGCTTCGAGGCCGCGGTTGAGCAGAAGGTCGAAGTCTTTGGCTTCGTTGACGAAGGCACCGCCCGCCCCGCCGAGGGTATAGCTGGCGCGGATTACCAGCGGGAAGCCGATTCGCTGGGCAATTTCCTTGCCCTTAAGGAAGGAGTTGGCTGTTTCGGCCTTGCAAACCGGGATCTTCATTTCCTCCATGGTGAGGCGGAAAAGTTCCCTGTCTTCGGCTTTGTCAATGGCCTTGATATCGGCCCCGATGATCCGGACGCCATGTTTTTTCCACAAGCCAGCCTTGTCGCATTCCATGCAGAGGTTGAGGGCGGTTTGGCCGCCCATGGTGGGCAGGACTGCGTCAATTTCTTCCAGTTCGAGGATCTGGGCGATCGATTCCCGGGTGAGCGGCAGCAGATAGATTTTATCCGCTGTCACGGGGTCGGTCATGATGGTGGCGGGGTTGGAGTTGATCAACACCACCCTTACGCCCTCTTCCTTGAGGGCGAGAGAGGCCTGAGAACCAGAGTAATCAAACTCGCAGGCCTGGCCAATCACAATGGGACCGCTCCCGATGAGGAGCACAGAGCGAATGCTGGGGTCTAATGGCATGTGCGCGAAATTTTCGCAAAGGTATGAAAAGAGATGACAGTGATGGCAGTGTTGACAGCGTTGACAGAGGGGAGATGCACTTTTTTTTGGATGCAACCCCGATCTGCCATGCAGCGAAAGGAAGAAAGATGGCGTTTGAGAGTTGTGGGTTTGGGGTTCTGAGTTTTGGGTTCTGGGTTTTCCAATACCGGCTCCCGGTTCTTGTCTTTTGCCCCTCAAAATCTCACTTCCCAAGTCAGACATTGGCTTTTCCAGTCTCGGCTCCCGGCTCCCGGTTCTCGGCTCTCGGTTTTCGCCTCTCAACTAATTCTACCGCTCATGAAATGGTTTTTTACGCTTCTGCTTTTCCTTGGAACCCGGGCCTCGTTGCTGGCCTGTTCCTTTTTTCCGATGCCCTTTTGCCAGGTAGCTTCAGACAGCAGCTTCTCTGCCATTCTGGAGTTTACCATTGTGGAGCAATTGAACCACGGTATCCGCGTGCAGGTGGATCAGGTTTGGCTGGGCGTTGAGTTTCGCACTGAATTGATCATCTGGGACCGGGAAGACATTGACTGCAACGGCCTGTTTCGGCAAAGTACCACCCAGTATGGCCCCGTTGGTACCCGCATCGTGGCACCGCTGGAGCTGATTGTGTCAACCAACTCCGGCTGGGAAGTGGCAGGCGACTACCGCGCCACAACCTTCCATTTTACCGACGGCTACCTCTATGAAGACGGCAATCGCTGGAAATCCTACTACCAGCACATGGACGAATCTGTTGACATTCCACAGTCCGGGTTAGCCGATCTCCTCATCGAATGCACCGGTTTTCAAGTCACGCCCTATGAGCCCGGCACGATGAACCTGGTCCCTAATCCTGCCACCCAGGGCGTGGTGAACATCCAGCGGAGCTGGTCATTCCCTACCGACATCACCGTGTATGACCACACCGGCAGGGCTGTTTTCGCCAAACTGCTGACCCCTGAAGAGGTAGAACTTCCGCTCCAGGAGCTGCCCAATGGCTATTATATCGTGGAAGCCAGGGTGGGAGAGCTGGTCTTGAGGAAAAAGCTGGTGGTGCAAAGATAACAAAGGGGAGTTGCACCGGGGGGGCGGGTCCTGTTTGTTGCAGGGTTTGGGCTAACATCCGGTTACTTTCCCTGCTGGCAGCGCTGAAGGCGCAGGAAAACAAATGAACCCGGTACCGGATGGGGAAATCCCATGGGTACCGGGTTATTGGGTTAAAGCCGGTGAGGTTTTACTCTGTCACAGTTACTTGTTGAATATTGCGCCCGGTTGGGTCTTGCCATTCGAGGAAATAGATTCCGGCCGAAACGGCTGCGAGATCCAGGGTTGCTTCTCGTTCGACCTGCAACTGCCAGCTTTGCACCACGCGCCCCTGAATATCCATCAGCCGGAGGTCTGCCGTCCTGATTTCAGGGTCATTGTGCCGGATAACGAGATCTTTTTTCCCTGATACCGGGACAGGGCCAATCGTCCAGCTGATTTTTTCCTCCCAACTGGCCTCAACCACTTCGCTCACGCCCTCCAGCCCTTCGGCAGTGAGGTAGCGCACCCGGTAGAGGTTGGTCCCGGCAAGAGGAAAGGCATCCAGAAAAGAAAATGTCCCGGCTTTGGCTTCGACGAGGTCCATGGGGCCGAAACTGCTTCCATCAGACGACCGCTCCACCCGGACCCTGCTCACAGAACCAGCGGAGGAACCCCGCAAAACGATTCCTTTAGGCGTTTTTTGGGCGGTCAGTTCCAGCTCAGGGGCCTCCAGCACAGCCTCCTGTTCAACTGAAATTTCGTCGAAATAGTAGTAGGCGTAGGTAAAGCCAGCGGTGCTGGGCGTGGCAAACTGCTGCACAGTCGTGCTGGCGTCGTTTCGGAAATTGCCGAAGGTGAGGTGTGTGAAATTGGCGGTGGCGGTAAAGGTAAATGTCACCTCCTGCCAGGATTGGCTGAAGAGCGTTCCCACCGATTCGTAGGTAGGGGTGAGAAGGATAGGATTGGCATTTGTCTGGCTCAACGCCCCAACCGAAAAATGAGCTGCCAGTTGGGTTCCCTGTCCGCCATAACTCACCGAGGGATCTGGTTGCCCGTTGGTGTAAAAGAAGCGCAGGGTGTAGGCCATGCCAGTTACGAGGGGGCTGGTGAGCGGCACAGAGAGGTATTCCCGAAAATTAGCCCTGAAACTGAGCCAGGTGCTGAGGCCCATCACGGCGTTTCCTGCAAGCGGATTTAGGCTGGCGTTGAGGGTGAGGGGAAAATTAAAGAAACTGGCCCCGCAGGTGTGGAAGTAGTCTGGGCTGCCGCTGTTTCCGGAATTGCAGCCGGGGAAGTTGTTGACGCTGTTCCAGTTGCTGGCGAGGAACCACTCGCAGGAGCCTGTTGGGCAGGAGGAGAAGGTTTCAAATCCGGGATTGGGAATGAGGTTCTGGGCCGCGGTAGGGCCGCAGAGGAGGCAGCAGGCTGCCAGGGAAATCAGGATCGACTTCATAAAAGCAGGAAGCGTTAAAAGATATTTCTTTTGGCATGATATGCTAGTGATAACTGACAGACATTATTGACCCCGGATTTGTTTGGTATTCGGGAGAATTAGCAGCATTCGCACTGCCCGACGGGCGAAGGCTGGCTGGCAAAGCTGCCTCAAAAGGGGGTGCGGTCATTTGAACAGATTTTTATTTGATAATTCCATTTGCTAAGCTTAACTTTGCCAACCATTTTTTTGGCCTAGCTACGTCCACGAAGATCCTAATCCGCCCTTTTATGGCAATGAAACTCTCCGCATTCAACTTTGAGGTTCCGGAAGAACTGGTCGCCATGCATCCCTCCGAGCCTCGTGACGAATGCAAATTGCTGGTCGCTCACAGGGCCACAGGGAAAATTGAGCATGTTGTTTTCAAGGAAATGCTCAACTACTTCGACGAGGGCGATGTTCTGGTGCTCAACGATACCAAGGTATTCCCCGCCCGCCTCATCGGCAAAAAGGAAAAAACCAACGCACGCATCGAGGTCTTTTTGCTCCGCGAGCTCAACGGCAAACAAAAACTCTGGGATGTGCTCGTAGAGCCCGCCAGAAAAATCCGTGTAGGAAATAAGCTCTATTTCGGCAACGACGACCTCGTGGCTGAAGTCGTGGATAATACCACTTCCCGGGGCCGAACCATTCGCTTTCTTTACGACGGCGACAATGATGAGCTCCATCAACTGATCGATAAGCTCGGCCTCACGCCCATCCCTCCGTATATCACTCGAGAGGTCGTGAGCCGGGACCGCGAGGACTACCAAACTGTGTTTGCCAAGCACGTAGGAGCCGTTTCAGCACCTACCGCCGGGCTGCACTTTACCCGCGAGCTCCTCAAGCGATTTGAACTTCAGGGCGTGGAACAGGCTCAGCTTACTCTGCATGTTGGCATCGGAGCCTTCAACCCCGTCGAGGTCGAAGATCTTTCCAAGCACCGCATGGATTCGGAGTACTTCGTCATCCACGACAAATCCCGTGACCTCGTCAACGAGGCCAAGCGCAACAAGAAAAAGGTCCTGGCAGTTGGAACCTCCGTCATGAGGGCCCTCGAATCTGCCGTTTCGGCCTCCAAAATGCTGAATTCGGTCGAAGGCTGGACAGACAAATTCATCTATCCTCCCTACGATTTCCACATTGCCAACGCCTTCCTCACCAACCTGCATCCACCGAAATCCACGCTCATGATGATGACGGCGGCCTTCATGGACTACGACTTCCTGATGAAGTGCTATGAGGAGGCTGTGGCACACAAATACCGCTTTTATGGCTACGGCGACGCGATGCTGATTTTGTAAGCCGCGGCGCTTTTTTCAGGGGCATTCATGGCTTCAACCGGAGGCATGAATGCTTTTTTTTTGAACCAGCCCCCGAATTTACCAGGTTATGACGCTCTCAGCTGTCATCGTAGCCGGAGGTTCCGGCACCCGCATGCAGGCCCAGGTGCCCAAGCAGTTTTTGCCTCTCGGCAACATGCCCATTTTGTTTCGCACGGTGAAGCGGTTTCTCCGCTACCGCCCTGACCTTGCCGCCGTGGTGGTGCTGCCTGCTGCCAACAGGCAGGACTGGGATGGGCTCACCTCCCTGTACCTGACCCCGGAGGAACTGGCACGGGTTCAGGTGGTGGATGGCGGCGCCACCCGCACACGATCCGTTGAGGCGGGCTTGCTTGCCCTTGCCCGGATCTCCGCGCCTGCCGACACCTGGGTGGCTATTCACGACGGGGTGAGGCCCCTGTTTTTGACAGATATGCTGGACCGTGCTTTTGCTGCTGCTCAGGAGTTCGGGGCATCTGTCTCCTGTGTCCCCGTGAAATCGTCGATGCGCGAATCAGTGGGGCAGGGCGAAAGCCACCCGGTTGACCGCGACCGTTTCTGGCATGTGCAAACCCCCCAGACCTTTCGCCTCGACCTCATCCTGGCGGCATTTGCCCGGCGCACCCACGACGATTTTACCGACGATGCCAGCCTCTACCAGGCTTATCAGGGGCCCGTTGCCATCTGTGAGGGCAGCTACGACAACCTCAAAGTGACAACGCCTGAGGATTTGTATGTGGCTGATGCCCTCCTGCGCCAGCAATTGAGCCAGGGGCAGCCGTTTTAGGGTTAGGATGCGAGAGCCGGGAGCCGGGAATCGAGACCGGAGGCGAAGCCGATTGAGAAGCGGGAAGTCAGACCGCTTCGCTACGAAAAACGGGGCCGGAGGCGAAGCCGGTCTTAGCTCCGGAGGAGCTGGATGTTAATAGCCATCGACTTACCCTTTTTTGTGAATCCTCCGGCGGCCAAAAGGCCGCCGGGTGGGAAAAATGCAGGCCCGGACGCTGCTGCAAAGGTTCGACCCCGCCGGGGTCGGGTTTCACCTGTGCCGCATAGCGGGCCGCCAAATCATGACCACGGGCATTTGGACTCTCAGCCGGAGCCCGCCTGCGGCTATTAACATACCGCGCCTCCGGTGCTGAATGTCCCATTCAAGCCTCAATCACCCCCAGCTCCCCTCCCGGGCGTCAAAGCCCGCCCTCAGGGGGGTGAAAGTCCGGCTTCGCCTCCGGTCCTGACTCCCGGTTCTCAGCTCCCTCCCAACCGTGCGCTCAGGATGTATGAAAATTTTCCTATGAGAAAGCCTTGATGTAGTACCAAAAGCGGGAAGGCTCCTGAATTTCCCTAGCTTACGTCCTTTCCTTTCACCTTTATCCCCGGCTTATGCGCCCTACTACTCCACTCGCTTTTCCCAATTTGTTTCGCCTCTCGCGGCTCCCGGCCTTCCGCCTCAGCCTGCTATGGCTTTGTCTGCTCCAGGCGCCTCTGGCTTTCGCCCAGGTGGTGCCCGTCGGCAGCGGCAGCTACACCAAAACCTTCCCCGGCACCGACGTTGCTGGCCGCAACGGCTTCCCCTCAGGCTCACCTCTCACCACTGGCAACGCCGCCGGAAGACCCGTTCCCACCAACGACTGGTGGTCCAACAAAATCAAAAACAACCACTCCGACAACCTCTTTTCCTACCCCTTCACCCTCAAAACAGTGAATGCCGGGCTGGTAACAACTTACATTCCCTGGGGGGTGATCGATGATAACCAGCCGGTGATCGTCGGGGTGGAAGGCCTCTCGGCACCGGTGGCCAGGGTGTCCGACTTCTCTGACTGGACCGTCACGATGGACTGGCAGAGCGGCAGCCACCATTTCCAGGCGACAGCCGGGATTGGAATGCCTTTTTTGTATTTCACCAAAGACTCCGCCGACGTGGCCCAGATCACGGTCAACTCGGGCACTGTGGTGGTGAGCGGCGAAAAGCTCATCATCAACGACCTGAGAAACGGAGCCGATTTTGTGGTCTATGCGCCCATGGGCAGCAGCTGGACCCAAACAGGGAACATCTACCGCTCCACCCTCAACGGCAAGAATTACTGGTCGCTGGCCTTTATTCCGCTCACGGCAGGCAACGTGCAGGCAGTGGCCCAGGATTACCAGGCCTTTGCCTATGTTTTTCCCACCGACACCCGCTGCACCTGGCACTACGACGAGGCGACAGCCGTGATGACAACAGATTTTGAGGTGATGACCTCGGTCAAAGAAGGCACAGACAGCGCCATGCTGCTGGGCTTATTGCCGCACCAGTGGGCACATTTGTCGGGCACATCGCCACAACCTGCCGGGCTTTCCTATGCCACTGTTCGGGGGCAAATGAAAACCCTGGCGGGCAACCGCTTTCAGGTGGCGCGGAGCTTCCACGGCGTGCTGCCCACCCTGCCCGGGCTGGCGCAATACAGCCCAGGCTTTTCGCCGCTGGAACTTCAGGAAAAGGTGCAACTGCTTCAATACGAAGGTCTTGCAGAATGGACGGACTCCTATAACGAGGGCCAGCTCATGAACCGCCTGATTCAGACGGCCCGTATCGCAGACCAGATGGGCGACACCGTGGCCCGCAACGCCATGACCGCCACTGTGAAAGCCCGACTCGAAGACTGGCTGAAAGCAGAAGGCGGAGAAGTGGCCTTTTTATTTTACTACAACACCGCCTGGACCGCCATGATCGGATATCCGGCTGGCCACGGACAGGACAACAATTTGAACGACCACCATTTTCACTGGGGCTATTTCATTCATGCCGCAGCGTTTTTGGAGCAAATGGAACCCGGCTGGGCCAGCCAGTATGGCCCGATGATCAACCTGCTGGTGCGTGACGCTTCCTCGCCCAACCGCCAGGATCCCCTTTTCCCCTTCCTTCGGAACTTCAGCCCCTACGCAGGGCATTGCTGGGCCAACGGCTTTGCCACCTTCCCGCAGGGCAACGACCAGGAATCCACCTCCGAAAGCATGCAGTTTCATGCCTCGCTTATTCACTGGGGCTCAGTGACAGGGCAGGATTCCATCCGCGACCTTGGCATTTACCTCTACACAACAGAACAGAGCGCCATTGAGGAATACTGGTTTGACCAGCACGACCGCATTTTCGGCCCCACCCAGCAGTACAGCCTGGTGTCGAGGGTGTGGGGAAACAGCTATGACAATGGCACCTTCTGGACCAGCGACATCGCCGCTTCCTACGGCATTGAGCTGTATCCCATGCACGGCGGATCCCTGTACCTCGGCCACGATACCAGCTATGTGAGGCAGTTGTGGAATGAAATGAAGGCGAACACCGGCATCCTCGCAAAGCAGGAAAACCCCAACCTCTGGCACGATATTTACTGGATGTACCTTTCCCTGATTGACCCCAACGCGGCGCTGGAATTGTACAACGACTACCCCGACCGCAGCCTGAAGTTTGGCATCTCCGACGCGCAAACCTACCACTGGCTTCACACCCTGCAGGCCCTCGGTACGGTGGATGTTTCGGTTACGGCGAATCACCCGCTGGCAGTCGTGTTCAGCAAAGCAGGGAGTCGCACCTACGTGGCTCAAAACTATGGCAGCAACAGCCTGGATGTCACCTTTTCAGATGGGTATGTTCTGACGGTTCCGCCAAAGACCCTGGCCACCAGCCGGGACTTGTCGATCCAGGGCGTACTCACGTCCAGTTTCCCGCAGGCTTATCCCGGCGGAAGTGTGAAACTTCAGGCCAACATCAGTGGCGGAGTGGCAGACAAGGTTGAATTTGTGGACGGAACCACGGTTGTCGGTACCGTTACCCAGTCGCCTTATGAGCTGACTGCAACGAACCTGACTGTTGGCAAACACAGCTTTTACGCCCGGATTTATCAGGGCAGTCAGTTTGCCATCAGCAACCTGGTGCCAGTGATTGTGGGCGAGCAGCTTCCGCTGCTTGGCGACCCTGCTGTGATTCCCGGCCAGGTGCAGGCAGGCCAGTTTGATATTTTTGAAGGCGGCATTGGACAAGGCATTTCCTACCTCGACCTCACCCAGGAAAACCTCGGCGATGCCCGGTTAGGCGAATATGCCGACGTGAGCGCTCACCCGACCGAAGGCATGGTTGTTGGATGGATTGCTGCTGGAGAGTGGATGGAATACACCGTGAATGTTCAGCAGGCAGGGATGTATAACCTGAGCTTCCGCTACGCAAGCGGCAACAACAACGGCGGCGGGCCCTTCCGGATTGAATCAGACGGGCTTGTGGTGAAGTCGGGCATTACCGTGACCAAGACCAGTAACTGGACCACCTGGGCCAGCAAATCGGTAACGAATGTGCCCCTCAAAAGCGGGAAGCAGGTGCTGCGCCTGTGGTTTGATCAGGGCGAACTGAACCTTGGCAAACTGACCTTCACCTATGCCGGTCCGCTTGCCTACGACCAGCCTGTGGCCGAGGCCGGGGCCAATCAACTTGTGCTGCTGCCCTTGTCTACTGCCACCCTTGATGGCTCGGCCAGTTCCGATCCCGGCAATGGCACCCTCACCTACGACTGGACCCAGGTCTATGGCCCCAGCGTGCTTCAGATCAGCAATAATGCCGTGGCCCAGCCTGGCATCAGCGGCCTGGAGGAAGGCGTTTACCTGCTCCGCCTCCGGGTGAGCAATGGCAGCTACGCCGACGAAGACGAGGTCTATGTGATTGCCAGCCAAAACGCCAATGTTCCGCCGAAGGTGTCGATCATCAGCCCGGCAGCTGGCACGGCCTTCCTGGCCGGCGACCCTGTCACCATTGCCGCGGCGGCTTCTGATCTGATCGGAAACGTCACCAAGGTCGAGTTTTTTGCAGGCAGCACCCTCGTTGGCACAGACCTGCAGGCCCCCTTTGAAGCAGTGTGGAATCCGGCCATCGGCAATTATGCCCTCACAGCAGTGGCCACAGATGATGGCGGCAGCAGCACCACATCAGCCGTAGTGCAGGTACAGGTGGACCCGGCTCCTTCCTGCCTGGGAACAGCATTCAACGGGCATTACGATTACCGCTTTTCGCCTGACGACAACAACCCGACCATTACCTTCATTCCCAGCAAAGCCGGAGTGGGAAGTCCTACCTGCATTTTGTACTACGGCACGGACCCCAACGGCCTGCCGGGCTACAATGTGACCCCGAATGTGCCCTATCAGCTCAATGCCACGAAGGGAACCCGGATTTACTTTTACTACACCTATTCCTATCCCGGTTTGGGTGAGCAAAACACAGCTTCACAGAAAGGCAGCTATGTGATCGGAACCTGTTCTACAACCTCGCTCAGAGATGAGGCCGGGTTGTCGTTCAGGGTGTATCCCAATCCTGTTTCTGACCTGCTCACGGTGGAGTTGCCGGTTGGCAACTGTGAGGTGAGTTGGTTTGACGCCACTGGCAGGCTGGTTGCAGCCGAAAAAGGCCAGGGAGGCAACATGACACTGAACACGGAAGCCTTTCCTGCCGGCTTGTATCTCCTGCGCGTGCGCCAGGGAGACAAAACCGGCTGGCAAAAAGTGCAGAAAGACTAAGGATCAGTTGATTACAAACGTGGGTCCCCGGCTGTTGAAAAGCAGTCGGGGATTATTTTTTATCCGACCTTTGCTACAAGCCCTGAATTTCCTCCGGGCTCAGGCCCGTCATGTCAGCAATTTCGGCATCCGTCAGGCCTTTTGCCTTCATCCTGCGGGCGATTTCCAGGCTTTTTTGCTCCATTCCCTTCTCCATACCAACTTCGATCCCCTTCTCCATACCCAGTTCCATGCCTTCGAGGACTCCTTCTTCGCGGGAGGTATCCACCACGTTTTTCAAATCGCGGTAGTATTTGAGGCTGTCTTCGTAGGCTACGCGCTCCTCGGGAGAGAATTTGGCGATTTCTGCGGCCTCAAACAGCTTTTGGAAAATGCGTTCCTGTAACTGCCGGGGGCGCTCCTGAAGGTTGGACAAATGCTTGAACACATAGAGCCACTTGTCGAACTGGGTCTCTAACTCCTCTTCCGTTTTGTTGAATTTGGGCAGCTCGATGTACACAAACTTGAGTTTGTCATAAAACACCTCGCAGCGCTGGTTTTTCAGCTCCACAAAGTGCAGGAACTCCTCGTCGGTTTTGTGGTCGTCGAAAATGAAGTCGAGGATCCCGACGCTGTAAACAGGCTCCAGATAGTAATTCCAATCGCCTTTGAGGGCCTGCTCCTGAATGGGAAAAGAGGCATAATAGACGCTTCTTTCCTTGAAAAAATTTTGTTTGGCCTTCTGTACCTCGACAATAAACCGCTCGTCGGAGTTGCCCAGGCAATAGAGGTCGAAAATGGCCTTCCGGTCCAGTTCGCTGTGGCCCAGTTGCTCGTTCCGGGCGTAGGTAAGGTCTTTGATCTGGTGGCGTTCAGGCAGAATCTGGTTCAGAAAATCAATCAGCAAAGCCTTATTCAGCTCCGTGCCGAAGAGCCGCTTGAACCCAAAATCGGTCAGTGGATTGATGTATTTGTCTTTCAGGGCACTCATGTTCAAAACAAATTGCCAAAAACAGCGACTTCCTCCTGCAAAGATATAAGAATCAAGGCTTTTGTCATACGTCAGATTCAATTCCAAACAGCAGTAAAGCAACCTAAAGAAAGAGTCTCAGTGAAAGACCCTTCCTCCAGGCAGCCTTCCTGACCTCCTACAAAAATCCATTCTGGACGAGCCACTCTGCGATTTTTTTCACAGTCACATAGTTGGAATCTACGGCTGCGAGCATGGTTACATTGTCGCCAGGAGTTGCCACGGTGTGTTTCACGTTGTCGCGCAGGGTGACAACCTCCACGCTCCGGGCGTTGTTGCCGCCGCTGAAAACAGCCGTCGCAATGCGGATCCCGGCCGGGGTGTTGAACACATAGGTGGCGCTGTTGCCGTCGCTGCTCACTTGTGAGAAGGTGCCAATCTCCGTGCTAGCCTGGGAAATTTTGCCCGCCTCGCGGATTTCCACCGGAAACTGCCTGTTGCGGGCCACCATGTCATAGTTGAGCCGGTAGGGCGGGGTCTTGCCTTTTTGCTGCACAAGCGCCCGCACGGCATTGAGGTCCAGCGCCTGGTTTTTCACCAGGGCAAACTTCCCGATGTAGTTCGCGATTGTTTTGTCGCCGCCCAGCTTGCTCACGGGCAGGTAGGCCGGGGTTTGCAGGCCCTCGAACCGAAACTCAAAATAAAACACGGTGTTGTCGTTGGGATCTTCGGGAATGAGATCTGAATAAACCGCGCTGAACAGGGGCTGGCCCTCCAGGTTGGTCGCGAAGTAATCCTTGACAAGCGGAATGCCCGCGCTGTTTCTGGCGGAGTTGATCTTAGCAACCGGCTCTTTGTCAACTGAAACAAGGCCTTCTTTGTAGTCCACTTTTTGCCCGAACGCAAAACCGGAAACCAGCAGAAGGAGAAGAGAAATGAAGGATCGAAGCATGGGGAAAAAATTGAGGAATTGGGAATATGGAAAAACGGATGCGAATAAGAGGGGAAACGGCTGGCTTTTCATAGCGCCCCGGCAAAAACCTTATTCATCGGTCAGCGTCAGGGGGGTGACTTTGCCATCGGGGGTGAGGATGAGGATATCCTGCTGGCGGATGACTTTGGTCTCGGTGCGAACCTCCACCTGAACAGGTTGCTCTGGGGCAAGGAAATAGCGAATGTGGAGGGTGTAGGTCATTTGGATCACGGGTTTGTCGATCACAGGATTGATCACCACGTCGAAGCGCTCGGGAGCCAGCGGGCGATAGTACAGGGTTTGTGGTTTGCGGATTTCCTGCACGCCTTCCTCAGACTTGAGGCCCCGCAGGGTGGAAGAGCTGGTGGAATTATAGCTCTGGTATTGCGACAAGGGCGAATACACTGCCGTGCTGCCGGCAAAGCCCACCTTCGCGGTGTCGAGCCGAACGCCAAGCTGCTGGTACTGGGTTCTTTGCTTGAGGTGGAAAGCAATCACCTCGCGCTGAAGCTGCAGCATCATCGCCTCCTGATCTGCCAGGTAGTAGTCCACTTTCACGAGATCGTAGATGTCCTGCCGGGCAGCAGCGGCCAGGATGTTATCGAGCTGGTTGCCGTCAGGAAAGGTAATGTGCAGGTTTTTCTGCAGCTCGATGCCTTTGGGCACTTCGAGGTAGGTGTCTTTGCTGAAGAGTTTTTTCTCGGTCTGGTACTCGTAAATCGCGACCTGGGAGATCATGTCAACGTGGAGGTTTTGGGCCGGAATGCCGAGGGCGAGAAGGTCTTTGGCGAGGGTTTCGACCCGCTTGCTGATCAGCTGATCCGCTTCGGCGGCAGTTTCACCGAGCTGAACGATGTTGAACACGGCCACATAGGCATCTGCTGTGGCATTGAAAAGGCCGTGGATTTCAAAGGTGTAATTGTGGAAATCGGTGGAAAGGGTCTGGGCTTGAGGCTGCGGCACCGGCTTTGGTACCGGCACTGCCTGTAAAACCGGTTCCTGGCCATGGTAGCGAACATTCCCGGCATGCTGTGCGAAGGCAGAGGAGAACAGGAAGCTGCCCAGAGACAGGGCGAAAAGGATCTTTTTCATACAAAACGATTGTTGATGATGTTGCCCCAAAGGAGCAGGCCCCGCCCTGTTTTCCCCACGCAAAGCCCCGCGAAAGGCTTGTAAAATGATTGTAAATAAGCCTTACCTTTGATCATGACGCCGTTCGACACGTTTTACCTGGTACTTTAGCAGACATGGACTCGCGAGACCTGATCTTTTTCTACCGAATGAAAGAGTTGCTGGGGCAGGTGTATGCCAGTCGTTTTCCGGGAGCCCCCGGCGACATCCGCAGCCTTTCAGGACCCGATCTGCAGCGATTCCAGGACGACCTGATGGAGGTCACCCAAAACCGTGTCAGCGAAAAATGGTTCTACACCCACATCAAGCCGGCTACCAACGAGAAACTGCCCCGCGTGGACGTGCTGAACCTCCTCAGCCTCTACCTTGGCTACGAGCACTGGCCAGCCTTCCGGGATGCCCAGGCTTCCCTTCTCGCTTCCGAAGCGGAGCAGCCACAACAGCCCGGCAAACCAGTTTCCAACTCCCGCCGCCGCCCCGACCTCAGCCTGTGGTGGACCTGGGTCCTGGCACTCGTTCCGCTTCTGCTCATCGGCTGGGCCCTGATGCCCGCCAGCGTGCCTCCGGCCCATACCATTTGCTTCACCGACGCCGTGCTCGGAACGGCCATCCGCGACAGCAGCCTGCAGGTGTGGCAATGGCTGGAAACAGAATCGCCCGTGCTCCTTTCACCCAATGCCGAAGGCTGTGTGGAAGTAGCCCGGCGCGGCGAACAACTCGTGCTGATCGCCAGCCTGCCCTACTATCAGACAGATACCTTCCGGCGCTCCTGGGATGCCCTCGCAGCCAGCCCGGCTGGCGAACAGGTGGCACTGCACCCCGACGACTTCGCCAACCTGCTGCGCGCCAGCACCTCCTGGACCACAGAAGACCGCCTCAAACGCCGCCAGCAGCTTCAATCGATGATCGACCCCGGGGCCCGCATTCTGCGCATGTCGTTCGAAGATCCTGCTCAGGCAGTCGAATTGTACAACCGCGAGGAATTCATCCGCTACCTCCTGCTCTTTGGCGCTGGCAAGCTGGAGGTTCACGAAACGCGCTATTCGCTGGGCTTGCTTCAATTTCTCCGCTTCACCGTTCTTCCGGATCCAAGCCAATGAAACACCTGCTTCACATTCTGTTCCTGCTCCTGGCAGTTGCCGGAGGATCTTCCCTGTGGGCGCAGGCCGCCCCGGAACCTGCCTCCCGGCCCCGCCCCCTGCTTCCGGAGCAGCAACTGCTCGCGGGCCAGTTATCGCAACAGCAACTGGAGATGTTTGGCATTCACGCCCGCGACAAAGTGGAGGAGTTCTTTTTGATCCTTCGCCTCGGGCAGGCTGCCGATGCTGCCACCATGGAGGAACTCCGGCAAGATCTCACGGGCATGTTTCTCCAGCCTTCCTTCCAGATGCCCTGGAACCAGGAAAGCCTGCCGTTGCAAACCTGGCTCGCACGCCAGCAGGCAGAAGCCTTGCCCGCCAAACTCACAGTGATCCAGAAAGGAGCCTGGAAGCCTATCTTGGGTGGTTTTGAAGGAAAAATGGAGGTGACGGCCCCGGCTGGGTCCACCGGCTACTGGTCCAAAAAACGGACCGCTGATGTCTATCTCACCCGGGTTGTCAAGACCTTTGGCAGTGAGCAGGTTACGACATGGGAAGTAAGGCTGGGGCTTTTCAGGTGACTGGCTTCGGCGGGGGAGGATCAGGGATTCTCTCCGGTTAGTTTCAGCACTTCATCATACAAGCGTTGATGGATGAAAAAACGGGCTTCCTGAATTAAGTCATCCATGATAGGCTTAACAGATTCAACAACCCGCTGGTGTTTAGCCTTTATCAGCACACCAAGGGTTCCAGAAATTCTGAGTCCTTTTTGTTGTGCAATGGTTCGTCCTGTCGTTTCATCTATAAGCAGATAATCTGCATTTAGCTCTGTCGCCAAAACAATAGCCTCGGATTCTCCAGCATCCAAATGAATAAGAAGTTGATGAATAGCTAATTTATCTGTAGGGGATTGAGTTATTAGCCAAGGCTCTGCTTCCAGATCCTCTCGTTGGGCTGGAATACGAAATAGCTCAGATTGAACTGCTAAAGGAATAAAAACTGTGTTAAAAACCAGAGGAAGAAGTTGCAGCTGATTAACCTTCCATAAGTTGGTTATGACTGATGTGTCACTGACAACGATCATACCATCAAACCCTGGTTACGCAGGTCCGTGTACAAATCCTCAACATCATAGTGCAGAGAAATCTGCCGGTCGGCCAAGGCAGCCTGAAAGTCAAGGTGGGTTAGGCCGGACAAAGCTTTTGCCTGCCCAAAGGAGAACTTGTGGCTGCTGTAAAGCCAAACAGCCAGCTCGATTCTCAGTTCTTCAGCACTTAGGTTAGCCCGGGACAGGATGTCGTCAGAGATAATGAGCGGCATAACTGTGTCTTTTCACTAAGGTACGAAAATTCCCCCGGGATGTAAGGCTGTAAATGCAGACCAGCCTCCGAAGTTATCTGTTTTTCCCGACAACCCTGCGCCCATTCATTCCTCCGGCAGCCAGCCGGCCACGATGTACATCACCCCGCCACCAGCCGAAATGTGTTCCTGGTCGCTGATTTTCTGCAGCAGCAAATCTTTGTAGGCCAGCACCCGCTGCCAGTAGCGCTGAAAGTCGGCCTTTTTGCCACCGCCAGCCAGGTAGTAGTTCAGGTTTTCCTCATAGCCAAGACCGCCGTTGCCCTCTTCGAGCCAGGAAACCAGCTGGGCCACCCTCACCCGTTTTTCCTTCGTGTCGTAAGGAGGAATGATTTGCAGGGCTTTGTCGGAAAGCCAGACCTGGATGTTCTCCAGCCCCGCCTGCTGGAACAGGTCCGGAACCACATCTCCCAGCGAACTGTAGCCCTTGCCAAGCATCTTTTTGCCCTGCTCCATTCGCAGCCGCACCTCCATCACCTGCAGCACCTCTTCGACCCTGAAATCTGTTTCCTGGTAGCGGTCAAACATGAGTTGCTGCACGAGGTTGTTGGGCTCCAGGGCGAGAATGCAGCCTCCCGGCCGGGTGATGCGCTTCATTTCTTCGATGGCGGCAGCCGGGTTTTCGAGATGGATCAGCAGGGTCTGGCAGAGGCTGAGGTCCATCTGCTGATCAGCCCAGGGCAGGGCGTAGGCATCGCCGGTGGAAAAATGAAAGCGGTTTGAATCGGAGAATTTGCTGGCAGCCTTTTGGGCAGCTTTGATGTAGCGGGCCTCCTGGTCGAGGCCGAAAATAGCCGCTCCCGGCGACAGGTAGGGAGCCAGCCGAAATGCCATCATGCCCTTTCCGCAGCCAATATCGGCCATCGCCTGCACACGGGCCAGGTCGAGCCGGTCGGCCAGTAAGCCTAAAAAATCCTCATTCCACCAGTAATCCCTGGCTTCGTTGAGGTGAGATGATGAATGGGCACGATGTCTGTCATTGGAACTCCCCAATTGCTTTTCCTCCTTTTCTTTGGATAAGGGCCGATGCTGCGTCGAATGAATATCCGAGATTGGCCAGGTACTGCTGGTCTTCCGGCCCAAGTTCGCAATTCACAGACACATTCCCACGGCTGATTTTCAATGCCAACCGAAGAAGTTGCTGCCGGATCAATAGCCTGTCTTGTCTGGCCGCCACCAGATAGGTGAGCTCCAGCGGAGATCCTTCCTCCCCGGCGAGCATGGCCAGCACACCGCGAACCTTGTCCTGGTCGTCCAGTTCGAGCAATATAAACCCGCCCGACTGCTGCCCGGAATGGAGCACCACATACAAATCCCGCTCAATGGCCTTGACCGCTTTGCCCTTGTGCTGGTGCCTCCGGTGAATGAAGCGGGCCAGCTTGTCGAGCGGAAAGCGGGGGTTTTGTCCGATATGTCCGGTGAGAACCAGGTGTTTCATTTGTTGGCGCAGCAAAATGACGATGGGAGGATGGCGTTGAAAACATGCCGGGCCTCAGCTCCAGGGACTGGAAGGTGCGGCCCCGGAACCTGAGCCTGACAAGTGTAACTGGTAGGCCTCAATCACAAGCAGGTCGGCTTCGGCAAAATCGAGGGAAAGCAGGTCTTCCGGCTGGATCCACACGGTTTCTGCGTGCTCAGTTGGCAGAGGCTCTCCTCCTGTCCAGTGGCAGCGGAAAGGCCAGAGCCGGATGTCCAGATCCGGGTACTGGAAATGAACCGGGTCAAACCCCTCCAAAATCTCCACCTTCAGGCCCAGCTCTTCCTGCAGCTCGCGATGAAGCGCGGCCTCCCGGCTTTCGCCTTCCTGCACTTTCCCGCCGGGGAATTCCCACTTCCAGGGGTGCCGCATCTCCGGCCCGCGGCAGGCCGCCAGCACGTAATTTCCCCGTTCAACAATGGCACAAACAACCTCCATCATGCCACAAAGGTAACCGCTTCCTTCGGGAGAACAGGCTCCTGAGAGAAAATTTTGGCTACTTTTGGCGAATGAACTTCTACCCCACGCTCCGCCTTCGCCCCGGCAAGGAAAAATCCCTGCAACGCAAACATCCCTGGGTGTTCTCCGGGGCGCTTCAGCAATTGCCCACCCAGCTCGAAGAGGGCAGCCCGGTAGAAATCCTCGACGCGGCAGGCAACTATGTCGCCACCGGCCATTACCAGGTCGGCAGCATCTCCGTCCGGCTGTGCAGCTTTGAACGCCGGGCCCTCGACAACAGCTTCTGGCGTGAGCGCCTGGATCGGGCCATTGCTATGCGCCGCGCCCTCGGCCTCCTCGGCAGCGACCACACCAACATGCTCAGGCTCGTTCATGGGGAAGGCGACGGCTTCCCCGGCCTCATCATCGACTACTATGCCGGGGTGGCCGTTGTGCAATGCCACTCTGTCGGCTTTTTCAGGATCCGGGAACTGATCGCCAGCCTGCTCGTGGATCTTCTCGGAAAAGACCTGATCGCAGTCTATGACAAAAGCGCCCATACCGTTCCCTTCAAAGCGCCGGTGGATCCGCAGGACGGCTTCCTCCATGGCGAATGCCCCGAAGTGACCGGACTCGAATATGGCCACCGCTTTCAGGTAAATGTGGTGGAAGGACAAAAAACGGGATTCTTCCTCGACCAGCGGGAAAACAGGCGTCTGCTCGGCGAATATGCCCGGGGCAAGCGGGTGCTCAATACTTTCAGCTATTCGGGCGGATTCTCGGTGTATGGCCTGCGGGCCGGGGCAGAGCTCGTTCACAGTGTGGACAGCTCCCAGTCGGCTGTGGCCCTCGCCAATACCAATGCCGCCCTCAACAACGGCGAAGCCCGCCACGAAGGCATCGTGGCCGATGTGTTCAAGTTTTTGCAGGACATGGACGACCGCTACGACCTGATCGTGCTGGATCCTCCCGCATTCGCCAAACACCAAAAGGTACTCGATCAGGCGCTGAGGGGCTACCGCACCATCAACCACAAGGCCATGCAGCGAATCCGGCCAGGCGGTCTGCTGTTCACCTTTTCCTGCTCACAGGTGGTTTCTGTGCAAGATTTCCGGACTACGGTTTTCTCAGCCGCCGCCATGAGCGGCCGGGAAGTGAAAGTGCTGCATCAGCTTCACCAGCCGCAAGACCACCCCGTGAGCCTGTTCCATCCCGAAGGGGAGTACCTGAAAGGTTTCGTTCTGTGGGTGGGGTAACGCCCCTTGTCTCATTCATTTAGGCAACTCACCCATTACTTATCGCGGAATCACTGGCAGATCGATCCGCGAGGGAAACACATCGCCGCGGTGAACCTGGTAAACGGTGTTGGCACAGGAATCCACAGTGCCTCCGGGGCAAATCACCGGATTGAGCTCAAAATTTCCTTTGTCTGCCCCCGCCAGCGACACCCGGATCCGGTGTTCCTTGCGAATCACCCAGGAAACGGGCATAAGGTCCATCGTGAGCTCCACAGGGGTGCTGCCCAGGGCTTCTTCGAGCCAGTCTTCGTCGCGGTAGCCGTGCCAGGGAAGCTCCGGCAGCACGTCGTAAGCACCGTTGGCTATGTCGTCGTCTTCGCGCATCCGCCGAAATCCCGCCCTCAGCTGGCCCTCACTGATGTAGGTCGCCGTGCCGTCAGGAGCCACGTCTTCGAGGTAAACGAAGAGATCACCATTGGGCTGGTTGGCGCTCAGCCACACATGCACAACCGGGTGCCCGGTGAGTTCGAGGCTGGTTTCAAGCGGTTCGGTTTGGTAAAACAGGCAAAGCTCATCTAGCTGGGTTCGCTCCATCACGGTGCCGGGCCCGGTGGAAGTCATGAGCCAGCGGTTGCGGCCATGGCGGCCATAATTGGAGGCATGGTCAAAATTAACCGTGTATTCATCACTGCCGGAGGAGGATGGTTCTGTTGCCATCGACCCATCGGGCCGAAAGAAAAAGGAGGTCTGAACTTCCCTCTCCAGGGGCCACGACTGCTCAAAACGCCATCCTTCGTTCATCACAAACAGCAAAACCGGAGGCCGCTGGTCCCAGCCGTGGTCCAGGCCTTTGAGGTATTTGTTGAAAAAGCGAAGCTGCTCCCAGCCTAGTTGCCTGATGTAATCGCCTTCGTAGTTAAATTCTTTTGCATAAGGCCTGATTACCTCCGGGTAGTGGAACCGGGGAGTCATCCAGAGCCGGGCGGGGTAATCGCTGCCAAGGGAAGCAAAGTATTGGAGAGAACCTTTGCAAAATCCATCAAACCAACCTCCTGCTGAGTAAACAGGAATTCTACTGGCTTGAATAGCAGGCAAATAGCTCGCAGGGCTCACAGCATGAAAGCCGATAGAATCATATCCGCCCGGGCCGGGCGCATTGTAATACCGGAAGCTGTCTTTGGCCAGTTCGCGGACGGGCACATTGTCCAAATGCTCGAGCATTGCAGCGAAATAGGCATTTTCAGGTCGTGGGTTGCCGTCCCGAAAACGCGGCATAACCCTGTTTGCCTGGCTCAGGGAGTCCATCACGGGCCATTCGTCGGTGATGTCGCCGTCGCCATCTTCGTCGAGGACAGGCAGAGCGGGCACAGCTCCGATGGAAAGGTTATACCAACCGCGGTTGAGATGGCGCAACGCTTTATCGAAGCTGGTAATCCAGCGTTTTGCCAGGATCCCGCCGGGGCGAAATCCGGCAGTGTACATTTCGAAGCCGATTACCTCCGGAAAAATACAACGAAGTGCCTCCGGCTGGTTTGCCGCCGTCATGTACTGGATCCAGCCCAGATAACTGGCTCCCATCATGCCCACCTTGCCATCGCACCAAGGCTGGTCTGCGATCCAATCCACCATGTGCTTGCCGTCTTCTCCCATTTTCGGCATCAGCGGCAGCTGAGACCCGAAAGAAGCGCCCGTTCCCCGAAGGTCGGCCACTACCAGGGCATAGCCATAGGTGAGCAAAAAGCCAGCGTTTTTCTCGATCTCCGTCATGTCAAACACCGGTCCCTTCCCGAAGCCCAGCACCCGTGCCGCCACTTGTTTTGCCGGTCCGAACCTGGGAATGAGCACAGATCTGTTATAGGCCGTGAACTGAAAAATGACGGGAAATGAGGAAGCTGGCGGTCCCCCGGTAGGCAGATAAATGTCTGCCGCAATCCGGGTGCCGTCGGGCATGGTCACGTAGGTCGACTGGAAAGAGAAACCTGTATACTGCGGCATTCCTGCCTCTGGATATGCAAACGGATCTATCTGTGCATGGGCAGAAAATAGCGACAGAAACAACAGCAAAAAGAGGGTGAAGGGTACATGAATCCGGTTAAGGACGTTCATTATCAAATGATTAAGGCAATAGAACAGGATTCCAGTCATGGTTGGGGTGAGGGAAACGGGCTTGATCAAGGAGGGTAAGAAGCTCCTGCACGAGGTCGGGGTGCTGGCTGGCCAGGTTGGAGGATTCACCGGGATCAGCCTGAAGGTCAAACAGCTCAGGCGGGTTGGGTATTGACTGGCTCATGCCGGTTTGAACCAGCTTCCAGTTGTCCTTTCGGATGGCTCTTGCACCACCGTTTTCGTGAAATTCCCAGTAGAGAAACGCCCGGCTTAGATTTGTTTGTTCTCCAACCAGTAAAGGCATCATCGAAACGCCATCTGTTACTGTTGGTAATGGTTGCTTCATCAAATCTGCAAAAGTTATCAGCCAATCCCAAGAAACAGTTGGTTCCCCGGCATGAAAAGATCCGTAAGGAAATACAAAAGCTGAAACACAAATGAAGCCAGAGAAGCGGGATTCTCCAAAGACGCTATTTAACCAACTCCAACTCCACCCACACGGGCACATGATCGGAGAGGGCCCTGGCCTGTTCTAATTGCTCGCAGGAGCCAACGATGTCCACCCGGCCAGCCTGCCGCATCCGAAAGGGCCGCGTTGGCACATAGAGGTTGTCGATGGGGTGGTTGAAATACTGCCCGGCCTCATTGCAGGCGCGCTTGAGGGTGGTGGGAGTTTGGCGAAGGGCGGGCAGGTAGCCCAGGTGGTAGATGGGGTCCCAGACGTTGTGTTGTTCGTTGAGGTTGAAATCTCCGGCGATGATGACGGGCAGGGGTGCCAGGCGGCGGGGCAGTTGAACGATCCAGCTGATTTCCTCCTCGGGCTGCTGGTCGTGGGTGCGTGCGTGAAAGTTGACGACCCAGAAGCTGCTGGTGTCGGTGGCGAGGCGAAAGCGGGCGAGCATGGGCTCCCGGTAGCAATGGGCTGCGAGGCTGACATCGAGACTGGCGCGGCCCAGAAGCTGGAGGCGGGAGGGTTTCCAGAGCATGGCGTAGCGCTCGCTGATCTGGGAGGAGGGGCTTTGGGTGGGGTCTGATACGCGGTAGTCCCAGCGGCTGCCGGTGCGGTTCAGGCCATCGGCGAGTGAGGCCACGGCCTGGGCACCTGCGGGGTCTTTGGCCACGACTTCCTGGATCAGGACGAGGTCGTAGGTGCGGAGGATCTGCACCATTTGGGCGATTTCGGCAGGGGTTTTAGAGCCGCCGAGGTTCTGGATGTTCCAGCTTGCGATCCTGATGACCTGGGCCTGCAGCAGGGCGGGGAGCAGCCAGAGGCAGAGCAGGGCGAGCTGGCGCAGCTGTGCAATCATGTTGTTCATGCTGCCAAATACGTGTTTTTTGAGGAGACCTGCAAGGGAGGCGTTTGGATGGCGCGCCTTGGTTGATGAGCGGTTTACCACAGATTTGCACATAGATTCACCACAGATTTTCACAGATTACACACAGATTTTCACAGATTTGAATTGCAAATTTTCGCGGAACAGCACCTCGGAATTTCCAAGGCCTGTATCTGTGTTCAATCTGTGGTAAAATCAGCATTCACCACAGATTTTCGCAGATTACACACAGATTTTCACAGAAAAGAAGCCAGATTTTTGGCCAGGAAAATGGCGCAGCTTTTCCTTCAGGAGAAAACAACCTGTGGTTTCAGGAAAGAGTTTTACCTTTCCCGCTATATCGGATCCTTCCTTTTCACTGTTTTCATTTCATCGCGCATGATCCAGGCAGGCGATCAATATCATGAAACCTTCAGCTTCAGCCAGGCGGATGTGGAGGCTTTTGCCCGCGTTTCCGGCGACCACAACCCCATTCACCTCGATCCTGTGGTGGCAGCCACAACGACCTACGGCAAGCCAATCCTGCACGGCATGCTCGGTGCCAGCGTGTTTTCCCGGCTCATCGGCATGACGTTTCCCGGCGAAGGAACCGTTTACCTGAACCAAACCCTGCAGTTCAAGCGCCCCATGTACCCCGGCGAAGCCTACGAAGCCCGCCTCACCGTGCTGGAAGTGGAGGAACGCCGCCATCGCGCCCGCATCGAAACAGTCATCGTGCAGCTCTCCGACGGCAAGCCGGTCCTCAGCGGCGAGGCCTATGTGATGAACAAGGAGAAATTGTAGAGCCGGGTTGGGGCCGGAATTCGTTGTGGTCATGGTTCGGCTTTGTCATGGTTCGACGACGGCTGAAGCAGCCTGCTCACCATGACAAGGAAGCCAGCCTGCGGCAACATATGAAAGCCGACCCAGGAGGGGTCGAAGCTCTGTAGCATGGCTGCAGCGAAGCGGTCTGGCTTCTCGCTTCTCTAACCCCTCTCAAGAGGGACTTACAAGCACTGCCGGGGCAAACCTTCCGGGCGACGCCACCAATCACTTTCCCCTCCTTCGGAGGGGCCAGGGGTGGGTTCTGAGATCCAGGCGCAGCCCTCCAGTCCCGGCTCTCGGTTCTCGGCTCCCGGATCCAAACTTTTCACACCGCACCGGCCTCATTCCCACACCCGCTTCGCATTGATCGCCTCCTTGTCCCGGTAGGCGGTTTCCAGATCCACGCCGCAGCGGCTGGCAAGGTCTATCAGGTAGCTGAACACATCGGCAAACTCGCCGGCAAGGTCGCTGCCTGCTTTGCCCGCAGGGGCCACAGCCTCCGATGTTACCTCCAGTCCCAGCTTCTGCCTGTGGCGGATCGCCTTGGCCAGTTCGCCCACTTCTTCGGTAAACAACAACCACAACGATTCGATGCTGGCATCATTCCAGCCACGGGCTTTATTTACTGCCTGCTGGTAGGCCTGGAGATCGGGCAGCAAGGCAGTAGAAGGGAATTCTGGTAAGGTCATGAGGTGTTTGGTTAACAGACAATCGGTTGCTGGTGCCGCCGAAAATAAGAAAAAGGAAACGGAAGACCTCAAGCCTCCCGCTCCCTTTCCTCATCTATCGATAACCTATGAAACTCAGGCTTTGACGGGAACTACCATCCCGGCACCGGCTTCTTTGAGGGCCTTGAAGCCGCCCTGCACATGAACGAGTTTGCTGAAGCCTTCCGCCTTCATCAGCGAAATGGCCGTGATGGCACGATAGCCGCTGTGGCAGTTGATGTACCAGGTCACTGTTGGATCAACTTCGTGAAGCCGTTTGGGCAGGTCTGCCAACGGAATGTTGAGCGCACCGGGGAGCAGGCCGCCTTCGGTTTCAGATGCCCTTCTCACGTCAAGAATCCGGGCGCTTTCCAGGGGCAGCATGTTCACAAAAGCTGCGGCGGGAATTTCTTCCACCTGCTGAACGTTGCGGCCCGAGGCTTGCCAGGCTGCCAGGCCGCCTTCGAGCAACCCGATCACCTTTTCATAGCCAACCCTGGCCAGTCGCAGCACCATTTCCTCCTCCCGGCCCTCCGGAGCGATAAGCAAAAGCGGCTCCTGCAGGTTTTCAATCAGGGTGCCCACCCACACGGCGAAGTCGCCATCAAGCCCGATGCTCAGGCTGCCGGAAATGTAGCTGTCAGCGAAAGACTCCTTGTCGCGGCCGTCCAGCACCTGGGCATTGGCCATAGCCGCCTCAAATGCTACGGGGCTCAGGAAGGTCAGATTGCGCTCCATCACCGCGTCGATGCTCTCGTAGCCGGTTTTGTTGATGACGGCGTTTTTCGGAAAATACTGGGGAGGTGCCACCAGGCCGTCAGTCACAACCTGAACAAATTCATCGCGGGTCATGGGCTGCAGCGCGTAGTTCGTCCTTTTCTGGTCCCCGATGGTGGATTCTGTTTCGTCGGAAAGATGCTTACCACACTGGCTGCCGGCTCCGTGGCCAGGATACACGATCACGTCGTTGGGCAGGGTGAGGACTTTGTTGTGGAGGGAATCATACAGCATTCCGGCGAGGTCTTCGCGGGAGAGGTCGCTCTTGACCGCGAGGTCTGGACGGCCCACATCACCGATGAAGAGGGTGTCGCCGGTATAAACGGAATGAGGATTTCCGGCTTCGTCGAGCAGCAGGAAGCAGGAAGACTCCTGGGTGTGGCCGGGGGTGTGCAGTACTTTGATGCGTAGTTTGCCGAGGGGCAGCTCTTCGCCGTCGGTGGCCACATGAATATCAAACTGAGCCCTGGCACCGGGGCCATACACGATCTCAGCGCCGGTTTTGCGGGCAAGGTCGAGGTGGCCGGAAACGAAGTCGGCATGGAAGTGGGTTTCCAGCACATAGCGGATCTCTGCACCGCGCGAAGCGGCCAGCTCAAGGTAGGGAGCCGTTTCGCGCAGCGGATCGATGATGGCGGCCTGGCCTTCCGACTCAATGTAGTAAGCGGCCTCGGCGAGGCATCCGGTGTAAAGTTGTTGGATGTACATAAGGAAAGAATTGATATGCAAACATTATGATTTCGTAATGAAAAAAAGCTGCGGATTCGCAGGGCAGCCGGTGAGATTTCTCATGGATGTCTGGCGAGAAGTCAGAGGTCGGAAGTCAGAGGTCAGATTAGGAATTGGGAGGCAAGCTGCTTTGCTATGGGCCTTGGCGCGAATCATCGGGTATAAAAAGCATCAGAGACGCGAAGGGTCGCGTCTCTGAGTTGTTGGCAGCCTTTCAGCGGAGCAGACTCCGGTTCGGGGTGGGTTATCTTTCCCTACGCTCTTCCCTTCAGCATCAGGTTCCAGTACATGAAGGGCAGTCCGTATTTTTTCAGCAACCACATGCTGTAGCGTTCTTTGGAGGTGTCGAACGGGAAGGAAGGCATGGGATTGTTGTCGTAATCGAACTCCGCCAGGACCATTTTGCTGTAGCCAGTCACGAGGGGGCAGGATGAATAGCCGGTATAGTGACCGATACCGTTGGCTTTGGGGTGCTTCATTTCGCGGAGCAAGGTAGCCAGCATGGCAGGTGCCTGCTTGCGAACTGCGGCTCCGGTTTTGGCGGTGGGCAGTGCTGCCACGTCGCCAAGGGCAAACACGTTGGGATATTTGTTGTGCTGAAGGGTGTGTTTGTCAACGTCCACAAAACCGTAGGGATCACCGGCTTTGGCCAGCGGGCTGCGTTTCACAAAATCAGGGGCACTTTGCGGAGGCGCCGTGTGAATCATGTCGTAGGGAATGACCACTGTAGTCTCGCCGGTTTGGGTGATGTGCAGCTTTTTGGTAACATCCTCCAGGAGGCCGCAACCGCTGGGATCGCTTGTAATCTGGTAAACAGCCTCTTTGGTGTCGGGGCGAATTTCAACCAGCTTGTGGTAATAGAGCGCGGTGATATCCCGCTCGGCGATGATCTCATTGAGGGTTTTGGCGAATTTTTTCACCCCGAAAATCACGGAGCCTGGTGTGGCAAACACTACGTTGGTTTTGTTGCGGATACCCTGCTTGCGGAAATACTCCTCGGCCAGGTACATGATCTTCTGCGGGGCACCGCCACACTTGATCGGTGTGGCAGGCTGGGTAAAGAGTGCCGTGCCACCTTTGAAGTTCTGAAGGGTTTCAAAGGTGTATTCAGCGTATTGAGCATCGTAGTTGGAGCAAACGCCCTTTGTCCCGACAGATTCCTTCAGGCCGGGGATCGCCCCCCAGTCGAGCTGGATGCCCGCCGCCACAACGAGGTAGTCGTAGGAAATGGACATGCCGTCGCGGGTCACAACCACGTTGTTGTCGGGGTCCAGGGTTTCTGCGTAGGCTTTGATCCAGGTGGCATTGTGGGGGATGTAATCCTTTTCAGGCCGGATGGTATCGGCCATATCGAAGGTTCCTGCCCCGACAAGGGTCCAGGCAGGCTGGTAGTAGTGCTGCTCGGAGGGCTCCAGGATGGCCACATCCAGGGTGGGATCCTTGCGAAGGAGTTGAGCCGCCACGGTAATACCGGCAGTACCACCGCCGATGATGAGAATTTGATGATGTTTCGTTGCCATCGCTGGAAGGGTTTGATCAGTGAAAAGGGTGTCGAAGCTCCTGTTGTCAGGCAGGAAAGCAGTCGAAGATAAAAAACTTCATATTATGATATTATGATTTTTATCAATACGGCAGTTGCTTTCTCACAAGTCCATAGAAGAAGGTGCCTGTCATGGCAGCAGCCAGAAACACAATGAATACTGTCACGCCGCTTCCCATGAGAATAAACATGGGCCCGGGGCAAACCCCGCCCAATGCCCAGCCAAGCCCGAAAATGAACCCTCCCAGCAGGTAGCGGGGCACACTTTTCTCTTTGTCCTGCAAATGAATCTCCTGCCCTTTGAGATTATGCAGATGGAATCGTTTCACAAGCTGCACGATCAGCGCTCCGGCGGCCACCGCCGACAGGATGATGCCGTACATGTGGAAGGACTGAAAATGAAACATTTCAAAAATCCTGAACCAGGAAACAGCTTCTCCTTTGTAAAGCGTCATGCCCAGGAGAATGCCGACGAAGATGTATTTGGAGTATTTCATGAGGGAAAAATTGCTTGAAGGAGCCGAGAACCGAGAGCCGAGAACCGGGACAAGAGGCGAAGCCGTTTGAGACCGCTGCGCTGCGAGAAGCGGGAGCCGGGAGCCGAGACAAGAGGCGAAGCCGGTCCAATCTGACATCTGACCTCTGACATCTCTCCCCTCACTCAAAAAATCAACGGAAAGATCAGATACGTCATGGCCAGTCCGCCGAGGAAAAAGCCGACCACGGCGATGAGCGAGGGCAGTTGCAGGGCTGAAAGGCCGCTGATGGCATGGCCCGAGGTGCAGCCACCGGCATATCTGGCCCCAAAGCCCACCAAAAAACCACCTCCCACAATGATGAAGAGACCTCGCCACGTGAACAGGTACTCCCAGGTGTAAAACTCCGGCACGAGCGGCACGGCTCCGGCTTCCACCTGAATGCCAAGAGCCTGCAAGCTTTCGACAGTGGCCTGTGAAACATGAGCGAGGTCGCCGCCATTGGGCACGAAGTAATGCGCTGCCAGGTAGCCGCCAAACATCGCGCCGAGCGCCACCAGCAGGTTCCAGCCCTGGCTTTGCCAGTCAAACTTGAAAAAATCCGACACCTCCCCTGCGCCATCTGCTGCGCACATGATGCGGAGGTTGGCCGACAAACCGAATTCTTTGCCGAAAAAAATCAGGATGAACATGATCAGCGCAATCATGGGGCCGGCCACATACCAGGGCCAGGGCTGGCTGATCCATTCGCCAAATTCGGTTAGAAAAGAGGGAATTGCGAGAAGCATAATCAGTGAATTTTCGGGTGAACCAGAGGCTGTTTCGAGCATCTTCAGCCTGTTGGACAGGCAAATTGCACATCCGGCCATTGTGTGACCGGCGCAGAACTCAATCGATGTTATGACTTTGGTCAGGAAGCCATTAGACTTTTGTAATACTTTGCCTCCTGCTATCCGATGCTGGTTTTCAGGCCAAGAGCTCATCTTTGAAAAAAGAGGCTTATCTTCTTCGTTTCTATGAAAAATTCAAGATATTCCACCTGTTTTCTCTTGTAAATCCGGAGTTTTCGCCAATATTACCTGAGAATTTTTACCTGGAGCGAGCAAAATATGTCTGCATTTTTCAAGCCTTATCCATTTCAGGCTTGCTACGACGAGGCGTTTGATGCAGAGGGCAACCTGAGGCCTTCCTATGCGGCCTTTGTAGAAGCGTTCAACCATCTCCCGATGGAGCGGATTGAGCAACTGCAGTTTGCCACTGACAAAGCCCAGCTGGCCATGGGAATGACCTTCAATGTTTATTCAGAAGGTGCCCAAAACGAGCGGATTTTACCGCTGGACATCATCCCGAGGATCATTTCCCAATCCGACTGGCAGCGAATCAGCGCGGGGCTCACCCAGCGCCTGAAGGCCCTCAACCACTTCATTCACGACCTTTACCACGAGCAGCGCGCGATCACCGACGGGGTGTTTCCGAAGCACCTGCTGGAAAGCTGCCCCAATTTCCTGCCTCCCTGCCAGGGCCTGGAGCCCCCCAACGGAGTTTGGTGTCACATTTCCGGCACCGACATCATCCGGGGCGCGGACGGAGAGTTCTATGTCCTTGAAGACAACCTCCGCGTGCCTTCGGGGGTTTCCTATATGCTCGAAAACAGGGAATTGCTCAAACGCACCTATCCGGGATTGTTTCAGCAGTTGCATGTGGAGCCGGTATACAATTACTCCAACCGCCTCTACAACATGCTGCGGAGTTTGTCGCGCAAAACCGACCCTGTTGTGGTGGTATTAACACCAGGGATCTACAATTCTGCCTATTTTGAACACAGCTACCTCGCCCGGGAAATGGGCGTGGAGCTGGTGGAAGGGCGCGACCTGGTGGCCAAAAACAAACGGGTTTACATGCGAACCACCAAGGGCCTTCACCAGGTGGATGTGATTTACCGCCGGGTGGACGATGTGTTCCTCGACCCTGAGGTGTTCCGGCCCGATTCGCTGCTAGGGGTGCCTGGCTTGTTTGAAGCATACAGGGCTGGCAACGTGGCCCTGGCCAATGCGCCCGGTACCGGCATTGCCGACGACAAAGTGATTTACGCCTATGTTCCGAGGCTGATTGAGTACTACCTTGGCGAAAAAGCCCTGATTCCCAACGTGCCGACCTACATTTGCGAAGATCCTGAGGATCAGGCCTATGTGCTGGAAAACATCTCTCAACTCGTGGTCAAGGAAGCGAACGCTTCCGGCGGCTACGGCATGATGATCGGGCCCAAAGCCACGCCGGAAGAGCATGATAAATTCCGGCTTCTGGTACAAGAAAACCCGCGCAATTACATCGCCCAGCCCACCATTTCCCTGTCCACGGTTCCCACCCTCGTCGAGGACCAGCTGGAGCCGCGCCACGTGGATCTTCGCCCCTTTATTTTGTATGGTGAAGAGATTGAGGTGGTTCCTGGCGGCCTCACCCGGGTGGCGCTGCGCCGCGGTTCTCTGGTCGTGAATTCCTCCCAGGGCGGCGGCAGCAAGGATACCTGGGTGCTGGGGGAATGAGAAGCGAGAGGCGAGAGCCGAGAGCCGAGAGGCGAGAAAGAACCGAGAGGCGAGACCAGAATACTCAGATATTTGAGGGTTTTAACCCGGCCCCTCCCGCCTTTACGAACCCCGCCAGGCGTTGCCCATTGCGAGCGAGGCGGCCTTCAGCCCCTCGCGAGCAAGGAGAGCCGGGACAAGAAGACTCAACACCCTGAACAAAAAACCCAAAACTCCCAACCCGGAACACAAAACTCCCAACGCCAAACACAGAACTCCCAACCCAGAACTCTCCTATGTTGAGCCGCGTTGCCGAATCAATCTACTGGATGCACCGCTACATTGAGCGGGCGGAAAGCTATGCCCGGTTTTTGACGGTCAATTTTAACATGTCGCTGGATTTGCCTCCTCAAATGCAGGAGCAATGGGGCCCTCTGCTCACCATCACCGACGACATGGAAAATTATGTGTTGCATCACCCGGAAGTAACCAAGGCTGGAATCATCGATTTCATGAGCTTTGACATGAGGAATTTGAACTCCATTTCCTCTTCCCTGTATTTAGCCCGGGAAAACGCCAGAACCGTTCGTGAAAGCATTTCAGTGGAGATGTGGGAGCAGATCAACCGGGTGTATCTGTTAATGAAAGACGCAGGAAAAGGCGCTTTGCAATACACCGAAGACCCCCGGGCTTTTTACAAAGAAATCATCAACGGCTGCCAGTTGTTCAATGGAATTGCGGCTGCGACCCTTTCGCGGGAAGAGGCCTGGCATTTTGGGCGAATGGGAACCTTTTTGGAAAGGGCCGACAAAACCTCGCGTTTGCTCGATGTCAAATACCATATTTTGCTGCCGCACGCCAACACTGTGGGCTCCCCGATTGACCTGCTGCAATGGGCAGCCCTGCTTCGTTCCGTGAGCGCTTACTCTCTTTACCGCAAGCAGTTTGGCCTCATTCGTCCCGACCTTGTCATCGAATTTCTGGTCCTGAACAGAACCTTTCCCCGATCGATTTTTTTCTGTGTGAACACCTCTCTCGAAAGCCTCAAAGAGGTCTCAGGGCCTGTTTTAGGCAGAAAATACAACAGCGCTGAAAAACTGCTGGGGGCCATGAGGTCGAAGGTGGAGTATCGCGAAATCGGGGAAATTTTCGAAAAAGGCGTGCACGAATACCTTGATCTCCTTCAAATGGAAATAAATCAAGTCTCGGATGCGATATTTGAGACGTTTTTCTCACCCACCAACCATTAACCCGGGCCACCAAATGGCTCACTGCATCGCATCCGCATCATGACCTATTGCCTCGGAATTCGAACCCAGGAAGGACTCATCGCCATTGCCGACACCAGAATTACCTCCGGAAACCAGACCACCACGGCCAAAAAAGTGTCCATCCACCAGCGGGCGGGGCATTCTTTGTTCATCATGACCTCGGGCCTGCGGTCTGTTCGTGACAAGGCCGTGACCTATTTCGAGGAAGAGCTGGAAGCGAGCGACAAGAGCTTCAACAAGCTGTACAAGGCCACCAACGCGTTTGCCAAAAAGCTGCGGCAGGTGGCCAAAGAAGACAAAAAGGCCCTGGCGGAGTCGGGACTGCCGTTTAACCTCCACGCCATTGTGGGCGGTCAGCTCGAAGACGACCCCGAGCCCAAGCTCTTTCTCGTTTATCCGGAGGCCAACTGGGTCGAAGTGGGTGAGGCCGCGCCTTTTTTTATCATTGGCAATACCGGCTTCGGAAAACCCATCCTCGACAGGGCGATCAACCACCGATCCAGCCTGGAATTTGCGCTCAAAACCGGCTTTCTTTCCTTTGATGCCACCCGCCTGAGCGCCAATGACGTAGGCTTCCCTATCGATGTGGTTCTTTATCGCACCAACTCTTTTCACATGGTCGAACACCGCTACGAAGAAGCCGATCTGAGGCCCATTTCCGAATATTGGGACCAGGCCATCACCCATCTCATCAACGATATTGATGGGAGCTGGGTGGACAAGGTGTTTACCAAATCCCCCCGGCCATGAGGATACGAATCAAGCACACAACCGAATACTTTTTCGACAGCCCGGTTCGCCTCCATCCCCATGTGCTGCGCCTTTGGCCCATCCCGACCCCAGCCATGGAGGTGGAAACTTTTTCCTATCATGTTCAGCCCGTTCCTTCCGGCCAGCATGAATACCTGGACCCGGAGGGCAACCGCCTCGCGATGGTGTGGTTTTGGGGCGACACAGCCCACCTGTGGGTAGAAAGTCATGTGGTGGTGAATACCAGGCCGCTGAACTTGCAGGGAATGTTGCTCCACCCGCTGGCCATTCACCAGTTTGCCGCGATTCGCTCGCATAACTGGCCTGCGGCGCTTCAGCCGGCCCTCACAATGCCCGCACCCCTTCCCGGCTCCATCGGGCAATGGGTCGATAGTGTACTGATGGGGTATGAAAACACAATGGAATGCCTCTTTCACCTGACCAAATCGGTTGGGCTCCGTTTCCAGCCCCAGTCAAGGCACGAAGGATCGCCCTGGCCTCCTTCCACTACCTGGGCCTCCCATTCAGCCTCCTGCCGCGACCTGAGCTGGCTGCTCATCCAAATTTTACGCTACCTGGGCCTCCCTGCCCGCTTTGTGAGCGGCTACCATTTTGCCCCGCATCTTCCAGAACACGAACTGCACGCCTGGGTCGAAGTGTTCGTGCCAGGTGGCGGCTGGATCGGCCTCGACCCCAGCGTTGGCGCTCCTTGCGACGAAGCCTACATCGCCGTTGCAGGGAGCATAGATCCCTCCCAAACCATGCCCATCACTGGTGCCTTTACAGGTAACGCCACGGCCAGGCTGGAGGCCAGCGTGCTGCTGGAGGCACTTTAACCCCTTGTTTTGCGACAAAAACCTGCCCGGAGGCCCGGCCAGCTTTCCGGATTTCCTTTCCTGGTGTAACTTGCTCCCATGGAATGGATAGGGTATCTGGTGGTGGGATTTGCCGGCATTCGCTGGCTGGTCGCTGCGGGCAATTGGCTCAGCAGGCCTGTGTTGCCACCAGCACAGGATCTTTCCCCAGCCAGGGTATCGATCCTGGTGCCTGCCCGGAATGAGGAAAAAAACCTGCCGGTGCTTCTTGGCCAGTTGCACCAGATCGGCGACGATTCCACGGAAATTCTCATTCTCGACGACCACTCCGATGACGGAACCCTGGCTCTCCTCACAGCCTGGCAAAGCAAAGATGCAAGGCTGCGGGTGCTGCAGGGAGATCCCCTGCCTGCGGGCTGGCTGGGCAAACACTGGGCCTGCCACCAGCTTGCCAGGGAAGCAAAGGGTGATTATTTTCTTTTCCTCGACGCTGACATTGCAGAAATTCAACCGGGGTTAATTTCAGCGCTCCAATCCTATTCCCAAACCCGCAACACAGCCTTGATTTCCCTGTTTCCAGATCAAATAATGGTAACCACAGGAGAAAAAATCGTGGTTCCCATCATGCACGAGCTGCTTCTGAGTTTGTTGCCGCTTTGGTTTATCCTGCGGTTTCGCTTTCCTTCTATGTCGGCGGCAAACGGCCAGTGCATGTGGATGGAAGCGGGCCAGTACCGGGCCAACCTCTGGCATGAACAGGTGCGCAGGGTGGTAGTGGAAGACATTGCCATCATGGAACGGGTGAAAGCGAGCGGCCTGCGGGGGATGACCTTTGTGGGCTCCGGCTGGATTCGCTGCAGGATGTACAAAAGCTTTGGCGAGGCCGTGGCGGGCTTTAGCAAGAACCTGCTGGCGGGCTTCAAAGGCTCTGTGGCGGGCTTGTTGTTCTACCTGTTTTTGATCAGCGCCGGATGGCTTGCTGTGTGGCAAGGGCTGGGTACAGCCTGGCTGCTTGCTGGCGGGGCCCTCGTTCTGAGCAGGCGCTTGTTCATTTCACTGCTATCAGGCCAGTCGCCCTGGCAAAATTTGCTCCTCCACCCTGCACAAATCGCGGCCATGCTGTACATTGGTGCCCGTTCAGTGATTTTTACATTTGCCGGAACTCAAACATGGAAAGGACGCAAGGTGGCGTAACACTCGCAGTGATCGTGTTGGTGCTTTTTCATCAGGTAGGGCTGATCGGCCTGCACCTGCCCGCAAGCCGCGACTTGTTCATTCAGCTTGTGCCTTTCAATTTGCTGCTTTCGGCTGGCCTGCTGGCCTGGTTTCACCGGCGCTGGAGCGTAAATTTCGGAATTCTGATTTTCGTTGTTTTCTGGGCCGGATATTTAATTGAGCTTGCAGGGGTAAAAACCGGGTTAATTTTTGGCAACTATGCCTACGAGCGCGCCCTTGGCCCTAAAATCGCCGATGTGCCCCCCCTCATCGGCCTCAATTGGGTGCTTCTTACCTACTCCACCGGCGTCATCGCACGGATGGCCTTCCAACGGCTGTGGGTGCGAATCCTGGGTGCAGCCCTCATGATGGTTTTCCTCGATGTGCTCATTGAGCCGATGGCAATGCGCTTTGAATTCTGGAGCTGGGCAGACAACGTTATTCCCCTGCAAAACTTCGTCGCATGGTTTGTGGTAGCCTTGCTGATGCAACTGGGCTTTCAAACGCAGGAGCAGGACATCAAAAACCCGTTGGCCTACCCGTTTTACCTTGTACAGGTTGGATTTTTTGCAGTGTTCTGGCTGGTGGATGCCGCCTTTTAGGCAATGGAATGCCTTCAGCTTTTGGTAGTCGCTTCTATGACGCGTTCCCGGGTGCGAAGCCGTCGCCTTAAAGCGCCAAAACGTGGCCGGTTTCAGGAAATATTTTCCGTCTGTGTTGTAAAAAATCTGCCTGGGGCGCTTATCTTTTACAACAAAAGTGCTTACTTGTGATAAAGTGTGGATTCATCATATCCAGCCATTCCCAACTCCTTCATCAACCTATCCATGAACACGAATCCATTTGATGAGTTTGTCTCCTCACAACTCAGCCCCAATGCCCTGTACTTCTTGCAGGAAGCAGCTCGCTGGGCACGCTTTTTCGCGATTTTTTGCATGGTTAGCCTGGGGATTGGGTTTCTCCTGCTGGTTGTGAGCAGCTTTTCTATGCAAATCCGGCCAGAAAGCCATCCCAATTTCAGCCTGATTTTCATCATCAGCGCCGGATTTATGGCTATTTATGCGGTCCCGCTGGTGTATTTGCTCAAATTCGCCATCCTGATCAGACAAGGGATAGACAGGAGCAACAACGAGTACCTCACAGGGGCTTTCCGCTTTTTGCGGGCCCATTACCGTTTTTTAGGCATCCTGATGATCATCTTGCTGGGTGTTCATGCGCTGGCCATTCTGCTGCTTGGTGCGTACGGCATATAGGCGCCATTATGGGTTAGTGCCTGGCAAAAACAGCGCCCTGGCAACCTGCAAAGGCCGCAGCATGCCTTTCTTTTTTTCCTGGTGAAACTCCATCCGTGAGATGATATTGTCCAGCGTGCGCACAGCATCGGCGATGTAGGGGCCTTTGTTGAGCATCACGCATTCTGCCCGGGAGGCCATCGCAGCATCCGTAATCTCGGCACGGGAGGCAACGCCTTTTTTGGCGAGCTTTTCCAGCACCTGGGTGGCCCAGATGGTTGGCACGTGGCCTGCCTCGCAGATCCACAAGAGCTCTTCCTGCACCTCCGAGCTTCGCTCCCAGCCGACTTCCACCGCCAGATCGCCCCTTGCAATCATCAGGCCCAGGCTGGGGCTTTTCATTCCTTGCAACAGCAAAAAGGGAAGCTGCTCGAAGGCCTCTCTGGTCTCGATTTTCAGGACAATGCCCAAATCCGGCTTGCCGAGTTCCCGGAGCCGGGCCTGCAAAAAGGCCACATCTCCTGCCCGACGCACGAAGGAATACCCTACAATGTCGGCTTCCTGCGCCACAAAAGGCAGCGAAGCCAGGTCGTCGGGGGTGAGCGAAGGCAATCTGAGCTGGGTGTCGGGGAGGTTAATGCCCTTTTCGGCTCTGAGTTTGCTGCCTTCGAGCCCTGCCTGGGTAATGCGAAGCTCCAGCAGGCCCTGCCGCTTGCCCATCACCACGCCGCCAATGGTGCCGTCGTCGAAAAAGATGGCATCTCCGGTTTTTACATCTTCAATCACCTCCGGCAGGCTCACCGAAATCCTCGCCACGGAAAGGAGATTCCCTGCTTCGTCATACCGGGCATTGTTCCCCGGGAGGGGCTCACCTGTCACCTCCAGCGAATCGCCAACATGCAAAACGAGATAGCCCTCTCCTTTTTTTCCGGGAATGCCCTCCACCGGCCCCGTGCGGAGTTTTGGTCCTGCGAGGTCCATGTACACCGGGCAGCGCCGGTTTCTGCTGGCGGCTTCCTCGCGCACAAACCTGATCATGTTTGCCCATGCCTCCTCGCCGTCGTGGCTGCAATTGATCCTCGCCAGGTCCATGCCTGCATCCAGCAGAGCAGCTACCAGGCTGCGATCTTCCGCAGCCTCACTGGGCAGGGTCACCATGATTCGGGTGTGGTTGGTACGATGTGTTTGCCCAAACAGGCGTCGCTTGTTGGTTTGAAGGGTGGTGCGGCTCCGCGAATAAGAGGCAGCCTGAGGCGGGAGATTGTCGCTTCCTTCGAAGGCCTGGCCTTCCAGCAGGCTTAGCAGCCGGATAACCTGCTCCAAATTGGCCAGGGTGGAGCCTTCGGAATGACTCAGAGAAGACAAGCCCAGGTCAGAGAGCTGCGACTGGATGTCGTGAAGGTTGAAGGTGCGAAGGGCGAGGTAGTGAACCAGGTTGCGGGCACTGTCCTGATAGTTGGGGTGAATGCCCTCCAGCCAGTGCAGGTGGCTGGTTTCGAGGGTGAGGAGGTGGTTTCGAATCTCAAGGAGATTCGCCAGGAGGAGGGAACGACTGGTCTGTTGCACGGTTTCCGGAATTTGCCGGAAAGATACGGGGGAAGATCCAGGCTTTGTGTGACAAAAGGCCCCGGGACTACCAACTTGTGTCCATGCCTACCAGGTACCGGCATAGTCCAGCGGTTGGTCGGTGAGCTGATGCCGGAGGTAAAGGTATTTGACCCGATTGATTTGCCGGATATGGTGGTAGTCGTGCGCCAGCCAGTTAGCCAGAAACAACGAAGCAGGCAGCGGCCCCCGCACCGGATGCACATAAGCCTGATCCCAGGGTGCATCGCCGAGGCCCTGCAGCCACATCACCGACTGGGCACGTTCTTCGAGAAACTGAGAGAGAACCGTATCAAAGGACTGCTCCTGATAGGCCCGCTCCTGCACCCAGGCCTGTGCGTCGATGGAAGGCATGGGAAGCTGGGGCTGCTCCAGCACGTGGCGAAGCCTCGCCCTAAAATCCTCCCGCTCTTCGTCGAGGAGGTGGCAAACGATCTGCAGGAGGCTCCATTGGCCGGGCTCTGGCTGCCAGGCTGCTTCTTCGGCTGAGGCTCCTGCCAGGAGCGCCTCAAATGCCTGCCAGTTGGCGGTGAGCTTTTGAATGATGAACGAATGGTTTGTCATATCAGGGAGGGCTTAGGCATAGCGTACAGAGACAAATCAAGCCGATTCAAATAAAGCAAAATATGTGATCGGGCATTGCTATCAAAGCTGCTGAAAGCTCCCTATTTTGGCGCAACTTATTTTAAACAAAGGAGCGCCCATGCCACAGTTCGACACCCTGCTCACCCGGCAAAGCGGATTTTTTGGACGGCTTGCGCCTACCGACAGCCTGGGCCGCCTGCTCACCGACGGCGGACCAGTGTATGTGGAAACCGATCTGAGCCACACGGTCGCAGAGCCCTGGAACGCCATTTCTGCGGCTGTTTTTGTTGGCATTGCCGCCTGGTGGATCTGGGTCCTCCGGGGACGATACCGGCAGTTTGGCTACCTGTCGCTGGCTGTGGCCCTGCTCATGGTCGGTGGTGTTGGCGGTACTTTATACCATGCCTTCCGGCAGTCACGGCTTTTTCTGGTGATGGACTGGCTGCCCATTTTGCTCATTTGCCTGAGCGCAAGTGCTTACTATTTTCGAAAAGCCGTAGGCTCCTGGCGGCCAGCTTTGTGGCTCCTGGCCGGGCTGTTTGTGCTTCAGTTTCTCAATTTTCAATTTGTTCCTGTACGCATGGCCGTGAATGTTTCCTATGTTTTCATGGCGGCAATGGTCCTGCTCCCCACCTTGTGGCTCCTGGTCAAAACCAGATTCGCTAACGCAGGCTGGGTATTTGCAGCCCTCGTTGCTTTTGGACTGGCCATTAGCTTTCGCATTTACGACACCGACTCCGGCTGGCATCAGGGCACTCATTTTCTGTGGCACACCTTCGGAGCCATCGCTTGCCATGCCATGTTCGTATTTACTTACAGACTGAACAGCCCGGCATTTCAGGCTTCAGTTTGACAGCCATACTTTTTCGTAACTTACCAACATGAATCAACAGCTTCGCCAAATCCTCCTTGCCAGCATTATTCTGACACTCGCCTCCGCTTGTGCGCCCCTTATCACCAAGCACAGGATGGAAATCAAAGATACTACCATTGCGTGCCCCGACTCAGTCTGGGCTTCCTGCCTGCTGGTGAAAATCGACACCATGCGGCAATGGCAACCCTGGCCCATGGCCAAGCCCATTCACGGCTTTACCTACCAGCACGGCTTCATGTATGAACTGGCTGTGGAAGAAGTTCGCACCCGCAAAAGCGAGAATCCACCCTGGTGGCGCCTCGTCGAAGTCATGTCTAAAGAAGCATTCGTGGAACAAAGACCAACGATTTATGGCACCAAATGGGCCCTCACTGCCATGGGGCCCGCCTCGGCTCCTGTTGCTCTGCCAGCCGGGGTAGAGATCACCCTTGGGTTTTCGGAATATGGATCCGTGTCCGGCAATTCCGGGTGCAATCGCTATTTCGCTGAATGCTCTCTTCCCGGCGGCGACAAAATCACCTTCACCCACCCGGGTTCGACCAGGATGATGTGCAATCAACCGGCAGGCGTGATGGAGTGGGAAAATTCATTCCTGGAATCTCTCGCCAATGCCGAAACCTTCGGGAGGGAGCGCGACCAGCTCGTGATCCAGGTAAAAAATGGCACGATGCTCACCTTTGACCGTGTTGAGGAATGATCAGATTTTTTGTTGTGGCCTGCCTTGCCCTGGCGGCTTGTGAGCCAGCGAGCCAGCAAACCAGCCAGGTGGCCGCCCGCAGCCGGGGGCTTTCCCAGCCCATCTCCGGCATTCTGGTAATGGACGAGCAGGGAGGCACACTCTTCCCATGCCCGGACCAGGCAGCGCAGCGATTAGCCGACCCATCGTCCCTCCTTAGGACTGATGCTGCGAATTTTGCCGTTGGCAGCACAATCTGGATCCAGGGCCAGGCTGCGCAGGGCGGAGGCGACACCCTCTGGCTCGAAAAACTCGACCAAACCAGCACTTCCTGGTGGGAGGCACCTTGCACCATGGTGAAAGCCATTCAGGGCCTCGGCAACGAACCCGGCTGGGAACTTCGGATTGAGCCTCCAAAGGCCATTTTACTCAGAACCCAATATGGCATGGTCGAAGCGGAATTCCCTTTCATCTTCCCGGCCAAACAGGGAAGCAGCTGGGTCTATGATGTGACGGTAAACGCCGGCGAAAACCCCGACAGGCTGCAGATCAGCTGGGAGGAAAGCCCCTGCCAGGACAACATGGCGGGAAATGATTTTCCTTACCGGGTGGAAGTGCAGTGGAACGACACCCTTCTGACCGGCTGCGGCAGGCCCCTGCCTCCTGCAAAGTCTGGCAGAGAATGAATTGGCAAGATCCGGCGAGCTGGTTTTCCGGGATGGACCTTGCTCCCTGGGAGTATGGGCTGATTGTGTTGCTGGGTATTTTCACCGGTATCATCAACACCCTGGCGGGAAGCGGCTCGCTCATCACCCTGCCGATTTTCATCCTGATGTGCGGCTTGCCAGCAAATGTGGCCAATGGCACCAACCGCATCGGCGTGGTGATCCAAAGCGCTGTGGGCCTGATCGCCTACAAACGGAGCGGGAAGCTCGTAACCGAGGATGTTCAATGGCTTGCCATCCCCTCCATGCTGGGCTCTTTGCTTGGTTTGTGGTTTGCGGTGCGGATCGATAAAGAAGCCATGAACCTGAGCATCGGGTTGCTGATGCTGTTTATGCTCGTAGTCCTGCTTGTGAATCCGCAGCGCTGGCTCAAGGCACAAACCCCGGAACCGGGCAGGCAAAAACGCTGGGGTTCTATCCTGTTTTTTTTCCTGATTGGCGTGTACGGCGGTTTCATTCAGGCAGGAGTCGGGATTTTCCTGCTGGCAGCCATGGTACTTTCTACCGGCTACAGCCTCAGCGCCGCCAACGGCATCAAAATGTTGCTGGTGTTTCTGTTTAACCTCCTTCCCCTGATCGGTCTTTTCTTTTCGGGGCTCGTCCATGTGGGCTTCGGGCTGCTGCTGGCCGTGGCGCAGTCGGTTGGCGCCCTGATTGGAGTACGATATATCGCCACCCTTCCCAAGGCTGATGTGTGGATTCACCGGCTCTTAATCCTGATCGTGCTGGTGTCGGGGGTGAAAATGATCTGGGAGTTTTGGGCAGGTTAACTGTGCTATTAGTCATTTGACAGATGACGAAAAGTTCATTCGTTTAGCCTTTTGAAACCCGCCACAACCCTTTTGCTGGCACTCCCTTTGGTATTTGTGCACTTGTCAACGATGACACTGCCCCCAGTACCTCTCGTTTACCAACGTGCCAATTGCCATGCAAAAGTTCATTGCGCTTCTGTTACTCCTCCTCCTGGTCTCAGCCTGCTATCGAGACAATTCCACCATAGTTTCTGAAGAGCAGGTGCTCCAGTATAGTTTGGAAGCCGCTTTGGCAGATGCATCCCCAACGGGCAGCCTGGACTATTTTTTATTTCCTTCATCAGAGGACTTGAAAAAAATCCCCCAGGACCCTAAGAATCCACTTACCAGGGAGAAAATCGAACTGGGCCGCGAATTGTATCACGACCCCGGCCTGGGCATTCACCCTGTAAAGCCGGTAAACGAATACACCTATTCCTGTGCTTCCTGCCACCATGTGGCAGCTGGCTTCCAGGCGGGGCGGCGGCAGGGCATTGGCGAAGGCGGTGTTGGATTTGGCGTTCGGGGGGAAGGCCGCGACCTCGACCCCAGCTATTTGCCTACTGAAATCGACGTGCAGCCCATTCGCACCCCCACAGCACTGAATGTGGCCTTTCAGGACAACATGCTCTGGAACGGGCAGTTTGGCGCAACGGGAGCCAACCGCAACACCCGCCACCGCTGGGCAGAAGGAACGCCGCTCGTTACCAACCACTTGGGCTATGAAGGCGTTGAGACACAGGCCATTGCCGGGCTCACGGTTCACCGCATGGGCCTCGATAGTGCCTGGGTAATTGGCATGGGATATCAGGAGCTGTTTGACAAAGCATTCCCGGCCTGGGAGCCTCTTCGGCGCTACAGCAGAGAAGCAGCCGGGCTGGCCATTGCGGCCTATGAGCGCACCCTCATGGCCCAGGAGGCACCTTTTCAGCGCTGGCTGGCTGGCGACAAACAAGCCATGACCGAGCAGGAAATCAAAGGTGCCATGTACTTCTTCGGGAAGGCGGGCTGTGTTTCCTGCCACACCGGGCCTGCCCTCAACCAGGAAGCCTTCTATGCCCTGGGCATGCCGGACCTGGAAGGCTTTGGAATTTATGGCACTGGCCTGGACGACAAAACCCGGTTTGGCCGCGGGGGCTTTACCGGCAATGAAGCAGAAAACTTCCAGTTCAAGGTTCCGCAGCTCTATAATTTGAAGGACTCTCCCTTCCTGGGGCATGGCGGTAATTTTGAATCGATCGAGGAAGTAATCCACTACAAAAACCGGGCAATCCCCGGCAACCCGCTGGTGCCCGCAGAAGCAATAGACCCCAAGTTTGAACCACTTGGTCTGAGCGATGACGAGATGGAGGCTATCAGCGTATTTCTCCGGGATGCCCTCTACGACCCCACCCTGATCCGCTATGTGCCATCGGCAGTGGAGTCAGGGTTTTGCTTCCCCAACAACGACCAGCGGTCCCGCGAGGATTTGGGCTGTTATTGAGGAATGGAGAGGTGATAAGTCAGAGGCGGGAAGTCAGAGGTCAGAAGTCAGATTGGAGCGTTGTCATGGTTCGGCGACGGCTGAAGCAGCCTGCTCACCATGACAAAGCAACGGGCCACAAAGCCCAGGTGAAACCCTACCCAGCGGGGTCGAAGCTCTGTAGCATCGCCTCAACTCATTATTTTCCCTCCCCGGCGGCCTTGAGGCCGCCGGGGAGCATGAAAACGGACGGACCGATGGCTATTAACATGGCGCACCTCCAGTGCTAAGCGGCTTCGCCTCCGGTTCTGGTTTCCGCTTCCCGGCTCCCGGACACACCCCAAAATTCCCTCTCAAGAGGGGACTTGAAGAGCCCGGGCGACGGCACAAATCACTTTCCCCTCCGCGGAGGGGCCAGGGGTGGGTTCCTGCCCACAAGCGAAGCCCTCCAGGCTCCTTTGGGGAAAACAAGGCGTCAAATACAGGAAGATCAAAATGTCACATTTTAGCCCGGATCACCCCCCAGCCCCCCTCCCGGGCGTCAAAGCCCGCCCTCAGGGGGGTAAAGACAAGGCTCCGCTTCCAGTCTGGCCTCTCGCAGCGCAGCGGTCTGACTTCTCGCTTCTCAAACCCTTGTCAGGGTCGAATCCAAACCCTGACAAGGGTGGGAAGACTGGCTTCGCCTCCAGTCCCGGCTCTCGGTTCTCGGCTCTCGCATCCCCTGACAAGGGTTATTTCTGTCTATCCTCTCACCACCTCCTTTGGGCAAACAACCAGTCGAACAGAAGGCGGTTTTCGAAGGCGGGGTCCCAGGAGTTGTGGTCCACACCGGGGAATTCGGTATAAATGACGGGCGAGCCCATTTCCCGGAGGGCCTCCACCATTTTCCGGCTGGTCATGGGCGGCACCACAGCATCTGCGCTTCCATGAAACACCCAGAGAGGAACACCTGCCATGTACATGGCCATGTTGGGATCACCGGCACCACAGATGGGGAAAGCTGCTGCAAATTGATCGGACCAGCGGGCCAGGGCATCCCAGGTGCCAAACCCACCCAGGCTGAGCCCGCCGATATACACCCGGCCACCATCGATCGGAAGGGCTTCCAGCAGAGAATCTTTCAGTTGCATCAATGCCACAAGGTGATTGCCTGCCACATAGCGGTTGATTGAAACGGTGCCGCTTTCGCGGTTGTATTCGCCATTAGACCACCACTTATCAGAAGCTACCTGCGGAAACATCACAAAAGCAGGATAATCGGCGCGAATGGCTGAATCGGCAAAAGCCCTGGCCACATGTACAAGCTGCTTTTCATTGTCGGTGCCACGCTCGCCAGCCCCGTGAAGGAAGATCACAAGCGGGTAGGTCGTATCAGGCTTCATGTCCACAGGCCGCATAAGGCGGTAGGGAAGTCCGGTGCCATTTGAAGACGGAAAAACATGCTTTTCCCACAGGGCCTCCGTTTGCCCGGACACCAAAGACACCAGGAACAGCAGGAAGGAAGTCAGAAAGAGTCTCATCTTTTTTTCTGAAAGGTAAACAAAGAATGGTGCAGAACTGTCCTTGAGGAACAGATGTAAAATCCGGGATTTTCGCGTATTTTTGGCCGATAAACCTGGGATCAGGAGGACACGCCGAAGACGGCATTGCAAGACCCTACATGAAGCATATTCGCAATTTCTGCATCATCGCCCACATCGACCACGGCAAGAGCACCCTGGCCGACCGCCTGCTGGAAAAAACTTCCACCCTCACCGAGCGCCAGATGAAGGCGCAGGTGCTCGACAGCATGGACCTGGAGCGGGAAAAGGGCATCACAATCAAGAGCCACGCTATCCAGATGCACTATGAAAAGGACGGCGTTACCTACACCCTCAACCTGATTGACACCCCAGGCCACGTGGACTTTTCCTACGAGGTTTCCCGGGCTATTTCTTCCTGCGAGGGTGCCCTGCTCGTGGTAGATGCTGCCCAGGGCATTGAGGCTCAGACCATTTCCAACCTCTACCTCGCTCTGGAGCACGACCTCACCATCATTCCCGTTCTCAACAAAATCGACCTGCCCAGTGCCAGGCCCGAGGAAGTTGGCGACGAAATCATGAACCTCACCGGCTGCGACGCCGACGAAATCCTCCATGCCTCCGCCAAAAACGGCATCGGCATCGAAGACATTCTCAATGCCATCATCGACCGGATCCCGGCTCCAAAGGGCAACCCCAATGCTCCCCTGAAAGCCCTGATTTTCGACTCCGTTTTCAACTCCTACCGCGGCACCATTGTGTATTTCCGGGTGTTCGACGGGGTAATGAAAAAAGGAGACATGATCAAATTCATGGCCACCGAAGCCCCCTACAACGTCGATGAAGTCGGGGTTCTTCAACTCACCCAGCTGCCCATGCCCGAAATCGAAACGGGCAGCGTAGGCTACATGGTTGCGGGCATCAAAGACCTTCAGGAAGTGAAGGTCGGCGACACCATCACCCACGTCAAGCCCAGCGCCGACTCCGCCGTTCAGGGCTTCCAGGAGGTAAAACCAATGGTATTTGCCGGGATTTACCCGGTTGATACTGACGACTTTGAGGAGTTGCGTAACTCGCTCGATAAACTCCGGCTGAACGATGCCTCCCTCATTTACCAGGCCGAATCCTCAGCTGCCCTTGGCTATGGCTTCCGGGCCGGATTTTTGGGCATGCTCCACATGGAAATTGTGCAGGAACGCCTGGAGCGGGAGTTCAATATGACCGTTATCACGACGGTGCCCAACGTGTCGTTCAAAGGCATCCTCACAGACGATACCGAGGTGGACATCCATTCTCCGTCTGACCTCCCCGACAGCACCAAAATCAAGCAGCTGCTCGAGCCGTTCATCAAAGCCCAGATCATTACCAAGGCTGAGTACATTGGCAAAATCATGGAGCTGTGCATCGACAAGCGGGGCCGCTTCGTGAACCAGGTGTATCTCACCACCGACCGGGTGGAGATGCAGTTTCAGCTGCCCCTGGCCGAAGTTGTGTTCGACTTTTTCGACAAGCTCAAGACCATTTCCCGCGGCTACGCTTCGTTCGACTACCAGATGATCGGGTTTCAACCGTCTCACCTGGTGAAGCTCGACATCCTGCTCAACGGAGACCAGGTGGACGCATTGAGTGCACTGATTCACAGAGACAAAGCCTATGATTTCGGCAAGCGGATCTGCACCAAGCTCAAGGAACTGATTCCGCGCCAGCAATACGAAGTGGCCATCCAGGCTGCGATCGGTGCCAAAATCATTGCACGGGAAACCGTGAAGGCCCTTCGCAAAGACGTGACAGCCAAATGCTACGGCGGCGACATCTCACGGAAGCGGAAACTCCTTGAAAAACAGAAGGAAGGAAAGAAGCGCATGCGCCAGGTGGGTACCATCGAAGTGCCTCAAAGCGCCTTCCACGCTGTGCTGAAGCTTGATTAGGTAGGGATTTGGGCGGGTAAGGAAATGTAAAATTCAGAGAAAAGTCATTATCCCTGACTTTGCCTTTTCCTACCTTGCTTAATCAAATTTCCTTCGATGAGAATTGCCATCATCAGCCTCGTTTTGCTGGCCCAGCTTGCCTGGGTCTGGAGGCCGCTGATGCCCGTCGTCGAGTACGGAATGCGGTACGAGTACATCAAGAAAGTGCTTTGTATCAACAAAGAGGTACCCAATTCCGGGTGTAACGGCACCTGTTACCTCAAAGCACAGCTCGCCAAACAGGTTGCCCCTGCCGAGGAAGAACCCGGCGTGGTGCCACTGGCCCCGCAGTGGGAATCGCTGCTTGCCCATTTGCCTCAACAGCCACATATCCGGGAGGAAAAAACCGTCATCAGGCCATGCTGGCGCAGGCCGGATTCTTTTTTCCATTCCATTCACCTTGCTGTTCCTACCCCTCCTCCCTGGAGTTGAACCGAATGTGACGAGACCGGCATTTTGCTGGCTGCCGGAATTGTAACCTTTGCCGGGGTCTGAGACCCTGCGCAACGGTGCGCCGCCCATTCCTTTTCTACTTTCGGTTCTATCCATTTGCACATGAAGCGATTTTTCATGGTGCTGGGTCTGCTTGTTGCGGCCTGGCAATCCTCGCAGGCCTGCGAGTCGTGCGGGTGCGGCATCAGCCTGGGAGACCCCAGTTTGCTGATGCAGCAGCAGGCGCACTTCATCGGGCTGGTGAGCAGTTATCAGTCATTTCTCTATCCGGAAACCCGGACCACAGACTATTTTTTGCAAACAGAACTGTGGGGCCGCTGGATGATTTCTCCGCGCTGGGCAGCGACTGTCCGTCTGCCGTGGCATGAGCATCACCGGCGGAGTGCGGAGAGTGAAGAAGCTGATCTGACCGGCCTGGGGGATCTGCGGGTGCAGGTCCGCTACCTTGCCTGGCAGGTGACAGACACGACCCGGCGGCGGCAGTGGCTTTTTTTGCAAAGTGAGTGGCGGCTGCCCAGCAGCAGGCTCACCCAGCCCGAAGGCGCCACCCTGCCCTTTCGTTTCTACCCTGGTCAGCGGCAATGGATGCACCGCTTTTCGGTGTTGCATGGCCTGCAACTGAGCAGAGCCTGGTCGCTCACCACGGAAGTAGCGGCGACACATTCGCTGGAAACCTCCCTGGAGATGAAATCTGGCTGGCAAACGACCCTGTCAAGCTTTCTGGCGCGGCACTGGGAAAGTGAAACCAGCCGGAAAAGCCTCTGGGCGGGCCTGGGAGCCAGTGTGCAGGGTCGCGACGTGGAAAATGGATACTACCGAAACGACACCGGCGGCCAGGGACTGGCCATGTTGCTGGGCGGCCAGTGGGAAGCCCGCAAATGGACCCTCGGCGTACAGGGCCAGGTGCCTGCGTGGCAGCACTTTGGCGATGATGCCCTCGTGAGCCAGCCCTCGGGCCAATTGATTGTGCAGTACCGGCTTTAGCCCGTTCACACCATTTTATTCCTTTCCATGCCTAAGCAAAATGCCTTTTGGTTGCTGGTCATTCCCGTGCTCCTTAGCCCGGGATGCACCCCCGACAAGCCCCTTGAAGACGAGCAAGCCCCTGTGATTCAGTGGCTGGCACCATCGGCGGGGGCAGTTTTTTCAAGCCGCGATTCCATCAGCGTTAGCGTTTCCTTTACCGAAAACACAGAACTGCATGAAACAAGCATCTGGGTTTGGGAAATGCCCGGAGAGAAACCGGTGACCAATTTCCGCCAGCATACCCATGCCACTGAGCTGGAAATGCGGAATAAGTTCTTTTACCCTGTCGGGGAAGAAACGGAGCTCAGGATCGAGGTGTTTGCCTCCGATCACAATGGCAATGAAACAACTGACATCCGAACCATTCGCCTGCTCCCGTAACCGACCCGCTTTTTCTGTTGTCCACCTGATTTTACAGACAATAACACCTTTCCATCATGAAATCTGTTCGCATTCTTTGGATTCTTCCGGCCCTGCTGGCCATGACCAGCCTTTTCACAACTGGCTGTAACCAAACCGGTTGCATGGACCCTGACGCCTATACGTTTGACCCCAAGGCGTCTGAAAGTGATGAGACCCAGTGCGAGTACCCGCATTTTCACCTGATGATCAACTCGGTCGTTGGCAGCCAGCCTTTTGCCTTTAACCAGACGTTCCAGATCAATGGCGTGGCTACCAGCTTCACAACGGCTCAATTCTACCTCTCAGGAATTGAAATTGGCGACGACGAGGCCACGGAGCCGCTGGGCACCTACCTGCTTGTGAAAGCTAACCAGACCACCTACGAAGTGGGCGACATCAAGGCTGGCCACAAGCACATGCTGAAGCTGGCTGTTGGCGTGGATTCTGCCAGTAACTTCCTGGACCCCACCACCTACGCCGCTGATCATCCGCTAGCTCCCAAGGCACCCAGCATGCACTGGAGCTGGAACTCCGGCTACATCTTCCTGCGGATGGAAGGCAATGTAGACACCGACGGCGACGGTACTCCTGAAACGCCTTTCGAATACCATGTTGGCGGACTGCCCCAGTACACCAGCCTTTCCTTCGACGGCCTTCATGCCGATGCTGAAGCTGCTGAGTTTGACGTGGAGGTGAAAATGGATTGGGCCAGGATGTTTGATGGTATTGACCAGCGCACCAGCCTGGTGACCCACACCATGGACAACATGCCGCTGGCCCGCTCCCTGGTAGCCAATTATACCAAGGCAATTACCCTGGAATAATTGTTATCTTGATACAACCAAGGAACTGCCCGGTGGCTCAGGCAATGGGCCGGGGCAGTTCTATTTTCCGCTAATTTACCAGCATGAACGCCCTGGCCAAGTCGCTCCTGGTTTTCGTAACCGCCTTCACGGCGGCCTGCACTCCAGCCGGCGAAATAGAAGATCTGCCTTATGTCTGGGACCTGCCCCCTGGCGTGGAACCGCCTGCCGTTCCGGAAGACAATGCCCTCACGATGAAGCGGATCGCGCTGGGAAGGAGGTTGTTTTACGACGACGACCTGTCGCTCGACAGCAGCATCAACTGCGGCACCTGCCACCAGCCTCAGAGAGGGTTTTCCAATCCAAGGCCGGTGATGTTTGGCATTGAAAACAGGCTTGGGTTCCGAAACACGCCCACCCTCACCCAGGTGGCCTATTCGCCCTACTTTTTCGCAGAAGGGGGCTCCCCTACCCTGGAAATGCAGGTGCTGGGGCCTATTGAAAACCACGATGAGTTTGGGTTCAATGCTGCAGAACTGTATGAGCGCATTCGCCAAAACGACGAATACCAGGCTCTGGCCCGGGAAGCATATGGCAGACCGATGGATTTATTTGTGCTAACGAGGGCCATAGCCTCCTTCGAGCGAACACTGGTGAGCAGCCACAGCCCGTTCGACAATTTTTACTACCGGGGAGACAGCGACGCGATGAGTCCGGCGGCCCGGCGGGGCTGGGAGCTATTCATCAGCGACCGCACCCAGTGCAGGTCCTGCCACGATGGCTTTGCCTTCAGCACCTATGAATTTGCAAATGTGGGTCTGGCTGATTACCAGGACGAAGGCCTTACCCGCAGGACCATGGAAGCCGGTGATGTGGGCAAATTCAAGGTCCCGACCTTGCGGAACGTGGCCCTAACCGCACCTTATTTTCACGACGGCTCGGTGCGAAGCCTGAGGGAGGTTGTGGAGCATTTTAACCGGGGCGGGGAGGGCCATCCTAATCAGGATCCCAGGGTGAAACCACTTGGATTGAATGAGCAGGAGGTGAAGGATCTGGTCGAATTTCTTCGTTCGCTCACCGACACTACCCTGCTCAACAACCCTAACGTACAGCCAATTCAATAAAAAAAAATCCGCCGGGGATACCAGACGGATTTCGATAATATACTCAGCTAAATGGCTGAAACGAACAAGTTGATTAACTACAAAACACAGTGGAAGGTTAGACAGGCTAACCATTTCTGATAGCAGCGATGGCCTGGGTTGCGAGGGAAACTGCAAAAGCCAGCGTTAGCAAGGCTCAACTTCCCAATGCGTGAGCATTTTCCCCACAATTTTAACCTGCTGGCCTTTGAGCAGGAAGTTTTTGCGGGAAATGGCAGAAATGACTGCGTCGCCGACCTTTACTCTTCCGATGCATTTCAAGGCACAAAGGGTAATGCCGGTTTGGCCGGTAAAGTCGGCATGGTTGCCCGGTGGAACAGCCATGCCTCCGCTTTGCTTCATGGTGTTTGGATAAAGGGTTGGTTGTCAGGGTTACATAAGCCGCTTTGATCAAAACGGGCCTTCCTGGCATCTTGTTGCGAAACAGGACCGTTGCTTTATCCTGACAGATAGGCAAAACCCTTCGGCAGGAGGCTCCTTAATTGGCACTGTTATCAGTAATATGCTACGTTTTCGAAAGGAAGTGCTGTCAGGAGGGAGGGAAAATTTGCAGAATCCGTGATTTTCTGTCAACTTTCATGAAGCAGAAAGACTGAACGGGTCGCTGGGAATAGCGGCACTTCGGCTGCTTTCGGAGATAAGCGGGCAAAGCCTTCTTTCTCATTCCACAGAGAGCGAACCAGGATGGAAAAGCGGGACCAACTCCTCAAGGAAATATTGATTCGATTTTTGCAACACGGCATCAGGCAGGTGAAGATCAGCGATGTGACCACCTCGCTCAACGTTTCAAGCAAAACCCTGTACCAGGTTTTCGGTGACAAGGAGGGCCTGATTAAGGCAGCATTTGAGTTGTATCAGGCCAATACTGCCGCCGATTTTGAGCGATGGCGGAGTCAGTCGGACAATGTAGCCGCCCTGATGGTGAATTTTTACCGCGCAGCACTGGCCAGCTTGCGCCGGGTAAATCCTGCTTTTTTTCACGAGCTTTCCCAATCATATCCCCACATCTGGAACAGCGACAGCGCCTTCGGACTTGACCACAGCCGGGCACTGTTGACACAAGGCGTGGAAGAAGGCATCTTTGTATCTCAGCTCGATTTGACAATTTGCTCCCATACCCTCACCTATCTGCTTCGCAGCATGCTCGACCGGGAGCCCTTTGCCTCTGCGACCCCGGAGCAGCAATTTAACCAGGTGATCTGGCCCTATGTTCGAGGACTTTGCACCGAACCTGGCCGCGCGAAATTCAGGGCGTACCGGTAGGGATTGGTAAAAGGACGAGAAGTACCCTTTCATGGTGAGCAGGGCCAAATGGCCCGTCGCATTGTCATGGTGAGCAGGCTGCTTCAGCCGTCGCCGAAACCATGACATCCTCCCGTCCGACCTCTCACTCCCCACCTGGAGGCTTCCGGTTCATTTTGTACAGCACCCAGCTAAATCCGGCGAGGAGGTGGAGCATTACAATGCCAAAAATGAGGTAGGTGGCGGAGAGACTCATAACAGGTGAGGTCGGTTGAAAGGGCAACTTCGCTTGGATGAACCATCCCGCCAATGCGTTTTCGCAGCCTGGGGAATGAGATCTTGTGCCGGGAGCGGATTTGAGACCGCTTCGCTGCGGGAGGTTGGATGCGAGAGCCGGGAACCGGGACCGGAGCGGCTTTGCCTGGATCTCAGAACCCACCCCTGGCCCCTCCGAAGGTGGGGATAGTGATTTGTGGCGTCGCCCGGAAGGTTGGCCCCGGCAGTACTTGTAAGCCCCTCTTGAGAGGGGTTTGGGGTGTGTCCTGGAGTTGGGAGGCGATAAGCGGGAAGCCAGTTCGCTTCGCTGCGGTAGGCGAGACTGGAATCAAAGACTTTGCCTGGTAACATCTCACTTCCCAACCTCTGACCTCTGACTTCCGACTTCTTACTTCTTTCCAACCCTTTGGCCTGGGTTATCCAGGTAAATTCAGTTTTCTATGCTGAGATTACCTGGATGCAACCCGCCCGCCTGGGTCCTCAGCCCGGTGAGCATGAGCTTCCCCCTCTCCGAAACCGTGCAGGTGCTGGCCGTGGAAGAGTGGGAGAGGGTGTGGGGGTGAGGGCAGTTTAATGGCTCAAAGGGGTGAAGAGTGGATATCTTGTTTTTCAAACGACCGCTCCTTTCGCACCTCACCTCTCCGCTTGTGCCTTGCGGCAACATGCCAGAAAGGCTGCGAAGGTGGGGAGGTGGCCGCTCTCATCTGCACGGGTGATGAGTTCGTTAAGGTAAGCAGAATCTGTAACGGCTCTGGGATTGGATTTGGAATAGGTGAGGCTGCGCTCGGCCAGCATCCGTTTCAGGTATGCTTCATGAAACCTGGCGTGGGTTTGGTACCCGGACATATACCCCATCTGTTCGGGATCGGATTTGCTGACGTTGAAGAAGTGGATAAACTTCTGTAATTCAACATCTTGAGGATTGCGCTTGAACACTTTGTTATTTCCCAAAAACCAGGTTTCGATACACCGGTTCTGTATGATCAACATCAATTCTGCCGGTGGTGCCAGCTGAATGGAACGGTCCGCCATGAAGGCCAGGACTTCCTCTTTACGCTCCTGCACACTTTGTTCCTCGGCATCCATGCACAGGAGCAGGTACCGGTATCGGCCTGTGTCATTCACTTCCGCGATGGCATTGCGAAGGTGATTATCCAACATTGACGGATACCCCTCGCCGGAAAACAGGAAATATTGGTTGTCGGTGACGTCGTAGGCATTGTCGGCCCGCGTAAAGCCTGGCAGCAGGTGGTCAAACCAGCGGGGATATACAAGCATCTCTGTTCGCACGCCCTCTACCAAAACGTACAGGTTCATACCCTTTGGCTTTCGGTACCGGTTTGGTATTCGGGGCGCTGAAGCAGCTGCATAAACGCTTCGTGTTTGGAGCGGCCCAGGTTAAGATCTGCTGCATCATGGGTTTTCACTACCCCACCGGTTCGGGTCACGATTTTCCAGTGAGAAAACCCAATGGCGTTGATAATGTAGGGGTGATGACTGGTAATGATAAACTGAAGCGAGCGGTCGGCTTGCAGCATATCGGCTGTAAGCTCATTGATGCAGTTAATGCCAAGGCTGTTTTCAAATTCGTCAATCAGAAACACACTGCCCGGAGCAGACAGGTATATCTCGCTCAGGTGGGCCAGGGTGCGCATCATACCGGAGGAAATGTTGTCCTCCTCAATCCATTGATCAACGCCGGATTCTTTGATGTATAACAGGTGGTACTCAAATGGGACAAACTCAACGTCACTAAAAGCCTCATTCTCAGGCGCGAACCGCATGTCCTGAATGGTCGGAAAAATCTCCGTGAAGCGCTCCTTCACCTGTTGAAAAACAGGGAGCCTGGCATGAAATGCGAAAATAAGGCGCTGCATGGAGGTAATCGGGGCCAGGGTCAACTCCTCAAGGGTAAGGTTCTCGCCAGGCTCAAAATGGCCAAACTCCGGATAGATGCCATGACCAATCTCTTCTCTCCGGGAGTAATCATGGAAGGTAATCATGGAGAAGCTTTTCCTGATATTCTGAGCAAACTCCTCTTCAATCAGGTTTACGATACTCCGTTCGCGACTCAGTTTAATGGTTTGATTGCCATTGAACAGTACTTTTTCGCCTTCCCGCTTCACGAGCTCGACGCCATTCTTGTTAATCAGCTCAAAAAGAATTTTGCTGGAGTGATCAAACCCATTCCCTGAGTCCTTGTTCGGGCGGGCTTCAAACTCGCCCTCCCAGCAATACGATTCCCCGTCTGTCGCGATGATCCTTACCTTCCAGCTTACGCCACCAAAAGACTCGCCTTTGGAAATTTCCCTGAGTGTATCTATCGCCCGCAAAATCTGCGTTTTGCCGACCCCCGAAGCACCCACCAGCAAAGTTAGCTGGTCAAAATGCGTTTCCGACAGCTTCCAGCCGCGGACTTTGTCTTCAAATTCGAGGGTTTGGATGCGCATGGGGCGGTTGCCTGCTAAAGGTGTATCTGCAAGGTACGAAGCAGAGGCGGAGTGTGCAAAAAACTTCATCAGCCTGTTCTTCGTTTAATCAGTTGTTTTTGGGCACAAAATCGCTTAACTTCATACAAAATACGCAAAAAATGAGCAAAGCCTTTGACCAGGTACTGACCCAGGTGCGCAGCCTCACCCGGGAGGAGCATTTTGCCCTGATGGAGGCCTTGTTGCAGTTGCTGCGCGAAAGCGAAACCGAACACGTGGTATTGCCAGCCGCATGGGAGCAGGAACTCGACCGCCGGGACGCTGCCCTGGATGCGGGTGAAATGGAGCTGAGTACGTGGGAGGAGGTGAGGGAGCGGATTTTAAGTGGAAAAAAGGCTGTGTAATGATGTATCCTTACCGGTTCACCCACGCGGCAGAAAAGGATATGGAAGAAGCATACCTATGGTATGAAGAACAAAAGCCAAATCTGGGATTTGAGTTATTGAATGATGTGGAGTTGGCTTGCCAATACATAGCTCAGGCTCCGGAAAGGTATCCGATTTACAACAAAGACCGGCGTCGTTTTTTACTTAAAGCCATTGGCAGTAAATTCACCTCCTACGTCATTCTTTACCGGGTGATCGGAAAGGAGGTAATTGTTACAGCTCTGGTCCATACCAGTCGGAACCCACGGGAATGGAATTTACGATAATCACCCCCCAAACACCTCCCCCATCAAACTCCCCACAAGCGCCTCGCTCTGCCGCAAACCCGCCTGCGCCTGCACCTTCAACGCCTCTATCGCCGCCACACGCTCCGCAAATTGCTGCTGCAAGGGGAGGGGAGGGAAGAGGATTTTAATTTTTTGAAGTTCTTTGGCGTTGATGTTTGCCATTCCAACGATGCTCTTGCACATGTTTAAAAGGACTGATTTTGTGTATGGTATGTTCATAAAAGCCCAAAGATAATCAGGAACAGCTTTTTCGTTTGTTCTAACCCTGATCAAATATCCAGCGATCGCCCGGGGTACATCGTCGCGAATGATCCCGGTCTTTCCAACTAATTCCTTGCTATTGGTTCTGTTAAAGAGGATATCACCTTGCTGGGTGAGGTATTTAGGCTCTTCTTCTTTCGTCAAATTGATGTATTTCAAGTTTGAGTAATCCATGTGCCCTCCATAAGTGACATTGTTCATCCTGAGGTAAGGATAATGTCCATTTTCTTCGGCCTTTTTGCTGGTTCCGTAGTTTACTTCCGAAACTAAATCCTCCACTGTACCGACCTCCCACCCCTTCTCATTCTTCACAGGGTCCCCAAACATCTCATAAAACACCGCCTGCGTCAGCTCGTCGTATTTCGACACCAACGCCGCATCCGCCCGCCGCAACGCCACCGCCGCATCCAACATCCCCGCTATCCGCTCCTGCTCAGGAAGTGGGGGGAGAGGGATGGAAAGATTAAAGATGTCTTTGTCACTTACAGCAGGGTAGCTTGCTCCTTTAGCAATTTTGGTTAGCGAATCAATAAAAAATTGTGATTTGCAAAAATGAAAAAGATAATTATAGTTTAAGACCATGTTTGGAACCTAACTGGCTGATTTTTAGACGATTTTAAAAAGTGGGGCCGCTCAGATAATTTGGAGGTACCAATCTTTCAAATTATGCAAACAAAGTTTACCGAGCTGAGCGACTCCCAGTGGCAATTTATT
>JBGSKC010000087.1:0-23034 GCA_041741415.1 Bacteroidia bacterium | reverse complement strand
TCGAGCGCATAGAATGAATCTTGGGGCGGTGGTGGACAAAGAATTTTTCAATAAATTGCCACTGGGAGTCGCTCAGCTCGGTAAACTTTGTTTGCATAATTTGAAAGATTGGTACCTCCAAATTATCTGAGCGGCCCCACTATTTAAAATCCTCTAAAAATCAGCCAGTTAGGTTCCAAACATGGTCTTAGCCACCCCGAAAGCACCATGACAATGCGCACCGTCGGGAAAGCAAACAGGATTATTTCAGGCCAGACAAAACTGCGAATCATGAGCACCCACAGACCCATCCATCCTGATTTTCAGTTTTTCCTGGACTTCAAAAGCCAGGAACTGATGGACCTCTTCCGCGATTTGCGGGAGTACCTCCTCGGCCTCTTTCCCGGCAGCAACGAGCTTCTCTACCATACCCACGCGCTTACCTCGGTTTTTTCGGTGACAGACAAGCTCTCAGGCGCATTTTGCATGATCCCGGTCTATACCAGCCATTTGAACCTGGGTTTCAACAAAGGCACCCTTCTGAACGACCCGCATGGCCTGCTCACCGGGACGGGTACCCTTATCCGTCACATCGGCGTGGCCACTCCGGGCGATTACCGGCAGCCCCGGGTGGCAGCTTTGCTGGAGGAGGCCCATGCCTTCGCGATCCGGGAAACAGCCAAGCCAACCAGGATTTCGGCGGCCACTATTTCAAAAATCAGGAAATAGGACGAATACCACCAAAAGAAAGGTGCCGGAAAAAAACTCCGTTTTCATCTGCATCTGGTTGGGCTGGTGGAATCCGTCAGGAAAATGGAAGAGAAAACAGCGTGGACAGCCATGAGGCTGAAGCTTCCGGTTTAAAAGCCCTGGCCGGGAACCCCGATGCGATCTTTGATCTTCCTCAAGATGATCGTAATTTTATCGCATGAAACCCGGGCAACAGGTAATTTGCTCCGGATAAGCGATGATTCGGTTGCCTCGCAGCAACGCTAATGTTGTGGCGAGGGAAGGGTTCCTCCCTGAGCTGCTGCATGAAACCATTTTTTTCAAAAGCAGCTTTGCCGACGCACCCGGCTGCTGATTTGATATTTTCAAATACCAACCTATTCTCCATGACCCTCAACGACACCTGGTTTGCTGCTGAAGGAGGCGATGATGATGAAATGCCTTTCCAGCTTCGTGGCCGTCAGTTTTTGCTGAATTTCATCGAAGCTGGCAAGTACATTCACTACGTAGAGGCAACCTGGAGCTTCCAGACGGAAACAGACAATGGTCTGCCCACAGGGGTAGAAAACGACCTCATGGGCGAGGTGGAGAATAGCTTGCTGGCAGCGCTGGAAGCCGATTTTCAGACCGTGCTCACAATCGTGCATACAGGAGACAATGAGCGAACCTGGATTTTTTACACCAAATCTGTGAAGGAATTCCTCCGGCGTTTCAATGAAGCGGTCAAGCCCTACGGCAAACTGCCCGTTTCGATCGATACCGATGAAGACCCCGACTGGGAAACATACCGGCACATACTTTTGGACCTCGATATCGAGCTGGGCTAGGCAGCAGAGAAAAACCGGGCAAAGGTTTGTCAGAACCTAAAAAGAAGCGCTCCAGGCCCGCCAGAGTGGCGATTTTTATGGCGGGTGAGTAACTTTCTTTATCTGGGTGGCTTAAAAGGTTGCTCTTGATCTTCAAAAACGTTTCCCTCCGATCAGATCTCCATGAGGCCATTTTTTCAAAAACTCCTCCTCGCTCTTCTGCCCGAAAATCGCGAATATCAGCGGGGGGTGATCGTGGCAGTCGTCGCTGCTGTGGCAGGCCTGCTTACCTGGTGGGGGATTCACGGGATTGGCCAGTATGGGATGGCCCTGTTCATACTCACGCCTTTGCTGATCGGGGCGGGACCAGCCATTCTGTATGGCCTCCTCAACGACCTTACTGCCCGCGAGGCACGGAATCTCGCTTTCTTAACCCTGGGAGTCGTGCTGGCGGGCCTGCTGCTGCTGGCTGTCGAAGGATTGATCTGCATCGCCATGGCGGCCCCAATCGCGCTGTTGGTTGTCTGGCTGGGGAGCCTGGCAGGATATGCCCTGATCTCAAACGCCAGAAACAGCGGGCCCGCAGCCATGGTCGTCCTGATAGGGATTATCCCCACAACAGCTTTTCTCGAAAAAGGCCAGGCCCTGGAACTGACATCAGTGGTGACTTCCATTGAAATCAACGCGAGTCCGCAGGAGGTGTGGAAGCAGGTGGTGGAATTCCCGGAACTGGACCCGCCAACGGAGTTTCTTTTCCGGGCGGGCATTGCCTACCCCATCCATGCCACCATTTCGGGAACCGGAGAAGGTGCCATCCGGTACTGCAATTTTTCAACGGGGAGCTTTGTGGAGCCCATCAGAATCTGGGATGAGCCCCGGCTGCTGGCCTTTGACGTGGTGGACCAACCGGCCCCGATGAAGGAACTAAGCTTCTGGGACATTGATGCCCCGCATTTGCACGACTATTTCGTTTCGCAGCGCGGGCAGTTCCAACTGACTGATCTGGGCGATGGGCGCACCTTGCTCGAAGGAACCACCTGGTATTACCACAACATCCGGCCGGCAGTTTACTGGCAACTTTGGAGCAACGCCATCGTCCACGCCATCCACAACAGGGTGCTGGCCCATATCAGGCAACAGGCAGAGGGGGGAGCAGAGGGGGAGCAATGAGCAAAGAACTCCCCTTGGTGTGCCTGCTTCGGAGAATCTGATGAAAAACGCTTGAATGCAGCCTGCCGTTTTCTTATTTTGAACCACCGACTACGCCATGCCGTCTTGATGAATGAAATCTTGTCGTAGAAATCAGCCCTGCCTGTATGATCAAAAGTGAAGTTATTACCCACATCAAAGAACTGAGCCTCGCTGACAGGTTTTTACTGGTAGAGGAAATCCTGAAAAGCATTCGGGAGGAGAGTCCATTTCTGGAATTGAATGATAAACAAAAGGTAGCCGGTGGGGCAGCACTCATGGCGTTCGCTGGTATACTCGACGAAAAAGAGGCGGCAATTTTTGAGGAAGCAGTAGCGGAAGCAAGGAAAATTGATGAAAATGAGTGGTGAATATATCCTTGATTCCAATGTTATCATTGACCTCTTTCGGGGTGATCAGCAGCTGATTCCCAGAATTTCCCGGTTAAAGGAAATCATTATACCTGCCATTGTCCTGGGCGAGCTGTATGCAGGCGCAAACAAATCAAATCAAACAGACAAACGCCTGAAGGAGATCGCAAGTCTTGAAAAGCTGGCGACTGTTCTGGGGGTAACCAACTCTACAGCAATAGTGTACGGAAAAATCAAAAATCAACTGAGGCTGGCAGGCAAGCCCATTCCAGAAAATGACATTTGGATCGCGTCTATTTCGGTAGAACACCACTTAATCTTGGTCACAAGAGACAACCATTTTGAACTGGTAGACGGACTAGCTCTGGAAAAATGGTAATCCTCCTCCACAACAGGGTGCTGGCCCATATCAGGCAACAGGCAGAGGAGGGAGCATAGCCCTTTTCAAAAGCCAGCGGCTTTTAGTCCGAATTTCCTTATTTTCCCTGTGAGTTTCTCCCCTCCTCACTATGCACCCACTGGCAAGCGAAGCAAATACCCCCTCCGAAGGATTCTCCCGGCAGATTTCTTCCGTCCTATTTGCCGATATCGCAGGCTATACCTCCCTCATGCAGCGAGACGAAGCCAATGCTCTGGCCCTGCTGAAAGAGTTTAAAAGGGCCATCTTTGACTGTAGTCCTGAATACGGAGGCAGGGTTGTCCAGTACTACGGCGATGGCTGCCTCATGATCTTTGAAACAGCTGAGCAAGCCGTTCGGTGCGCCCTCGTTTTGCAGGTGAATTTCCGCAGCAAGCCAGAGTTGCTGCCCGTTCGCATGGGAATTCACCATGGCGAGGTCATGGTCGAAGAAGAACACATCTACGGCGACTGCGTGAACGTCACCGCCCGCATCGAAACCATGGCCCTGCCAGGCTCGGTACTTGTTTCTAAAGCAGCCGTAGACCAAGTGCCGCAAGTTGAAGGACTCACCTTCAGCCTGTTGGGGGCATTCGGGTTCAAACACATCCAGCAGCCGCTCGAAGTCTATGCCCTCAACTCAGCCAACCTCCCCATTCCCACTGCCGAGCAGCTCTCCCGCAAAGGGATCGCCTACCAAATCGACAATACGCCTGAGGTAAATTCGGCTGTCCAGGTGCTCGTAGTCGAAGATGACATGATCGTTGGGGCTCACATTTCTATGGTCCTGGCCGAAGCTGGCTATGGGGTTTTGGGCCTGATGCCCACCGGCGAGGCCGCTCTCGCCCAGATCAGCGCCAGCCCCCCCGACCTCATCCTCATGGATGTGAACCTCAAAGGCAAACTCGACGGCATCGAAACCGCCACCCACATCTACGAGCGCTTCCAGATTCCCGTCATTTTTCTCACTGCCAACGCCGACGAAGTCACTTTTAACCGCGCCAAAGCTGCTTTTCCACACGCATTCATCAACAAACCCTTCCAGCCCCAGGCACTCTTGCGGGCTATTGAGCTTGTGGTGCAGCGCATCCAGGATGGCACCGCCCCCATGCATCAGGCTGGTCCGGCTGCCCAGCCTCCAATCAGTGCCGACCATGTGTTTGTTCGCGACAAAAACCGCATGGTGAAGATCCAAATGGCTGATATTCAATACGTAGAGGCCGAACGCAACTATTGCCGCATACACACCTCGCAGCGTGCCTACCTCCTGAGCGTGCCAATGAAAACCGTGGAAGAACGCCTCGATAAACTAGCCTTCGTTCGCACCCACCGCTCCTTCATGGTCAACCTCTCCGCCGTGGAAAGCTTCGATGAAAGCTACCTTTACCTCGGCGAACAGGCAATTCCACTCAGCAAAGCCTTCAAAGAACCCGTTCTACAGCGACTCAACAGGGTGTGAAAAGCTTCAAAAAAAACTAACCACCGGGCCAGTTGCCCTCTCCTGCTCCACCACCATCTCCCCTGCCCCATTTTGTCCTTGACATCAAGGTTCCTCTCTGACACCTCTGTATTCTCTGTCATCTTTGTCATCTCTGTCATGGACGCACAATTCCCTTCTGCTTTTCTGGCGAACATGCAAACCCGCCTCGGCGACCAACAGGCAGCCTGGCTGGAGGCAATGGCCCTGCCCGTCCCCACCAGTATCCGCCTGAATCCAAATAAGGCACCGGGCCCATTGAACCTCCCTCGCGTGCCCTGGGCCTCTCAGGGGTATTATCTCCCCCAAAGACCTGTCTTCGCCCTTGATCCGCTCTGGCATGCCGGGGCATATTATGTTCAGGAGGCCAGCTCGATGATCCTGGAGGCAGCACTTCCCAAAGAGGCAACCCAGCGCCCCCTGCGCGCCCTCGACCTGTGCGCGGCGCCCGGTGGCAAAACCACCCACCTCGCTTCTCTCCTTCACCCCGACAGCCTGATCCTCGCAAACGAAGTCATCCGTGCCAGATGCAACCCCCTCATCGAAAACCTCACAAGGTGGGGTGATGGTCGCCTCGCCGTTTCCTCACAGGACCCCGGCGTGATTGGCAGCCGCCTGCCCAACTGGTTCGACCTTGTGCTGGTGGATGCCCCCTGCTCCGGCGAAGGCATGTTCCGGAAGGATGCTGAGGCCATTTCAGAATGGTCGCCGGCACATGTTGCCTTGTGTGCAGCCCGGCAAACCCGGATTCTGCGCGACATCTGGCCCGCCCTTAAGCCAGGCGGCTGGCTCGTGTACAGTACCTGCACCTGGAACGACCAGGAAGATGAGCAGCAAGTAAGTCAATTGCTCGCACAGGGCGACGCAGAGCTGCTGGCCATCCACACCGAGCCTTCATGGGGCTGGACCCGCACTGCCATGGGTGAGGCTGAGGTGGTTCACGCTTTTCCGCATCGGGTGCAGGGCGAAGGCCTCTTCATGGCCGTGATTCAGAAAACCGAAGGCCCGGAAGCTGGCAAACGTCTCCCCCTGAGAGCAGCCGAGCCTGCCAGCAAAGCTGAGCGCGCTGCCCTGAAACCATGGTTGCCAGAGGGCTGGGAGCTGATCCGGCATGCCTCCGCACTGGCTGCGATTCCCGCACATCGCTTGGCCGACATAAACGAATTGGCCGGGGCCTTTCCCCTCCTGCACAATGGAATTGAACTGGCTGAGATGAAAGGCAAAGACCTCCGCCCCGCAGCTGCAGCAGCCTGGTGGACAGCCCTTCCCTCCGATCTGTTTCCCAGCCTGGAGTTGCCTGAGCAGGAAGCCCTCCACTATCTGCGGCGCGATACCCAGCATTTGGAGGCAAAAAAAGACTGGAATTTGATTCGCTTCAGGGGTGTGGCCCTGGGCTGGGCCAAAGGCCTGGGCAACCGCATCAACAACGCTTACCCCCAGGCTTGGCGCCTGCGAATGGATTTACCCTCCCATCAGGGGCCATTTTCCATTTTTTCCTCGTTTTGATCTTGCCACATTCCCCGCCATATTTGCACAAAAGCATTCGCTCCCATGCCAAGAGCCTGGATTTTCGACATGGATGGCGTGTTGGTGGACACCAACCCATTTCACAAGCAAGCCTGGACGGCCTACGCCAAGCAGTTGGGCCACCCTGTGACCGACAACTGGATGGCCCGGCACATCTATGGAAAAATGAATCGCGACGCCCTCACCTCTCTGCTGGGAACCACGCCCGACGATGCCCAACTTGCTACTCATACCCTGGCGAAGGAATCGCTCTTCATCGAGCTGTACAAGCCACATGTAGCTCTCGTTCCCGGCCTGTCTGTTTTGCTAAATGAAGCTTTGGCAAAAGGCATTCCCATGGCGGTGGCCACCTCCGCACCAAGAATGAACGTGCAGTTTATTTTCCGCGAATTAGGCCTGGGCAAGTATTTCCCTGTCGTGATCGATGAGGAAATGGTGACCCGCGGAAAGCCCGACCCAGAAATTTACCTCAAAGCAGCCAAAGCGCTGAACAGGCAACCGGAAGAATGCCTCGTGTTCGAAGATTCCCTTTCCGGGGTACAGGCTGGCCTGGCAGCGGGCATGCCTGTGGTTGCAGTAGCCACCACCCACAAAGCCTACGAGTTTTCGGAAGTGGAACTGGTGATCAAAGATTTTCGGGATTTTTCGCTGGAAGACTGGTGGAATGGCAAATGAACAAGGGCTGAATTACGTGGACATGATCGTTGTGGGCGGCGGAGCGGCTGGTTTTTTCGGAGCCCTCCGGGCAGCCAGCTTGGCACCGGATGCCAGGGTGCTGCTCCTGGAAGGCAGCAAGTCCACGTTGGCGAAGGTCCGCATTTCAGGTGGAGGCCGCTGCAACGTGACCCACGCCTGCTTCGATCCTGCTGAACTGGCCAGCCGCTACCCACGCGGACAAAAAGAATTGCTGGGCCCGTTTCACAAATTTGGCCCCGGAGACACCATCCAGTGGTTTGAATCGCGCGGGGTGCCCCTCAAAACAGAGGCCGACGGCAGGATGTTCCCAGTTTCCGACTCTTCTGAGTCCATTGCCTCCTGCCTCGAAACCGAAGCCCGCCGCACAGGCGTGCAAGTGATTACCCAACGGCGGGTGCGGACTATTTCCAAAGAGGAAGGCCGCTTCACCCTGACGTGCGCAGATGGAAGCCGTTATAGCTGCCATCAACTTCTGGTTGCCACAGGCGGCCAGCCTGCTATGTGGTCGCTCATGCAGGAGCTTGGCCATGAAGTCGTGGCGCCGGTGCCCTCCTTGTTCACTTTCCATGTACCGGCAAACGGGCTCAAGGCCCTGGCTGGCATTGCCCTGCCGGATGCCGTGGTTCGCGCCTGTGGCCAGGAGGCCCGCGGCCCGCTGTTAATTACCCACGAGGGCCTTAGCGGTCCCGCCACTTTGAAGTTGTCAGCCTGGGCAGCGAGAGCCATGGCAGGTGCTTCTTACCGCACAGATCTCGAGATCAACTGGCTCGGCAAGGACGAAGAAACGTTCGGACAGATGCTGGAGGCTATGCGGCAGCAGGAAGGGAAAAAAGCGGTGGGCAGCCATGGGCTGGGGCAAGCCCCGCAGCGCTTATGGCGCTGGCTGGTGGAGCAGGCAGGATTGGATATTTCCACCCGCTGGGGCGATATGAGGGCAGAGCAAGTGACAGCCTTGCGGGAAGTGGCTACTGCCCAGCGGCTTCGCATGACGGGGAAAAGTACCTTTCAGGAAGAGTTTGTTACGGCGGGCGGCGTGTCGTTAAAGGAAATGGACCTTCGCACGTTTGCTTCCCGAAAAGTAGAAAGCCTGTTTTTAGCCGGCGAAATGCTGGACATAGATGCTGTGACCGGAGGCTTTAATTTTCAGGCCGCATGGACAGGTGGCTGGCTGGCTGGATCAGAAATGGGCAAAAGATGGCATCAAAGCCAATCGAATCCTGATTTATTCCCCCGCTGACATCGCTGTCATCTCTGCTCCTTCACCATTTCCACCGAAATCTGTGTCCGGATGTCCGCCCGGGCATCTACCTGCTCCAGCACCCGGTCGGACCCAATGTTGATCTGGCGAAGAAAAGGCGTGGCCCAAAGTCCCATCACAAACATGAGCACGACGAGCGGAAGCAGAAGTCCCCATTCTTTGCCGGAAAGGTCCTTCATCTGTGTTGCTTCCCCGGCGCTGGTACCAAACATGGTTTTGCGGAACATGTTGAGCAGGTACACAGCTGCAATCACAACGGCGAGAGCTGCCAGCACGGCAAAGGTGCCGGATACGACTTCAGAACTGAATGACCCCAGCAAAATCATGAATTCGCCCACAAACCCACTCAAACCAGGCAATCCAACCGAGGCCATGACCGTGATCATGAACACGAGAGCAAAACGAGGCGCAACGGCGGCTATTCCCTTATAACTGCTGATTTCCCGGCTGGGAACTCTGTCCATCATCATCCCGGCCAGCAGGAACAACGCAGCGGTTGAAATTCCGTGTGCCACCATCTGCAGCACTGCCCCGCTCAAAGCTTCGGGGGTGAAAGCGAAAATGCCCAGTACGATAAAGCCAAGGTGAGAAAGAGAAGAAAAGGCGATCAGACGCTTGAGGTCGTTCTGCACCACTGCCAGGTAGGCCCCGTACAGAATCGAGAGCACAGCCAGTCCTGAAATCCAGGGGGCATATTGCGCAGAGATCGCGGGGAACAGCGGCAAGCAAATGCGAATCAGGCCGTAGGCCCCCATTTTTGAGAGCAGACCGGCCAGAATCACAGATCCTGTTGTCGAAGCCTGCGAATAGGTGAGAGCCTGCCAGGTATGGAGCGGCACCAGGGGTACTTTCACAGCAAAAGCCAGGAAAAAACCCAAAAAGAGCCAGCCCTGTTCGGTGGAGGTGAAAACTCCGCTTTTCAGCGCGGCCATGATTTCAAAATAGTCGGTCGTCACGTAGCCATCACGCACATTCACCGCAAGATAGATCAGGGCCACCAGCATCAGCAATGAGCCAGCCAGGGTGTAGATGAAAAATTTGATGGCTGCTTCCTCTCTCTTTTCGCCCCCCCAGATGCCAATGAAAAAGGCGGTCGGGATAAGAACCAATTCGAAGAACACATAAAAGAGCAGCAGATCCAGCGAAACGAAAAAGCCAATCAGGCCTGTTTCGAGGAGCAGCAGCATGAAAAAGAAGAGTTTTTCCTGGCGAATTTCTTTCCCCCAGTTGTAGATCACAAGAATCGGAAACAGCAGGGCAGTAAGCAGGATCAGGTAAGTGGAAATGCCATCCACGCCGATCATGAACTGGATGTTGGAATCGGCACCGACCATCCATGGGAGGCTGTAGAAGAAGGCAAATCCGCGTTCCCCGAGGGCCGCAGGGTCGGCTGCACTGGAATATGCCCAATGCAGAGCCAGGCCTGCCACAAGTGGAATGCTGCTGAAAATCAAGGAAATAGGGCGGGCCCAGCGGCTGCCCAGCAAGGCCAGAAGCACAATGCCAGCCAGTGGCGCGAATACTGCAATCTGCAAAAGGAGGTCTTGCCAGTCCAGGTTCATGTGGCAGGGGTTGGTGTGGTTGCCGAAATCGAGCGAAAATTAGCCTAATTCAAGCTCATTCACAACGCCCCCAACGGAAAACCCCGGCACTCGCTGTGGATGCCGGGGCAAAAGGGAAATCTGTCATGGATCAATAGCTGTTCTTTGTTACTGGCAGATCAGCCACTGGGTGGCCAGGTGCTGGCTGCCGCGGATCGTGACCAGATACTGGCCCGCCTCCAGGTGGAAATTGCCCGAAAGGCTTGCACGGCCTGTTTCATCGCTCTGGCCTTCTACGGCGGTCACCATCTGGCCAAACAACGTTCTTACTTCCATCACCACCGATTCATTTGGCTCAAATCCAAAACCTTCCACGTTCATCAGGTCCTGAACGCTGCGTGGATTGGGATAAAGAGACAAGTGGGTAGCTTGTACTTCTTTTTCTACGCCGATCAGGTCAAGCGGATCAAGGCTGCCTTCCAGGCCCCGCTGATGCGTTGCACACATGTCGAGGGCAGGAAACAGGGTTAAGCCTTCCTGCATCAGGGCGGCCATGGCGCTGGCACGGGAAAACACCTCCACCACTTCATTATCCTGCTGATCCCACACCCGATATCCACCTTCCACAATCCAGCCGCCTTTGCCCAGCACAGTCACCTTTTCGCCATGAACCAGCAGGCTTCCTTTCACCACCAGCGCACCGCAGCTCCCGTTGTCAATGGCCAGACGGGCATCGCCCCCAAGGCTGAGGTCGCCTCCCAGCAGGGTCTGGGCACCTTCCATCAGCTCCAGGCTGCTCCCTTGTCCATCGAGCCGGATAGCAAGATTGCTCATCAGGATTCCGTCGTTTTGCAGGGCGGCTCCCCGGAGCACAAGGCTGGCATCCTGGCCACGGCCCAGCAGCTCCAACACACCCTCAGCCTCAATGCGAATATCTCCGCTTCTTACCACAACTCCTTCTACCGTCCAGGTGAGTGGGTGGCGAATCACCAGGTGGTCGTCAGAAGCTGGCAGACCACGCTGATCGAGCACAAGAACATCCAGTGACCAGGCTCGTGGGTCTGAAAAAGAAGAGCTGAGCCCGGTGGTGTACCAGGTATTTGCGGCAAACAGGGTGCTGGAAGCAAGAACGAGGAGGAGGGTGTAGAAGGACTTCTTCATGGCCAAATGGGTTCGAGTGGTGTTCAGACAATAGACAGACGAAAAGGAAGGGGAGGTTGCATGTTGTGTGGGTTCGGAAAATTCAGCACCCTTAACCGTTTCGTGTATTGTAAAGATGGGTGTGAATGGAATGAGTTGCTAAATGGAGACACGCCAACGGAACTTCTCTGCACGTGAACTGGTGCCAGCCTTGCCTAATCGGTTGGTTTTTAGCCCGAAAACGATTTCGGATTGACTTTTTCTGCAATTTCAGACAAGCGGTTTCCTTTGGCACGCCTTCAACGGTATGCCTCCCGGCCTAAACGGGCTTTTTTTTCGGATGAGTGGATAGGGAACTGGACAGGAATGCCTAGTAAAGTACCCGAAACTTGATTGTATCGGGAATTTGGCGCAGACCCTTCAACACTTCCTCCCCATACTGGCGGTTTACATCGGTGATCACATAGCCAATCTGCTCATTGGTCTTGAGATACTGCCCCGCAATGTTGACCTCATGCTGAGCCAGCACCTGGTTGATGCTGGCCAGAATGCCCGGCACATTCCGGTGAATGTGAATCAAGCGATGAACCTGCTGTTGATCAGGAAGTTGTACATTCGGAAAATTCACCGCCCCAAACGAAGATCCCGTGTTGATGTAGGCCAGAATCCGCCCCGGCACATACTGGGCTATATTCGACTGCGCCTCCTCTGTGCTGCCTCCGATGTGCGGAGTCAGGATCACATTGTCGTACTGGCGGAGGGAGGAAATGAACTCCTCGTCGTTGTTTTTCGGCTCCTCCGGGTACACATCCAGACCCGCCCCGGCCAAATGCCCCGTCCTGACCGCTTCCTCCAAAGCCGCCAAATCCACGACATGGCCCCGCGCCAGGTTCAGCAAAATGGCTCCGGGCTTCATCGCCATGATCTTTGCCCGGTCAAAAAAGTTCCGGTTCTCCTTCCGCCCGTCCACGTGAATCGTGACCACATCCACCATGCCGAGGAGTTCCTGAAGGCTGTCGAGCTTGGTGGCATTTCCCATCTGAAGTTTCTCCACCTGGTCATAGAAATACACCTGCATCCCCATGGCTTCGGCAAGCACCGAAAGCTGCGCTCCGATATTTCCATACCCGATAATGCCCAGTTTCTTTCCCCGGATCTCGAAGCTGCGCTTGGCAGATTTGTTCCACAAGCCCCGGTGCATCCCGCTGTTCATTTCAGGAATGCGGCGCATAAGCATGATGATTTCGCCCAATGCCAGCTCCACCACCGAGCGGGTGTTGCTGTAGGGAGCATTAAACACAATCACCCCATGGTCGGCGCAGGCTGTAAGGTCAATTTGGTTGGTGCCAATAGAAAAAGTGCCTACGGCCAGCAAGCGGTTGGCAGCCTCCACCACGCGCCGGGTCACAGTAGTTTTGGAGCGAATGCACAAAATCGACACACCCTGAATCCGCTCAATCAACTCCTCCTCGTCCAGCGCACTGCTCACGCATTCCACCTGATAGCCCTCTGTCCGGAAAGCCCGCTCTGCATTGGGGTGGATGTTTTCGAGAATCAGGACTTTGATTTTGCTTTTGGGGTAGGAATGGGTCATGGGGAGTTGGTTCACGTAGAGGAATTCGTCGAAGCTATGGATCACATGGTCGGCAAGCGGAGTGATTTCAGAACGGAAAACGTTCTCGGTAAAAGCAAAAAAACGGTGGGCCAGCCCGGCAGCTTTCATCTGATAATCCATATAGGCATCGCCAATCACCAGGATATCGCCTGGCAAATGCAGGGAAGCAAGCACTTCCGCTTTTCCATGGCTTTGGGTGAGAGGATTACGAAGATCTGCTCCCAGGATTCGCCCGTCTTCGTCGAACAGAAACTCATTGGCCAGCACATGATCAGCAGCAATGTGGTATTCGGCCACCACCGGCACGATCACTTCCTTGAAGCTGTTGGAAATGATATACACCTGATCGCAGTTCTGCTGAAAAAACTTCTTGTTGCGGGCAATGGAGACAGACACTTTTTGCTTCAGGATGTCGATCAGACGGGTGAGGTGCTCCCGCCTTGCTTCCATGAGCTCCAGGCGTTTGCTGAGTGAATCCGACAATTCCATCTCTCCCCTGGCGCCGGAGGCGGTGAGGCGGGCAATTTCGGCAACCCGGCTATCCCGGTCGGGGTGCCCCTCCAACGACAGAGAGGCCAGCTCTTCCATGGCCTCCACCTGCAAAAAGGTGCTATCAAAATCCAGAACGAAAAACCGCTGATTTTGCATAAGAATGAATAGAATGACCGGGCGGGGATGGAGCGGCAAAGGTAACAAAACTTGTTTGTTTGTCTCCGTCTATTCCCGGATTTGCTGTGCAATCGGGATGTAGTAACTTTCCCGCGATGTCTATCCCTACCCTCATCCTGCCAGCCTGGCTCAGGCCTCATTTGCTGCAAGCTAATCATCCGGGCCAGCTTGCCAGCCAGGATCTCCTCCGCCTCCGCGAAGGACTGGCAACCTATTCTCCGGAAAAACCTGCTGCCTCCATTGTTATTCCTGCTTTCAACGAGGCTGAGCACATCGCAAAAACGCTTTCTTCCCTGGCTTCCCTTCAACTCCCCAGAACCCGCCCCATTGAGCTTTTGGTCGTGGACGACGCCAGCACGGATGCCACCCCCGAATGGCTGGAAGCCCTCGGCGTTCGCTTCATTCGCCTGCCCAGCAATCTCAGCGCCAAAGAGGCCCGAAAAGCAGGCCTCGAAGCATGCCGCGGCGAAATTGTTCTTCAGGCAGATGCCGATTCGGTGTATCCGCCCGGCTGGGGATTTCGCTTTCTCGATCTCCTCGCCCAGCCCGAAGTAGCCATGGTCTATGGCGGACACGCCTTTTTACCCGACCCCCGCACCAGCCGCGTGGCCCTTGCTGTGCATGAAGGCTTGGGGAATGTGGCCCGGCAAATTCGCCGCAGGCACCGCGAGCACATCAATGTGCATGGGTTCAATTCCGCATTTTGGCGTGGTCAGGGACTCCAGTATGGGAGCTACGACCACGACCAGTGGGGAAGCGAAGATGGTCAAATGGCCCTGGCACTTGGGAAGGTGGGAAAATTGGTCTATTGCCATCAGCTCAGTTGCCGGGTGTGGACAAGCCCCCGGCGTTTGCTGGCCCAGGGAGGCCTTTGGAAAGGCAGTGCCCGCCGATTGGCCCGCGACTGGCGACGAATGAAAGAATACCTTACCGGCAAATCATAAGGCAACCCATTTGCCGCCTGATAGCTGGCCAAAGCCTCCTCACAATAACACTGCCCCTGCAGGCTTTCGCGTGCAGGGGCAGTTTGTGTGACCAGAGAAAGAAGCCTTCTCTAGTTGCGGTATTTGTCGAATCGGGGCAGGGCAGACATCACTGCGAAAGCTGGGTTATTGAGAATCATGCCTTTGTAAGCAGGATCCAGGGCAATGGCCTTGTCGAGATGCTCAGAAGTTTCTCTGGACAGACCCTGATAGGCGCACACCAGGGCGAGGTTGAACTCAGCCTCGGCGAGGGAAGGATCCAGCTTGGCGGCTGCCAGGAAATCGGCTTTGGCCTCGGTCACGCGGTTTCCTTTGAGGCGGGCAACACCGCGGTTGTTAAGTTGCTCGGCAGTGGGAGTAGTGCCTTCGAGCAATTTGTCGTATTCGCTCAAGGCAGCTTCGATCAGCCCGATTTTGTCCATGATAATGGCACGCTGAAAGAACACCGCGCGGTCGTTGGGGCGCTGGCGGGTGAGTTCAGTGAGCTGATTAAAGAGAACCTGCTTCTGATCCAGGGTATAGCTGTCGGCGAAGTTGATTTTATAACCCTGCGCAGCAGCGAGGTAATTGGCTGCCTGGGAATCGCGAAACTGAGCCGCTTTTTCGAGATCACCGACCGCACCTGCAATATTACCCTGGGCAAGGTAGTACTCAGCACGCATGGCGTATAGGTTGGGTGAAGCTTTCTTGGCCAGAAGGTCATTGATACTCACCAATCCAGCGGCCACCTCGATGCCAGCGGTGTAAGGCTTGGCAGTGATCACGGTAGAAGCGACCTGCTCCAGGGCCTGAGAGGCTACTGGAAGGCGTTCAGCAAATCGAGCCAGGGTTTGCTGTGAACCTTCATATTCGAAGTCCATCACGCAAAAGGTGTGGCGGGCCTTAACAAGTACTTCCTCCACGAGGGTATCCCAGAAGCGCAGTTTGCGCATTTTAGCTTCCTTCTGGTCGAGGTCAAGGGTGGCATCGTCGGCAATGGCGTACACCTGGTCCTTTTGCTCGCGGTTGAGCGAGGAGATTTCGGTGAGAAGTTTTACACGATCCCAATCTTCACCCATGCCTTTGGCAGTAATTTCAAGCCCGGAGATATTGCCGTTGAGGGCTTCGAGGCCTTTTTTGAGGGCATCAGCACGCTCTTGAGACAGCCCCTGGTTGAGCTTTACAGTACCGCCTGGTGAGGCAAAACCGCTCAGGTCGATGCGGGTAATTTTGTATCCAAGGTCTTTGTACTTTTTAACGAAGGAGGTGATAAGGACGGTGCTGAAGGAAGAATCGTCATCCAGATCAGCGGAGCCTTCCATGAACATCACGTCAATGGTTCCGGTGAAGCCCTGGTAACGGAACGTTTCAGCAGTAACATTGAGAGCTGGAGTAGCCACCACCGATTGCGGCCCGGCTGGTTCCCAGCGCTGAGCGGTGCAGCACGAAGGGGTTGCCGTTCCAATCGGAGTGGCTTGGGTTTCGCAGAAGTAATTTTTCAGGTCGCCGCTGTTTTTGTATTTGGCGATAGCGAAAGAAAGCATGATTTGCTTGCCTTCAACGGTTTTGCCACCAAGCGGGAACTTATACAGGAAAAAAGGCTTGCGATTGGCAATGTAATAGGCGCGGTCCACCATGAGGGTGCCCAGCGAACCTTCTACATCTGTTTCCATCGACTTTAACTGGGCGCTTGCCTGGTAGGAGGCATTTACGTGAACCGCAACCCCTTTGTCAAGGTAGCGGGGGTAATCCAGGTCGCTGGCAAGGCGGCAATAGAGCGTGTCGCCTTTTACTTCAAGCTGACCAGGCTCCAGGTAGAAATAGGTAAAATCGGTGTTGTCGTACTCTGCAATGGATAGCTTTGCTGCATTTGAATTGGCAGCAATCAGCTTGTTCACATCTGCGGTAAACGACTCGCAGGTATTGACGAATGTTTCGCCATTGTACTTGACCTTGTTGATAAAGCCCTCAGGCTTACAAGAAGATAGCACCAGGATAGCGAGCAAGGCCATCCACCCTTTTGACAATGGGAGACCTGTCGAACGGACGGTAAGGAAGTTCATGTTGCGGTTTTTTGGTTCCGGATTCTTACAAAACTATAAAAAAAACAGACTTTCGCCCATTACGTACATTTTTTCCCTTTAATCAGCCCATTTTTCCCATTTTCAAACTAGCCTCATCGCTGGTAAATTCGGCGAAATCTGCCTGTTTGCCCTCCCAATCAACCTTCTCTCCTCCCTACCATGCCCGCTTCTTTTTTTCTGCCTGGCAAACTTCCCCGCGTTGGAACTTCCATTTTCGCAACCATGACTGCTTTGGCCAATCGCCATGATGCAGTGAACCTTTCCCAGGGTTTTCCCGATTTTCCGCCTTCAAAAGAGCTTACCGACTGCCTGGAAGAGGTTAACCGCGAGGGCCTTTACCATCAGTATGCTCCCATGGCGGGCCTGCTTTCGCTCAGAACCTGGATCTGCGATCATGCAGCCCGGAGAGATGCCGCCCTATATGACCCAGAAACGGAAGCAACCATCACCTGCGGAGCCACCCAGGCCATTTTTTCTGCCATCCAGGCGGCTGTGATGCCAGGGGATGAGGTGATTTTGTTTTCCCCTGCTTACGATAGCTATGCCCCTGCAGTTCTTATGGCGGGCGGAAAGCCCCGGTTTTTCTCTCTTACCTTTCCCTATTACCGCATCGACTGGGACATTGTGGCTCAGGAGATCGGGCCAGGTACCCGCGGAATTGTGCTCAACAGCCCTAACAACCCTTCCGGAGCTGTGCTTAATGCCGGGGATCTCGACCAGCTTACTGCCCTTGCCACCCGCCATAATCTCTGGATTGTGAGCGATGAAGTGTATGACCATATCCTCTTCGACGGGGTTTCTCATCTGAGTATTGCCTCCCGTCCGGAGCTGCGCGAAAGAGCCTTCGTGATCTCTTCTTTTGGCAAAACCTTACACATTACGGGTTGGAAAATCGGGTATTGCCTGGCGCCGAAGGCCATGACCTCCGAATTTCGAAAGGTGCATCAGTTTGTCACATTCGCCATTGCTACCCCTTTTCAACACGCAATTCATCGCTTTCTTACCCGGCACCAGGGTGCTCTTCAGGAAGTTGGCCAGTGGTACCAGGGCCAGCGGGATCTGTTTCTGCAACTCACTGCGGCGCTGCCGTTGCGCCCCCTCCCCTGCCCGGGCACCTATTTTCAGCTCATGGACATTTCCTCCTGTTGGCAGGGAAGCGACCAGGCATTCTGTCAGTTTTTAATTGAAAAAATCGGGGTTGCAGCCATTCCTGTATCGGCATTTTACGAAGACGAAACTGACAATCAAGTGGTTAGATTTTGTTTCGCTAAAACAAGCGCCACCCTCACCATGGCTGCAGACCGCCTCCAGCGCCTCGCCGATTACCAGTGAGGACGGCCTTCGCGTTGGGTGGCAGCCGAGCTTACCTTTCGAAGCTGCTGCACATACTGCCTTTCCTGCTGGCGCATGAGGTCGAGCACCTGGAGCGCTTCTGCGAGGCTCAGGGTATCCGAACCAATGGCCGTGGCTTTGTCTCCGGGCGGCACAACCTGCCTTTGCCGTTGCTGAAGCTTTTTGAGCAGTTCCTGTAGCTCCGGATCGAGCGAACGGGGCGCAGTTCCCGGAGGTGGCGGACTTTCCTGCTGTGGTTGCTGACTGGGCGGTGTGCCGGATTTGAGAGGCGGGGTCTGCCCGAGCTGAAGGGCCAGCAACTCGTAGTTATACCTGGCATCTTCGTGGTCGGGAGAAAACAGAAGGGCCTCCCTGAAAGCGCTCAAAGCCTCTCTTGGGCGGCCTTCAGCCAGGAGGATCAGGCCTAGCTGATTAGAGGCCAGCGAGGCCGTGTGAGGCGCCAGGGGAGATTGTGCCTGAAAAAAAGCATCGCGTGCCTTGCCGGTTGAATCGAGGGCCAGGTAGGCCATTGCGAGGTTGTATGACAAATCAGCGCGCTGATCAGGGAAGCGCTCACGGGCTTCGATGAGCATAGGAATGGCCTGTGCAAAACGCCCTGCCCTCAGCTCAGCCATGATGCCAGCCAGGGTTACTCCGCCTCCCACCAGCGTGAGCGCCAGCAGCCATGTGAGTTTTCCTGTCATTCTTTTCGGATTGGCATCATGAACGTGCTCAAAAACAATAGCATCGTGCCGAGAAACAAAGGCACCTGAAACTGATTTCCTGCAACGGCCTGCATGTTTCGCTCCAGCGGGGAAGAACTCATGGAATACAGCTGTTCTTCGAGCAAATCGAGGTGCTCGCGGTCGTCGGCTACCCGTATGTAGCGGGTGCTAAAATCAGAGGCCAATTCCCGCATTGAGCCTTCGACCAGACGGGAGACCACGAGGCCGCCATCTTCGTCCTTCACGTAGCCTGAAGACGGGTTCCTGGGATACGCCGGGATGGCAGCTCCATCTTCGGTTCCGATGCCGATGGTGAACAGAGAAACCCCTTCCTGCTTGAGGCGCTGCACCAGCGAGGCGTAGGTATCCCCATGGTCTTCCCCGTCCGAAATCAGGACGATGATCCTGGCGCGGTGCTCCTGGCGGGCCTCCCCCAGGCTCTGGAAACGATCCAGGGCCATGGAAAGTGCTGCCCGGAACTGGGTTCCAGTTTGGGCAAACTGGTCGGTGGAGAGCATGTCGAGGTAAGTGGTAACGGCGGCGAGGTCTTCGGTGAGCGGGCACTGCACAAATCCTACATCTGTGAAGGCAATAAGGCCCACCCTGTCGCCTTCGAGCTGGTGAATGACCCTTCGAAGCTCCCTGCGCGCCTTTTCCAGCCGGCTGGGCTTGAGGTCGGTGGCGTTCATGCTGGCAGAAACATCGAGCAGAAAAAAGACATCGCGGCCCACCCTGGGCAGGTCGTCTTCTTCCTGGCGCCAGTATGGGCCGAGCAAAGCCACAAACAAAAGGGTGAGACCCGCCATTCTCACCGCCATTTTCGACAATGGGGTGCTGCGCCCGTACTGTTCGGGACTGAACCAGGCACGAATCATGTGACTGGATCTTTTGTAGACCAGGAAAATCACGCCGAGGCTCAACGGAAGGCCAAGCCACCAGATCCAATACTCGGGAAAGGCTAATTTCACAGGTTGAAATTCATCCCTGGAAACTTACGAAAAGTTTTTGGGCAGCTGAGAACCTGCTGATGCGAAGGTGGAATCAGCTGCTCATTCGGTTGGAACGAGGGCTTTTTCAGCCTCCAGGCGAGCTTTTTCTTTTTTCGCCACCGACTTGCTCACCCCAATGCTCAGCTCATAAAGGCCAGCCAGGGGGATAAAGATCAGCACTTGCGAGAGCACATCGGGAGGGGTAACGATGGCCGCCAGGACCAAAAGGATGACGTAGGCATGGCGGCGGTAGGTTTTCATGAATTCCGGCCCTATAACCCCCATTTTGCTGAGGTAGAAAACCAAAATCGGCAATTCAAACACGATGCCCCCCGAAATTGACACCTGAGCAACAAGGGAAATAACCGATCCAATGCGCCATTGATTTTCGATTCCTTCTGCCAGGGTGAACGTTGCGAGAAACTGAACCGAAAACGGCAACAGCACATAGTAGGAAAATGCCACGCCCGCAAAAAAGAGCAAGCTCATGATGAGAATGTTTCCTCTCAGGCCTTTGCGTTCATGCTCATGCAGCCCCGGCTTGATGAAGCTCCAGATTTCCCAAAGCACATAAGGGAAAGCAATGATGAAGCCACCCAGGAAGGACAGGGTGATGGATTTCAGGAAGATCTCATATGGAGTGATGGCCAGGAATGAAACATTCACCCTCGTCATGCACAAAGACTCCTGGAAGGAGCACAACAGTTTGTGTACTGGAAAATCCTTGCTAAAGGGTGCCAGCACGATGTTGTTCATGATCCACTGGCGATTCAAGAAGAAAAAAATCGCAAAGAATCCCATCGCAATCAAGCTGCGAAACAGGTGCCAGCGAAGTTCTTCCAGATGATCCAGGAAGGTCATTTCCTTCCCTGAATCATCCACTTTTTTCCCTTCTCCGCGCCGTTTTTTAATGTTTGCAATGATACCCACCTGTTTTCGATTTAATCAGTTTGTTGGAGCCAGACAGGAGGTTGAATCTGAGAGAGACTACATGGCCGTTTCTCCGCTTGTCCCTGCTTCCCCTGCCCATAAACGTCTGATATGAGCGCCCTTTTCCAGAAACGGCTCACCCCGCAATTGCTTACCAGCGAAACATTGGAAAAGGCCGCATGAATTCATTGACTCCGCCTTTCACCTTGAGGATGGTAGCTTCATCGCCGGGGTTGGTCAGCACCTCGTCGATGAATGCAGCCACCTGCTCCATGTCAGCCTCATTGAGGCCGCGGGTGGTTAAGGCTGGTGTTCCGAGCCTCATGCCACTGGTCACCATGGGGCTTTCGGTGTCGAACGGAACCATGTTTTTGTTGATGGTAATGTCTGCCCGAACCAGGCTTGCCTCAGCCTGCTTGCCAGTTACCTTTTTGTTTCGCAGGTCAATCAGCATGGAGTGGTTGTCGGTTCCACCCGAAATCACCCCATAGCCGCGGCTCACCATTGCATGAGCGAGGGCTTTGGCATTGCTGGCCACGCGCTTCATGTAGTCAGTATAATCAGGGCGAAGGGCCTCGCCAAAAGCAACTGCTTTGGCAGCGATAATGTGCATCAAGGGACCGCCCTGTGTGCCTGGAAACACCGCACTGTCCAGGATGGTGCCCATTCGCTTCAGTTTCCCGTCGTTGGTGGTAAATCCCATTGGATTGGGTCCATTTTTGCCCACCATGATGAGGCCACCACGAGGGCCTCGAAGGGTTTTGTGGGTGGTGCTGGTCACCACGTCGCAATAATCCAGAGGGTTGCGCAGCAACTTGGTTGCAATCAATCCAGCGGGGTGGGAAATATCGGCCATCAGCACCGCGCCAACTTCATCTGCCACCTCGCGAAAAACTTCGTAATCCCAATCCCTCGAATAGGAGCTCGCTCCCATGATGAGCAACCTTGGGCGCTCCCTGCGGGCAACGTCCCTTACCTGGTCAAGGTCAATGCGGCCCGTTTCGCGGTGAACGCCATAGAAAACAGGGCGGTAGGTTTTGCCGGAAAAATTAACTGGTGAACCATGGGTGAGGTGCCCGCCGTGCGACAAGTCAAAGCCCATGATGGTATCTCCTGGCTCCAGCAAGGCAAGAAAAACCGCAGCATTGGCCTGCGCGCCCGAATGTGGCTGCACATTGCTCCACTCGGCACCAAACAGCGCCTGAAGCCTCTCGCGAGCCATGTCTTCCACCTCATCCACAAACTGGCAGCCGCCATAGTACCGTTTCCCGGGAAGGCCCTCAGCGTATTTGTTGGTCAGGACGCTGCCCGCAGCCCGCATAACATCTTCGCTCGTGAAGTTTTCCGAGGCGATTAGCTCAATTCCTTCCAACTGGCGATGCTCCTCTCTGGTGATAGAGGCAAATACCTGATCGGTGGAGGTGAGGGATTGGGTGGAGGCAGAAACGAGATCAGACATGGGAAAAGGTGTTCAGATAGATGGGTAAATATCGGGAGATTCGCAGGGAAAACCAATCACCAAAGCTACTTGTTCGGCGGCTCAGGAAAGATAAGCCGAGGCAGTTTTGGTGTCAAAATCGACCTTCACTTCCACATGCTGCTGCAGGGTGGAGGCGAGTTTGATGCCGGTGATGTCGGCAGCAATGGGCACTGTGTGGTGGCCGCGGTCAATGAGTAAAACCGTTTGAATACTGCTCGGCTTTGCCTGGAGGAGAATCGAGACGACGTTAAGCAGGGTGTTTCCCGAATACAACACATCATCGACCACGACGAGGTCCTGTCCTTCGAGCTCTTCGAGCGAAGCGATATCGAGGTCGATGCCCAGCAGCGGCCCGTCTACATCCCGGTCGAGGTTAGCACGGATCAGGCGGATGTCCAGGGGAGAAATTCGCTCCAGATGCTCGGCAAGCCTTTCTGCGAGAAACCCACCGCGAACATCAATGCCAATGAGTACAAAATGCGACTTGCCGTAGTGAGATTCATAGATCTGATAGGCCATGCGGAGAAGTCGGGATTCCACTGCCCGGGCATCAAGGATCTGAAAGGCTTGGCTGCTCATGAGGTCAAAAGGAATAAGAACCGCTGACAATTAGAGCCTGAAGCGGTTTTTTGTCGGAAATTTTAAAAGCTAAAGGTAGGAAAAGGATGCAAAAAAAGGATGGGATTCATCACCGAAAGAAAAGTTGACCCATTTGGATGGTTCTCACCAGATGAGAATAAATCCTCCCAGATTTATATCTGGTCCGGGTCGCAAGTCTCGCAGGCTGGGTGGCCCGGCTTTTTGCCGTATCAGTTAGCTCCTATGGTTTCCAATTCCCGAATTTCCTCATCGGGTTCAGAAGAGGCTATATACCGGAAGCTGAAAAGCGCTTGGCTCCTTGTTGGGGGCAAACGCCTGGTTATTCGCCGAAGGGCGAGTTTTTCCGGCCCGCCTCTGCTCTTTCCCACCGACGTGGAAATCTGACGTATTACCCTCTTATGCAAACATGAGTCATCCCGAACTTTTGATGAGCCAGTAGGTCCACATCAGGGAAAGTGCTAATCGGATTCTGTAAATCGGTGTAGGGTATTCCCTGCACCGATTTCCTGTTCTGGGGCACCATTGCCTGAGGAGTGTTT
>JBGSKC010000086.1:0-70319 GCA_041741415.1 Bacteroidia bacterium | reverse complement strand
AAACACTCCTCAGGCAATGGTGCCCCAGAACAGGAAATCGGTGCAGGGAATACCCTACACCGATTTACAGAATCCGATTAGCACTTTCCCTGATGTGGACCTACTGGCTCATCAAAAGTTCGGGATGACTCATGTTTGCATTTGCCGATTTCGCTTCACTTTCTTTCCCGGAAAGCCATATATTTGCCTGCACAACGGCCGCTTTCACCGCACTTCAAGCCTTCTCCATGGTAGCCTACCTTCCCATTTTCGTCCTCATCGCCCTGGCCCTCGGCCTCGGACTACTGCTGGCCAACCTCTCCCAACTCTTCGGCCCCTTTCGCCCCACCGCCAAAAAAGGCATTATCTACGAAAGCGGAATGGACCCCGTTGGCTCCGCCCATGAGCGCTTTTCGGTAAAGTTTTACCTCGTGGCCATGCTCTTCATCCTCTTCGACATCGAAGTGGTGTTCATGTACCCCTGGGCCGTTCAATACAAAGAACTTCTCCTCGAATCCGGGAGCCTCTTCCCTCTTTTTGAAATGCTCCTCTTTGTCGCCATCCTCTTCGTTGGCTACATCTATGTCTTCAAAAAAGGCGGACTCAAGTGGTCCTGACCGCTAAACAAGTCTGCAAGCTCCCGGTTCTCTCTTTCCAGACCGATCAATCAAATAGCTCTTACCATCATGGGACTCGAAAAAGCGCTGGCTAAACAAGGATATCTCCTCACTTCGGTGGATTTTCTCACCAACTGGGCTCGTCAAAACTCGCTCTGGCCCATGCCCATGGGTCTCGCCTGCTGCGCCATCGAAATGATGGCCTTCGCCGGCCCCCGCTTCGATGCCTCCCGCTTCGGCTCAGAAGTGTTTCGTTTCTCCCCCCGCCAGGCCGACCTCATGATTGTGGCAGGCTGGTGCACCTACAAAATGTCCCACGCCATCAAGCGCATCTGGGACCAAATGCCCGATCCAAAATGGTGCATCGCCATGGGCGCCTGCGCTTCCACGGGCGGAATGCACCGCGTCTATGGCGTTGTGCAGGGTGTCGATAACTTCCTCCCGGTTGATATTTACATCCCCGGCTGCCCGCCACGCCCCGAAACAGTGATCCACGCGCTGCAGTCCATTCAGGAGAAAATCAAAACTGAGCACTCCGTGCTGCAAGACTAATCGCTGGCTGGCAGCCAACGCCAGTTTCAAAAATCTCCAGTCACAACACAGGGGCGGTCTTTCAGGCCGCCCCTGTGTCGTTTTCGGTTGCCAAATCGATCTGAACAGCCTTTAGCCTTTCCAACATTTTGCCGATCTTCCCGCAATGAACGCCTTGCCCCGCATCTGGACCTACCTCGCTGTTGCCACCGTGGCCCTCGCTGCCGTGTTCTCCGTGCAGTGCCAGATGAGGCCGCGCCAGTTCGTCAGTCACGTCGAGCCCGTCGCCTACACAGGCAGGGAATCCTGCCAGCCCTGCCACCAGAAAGTCTATGAAAGTTTCATCGAAACCGGTATGGGCCGCTCGCTCTACCGGCCCGACCCCGCGAAAGCCATCGAGCGGTTTGCCTCAGACGAAGTGGTATTCGACCCGCAGCTCAATCTCTATTACCGCGCCTTTTGGAAGGAAGGCAGCATGTGGATGGAAGAGTTCAGGCTGGAAAACGAAGACACCACTCACTACCGGGCCGAAGCAGTGGAATATGTCGTTGGCTCAGGCCATCAAACCCGGTCCTATTTGCTGGAGCAGGACGGCTGGATGTATGAAATGCCCCTCACCTGGTATGTAGAAAAACAGATCTGGGACTTGTCCCCAGGCTACGCCGACAACAACAGCCGCTTCGACCGCGAAATCGGGGAAACCTGCCTCGCCTGCCACACCGGCAGAATCGAGTACATCCCCCATACCAAAAACCGGTACCGCCGCATTTCGCTGGGCATCGACTGCGAGAGCTGCCACGGGCCGGGCGCAGCGCATATTGCAGCCATTGAGGGGGGACAGCTGATTGATGTGGGCAGAGAAACGGATTACACCATTGTGAATCCAGCGAAACTGCCCTTGTCTGCCCAGTTCGACGTGTGTCAGCAATGCCACCTGCAGGGAGTTAATGTGTACACCCCTGGTCAGCATGCCAGCAACTTTTTGCCGGGAAAACCTCTCTCCGAATTCTGGAGGGTCTTCCTCCCGGATTCCGGCCAGCAAAGCCAGTTTGGCATAGCCTCCCACGCCGAGCGCCTGCGGCAGTCGCGTTGCTTTGTCGCTTCGGAGGGCCAGCTCACCTGCACCACCTGCCACGACCCACACAAAAGTCTCGAGCTGGAAGACCCGAATATCTTTAACAACCAGTGCCAGAGCTGCCATCAGGGAAATGGTAAGCTGCACTGCAGCCTTGACGAAGAAGTACAAACAGGCGACTGTGTGGGCTGCCATATGCCCAGCGGCGGCACCAGCGACATTCCGCACGTGAGTTTCCACGATCATTTCATCCGGGTGGTGGACAAGCAGTCTGCGCCGGTGGAGGCCATGGCCCGCTACCTGCGCCTGATGCCAGCCCAGGGCGAGAGCGCCAGCCATTCTGACAAGGGGGTGGCCTGGCTCGCGTATTTTGAGCAGCAGGAGGCCAGCCCTGCCTTTCTCGACAGCGCGGCCATTTACCTTAACGGCAATGATCATGGAGCTGCGGCCCGGCTGGCCTACTGGCAGGGGCGCATGGCAGAAGCTGAAAAAGCAATAGCACTTGCGCTGGCGGCAGATCCTGGCAATGCGGAGCTTACTTTTCTGAAAGGGGAGATTCTGGAGGCACAGGGAAGGCCTGATGCTGCTTTTGCTGTGTTCGACGAACTTGCCAGGACACACCCGGAGATGCTGGAAGCGGCTTTTCGCAGGGAGGTGACCCGCTATCAGGCAGCACCTGACGACCCGGTTGCGATCGATGCGAGTGCAGCAGGCTTCGAAGCGCTGCTGCGGCAAAAGCCCTGGGAAGTGCGTTTTCTCACGAACCTCGCCTTCCTGAGGATCCGGCAAAACCGCCAAAGCGACGCCGAGCGCCTGCTTGTGCAAGCCTTACAACTGGATCCTGACGATGCGAAGGCCCTTGAAAATATGATTCTGCTCGCCTCCATCAGGGGCAACAGCACCCTGGCTAATAGCTGGCTGATCCGGCTTGAAAAAGCTCACCCCATGCACCCCGGGTTGGACAGAATTCGGGAAGGCTTGCGGCGGGGAGGAAACTAGGCGAAAACAGGCTGCTGCTGCGGGGTTGTTTGCCGCACTGGCAGAACCTCAATGCGGGACACCCTGCCATCCAAAAACCTGAGTCGAAACACCCAGCTCAAAGCCGGAGAGAGCAGCACCAGAGCAGGCTCCCCCCGCAGAATGCGGACAGACCAGGCGAAATCCTGGGCGGTAACATCGTGCAGGTATCCTGCCACTGCAGCCTTTCCAACAAGCGAAGCTGCCGGAGAAAGGGTTTCAAGCTCAATGTCTTCGCGGAGAATTTCAATCAGCTCCTGAACATTTCCGCCCCGGCACACCCGAATAAAGCGATGGTACAACTCAATTTGATGCCGTGGATCCGCAGGAAAACGCTGCTTGCCTTCCTTCAGGTGGCGCTTTGCCCGGGAAAAAATCTGACGGGAGTTTTCTTCGGAGATTCCGAGCAGCCCGGCAATTTCCTTGTGGCTATACTCGAATACTTCTTTCAGCAAAAAAACAGCTCTTTCCATGGATGACAGCTTTTCCAGCATCACAAGGAAGCTGAGCGACAGTTCCTGCCCGAGGTCCAGGCTAGCAGCGGGGCCTTCCGAGAGGAGATCCAGTGACAAATCTGCCTGTTTTTCCTCCCGCTTGCGGTCGCGCAGAAAATTGAGGCACTTGTTCACCAGCGTCCTGACCAGGTAGCCTTTGATGTTGCCAACGTTGCTTTTGCCCAAAGAAACCCACTTGAGGAGCGTTTCCTGGACGAGGTCTTTGGCATCTTCTTCATTGCGAAGGAGATTCCTGGCAATAGGGAGCAAAAGCCGCTGGTATTCTGTGTAACTGGCTGCCATGAGAAAAAAATTGAGGGGAGCAATGCCGTGTCCTTGTACCTTGTTCAAAGGAATGGCCACAGCACAGCCCCCCGACATATTGTCAGTTTTTGTCAGATGCCAGGCAAGAATGGCAGGCGCTGAAAGATCAGGGCTTCCAGGTGTTGTCGCCACTGTTCACATCGGGAATCCAGCCAGCCCCCAGTTCAATGGACTTGATTTTCTGTTCAAACCGCTCATCGAAAGCGAAGCTTTTTTCTCCGTTTGCCCACACCGCAGCACTGAAGTGGCGAACCTGCTCGGTGCCATCGGCAAATTTGATTGTGAGGTGAACAGGCAGGGGCAGTCCACCGGCGTTGGTCACTTCAAGATTGGCGCGCTTGCCTTTGATTTGGACCGGGTTAATGGCCAGGTCGGGCTTGAGGGTTTCAAAGAACCAGGGCTTCCAGTACCAGTCGAGGTTCTGCCCGGATAGGTCGTTGAAGCTCAGGAAGAAGTCGTAGGGCCCGGGGTGCTTTCCGGCCCAGCGGTCCATGTAGCCACGCAGGGTGGATTTGAAGAGTTCTTCGCCGAGCACATCCCGGAGCACAAAATAGGCGAGGCCGGGTTTAGGATAGGAAGCCACGCCATAGGCCATGCCGCTGAGCTCGTAGGAAGGAGTCATGAGGGCTTTTTCTCGGGTGGTGCCTGCGATGGCGTTGTAGCTCATGAGGGTGAAGCGGAGGGGTTCTTTCTGGTAGCCTTTTTTCACCATAAGGTCTTCGGGCAGAAAAGTAGCCCATCCTTCATCCATCCAGGCATAGCGGCGCTCGTTGATGCCCATGTAGAAGGGGAAGTAGGTATGAGCAATTTCGTGGTAGGTGAGGCTGAAGGCGAATGCCGGGCTGAACACTGATGCATCGTTCACCATCATGGGGTATTCCATGCCGCCACCGCTTTTGTCGCCATGGAAAACGGTGATTTTGGGGTAGGGAAACGGAATGCCGGGAATATTGGTGGAGAGGTCGCGGACAACTTCCTGGCCATAGCCAGCCACTTCGTAGAAATCTTTGGCGGCAGGCCGGTAGCAGGCCTCGGTGAGTACCCGGCGGCCAGGCTCGCCCACTTCCACACTGGTAGCATCCCAGAGGTAGTTTTTGGCGACCGCAAAGGCTGCATCAGGCACCCCGCTCGCCTGAAAGCGCCAGGTGTGCCAGCCGTCCTGGCCGGGCTGCGTGATGCGGGCATCTTTGGCTTCTTCCTTGTTCACGATTTTCACCACTTCATCTGACTCCCAGGCTTTGCGGTAGCGCGACAAAAATGGCTCTGCGAGGAGTTCGTCAGCATTTTGGAGCAGTCCTGTGCTCCAGACGAGGTATTCCTCCGGCACGGTGAGGGCCAGGTCAAAGCTGCCGAAGTCGTTGTAAAATTCGACGGTGCCGCCGTAGTCGAGCACATCCCAGCCAAAAACGTCGTCATACACTGCCATTTGCGGATACCAGTAGGCCATGAAATAGGCGCCTTCGTAGTATTTTCCCATCCGGATGAGGCTTTCGTTGGGAATGCTGAACGCCCAGTCGATTTCGAGGGTACACTGGGTGCCGGGCTGGAGAGGTTCGCCAAGGCGGAGGAAAAGGTTGGTTCCCTTTCTTTCTGTTTCGCTGGCGAGGTCAACGGCCCTTCCGTTGTAGGTCATGCGGTAAATGGCAGTGCCCGTGGTTTGGTCGCCCCGTTTAATGGGATCGTCGGCATCGAACCCGGCTTTGTACATGTCCTGATACAGGCGAATCACCAGTTGGTCAAGTGCATCGGGGCTGTCGTTGTGGTAGGTGAGAGACAGCGAGCCGAACAGCGAATCCGTGGTGGGGTTGAGTCGGGCCTGGATCCGGTAATCTGTGTGATTTTGAAAATAGCGAGGGCCGGGGGCACCGTTCCAACCACGGGTTTGAGCCTCAATGGCCGCAGTTATTTCTTGTGGAACCGGCAAAGAAGTGGGTTGGGCCACAAGGGAGGAAGTTCCTGCCAGAAGCAGAAACAGGAAAGACAGAAGCTGGCGCATGTGTGATTTGTCTTGGAGGAGCAATGGATAACGCAAACTCAAAAGTACTGATTTGAGGGAAAAAAGGAATGAAAGTCGATGAGGGGTACTCCCTATTCGGCATAGCAGCAGGTTTACCCGGTGAATTTTCCCTGCATGGATGAAGGAAAAGCTGAAAATTCGTAGGATATTTACCCTCCACGCAAACGCTTTGTTTTTGCTCTTCGCCATTTCCCCGTTCTCATGAGCCTTGAACCTTCCCTTCCTGTGATGCTGCTGGCCGGCGTAAACCGGCCTCCCGAGCCAAAGCTGCGACGACAAATCGATCAAGAGCTGGCCTCCATTGAACACGCCCTCCAACCGGGGCGAAAGGCTGACGGGCTCCAGCTGCTCACAGAATCGCCCCAGGAAGGTCAGTACCTGTTTGATTACCTTCGCCAGCACCAATACCAGGCCGGGGTGGCCATTGTTCACCTCACGGGCCCTTTGCAAGGCCGCTACCTTCGCTTTGAAGGCGGCCTCGGCGAAGATACCATGGACCCTATCGGCTTCGCAGATGTGCTGGGCAGGCTTCCTGGCCTGCAGGTTGTTTTTCTCCACGGCTGCGGCCACCGCGAGCTGATTGAACAACTTCTCCTCCGCAACATCCCCGCTGTCGTTTCTCTCGGGCAGGAAGGGCCTCAGAGAAAGCAACTCCGCGATATCAGCACTCATTTCTACAGCCAATTGCTCCAGGGAAAAGGGCTGCGTGAAGCCTGGCTCGCCGTCCAGGTGGAATTTGCCGGAAAACTCGTTTTTCGAAAAGTGCATTACGACCTCGACACAGATACCTTGAACTGGAAAGGCCGCGACCCGGACCGGCCTCAGGCAGAATGGGGCCTCTATGTACTGGAGCAAAATGAACCGATGCTGGAGTGGACGCTCCCTGGCCAGGGACCTTCCACGGCGGCAGCCCGCCAGACAGCTGCATCCAGCAAGTCATATGCCTGGCGAAAAATCGTTTTTTGGGCGCTCACCCTCCTTCTCCTCATTGCAGGTGCAGGGCTGATGTATGTCTTCGATCTGCCCAGCCAGATGATTGCCCTCTTTCGCCAGGACAGGCCCTGCGTGTTTCCAGACGCCAACACCTACAACATCCTTCAACTGCCTCTCCACCCCGGCGGCGACTGCAAATCCACCGACCCGTTCCTCGCGGATGCTATTCAGCGGAGGCTGGAGCGCCTCGCCGACCGCGAGCTAGAAGACATAGAGGTGCGCTATCTCTCCGAGCGCTGCCCCGTGCAGCTCGATGAGGCCGAGGCCCTCATTCGCCAGTGCCAGGCCGACCTGATCCTGTGGGGAGAATATGACAAGTCGGTGAAAGGCGAAGTGCTGTTCCATTTTTCCTACCTCTACACAACGGGAGCCGTGAGCCTCGACAGGGGGGAGGTAACCGTGAGAATACCGCTGAGCCAGCTTGATGCCGACAACGATTTTATTAACTCCGGAATTGAGGAGGTTGTGTTTTGGGCCAGGGGAAATTTCCACGTCAGCCGGCAGGAATTTGAAGAGGCGTTAACATACTTCACCAGGATCCAGGAAAGCTACACGGAAAATTATTTCCGGGTGGATGTGCGCATGGCCCAGTGTTACAAGGAGTTGCAGATGTATGAGCAGGCTTTGACCCGCTACGACCACATGCTGGCCATCCACCCCGACAATGCAGCGGCCTTCAACGATCGCGGGCAATTGTATTTTAAGCTCAAAGACCACGCAGCGGCTCTGCTCGATTTTAACCAGGCGATTTTGCTGCGCCCGGATTTTGCTGACGCGCTATTCAATCGCGGGTTGCTATACCTGGAGCAGGGCAGCTTTTCGGAGGCTATCTCGGACCTGCAAACAGTAGTTCGCATCCAGCCTGGTGCCGGGCACCCCTATGCAGCGCTCGCGGCAGTGTATGCCGAGCTGAAAGACACCGAAAATGTGTATGTCCACCTGGAGCGGGCCCTGGAGCGCGGCGAAAACCTGGGCGACATTCAGCAGTCGTTTTCCTCCATTCGCCGCTACAAACAGGAAGACCGCTTTTTGCAACTGGCCGAAAAATTTCGCTGAAAAACTCCGCCAGCCAGCCTCAGTGCGGCATCGCAAACCAGCCCCAGATCAGGTCGAAGTCCTCCCAGTCCTTGCGATGGAAGGCAACAATCTCATCATTGAAGTGAACGGTGAATGAATTTCCTTCCCGATCCATGACAGGGTTGGCATACAGCAGGGGGAAAGCCTGGTTGTTGGGGGAGAACAAAATTTCGTGGACGGAGATGAGCGAAAAGTGATCGGTTAGAAAAAACACCTCGGCATAGCTTCGCCGGGTTTTGGCCATGGCGAGGGCATTTCCCAGAGCCAGGGCCACGATTTCACCGATCACAACCACTGCCAGAAGCGTGCCGCCAGCGACCCCGGAGGAGACCTGGACCATCACCGCCAGCATCAGCAGCAGGTTGAATGCACCATAGTACTGCATGGCATATTGCTGCAGTGCCAGGAATCCGTTGCGGCTTTCCGGGAAAAAACGGCTTTGGAATTTGGTCATATTCAGCGCTTGACAACGGGGCCGGAAACGGAAAAGTTCAGCCGGAGGAGTCGCGATAACGACATTTGCGCCCTTATCCCAGACTTTTTATTCTCCTAACAAGCCAAAATTACTTCTTTTCAAGATATGGGCTAATTTGCCCTTATAAAAATCCCTCTGTATGTTCCCTTCGGTCAACCCCACCCAAACTACGGCCTGGAAGGCCCTCGCTGCCCACCACCTGGAAATGAAGCGGGTCCACATGAAGGACCTATTTGCCGGGGATCCCCGCCGCTTCGGGGCCCTTTCCTTTCAGTTTGAAGACCTTTTGCTCGATGTTTCCAAAAACATCATCACCCAAAAAACGCTCGAATTGCTCCGGCAGCTCGCAGAGGAGTGCCAGCTTCCGGCGGCCATTGAATCGATGTTTTCGGGGGAGGCCATCAACCGCACCGAAAACCGCGCCGTGTTGCACGTGGCCCTCCGCAACCGCAGCAACCGCCCCATTCTGGTGGACGGGCAGGACGTGATGCCCGAAGTGAACGAGGTGCTGGAGCGCATGGAAGCCTTTACCCGGCGGCTTCACAGCGGCGAATGGACCGGCTATACCGGTAAAAAAATCGATACCATCGTCAATATCGGCATCGGAGGCTCCGACCTGGGCCCCGTGATGGTGACAGAGGCCCTGCGCCCCTACTGGGTGGAGGGAATGGATGTGCATTTCGTTTCGAATGTGGATGGCACCCATATCGCCGAAGCCCTGCGGCGGGTGAACCCGGAAACCACCCTGTTCATGGTGGCCTCCAAAACCTTCACCACCCAGGAAACCATGACCAACGCCCACACGGCCCGGAAGTGGTTTTTGAAGGCTGCCGGCAGCGAGTCACACATTGCGAGGCACTTTGTGGCACTTTCCACCAACCGCGAGGCGGTGGAAGCTTTTGGCATTGACCCCGCCAACATGTTTGGCTTCTGGGACTGGGTCGGCGGGCGCTACTCCCTCTGGTCGGCCATCGGGCTGAGCATTGCTTCTGTCACTGGCTTTGACCGCTTTCGGGAATTGCTCGAAGGTGCCCATGCCATGGACGAACACCTCCGCACAGCGCCAATTTCGCAGAATTTGCCCGTTCTCCTCGCCCTCATCGGCATCTGGTACAACAATTTCTTCGGCGCTGAAACCGAAGCCATTTTGCCCTACGACCAGTACATGCACCGCTTCCCGGCCTATTTTCAGCAGGGGAACATGGAGTCGAACGGCAAATATGTGGACAGAGAGGGCAAGCCCGTTTCCTGGCAAACGGGCCCGGTGATCTGGGGCGAGCCCGGCACCAATGGGCAGCACGCATTTTACCAGCTCATTCACCAGGGCACCAAGCTCATTCCATGCGATTTCCTGGCACCGGCGGTGAGCCACAACCCCATCGGCGACCACCATGTGAAGCTGCTGGCCAACTTTTTCGCCCAAACCGAGGCCTTGCTGATGGGCAAAACCGAGGCAGAAGTGGCGGCAGAGCTCAGGGCCTCAGGCCTGAGCGAGGAAGAAATTGCCGCGCTGGCACCCTTTAAGGTGTTTGCGGGGAACAAGCCCAGCAACAGCTTTTTGTTCCGGCAACTGACACCCAGGATGCTGGGGATCCTGATCGCGCTGTACGAGCACAAGATTTTTGTGCAGGGCGTGATCTGGAACATTTACTCCTTCGACCAGTGGGGTGTGGAACTGGGCAAGCAACTGGCTAAGGGCGTGCTGGCAGACCTCAATCAAACCGGAGAGGTGAGCAGTCACGACAGCTCTACCAACGGGCTGATCAATGCCTGGAAGGCTATGAAATGAGAAGCGAGGGCCGGGAATTCATGAAAACTTCACGGCCTGCTCACACAAACTTGAAACAGGAGAAAGACATTTGACTCAAAAGGTTCAGACACCTTGGTTAGGTTCTTTCTGCTTCCTCATACATCTCGCTCGTGGCCGGAGAAAAAATTTTTCTTCGGCTTTTTTTTGAAACCCTGGCGGAGAATTTGGAGTAGGAAGAGTGGCTAATTCTGCTTACTCGCGTGAGTCGATCCACCCTAAGACCCACTCATGCTTCAGCGACTTGTTGTAGTGATCGTCGTGGCCCTGCTCCTGGCGATCATCCTGGGGCCGCCCAAATCACGGAATCCGGAAAATACCGTAGCTTTGCATCAAACGCCATAATCACATGGATTTGATCGAGCTGGTCGGCCTTACAGCAGCTTTCCTGACCACCTTTGCTTACCTCCCCCAGGTCATTAAAACCTGGAAATCCAAGTCGGCAGGAGACCTGTCGCTGGGATTGTTTGCCATCCTCACTACCGGCGTGCTTCTCTGGCTGATCTACGGGCTCCTCATCGGCAACACGCCCATCATCGCGAGTAATACTGTGACCCTGATGCTCACCGGCTCGATGCTGTATTTTAAGGTGCGGTATCGGTGAGGGAGTTGATAGCTGAGAATTGTGTATTGGAGCGAAAAAATCGCGGGGATGCTTTTGATAGCTTGGCCGGAGCAAATGATTTTGCACGGATGGTTCAGAAAATCGGGCATCCGCGCGGACACTCAGCACAACGGAGCCACAAACCAAAAATTGAAGCGATGTAACTACCAGCCACTGTGCCGAATTTAAGATCGCCATAGTGACAGGGAGCCATTAAAAAACTTGATTTCTTACTTGCTAACAGTGGAGGTGAATACTCTGATGCTGTCACTAAGGCTGCCCCCCAAAGAGTTCTGAGCATCTTCAAACCTTGAACCTGATTTTGGCAGCCTGGCATCACTTGTACCCATCTCCGCGCCGGGATGCGACAGGCAGTCATCTTTCCCCTCACCTGTCTTTCTTCTCCGCCTGCCGGATTTCCTCCTGCAGGTGATCGGTGTACAGGATCCCGTTCAGGTGGTCGATCTCATGCTGAAAAATCACGGCGGTGAATTCTTCCACCATTTCGATATGGTGGCTGCCGTCGGGGCGGTCGTATTCGAGCAAAATGGCGTAGGCCCGGTTGGTGGTCGTGTCGGACCGGTCGGGGATGGACAGGCAACCCTCGCGGCATGGCTGCTTGAGGTCGGAGTATTGGCGAATCACCGGGTTGAGGTAAGCCTCAAAAGGGAAACCTTCCTTGTCGAATCGCTGCACCAGCACAATCTGCTTCAGAATCCCGACCTGTGGCGCGGCAATACCCACGCCCAGCGAGGCGGGGTCGCGCACAGTGCGTAGCAGCCGTGCCAGAAACCGTTCCAGCACAGGATCTTTCGGGTCGGCAAGCACCGGTTCGCTAGGGGTGCGAAGCAGCAGGGAATCAGAGGGGTTCGTGATCAGAAACACCCGCATCGGCTGATCGGGCTGGCCGCTCATGATCATGGCCGACTGGCCGGAAGAAAAGGTGCTGCCAGGCTTGCCAGGAGTTCCCGTGCTGCGACACCCTGATAGAAAGCCTCCAGCCAGGAGGATCGTCAGCACCATGATCCGGATCAGGGAAAGGTTGTTCAGCATAGGTCTTGGATTCTGTCAGGCAAATAAATCGAATGCGGGTTTATTCTGCTGGGGGAGCTTCGTCTGTCGCAGCGGGCTGGAGGGCTTGCTCCAGGGCATTCATCTGCGAAAGATCGGGTACCGGAACCATTCCCGTAACCACATCTTCAGCGGTGGAGGAAAATTTCATGGCCGTGGGGTCGCCGGGCTTAAACTCTACCCAAACAGGTAGCCCCTCAGCGTTGGGGTTGGCACCTTTGACAAACTGAACCCAGTAGTCAGAGACCAGATCTGACAGTTTGTGATCGACAGGCCGCCAGGGCCGATCCACGAAAGTCAGGTTGGCAAAAACGTAGGGCACCTCTGCTGTGTGATGAGCACCGGCCTTTCGAAGAGAGTCGGGCCCGGCTGGGGTGTGGGCAAATTGGTACAAAAACACCGTACCCTTTCCGTGTTTCGATTGCGAGAGGGCCCACCGGTAAATGGGCAATCCAAACATGATGTGCGTGCTGAAGGCTCGCTGCGAAGCCGCCGCAATGCTGTCGTTCACAGCAGGATACTGCTGAAGGAGAACATCAGCGCTGGTGGGGTAAGTGGCTCTCAGGCGCTCTTCCCATCCAGTGGCGTTCAGCAGTTGGAACACAAATCCTTCGTCGGCATTCCAGCCGAGCATGAGGGGCACATCGTTGTAGTCGCCCTCGGCCATGAGGTCGGGTACTGGTTTGGGGAGCACATAGCCATCGAGGATCACCCCCGGGCCATTGCCTGCGCGCGCCAGGAGGGTATCAGCGGGGAGTGCCCGCAGAGCGTCAAGGCCCTGAACACCAAGTGCTTCAGAAAGCTGGAGCCCCTGGGCTTCGGCTTCCGATTTGGACAGCGGGGTGCGGGTGGTGCTGGCTCCGCTCTGCCCGATCACAGCGCGAAACAGCCCTTTGGCCTGCGGGGAAGCCATGAGGGTGTTCACGCTCATGGACCCAGCCGATTGCCCGGCAATGGTAACTTTGGCGGGGTCGCCGCCGAAGGCCGCGATGTTGCGCTGCACCCACTTCAGCCCGGCAATCTGATCGAGGATGCCATAGTTGCCGGAGGCCCCGAAGGGAGACTCCTGGCTGAGCCATGGATGCGCCAGAAAGCCAAAAATGCCCACCCGGTAATTCACCGAGACCACGATGATGCCTTTGCGGGCGAGGGCTTCGCCGTCGTAGATGGGGCAGGCACTGCCGCCACTGGAGAAGCCTCCGCCATAAATCCAGACCAGCACCGGCAGTTTGTCGCTTACGCTGACAGCGGGCGTCCAGACGTTGACAGTGAGGCAATTTTCAGAAATGGGAGATTCAGGAATGAGGTATTCGCTGGTGTACACAGCGAAAGGGACAGGCTTGGCCTGCATGGGGCTGGCTCCAAACTTGTCGCAGGCCAGTACATCGGTCCAGGGATCCGGGGCCACGGGGGGCTTCCAGCGGAGGTTGCCGACAGGGGGCTTGGCGTAGGGGATTCCCCTGAACGCCAGCACAGCGCCGTCTTCGGTGCGCTGACCGGAAATCAATCCGCTATCAACGCGGATAAAATCGAGGGGGGGTAGTTCTTGCTTGCAGGCAAAAGAAGCCCAGGCAAGCAGGCAGACAGTGGCGACGGTCCGAATGTTCATCTTTTCGAATAAAGTACTGCATGATACACTTCCTCGCGCAAAAAGGCAACTGCGATAGAGCGTGGCGGGGTGTTCAGAGGCGGAAGGAAGAAAAGCAAGGCAAAAAGCCTGCGAAAGACGCCAGGCAGAAAACAGAACCTGCAGTCGGCGATCATCCCGCTCCCTCAGAGATGAAAGTCAGTTTAGTCTCCGGTCCCGATTCTCCAGCGGGGCGGCCTCCCTGCTCATCCGTTGTTATACCCGATGATCATGCTGATGACCAGCCCAGCCAGGATGATGACCCAAGGCCCAACACTGAGGAGCAGAGCCAGGCGGCCATTGTCCAGCCAAAAGGCAGCATACAATGCCCCGAATCCCAGTCCGATGAACAGTGCCGCATAAATGCCAGTGGCAACAGGGCCATATTTGGTCGTTTGGAGCAGCCCAACGACATTGAGCAGGAAACGGGTGCCGAGATACAAGTTGCCGGCAGAAACAAGGCCGGCGAGGATCTGGGAAAAGGTCATGGGGAGGTGAATTGATTCGGGAAGCCGGGTGGCTGCCCCGCTGTTGATAACCTTGTGCAAGGTAAACACGATTGACCTGCTTCGGGATTTTTTGCGAAATTTCCTGCCAAAGCGACCCGGTGGCAGACTTCTCCCGCCCGTCTTTCATTTAACTAATTATCCCCATGGCCCTTCCAAACCCGCAGGTAACCCGGTTTCTCGACGAACTGAACCATCCGTTCAGCGCAGAAATTGAGGCGTTAAGGCAAGTCATCCTGGCGGCACCAGCCGACCTGGCGGAAAACATCAAGTGGAATGCCCCCAACTACACCTGCCAGGGACAGGACAGGTTCACGATGCGGATCATGCCGCCAGCAAAGCAGGTCCAGCTCATTTTTCACCGCGGAGCCGCCAAACTGCCACAGCCCCCGCAACGGTTCATTCAGGATGATTCCGGCTTGCTTGTCTGGAAAGAAAACGACAGGGCCATCGCAACCTTCCGCAGCCTGGCCGAGATAGAAGCCCGGCAGCATTCTCTCAGCTCCTTGCTGGCTGCCTGGGTCAGGGCTGGAGAGTGAGGGAAATAAATTTTGGATCCAAGGAATTGAGCTCAAAAGGCGCGATAGCATAGCAGTGATGTCGGATTCCTGACCTGCACATGATGGTTGGGCAAGGATTCCGGCAGATAGTAGAAAAATGCAGAACCACACCTTAAAATGTAGTAAATTAGCTATGCAAGAGGATGATTTCGGATGATCACGCGTGTTTACATAGATGGCTTCAAGTCTTTCCGCGACTTCGAAATGGAGCTGACTCCGTTCACAGTTGTGGCAGGGCTCAATGCCTCCGGGAAAAGCAATTTGTTTGATGCCCTGGAGCTTTTGTCCAGATTGGCAGCTACAAATCTGAAGGAGGCTTTCCCCGAAAGAAGGGGAAGCGTATCTGAGCTGTTTACCCTGATTGACAACGACCTCCATGTTGATACCCTTCGCTTTGAGGTAGATTTGCTAGTGAAAAGACAGGTGAAGGACAACTGGGGGCAGGAGGCTGAAATCAAGTCACCAAGGCTGAGGTACAAGCTCGTAATAACCCGAAAGCCTGATGCTCACGGCTTCGAGGAGTTGTTTGTAACGGAAGAGAAGTTGGAGAAAATACCTGTTTCAGAGGATCTATGGGCCAAACGGTATTTGGGCCAGCAGAACAGGACTCTCTGGAAAAGCAGCGTTGGTGGAGGATCCGGCAAGCCTTTTATCGAAACAGAGCAGCGGAACGGGGTGCCTACCATTTTAATCCGGCAGGATGGACGCCAGGGAGGCAAGGCAACTCCAGCCAACCTGATCAACCAAACAGTGCTGGCCGGGATCAACTCAGTGGATTTTCCACATGTGTACGCCGTTAAGGAGGAGATGCGGAGCTGGAATTTCATGCAACTCAATCCGGACGAGCTCCGCAAGCCTACGACCCAGGACGCCAAAATGAGCTATTACCTCACTCACAGCGGAGCTAATCTCGCGGCGGCACTGTATCGGATCAAATCGGAGGACGAGTCCGTTCTGATCGACATTTCCCGGCAACTAGCCCGTTTTTTGCCTGATTTTGTTCGGGTGGATGTGGCGAACGACGAGGCCAACAAACAATTTGTCATCCGGCTCCAGCACAAGGACGGGAAAATATTTACCTCCCGCGTTCTCTCTGAAGGCACCCTGCGCATCCTGGCCCTCATTGTGATGCAATTCGACCCCCGCCACCAGGGCCTGCTTTGCTTTGAGGAGCCTGAAAATGGCATCCATCCCATGCGCATCAAACAGATGGTGGATTTGTTGTATGGCCTCTCTACCAACTTCGAAGAAGATCCTGACTTCCTTCGTCAGGTGATCGTGAATACCCATTCCCCGCTGCTCGTGAGGGAAATGGTGAACTTCCGGCACCAAAACGTGGCGAGCGTGTGGCTGTCGAAAATGGCGACTATGATTACCGACTTCCAGGGCCGCCGGGTACAAATCAGGCGAACAGAGGTTAACAGGGTGGATACAGACGGCCAAACCAAACTGTTTCAGGTTCAGAGCACCCTGAGTCTTTATGACTTAGAACAGTACTTGTCCACGCTGGATGAAGACAATTCGACCAGAGAGCTAGGCTTCATCAGTGCAATCCGGTAGGCTATGGCATATCAACTATTTATTGGGTTGATGAGAGAGGGTTCAACAGACGAGAGGTTTCTAAAGGAAATCATTGAGAAAACCTTTATTGAAGCGGCAAGCCTATGCAACAAAGATGTTGTGATTGAAGATGTTTACAGCATTTCGATCAAAGGGAAGAGCTTTGTTGAATCAGCTTTGATTTCAGCTGCCAGGGCTGGTGAAACGGGTATTGGAGTGTTGTGTATCCATGCAGATGCTGACGATGTGGACACCAGGAATGTGTTGTCCAATAAGTTTTCGCCGTTGAGTTCCGCTTTGGATGAGGTTTCGGATGAAAAGTACTGCAAAGTAATTGTGCCTATTATCCCAGTTAGGATGACAGAGGCATGGATGATGGCAGATAAAGCGAAGTTGGCCGAACAAATCGGAGCGGGGACCCTTTCTCTTGAAGAATTAGGGCTCCATCTACCGCCAGAGAAGTACTCAAATCCTAAAGAGTCAATCAAAATGGCCATCGTTCAGGCCCGGTCACACCTAACCAAAAGACGGAGGCAGAACTTTTCTATCGATGACCTTTACCTTGAGATGGGCCAGCAAATAAGCCTTTCTTCCCTCAGGCAGCTCAGCTCCTTCTCCGCGTTCGAGTCATTCGTCCAAACAGTCTTTGTCCGGCTAGGTCTGATGCCAGGATCTCGTTGAAAACACTGTTAGCCATCCATCTCCCTCCCTCTCCGTACAACACCCCGCCAATTTACCAGCCTGAAACGCGGAATAATTACTCCGGAACGCTACGTAACAAAAGTAGCTGACAAAAGGCATCCCTTTCGGTAAATTTGCTTTGTACAATGGGGAAGACCCCGCTCATTTTTTCCGAAACCCTCTCTCAATTGCTTCATTATGAACGTAGAGCAGATTTATACAGGATGTCTGGCCCAGGGAGCCTACTACATCACGTCGAATGGCGAAGCCGCCATCATCGACCCGCTGCGCGAGGTACAGCCTTACCTCCAGCGTGCCGAAAAAGACGGGGTGAAGATCAAGTACATCTTTGAAACTCACTTCCACGCCGACTTCGTGAGCGGCCACGTGGACCTGAGCGCCAAAACCGGTGCCCCCATCGTCTATGGCCCCACCGCCAACCCAGAGTTTGAGTGCATCGTGGCCGAAGACGGCCAGGAGTTTGCCATCGGCAACGTTACAATCAAGGTGCTCCACACCCCCGGCCACACCATGGAGTCCACCACCTACCTCCTGCGCGACGAAAACGGCAGGGACTACGCCATTTTCTCCGGCGACACCCTGTTCCTCGGCGATGTTGGCCGCCCCGACCTCGCCCAGAAAGCCGCCCACCTCACCCAGGAAGAACTCGCAGGCCTGCTGTATGAGAGCCTGATGAACAAAATCATGCCCCTCGCCAACGACGTGATCGTGTATCCCGCCCACGGGGCCGGTTCTGCCTGCGGCAAAAACATGATGAAGGAAACCGTGGATACCCTCGGCCACCAGAAGGAAATCAACTACGCCCTCAACCAGCCCAGCAAGGAAGCCTTCATCGAAGCCGTGACCGACGGCTTGCTGCCGCCTCCGGCCTATTTCCCGATGAACGTGGCCATGAACAAAAAGAGCGTGAAGAGCTTCGACGCCGTGCTGAACCAGGGCATGAAGGCCCTCAGCCCCGAAGAATTCGAAACCGTGGCCGAAACCACCGAGGCCCTGATCCTCGATACCCGCAGCGCCGCTGAATTCCACAAAGGCTTCGTGCCCCAGTCCATCAACATCGGCCTCACGGGCGATTTCGCCCCCTGGGTGGGTGCCCTCATCGCCGACGTGAAGCAGCCCCTGCTGCTCATCACCGAGGTGGGCCGCGAAGAAGAAGCGGTTACCCGCCTCAGCCGCGTGGGCTTCGACAATGTGCTGGGCCACCTGAAAGATGGCTTCGCATCCTGGGCTGCCTCCGGCAAAGAAACTGATCAGGTGAACCGCATCTCTCCCCAGCAATTTGCCGACACCGTGAAAATCGGCGAAGACAAGGTGCTTGACGTGCGGAAGGAAAGCGAATACGCCGCCGAGCACGTGGACGAAGCCTACAACCGCCCGCTGGCCTACATCAACGACTGGGTGAAAGACATCAACCCGCAGGAGCACTTCTTCCTGCATTGTGCCGGCGGCTACCGCAGCATGATGGCAGCTTCGATCCTGCAGGCCCGCGGCTACCGCAACTTCACCGAAGTGGAAGGTGGCTTTGGTGCCATCTCCAAAACGAATGTACCGAAAACCGACTTTGTTTGCCAGAGCAAAGTCATGAAAGCTTGATAAAAGGGAATTCGCGGGCAGGGACAACTCACAGTTTCTGCCCGCGTTTCTATTGATCTGTAAAATCTGCCTTGTATTCCTGCTGAGCCCTGCTGCAGGAGTCCTATCCCTGCCCGCCAGCACCGCCCAACCATAAGATTCCCTTCTTCCCTGATCCTTCACACCGTTCCACCCTATGAATCTGCTTGACATTCTTCGGGAGCCCTGGCCCTGGTATGTGGCTGGACCCCTGACCGGCCTCACTGTGCCGGCCCTGTTGCTCATTGGCAACAAGTCCTTCGGCATCAGTTCTTCCCTGCGGCACATTTGCGCGGCCTGTTTGCCTGCCAAAATTCCATTTTTCGACTATGACTGGAAAAAAGAGGCCTGGAATCTGTTCTTCGTTGCCGGCATTGTGATCGGCGCTCTACTGGCTGCCACCCTGCTGGCAAACAGCAACCCCGTGCAGGTGCACCCCGATCTGGCTGCCGAGCTCAGCGGTTATGGCATCAGCGACTACAGCGGCCTGATGCCGGTGGAACTTTTCTCCTGGGCCAGCCTGTTCACCGTGCGCGGCTTTATGATGACAGTTGTGGGCGGGTTTCTGGTCGGATTTGGTACCCGCTACGCCGGGGGCTGCACCAGCGGCCACGCCATCATGGGCCTTTCCACCTTGCAATGGCCTTCGCTTGTCGCCACCATCTGCTTCATGATTGGCGGCTTTATCATGGCCAATCTCCTCCTTCCCACCATTCTTTCCATCTGACAATCAGCAATCTATGCAAACGATAGAAACGCAGGCAGCTCATGAAGTTCGTGCCATGGACTCGATCTGCATCAACGAAAGCCAGGTGCCTGTTCGCTGGACAGACAACCTCAAGTACAGCCTCATCGGCATTGGCTTCGGGATTGTGTTTGTGAAGGCCGAAATCATCAGTTGGTTTCGGATCCAGGAAATGTTTCGCCTGCAAAGCTTCCACATGTATGGCGTAATCGGCAGTGCAGTTGTGGTGGGCGCTTTGTCTGTCTGGCTGATCAAAAAATTCAACATCAAGACCCTGCAGGGCGAGACCGTCGTGTTCCAGAAAAAGACCTTTAGCCAGGGGCAGATTTATGGCGGCCTGATGTTTGGCCTGGGTTGGGCCGTGACCGGGGCCTGTCCGGGACCGCTGTTCGCGCAGATTGGCTCGGGCGTGACTGTGATTGTCGTCACGCTGCTGAGCGCCATCGCCGGAACCTGGGTCTATGGCCGTTTCCGCGACAAACTGCCTCACTGATCAGCATGGATAAGGTCAGGGAACAGCGACTGGCAAGCCCGGCATGGGGTTGCCCTGGTTGTTCCTTGCCTGTTTATCTTCAGGTAAAAAGGAGATGAAAACTGATTCTGGCGAAAAAAACAGCTCTGTTTTGTCCGACCGCCTGCTCATCTGGCTGCATTTGGCCATGGGCATGGGGGCACTGGCGCTGCTGCTGCTGTCCTTTTTGATTGAGTACTTGCCCCATGCTTCAGGGCCTGCGGCGCCCCCGGTTGCGTCGCCCGTTCAGGCTGCGGTGAGCAGCGGGCCGGTGTACTGGGCTGCTGCCGACATTGGCAGCGTGGCCGACCCGGGCCAGCGGGCCACCCTGGCCTATGGCCAGGAACTGATTGCCCGCACAGCTGAGTATCTCGGGCCGCGCGGTTCCGTGATGACGATTTCCAACGGCCTCAATTGCCAGAACTGTCACCTCGACGCGGGCACCCGGGTGTTTGGCAACAACTACGGATCGGTGGCCTCGATGTACCCGAAATTCCGGGCGCGCAGCGGTACCGTCGAAGACCTGAACAAGCGCATCAACGATTGCTTTGAGCGCAGCCTGAACGGCAGGCCGCTCGATACCCTGGGCCGCGAAATGGAGGCCATCCGGGCCTATATTTCCTTCATTGGCTCAAATGTGCCAAAGGGAAAGCCTGCCGAAGGTTCCGGGCTGAAAAAAATGCCCTTCCTGGCCCGGGCCGCCGACCCGGCAGCGGGCGAGCTCGCCTATGTGGCCAAATGCCAGGTGTGTCACCAGGCCAATGGCGAAGGGATGCTCAACCCCGACGGGATTGCCTATCTCTACCCGCCACTCTGGGGCCCCAATAGCTACAACGACGGGGCCGGGCTGTACCGGTTGTCCAACTTTGCCCGCTACATCAAGTACAACATGCCCCTCGGCGTGACCCACGACAACCCGCAGCTCACCGATGCAGAGGCATGGGACATTGCCGCGTATGTGAATTCCCAGCCCCGGCCCCACAAAGACGCGCGAACCGACTGGCCCGACATCTCCAAAAAACCGGTTGACCATCCGTTTGGCCCCTATGCCGATGAATTCACCGAAGCACAGCACAAGTACGGGCCTTTCCAGCCCATTCTGGATGCGCAGAAGAAACTCGCATCTGTATCCACCGCTACGGCGGCTTCCCGTTAACCAACGAAAAACAAACTCCCCATGAACGATTCATCACGCCGCAGCTTCCTCCGACAGATGGGCACCATTGGCGCCGCAGCTGGCCTTACTGCTATGGCACCTGCGAGTGCTTTGGCCCGGTCCCAAACATCCGACAGCGGCAGGCAGCCTAAAAAAGGCGAGGTGGTGAAGGTGAGCATCCTGCAAACAACCGATGTTCACTGCCAGATTCACCCGCACGATGAATTGTTCTGGGAAAATGACCAGGCTGTTTACCGCAAAACAGGTGGCTACGCCCATCTGGCCAGCTACCTGCGGCAGGAGCGCAAAAAGCATTCCCCAAGCTTTCTGATCGACACCGGAGACATGTTTCAGGGAAGCCAGCTGTCGGTAGAAACAACAGGAAAAGCTTTTGTGCCGATTCTCAACAGCCTGGGCTACGACCTTTACCTGCCTGGAAACTGGGAGGTGATTTACAACAAGAAAGCCATGCAGACCCTTCTCGGCTCGCTGAATGCCCCGAAAGTCTGCGCCAACATGTATCACGACCCCGGCGATGGCAAGCGTGGCGAACTCATTTTCCCGGCCTACCATATCTGGAATGTGGCTGGTGCCAAAATTGGTTTCCTCGGCTACACCGACCACCTCGTGCCGGTCCGGCAGTCGCCGAATTACAGCAAAGGCATCATTTACACCAAACCCGAAGAGAACCTGGCTCACTACGTGCAGGTGCTGCGGGAGCAGGAGCAATGCGCCTATGTGATCATCGTGGCTCACCTCGGTTTGTCGCAGCAGATTCACCTGGCCAACCAGCCCGCCGCCGAAGGCGTTGATTATATCCTCGGCGGCGACACCCACGAGCGTGTGCGCACCCCCATCCAGTGCACCTACGCCAAGGTTGTGGAGCCGGGGGCCTTCGGTTCCTTTGTCGGCAAACTCACCCTCTCAATCCGGGACGGCAAGGTTGTGGGCGACGAATACGAGCTTGTGGAAGTGAATGCCGGTCAGTACAAAGCGGACCGCGAAACGAGTGAGCTGATTGCAGAACTGGAGGCACCCTTCAAGGCTGAAATTGAGGAAGTGGTGGGCTACAGCACCATTCCCCTCTACCGCTATTTTGTGGTGGAGAACACCATCGACACGATGATCCTCAATGCGCTGAAGTGGAAAATGTCGGAAATCGATGTGGTGTTGTCGAATGGCTTCCGGTTTTGTCCGCCTCGGGCGACACCCGATGCCACGGGCAATATCCCGATTACCAACGGCTACATTTTCGATATGCTGCCTGTTGACAGCACTGTTCGCACGGGGCAGGTCACAGGCCAGCAACTGATGAACTGGCTGGAGAAAGAGCTGAACAACGTATTTGCGAAGGACGCTTCCCAGCGGTTTGGCGGCTGGGTGATCAAGTTCCAGGGCATGGAAGTGACGTTCAATGCTTTTGGCGAAAACGGAAAGCGGGTGCAGTCGGTGACGGTGGGCGGGCAGCCGCTTCAGTTGGATCGCACCTACAGCATTTGCGCCTGTGAGCGCGACGGCGACCCCGAGGACATGCTTTGCAGGATCCGGGGGGTGAAAAACACCCAAAATACCGCCCACACGCTGCACAGCGTGATGCGTGAATACCTCAAAACCAATTCGCCTGTGACCCCAACCCCGCCGATGGCTGCCAAAGTGCTGGACGCACCCCAAACCCTGCTTACACAGGTGACGGGGGTGGAGTATCAGTTCAGGTGAGAGGGGAGCCGAGAGCCGAGACCGCTGCGCTGCGAGAGCCGAGACCGGAGGCGAAGCCTTCTTTCCACCCTTGTCAGGGTTTGGCTTCGACCCTGACAAGGGTTTTAGGTGGAACCGAGACCGCTTCGCTACGAGAAGCGAGACCGGAACATTCAAAAGCTTGAGGGTTTTAACCCGGCCTTTCCAACCTTTGTGAACCCTGCCTGGCATCGCCCATTGCGAGCGAGGCGGTCTTCAACCCCTCGCGAGCAAGGAGAACCGAGACCGCTTCGCTGCGAGAGCCGAGAGCCGGGACTGGAGGCGAAGCCGGTCCCAACTCACGCTTCGACAAGCTCAGCGACCAACCCAAAACCCCCAACTCAAAACTCCCAACCCCAAACTCCCAACTTTCCCTTATGAAACAACCTATTCTTTTCCTGCTGGCTGTGCTGTTCTCTGTGGCGGCTTTTGCTCAAACGAGCGAAAACGCTTCTTCTGCGCACAGGATTGTGTTTCAGGTGTCATCTGATGACAGCCTGGTGCACAAGGCTTTGATCCGCCAAATCCGCAACGTAACCTCCGTTTCGCCAGGGATTCAGATTGAAGTGGTGTGCCACGGCCCCGGGCTCGACATGGTGCTGACGGAAACTTCCACCGTGGCCAAAGGTATCACGGAGCAATCGGGCAAGGGCATTGTGTTTGTCGGCTGCGAATTCACCCTGCGCCAGCGCAACATCACCAAAGAGGCCCTGCTGCCCGAAGTCGGCACCGTGGAGTCGGCCCTGCTGGAGATTGTGAAAAAGCAGGAGGAGGGCTGGAGTTATATCAAGGCGGGATTCTAAAGCTTTTGCTTGATTAGCCCCAAATTAAAAACCCATGCACAAGCTTGTGGGAGTGTTGGCTATTTGCTTCATCCAAAGCATGGCCATTGCCCAGCATCAGGAGAAATTGGAAACACCGGCCACCACCGAAGGCAAGGGACAGCCGATTGCGGACACCACCTCCCTGATACATGCTGTGAAGGCCGGTCATTTTCAGGGTCATGTTCGCTCTTACTTCATGACGACCGATAACCACCAGGGAATGAGCGACTTACACGCTCACGCCATTGGTGCGAGCGTGCGATTTGAAACCCTGGCCTGGCATCGCTTCAGGCTCACCATGAGCGGGTATGTGATTGCGAACCTCTGGTCATCCGACCTCAGCAAACCTGATTCGCTCACCGGCCAGCTCAGCCGCTACGAGATCGGCCTCTTTGACATTGAAAACCCCGCCAACCGGATCAACATTGGCCCGTTTGCAGAGCTGTTTCTCACCTGGAAAGCCCGCAAGTGGGAAGCAAAACTGGGCCGTCAGCTTTTGAACACGCCTTTCATCAACCTGCAGGACGGGCGGATGCGGCCCACCCTTGTGGAGGGAATTTGGATCAATGCCCAGCCCGCCAGGGGGCTTCAGGTGCAGGGCGGCTGGATTTCGCGGATTTCGCCGCGCAGCACGACCCGCTGGTTGTCGATGGCCCATTCCATCGGGGTGTACCCGGCCGGGGTGATGCCCGACGGCAGTCCTGCCCGCTTTCAGGGAGTGCTGGAAAGCCGTGGCGTAGCCACAGGCGGGTTGAGCTGGCAGGCGAGACCCTGGCTTAGCCTCCAGGCCTGGGATTTGTGGATGGACCAGGTGTTCAACACGGCGATGCTCCAGGCGGATGCCAGGCTGGGCAGCAGCGGCCAAACCACCTGGAAGGCAGCCGGGCAGATCATCCGGCAGGATGGCATTGGCAACGGCGGGCACGATGAACCGGGGAAGGCATATTTTGCGCCAGGCACCCACGCCCTGACCTGGGGCCTCCAGGCAGTTGCCACCCACCAGAAATGGGACATTTCCCTGAACTACAACCGAATCACAGGCGAAGGCCGCTACCTCATGCCGAGAGAATGGGGCCGCGATCCGTTTTTTACCTTTTTGTCGAGGGAGCGAAATGAAGGCTTTGGCGATGTCCATGCCGGGGTATGGAGGCTGCAGCACAAACCGGCCAGCTTTCCACTGAAATCCTCCCTGGCATTGGGCTATTTTCATTTACCTGATCCGCGAAATACAGCCCTCAATAAATACGGCATGCCCTCCTACTGGCAGGCCAATCTCGATCTTCGTTATGCCTTTGGCGGCTGGATGAAAGGGCTTGACACCCAGGCCCTGCTCGTGTACAAGGGCCTGGCAGGCGACACATTTGGAAATCCCCGCTACGAATTCAACAAAGTGAATATGTGGTTGGTTAACTTGGTAGTGAACTATCATTTTTGACTATGACCTCCACCCTTGAGCACCTGTTTGAACCAGCCCTCATTCGCGAGATCAATGAATGGGGCCGCCTAATTCAATACAGGGAAGGCGATGTGATCATGGATTACGGGCAGGATATTCACTCAATGCCGATTGTGGTGAAGGGAACGATCAAAGTGCTGCGAATGGACGAAAGCGGGAAGGAATTGCTGCTGTATTATTTGTCGCAAACAGAGAGCTGCTCGATGGCCTATAACTGCTGCCTGGAGTCGAAGAAGAGCGAGGTAAAGGCGATTGCGGAAGATGACGTGGAGATTGTTTCGATCCCGCAGGCACGGCTGGGCGAGTGGCTGTGCAAGTATCCGGGCTGGAAGAGTTACATCATGCGGAGCTTCAATGAGCGCTTTCTGGAGCTGCTGAAATCAATCGAAATGATTGCCTTCCGCAATCTGGATGAGCGGCTGGTGAGCTACCTGAAGGACAAGCAGCGCTTGTCGGGGTCGAGCCTGGTGAAGGTGTCACATCACCAGATTGCGGAGGAGCTTGCGACCTCGCGGGTTGTGATTTCGCGGCTGCTGAAACAACTGGAGAACGATGGCCGCATTCTGTTGTACCGGAATGAGATCAAGGTGCTGAAGGGGTTGTGAGGGGGTCAGAACAAATCACTTTTCCGGTTAATCCGAAGCTTTTTGTAGATGTTGCGGATATGGGTTCTCACGGTTTGGTCTGAGATGACCAATTCTTCGGCAATTTCTTTGTAGGTCATTCCTTTTTTTAACCTTTCCAGCACTTCCAGTTCTCTGTTTGTCAGGGTTTCCGTACCAGGGAGGGGGGTCTGTTTTTTCTGTAACTGTCTGTGGACCACCCTGGCGATGGACCGCGACATCAGCGAGCCGCCGTTATGCACTTCCCTGATAGCCAGGGCAATGCGATCAATGGGTTCATGTTTCAGGACATAGCCATTTGCTCCGGCGGTCATGGCATCCACGATTTCTACTTCTTCGGTATGGGTGGTGAACATGACGAACTCCAGGTCGGGGTACTTTTCCAGACTTGAAACAACCGACTGAATCCCTGATTTTCCCGGCAGCCCGATGTCCATCAGAACCACGTCGGGTTGGAGGCTGGGGAGAGCGGCCTCAAACTCTTCTGCCGTTCTGAAAGCGGCTATGCACTCCAGGTCTGCCTGCATATTGAGCTGGCTGGCAGTGAGTTTGCGAAGATCATCCTCATCTTCGACCAGAACTACGCGCAGGATGTTAGCCATCTGAGAAAGTGATGTTAAACAGAAAAAATATCTGTTAATTTGTTAAATAATCGCGATTGTTGATAGTGGTTTTTATCAAATAAAGCAGCCGCCTTGCTGGAAAACAATACTGATAAAGGATGAAATTCAGGTTCCTTCTCTGGCTGATGTGCGGGGTGATTCCATTGGCTTATGGGCAGAGCGGGCTGCTTCCTGTCACGATACCCGAAATGCACAATGCCAACACAGTGGAAGTGTCTGGCGCACGCTTTCTGGCGGTGGAGAAGGGTGAGTTAACAGTGGATTCGGCATGGGCTCTGTTTCAACATGGGGAAGGGCGGCCCGAGTCTGAGTTGGTGGACCTCAGCAACCTGGGGTGGCTGTTGGATCCGTGGAATACTTCCCGGCTCGACCGGCTCGAAATCTGGGGCATCATGGTACTCCATAACCCCGGCGACCGCGAGCGATGGATCTGGATCAACGCCCGGCAAGGTATTTACCAACGATTTCTGGTCAGAAGGAATGGCAAATGGGAGCCCTTGCCCAACCTGCCCGAGTCCTGGACCTGGGGGCAGGCGCAGGCACCCGCCTGGAAAGTCCACTACTCCCATCTGCCCGTTTCAGCTTCCCAACCAGATACCGTGCTATACAGCATGATTTCCTACCGGGCTGTCACCAACCTCAATCCTGCCATTGCCAGTGCCGAAACATATTCGGCAGCATACATGACCCGGGATCGTTTTGGCATCGTGATTGGCGGAGTACTGGGCGGAACGGTCCTTGCCATCCTTGTTTTTTGCCTCTTGTTGCTGTACTGGACCAAAGACCGGGCGTTGCCGTGGTATGCATTGTTCTGCGCAGTACTCCTTGCGCTGGACCTGCGCAACATGGAGCGGCTGCTCCCCGCAGAATATGCCAGCTTCAACTGGCTCCCATGGATCCAGACGAAGACACTAGCTCAGGTGCTGATGTCTGTGGCCTATTACCAGTTTGTGAATGAGTTTCTGGACCGGAAGGTACCCACTCTGGCCAGGGCCACCCGGCTGCTCTTGTGGTTTTCGGCACTGATCATGGTGGCCGAAATATGCTTCCTCATCCTTGATCTCCAATCAGCAAGCCTCGTATTGTTTTACTGGTACCGGTTGCTGGTAGCTGTTCTCGGCATTGTGATCTACCCGTCGGTGTGGCGAAGCAGGCTTCCGCTCTCCACCCTGATTCTGATCGGTTCCTTTGTGCTGAGCTGGACAGAGTTTGTGAGCTTGTTGGCCCCGCCCGATTCCCGCCTTTCCGAACTGGGTGCCTTTGGCGTGCTGTTTGACCTGGCCCTGTTTTCAGCTTCCATCGCCTATCGGCAGCGGATGCTCATTCGCGAACGGATCCGGGTCCTGGAAGATAATCAGCGGCTCACCGCAGAGAAAAACGCTGTTGTGGAGCAGGTCCGGACACAAATCTCGCAGGATATCCACGATGAGATGGGAGGCAGCCTTTCCTGGATCAGCAAAATGGCAGACCATGTATCCACCCAGCTCCCCGCTGATAACGCGCATGTCCAGTCTTTAAAAAAGATTGGCCAAACTGCGGAGAATGTCATCAACAGCCTGGACGAAGTCATTTTTACCCTGAAGCCAGAATATGACCAGTTCGCTGAGATTCAGGCTTATTTCAGAGAATTTGCCTCCTGGTATCTGGAAGCATTGCCTGCCGCGCGGGTGTTTCATTTTCCTGACCCTCTGCACCCTGGGCAAATAGTAGGGCCATATCAGCGAAGGCAGCTGTTCCTGATTTTCAAGGAGGCGCTCAGCAATTCAATCAAATACAGCCAGGCCACCAGGGTGGAACTAACACTTGCTCAGCTACCCGACACCCATGACATCGTGCTGGAGATCTGCGATAACGGAGCGGGATTTTCAGTGGCGAACATCAAAGAAGGCGACGGGCTCCCAGGGATGCGCAGGCGCGCAGAAAAGATTGACGCGAAGCTCAATATCGAAGCCGGAGAAGGCAAAGGGTGCACGATCAGGCTGCACCTCCCGGGTGGACAAACTCGCTAAATGCATGGTTTGGGTCATTTAGAAACACTATCCATGTTGCTTTTTCAGAACGACGTACCTCATTTGCGGTAGAGAGTTCCCGTCAAAATCATGCTGATGCGGGATTGAACCGTGATGTCTGATAAAATAGATTTGTTGCATACCTGTGATACTTACCAGCTTTTCCGGCGGGAGCTCCTGTTGATGATTTTTCATCGATAGCAGACCTTCTGCTTCACACCTTCCGGATTTCTGAGGAACGAGCCGCTCACCACTACCACAATGGCAGTGGTCATTCGTGCAACCCTTTACCAAAGAGCAATGGTCTCCCTCAACTTCCCTCACCCCGCCCTGGAAAAGCATGTCATTTGCTATGTTACCCACAACAGCCGCTTCGATGAGCTCGAATGGCACAACATCAGCGCCAGGGGCGTGCCCATGCTTGTGTTTCCCTTCAAAGCTCCCTCCGACAGCTCCTTCCGGCATGGCCACACAGGCAGTGCCTACCCGCACGCCCTCGTGGACAGCCCTGCCTTCCTTGGTGCCAACAGCACCTTTGCCCGCAGCCACTTCTTCGGCGAGGTCCACATCGTGATGGTCATCATGCAGGCCACCGCCGGGTTTCACTTCCTCCGCGAGTCGGTCAAATCGCTCAAAAACGAAGTTCTGCTTTTCTCAGACCTTGGCATTTACGGAGAATTCGCCGATTTGCAGGACAAACTCTGGGAAACCAGCTCCGCCGAAAAGGCTGTTCAGCTCGTGGACGAAGCCCTGCTCGCCTATTTTCACAAGCGGCCCGCCTTTTACCAGCACGACCTCACACCGGTGCTCGACTACCTCCACCACAAGGACTGCAGGCTCAAGGTCGGGGACCTCGCCAAAAAGTTCCAGTGCTCCGAGCGCTGGCTTCAGCTCCAGTTTGCCGAGCAAACCGGCCTCTCACCCAAAGCCTGGATCCACCTTCACCGCTTCCGGATGGCGACCAGCTACTGGGAACACAACCCCGGCTGCAGCCTCCTCGACATCGTGGCGAAATTTGACTACGTCGACCAGTCGCACCTCAACCGCGATTTCCAGAAGTTCAGCGGAAATGCCCCGGCCTTTCATTTCGAGCACTATGGCGAGACCGAGCGCTCCCTGCAAATCAACAACCCCGGGGTCCTGGTGCCGAAGGAGAAAATTGCCTGACAAAAGGGTTACAGTGGAGAAGGTGCTGCCCGGAAAAGCAGCTCCGGTTTCCGGTCCCATCCTTTTGGGATCCTGCTCATAAAAGCTATTGCAGGCCTCCCGACCTGTTGAGTCAGTGAAAAAGGAAAGGGATGGGAGAACTGCATCTTGGTGAAAAAATAGCGTATTTGATTGGGCAAGAACCCTGCTGGATATCAACCGGCAGGGTATGCGCCTTTGTTTTTCACCAGTTGCCTGCTTCGCCCATGAATCGCCTCGCATATTTTCTGATCGCCCTGATCCTGCTGCCCGGCTGCGACCGCACCGAGGTTCCGCCCGTGATTAACCGCACCCAGCTTGTACTCAGGACCGCCAAAGCCGCCTACCAGCCCGGCGAACTGGTGACCTTTTCGGCCCATCAGGCAGTTCCGGAATCGGCCATGGTGCGATACCGCCACCTGAACGGGGTTGTGGAGGAGGCAGCAGTCTCGGGGACCAACTGGACCTGGCAGCCGCCCTCTGCAGATTTTAAAGGCTACCTCACCGAGGTGTACAGCATTCAGGAAGGAGAGGAAATCCTGCACGGAACTGTAGCTGTAGATGTTTCGTCGGACTGGACCAAGTTCCCCCGGTATGGTTTTTTGTCAAAATTTGGCTCCGGCGAACCCGTTGCGACTGTCATCGACGACCTCAACCGCTACCACATCAACGGGCTGCAGTTTTACGACTGGCACTACAAGCACCACCAGCCCCTGGCACTTTCCGGCGGCCAGCCTGTTGCTAGCTGGCAGGACATCATCAACCGGACCATTTCTTTCCAGACTGTTGAAAGCTACATCGCGGCAGCCCATGAAAAAGGCATGGCAGCCATGATGTATAACCTAGCTTTTGGCGCTACCAAAACGGGCGAAGCCGACGGGGTACAACCAGGCTGGTACCTTTTTAAAGATGCTGCCGCCACTACCCGCGACAAGCACAGCCTGCCTCAGCCGCCGTTTGTGAGTGATATTTTTCTGCTTGATCCCGGTAACAGCGAATGGCAGGCCTACCTTGGCGACCGCAATCAGGAAGTGTATGACAATCTGGCATTTGACGGCTTTCACATCGATCAGCTTGGCGACCGCGGAACCCTTTACAATGCCCAGGGAGCGGCGGTGAATCTCAGCAACCGCTACAAACCTTTTGTGGAAGCCATGCAGGCCCGCCACCCCGGTAAGGTGTATGCCTTCAACGCCGTGAACCAGTATGGGCAGGGGGGGATTGCCACCAGTCCGGTGGACTTCACCTACACCGAAGTGTGGGGGCCGAATGACCGGTATGAGCATTTGGCTGCCATTCTCAACACCAACATGGTCTTTGGCCAGGGGAAAGGAACCGTGCTGGCGGCCTACATGAATTACGACCTGGCCGACAGGCCCGGCACCTTCAACACACCGGCTGTGCTGCTGACCGATGCTGTGATTTTTGCCTTTGGTGGTTCCCACCTCGAGCTGGGCGAGCACATGCTGGGCAAGGAGTATTTTCCCAATAACAACCTCAGCATGAGCGATGAGCTAAAGAAAAGACTGGTGAATTACTACGATTTCCTGGTGGCCTACCAAAATGTACTGCGGGAAGGCGGAGCCTTCAGCCACCCTGTGGTGGCTGGGCATCCCAATCTGGCGGCCTGGCCTGCTGCGCCAGGGAAAATTGCCGTGGTTGGAAGGGATCTGGGCAATAAGCGAAGCGTTCAACTCATCAATTTTTCAGGTCTTTCAAACCTCGACTGGCGGGATAACACTGGCACAAAACCAGTTCCCACTCCGCTCACCAACCTAGACATGACCTTCACCGAAGCCCGGCAGGTAACGAACATCTGGTGGGCCTCCCCTGATGTGGATGGCGGCACCAGTCAAGGTCTTTCCTTTACCCAAACTGGAGATCAGGTGAGCTTTACCCTGCCTTCCCTTGCCTATTGGAATTTGGTGGTGATAGAAATGAATTAGCCCTAAATCTGTATATTCCCTTCTCGGTTAGTGCCGTTTTTATGAAAAAGCTCCTGCCCCTGATGCTGTTGTTTGCTGCCTGCGAACCTTTTGCTCAAGAAAAAGCCATTTACCAATCAGATGCCTTTACCCTCTACCCCGACCGGGTGGAGCAGGGAAGCTTTCAGGGAATAGCTGATTCGCCCACCCGCATTCGTTCCAACTACCAAAGCCCAGCCAGCGAAACCTATTCCCGCCTGCTGGCCTTTAAGTTCAGCATCAACGAAAAGGACAATGAGCTTCCCGTGGGCAAAGACCACTGGGTGCTGGTTGGCGATGAGCGCGAATCCCCGCTGATCACGTTCGGGGCCATGCCGGAGCCCATGCCAGCTTCGCCCGGCACCTTTTTGCCTCCCAATTATGAATACACCTTCCGTGTCGATGTGTCAAATGTGCTGGCGCAGTTTGAAACGAGAGGCTTTTACGAAGCTCCAGATGGTAGTCGCGTAGCGAAAGAAGACTTCAAAGGCTTTTACCTGGCCGGTGGTGCCGAACCCCTCACCTGGGACTGGGTGAACCTTGGCAACCGCGGATTGCAGTTACAGCCCACCGCAGATCCCAACATTTACAGCCTGACGCTGCGGCTTAATCCCTACGAAGAAAAGGCCAGTGAGCAGACCTGGAACCTGACCCAGGACCTCAGCAACCGCCCTGTCTATCAGTCGGACCAGCCGCTGGTGGATGGCCTGTTCAATTTGTCGATGGAAGAAGCCTTTCTCAACATCGAGGCCGACAGCACCTTCCGCACCGGGGCGAAATGGGGCGGAGTGTGGACACGAGACATCAGCTACAGCATTGTGCTGGCCTTTGCTTACCATGAGCCGGAGGTGGCCAAAATCAGCCTGCGCAAAAAGGTGAAGCGCGGCAGAATCATCCAGGATACCGGATCGGGCGGAGCCTGGCCGGTGTCGTCTGACCGCACCACCTGGGCACTGGCAGCCTGGGAAATATACCTCGCCACCGGCGACCGCGAATGGCTCGAAGAGGCCTTTCCGATCATTCGCCAAAGCCTCGACGACGATTCCCATACCCTGTTTGACCCAACAACCGGGCTGTATTCCGGCGAATCTTCTTTCCTCGACTGGCGCGAGCAGACCTACCCCAAGTGGATGAACAACGCCGACATTTACCGCTCGCAGAACCTCGGCACAAATGTCGTGCATTTCCAGGCCCACCGCATCGCCGCCCAGATGGCCCAATTGCTGGGGGAAAACCCGGAGCCCTATGAAAGCCGTGCACAAACGATCCGGGACGGAATCCAGAAGCAGCTTTGGCAGGAAGAGCGCGGCTATTTTGCCCAGTTTCTTTATGGCCGCCCGGACCTGATTGTTTCCCCGAGGTTCGAAGCGCTGGGGGAGGCGCTCTCCGTGCTGTACGATGTGGCGACCCCGGAGCAGGCCGCCCGCATTTGTGCGGAATCGCCCGTCACCGATTTCGGGGTCACCTGCATTTACCCGCAAATTCCCGGCATTCCACCCTATCACAACAACGGCATCTGGCCCTTTGTGCAGGCCTACTGGAACCTGGCCGCCGCCAAAGCCGGAAATGAAGAAGTGCTCACCCATGGCTTGGCGGCAATTTACCGGGCCGGAGGGCTGTTTCTCACCAACTACGAAAACTTCGTGGCTCAGAACGGCGACTTTGAGGGTACCGAGATCAACTCCCACCGCATGTTGTGGAGCATGGCTGGCAACCTTGCCATGGTGCACAGGGTATTCATGGGCATGAACTTTGAGCCGGATGGCCTCCGCTTCCGCCCCGTGGTGCCAGAAACCTTTGGCGGCACCCGCACCCTTTCCCGCTTCCGCTACCGCAATGCCGTGCTGAACATCACCGTTCACGGCCACGGCAACCAGATCGCCTCAGCCACCCTTGATGGCCAGCCCATCCAGGAGGCCTTTGTGCCTGCCGACCTCAGCGGTACCCATGAAGTGGTCATTTACCTGAACAACCAGGCATTTGGCGGAAAAAAACACCTCGTGCCCAATCACTTTTCCCTACCCACCCCGCTTGCCAGGCTCAGCGAAGGTAGGTTGTTGTGGGAGCCAGTGCCGGGAGCGGTGTCCTACCGGGTCTTCCGCAATGGCCAGCTTGAAGGGGAGACAACCCAGCCGGAGTTTTCGCCGGGCAATGCTTCTTTTGCCAGTTGGCAGGTAACTGCCGTGGATGCGCTGGGATGGGAATCATTCAGCAGCGAACCTCTGTACCAGGTTGCCCAGAATTCGATGACGATCGTGGAAATGGAAACCGTGGCCTCCCCCAGCCGCTTGCCCTACACCAACTTTTCGGGCAAAGGCTTTGTAGCCATCAGCACAAAAGAAAACCGGGTGCTTGAATTTTCGGTGAATGTTCCTGATGGAGGCACCTACCTGCTCGAAATGCGCTATTCAAACGGCAGCGGCCCCTGGAATACGGACAACAAATGCGCCATCCGCAGCCTGACGGTGAACGACAGCTATGCCGGCGTGCTGGTGCTGCCTCAGCGGGGCCAGGATGAATGGTCGGATTGGGGTTGGTCGAACCCGATGCGGGTGTCGCTTGAAGCAGGGAGTAATAGCCTGCGCATTCACTTTGAGGAGTGGAACAACAACATGAATGTGGAGACCAATACTGCCATGCTGGACCAGCTCAGGCTGATCAGGACGGGAGAGTGAAGAAAGAAAAACGCCTGGAAGCTGGTTGCTTCCAGGCGTCGTATCCTTGACTTTGCCTTAGTTTTCTGAAATGATCCCCTCCGCCTGGGATTTTTTACCATTGCCTCCTTCGCCGAGGTTGCGGCGGGCCCGCAGTTGGAGAGCGGCGTTAAGGTCGTAGTTCATGTCGGAAATGTAGCGGAGCGATTCCACCTTTTGGTGGTGTTCGATGCGGCTCAGCAGGTAGTCATATGGGCCCCGCTTGGTGATGAGCTTGACGAAAATGGGAGAAGTTTCGAGAAGCATGAACAGCAGCACGATCAGGTTGCTCATCCACCACATTGTGCTGTCGTGTTCTTTGAGCCGTTCCATGGCCTGGATTTTTGCCGGGAAGCCGATGCCGTATTTTCTGGCTTTTTCGAGGGCGCCCGGTACTTCCTGCTCGCGGATCACCATCTGGGATTCACGCCTGCTGACGAGTTCTTCGCGCCTTGTCTGAAGCAGGGCCAGTTCCTCTTCCACGCTCGTGGAAAATTCTTCTCTGGCACCCTTGCGTTGCTTATCGAGTCGAAGCATTTCTTTTTCTGCCGCCGACAGTTCCGTTTTCAGCGCCTGGTTGGCGATGTAAAGGCGGTTGTTTGCTTCCTGATGCTCAGGCGAAAACTCCCAGCCATCTGGCTCGCGGTTACCGGCCTCGTCAACTTTGTATTTTCTGACGGCATGTTTGGCCCATAAGTCGCGGCGGCGGGCTTCATTGGCGGCAATGCGCGGGCCATAGGCACGGCTTAAACTGTCGTAGGCGCGCTTGGCCTGGGCATATTCCTGGTTCACTTCTCCATAGCCAAACGTGGTAGGCTTTCCTTCTTTCATGCGCTTGTACTCCTGGCGAAGGCTGTCGACCTCGGCAATGGCAATGTCCAGCGAGTCGATGCCCAGTTTTTGGTCAACCTTTCGTTCGGCATCCCGCTCAAGATCAGCCACATAGGCCGACAGCTCGGAGTTGATCTGGTTGTCAAACAGCCGAACTTCAATGGGCTTGGTAATCACGATCGAAATCACAACGGCCAGCAGGAGACGAGGCAGGGCCAGCCCGATTTCGTGCCAAACGCGACCCTCTTTCCGGATCGACGAGACGATGTATCGGTCGAGGTTAAAGATCAATGCCCCCCACAACAGCCCGGCACCGATGGCAATGGCGCTGCTTTCCACGAGCGTCATGACCGCGAAGCTGCCTGAAATGATGGCGAGGCAAGCCGTGAGGAAAATAGTGGCGCCAATTCCCACATATTTTGAATGCTCTGAGGGAACCGACTCCAGAATTTTGGAATAGGCACCGGCACATGCAAAAAAGAATCGTTTCAGAGGCGAAAGAGGTTCAGGATCAGCCTGGTAGGGAGCATCCCAGCTTGATTCGTAGGAGTTCATGGACAACAGGTGTGAGACGGGTTGGGTTGGAGAGGTTATTGATCGCCGCGGAGCCGACGAAAAAAGCGCTTGAATTCCCGGGTAATGCTACCCGGCTCAAGGGCTTCTTCTTCTGTTTGCGGTTCTGGTTTGTAAGCATTTGGCAAAGATCGGGCCGAGAGAAACTGGTCCTGCTGGGCTCGGACCCACTTTTCTTGTTCGCGCAGGTTTTTATGCAGATCCCGGAACAACTGATCTTCCTTGACATCTTCGAGCGGGAGGGGAAACCGCGAGATGGTGAGAAAAGCTGTTTGCACCCCACTGTGCCCAATGGCCCTCAGGCGAAACTCTGTGAAGGCGTGCTTCGGGCGATATTTGACCTCGCCTGTAGCTGGCACTTCCCCAAATCCCGGTTCCAGTTCAACGCGGTAAGCATATTTGACTTGCCAGCGCAACAACACTGGCCCGCCTTCTGTGGCGATAGGCTCGGGGGAGGAAAAATCTTTGATTTCCGGGGCGGGCATCGGGAGAAACAGGGTTTCTTCCACTGATCCACTGGAATTGCGAGCTTCCAGCCGGTACGTTGTGCTCCGGTCTGGAAAAACTTCAACCTGGGTGAGGCCCGTCACATCAAGGCCGTCAGGCTGGAGAATGAGCTTCTCCACATTGTCCACTTCCCAGTACAACAGGTGTGCTTCTCCGGGTTCGACCAGATCCTGAGCCGCCTGAAACAAGCGAATTTCTGGCTTGGGGAGGCTCAGAAAAACCTTGGCCCTTGCTTCTCCGCTGTCATTGCTCACGCGAAGTTCATATACACCAGGCTGGCTGAGGTACACCTCGCAGAAGGAAAGTCCGCTCACCTCGCCTACCTGCGGCTCGATTCGCACAATTTCGGCATTGCTGGCTTCCCAGGAAAAAATAACCGGAAAACCAATGTCTATCTGGCGCTGGTCCACCTCAAACCGGCGAATATCGGGCGCTGGTAAATACAAATCTACCGTGGCCCGGCAAGTGCCTGAGGCGCTTTGTGCCACAAGTACATAGCTGCCGTTTGATCTGGGATATTTGATTTCCTGGCCCACCAACGGCAGCAATTCCTCTTCCTCCCCCTCCAGCCACACCCGATCTGCGTGGTCCACCTCCCAGCTCAAACGAACGGGCTCGTCGAGGGTAATGGTGGTGGTATTGGCAATAAATGATTGAATTACAGGAAGGTAGGTACCACAGGCAAGACAGTTTTCAGCGTCCGAAGACATAACCGACTGGCAGGAGGCACAACGTAGCAGCTCTGTGTCCGAGGGGGAGGCCATTGGGGTCTCTTTCCTGGGAACACGCACAAGGGAACTATCCGGGCGCTGGATGTCGCTGGGCATGGATGTTTGCTAGGGTGGGTGAAAATCTGGGCTGGATCAAGAGGGTAATGAAAGATAATGGCCCAATCTGCTGATTTTGAGCAGAATTGGGCCAATGGTCATTATTGCTGCCTGAATGATTTAGCGGGTGGATGAATGACGATTCGCGAAGGATTGGGGCAGACCAGATGAACGCCAGGCTGTTGGGAATCGCAGTAGCGGGAAGGTTAATATTCCTGGACAAGAACGTCAGCAGGGATATTCAAAGATTGGCTCAGCGTGCGGATCATTCCGAGTGTCAACTTGCGTTTTCGACTAAGAACTTCACTTACCCGGCTTTTGTAACCGATGATCGTTGCCAGGTCCTTTTGTTGCAGGCCCATCTGTTCCATGCGAAATTGAATGGCCTCAATCGGGTCAGGCAGGTTGATCGGGAAGTGCTTGTCCTCGTATTTTTCGATGAGGATCGACAAGATTTCCAGTTCGTCTCCCTCTGGCGTCCCATTACTTGCATCGAAAATCTGCTCCAGTCTTTCCAGGGCAGCTTCGTAGTCTTTTTCTGTTTTGATAGGCGAAATGTTCATGTCAGATGGTATTCGCGTTGATCTTGTCATAATCTGAGTACGTTCCAACAAACCTCACCCAGCAAAGCTGAAGCTCAAAATTGAGCCTTACGACGAGCCGATAATGATTGCCCTTTATGTTGAAAACTACCCGATTTTCTTCCAACATGCTTGCCCCCGGAAAATCGGCTTTCAATTCATTCAGGGAATTCCAGCTTGATTGTGTGATTTCTTTGTGCAAAGATTTGAGTGCCTGCTCTGCGGCAGGGTGTGTTTCCCAGAACGCCCGAAGGGTTCTTTCGGCAATGACTCTCATCAGCTCTAAGGTTAACGGCCAACTATAGAGCAAAAGTTCCCAATTTGGGAACCAGAATCGGAGTTTACTTTCTCAAAAGTAGTTAGATTTCAAAAAAAGTAAATTTAACTAGCAAATAGTCCAAGCGCTGCTTTTCCTGAGATTATTCCTTTCTTAGAAATGGTCTCAGCGTTGGGCAACCCATGAAATTACCCAAAAAACCTGCAACGCCAGCAGCAGGCATAGCAGGGTCCAGTCCTTCCATTTTTTCTGCCAAACAGCTTCAACAGACAAAGGATCCCCTTTCATAGCAGCCCAGGCAAATAAAGGAAGCAGCGGCAAATGAAAACTCGGGTGGGCAAAGGCCACCAGGTATGGCAGGGAATAGGCTATGCAGGCTGCAAGCCAAAGGCCGCGTTCTCCTCTGCGCCAGTGCCCCCGGGAACACCATCCCCACCATGCCCCCATCAGCAAGGCCAAAAAGCAAATGGCATCAAGGCCCAGCGTCGCACCAACAAGCGCCGGGTGGGCACCCATTTGCGACAAGGTGGCTCCGGCTAAGGTGTCAAAACTCAGCAGCACCCACGCTCTCGACAACACCCGAACGAGAAATGCCTTCGGATCTGCTACAACATGGCCCCAGGCTAATTCGCGAAATGCGATGTCTTGCTCTGCTTCAGGCAGCGCCCGCACACTGTCCACTTTGGCATACAAGCCAGCATAAGCAGGATCTCCCCGAAAATCATGCGAACCCAGGGCCCAGCCGTGATCAAGCGGAGTCCACGGGTTATTACCGAGATACAAGTTATAGCTGTTGGCACTGTTGATCAGCACCCAGCGGTGCTCCTGATTCCACAGCGTTATTTCCCAAATCCCAACCCAGGCAAGTGCCACCATGAGCGGTATGGTAATGAAGCGCCAGCGCCCTCGTTGCCAGGCATAGCCCCACAACAATACTGGCCACAGTGCCAGACTGGCCGCCCGAAACAAGACCATCCAGCCCAGCACAGTCCCCAGGCCAAGCCCTTCCCGCCAGGTGGGGCCGCCCCAATTGCCGCTGGACCATTGCCAGGCCATCAGTACCAGCACAGTCACTGGCAGGTAGGTGAGCGGAACCACAGACTGATGGATCATCGCCGGGAAGAGAGCGAATACCACCTTGATCCACCATCCCTGGGGCTTGTTACCGGGTGGAAACACTACTGCCTTTAACACCCAGAAAAACAACACCCAAAACAGTAGCCCGGTGGCCAGGCCCAGCCAGTTATGAGGAATGCCGAGCCACATTTCGCCAGCCAGCCAGGCAGGCAAGCCCGGCGGCCAATAAGGATCGATATGGCCTTTCAGCATGCCCTCCGCTGCCTGTCGGTACCAGTTGGCATCCCCAACCCAGTGGTCGTGGAGCACCCACCTGCCGTAGAGCAGCCGGATAAGGACAGAACCTAGCAGCAGGCTCAGCCACGGCGCTTGGGAAGATGGTTTGCTCATGTGGTGTTATGTTGACCTGAAAACCGATCCGATGGGGAGTTGTTTTGAAAGCAGGCCCACCCTGTTTGGAACTGGCTGAATCCGCGTGCAATTTTGCGCGCATTCTCCGATCAACGCCGATTTTTTTTCGCATGATCAGCATTCTCAAAATTGGAGGAAAGGTCCTCGACGATGCACAGCAGCTTCAAGCCCTGCTGGCGTCTTTTGTTCAGCTTCCCGGACCCAAAATCCTCGTCCATGGCGGCGGCAAAGCCGCCACCGACCTCGCCGCCCGGCTCGGCCTGCCAGCTACCATGGTAGAAGGCCGCCGCGTGACCGACGCCGCCATGCTGGAAGTGGTGACCATGGTGTATGGAGGCTTGCTGAACAAACAAGTGGTGGCCGCCCTCCAGGCCCTTGGCTGCCCGGCACTGGGCCTCACCGGGGCCGATCTCGACCTCATCCGGGCGCACAAGCGCCCTGTGGGAACCGTTGATTTTGGCTGGGTGGGTGATATTGACCGCGTGGATGCCGATCGCCTCAAATGGTTGCTCGACGGCGGTTTTCTGCCCGTATTAGCTCCCCTCACCCATGATGGCCAGGGCCATTTGCTGAACACCAACGCCGACACCATCGCCTCCAATGTGGCCCAGGCTGTCGCCTCCTTTGCTCCCGTTCGCCTCGTCTTTGCCTTCGAGCGCCCGGGCGTGCTCCGCGATCCCGGCAACGACGCATCCGTTATTCCCCTCATCACCCCGGAATTGTATGCCAGCCTGAAAGCAGAAGGGGTCATTTCCGGAGGAATGATTCCCAAACTCGACAACGCCTTTGAAGCCATCGCCATGGGCGTGCAGGAGGTCGTGATTTGCCTGGCCTCAGCCCTGCCCACCATCGATCAGCCGGGATTTACCGGAACCCGGATTCGCCAGGAGTAGGCTGTTTGGTTTTTGCGAACAGAGCCGGAATGCTGGCTCAGCTGCCAGTTGCCTGCTTTTGAAGCCAGCGCTGATACGCTGCCGCGATTGCGGTGCCAGCGACCAATTTGATTCCCAACCCAGGCAACAAAGACAGAAAGGAGGTGGGAATGCTGTGCCATCCGCTGTGAATTCCCAGCCAGCAAAACCCAATGATCAGAAGCAGGACATGCCCGGCCAGCAATGCCAGGAAAGCCCCCTGCCAGCTGTGTGGCCGGATGTTGCCGTGCACAAAACCAGTGAGCCAGGCCGCCACCGGGAAGGCCAGCAAAAAGCCAGCGGTAGGACCACCCAACACCTCCCAGCCACTTGCTCCGCCCGAAAACACAGGAAGGCCCAACACACCCAGCATCAGGTAGCTCAGCGCAACAGTGAAACCCATGCCGGAACCAAACATGGCACCTGGCAGAAGTAGCAAAAGAGATTGCAGGGTAAGGGGAATATCGCCGGGAAGAAGCACCCGAACCGGGCCAAGCAGGGCTGCCAGGCAGGTGGCCGCGAGCCAAATAAAGATGGCGCGTCGTTGGCCGGTCATGCTGCCTGCTCAGGATTGGAGTCGGGATGGTTCCGTTTCCACTCAGAAGGCGGAGGTCCTTGCTTTCCATGCACCAGCCAAAGCACAGCACCAAGCCATGGCAGCAGCACAATGGCTGCAAGCCAGCGCCATTTGTCTGAACCTTCCTCCACCTGGCTGCACCACAAAAGCAGATAGGCAGTGAGGCACAGCCAAAGCAATCCAAACATCCACAGAAGAAAGGAAATCATAGTGGACAGGGGTTATTCGGAAAATGCAAATGAAGCGCAGCCAATGGAAAAAGGGGGCAAACAACACCCAATATCAACCTTGCCGGGCTCAGGGAGCGGTGCGGGACATGACCTTGAGCACCTGCCCGACCTGAATATTGTCGGAGCTAAGGTTGTTGATCCGCTTGATGATTTCAACACGGGTGCTGTATTTCTGGGCGATCTGCCAGAGGGTTTCCCCAGGCCTCACGGTATGGTTGATCCATTCGGTTGAAGCATTTTGGCTGCCAGAGGCATTTGAATTACCGGCTCCCCCGGTGTTCGTTTGTGAGAGTTGGGAGGTATTCGCTGGCTGACTGGGTTGGCTAGAAGTGGGCCGGGTGTTCGCCGGAGGAGTGTTGAGTGGTGGAACATGCCGCGTGCCGCCTTCATTGCTGCTCTGGCTGCGTGGTTCTGAATTAGGCTGGTTGCTCGCCATGCTGCCGTCTTCGCGGTGCTGAAGGATGATGATTTTTTCATCCTTGGGGCGGCTGCCACGGAGGTAGAGCTTCTGGCCCACATAGATCATGGGCTGTTCTTTTAGCAAGCGGTTGCTGCGAACGATTTTGTTGGCAGACGTCCGGTGGAATTCGGCAATGGAGGAAATAGATTCGCCTGGTTCAACTACGTGAAACTGAGCCTTTTTAGGACTGGTGAGGTAGAGGATTTTGCCTGTTGCCGGGCGTTGACCAGGGGTTAGGCCGTTCCACATGAGCAATTGGCCCAGGCGAACACCGAGCCGCTCAGCAAGTTCGGGCATCCCGATGCGGCCATTATACAGCACAAACTCCTCACCGTAGTGAAGGTCGTAGATTGTTTCGAAGACAACATAGGGCAGTTCGGGCAGATCTCCCGGATCAGCAGCCCGGAAAACGCCTGCCATGTTGGCAATCGGCTGGGCTTGCTGGGAGGTCCCGGTTCCGGGCCGTGTGGCTTCAGGTGAAGGTGTCAGGGGCAAATCGCCAAAGGTGTCCATCGTTCCTACAGCTTCCCGCGGCTGAAAGGTAATGGGCACCCCGCCGTTGGCAATCTGAATTTTGACCGGATCCTCCTGATGCCCGGTGTAGAAATCAGCTGATTGTGGAACGTAGTAGGTAAACAGCCCTTCCTTGGGCAGCCTGCGCCGGTCGCGAATCCACTTGTTATACAGGAAAAAGGTTTCTTCATCCACGCCCTGGTGGCTGTCGAGGAGGTTTTTCACGATGGTTTCCCCGTTTGTCGAATGGGGAATGAGGGCAACAAGGGGCCGCTGGCGCAGGTTAACGGCCTCTTCGTAGGCGATTTTGTGGGCTATGGCCTTGAGCGGATACCAGTGAAAATCCGCGTCGAGGGTCATGCTGCGGGCCCCGTAATAGCGGGGATCGGTGTATTGGATGGCTCCGGTGAAGCCGTGGAAATAGGCCATGACGGCATAGACCCAGTTGTCGAAATCGCGGTGGGCCCGCAGCAGATAGCGGCCAGCAGCCTCGGAAGATCGGTAAATGTGCATTCGCTCATCCACCTTGTCGTCCACAACAAGGCCAAATTCGCGGGCGGTTTCCTCTTTAAATTGCCAAAAACCCACTGCCTGCGAAGTGGAAACCACATCAGGGCGCAGGGCGCTTTCCTGGATACAGAGGTACTTAAGGTCGTCGGGAACCCCTACTGTTTTGAGGGCCTCCTCCACAAAGGGCAGAAAGGTGTGGGCCCGTTTCACCATTTCGTTGAAATAGCGGGGGCTTTGGGTGATGTCATTCACATAGCCCTGCACTTTCTCCTGAGCCTCAGCAGAAAGATGCACTTCCATGTTGCAAAAGATGACGGTGCGGGGCACATCTGCCGCGTGTGCGAGAACCGGCGAGAGCCAAACAAATGCGAAAAAGAGAAACTGAGGGGCCTTCATACAAGGTCATTTTCGATAGAACGAAGCAGGAACCAGCGGGCGGCGGGATGTGCAAGCCTGCCAGGAATTCAAGGATGATGCTAAATCTTGCAATGATCCGATTTTCCTGCAACTCATTCAACTACAAACGAGTGAGGTTGACCGGAGCTTGCCTTTTGCGCCCGGCAAACGGGTAAGGTTTGGAGCGAATGTGAGGCAATTTGCTTGATCATGCGCGCATGGCTCTTACGGCAAAAAGCAGGCCGGGATCTTTACAAATCGATTCAAGTGTTGGATTTTGCCTTTTTTCGTATCAAAGAAAGCCCGTCGCGCATCGGCAGCATGATTACCTCCGTGGCTGGATCTGCAGCTGCCATTTGATTAAATGCCTGGATGCCCTCCGTTTCTTTGTCGGCCGGAGCTTCCAGCACTTTTCCGTGCCACAGCACATTGTCGGCGATCATCCACCCGCCTTCCACGATCCGGGGCATGAGAAGCTCATAGTACTGCGGGTAATGAGCTTTGTCGGCGTCCAGGAAAACAAGGTCAAACTCGCCTTCGATGGTGGGAATGAGCTCTTTTCCATCGCCGATGAGGAGGGTGGCCTGCTGCTTCAGCCCTGCGAGGTCCAGGTATCGCTGGATGCGGGAGGCCCGCTCCGGTTGCAGTTCGATAGTGAAGATATGCCCGCCTTCTGCAAGTCCTTCGGCCAGGCAAAGGCAGGAGTAGCCGGTGAAACTACCAACTTCCAGCACCCGGCGCGGGCGGATGAAGCCCGACAAGAGCCGCAGAAGCTGCCCCTGAATGGGATCGGTGAGCATCTGGGGAAGGCTCATTTGCTGGTGTGTCTCCCGCCTGAGCTGGTGAAGCAACGCAGGCTCAGGTTCACTGTGGCTTTCCAGGTAATTCAGAAGGGGTTTGTCCATCAGGGGCATAGGTTCCAGGGCTGGATGTGAGGAAAAAGTTGCCTACAAACTGAGGAGAATTGTTAGATTTGTTTCAAAAGAAATTCAGATTTCATTCACCCTGCCGACAGGACTCCCTGTCGTTCAGCTCATTATCCTCACGAATTAGCCACCGGGCCATGAACTTCATCGTTTCCTCCACGGCATTGTATCGCCAAATGAGCCGCATTGCAGGGGCCATTCCTTCCCGCTCTGTGCTGCCCATCATCGAAAATTTTTTGTTCGATGTTGGCAACAACACCCTCACGGTGTCTACCACCAACCTGGAGACCTCGATGCAAACCAAGCTGGCCGTGGAATCCCGGGGTGAAAGCGTGAAAGTGGCTGTCCCCGCCAAAATTTTGCTCGACGTGCTCAAGGCCCTGCCCGAGCAACCTGTTACCATCATCGTCGATGAGCAGTCGTTTGGCATCGAAATCAGTTCCGAAAACGGGAAATATAAAATCTCCGGAGAAAACGGCGACGACTTCCCCAATATCCCCCGCCCCGACAAAACCGACTCGGTGCAGCTTCCCCTCCACGTACTGCTCAAGGCCATTTCTAAAACCTTGTTTGCCGCCTCCACCGACGAAGACAAAGCTGCCCTCAACGGGATCCTGTTCGACATTGGCGAAAATGGCGTCACCTTCGTTGCCACTGATGCGCACCGCCTTGTGCGCTACCGCCGCGTGGACGTGAAAGCTGCCCAGCCCACCAGCTTCATCGTGCCACAAAAAGCCCTGAACCTCCTCAAGGCATCCCTCGATCCCAGCCTCAACACCGATGTTGTCATTCACTACAACGATGCCAACGCCTTCTTTCACACAGAATCTTTGCTCCTCGTTTGCCGGCTCATCGACCACAAATTCCCCGAATACCAGAATGTGATCCCGGCCAATAACCCTCACCAACTATTCATCTCCAAGCAGGAGCTCCTCGGTTCGCTGCGCCGGGTTAATATCTTCGCCAACAAATCAACCCACCAGGTTCGGTTCAGCATCAAAGGCAGCGAATTGGAAGTCTCTTCTCAGGATCCTGATTTTGCGAATGAAGCCCGCGAGTCGCTCCGCTGCCACTATGAAGGCGAAGACCTCGACATTGGCTTCAATGCATCGCTGCTCCTCGACGTCGTCAACAACGTCGATACCGAGGAACTGGTCTTTCAATTGTCCCGACCCAACACCGCCGGCATCATTGTACCTAACCTCCAGGATGAAGGAGAAAACATCCTGATGCTCGTGATGCCCATCATGCTGGCTGCGACAGTGAGCTGATTTTCTGGGTAGCCTTGTCTGTGTGGAAAGGGGAATGAGTTGTCAAATCCCGAAAAATCCGGACTTATCTCGTTGCCAGACGGGAGCGTCTTCTTGTGGCGATGGCCATGGTGAGGATGACTGTTCCCAGCAAAAAGAGCATCCCGACACGGAGGCCGCCGTCTTCGGAGATCAGCCCGATGAGCACTGGCCCCACCAAAAAACCTGTATAGCCCAGCGTGGCCACAGCCGTGATGCCCCTGGCTGGTGAAGCAGGATCCGAGCGGGCAGCCTCGCTGAACACAACCGGAATCATGGAAGAATAGCCGAGGCCCACCAGCGTAAAGCCAAAAATAGTGCTGATGGGTTCGGCGAATAACACCATCCCGAGACCCGTGGCGCTGATGAGACTCCCGGCGAGCACAATGGTGTTGCTGCCAAAGCGGTGAATGAGGCGGTCGCCCATAAACCGGCCCATCGTCATGGTGAGAGAAAAACCAGCGTAGCCCAGGCCGATCAGGCTGGCACCGGCCAGCACTTCCTCTTTGAGGTACACCGCGCTCCAGTCGGCCACGGCGCCTTCTCCCATCATGGTGCAAAATGCGATGATCGACAGCCCCAGCACAGCCCTGCCGGGCAGCACGAAATGGCTCCCGCTGCTTTCTTCTTGGGGGTCGGTGAGGGGGTAAATGATGGGATTCAGCCAGAAAGCCCCCAACAAAAAGAGACCCACTGTGGCAGCCATGGCCCATGCTCCCGGCACGCCGAGGCCGATCATGACGCTGCCAAGCACCGCCCCGATCATGCCTCCGAGGGAGAAAAAGCCGTGGGTGGTGGCCATGATGACAGTCTGATGGCGTTTTTCCAGCATGGCCACCACGGCGTTCATCGCAATGTCGAGCACCCCGCCGAGCATCCCCACCAAAAACAAGGCAGCCCCCAGCCATACAACATGTTGTGCCATCAACGGAAGCACCATGCTGGGAAGATAGACGAGGAGAGAAACCATCGTGACGGGCCCGGACCCCCAGCGCTGGATGAACCAGTTGGCCATGAGCATCGCCAGGAAAGCGCCAAGCGGTAAAAAAAACAACGTGATACCCAGGGTGCCCTCGGTGAGGCCAAGCGCAGTTTTCACTTCAGGAAGTCGGGTCACCCACAGGCTGAACAGCACAGCGTGCATGGCAAACACAAAGCCGATGGAACGAAACTGCCGCTCCCGGAGGTAGGTGGTTAAATGCCCGAACATGATATTTTTCTCCTGAATTTCGGGCAAAATTATCCCGTATTTCCCTAATCCTCATCAGGCTGGTTATTTTTCCGGCCAAATTCCTCTCTTCGAACATGGATGTCCCTTCCTCCTGGATCTGTGGCCATTGCTGGACAGAACAAACCTTCGACGGTCCGCAGCGCTGTGTGTCCTGCGGCCTCAACATGCTGAGCGACGCAGAGCAGATGAACCGGCACAACTGGGCCTCAGCGGCGCAGGCGCTTGCTGTCTGGCAGCAGGGGGGAAAGGATGCCCGCCACCTCGCACAGATGCAACGCCACTTCGCTTTACTGGCACCTTTGGAAGCCCTGCAACCTGCCTGGCAACCCTGGCTGGAGGCAATGCGAACTGAGCTCGGGCTGCTCGAAGGCAGGCAGGCGCAGTTTCAGCGGCAATGGTGGCTGCACCTCGCAATTGCTGTTGTGTTGCTGGCGGCCCCGGTGTTGCTGGCCTTGCTGCGCGCGCCGGGAAGCCTCGTTTTTCTCACGGCACTGCCCGTGGCTGGCTGGTGCTGGCTGGGCCTGTTTGAATTTTACAAAAGAAACAAACCGTGAAGTGGATCCTCGCCATGATCTGGCTGCCCCTGGCGCAGGGAGCCTTCGCCCAGCCTTCCAACAGCGAGGTGCTGGCCCGCCTGCTGGCGGAAAGGGTCGATTCCCTTCAAGGGGTGAAACTCGTGAGTTCCTTTCACCCGCAGGACTGGTGGCCCGCCCTGCAGCTCGACACAACCTCCGTGAGGCAGCTTTCGGTGGGAAAGCCTGAGATTGTGTACCTCCCGGTGGGGAAAGAGGAAGTGTCCAGAATTGTCCGCCTTCCGGTCCTGCAATTGAATGCTTCCCCGGCCAATGACACCCTCGTTTATCGGGACAGCGTGTCCAAAGACCTGATGCGCCGCTGGCAGCAGCAGGACCCCGAGCACCTTCAGGGAGAATATGACCACTGGTCCCGGCGCTGGCTCTACCCCTGTCTGGGCCTGATTGCCGGAGCAGGAACTACTGTGGCTTTGTTCTATCTTCGCAGTCGCCAATGAAATGTCTTCCTTTTTTTCTGCTACTCCTGGCTGTCGCCTTTGCCGGTGGCTGCGCCCAGGAACTGAACCCCACCGGCGGCACGAAAGACTCCGTGCCACCAACCGTGCTGCGCAGCAATCCGCCCACGGGAACCCTGAGCTACAAAGGGGGAGACCTCCGCTTTGTGTTCAGCGAGCCGATCCAGAAGCCGGACGTCAAGAAGGACTTGTTCATTTCCCCCTTCGTGGCCCGGCCCAGGGTGTTGCTCAGCGACAATGGCAGGCGGCTCACCCTCAAACTCAACGAGGAACTCCGGCCCCAAACAACCTATGTCGTAACCCTGAACGGCATTCGCGACCTCACCGAGCGCAACCAGATTGCAGAGCCCTTTACCCTGGCCTTCAGCACGGGAGAACAGCTGGACAGCCTGCGGCTGCGCGGCCGTATCGAGGATGCAGAAGGCAAAGGCCTCAAGGATCTCCTCGTGCTGATGTATGAGGCTGATTCCGTGCCGGGAAACGATATTTTTGCCAAACGTCCCTCCTACCTGAGCCGGACAGACGAGCAGGGTGATTTTTCCTTTTCCTACCTCCGCGCCACCACCTACCGGGTGTTTGGGCTAAAGGATGATGATCAGTCGAATACCTACAACCAGCCCACAGAACTCATCGCCATCGCTGCCGACTCGGTGCTGCTCCCAACAGCAGATACCAGTCAGGCCCCTGTGAAGCTGTTTGCCTTCCTTGCTGATGAGACCCCGCCGGGCCTTCGCCGCTTTTTTTGGGTGAATGAATCCAGCCTGGCCATCCAGCTCAGCGAAGCCATCCGCCTTTCGGCCAGCCAGATCTTCGCCACAGACACCCTGGGCAATGACAGCCTGTTGCTCACCCAAACTGCCTACCTGCCCGGAACTGAAAAAGAACTCTGGATCCATGTTCCCGGGGGGCGCCGCTGGCTCGACATTCGGCTGCAGGGACTTCAGGATTCGCTGGGGAATGGAAAGGACAGCCTCATTGTGCTGCGCATCGACCCCAGCCGGCAGCGACTATGGAAAGAACCCCTGGTTGTGAAGCCCAAACTTCGAACCGACCTGCCAGCCATTGAATTCATGCCGGGAAAGGCCGTTTTGCCTGAACAGGAAGCGTTGTTTTCCCTCACAGATACCAGCAGCGTGGACAGCCTCCGCAAGAGTTTTCGCTTCGAATGGAAAGAAACGGGGCTCCTCAGGCAGATCGTTCCGGAGGAAGCTGCGCAGGGAATTCCGCTGGTGCTGCGGGTGGACGGACGCTTTTTTTACGAAGAACAGGACAGCAGCCGCCGCGACACCGTGTTTCAGTATCCGGTGAACTGGCTCAGGCAGGATGGATACGGAACCCTGAGCGGCAACATACTCCCCGACACCCAGGCCTGGGGGCCTGTGCTTGTATTCATGATCGGGCCTGGCGACAAGGGAGCGAGGCAGCAGGTGGCAGACAGCGTGTTTCAGTTTCGCTACCTGGAGCCCGGCGACTATCGCTTCGAGGTCATTTATGACACTGACGGCAATGGCCTGCGGAGCCCGGGAAGCCTGCGCGGGCAGCGGTTGCCGGAGCGGAGCAAGGCCCTGCCAGACCGCATTTCGATCCGGGCGAACTGGGATTTTGAGGATTTCGTTCTCGACCTCAACGGCGTGGCACCTCCCCCCGCAGAGGCGCAGGCAACGCAGGGCCCGCCCGGCGCTGCCGGATCGCCAGGCTTGTCGCCTGCTGCCCCGCCCGGAAGGGGCCAGCGACCCTGAGTCGGAGATGTTTTTGTAGATTCGGCCATGCGCCAGATCCTCCACGCATTTCAGCTTCGCCTCACCAACCTCAGCCAGGGAAACCGCGCCCTCAAGCTGGGGCGCTTGTCGCCGCGCCGCGACCTCGACTGGCGTGAACTTGCCTTCCTCGACGAAAAATCTGCCGAAGACCTGCTCGCCACCCTCATGGCAGGCAAATCCGTTCCCCTCATTCGCCAGATCGACCCGCGACACGAGCCCACCAACCTCATGGACCGCAGGCTCACCCGGGTGTTCCGGTCTGTGCAGCAGCTCCTGGCAGAATCCGGCTCCTACGACCTGGCCCTCGGGTTCCCGTTTGTGGAGGGCAAATTTCTCGACGGAATCGTCGTTCGCTGCCCCCTTTTGCTGTTTCCCGTTACCCTCGAACGCCAGCTTCAGGGCAGCCCCCGCTGGAAACTCACCCTTGCCCAGGAGGCTGTCACCTTTAACCCTACCTTCCTTCTGGCCTATGAGCAGTTTCAGTCCTGGCGTTTTCCCGCTGCCATCTGGGAAGAAGAACTCGAGCCCCGGCCCGACTGGACTGCCTGGGTGCAGCAATTGTATGAAAAAGTCAAAGGCTACGAGATTCAGGTAAACTTCAATTCGGACCTGTTTCACAAGCAGCTGGAATCCTGGACCGATCTCAGGCGGGAAGACATGGACCTCTGGAAAACCGGCGTTATGAAACTCCGGCCACAGGCCATTCTGGGCTTGTTTCCGCAATCCGATTCCACCTTGTTGCAGGATTATGACGAGATCGCTTTACGGCCGGGGGAATTTGATGTGGAGCGCTTTCTTTCCGGGGAGGCAGCCGTGCAGCCCGACCCAAAACCCATTCGCGAGGAAGACCGCTATTTTGCCCTTCCGGTGGATGCCTCACAGGAAGAGGCCCTGCTCAGTGTGAAGCGGGGAAGCTCCCTTGTGCTTCACGGCCCGCCCGGTACCGGGAAATCGCAGGTGATTGTGAACCTCATCACCGATGCCCTGGCGCATGGCAAACGCGTGCTGGTGGTGTCGCAAAAGCGGGCAGCCCTTGATGTGGTGTACAAGCGGCTGGATGGCCTGGGAATCAGTCGCTTTGCCATGCTGGTTCACGACCACCGCCACGACCGGGCGGCAATGTATCAGAAGATTCACCGGCAAATTCAGGACCTGGAAGCGTTCAAGGCTTCCTTCCGCGACCTCACCCAAACTGCCGCTGAGCACGAATACCGCAGGCTTTCCCGCGAAATTGACTCTCAAACCCAGCAGCTCGAAGAACTCGCCCGCGCCCTGCAGGACAGGAGCCGGTTTGGCCTCAGTCCGCACGAGCTGTATTCCCTCTCTTCGCCTCACAGGCCCTGGCTTCCGCTTGATGATACCGCCAGGAAACTCCAGTACAGCAGCCTCCTGCGCTGGCTGGACCAGATGCGGGCCATTCGCAGCTACCGGGAGTTTTTCGACGCCGCCTACCCGTGGAAGCACCGGCTCTCCTTTCGCCATTACCAGTGGCAGGACCAGCAGCGAATCTCGGGAGAACTGGGCCAGCTCGCCGGGCAATTAGCCCGTTTTCAGGAGCAGCGCCAGGCGTTGATGCCCGACATGGGGCCAAATCTGCTAGACATTGCCGCCAACAGGCAGGCCACGGCTCATTTCCGCAGGCTCGACCGTTTTCACAAGCGCCTCGACCTTCGGCAGGGCCTGCAAAACCTGGAGCTGGATGAGCAGCGACCGGCCGCAGTAGCCAAAGCCCTGGAGGCCTGCAACAAACACCTCAGCCGCCTCGACCGCCTGAGCCTGTTTAACGATGATTCCTGGCGGCATTTTGAGGAATTAAACCAGCATCTGGAGAGCTGGAAAGCCCATCATCATCAGCCGCTGCGCTGGTTTCAGCTCCGGTATCTGAAAGCGCGCTGGTTCCTGTTCCGCTACCTGGAGGGGATGGGCAAATCCGGAGAGGAGTCGCTTGTTCAGGCACTCGGAAAGGAAATGAAGCAGGTAAATGCCCTGCACGCCTGGTATGTTCAGCAGCATGGCTGGGCTTTTTTTGCCGATTTTCCCCTGCTGGAACCACAGAGCGAAAAGCGCCGTTGGGTGGAGCAGAAGCAGGAGCAACTGGCAGCCTGGAAGGAAATCCGCGAAAAGGAACCTTTTCCTCCTCTGCGGCCCCGCCTGGAACAGGGCATTTGGCTGGATGCCGAATGGGCCCACAGCCTGTCGCGAATCGCGGCGCTGGAGCGCTTCACCGACGCACTGGAAGAAGCCCAGCGTGGCTGGCGGCTGTGGCTGCACCCACGGCAGATGGAACAACTGGCTGCAGCCATTAACGCTGATTCACCCACCGGAGGCCTCGCCGGTTCGCTCAAAACCAGCTTTGACAGCGATTTCATCGACCTTCAGGCACTCGACCGCCTCCTTGCCGAACTCGATCTCAACGGCCAGCAGCTCCTCGATCAGGTGGAAACAGGGTTGACGGGCGAACCGACGGAAGCCGCATTCACCGACCTGCTCGCCAACAGCGTGTACCTCACCTGGATCCAGGCCATCGAGGAAGCCCAGCCGGTGTTGCTGCAGGTGAGCAGCCGTGGCTGGGACAGAATGCTGGAGAGCTACCGCGAAAAGTACCAGCAGCGCCAGCCGGAGGTGGCCAGGCTGGTGCTGAGGCGGCTCAAGGAACAGGCTGTGGAGGAACTGGAGTTTAACCGGTTAAAAAACAGGGTGACCTATCGCGATATCGAGCACCAGGTGAGCAAAAAGCGAAACCTCTGGCCGGTTCGGAGGCTGGTTTCGGAAACCTGGCACACGGGCCTTCAGCGGCTGGCACCCTGCTGGCTGGCTTCGCCGGAGGCTGTTGCCGCGATGTTCCCGATGGAAAAAGACCTGTTCGACCTCGTGATTTTTGACGAGGCCAGCCAATGCTTTGTGGAGCGGGCCCTGCCCGTGATGCTGCGCGGCAGGCAGGTGGTGATTGCCGGAGACGACAAGCAACTTCCTCCCCTGGATTTGTATCGCGTTCGTCTCGAAGAAGACCTCCCCGACAGCACAGAGGCCATGCCCCTCGAAGTGCAGAGCATCCTGGACCTGGCCCGGAAAACCCTCCCGGCAGCGAAGCTGCGCTGGCATTACCGCTCCCAGTCGGAGGCCCTGATTCGCTTTTCCAATGAGCGGTTTTATGAAAACTCCCACCGGATGATGCCCCTGGCCAGGCCCGAACCACTGCATCAGCCGCCCCTCGTGTGGGATGCCGTGGAAGGCAGCTGGGAAGATCAGCGAAACGAACCGGAGGCAAAGCGGGTGCTTGCCTGGCTCGAAACCCTGGCCCGGCGATCCGACCGCCCCAGCGTGGGCGTTGTGACGTTCAATTTTCACCAGCAGGAACTGATCCTTGATTTGCTGGAGCAGCGAATGAGTGAACTCGCGGCAGCTGATCCGGGGTTGTTTCGAGCTATGACCGATTTGATGCAGCGCGTTGCCGGGGAAGAACAGCAGGGCTTGTTTGTCAAAAACATTGAAAATGTACAGGGCGACGAGCGGGATGTGATTGTGTTTTCCATCGGCTATGCCCGCGACAAAAGCGGCAAATTGCAGACGAGGTTTGGCCTGCTGAACCAGGCGGGAGGGGAAAACCGCCTGAACGTGGCTGTGACCCGGGCGCGGTGGCAGATGGTGGTTGTGTGCAGCTTTCAGCCGGAGGAATTGCGGGTGGAGCAAAGCACCCATGCCGGTCCGGGGATGTTTCGTGACTGGCTGCAGTATGCCTGGGCACAGGGGCAGATTCGCGGGCCTCTTCAGCTGCGGCCGGAAATAGCAGCAGGTGGCGGCCTTGCGGCCAGGTTGTTGCCCGGGATTCTCGCTGCGGGGTATGTGGCAGATGACCCTGCGGTGATGGGTTCAGACCAGCTTGACCTTGCCATCCGGCGGAGCGGGGAAAGCGACTACCTGCTGGGGCTGGAAGCGGAGGGACCGCGGTATTTTGGCGGATTAAGCGCCAAGGAGCGGGAGTTGTACCGCCCCGGCATGCTGCGCGACCGCCAGTGGCGCTGGATCCGGATCTGGGCGCGCAACCTGTGGCAGGACCCCGAGCGGGAACTTCGGCGCGTGCTGGAAGCGATGAGCTGACGGCCCGGCGATCCGGCAAAAACTCAGGGCGTTTTTCTTGCCCTTTCTACCTGATGTTCCATGACAGCAGCGATGCTGGCCGCCCGGCGCTTGGCCTCTTCGGCTTTGTCGCCAACAAAAAGTTCGTCAACAGTTTCGGGCCACAGTGCCAGCCAGCGTTCGAAATGGGCGTGTTCCATGCGGGAAAGACTGTCGAGCTGGAAATGCTTGTCCATGGGGTTCCCCTGGTAACTGCGCAGCCCGAGCAGCATGGACGACCAGAAATCAGAAATGAGCGGGATATGATGGTCCCAGTCGAGGGCCACCACCTTTGTAAAAAAATGGCCGATGACCGGGTCGGGCTTGGCTTTGGCGTAAAATGCCTCAACCAGTTGGCGGATATCCCCGGGAGTTGATAGTTGCATAGGGTTGGCTGGAGAAGGAAGAATCAAAGAGAAGCAAGCTAAGCTGGCAGAGGCGGAAAACAAAAGTGGATGATGCGGGCGCGGAAAGAGGATGCGTTTGGGGCTTTCCAATTTCCCTTTCCGGATAGATGGATTTGGCTTTTTTCAGGTGAATTTCTTCTCTACCTTGTGTCAAATCACATCCTAACCGGCACCTGAAATGAAAGCATGTGTCTTCTCTCTGGCCCTTTTTTGCCTGAGCCTCACCCCGATGATGGCCCAGAAATTCCAGTTCCAGCCTGGGTGGCGGTTTACTGCAGGGTATGCCAGCCAGGTTCAAGATCGGAGGTTATTTGGCCTTGAGGGAACTATTCTCGCAAGAGAAATTCTCAAGTATGAGGAACAAAACTATTCCTATGACCTGAGCTTTGCAGTGCACCGCAGCCTGCTACAACGGGGAGATTTCCGGCTAGATGCCGGGTTGGGGTACCGGCATGAGTTCAATAATTTTGGAAGACCTTTTAATCATCCCTATTTTACAGGCAGGTACCACGAGATTCTTAGGACAGTTAGAAGATACCAGGTCCATCAAGCATATCTGCCGTTGTCTCTGCAAGTAAGAGTACTTTCTCTTGGAGACAATGCTATGATTTTTCTTGGAGGTTCCCTGGAGGGTAGTATACACTTTGCCAAAACGGTAAGAGCTACGAGCGGTGCTCATTTTGGTAAATTTACCGCTGCCCCCTATTCCCTGGAAATTAGTCCCGGAATCGGCCTCAAAGTGGGCCTATGGTCGGGAATGGCGTCATACCGCTGGAAGCATTACCGGCAGTGGGATCACGTTATCTTTGACGGTTTTTTGTACCCTTACCCCCATGGTAGAACCCTCCCGACCGGGATCGACACCTACAACCCCACCAAGCTCTGGTTCACGGTGAGCCGGGATCTGGAGGATGGCTGGTGGCGGAAGGAGCAGTGGCCGAAGTGGAGAGGAAAGTAGGGTTGTCATGGTTCGGCGACGGTCCTGCCAGAAGCGAGAAGTCAGAGGTCGGAAGTCAGACAAGAACGGCGTCGCCTGCTTTGCGTCATCCTGAGCAGGCCTTCAGGCCGTCGCCGAAGGAGGGCGCCGGTTTGTCATGGTTCGGCGACGTGCCTGGAGGCCCTGCTCACCATGACAGAAGGGGCTGAAGCAGCCTGCTCACCATGACAAAACGACAAAGCCCCCGGAGGGGGCGACATGTTAATAGCGCTTCATGCGCATGATTTTTGAAAATCTTCCGGCGGCCAAATGGCCGCCGGAAGATTTTCAAAAACGGGGGATCCGATAGCTATTAACATGCTGCTCCTCCGGAGCTAAGACCGGCTTCGCCTCCAGTCCCGCTTCTCGGCTCTCGGCTCTCGCATCCATCTCCCAAAACCCTTGTCAGGGTCGAAGCCAAACCCTGACAAGGGTGAAAAACCGGCTTCGCCTCTGGTCCCGGCTCTCGGCTCTCGGTTCTCGGCTCCAAACTTCTCAAATCGCAATTCCAAGGGTAAACGCCACATTGTGGTTGATGCCGCGAACCGGAACAAAAGAGGCCTGGTTCACACCCTGATAGACGCCGGTTTTGAAGTTGTCGTAGGTGGCATCCAGCTCAACCCCCAGGCGGAAAATCTTGAGGAATTTCACATTCGCCCCCAGCAACAGACCCAGCCCGGCGCGCATGTTGCCGTTGGTGATGTTGTCGTAGTTGGCATCCAGAATATTGTCTTCACCTACCACCACCAGCGGGATAAAAGCACCGGGATAGACATCGAGGGGTCCCAGCATAAAGTGTTTTTCGAGACCAAACACCCCGGTCAGGTCCTGGCGGCGACCGGCATAGTCGGTTTGCAGGCCGTTGTTCACGGTGTACTGGAGATTGTCGAGCCCGGCACCGGCGCGGATGGCCCATTTGTTTTTGGTGTAATACCGGAGGTTGAGGCCCACGGAAGAGCTGCCAGCGTAGTCGATAGAGGTGGAGCCGGAATTGGCCTGGTCGATCTGGAAGTCGGAGAAGTTGGCTGTCAGCGACAGGCGCTGCGCCTGCACCTGGGAAGCAAAACCCAGAAATCCGAAAACCAGTGCAGTGAAAAAGAAGGTGCGTTTCATTGTAAAAGGCATTGTTGAATTGGATGTGCTGAGAACGCCCTGCGTCACGCCAGAGATACAGCCCTGGTCGCAGGAATGAGCAAGCGTGTCGTGGCCTGGGGTAAACGTGAGAAAAGCAAGATGGATGGGAAGTGTTTCTGGCTTGCCCGGCCCTGAATCCCTTGCTACCTTCGCAGCGAAAAGCGCATCAGGCAGGCTGGCGCTTTTGCTTTTTCCTCTTCGCACTCAATCGACAACGAGATGAATCACGCATTTTCCAAAGTCTATGTCACCGGCGGTGCCGGTTATGTCGGAGCCATCCTCATCCCCAAGCTCCTGCGCGAAGGCTATCAGGTCTCCGTGATCGACCTGTTCATCTATGGCGAGGAGGTGCTTCCTGAACATCCTAACCTGACCAAAATCCGGGGGGATATCCGCGACCGCGACCTGCTGGCCAGCACCATCCCCGGCCACGACGCCGTGATTCACCTTGCCTGCATCTCCAACGACCCCAGCTTTGACCTCGACCCTGAGCTTGGCAAAAGCATCAACCTCGACGCCTTCGAGCCCATGGTGCAAATCGCCAAAGAAGGCGGGGTGAAACGCTTCATTTACGCTTCCTCCTCCTCTGTCTATGGCATCAAAGAGGAACCCGAAGTGACCGAGGAAATGGAGCTCGAACCCCTCACCGACTACTCCAAATTCAAAGCGATGTGCGAGGACATCCTCGCCCGCTACCAGAGCGACGACTTCACCACGGTCACCATTCGTCCGGCCACGGTGTGCGGCTATTCACCCCGCCTCCGCCTCGACCTCGTTGTCAACATCCTCACCAACCTCGCCATCAACAAGGGCGAAATCACGGTGTTCGGCGGCAGCCAGAAGCGCCCCAACATCCATATCGAGGATATGACCGACCTCTATATTCAGCTCCTCGACCTTCCCAGTGAAAAAATCGCCGGGAAAATCTTCAACGCCGGGTACGAAAACCACCCCGTGGGAGAACTTGCCCAGATTGTGCGCGATGTTGTCGGCGATCAGGTGAACATCATCACGTCCCCCACCGACGACCTTCGCTCCTATCATGTGTCGTCGGAGAAAATTACCAGAGAACTGGGCTTTGTGCCGACCCACACCATCGACGATGCTGTGAAGGACCTGAAAAAAGCGTTCGATGAAGGCAAAGTGCCCGACTCCCTTAGCGATCCCCGCTATTTCAACGTGAAGCTCATGCAGCTCATCGACCTGAAGTAGGGCCGAAATTCGCGAACGACTGCCTGCCCGGCGGGTTCATCGGCGCGGGTGTACAATTCGTCAGAAGAAGCGGAGAGAGCGCGGACCTTTCTGCAAGTTAGCGGGCAAATGAGCTTTTTTACTCCGTTTGCCATGAACAGAACCCTTCCTTTCTTCTTTCTGCTTCTCCTGTGCAGTCATGCCTGGGGGCAGCAAACCATTCGCGGTACCGTCACCGATGCCCAAACCCTTCAGCCGCTGGTAGGTGCCACCGTGGTATTGCTCGACGTGGAACCCGTGATCGGGGCCTTCACCGACGACGAGGGTCGTTTCCGGCTGGAAGGTGTGCCGGTAGGCCGCCAGGCTGTGCAGGTCACCTATGTTGGCTACGCCCCGGCCATTCGCCCCAACCTCATCGTGACGGTGGCGCAGGAAATTGTGCTGCAGATTGCCCTCGAAGAGCAGGTGACAAGCACCGCCGAGGTGGAAATCGTGGCGCAAAGCAACAAAGCCGGGAGCAGCAATGAGTTCAGCGCGGTGAGCACCCGCACCTTCTCGGTGGAAGAAGCCCTTCGCTACGCGGGCAGCCGCAACGACCCGGCCAGGATGGCGCAAAACTTTGCCGGGGTATCGGGGGTGAATGACCAGCGAAATGACATCATCATCCGGGGGAACTCTCCGGCGGGGGTGTTGTGGCGGCTGGAGGGAATCGACATTCCCAACCCCAACCACTTCGGTGCGCTTGGCACCACAGGCGGCCCCGTTTCCATGCTCAACAACAACAACCTCAGCGACGCCGACTTCTTTACCTCTGCCTTCCCTGCAGAATATGGCAACGCCCTCTCCGGTGTGTTTGACCTGGGCCTTCGCTCCGGCAATGACGAAACCTGGGAGCTGATGGGGCAAATCGGGTTTAATGGCGTGGAAGCCGGGGTCGAAGGACCGCTGCCCATCGGCAAGCACGCTTCTCTGGTTGCCAACTACCGCTATTCGACGTTGTCGGTGTTCAAAGCATTGGGAATCAATTTCGGAACAGGCGCGGCAGTGCCGGAGTATCAGGACATCACTTTCAAACTAGATATTCCCACTGAGCAGGCAGGCCGCTGGGTACTGTTTGGGCTGGGCGGCAACAGCGCCATTGACTTTCTCGACAGCGAATCAGGGGGAGATAACCTGTTCAACGGCGAAGGCACCGACCTGTACAACGGAGCGGCCTCGGGGCTGGTGGGCATGTCGCACACCCATTTGTTTTCCAACAAAAGCTACGGCAAACTCTCGGTGGCCCTGAGCGGCATTCGCTCCGGCACCCAGATCGATTCGCTCGAAGAAGTCACCGGTGAGCCCTGGCGCTGGTATGCCGAGAAATACACAACAGTGCGGCAAACGGTTCATTATCAGGTAAATCACAAATTTTCTGCGAGAGACCAGCTTCGTGCCGGCGTGATGGCCAATAACTACCAGATCACCCTGATCGACTCGGTGCGGCTCTCCGATGAGACCTACCGCAAGCTCCGCAATTTCGACGGCTCCACCTTTTTGCTGCAAGGCTATGTCAACTGGCAGCACCGCTTCACCGATGCGGTTCACCTCAATGCCGGGGTTCACAGCCAGCGCCTGTTCCTCAATGGCCAGACCTCCCTGGAGCCCCGCCTGGGCCTCGTGGTGAGGGTGGCACCCGGTCATCGCCTCAGCGCCGGGCTGGGCATTCACAACCAGCTTCAGCCGCTGCAAATTTACTTCCTCGACACCCGCGCGGGGGCAGAAGTGCTCCGCACCAACGAGCAGCTCGACTTCACCCGCAGCCTGCAGGCAGTACTTGGCTACGACTGGAACATCGCCGAAAACCTGCGCCTCAAAGCCGAGGTGTACTACCAGCAGCTCGACCGCGTGCCGGTGGCGGCCAGCTTTCCCTCCTTTTCCATGCTCAACGCCGGGGCCGATTTTGGCTTCCCAACCGTTGACAGCCTCGAAAACCTGGGCACAGGAACCAACTACGGCCTGGAACTGACTGTAGAGAAGTTTTTCTCGAACCAATACTACTTCCTCCTTACCGGCTCGCTGTTTGAATCCACCTACACGGGCTTTGATGAGGTGGAGCGAAATACGGTGTTCAACGGCAACTACATCGGCAACGTGCTGGGAGGCCGGGAGTTTAAGCTGGGAAAAAACACCCTGTCGCTCGACGGCAAATGCACCTACGCCGGTGGCCGCCGCTACACACCGATCGACCTGGAAGCCTCACGGATCTCCGGCACCACCGAGTTTGACAACAGCCAGGCTTATGCTTTCCGCTACCCCGACTACCTGCGGATCGACGTGAAGGCCACCTTCCGCCTCAACGGCAAACGTTTTCTTCAGGAGTGGTCGGTTGATTTGCAGAATGTGACCAACCGCGACAACGTCTTCAACCAGGTGTACAGTCCTTCTGCCGATCTCGACGGAGACCCTGCCACGGAACCAATCCAGACCAATTACCAGATTGGCCTTTTCCCGGTGATCCAGTACCGCCTGCTGTATTGACCTGATTGCAGAATAGAACAGCTCCCTTCCGGGCATTCCGGGAGGGAGCTGTTTGGCTGAATGGAAGTTGATGCAGGATTGGGGGTGCAAAGAACGAGCTGCCCGGGTTCTCTGCTTTTGCTGCTAGATTCTGGTCTGTGTCCGGTACAGGTCTGCATAGCGGCCATCGCGGGCAATGAGGTCGTCGTGGGTGCCTCGCTCCACGATCCGGCCTTCTTCGATCACGAGGATTTGGTTTGCGCGGCGAATGGTGCTGAGGCGGTGGGCAATCACGAACGTGGTGCGGCCTGCAAGCAGTTGATCCAGGCTTTGCTGGATGTAGGCTTCGCTTTCTGCGTCGAGGTTGGAGGTTGCTTCGTCGAGGATGAGCACCTGCGGATCGGCCAGAATCGCCCTGGCGATGGCGATGCGTTGACGCTGGCCGCCGGATAATTTCACGCCGCGCTCCCCGATCAGGGTCTCCAGCCCGGCCTCGAACCTGTTGGTGAATTCGCTCACGTAGGCTGCGTCCACAGCTTGCTTTACTTCCGCCTCCGTGGCGTTTGGCCGGGAAAACAGGATATTTTGCCGGATCGTTCCTTCAAACAGAAAATCATCCTGCAGTACCACCCCGAGGTATTGGCGGTAGCTGTCGAGCTTAATGCTGCTCATTTCCACGCCATCCACTGTGATGGAGCCGTTGTCGTTTTTGAGAAAAGAGGCAGCGAGGCCTGCGATTGTCGTTTTCCCGGATCCCGACGACCCCACCAATGCGGTAATGGTGCCAGCGGGAGCTTCAAAACTCACCCCGTGGATCACTTCCTTGCCTTCTTCATACCCAAAGGCCACATCCTGAAAAACAATATCACCCCTGAGGCTGCTGAGCTCCCGGGTGCGCTCCGGTTCTTCGCCTTCCTTTGTCATGCCCAGCAGTTCCTGCGTACGGTCGAGCCCGGCGAAGGCCTCGGTGATCTGGCTGCCGATGTTGCTCATCTGCACAATCGGAAAGACCAGTACGGCGAGGTACATGAGCATGGAAGTGAGCTCTCCCGGGGTCATTTCGCCCTGCATGATCATGATGGCGGCGTAGCCAACGGCCCCAAGTGTGGAGAGGCCGATCATGAGGGTGGAGGCGGAGGTAACGAGGGCGGTGGCGGTCATGGAGCTGGCGATGTTCCGGAAAATGTCCATGGTGCCCTCGGCGAATACCTTGGTCTCCGTTGCTTCAGCGTGGAAGCCTTTCACGACGCGGATGCCACCGAGCGACTCGGTGAGGCGCCCGGTCACTTCCGCCTGGATGCGGCCTCTTTCGCGGAAAATAGGGCGGATTTTGGCGAATGCCTGCAGGGCCATCAGGGCGAAAAGTATGAGGGGCACGAGCAGAGCGAGGGTGAGGGTGGCGTTGTAGCTGAGCATGATCACCAGTGCGCCGATGGAGGTGAGCACTCCGCCAAACAGCTGCACCAGCCCTGTTCCAACCAGGTTGCGGATGCCTTCGACGTCTGTCATGATGCGGGAAACAAGGTTTCCTGTTTTTTGGCTGTCGAAATAACGGATGGGCAGCCTCAGCACCTGCTGCTGCACCTTGGCGCGGAGTTCTGCAATCATTCGCTGGGCTTCCACCCCGACCAGTTTTACCAGAAAGAAAGAGGAAGTTGCCTGAATCAGCAGGGCCAGGCCCACGACGCCCACCACAGCCCAGATCATGGTCGTGTCGCCACCGGGCACCACTACGTCGAGGATATACTGCGGGGCGGCAGGCACCAGAAGCCCTGCCGACCGGCTGATGAGAATCATCGCGATGCCGGCAGCGATTTGTTTCCACCGGGGCCGCACAATTTCTTTGACAGCCTGGGCTACTGTTGTTTTGGAGGAGGGGGTAGTTGCCATGATGAAGGGGGAATGTTTGGCGAAAGGACACCTTGCTATTGCCAATCGTGACAAAAGCTACGTACTTTTCCCCGGTCGAAAGCAGCAACCATTTTACCTGATTCTCCTATGCGCACCCTCCGGATCCTTTTTTTGAGCCTGCATTTGCTCTTTGGCGGCATTCTAAGCGCCCAGGGCGGTATTGAGTTTTTTTCAGGCTCCTGGGCCGAAGCCTTGCAGCAGGCCCGGGCCCAGCGAAAGCTCCTTTTTGTCGATGCCTATACCACCTGGTGTGGCCCCTGCAAAATGATGACGCGCAACACCTTTCCCGACGGCGATGTGGGTGCTTTGTTCAACCAGTCATTCATCAACGTTAAGCTTGATATGGAGCAGGGCGAAGGGCTGGCCTTTGCCGAGCGGTACCGCGTGAATGCATATCCGACCCTATTGTTCATCAACCCCAGCGGCGAAGAGGTGCACAGGGTGCTTGGCTATCGCGGGCCAAAGGAGCTTATCAGCGAGGCGAAAGTAGTGATGCGGCCCGACAAAGCCATTGATGTGCTGGAGCTGGCCTACCAGGCCAATACCACCAATCCCGACACCCTGCTTATGATGGCCATGGCCTGGCAGGGAACCGAAGACCGGCGCGCCTACGAAGCGGCAGACAAGTATTTTGCCACCATCACCCGCGACAAAGACCTTTTATTCCTTGAAAACTGGAAGGCCATCGAGACATTGACCTACGACCTCAACAGCCGGGAATACCAGTATTTGCTTGCCAAACAAAAGGCCTTCATCAAGCGCTATGGCTACCAGCCGGTGCTGGACAAAATCTACAGCCTGCTGAAAAAATCGGCCATTGCCTCGGCGCGCACCCGCAACGACAAAGCCTACCAGCAAGCCCTGGCCATTGCCCAAACCCAGATCAAAGACGACGGGCGCACCTATCTCCGGCTCCAAATGACCTACACCGAGGCCGCTTCCGACTGGACAGGCTATTCCGCCCGGGCCGTAGAGTATTTTGGCAAACACATCATTACCCAGCCCAAGGAGCTGAGCAACGCCGCGCACCTGTTTTTCCTGCATGTGAGCGACAGCGACCTGCTGGAGCAGGCCCTCGTCTGGACCCGCCAATCCATTGCGCTGGAAAATGCCGGGTATAACAACCTCATTCAGGCGCAGTTGCTGGGAAAGCTGGGCAAAAAGGAAGAAGCTTCCCGCCAGGCCTACCGGGCGCGGCAACTGCTCGAAGCTGAAGGGGCAGACCTGCGGGAGGTGGATGAGCTGATCAGGAGGCTGAGGTAGCCAATGACAGAAGCCGAATGGAAACTTCCCCGAAGCCCGCTAACCCTTCGCCAGGAGGGAGAATTACCCCTTGTTTGGGACCCTGTGCGGAAGGGTTGGTATGTGTTCCAGCCTGAGGAGGAAGTGCGCCAGTACCTCATTCGCTGGCTGATCGAGCAAAAAGGCATTTCGATGGGAAGAATTGCCGTGGAAAAAGAAATTAGTTACCGGGGCACCCGACGCCGCTTTGACCTGGTGGTCTTTGACGCCGACGGCAAGCCCTGGCTCCTCTGCGAATGCAAGGCACCCCAGGTTCCCATTACCCAGGACACCATTAACCAGATTGCCCGCTACAACCAGGCCCTCGACGCTCCGCTCCTCCTCGTTACCAACGGCCCGGGGCTCGTTGTCTTTTCCCGCCAACCCAATGGCCAGTTTGCCTTTCACCCCAATTGGTGAAATACTGACGCTCATCTGGCCTCAGCTTTTCCACTTCTATTCCCTATATTTGCGCGATCTTTTCCGGGATTCGTCCCTTACTGTTATCGAAATTCATGTCCACGCGCAGATTTCCTGAATACAAAGGGTTGTCCCTGCCCGAAGTCGATCAGGCTGTTTTGGCAGCCTGGGAGAAGGGGCAAACTTTCGCCCGCAGCGTTTCCGAACGCCAGGGCCGCCCTGCCTTTACCTTTTACGAAGGCCCCCCCTCCGCCAATGGCAAGCCCGGCATTCACCATGTCATTGCCCGCACCATCAAGGACCTCGTTTGCCGCTACAAAACCCTCCAAGGCTTCCAGGTGGAGCGCAAAGGCGGCTGGGATACCCACGGCCTCCCCATTGAACTGCAGGTAGAAAAGCGCCTCGGCATCAAAAAAGAGGACATTGGCCATTCCATTTCCGTCCAGGACTACAACGCCGAGTGCCGCAAGGATGTCCTCATGTTCAAAGGCGAATGGGACGAGCTCACCCGCATCATGGGATACTGGGTGGACCTCGACAATCCTTACATCACTTTTGAGAATGACTACATCGAATCGGTGTGGCATTTGCTCAAGCGCCTGTGGGACAAGGACCTGATTTACAAAGGCTTCACCATTCAGCCGTATTCGCCTGCTGCAGGAACCGGCCTCAGCTCCCACGAGCTCAATATGCCCGGCACCTACCGCGATGTGAAGGATACCTCCGTCACGGCTCAGTTTAAGCGAAAAGACGCCGACGAGTATTTCCTCGCCTGGACCACCACCCCCTGGACCCTCCCCTCCAACACCGCCCTCGCAGTTGGTGCCGGGATCACCTACGTGAAAGTTCGCACCTTTAACCCCTATACCCATCTTCCGGTCACGGTCATTCTGGCCAAAGACCTGATGGGGAAATTCTTCTCTGCCGACGCTGCCGAACTGTCGCTGGAAGCCTACCAGCCCGGCGATAAGCTCATTCCCTTTGAGGTGCTGGGCGAAATGAAAGGCAAAGACCTGGCAGGCATTGAGTATGAACAGCTCATGCCCTATGTGCAGCCCGACAAGCCTGCTTTCCGCGTGGTGACGGGCGATTTTGTCTCCACGGAAGACGGTACCGGCATTGTCCACATTGCGCCCACCTTCGGTGCCGACGACTTCAATGTGGCCCGTCAGCACGGCATCCCGCCCCTCATGGTGAAGGATGAAGAAGGGAACACGATCCCGCTTGTGGACCGGCAGGGCCGCTTTGTGAAAGAAGTGACCGACTACGCCGGCCGGTATGTGAAAGACTACGGCCAGGTCGAAGACCGGAGCGTGGACGTTGACATTGCCATTCGCCTGAAAGAAGAAAACAAGGCGTTCCGCGTCGAAAAATACGAACACAGCTACCCGCACTGCTGGCGCACCGACAGGCCGGTGCTCTACTATCCGCTGGACAGCTGGTTCATCCGCACCACGGCAGTGAAAGAGCGGATGATGGAGAAAAACCTCGAAATCAACTGGAAACCAGCTTCCACGGGCACAGGCCGCTTCGGCAACTGGCTCGAAAACATCGTGGACTGGAACCTGTCCCGCTCCCGCTACTGGGGCATTCCGCTGCCGGTGTGGCGCACCGAGGATGGCAAAGAAGCCACCTGCATCGGGTCGGTGGAGGAACTGCGCGCCGAAGCAGACAAAGCCGTTGCGGCAGGCCTGATGGCAGCAGAAACAGTGGAGGCATTCTTCGCCAACCTCGACCTGCACAAGCCCGGCGTGGACGACCTCACCCTGGTGAGCCCGGGTGGCAAGCCCATGAAGCGCGAAAGCGACCTGATCGACGTGTGGTTCGATTCGGGGGCCATGCCTTTTGCCCAGTGGCACTACCCGTTTGAGAACAAAGAAAAGTTTAAGGCGAGCTTCCCGGCAGATTTCATCTCCGAAGGCGTGGACCAGACCCGGGGCTGGTTCTACACCCTGCACGCCATTGCTGTGATGCTGGAGGATTCTCCAGCCTTCAAAAACGTTATTTCCACCGGCCTGCTGCTCGACAAAGATGGCCGCAAGATGTCCAAGCGCCTCGGCAATGCCGTGGATCCGTTTACAACCATCCGGCAGTACGGTGCCGACGCCACCCGCTGGTACATCATCGGCAACTCCCAGCCATGGGAAAACCTTCGCTTCGACCTCAAAGGCGTGGAGGAAGTACAGCGGCGCTTCTTCGGAACCCTGTACAACACCTACGGCTTCTTTGCCCTCTACGCCAACCTCGCTGATTTCCAGTATGGAGATGCCATTCCGGCGGCGGAGCGCGAAGAACTCGACCTCTGGATCCTGTCGGTGCTGCATTCCCTGATCCGGAACGTGGAGGCCTTCATGGACGATTATGAACCGACCAAGGCCGTTCGGGCCATCGATTATTTTGTGAACGAGCAGTTGTCCAACTGGTATGTTCGCCTGGCGCGCCGCCGTTTTTGGGACGGCGACGAAAAAGCCTTCCAGACCTTGCACGAGTGCCTCGAAACCGTGGCGATTCTGATGAGTCCGTTTGCTCCATTTTATGCCGAGCGCTTGTATGGCGATTTGATGGGAGAAGGTGGAGCCGGGAGTGTGCATTTGGCTAATTTCCCGGTGTGGGATGAATCGTTGATCGACGAAGCCGCAGAAGCGCGGATGGACATGGCGCAGCGGATCACAACACTGGTGCTGAGTTTGCGGCGGCGGGAAAAAATCAAGGTGCGCCAGCCCCTGGCGCGGGCGCTGGTGGCAATCAGTAGTGCCGAACTGGGTGAATCTGCGCTGGAAAGGGTGAAATCCCTGATCGAAAGCGAAGTGAACCTCAAGGAAATTTCCTATATTTCGGAGGATAATCCAGTTCTTGTAAAAAAAATCAAACCAAATTTCCGTGTGCTCGGACCAAAAATGGGCCAGCAGATGAAGCTTCTCGGGCCTGTGCTTTCCGGCTGGACCCAGGAAGACATCCGGCAGTTTGAGCGCGAAGGGCATGCTCAGGTGGAACTCGCAGGGCAGGCCTTCGTACTGGAACCGGCCGACGTAGAAATTCAGAGTGAAGACATTCCAGGCTGGCTGGTTGCTTCAGACGGGCCTTTTACCGTTGCCCTTGACATCACCATCACCGAAGAACTTCGGCTGGAAGGAACGGCAAGAGAGTTTGTTAACCGCATCCAAAACCTGAGAAAGTCGAAAGGCCTGGAGGTGACAGACCGGATCAGCCTTGTCATCTCCTCCGACCCTGCCTGGAACGATGCCCTGGAAGCGCATCGCGACTACCTCTGCGGCGAAACCCTGGCCCAGGACCTTCTCCTGGCCGGCAGCCCGCAGGAAGATGAAATCGAAGTGAACGGAACAACAGGTTCTCTCACTATTCAAGTCCTTCGTTAACCTTGCCAGCGCCCTTTTTTTTCGCTCCGGCAATTCAACAAAACAAGCCATGGCCGACATCAACGGAAGAAGTTTTTACACCAAGACAGAACTGGACGAGTTCCGGGAAATCATCGGCTCTAAATTGGAGGAGTCCAACATAGAGTATCGCCGCCTGGCCGACAGCCTTCGCGAGTTCAGCGGCAGCTCTGCCGATGCGATCAATTTCACCGAATACGGAAACGAAAGCCGCGAAAAGGAGCAAATCGAAATGCTCATGGCACGGCAGTCCAAGTTCATCGACAAGCTCCAGAAGGCCCTGATTCGCATCGAAAACGGAACCTATGGTGTTTGCCGGGTAACAGGTGAGCTCATCCCCAAAGAGCGCCTCCGCCTTGTTCCCCACGCTACCACCACGGTTGCCGCCAAAAACGACGAAAACACCCGCATGAGGGTGCGCAAAGAACCACTGCCAAGCACCGCAGAATCCCGCAACGGCGAGGAAGACTCCGAATAACCACTTGCACGACCCCAACCTTCTTCCAGGTATGCGCCGAAACCCTGCTTCCCGCTACTTCCTGCTTGCCTTCGCCATCGTGCTGGTGGACCAATTCGTGAAGGTGCTGGTGAAAACCAATATGCTCCTTGGCGAACAAATCCCTGTTTTCGGCAGCTGGTTCAAAATCCAGTTCATCGAGAACCCCGGTGCCGCCTTCGGCCTGAAGGTGACCAGTTTCTTCGGCAGCATGTCGGAAGAAACCGGCAAAATTATCCTCACCATCTTCTCCTTCATTGCCCTTGCCGGGATCGTCTATTTCCTTGTGAAACTGGCGGCTCACCGCTCGCCGTTGCCCTGGTTCCTGGCCATGGTGCTGGGCGGTGCCATCGGCAACATCGTCGACCGCACATTTTATGGCCTCTGGTTTCAGGAGGTGAATGAATATAGCGGAGGACTCTTCTTTGGCAGGGTGGTGGATATGTTCTACTTCGACCTGTTCGACCTGCCGCTGCCGGGCTTTCTCGGTGGTGGGTCCTACCATTTGTGGCCCATTTTCAACATTGCCGACTCCGCCATCACAGTCGGGATTCTGGCCCTGATTTTATTTCAGGACCGTTTCAACCGCATTCATGAGCGGCACACTGATGCCACGGAGGCGGCTCCTGCCACGACTCCCGGAGCGACTGAGCAGTCCTCATGAGAACATTCCGGCTGGCAGCCCTTGTGCTCGGCATTGCCGCCGTAGACCAGGCGGTGAAAGTTATGGTTAAACTCACCTTTTTGCCGGGTGAGATGAGGCCCGTCTTTGGCAGGGCCTTCCGGCTCACGTTTGTGGAAAACAACGGCTTTGCCTTTGGGCTCACCCTGCATGACCTGGCCGGAAGCTGGGCGGGAGCCTGGTCGGCAGTGGAAGCCAAATACCTGCTTTCCGTAGTGTCGCTCCTCGCCATCGGCCTGCTCATGTACGCGTTGTGGCGATATCGGGAGCACCGCTCTGCCCTGCCCTGGATGCTGGCAGTCATCACCGGTGGTGCCCTTGGGAATGTGATTGACCGCACCTTTTACGGCTGGCTGTTTGCCGAGCGCAACTTGTACCAGGGTGGCTGGCTGCAGGGCCGGGTGGTGGACATGTTCTGCTTCGACCCCTCGCCCGGGTCCTTTGCCGCCCCGGTTTTCAACCTGGCAGATGTGGCCATTGCTATGGGCGTGTTTTCCCTGCTGTTTCTCCAGCACCGGTTCCACCGGCAGCACAAAGAGCGGCTGGCAGCGGAGCGGAGCGATGATGGGAAGGAGGGATAGGGGATTTTAACACCTTTTTTTGAGATGGTGCTTGCGTGGGGTGGGGAGGGTGGTGTATATTGAAGAAGTGATGGGGGGAGCTATGGCACTTTTTCCAGTTCTGTTCGCAAGCTTCATCTAACAGGCCCGAAGATTTTCTTTGAGGGAGGCGTTTGGTGGGACAAAGTGGTTACGTGTGTTTCCGAATAACAGCGTAATTGGCTAAGTCGTTCAGTACAAGTAACAAATTAAAAAGAGAAAACATGAGCTACGAAAAAGGCAGAGAAAACTTGATTAACCTAATTAAGTGGAGCAAAAATCACGAAAACGATAAAAGAAATGAAAGCACAACCCGATTTCACTTAATAGATACTTTGTTGCTGGAATGTTTAGGTTGGGAAAAAGGTGATATAAAAACAGAGGAAAATTACAATGGTGAATATACTGATTATACTATTAGTCTTGCCCGACCTGCTGTAATTTTAGAAGCAAAAAGGGAAGGGAATTATTTTGTTTTGCCAGAAGGTAAAAAAGGTATTGAGTTTTCGATTAAAAGTTTGTGTAAAGATAATCCTAAATTTAGAGAAGCGATTGAGCAAGCTTGTGGATATTGCAATAAAAGAGGTGTCGAAGTTGCAGTTGTTTCAAATGGTTGGCAATTGGTCGCTTTTGTTGCAAATCGCCTTGACGGTGTTCCTCCACTAGAAGGCGATGCTATTGTTTTTCCAAGCCTAGAGCAAATGGAAGCTCAATTCCTGGAATTTTGGAATTTTCTCTCAAAGAGTGGGATAAAAAGCAAAAGGCTTAAAAATATTTTATGCGGCATTTCTTTACCTGAATTGCCTTCGAAGCTTTCTTCGACAATAGGGAATTACCCTGGAATAAAGAATAGAAATTTGTTTCAAACTAATCTTCAGATCTTGAGCGAGCTAATACTAGAAGATGTTATTCGTTATCAAGATTTAGAAAAGCTTTTTTTGGAAGAGTGTTATTGCAATGCAGGCGCTTTATCAAGCTATGCAACTGTTAGCAAAGATATTTTAAGAACCAGATACGAAAATTTGTTTGAAGTAAATAATGAAGAGCTAAATGTTCAACCGGCTGTTGATAAAAAAGGCATAAATCAGGATTTTAAAAATATTGCTGCCCACAGTATTAGTAGGCGTCCAATCTTGTTGATAGGAGATGTTGGTGCGGGGAAATCAACATTTACCAATCATTTAATTAAAGTTGAAGCCCCTGAAATTTTTCACGACTGTATAACATTAAAGATTGATTTAGGGAGCAAGATTGTATTGGAATGAGATATTAGGGATGCAATTTTAGACGAAATTACTAAGATATTACTGGAAGAGTATGAGGTTGATATATTTGAGCATGATTTTGTCCACGGAATTTATAATGTTGATTTTGGCAGATTTAAAAAGGGCATCTATAAAGAATACTTTGAAAAGAATCATGAAAGGGCATTGGATTTAGCTATTTCGTTTTTTGAAGAAAAGCAAAAAAATAAAAAAGATCACATAAAATATGCTCTTTTTCACCTTGCTAAAGGAAGAAAAAAGCAAATAGTGATGTTCATTGACAATTGCGATCAAAGGGACTATGAAACACAACAATTAGCATTTTTGATTTCGCAAGAAATAGCAGAAAATTGGCAACCTGTTACAGTTTTTATTTCGTTGCGACCTGAAACATTTCATAATTCCATTAAAGCTGGAGCATTGAGCGGATACCATCCTAAAGCCTTTACGATTTCTCCTCCTCGTCTTGATAATGTAATTGAAAAGCGGCTTAAGTTTGCAAGGAAAATAGCAAATGGTGAAATACCATTGGCTCAATTCGATGGAAATGTAGGTTTGAATTTGTCAACTTTAAAGGAGTTGATTGAGGTTTTGATTTATTCTTTTGAAAACAATTTCGAATTATATACTTTTATTGACAATATATGCAATGGAAATATTAGACTGGGAATTGATATTGTCAAAAATTTCTTAGGAAGCGGCTGTCCTCTTCCCCTAGGCCGCTACCGCTGAATAGTAGAAATTCCCCTTGGTTTCTTCAAACTCCTCCGGGGTGAGGTACCCCAGGGAGCTGTGCGGGCGGACGGTATTGTAGGTCATCCACCATTGCTGGATCTCCTGGT
>JBGSKC010000085.1:0-77281 GCA_041741415.1 Bacteroidia bacterium | reverse complement strand
GGCAGAATCCCATCTCAAGACGCAGGGTATCCCTTGCGCCAAGGCCTACCGGCCTGATGCCAAACTCTTCTCCTGCCCTGAAGACCTCCTCCCAAAGATGTGCCGCCTCTTCGTTTCTGACATATATCTCGCAGCCTCCTGAGCCTGTATACCCTGTTGTGGAAAATATAACGTTTTCTATTCCTGCAAATTTCAGTACCTTGAAGGTGTAGTATTCCATATCCGTAACACGTTCATCTGTAAGCTTCTGCATGGCCTTAAGAGCCAGCGGGCCCTGTACTGCCAGCTGGGCGGTCCATTCGGATGCATTATGCATTGCCTTGCCGGGCCCGGTCTCAATACCGAACCGGCCAGCATGCTTAACACACCACTCCCAATCCTTTTCAATATTTGACGCATTGACAACAAGGAGATACTTTTCGGCTGTCAGGCGGTAAACAAGGAGGTCATCAACAATGCCCCCTTTTCCATTCGGGAAGCATGTATATTGTACCTTGCCGTCGGTCAGCGCTGAAACGTCATTGGATGTGATATACTGAAGGAAATCGAGGGCACGCGGACCGTTGACCCAGAATTCACCCATATGTGAAACATCAAAAACCCCCACTTTCTCACGCACCGTGATGTGCTCTTCGGTTATTCCTGTATACTCAACCGGCATGTTATAGCCGGCAAACGGAATAATTCTGGCCCCCAGAGCCTGATGGTACCTAAGAAACGGAGTATTTTTCATCTTAAAAGGTTTTGGATTCAGAGCAAAAGTAGGATTTTTCGGCTGATAAAAACCTGCAATAAATCATTTTTGACTGACCCTTTCAGACATAAGTCATAGTCTGATGGGCTCAATGTTTATATATTTGTACCCATAATCAAATCCTGGCAGATGGAATATACAACATTCAACCCGGAGTACCTGGTGAATATTACCGGCGGAGACAAGGCCACTATGGAAGAGATTGCCGGTATCTTCACCGGTCAGATCCCGGAATTCGTTACAGAGATGAAGAAGCTCTACGGGGAAGGCCGTTATTATGACCTGGGGCTTCTGGCACACAAAGCCAAGGGTTCAGTTACTGTCATGGGGATGGACTCTACTTCAAAGATGCTCAAGGAGTTCGAGCTTCTTGCCAAATCAGGTGACCAGAAAGAGCGTTTTGAAGGTTTCATTGCCAATTTTGAGGAAGACGCCAACAGGGTAATAACTGAGATAAACGACTATCTCAGCAAAAACAGGTGATCTGACATGGTTAATTCTGAAAGGCTAGACGGGGTTGAGATAATCAGCTTCAACACAGACAGGATTAATGCGCTCAATGTTGATGCCATCAGGCCTGCCATTATAAAGATGTTTGATCTGCCCTACACCAGGGTGGTGATTGATCTTGGCGGGGTCACCATGCTTGACAGCACAGCTTTTGCCATGATCCTCCATTTTCTTCGGGTGGCGAGGTCAAATTACTGCACTTTCCGTTTGTGCGGGCTTACGCCTCGCGCCAGGGAGCTGTTTGAGCTTCTCCAGCTTCACAAGTCGCTTGACATCTATCCTGACCGTGCCAGCTGCGTAGAGAGCTTCAGCCACAGCGGCCCATCCTAGAGGTTCGTCATAACCAGTCCGCCCGCCTTCACATCAATCCTGATGGTTTTCTCCTTATCAATGTTACCTGCAATTATCTCCTTTGAGAGCTCATTGACTATCTCCTTCTGAATAATTCGTTTCACAGGCCTTGCACCAAACAGTGGATCATATCCCCTGTCAGCAAGCCATGCCACCGCCGTGGGGGTGATCTCACTCCTGATCCCCTTCTCTTCAAGCATCTGAGACACCCTTCCGAACTGCATCATCACCACCTCCCTGATCTGCTCAAGTGTCAGCGGTCTGAACAACACTATTTCATCAACGCGGTTGACAAACTCCGGTCTCAGGGTGCCCCTGAGCATCTGTACCAGTTCCTCCCTGAGCTTATCAGCCTGCTCATCTGACAGAACGCCATCACTATCCCCTATACTTTCGCGGATGAGTGATGAGCCCAGATTAGAGGTCATAATCACTATTGTATTACGGAAGTTGACCGTACGGCCCTTATTATCAGTGAGTCTGCCGTCGTCAAGGAGCTGCAACAGGATATTAAATACATCCGGATGTGCCTTTTCAATCTCGTCAAGGAGAACGACAGAGTAAGGCTTGTGTCTGATGGCCTCGGTAAGCTGTCCGCCCTCATCATAGCCTATGTATCCGGGAGGGGCTCCTATCAGTCGTGAGACGCTGTGCCGCTCCTGGTACTCGGTCATGTCAATGCGGGTCATCAGGTTCTCATTGTTGAACAGGTATTCTGCCAGGGCTCGAGCCAGTTCTGTCTTACCCACTCCAGTTGTGCCGAGGAAGATGAATGACCCCACCGGACGCTTCTCATCCTGAAGGCCTGCTCTTGATCGGCGCACGGCATCGGAGACAGCTGCTATTGCCTCGTCCTGTCCAACCACTCTCTTATGCAGTTCCTCCTCCAGTCTCAGAAGCTTCTCCTTTTCGCTCTCAAGCATACGTGAAACAGGAATGCCTGTCCAGCGTGCCACTATCTCAGCAATATCATCGGATCTCACATCATCGCGCACCATTGAGCCTGTGTTGCGCTTCTCATCTATCTCCTTCTGTAGCGCAGCCACCGCTCTCTCATTCTCCACAAGCCTGCCGTAACGTATCTCAGCCACCCTGCCATAGTCTCCGCTTCTCTCGGCCCGCTCGGCCTCAAACCGGAGTTCCTCTGCCTCCTGCTTTCTTTTCTGCATGCTCTCCACCAGCTCCTTCTCCGAGCGCCAGCGCGCCTTAAGCGCGTCACGTCCTGCCGCCAGGTCGGCTATCTCACACGAGAGCTCCTGCTCCTTGGCAGTATCACCATCACGGCGAACCGCTTCACGCTCTATCTCCAGCTGCCTTATCTGCCTGTCGGCGGTGTCAATCTCCTCGGGCACGGAGTTCATCTCCAGCCTGAGCCTGGCCGCTGCCTCATCGATTAGGTCAATGGCCTTGTCAGGAAGAAATCTGTCAGTAATGTACCGGTATGAGAGGTCCACGGCCGAGATGATGGCCTCGTCCCTTATTATTACCTTGTGATGCGTCTCATACTTCTCGCGCAGCCCTCTCAGGATTGAGATTGCGTCTGCCCTGTCCGGTTCGCTGATAAGCACAACCTGGAATCGCCGTTCAAGTGCCTTGTCTGTCTCAAAGTACTTCTGGTATTCATTCAGGGTGGTCGCTCCAATGGCTCGCAGTTCACCCCTGGCGAGTGCAGGCTTGAGGATGTTGGCGGCATCCATGGCTCCTTCTGCCTTGCCTGCTCCTACGAGGGTGTGGATTTCGTCGATGAACAGCACGATGCTGCCCTCAGATTCCACCACTTCTTTTACAACGGCTTTGAGGCGTTCTTCGAATTCACCCCGAAACTTGGCTCCTGCGATCAGCGCCCCCATGTCGAGGGAGAAAATCGTGCGGGACTTGAGGTTTTCGGGCACATCCCCCTGCACGATGCGGTGAGCGAGGCCTTCGGCGATCGCAGTTTTCCCAACGCCAGGCTCCCCGACGAGGATGGGGTTGTTTTTCGTGCGTCGGGAGAGAATCTGGATTACCCGGCGGATCTCCTCCTCGCGCCCGATCACGGGATCGAGTTTGCCTTTGCGGGCGGCGTCATTGAGGTTGCGTGCATACTTTTGCAGGGCGTTGTATTTGGCCTCGGGGTTCTGGTCGGTGATTCGCTGGCCGCCGCGCATTTCCTCCATCACCTTCCTGAAGGCCTTTTCGCTCACCCCCAGCTCTTTGAGAAGCTTGGCTGCGCCGAGGTTTTGGATCAGCATGCCGAGCAGGAGGTGTTCCAGCGAAATGAACTCATCGCCGAGCTTTCCTGCTTCCTGGTTGGCCGTTTCTACCACCTTGTGGGCGTCGGAGCCGAGATACTGGTTGCCGGTTGCCCCGGTAACTTTGGGATAGGCAGCAAGGGTTTCGTCGAGCTTTTGTTGCAGGTATGGCAGGTTAACCCCCAGCTTTTTGAGCATGAAGGGGATAACACTGTCTTCCACCTGGATCATGGCACTGAGAAGGTGCCCGGTTTCGATGGACTGCTGTTTGTTTTCGCGGGCCAGGCTGGCCGCCTTTTCGATGGCTTCCTGGGCTTTGAGGGTGTAGTTGTTGAGATTCATGGCTTTGTAAGAAGTGAGAAGTCAGAAGTCGGAAGTCAGAAGGGAGAAGGGAGAGTTCACAGGTCGGACCACTGCGCTGCGGGATGTAGAGAAGCGGGCGGGAAGACCGGAGGGAAGTTGACTTTCATGTTTAATGCAAATTGCCCGGGTAAAAGACAGGACAGGAAGGGGGAGTCAAAAGCCCGGCCAGCAGGGAAACTGTGCCGATTCGGCAGGGAGGCAGGCGGCAACGATGCCAGAATGACACGACACTCAGGATGGAAACCGAATTTTTGGCAGAGATAATGGGCTAATGCTGATGTCGGATCAGGTCGAATGAGGGAACGAATTGCTCAGAAATGTTTAGGTTTGAGGTTGCGAATTCACTTCTCCCTCACCCACACCTTCATCCTGAGCCGTTTGCCTTGTCTGGATTCTGCTTCCAGGAAATAAAGCCCGGAGGCCAGGCTGCCGAGGTCAATCCTGATGGAAGGATGGCTCATCGGTGTTTCCAGAACCGTTCTGCCCTGCAAATCTGTGAGGCGCACCGTTGCCGGAAGATCGCCCGGGTTTCCTGCTTCCAGGCTCAGATGTTCAGTTGCGGGGTTGGGAAACACCCGGAGCCCGTCGAGCAAGTGTTCGTCTTCCAGTCCGACTACGGCCAAGCTCTGGTCCGAGTAGATAATCCCTACCGTATCCTGTCCTGTAATATAACCGACTAATTGAGCACTATAATCAAAGTCTATGACAGAACTCTTCCCAACGGTCTGACCGAGTCCTCTGGAGAATCTTTGTTCAAAGTCAGCATAATCAGTAATTCCAAATTTTGTTGAAGGCAGTGTGTCGATTGCGCTCAATACAAGATTTTGCAAACATAGACTGCCTGGACCGTTATACTCTCCTTTATCAAACGGAAGAACACTCCTGCTGCTATTGGCCGAAACCTGCACAGGTGCAATTTGGCTCTCGTCAACTACCACGTAATTTCCCCATCTTAATGGATTATCCGATAGAAAGTTAAATCCTGACTCAAAGCATCGAAGTCGGTTTGGCAAAGCATTCTCAACCCGATCGGGTTGGTCAATAAAAAACCACTCCACGGTGTCCTCCAAGATGGGAACAACTGTAGAGCCGAAAAAAGTACTAGTCTCCGTTTTTCCTTTGTATAGTACCTTGACAAAAATCGTGTTCTCAATAATAGACATCTCCAACACACGTGCTCTTGCAATGGTAGAAGTCGCCCCTCCTACAGAGCCATGCCCATAATTGTAGTACAACTCCATCCCCACCTGAAAATCATAAATATCCCAAAAATCCAGTACCTCTTCGCCTATGCCCCGGTTGGGAATGCCGGCCATCCGGAGGCGAATGCCTGTTGTCAGGCGCTCAGGAAAGGAAACCAGGCCGTATAACCGGGAGAGCACAAGGGAATCGCCGTTAGACAAGCTGATTGTTTTGATCGAATCGGATTGCCCCATCACACTTCCCCAACCCACAGAACTAACACTGGCAGTTATCGCTGCGGCTGTGTCCATCAGCCACTGGCTCCCGGGCCCCGCCGCTGGCAGCAACAGGATTCTTCGGCCCCGGAGATCGTCCAGCACCACCCGCCCGGAATCTTCCAGCACCATTGCCCCGCCAAACGGATAAGCCAGACCTGTGTACAACCACCACAAGTCCGGAGAGACCTCATGTGAAGGAGTAAACCAATAGGTTTCAGGCCCGGCACTCACGCTGTCAAACCAAACGGTGTGGGCAAAATACTCCGACGTGTCCGACCGCAGCAGGCAGGTGTCAGCCGGGTAAAAAGGAAGCCAGTTTTGGGCCTCCAGCAAGCTGCCAGTCAGCAGGAAAAATATAATGGTCAGGTGCTGTTTCATGTGTGGAGGGTTGGGATGGTAAGGAAAATGGGAGGGAGGGAGGCCAATCGCTTTAATTTAACAACATGATCCGACAAACCCAATTCTAATCGTGTATCCGTTAAAAAATTCAGCCCGCCTCTTTCGGGGCGGGCTGAAGAATCATATCGGCTCTATCGCTTACTGCACGATGAGTCGCTGCACGGCACGGCCCAGGTCGCTGCGCACCTCGATGAGGTACACACCGCTGGCAAGGCCTTCCAGTGACAGGCTCACTGGCGCAAAGCTGTCACCGGCACGCTGGCGCAGCACCTCACGACCGTCAACGGTCAGCAGCACCACCTCCAGGCTGGCAGCAGCTCCCGGCACCGACACCTGAACGCCGTCCTGAGCCGGGTTCGGGTACACGCTCAGCGGCAGGGAAGCCAGTTCCTTCTCATTCGACACGCTCACGCCTTCTACTTCGTAAACGGTGAGGGTCGAACTTACTTCGTTCGCAACAACCACATAGTATTTCCCGTCGGGGCTGCTGCTGTTCGGAATCAGCACAATGCCTTCGGGAGCCAGGTCGCCGCCTTCGCTGGCGGTGTCGCGGGTGTTCTCGTAGTCCACAAACTCCGGTGCCGCAGGGTTGGTGATGTCATAGACCATCACGCCGCCGATTCGCTCCAGGCCCACAAAGGCAAAGAACCCGCCGTTGATGTTGCCGATGGCAACAGCTTCAGGTTCAGGACCTTTGTTGTCGCTGCGGTTTTTCGCTCCCAACTCATCATTGGTGGAGTTAAAGAAGGGTCCCCACTTCGGATCCTGGCTCAGGTACAGCTCCATCTGGTCGCCTGAGTCGTAGATCAGGTTGCCGTTTCCGCCATCCCAGATTGAGAAGGAGCGGGCACCCAACACGTGCACTTCATCAAAGTCGCCGTCGCCGTCGAGGTCGCCGGTGGCTTCGGTCACAGTGAGGCGTCCGATGTTTGCTTTCAGCAAGTCGCCATCAGGGAATACAGTCTCATCGAGTTCATAGCCGGAGCTTGACAGTCGAACTTCCTCGGCATAAGTATCATACTCACGGGCATCGCCTTCGTTGGCGGTCACCAGGTAAGTCTTGCCGTTCAATCTGTAGCTGGCAATGGCATCGGGCATGTACATCCCTTTCACAGGGTAGTTGGCAATGCGCACAAAACCGCTGCGGTCTTCGGCATCGAGGCCCTGGCCAGCCAGGCTGTGGTCTTTGTAGCCAAGCGGCACAATGTCAATCACAGTGGCTGTCGCTACATTCACAATGGCAAGGGCGTTGTTTTCCTGGCAGGTTACCCATGCTGTGTCGCCGTCGGCAGAAAGGGCAATGTATTCAGGCTCGAGGTCCTGAGCCACAGTGGCATTCGGCCCGAAAATTCGCACACCTGCTGCACGAAGCTGAGCAGCCTGGCCATTGAAGCTGGTAAATGACGCTGTGCTCACATTGGCCTGGGTCACATTCGACACACCACCAGAGATGTCCACAATCGACACCGAGCCTTCGGGGTCTACGCTGTAATCGCTGTTGGGCTCGCCTTCGTTCGCAGTCAGCACTTTGGTACCGTCCGGGCTGAAGGTGATCATGTCGGGCAGGGCTCCCACAGTTACCTGTGAAAGGAAGGTGCCATTGTTATCAAAGAACACCACTTTGCCTGGCAGTTCCTTGTCATCGTTCTCAATGGCCGCGGCCACCACGCCGTTGAACACTGCCACGCTGTTGACCCCGCCATAAGTGGTCACATCAATCGGAGCCAGTGCCACTGGAGTTGCCGGGGTGGAGAAATCCACGATTTCAATTGAATTCCCGACGGAATTAGCCACAAACAGCTTCTCGGAGGTCTCGTCGTATGCCACAATTTCTGCGGCATCATCGCCCTGGGTTCCAATCTGGAGGCTGGTCACGTGGGCCAGGCTGATGACCTTGTTGCCGGTATCTGCCACGCGGTCGTTGTCGAGCACATAAACAGTGTGAGCCAGGCGGCTGCCAAGGAAGGTATTGTTGGCGTCGGTGATGCGGAGGGAGAAATATTCGTCGTTTTCAGCCGAATTATCATCCGCAACAGGAATGCTCAGGGTGGCGCTGGTGTCGCCGGGGGCAAAGCTCACCGTCATGGTGCTCATGGCCGTGAAGTCGCTGCCTGCATCGGCAGTGGCAAAGTTACCCAACACCACTTCCACCGTAACGGTGGAATCGGGCGTTCCGTCTGTGAGGGTCAACTCTACAAGTACGGTACCGGCGCTTTCGCTTACAGTCTGTGCAGCCCTGGCAAATTCGACTTCGCCCGTAATTTCGCCATCCACTTCAAAGATGCTCAGGGTAGAGCTCACCTCATTCGCCACTACCACCAGCGGCTTTCCGATTGGGCTGTTTTCAGAGGAAATGAAAATGATGCCTTCGGGTGCGAAGTCGTTGTTGGTGAGCTTGCTGTTCACATACTCCACAAACTCCGGAGCCTGCGGATTGGTCACATCATACACCATTACCCCACCGATTCTCTCCAGGGTAATGAAGGCATAGGTCCTGCCGTTGATCACGCCTGTTGTCACGCCTTCGGGCTCAGGGCCTTTGTCGTCAGAGCGGTTTTTGGCAGAGGTTCCGTCTTCATTCGAGTTGAAAATGGCAGCAAAAGCAGCGCTTTGGCTGGTGATCAATTCAAGGTCATCACCGGAATCATAAACCAAGTCGCCGGTGCTGCCATTCCAGATGCTGAAAGAGCGACCACCCAGGGTCACAATTTCGTCGAAGTCGCCGTCACCGTCGAGGTCGCCTTCGTTGTTGAAGGTCTTGATGCGGCCCACTGCTCCTTTGAGGATGTCTCCGTTCGGGAAAGCAGCCGAATCCAGCACATAGGAGCCATCGCCGAGGCGCGACTCGTCAGTCAGGGCAGCATATTCGCGGGCATCGCCTTCATTGGCTGAAACGATGTAGGTCACACCTGCCACTTCGTAGCTGGCAATGGCATCCGGGATGTACAGGCCTTTGAAAGGATAGGCGGAAATCCGCACCTGGCCCGACTGATCTTCGGCATCAATGCCTGCCATCAGAGACCAGTCTTTGGAACCAAGGCCCTGAACAGAAGTAACAGTGTTGGTGAGCAGATCCACAACGGCCAGTGCATTGTTCTCCTGGCAGGATACCCATGCCGTGGTGTTGTCGGAGGAAATGGTGACGTACTCGGGCTCCATGTCCTGGGCCACTGTGGTGTTGCTCAGGCCTGAAATCCGCACGCCGTCGGCTTCGAGGGTCGCTGTCTGGCCGTTGAAAGCGGCAAATCCTGCCGTCGTCACATTCGCCGCAGACAACCCGGCCAAGCCGCCGGAAATGTCAATGATGGAAACAGATCCCTCCGGGTCCACTGTATAATCGTCAGATGGCTGGCCTTCGTTGGCAGTCAGCACCTTCTGGCCATCGTGGGTGAAGGTCACCATGTCGGGCAGGGCTCCTACGGTTACCTGGGCAAGCTGCACGCCACTGGCACCGAAGAAGGTCACAGTACCATTGAGCTGCTGGTTGGGATTCGCAGCCGAAACCGCCACCATGGTATCAAACACTGCCACGCTGGTGAGGTCGCCAATGGCAGACATATCCACCGAGGTGATGGCTGTGGGGTTGGCGGGGTCAGAGAAATCGACGATGTCGAGGGAGTTGTTCAGGGAGTTAGCAATGAACAACCGCTGAACCTCAGGCGAGTAGGCCACGATCTCGGCAGAGTTGTCGAGCGGAGCCGGAGTGTTGTCGTAGCTGGTGAGGAGGTTCAGCGAAATGCTCTGCGAAGGCGCGGGTGCCTGGCGGTCATTGTCGTGAATGTAGACAATAACAGTTCCGCTACCCGACAAGCTGGCATTGGTGATGTCCATCAGCCGGAAGGAGAGGTACTCGTCCAGTTCAGCTGCTGCGTCGTCGGCTACCGGAATGGTAATGGTGGCAGACTGGTTCAACTGATTGGGAACAAAGGAAATCATGGTGGTGTCGCCCACAGTGGCATCCTGACCAGGAGTTGCGGTGCGGAGGCTCGTCAGAACCAGCTTGGCTTTCACTGTGTCGCCAGCCACGCCATTGAGGTTCACCACGATGTTGAATGACCCGGCGTTTTCCTCCACATCCAGCGTGGAAGCAGCAACAGAAACCGAGGCCGAAGTTACCATGCTCACAGTGCCGGGGGTAGCCAGCACAGGAGTTCCGGCACCGTCATTCGCCTGGAAAGTAGTCGAAGCGAACCAGTTTGCGCCATTGTTGTTTTCCAGCACAGGGTTCAGCAGTTCGATGGAAGGGCCGTCGCCGTCGGGGCTGGGGGTTCCGAGTGGCCATGGGCTGGCGTCGTCATAAACCACATAATCAATGGTATCGCCCACCGAGTTAACAAGCAACAGGGCTTCTCCGCCATTGCCGAGGGCACCTCCAAACTGGAGCGTAAAGGGCACGCCAAAGAAGTTGCTGCTGGCAGCCGTGTCCACAGCCACCAGCACGGTGGCACCGGGAACCAGGCTCACCTGTGGGAACGTGAAATCGATGCCCAGGGCGAATGTGAGTCCGCCGAGCGCTTCGGTCGCCGTTCCTGCATTATACAGCTCCACAAACTCGAGCGAATCATCGCCGGGAGGGTTGTACATGATTTCGGTGATGACCAGGTTGGGCTGGTTGGCGTTGTAAATCAGCGTGAACGACTGGATGGCCGTCATGGCATTCCCGGCAGTATCCTCAATGCCGGTGATATCGAGCTGGTAGGCGACGCCGCTTGTGAGCGGGGCCACCGTAAGGATCACAGAGTCGCTGCCGGTTGGAGTCGCAGCCGACACAGCCAGCGCAGGACCAAACACATAATTGCCGGTAGCGGCAGTCGTCACCGGGTCAATGGCCTCATTAAACTTCACAACCACACTGGTAGCAGAGCTGAGGGTGGCAGAGGTTGGGATGGGAGGCGTTACGTCTCCGGCACCCAGGCTGAAAGGCGTGATGTTGAAAGGCACATCAGGAGCCACCCCGTCAATAGATTGATCTCCAGCGCCATCACCATAGATCCAGTTGTTGGTAAGGTCATAAATGCCGGGCAAATAAGCCGCAAAGGTCAACTGACCAATTCGCGGGCCGGTGTAGGCAGCCACGTCGGCAGCGTTGCCAAACTCCATAGCATTCACCCCAGCCGTCAGGCCGGTTCCGGTCAACGAACCGCCACCGCCGCCCCAAAGGCTGTTGGTGATGGCAGTGATGAAGGTAGTCGGGTTGCGCTGGGTGCCGAGATAAACATAAATGCCTTCGTCGGAAGAGCTGAGGCCTGCGCCACCGTTCGTTCCTACAACAATGCTTCCCAAAGAAGCAATCGGGGTGGAGGAAAGGCCGTCCACATCCACAACTGTGCCGGCAGGGGTGACAACCGCATTAGACCACACCACGTCGCCCTCGGAGGTGAGGGAAGCGAAGGCAGTGCCGTTCCATTCTTCGTCGGTAAACCAAATGTCTGTGTTGGCGGGGATGTCAACCATGGTGACGAAGGCAAAGCCATCGACGCCATCGGCGTTGAAGCCCACGAAGGCGATATCGCCAGCGCTTTGGGCCGACATCCTGCCAAGGCCAACCATGGCAAACAGGGCCGCTGCCCATCTGCCGAGCCTTAAGGAAAGGTTTGTCATGAAATTTTTGCGTTGAAAAGGTAGAGGTAACGTATCGGGATCGAAGAAACGGGCAGGACTTTATCAAATCGTGGATCCTATGTTAACCCAATGTGAAGAATCGAACCCCCTGACCGACCTTTCAAAACCCGAAACTCATAGCCAGCCACAGGTGTCGACCCAGAACCTGAATACTGGAGGCATGCAGCCGATGACGGAAAAAATACAGGCAGTCCACGAAGTGCAGCCTGCATTTCACTTTTCAAGCCTGATTGATTACTTTGCTATCTTAATTCAGCACCCAATTCTGCATGCTTCAACTTGATCTGATCTTCGCCGCACCCGTTGCCGCCACTCTTTTCGTGATTACCATCATCACCAGCATTCGCGCATTTTCAGATCCCGGCCTCAAGGCCAGGTTTTTACTCAATCCCTACCGGGTGGTTCACCACAAAGACTGGCCTACTCTCCTCACCCATGGGTTGATCCACAGTGGCTGGACCCACCTGATCTTCAACATGCTGGCGTTTTACTTCTTTGCCTTCTACCTCGAACTCATCCTCGGCCACTGGCAGTTTGCAGTATTTTATGTCCTGAGCCTGCTGGTTGCCACCGTCCCTGCGCTGGCCCGCCACAAAGACCATTCCTGGTACAACTCACTCGGAGCCTCCGGGGCCATTTCAGCTGTGGTGATGGCATTGGTTGTTGTGATGCCCGAGATGGGTATCGGCCTGCTGTTCATCCCGGGAAGCATTCCTGGCTGGCTCTTTGCCATTCTGTATTTGGGTTTCAGCTTTGTGGCCTCGTTCAAAAACTGGGGAAATGTGGCCCACGATGCCCACTTGTTTGGGGCCATTGCAGGCATTGTGCTGGTGGTGCTGCTCAGGCCCGAATCTGCGACGGAATTTATTCAGTGGCTGGGGCAAAAAATCTGACAGATTACACAAGGGGCAATTGAACCACCCTCACCCAATATCGCATGGTATCTTTGATGGCTGCAAGGGGATCCGTTTCCGGCGACAATGGCACCACAGCCGAAACAGGAAGCTGGTAAAGGTCCTGAAGCAAGGTTGAATGATCGGAGGGCACAAAAACGAGAATCGGAATTTTTTTGGTTTGATCAAAGCGCTTGATTCGCTGGATTACCTCCATGTGAGGGGGAAAACCTTGTTCCACGTGGGCCATGACCATGTGAGGTGCCGGAAAATCGCGCTGCTCAAACGGAGGCTGAAGCTGAAGGTAAGCGTCCAGATCTTTGGCACAATCCAGCAATCGAATGTTCACCCCAGGCAATTCTTCCTGGCACCAATGCGCACATGCAGTAGCAATGGTTTCGGGAAACTGGCAAAGCAATACGGTAGAAGTCATCTTTCTGGTCGAGGTTGTGTCAAAGATGATTTGAATTCATTTGATAAACAAACAGAGCCCTTAACAAAATCCACGTTCTGTTAAAAAATTGGGCATTTCGAAAAAGCGAAATTCAATCCTGCAATTATTCCATTTTCGCAGCGACTTGTGTCATTGCGCCGGAACCATCAGCTTTTTTCCCCTTACACACTAACGCCAAAATCGCGCAGGGCGTTGTTTAAAGACACTTTCTTATCTGTCGAAGGCTTTCGCTTGCCAATGATCAGGGCGCAGGAAACCTGGTATTCGCCCGCGGGAAACTGTTTGGTATAACTTCCCGGAATGACCACGCTGCGCTCCGGCACATACCCCTGATACTCCCTGGGTTCCTCCCCCGACACATCAATGATCTTGGTCGAAGCCGTCAGCACCACATTCGCACCCAGCACAGCCTCTTTTCCCACTTTCACGCCTTCTACCACGATGGCCCGGCTTCCAATAAAAGCATCGTCTTCGATTACCACAGGCGCAGCCTGAACAGGCTCCAGAACGCCACCAATTCCCACGCCGCCACTCAAATGAACGCCTCTGCCAATCTGAGCGCAAGACCCCACTGTGGCCCAGGTATCCACCATCGTTCCCTCGCCCACATAAGCACCAATGTTCACATAGCTCGGCATCAGGATCACCCCTTTAGCCAAAAAAGCTCCATAGCGAACCGTGGCCGGAGGCACCACCCGAACGCCCATCGCAGCAAATCCCGTTTTGAGGGCCATCTTGTCGTGATACTCAAACGGAGGCAGTTCCACCGTCTCCATTTGCCGGATCGGAAAATACATGATCACAGCCTTCTTGACCCAGTCATTCACCTTCCAGCTCTCGCCATCAGGCTCGGCGCAGCGAAGCTGGCCTTTGTCGAGTGCTTCGACGACATCTGCAATGGCAGCCTGTGTATCTGCCTGCTGCAGCAAAGCCCGGTTTTCCCAGGCCGCTTCGATCTGTGATTGAATATGCTCCATGAACTTGATAAGTCTGGCGCGAAGATAGAACTTCTATTCAAATGGATAGTACTCCCATGCCCCAATGTCAAACCCGTCATACCGCAGGCTATCGGCCCGGTTGCGGAAATCATCAAGGTAAAAGGTGGATCCTGGCGGGAAATCAAGCCCTGCATTGATGGCGGGGCTGCCTTCTTTCAGCCGGTAGTCGCGGTAGAGATAATCCCTAAACAACGGATCCTGGTTCACTCCCCCGCCTGCCACGTGCGGCAACACCGATGGCTGGTACTCTTCGCTCACCTTGATGAGGCAATGGTCAAACACAAGGCGGTCGTAGTTCAGCACGCTGTCGAGCACGATTTCATCATCTTCACTGCCCCACACAATGGAATTTGTCAGCTCAATATCCGTGGGAAACACGTCGATGCTTTCGCCATCATCTCCATACCACCAGTTGGTGAGCAGCAGCTGAGGGGTTCTTCGTGAGAAACGAAAGAGGCTGAAATTGGCGAAGGTGCAATTGTAAAAACGGTAGTGGCCACCGCCCAATATAGCCAGCGTTCGTTGTTTGCAGGTGTTCACGATGCAGTTTTCCATCCAAATGGACGGCGGGCGGTTAAGCGCCGTGCCGGTCTTGTCCTGCCCTACTCCGATGATGCCGTGGGCACCCATGTTCTTCACCTCCGAATACTGCATCAGGAGCTTGGGAGCCAGCGTGTTGCTGATGCCATCCACCTGAACGCCCAGCAGGCCGTTTTTCACCTCGCAATGTTCCAGCACATTATCCCGGCTGGTTTCCCTGAACCACAGCCCACGCCATTGCGCCGGATTTTCCTGATACAAAGAGTCCAGCCTGGCACCCTGAAACACGATTTTGTTGCCCGGCTGCCCCTGGGCCTTGAGGGTTCCGTCCACAATCAGCCAGGAAAACAACCCGAAAACCGGGGCCGAGTTGCTGTCGCGAATTCCAAATTGATAAGGCGTGAAAAAGATCTGGGTGCCTGGCAAAATGGTCACGGTAACGCCCTCAGGAATAAAAATGGGCCCATCCATGATGATCGGCTTATCAGGAGTCAGGGTCGTGTCCTGCCGGAAAAAAAAGCCCTGAATGCTGAGGAAATTGCCTTCCTGCTCAATTCTCGCGGTCAGGAAGTATGCATCGAGGATGAAGGCCTCCACCGGCACGCGCTGGATTTCTCCGTTGACCTCAAACAGGATGGCATCTTCGGCAAAGGCGTCTGTTTCTTTGGATTTGAGGTTAATGAACAAATGAAGGCTGTCTTCGGGCAAAATGGTGAGATCTGTCACGTCATTCGCCTGAATGCCATCGACAATCATGTTAAACTCCGAGGCACTTCCTTTTTCGAGCCACACCCTGTCGATTTGAAGGGGTCGCCCCTGTTCGTTAAACACAATGAGCCGCTCGCTCGGGGTGAGGAAAGTAGTGAAAACGGTGTCAAAGGCAACCGTGTCGCGGGAAAATGTGAGCACACCTTCTTCGCCGGGATTCACCGGGCGGTCACAACCGAGGCTCAGTGCCAGGAGCAAAGCCGTGGCCAATGTCAGGAACAGCGATTTCATATGAGCAAACATACGCCACCAAAAGCAGGATTGGAAGGGCAAAAGCAGTCACCTCTGTCAGGGTCTCACTGCCTCATGGCGATGCCTTGTTTGGCGAGATAGGCTTTGAGAGCAGGAATGGGAATGGTGCCAAAATGAAAAACGGAGGCTGCGAGAGCTGCATCAGCTTCGCCGCGCTGAAACACTTCCTGAAAATGGTCCATGGTACCAGCCCCGCCGGAGGCGATCACAGGCACGGGAAGCGACTGCGACATTTGCCTTGTGATCCCCAGCGAAAAACCGCCCTTGGTGCCATCGCTGGCCATGGAGGTAAGCAGGATTTCACCTGCGCCCCGCTCCACCACTTCCCGCGCCCAGTCCATGGCCGGCAAGGCTGTCGGGGTGCGCCCTCCGTGGGTGAACACCCGCCATTCTCCCTCTAGCTCGTTGGTATCAATGGCCACCACCACGCACTGAGAGCCAAATTCGCGGGCGAGTTCATCCACCAGGCCGGGGCGCTTCACAGCAGCTGAGTTGATGGAAACCTTGTCTGCCCCTGCGTTCAGCAGACGCGACACATCGGCCACCGAGCGGATGCCTCCTCCCACCGTGAAAGGGATGTTGATGGCTTCTGCGACATGACGCACCAGTTCGGCCAAAGTGTCGCGGTTTTCTACTGTGGCTGTGATGTCGAGAAAGCAAAGCTCATCAGCCCCCTGAAAGGCATAGGCCCGCGCCAGCTCAACCGGGTCGCCTGCGTCGCGCAGGTCCACAAAGTTGACGCCCTTTACGGTTCTGCCGTCTTTGATGTCCAGGCAGGGAATGATTCGTTTGGTCAGCATAGGCGAATGGGTCGTCGAAAATAGGAAAAAGCAGGTGGTTTCGTATCTTTCTTCAGGATTTCGGGTATGAACATATTCAAGGTCCACCCATTCCTTTTTCAACCAAAACCAGCATGGGACATCCAGCCACCACCCTGACAATCAGCGTTGAAGATTACCTCCGCCTGGAAGAGGCTTCCGATGTGCGGCATGAATATCACAGGGGCGAACTCTTTTCCATGGCTGGCGGGACATTGAACCACGCCAGGCTCGGTGCAAACATTCTGTTTCAACTGGCCTACCAAAGGAAATCCTCAGGATGCAATATTTTCAGCGGAGATGCCCGTATCCGCATAGAAGCCAAAGACTGCTTTCTTTATCCCGAAGCCTCGGTAGTTTGCGGACCTGTGGAGACTGCCAAAGACGATCCTAACTCCATCATCAACCCGGTTCTCATCGCTGAGGTGCTGTCTCCCGGCACCGAAGCTTATGACCGAGGGGAAAAATTCCGCCTTTACCGCATGCTCGACAGCTTCAAAGAGTACGTCCTGATCAATCAGTCCCGGCCGCTGGTGGAGGTCTTTTTCAGGCTTGGTGACGTATGGGAAATGAGGACATATGAGGGGAATGATGCACAGATCGAACTGAAAAGCCTGTCAGCCACCATCCTCTTGTCGGACCTGTATCAGCATGTTGAGTTCAGCAACGAGGCCCCCAGGGAATCAACAAGTCCGAACCCCTCCTCTCCGGCATCCGACCTCTGACCTCTAACCCCTTACTCCACCGGAACAGCCTTTTCCAGCACATAATTAAGCCCAAACTGGTCGTCGCTCAGGCGAAACACCCCCTGGAAGGTAACGACTTCATCTGTTTGGTAACGGCGTGAAAAGGACGCCATCTGAAGGTCAAGGATTGATTCTTTGCTGCCTCCCCCGCAAAAAAAGCAGGCAGAATATGGGAACGCCGACAGCGCATAGGCTTTGCCATCGGTATCCATTGGCAGCACGTAGCCCTTGATTTCGATGGTTTTGCCATTGAGATCCAACAGACTCTGGCCGTAGGTTGGCTTCATGTACACATAACCGGCCTCACCGTCGAAGGTAGTTGTGTAGCGAACATCCAGCAACTGCTCCCACTGGAGGCGGGTTTGGGCCGATCCCTGAGAAAGAAGCAGGGACATTCCCAAGAAAAACAAAAATCGGATCATCATTTTTCGGATCAGCATTTGCGCCTTCAGGCTTGAAGACTGATATTGTGCCCACACTTCGGGAACTCAGGCTTCTAACGCAAAAGTGCAGCCTGAATTGATCCGGGCCAAACGATAAACGACAAATACCTTGAACTTCCTGCTCGCCATTACCTGGGACATCAGCCCCGACATCGTTTCCCTCGGGCCTGTCACCATTCGCTGGTATGGGCTGCTCTTCGCCAGCGGCTTTTTGCTCGGCTATTTTATCGTCCGGAAAATCTTCCTTCAGGAGCAGGCACCAGAGCCCTGGCTCGACAAACTGCTCGTGTACCTCGTGGTGGCTACAGTGGTAGGGGCAAGACTGGGCCACGTATTTTTCTATGGCTGGGACTATTACCAGGACCACCTCCTGGAGATTCCCATGATCTGGAAAGGCGGCCTTGCCTCTCATGGCGGGCTCGTTGGGCTAATGGTGGCCTTTTGGCTCTATGCCCGGAATGTGAGCAAAAAATCCATTTTCTGGGCCATGGACCACGTTGCACCGCAGGTGGCCCTGGCTGGCACGCTCATTCGCCTGGCCAACCTCTTCAACTCCGAAATTCTTGGCGATCCCACAGGAACAGACTTTGGCTTTCGCTTCGTGCTGGCTGATGGCCCTCAGGCTCTGCCCCGACACCCGGCACAATTGTATGAAGCACTGGCCTATTTTGCCATTTTCGGCATCATGAGCTACCTTTTCTGGAAAACGCCCCTTCGCTGGAGAAAAGGCGCTATTTCTGGCCTTTTACTCATCCTCATATTCACTGCCCGCTGGCTCGTAGAACAACTCAAAGAAGAACAGGCAGAAACCGGATCTGCCTTCGTGCAGTCGATGCTGGAAATCATGACCATGGGTCAGTGGCTTAGCATTCCGGCCATTCTTCTGGGCGCAGCCTTCCTCATATACAGCTACCGGGTCCCCCCCGAACCTGTGTCACTTGTCAAGGTTAAAAAGGAGAAAAAAGGGAAATAGCCCTTCCGGGAGCATTCAGGGAAATTTTGCTGAACGCAGGTTTTTGTTTACAGAGGAGGCAGCAAATTCATGCAATAGGAGTCTGTTAGACTGAATTAACACTCCTTTTCACATGAAACGCTATTTTCCAATTTTGCTCCTGCTCATGGCGCAGGGGTTCCTCCATGCACAGCCGGATCCGAAAGTCAGCTCTCTCCGGCTTCACTATGTTGCCAACCAGATTGGTCACCCTGGCGTTCAATTCGCCTGGGAAAAACCCTTATGGAATTCGGTCAAGGTAAAAGAGGGCAAAAAGCCCGGCCAGCGCTGGCAGACCCTGCTGGTGTCACCCTATCTCGGCTTTCACAGCCATGTTCAAAACCACAGAGGCCTGGGGGCAGGAGCCGGGCTGGCATATCGCTTTACCACAAAGCGCGGCCTTGAATATCAGGCCTTTGTGCAGGGAGGTTACCTGCATACCTTTTTGGCGAATCCTGTGTGGGAGTATCAGGAAAACGGGGAATTTAACCAGGTCAACAGCCCCGGAAGGGGAAGCCTTGGCTATGGGTTTGGAGCGGCTTTCGGATACAATGCCTGGGCAAGAGGAAAAGCACCAGTTGCATTTTCGGCCAGACTGGCTTTTAACCAGCCGCGGCAGGCTACTTCTGCCATGCTCCCCAGCCTCAGCGCCGGGGTTCATTATTTCCTCTCCACCTCCAAGTCATAACCCATGAAACCCATCTTAGCCATTGCCTTCCTCGCTGTAGCCTTTTCCCTCAGTGCCTGCTACCAGGAAGAAACATTCCCCGGGCAGTTGTCAGACGAATACTACCTCCGCCACAAAGGCGCTGACCTGCCTGTCTGGGTGCGGGGAAATGCCAGCTCCTCCAGCTTTATTATCTTTCTGCACGGAGGGCCGGGCGGCTCTTCGATGCTGGATGCTCTTTCCCGCACCCTTCGCGACGTGACTGACGCACACCCCATCGTTTTTTATGACCAGCGGCTCTCAGGCTTTGCACATGGCGAGAGAAACATCGACAACCTCTCCGCCGACCAAATGACCGAAGACCTGGATGTGGTTGTTGAATTTGTCAAAAAAACATACAACCCGGAGCAGATTTTCCTCATGGGCCACAGCTGGGGCGGATTCCTGGGCACTGCCTACCTCGCCAACCCAACCTACCGCGCCAAAATAACAGGCTGGATTGATGTGGCGGGAGCCCACAGCTTTCCGCTCACCTGGCAGGCAGAGAAAAACCTTGTGAAAGCCTACGCCGACAGCATGGTGGCTGCTGGGGAGGAGGTAAAATACTGGCAGAAGTACCTCGACTGGCATCAAACAACCACCGAACTAAAAGAGGTGGAAGACCTTCTCTTTGTGAACCGCTATGCCCACGGCATCGACGGGAATCCTGACGCCGAAGAAGCCTACGAGTTTCCCGCCATTACCTGGATCTTATCCTCTCCGGCAGCGCTCACCAGCAGCCAAAATCTCATCATCGAAGGGCTTTCTGACCTGCTGGTGTCCGATCCGCTGGTTCCGGTGATGAACCAGATCACCACGCCGAGCCTGTTCCTGTTTGGCAAATACGACGCTGTGGTCCCTCCCGCGGTTGGGGAGGCAGCTTTCCAGCAAATTGGCACCCCGGCCGAGGATAAGTTCTATGTGCTGCTGGAAGAAGAAGGCCATTCCATGTGGTCGGTGAACCCCTCCAGGTTTGCGCAGGAAGTAACAGCTTTTGTGGCCCTGTATGAGTGAGCCATCCAGTGTTGTTAAATCCATCACCCCGGCGAGGTTGCCCTTGCCGGGGTGATTTGTTATGTGGCTGAGAAACCCGGATTAGTTCGAGCCGGAAATAATGCTGTCGAAGGTCGCCTGATCAAGGGCCTGTGGCTTATAGGTTATCCCCAACTGGCCCAGGTTTTTGACAAAGGCCCGGAGGTGGTTTCGCGAACCCTGCGCAAGTTGCTGATAAACCAAAGTAATATCTTGATTGTCAACAACCTCATTCAACTGCTCTTCCAGATCCAGAAGGTCCACCTCTTCCACAAGTGCTCCCACTTTGAGTGCCTCAGTCACACTGCCATCGCCGCTGTTTAACAGTTGGTCAAACAGCGCCTGCAAGTCGGGAAAGGAGAATTGATTCGCAGTTAAGCCTGCGGAAGGATCTTCCAGGTCGTACTTTTCAAGCAGGGCCAGCACAGCACTTGTGTGTTGAGCCTCGCTCTGGCTGATGTTCGAAAACACCTGGCGGCCCCATTTTTCATAGAGCGCAACATACAGATCATGGGCAAGCCGCTCCTCTTCCCGCATCCAGAGGAGACCCGCCATCTCCTTTTCACTCAGTGCCTCAGCCGGGAGGGCAACAGCCTCAGCACCAGGAGATGACTGGTTCATAGCATGCCGGCCGGGGCCCTTAAACTGGTTTCCGACAGGTTGAACAGGATCTACCTGACAGGAGGCCATCAAGCCAGCAGAAATGAACAGAACAAACAGAATCGATTTCATGGCAAAACAATTAAAGATGTCCGGGCAAATAACCCCTTCTGAATAAGGCAACCGATGCGAAATCACAGCCCGGGCGGTGAGATCTCTGGAAAAAAGACACCTGACCTACGAGGTCAAATGAAGAATTTTTCCGTTGTTAGGATGACCAATCTCATTCTCTTATGCCAGCGAAACATTCTTTTCTCCTCGCTATAGCCCTGCTGATCGGATATCAGCTTGTTGCCGATGGTGTTCAATTCATTAACGGCTCCTGGGAAGAAGCCCGCCGGGAAGCCAAAGAGCAGGGCAAGTTTATCCTTGTCGATGCTTACACCGACTGGTGCTACTGGTGCAAGGTGCAGGATAAGGAGACTTTTTCCCGCGACGATGTGGGCGCTTTCGTGAATGAGCGCTTTGTTCCCGTTAAGATCAATTTTGAGCAGGGCGTGGGCATTGACCTGGCCATGAAATACCGCGTTCAGGGCTACCCTACCCTCTTGTTTTTCAACCCTGAAGGCCGTTTTGTGGGGCGAATCGTTGGATACAACAGCGACCCCGCCGCCTGGATGAAGCAGGTAGGCGAAATGCTCGACCCGGCGCTTCACCCTGTATCAAATGCCGATCCGGATCAGCTCGACCCTGGGTTTCCGGCTTTTTACCTCGATCACTTTGGCAAAAATGGCAGTCGCAAACGTTCCACCTCCGAAGAAGTGGAAACCTGGCTCGACCAGCAGCGGGATCCCTACTCCGAGGTCGTGTTCAATGTAATGGCCTGCATGCCAACCGGAGATAAATGGGGCACCTTTTTCCTGGAGCACATCAGCGACTACACCAAAGCCTATGGACAGGAAGAAGTAGCTGACATAGCGCAGAACGTGCTGGCAGCCAAAGCCTACAAAGCCATCGAAACGGGCAGCGAAGAGGAAGTCATGGCCGCGCTGAACCAGGCCGAGCGTTACCTGCCTGAGGCCACAGTCAAACCATTCCGCCAAAGCATCATGCTGGAGTGGTATGGACGCCAGGAGCAATGGGACCAGTTTGCCGCCTACGGCGAGGCGCTTTTCATGCAAGGCGACTCCCTCCAGTCCGGCATGGCCAATAGCATCGCCTGGACCCTGTATGAAAACACAACAGACCAGGCTATCCTGAAAAAGGCCGCAGGCTGGATGAAAATGGTGGTGGCCAAAGACCCCGAATACGCCTACCTCGACACCTATGCCGCGCTGCTGTTTGCCACCGAACAGCTCAAGCAGGCAGAGGTATGGGCGAAAAAAGCGATTGAGGTCGGCGAAGCCGCAGGCGACGATGTGGCCGGAACCGAAGAGTTGCTGGAAAAAATCAAGGCCGGAAAAACAGAGGAGTAGAACCAGGCAGGCAAGCGGGATGGTTTCGTGCTGAAAAAGCGCTATTTTTCAGGAAATCTACTCGCAATGCCCTTCCTGAAGCGTCCTGCCATTCGCTGGGTTCTGGCCTTTGTAATCCCGGTTATGGGATTGATGATCAGCGCCTTCATGCCTTTGCTGCCACCGCCCCCGCCGGGGCTTCAGCAGCTCGACCCCATGGAGCCTTTTCTCTATGGGATTTTTCCTGCAATGGCTCCCACTGGCAACGGCCCGGGTGCTTATGAACTGGAAAATGCCTTCCCTCAACTTACCTTCATCGATCCCATTCAGTTAGCCGAAATTCCTGCATGGTCCAAAATGCTGGTACTGGGAAAAAATGGCCAGCTCTGGTCCTTCGACAAGCGCCCGGATGCAGCCCAGAAAACAACTGTCCTTGACATCGTGAACCGTACCCTCATTGAAGGAGATGGCGGAGCCCTCGGCATGGCCCTTCACCCTGAATTTGCCCAGCCCGGATCGCCCAACAGAGGCTTCCTCTACCTTTGGTACCGCTACGCCCCGAGCCTTGATAACGTCGTGGGGCCCTTTCCACAGCCGGGCGAACAATATGGCTACCTTCGCCTGTCGCGCTTCACCTGGGAAGACGGTGCCACGACCATCAACCCGGCTTCCGAGTTGGTGATGATTCAGCAATTTGATCGCAACGGCTGGCACAATGGTGGAGGCCTTGCCTTTGGTCCTGACGGATTTCTCTACGTTTCAATCGGCGATGAAGGCAGCGGAGATGATGCCTACGACGTGACCCAACGGCTCGATTATGGGTTGTTTGGAGGAATTCTGCGCATTGACGCAGACCAGCAAGGCGGAACCGTGAGCCACCCGATCAGGCGGCAGCCCGTGACCCAAATTGAGCCGCCAGCAGGCTGGCCAGCCAGTTTTACGCAAGGGTATTTCATCCCCAGCGACAATCCCTGGTTAAATGACACGGGTGTTATTCTCGAAGAGTTTTACGCCATTGGCCTGCGAAGCCCTCACCGCATCAGCTACGACGAAGTTACTGGCGATATTTGGGTGGGTGATGTAGGGCAAACCACCCGCGAAGAACTCAGCATCATTCGCAAAGGCGACAACCTGCAATGGCCGTTTCGGGAAGGAACTTTCCCCGGACCTAAAGGGCAGCCCGAAAACCTGATTGGTACCAGCCGCGCCCCTGTGTTTGACTATGGCCGCGATTTCGGCGTTTGCGTTATCGGCGGCTTCGTGTATCGTGGCGACAAATTTCCCGATTTGAAGGGAAATTACCTCTTTGCCGACCACGCCACCCTCAATGTTTATACCCTCACCCCCGATTCCAACGGCCTGCCTCTCGTGATGCCCATGCTCAATGTACCCTACGGAACGGGAGAAGGCGACAAAGCTGGTGTTTCGTCGTTTGGGCAGGACAGCGAAGGGAATGTGTATTTACTGAAACTCAACGGCACAGGCCTGGATGGCGGCCTGATCTATCAGCTCAAACCCAAAGACCCTGTGCCGGATCCGCCTGCCCTGCTTTCAGAAATCGGCGCATTTCGCGACCTCAACACCCTCGAACCTGCCCCGGGACTACTGCCTTATGCCGTCAATACGCCGCTTTGGTCCGACAGAGCCGCCAAGCACCGCTGGATCGCCCTGCCACACGATGGTCAGTTTGACGCTCCCTGGGAAAAAGTAGGCTTCCAGGCCGAAGACAATTGGAACTTCCCAGCAGGAACCGTCTTCATCAAGCATTTTGAGCTGCCCCTTAATGAACAAAACCCGGCACTCACCAGAAGGCTCGAAACGCGGTTCTTTGTCATTACCGAACAGGGCGGATATGGCCTCACCTACCGCTGGAATGATGAAGGCACAGAGGCATATTTGCTCGGAACAGCTGACACAGCCCAAATCTCTGTAACTCACGAAGATGGCAGCACAGGCCTGCAAACCTGGGAGTTTCCCTCCCGGCAACAATGCCTGAGCTGCCATAACGCCAATGCCGGCAGCGTGCTGGGTGTTCGCACCCGGCAGATCAATGGCACGTTTGCCTATCCAACCGGAATCAGCAGCAACCAGCTCGAAACCTGGTCGCATCTGGGCATTTTCAACAGAACCATTGAGGATCCAGCCCAGTTTCCAGCCTCGGCACCTGTTCAGGAATTAACTGCCACGGAGGAATTTCGGGTACGCAGCTACCTGGACGCCAACTGCGCTTTCTGTCACCGGCCCAACGGCGTTCCCGGCGCTTTCGATGCCCGGTCGCTCACGGCTCTCTATGACCAGCAGCTGATCCGGGCTGATGCAGTGAGCCATGCCTCCGTGCCCGGCCACATCATTGAACCAGGAGATCTGGAGAGCTCTATTTTGTTTCAGCGGGATAACAGCCTGGCAGCCAATGCCATGCCGCCGATTGCCAAAAACATCATTGACGAAAGCTACATCGGTGTGCTCACCAACTGGATCACAACCATCCCTGAGCAGAATCCGGTTCAGGTGATCGACGGCTGGTACTACCTCGAAGCCCGTCACAGCGGAAAGCGCATTACCATCATGGACGCAAACGAAGCCGAAGGTGCAGCAGTCGCTCAGTTGAGTGCACAGGAAGGCGAAGAAGCTAACCACCAGCGCTGGCACATTCAGCACCTTGGTGGAAACAAATACCGCCTGCTGGCGGGCCATAGCCTGATGGCACTCAGCCCAATGGACTGGAGATCGGCCCGCGGGGCTGAAATGGTGCAGCGGCAGTGGTCCAACCTGCAGCACCAAATCTGGTACTTCCACGAAATAGAGCCTGGCTATTTCGCCTTTGTAAATGCCTACAACGGCATGGCTTTGGATGTTTTCGGCGGACAAACAAGCGATCAAGCCCGCCTGATCACCTGGACGCCTACGGGAGCCGAGAATCAGCAATGGCGGCTGATACCCACCGCAGGGCCTCAGTGTGGCTTTGAGCGCACCAACTACCTCTCCGACCTGGACTGGATCGGCATTCCCGAAAACGGCTGGGGCCCGGTGTCCCGTGATCGCTCAAACGGCGAACTGGGAGCCACCGACGGCAACCCGCTGACGATCGCAGGAGAGGTATTTGCTAAAGGCATCGGGGCCCATTCCTACTCCCGTATCGAGTATGAAATCGGAGGGAAATATGATCGCTTTCTGAGCATAATCGGGGTAGATGATGAAACTGGTGACGCCGGTTCGGTGCAGTTTCAGGTGTGGGGCGATGGGCGAATGCTGTATGAAAGCCCCGTGATGCATGGCTACGAGGGTGGGCAATCCATCGAACTGCCCATCAAGGGCGTGCGCCGCCTGGCATTGTCCATTCTGGATGGCGGCGACGGAGCGGGATCCGACCACGGCAATTGGGCCATGGCACGGCTGGTTACCTGTGAACCGCCGCTTTCCCCTGCAAATATTGTTGTGTATCCAAACCCCACCACCGAAGCGCGAACCATCTGGGTACAATACCTTCAGCCTGAACACACTGACGTCCAAATCAACGTCCTGGATCTTCAGGGTCGACTTGTGCGGAGAGTGATCGTGGCAGAAGAACGACGCCAGGGGCTTGTGGAAATTCCGCTCAGCGGGATTGGGGCAGGCGTTTACCTCCTGCAGGTAATGGGCGCAGACTGGTCGGAGGTGCGTAAAATCGTGGTCCGCTGAGGAGGAACCAGGAGCTAGCGTGCCTTGAATTTCTTTCCCGGCATTTGCGACACCAACTCCTTGAACTCCATGGCCAAAAGCAAGGGGTTAAGGCGGGAAATGGCAAGGCCTGTTTTGAGAACTAGCTGATCAATCAGGAGATCGCCTTGCTGCAGGGCATTCAAAACTAACGCCTCCTCTTTCGACAAGGGGGTGAGAGGTTCTTTAGCTGAGTCTTCCTGCGAAGTGCTTGTTTCAAGGTTCAACTCCTCCAAAACCTCTGCAGGGTGTGTGACCAGACGGGCTGTTTGCTCAGCTATGAGTGCATGGCAGCCCATAGACATAGCATCTCCTACCCGGCCTGGCAGGGCAAATACTTCCCGATTGGCATCGAAGGCCTGCCGGGCGGTTATGAGCGCCCCACCAGATTCTGCTGCCTCAATTACGATCACGGCCTTGCACATGCCTGCAACGATCCGGTTTCTGGCAGGAAAATGGGGAGCGTCGGGCTGGGTGCCCGTGAGGTATTCGCTGAGCCATCCTCCCTGCTCCAGCATCTCGAGCGCTCTGGCACGGTGGGCGTGTGGGTAGATGAGGTCGAGGCCATGGCCCAGCACGCAGGTGGTTTTGCCCCCTGCTTTCAGCACGGATTTGTGGGCTGCCATGTCGATGCCGTATGCCAGGCCCGAAACAATATTGACGCCCCGTTCAGCCAGAAAGGTAGCAAATAGCTCAGCCATGTCGCGGCCATACGGAGTGGGGCGGCGTGTTCCCACAATGGCGATATTTGGCTGGGCATTGAGGTCAATCACGCCTTTTCTGAACAAAAACAGGGGAGCATGGTGGATGTATTTGAGCAGGTGCGGATAGCCGGGATGGAGATAGCTGATGAGATCTACTCCCTGAGCCTGACACCAGGCAAGCTCTCGCTCGGCAACAGCCTGGCTGGCACGGTTTTTTAACAGGCTCACCACTTTCTCCCCTACCCCGGGAATTCGCCTGAGCTTTCCCGGCGTCAAGCCCCAAACCGCCTCCGGACTGCCACAAGCTGCAATGAGGTTTTTGACCGTCACAGGGCCAAGGCCCTTGGTGAGGGCCAGTGTTAGCAGTGCCAGATTGGAAGGGGTGCTCATGACAAAAGGCTGACCAGTGGGAAATTAACCTGCGCCCCAAAGCTGGGAAGCGGTTTTCTCATCTGATGAGAGGAACCCCGGCCTGGGCAGACTTTCCTTCCAGCTTCTACTGCCGCCACAGGCGATGGATGTCATTGCCGACCCGAACTGCATACAATCCCTCAGGCAGGTTGGGCAGGGCCAGCACACGAACCTGATCGCCAGTTGTGGTCCAAAGCAGTTGCTGCCATAGAATTCGCCCCTGCAAATCGCTTACCTGAACCGGCACCGGGCCCGCCTCCTGGTCAAACAGGCGCAAGGTGAGGGGATCACCTTTCCACGGGTTGGGCGACACCTCGCTTCGGGTGCCTGCTGCCCGTTCCAGGCGCAAAAGCTCAGAGAGGCGATACTGACCGTCAAAATCGACCTGCCGGAGGCGGTAGAAATTGGTTCCGGATAAAGGCTGAAGGTCCCAAAACCGATACAAACTGGGATCCTGGGTGTTGCCATTTCCAGGAACTTCGCCGATCACCTCGAAGAAGAGGCCGTCGGCGCTGCGCTCTACCGAGAAATGATGATTGTTTTGTTCTGAGGCTGTTTTCCACTCAATCTGAGCAGTAGTGCTATTGACCCATTCGCCTGCCAACCAGAGCCATTCTACTGGAAATGGTGTGCCTGAAACAGAAAATTGATCGAATGTAATGCCGTCATCAGGGAAAGGAGAAGCGTCGTATTGCTGAAATTTGATGCGAACGTCGCTGCCAAGGGTAAGGCTGTTGGCTGTAGCCACGCTGCTAAGGTCGATGACCCTGTTAGTATAGCTCGAACTGGAACCACTTCCCGTGAGCGAGGTCAGTCGGACCCAATTCACCCCATCCACGCTCATGGCAACCCCGTCGCTGTTGGAGCTTCCGGAAAAGGTGGCAGGCATGGGATGATCATCATCATTAACCTCTTTCTGGTCAAATGAAAGTGATAAATCAGACAATCCGGTAGCATCAATGTGCAAAACAGCCTCATTCAATGAATTAATCCCCAAGCCAAACCAGGTATCCATGGTGATGTGGGTGCTGCCCTGGCTGGGACCCTGGCTGCCAGTAAACAGGATACGCCCAAGCTGGTTGGACGAAAGCTCCCAGGCCTGGCCGAGGGTTCCTGATTCGAGTGTTTCAGTGAGGGGCAAAGAAGCTGGAACGACCGGATAAATCGCGCGCCAGGCATCAATGATCCCCTGGCCTGTAATAAAATCAAAGCCAGAATTTGAAATGTCGGCAGCGCTGGCAATCAGGCGGTTATAAACGGCGTTCCGATCTTCTGCCGGGAACGCCTGCCGGATGAGGGATGCAACTGCCGCTGCATGTGGCGCAGCAGCCGAGGTGCCGAAAAAGTTGGGGAAGGCATCAGGATCGGCCCCGGTATCACCGCCAAAAAAGGAAGTATTGCATCCATCGGTGGCGGTAAAATCAGGCTTGTTCCTCACTTCGGCCCCGCCCAAAGAAGCACCGGTTGGGCTGAACAACACAGTGGTAGGTCCCATCGAGGTAAAGCTTTCTGGCTGCCGCTGGTAAAATGGCGCTGCTGCCACAGCCACGCAGGCGGTCGAACCGGCATGTGGGTTGATCGTGGGACTATTGGTGGCAAATTCCTGGGGGGCATAGGTGCCGAAGTGAACCATTTTCAACCGGCCCGGAGCCGGTCCCGCCGCGAGGTCGATCCTAAGGCTCACTGTCTGAACTGAGCCCGTTAAGTTGGTGTAAGACAAAGTTTCGACAGGGCGCTGGGTGAGGAGGTTATTTCCCGTAGAGCTTGCAAGAACCCCCAGACCGGAAACCGGGTCGGAAATCAACAATAAATCAAGGTCGGTATCCGCGCCGCTGAAAGTGTAAAATGGGTCATCCCACTGCAATGTCACCCGTATCCTGTCTAACGGGTTAAGGGTGTAGGCCTGGTAAAAATCGGTGCCACCGCCGGTGTTGAAGTCATGAGAAAAAGAACCAGAAAGCGCATCAATCCCAAAACCCGGCCCCAATGCCTCATAAGCCCTGTTTGCCCGGTTACCAGCCGACGAAAAATAGATGGCATCATCCATCTCCGTTACGCTGATGACCGACTGGGCAATGATGCCGTCCTGAAAGAAAGGCTCTTCAAAATACACCACATCATCCACGATCACCTGGCAGCCCGAGTCTGCGAGGAGCTGGATGTTGCTGGCAAACCCAAGCTCGCCGGTAAATGCCGTGGCAAAATACTTGGTGGCTCCGGGAGCCAAATCGTGAATCAATTCTATCATGGCCCTGCCCTCGTCGATACCGCCTGAGGAAAGGTCTTGCAAGTTGCGGACATCATTAGGCAGGTTACCAGAAGCAATGCCAGCAGCAGCGCCATTGAGGTTATTGTAGCTGTCACTCAGCACCCCGATTTTCTGGCCTGTTCCATCAAGAAAAGATGGCCCGAAATTCCGGACCCTGTACGTACTCAGGGTAGTATCGGCCTGGCTGCCAACAGTCCCCGCCTCGGTGGTGGGCTGCCAGATTGCCGAGGCACTCAGCAGACCTGCCTGCTTCAATCCTTCAAGATCAGTCAATCGCTCATATGGAAAAAAGCCTTCCAGCAGGCCTAATTGCTCATTTCTGCCTGTTTCCACCATGCCCAGAGCCAACAATTCAGGCAGGAGGTTTTCTGGCGAAAGTGCCCGAAAGCGAATGGCCACCCGGCCCTTGTCGTCGTGTAGAAACAGCGCAGGCTGCGGGGCGCTCGACAATTCCTGGGCCGATACCAACGGGGTCACAGGGAGTTGCTGGCTGCGCTGCCATTGGGCCTCCAGCAATAAAATAGAGATGTCTTTCACTGTTCCGGCAGCCTGGCGGGCCGCTTTTGCTTCAGACAAATAGGATTGAGCAACAAGCGCCTGAGAAAAAGAAAGCAGGAGCAGGACAATGAAAGCATTCGAAATGCGGTGAAAACACGGGTTCATCGGGATAGGCGTATGTGGGAGGAAAGATTCCCTCTGGATGTTCAGGACGTGGGAAAGGTGCGATCTACACCTGCCGCAGTCTGTCAAATTTTGAACCAAAATAACGTTTATGATCAATGCCACGAACCTGCTTTCCGCAGGCTTCAATTTCCTGATCATTTAAGTCAACATTCACGTTTTCAAAGGATTAGCCTCCAATTTCTCATTGAATTTCTCTGGATCAACCTGGAATATTCGCAAAATGTCATAAAAAACAGCCTGGCCGGCAGCAGTTTCCCACTTTGCCAGCCAGGCCGGATCGAAGCCTTTCGCTAACTCGAAATTACCGGTTATTTGGGCAGGACCAGGATGTTTTCCACCCAAAACGCCTGTCCACCCTCTGTGTTCAGAGTCCACACCTCCCCCACCGTGCCGCCATCTGGCTCCACGGCCAGCAGCACAAGCGGAGCCATATCGTTGCCCGCCCATACCAGCAACTGATCGCCGGGGAGAAGGTTCTTTGCTTCCACCCTGCCACGGGCTGTCCACACCGGGTGGTTGCCGGTGAGCTGGAGTTGCCGCAGAACAGGCAGCTCCTCCTGGCTGGTGGCAAGAGGTGCCGAAGATTCCAGTCCCACAATAAGAAACAGGGAAATGACTGCCCGGCGGTGAAGATCCACCCCGGTCACCAAAGTTGCAGCGGTAGTGTTGGGATCCGCTCCAAGCAGCAAATCGCCGGGCTGCACCTCCGCAATGGGCCGCTGGCTGCCATCAGCCATTGTCACGCGAGCCGTTGAAGGGAAACAATACTCGTAGTCGTCTTCGTCTTCCATCGCGGCTGTTTTGCCTTCGAGCAGGCCGGCCAGTTCTTTGGAGAGGAGAAAGGAAACCGTGGCCAGCCATCCGGGCTCAGCTTCGCCGGTGTATTTCAGGTCGTCGAGGTAAAGGGCCCAGGCAGCCTTGTCGGCTGTTTGGCCAGGCACCGGCAGGGCAATCACCTGATCCTGGCGCTGGTAGTAAAGAAAAAGCCCCACGGTATCCTCGCGATCAGCGGGATAAACGAGGTAGAGATAGAGGCGGCGCTCCAAGCTGTCGGAGAAGCGGAACACAGAAGCGGGCTTCATTTCGTAGCGGTCGAGGATAAAGCCTGCTTCGTCAAACACGAGGTAGGTTTCGCGTTCGGGGTTGGCGATTCGGAGCTGTTTGAGGGCTTTATATTGAGTTGCATTCAGCCCTTCCTGCGCCTGAAGAAGGGTCATACAGCCAGTGAGCAACAGGATAAATAAGATTCGCATGGTGAGGATAGATGATTTCATGGTGAAAAATAAGCAAAACCCCGGGAGGAAGCCCAACCCGGAGGCATCGAATCACATCTGGACACAAAGGAAAGGCTCACATTCGCTGAGAAATCCTAGCTTTGTAACCCTGAACAGCTAAGCACTGAGATGATGAAACAGCTATCCGCCTTGATGATGATCGTTTTGATGTTTGCAGGTGCAACTGCAACGGGGCAGGTTTCGAGCCGGCCCAACTTCTCTTTGCAGGTTGGCGGGCAGCTTCGCCTGCTTCGTCCTGTGGGGTTGAATTATGCGATTGACGGCTTCAACACGGCAAATCCGGCCTGGGGCACCCAGCCTTCTGAGGTCGAATGGACACAGGGCTTGTCGTTTGCCGCTGCCATTCACCGCAGCCGAAGCGAGATCAGGCTGCAGGTGCAGACCTACAACGCAGCCTCCTTTGGGCTGGGCAGCGATAGCCTGGGGCAGGAGCAGCGGCTGGATTATCAGCTTCGGGGTGCCACCTATCAGGTTGGCCTTGCCAGCAACCTGATTGAGATCAACGACTATCTCAGCTTTGGGATTGGCGGAACATTTGCCATTAACCAACTTCGCCTCAACGCTATAGTACAGCCTGAATCCAGCTATGACCCGTCGGCAGCAGTGCCACAGGTGTTGCAATTGTACAAGCCATCGATTAACCTCATTGCCCCCATCAACATCGGGGTGCTGCCCTGGGTTTCCCTGCGGATTGAACCCACCTATCAGGTGTTTTTCTCTCCGGCCAACTATGCTCCCTTCAGCGAGGCCATCAATGGCAACTTCCTGAGCGTCAACGACCCCGCCCTGGAAACCGACGCTGATCACTTTGGCGTGACAGCCAGTTTGCTGTTTTTCCTGAGGAGGAGGTTTTAGTATTTCCGCCCAATATCCATCTGTTAATGCCATGGATTCTGTGGATATTTTCGAGAGGTTCCCTCACAAAATGAGCTGGCTCCTGTTCATTTTTTTGCTGGGGTTCGCCGGGCGGCTATATACATCATTGGACCCAATGCTGCATCCCTGGGATGAACGTTACCATGCCCTGGTCGCAAAGCATTTAATTGACAATCCGCTAGCACCCAAGCTCTACGTTGACCCACCGTTTGAGCAAAGCTATCAAAACTGGACCCAGAGCGAAATCTGGCTACACAAGCAACCAGTGCCATTGTGGACGATGGCCGCCAGCATGGCCATTTTCGGGGTTGAGCCGTGGGCCATGAGGCTTCCTTCCCTGCTGATATCGAGCGTTTGCATTTTGCTCACTTTTTTCATTGCCAGGATCCTCACCAAATCTGATCGGGCAGGGCTGATTGCTGCAACCCTGCACGCAGTAAACGGGCTGGTAATTGAGCTGGCAGCAGGAAGAACCGCCACCGACCATGTGGATACGTTCTTTTTGTTTTTTATTGAATTATCCATTTTTCTTATTCTGCTCGCACAAAAACGCCACCATTATTTTTTTCTTTTTATGGCGGGTGTTGTCTGTGGACTTGCCATTCTTACCAAGTGGCTTCCTGCACTTATTTGCCTCCTTTTGCTGGCCATTCTTGAGGGGCTGTCTTTGAGCAACTGGAAGCGAATTCTCCCTGATTTGATCCTCCTGGGCACAGTAGCGTTGGTGGTGGCGTTGCCGTGGCAGATTTTTGCCTGGATCCGGTATCCTGAGGAATACCTATGGGAACAAGCCTTTAACAGCAGGCATTTTACCGAAGGGCTCGAAGGGCATGGAAAGTCGTGGTGGTATTTCCTTGACAGAATCAGAATCACCGTTCATGAAGGGGTGTACCTTTTTGTGGCCTGGGGAATATGGACATGGAGGAATTCCGGGCAGAACAGGATGCCGCTGGCGTTCCTCCTTACCTGGATATTCATTCCTTTGCTGGTCTTTTCATTAGCAAAAACAAAAATGCAGGGCTATTTGCTGTTTTCCTTTCCCGCCTATTTTGTGCTTATAGGCTGGGGCATGGATCAGGGACTGCTTGCTGTGGCAAAGCAAGGCAACAGAACATTTCTCTGGATGGCCAGAGCCATGTTCACGCTTATCATCCTGCTGGCGGTGAGATATGGGTTGGAACGCGCCCATCCGTGGAAGTCAAGGGCTGCAGAAAAAGCTGTTCATACAGAATTAACATCGCTATCACTGCCAGATCAGTCGGTTGTATTTGGTGCCCCCCACCCGATTGAGCTGATGTTTTTCACCGATGCGTTGGCGTATGAATTTTTTCCAACCACAGAGCAGGTCGATCGCCTCAACAGCGAAGGCTGGAGCATTTGGGTGGTGGACCAAAAGGACTTACCGGAACATCTGATCGGCCATAGCCAGGTGCAGTTGTTGGCATTGCCTGCTTCTCTCAAGTGGTTTCAATAGCAGCAAGCCGCTTCGTAACCTCCCGGAGGTGTTGTTGAAGTTGAGCCTGCTTTGAGAATCTGCACCAACACGAGCTCCCTATCTTCGCATGCCGGATTCCGGTGAGGCCTGAGACCTTCACTATATTGAGTGTCCACGCTGATTTTTTCGGTACACATTTGCCTTCATCACAACTGTCTTTCCTTGATCGGGTAATGCCGCTGAAAAGAATACAATAGCCACGGTTATTACAATTTATCATAAAAAAAGATGAGTTATTTTGCTTATTCACGTGTCCTCTGATAAATTAATGATTTAGCTTCCACTGCACCGAAAACAGCCTTCCGAGGTTTGTAAAATAATCAATCGCGAAGGAAACGCCCCATTAATCAAGTACACCAGATGAAACTCAACGTATCCATCATTTTCCTGCTTTTTTTCCTCTGTTCTTGCGAAGAATGTGGCGGGGATGTTAATCTGGGCAATTTCCCCTTAACAACTGCATCAAGAGAATGGATTCCCTATTCAGGGCTGGACACCCTGGTATTCAAAGACCAGCAGGGCGCCCGACACATCTTAACCTCTTCCAACGAGAGAGAACCTAAGGAAGCTGATCAAATGGTGAGAATCCTGTGTGATCCGGGCTTTCTTAGCCATCAACAAATTGAATTTTTCAGCGCTCAGTCGGAAGAGCTGGTATTTTCTGACTCCGCTGGAAATCAGGTGCTGTATGCTAGCCTGATGACTCTGTTTGAGCAACCTGAAGATTCTGATTCCATCGCCATTTTTGACTTATTGACAGTCGAGGCAGTGGTTAATGGTGTAGTGCCAGGGCAAATCAACATTCTCACTGAGGAACGGCGGGGCCAGGTTTCGGTATTTCATCAAACGGAAGTCCTCAACCAGAGTCGTGCTGTCGGAGATACGATGTTATATGGCAGGCCATTCAAAGACGTCTACATCGGACAATCAGAGACAGGCAGCGGGATATTCTACAATAAAACGCAGGGTCTGCTTGCACTTAGGTTCAGTGAAAGTGAATTTTGGGTGTTGGAAGAATAATTCCCTCCCCTACTCCACCCTCCCGGTAATGCTCCGCACCAGCTCAAACTGGCTGAAAAACTCTTTCGCAATTACCCGCAGAATCGTGTAAACAGGAATGGCCAAAATCATCCCGCCGATGCCGGCAAGGTTTGCACCCATCAGGATCACAATGAAAATTTCCAGGGGATGGGCCTTTACGCTGCTCGAATAGATCAAAGGCTGGAAAATGAAATTATCAGCCATTTGTACCACCATGAACACTGCCGCCACTTTGGCCAGCAAGGGCAGGGTTTCTGCATAAAAATCGAGCTCCAGCGACGAAATAACTGTAAACACAAGCCCGAAAATCGCTCCCAGGATCGGCCCCACATAGGGAATGACGTTGAAAATGCCGGCAAAAAACCCGATGATCGCGGCGTTTTCCACCCCCAGCAAGCCGAGGCCAATCGAAATTAAGCCGCCAACCAGCAAAATCTCGATCAGCAGCCCGATGAAATACCGGCTCAGCAATTTGCGGATCGTCATAAGCACCTTGTCCACCTTGTCTTCGATGTCGTCGGGTAGCAGGGCCTGAATAATGTTGCGCAGCATTTTTCGCTCCTGCAAGAGAAAAAAAGTGATGAACATCACAGAGAAAAAGCCGATGAACACATCGCCGGTAATGCCGATCAGGCTGGAGACGAGCGCAGAAATCTGGACAGAGGCAAGGAAGGAGGTTACCCAATCCTGGATGGAGACCATCAGGTTGAATTCCGGCTCCACGAGCTGGTAGGTATGCAGCATGGCCTCTACGTTGCTGATGGGCGATGCCAGGCCTTGTTCCAGGTCGGCCAGGCTCACACTTTGCTGCAATTTCACGGCCTGCTGCCCAAGGGTCGGAATAAAAATGGCAAACAAGGCCAGGGCAAGGCCAATGAGAACAGCCATGGTGATCAGGGCACCCAGACCGGCGGGCATGGCCCATGTGCGGATCCGGAGCTTCATGAGCAGGTCCATCAAAGGCCTGCCAATGAGCGAAAGCACCGCTGCGATACAAAAATAGACGAGAATATCGCTGAAAAAATATACTGCCAGCCCCGCCAGCAGCAGCGGGGTGAGAATGAGGGCTATACGAGTTCCGCGTTTCATGCAGCGAAACTACAATTGTTCGCGAATTCTCCAGCGCAAAAATCCGGCTCGGCGAAGCAAAAAAAACGCGAAGCAATTGCTTCGCGCTCGGAAAAGATCTATCAACTACTACTACTTCCCAATGTAACGGAGGAATTCCGCCCGGGTTTCAGGCTGAAGGAATTTTCCGGAATAATCGGCAGTAACGGTGGAACTGGCGATGTCCTGCACTCCTCTGGAGCTCACGCACATGTGCCTGGCATCAAGGAGCACAGCCACATGATCAGTTTGGAGAACAGATTTGAGTTCTTCGGCGATTTGGCGGGTCATTCGCTCCTGCACCTGGGGGCGCTTGGCAAAATATTGCACAATCCGGTTAAGCTTAGACAAGCCAATCACCTTGCCGCTTGGTACATAGGCCACGTGAGCTACCCCGTAAATCGGCACAAAATGGTGTTCGCAGCTGCTGAAAAAGGTAATGTCTCGCTCCACGAGCATTTCCTCGTAGTCGTACTTATTTTCAAACAGCTTGGCTGCAGGCTTGTTATCGGGATTGAGACCGCTGAAAATTTCCTGCACATACATTTTGGCCACGCGGTGCGGGGTTCCCTTCAGGCTGTCGTCCGAAAGGTCGAGCCCAAGAATTTCCATGATGTCGCGAAACTTGGCTTCAATCAGCTCAATTTTTGTTTCATCGTCTAACTCAAAAGCGTCAGCACGGAGAGGGGTGTCAACAGATGTGCCGACGTGGTGATCTCCCAGGTCTTCATGGTCCATGTGATCATGGTGGTGCCCATTGGGATAGGAAGAACCGTTTCCGTTTTTATGCGGGGAATTCCACAAAGTTTCTTTCGGTTTCATAAAGGCGGATAAAAAGGTCGAACGTGTCAGGTAATTCAGACCGAAGGAGCTGCCAAATCACCACAGCGATGTTTTCGGCGCTGGGATTGAGGTGTTTGAACTCTTCGGTATCCAGGTTGAGATTTTTGTGATCAAATCGCTGAACAACGCGCTCTTCTATGAGGTCTTTGAGCACCTTCATGTCGATCACGTATCCAGTTTCGGGGTCAATGTTGCCTACAACTTTGACTTCGAGATCGTAGTTGTGGCCATGATAGTTAGGCAAATTGCACTTGCCAAATACCCTTCGGTTGGTTTCCTCATCCCATGCCGGGTTATGGAGCCGATGGGCGGCGTTGAAGTGAGCCTTTCGAATAACGGCAACTTTTTTCATGCAGCTTTTTAAGCCAGGAACTTCAACGAAGAAGTCCTTTGTTCGTTGGGAGGAAATAGAAAGTTCCTGGATCTGTTGCGAAAAAACAACGCAATGTGTGGCAAATCACTTCTTTGCCGTTGTTTTCAATCGTTTCATAGAACAAGGCCGGGCTAGCTTTGTTTATGAATTTGCATAAAAACTTTAAACAAACTTTTCTTGTCCACCTCCTCTCCCTCCACCATTGTAATCGGCGCAGGCATGGCCGGCCTGAGTTCAGCGGCCCTTCTGGCCCAAAGCGGCCAACAGGTGCTGGTGCTCGAACAAAACTGGCTTCCGGGCGGCTGCGCCAGTACCTATCCCCGCAAACAACGCTATTTTGAAAGCGGAGCCACTACTCTCGTGGGCCTTGATCCCGGCATGCCCCTCCACTGGCTTCTCCAAACCCTCGGCATTTCCCTCGAAGCCCGCACGCTTGAAGTGCCCATGACCATCCACTTCCCTGAGGGCGACCGGCTTGTGAGGCACCAGAACCTCGGGAAATGGATTGTGGAAGCAGAATCTTTCTTTGGTCCACAGCATCAGCAGGGATTTTGGGAAGAATGCTTCGCCATCAGCCAGTTTGTTTGGCAAACATCTCTTCAGCAGCGGGCCTTCCCGCCCAGCAATGCCCGCGACCTCGTGGAAGCAGTAAAGCATTTCCGGCCCCGTCAACTTGCCTTTGCCACCAAAGCTTTCACCAGCACCTACGACCTGCTCAAGCGCCACCGCCTTCACCAGCATCAGCGTTTTATGGCCTTTGTAAACGAGCAACTCATGATCACAGCCCAGAATGTGATGCAGGAGGTCAACGTGCTCTTTGGTGCCACCGCCCTTTGCTACACCAACTACGGCAACTATTCATTGGATGGCGGCATGATCAAACTGGCCGAGGCGCTGGTTGGGTATATCGAACAGGCCGGAGGGGAAGTGAGGCTGCAGCAGCCGGTTAGTTCTATTCGCAAGGAAAAAGGCAAATACGTAGTTCAAACCACCTTCCGGCAGGAGAGCGAACAGTTTGAAAGCCAGCATCTGGTGGCCGCTATTCCCATCAACAACCTGCTGGAATTGTGGCAGGGCGATATCCGGGTTGACCGGCTTCGCACCAAAATGATGGACTCCAGGCAGCTCAACAGCGCCTTTCAGCTGAGCCTGGCCCTGCGCCGAACCCAGGAATTTGACTGCCTCCACCATCAGATTCACCTGGAAAAACCGCTGGATCAGACGGGTTCTCACAGCATTTTCCTGAGCTTTTCCCATCCCAGCGACACCCTGCGATGCGGCCCGGAAGAACGAGTGGCCTCTGTGAGTACCCATGTACCAGACCCGGCCAACACCCTCCTCCACGACAAAGAAGCCATCACAAACAGCATTCTGAAGACCCTTGCCCAGCACGAGCTTGTTCACCCGGACGACGTTTTGTTTCACCATTCCTCGACCCCCGGAGCATGGATGAAGTGGACCGGCAGGGCATGGGGCTTTGTGGGGGGCTACCCGCAGTACATGCGTATCAAGCCCTGGCAAATGCTGGATGCCCGGCTCGATCATCGCGGCGCCTACCTCTGCGGTGACAGCGCCTATCCTGGCCAGGGAATTCCCGGCGCCGTGCTCAGCGGCATCATCGCTGCGGAAAAAATGCGCATCGATGGTGCAGCTGGGTAACATGCGCAGGGATGATTTTTGCGCACAAACAATTTACGCTTAACTTCGTCTTCACATACCGAATCCATCGACCAACCCGGCCAGCGCGCGGCCAGGAAAGTCTGAAGATTCCAGTTACAGGGGTGCCCAAGCCGCGGAAGAGGATTCCCGGCGCCTGAGGGCTGAGATCATACCCTTAGAACCTGATCCGGGTCATGCCGGCGTAGGGAGCAAGGGTGGTCGCATCGCTTCGGAGGACCCTGCCTCCGGGAAGTGTTACCATCAATCAAATTTCCATGTTCCGTTTTCTGTTTTTCTCCTTTTTCCTGCTACCCGGCTATTTTGCTCTGGGACAGCTTCGAATCGAGGGCCGCGTGGCCGACAGCCGCCAACTCACGCCTCTCGCAGAAGTGAGCATCCAGGCAAATGGCCAGACCATGACCCTTAGCGATGAGCAAGGCCGGTTTTCATTTAGCGTTCCGGGTCCGGGAGCTGTGCTTCTTGTGTTTTCTGCTGACGGCTATCAGTCGGTGAGCAAAAGGCTGGGGCCAGGTGAAAGCCTGCCAGAGGACTTTGTGGCCCTGCTCCAAAGCGTGGAATACCTCACCGAGGAAATCCTGATTTCAACGACCCGGGCCAGCGAAAAAACGGCTTCTACCTATTCGATGATGGACAAGGAGGCGATTGCACGAGTCAATTTCGGGCAGGATCTTCCCATGTTGCTGGATCAGTTGCCAAGCACTGTTACCAGTTCAGACGCCGGAGCAGGCGTGGGCTACACGGGGCTTCGCATCCGGGGCAGTGACCCCACGAGGACGAATGTCACGATCAATGGCATTCCCCTGAACGATGCGGAGTCGCACGGCTTGTTTTGGGTAAATTTGCCAGACCTTGCTTCCTCGGTGCAAAGCATCCAGGTTCAGCGGGGTGTGGGAACCTCCACAAACGGAGCTGCAGCATTCGGCGCTTCCATTAACCTGGAAACCACGACCCTGCAGGCAGAGCCTTATGTGGAATTTGCCAATTCCTTCGGCTCCTTCAATACCCGCAAGCACACCCTGAACGCTGGCTCGGGCTTGCTCCACAATCGCTTTGCCGTTGATGTGCGTCTTTCCTCCATCCACTCCGATGGCTGGGTGGATCGGGCTTTTTCAGACCTGCAATCCTATTTCGTGTCGGCAGGGTATTTTGGCAAAAAACACCTCCTCAAAGCCCTCGTTTTTTCGGGTAGCGAACAAACCTACCAGTCGTGGTGGGGAATCCCAGAGAATTCGCTGGATGACCCTGAGCTTAGGAAATCGAATTATTATACCTACGACAACGAAACCGACAATTATACTCAGGGTCATTACCAGCTTCACTATACCTACCAGCCGTCTTCAGCCTGGAACATTCGCAGCTCGCTCCACTACACCAGAGGATCCGGCTATTATGAGCAATTTCGGGAAGGGGAAGATCTGGTGAATTACGGGCTACCGTCTTTGAGTTTGGTGAACGGGCAGGACACGGTTACCACCACCGACCTGATCAGGCGGAGGTGGCTGGACAACGATTTTTATGGCGCTATTGCCACGGCCCAATACCGGCCGGGGAAACAAACCGAACTGACATTAGGCGGGGGCTGGAACCAGTATGATGGCGACCATTTCGGAGAAATCATCTGGGCGCGTTTTGCGGGTGCCACCGAAATCCGCGACCGATACTATGAAAATCGCGGCTTGAAGACCGATCAGCACGCTTTTGCCAAGGCCATCATCGATTTCAGCACTGCGCTTTCAGGCTATGTTGACTTGCAGGTTCGGGGAATCGACTATCGCTGGGGGGATGAAAGCCTGGAAGGTACTGGCGTTGACAACGACCAGCGGCTGGTGGGAGGCCAAGCGAACTACACATTTTTCAACCCGAAAGCGGGCCTTACTTTCCAGCCTGTGCCAGGGCAGCAAGCCTATGCCTCCTTCGCAGTGGCGAACCGCGAGCCCGTTCGCGCCGATTTCATTGATGCCTCGCAGGGCAGGACTCCCCTGCCCGAGCGGCTTCACAACCTCGAAGCCGGGTATCGCCTGGAAGGGAAAAGCTATGGGATCAGTGCCAATGTGTACTGGATGGACTACCAAAACCAGCTGGTGCTCACAGGTGCGATTAACGATGTGGGAGCGCCAATCCGGGAAAATGTGTCCAAAAGCACCCGAATGGGCCTTGAGCTCGTAGGGCAGTGGCAAATGGCAGCCCAATGGACCTTGCAGGGAAATCTCACCCTGTCGCGCAATAAGATCGAAGCCTACACCGAGTACATCGTCAACTACGACGATTTCTCCCTCATCGAAACCTCCTTCACCAATACCGACATTGCCTTCTCCCCTTCCCTGATTGCCGGAGGCCAGCTGAGCTATCGCCCCTGGAAAACGGTGGAACTTGCCTGGATGAGCAAATATGTCGGGCGGCAATACCTCGATAACACCCAAAACCTGAGCAAATCATTGGATCCCTTTTGGGTCAACGACCTACTTCTTAATGGAAGTCTGCCCTGCAGCTGGGCCAAAAAGCTGAGCCTTGGCTTGCAGGTCCGCAACCTTCTCAACGAGCTGTATGAGCCAAATGGCTACACCTTCAGCTATGCATTTGGCGGCGAAACCTACACCGAAAGTTTCTTCTACCCCCAGGCCGGCAGGCATGTGATGGTGAATGTGGTGGTGGGGTTCTGAGTTGGGAGCTTTGGGTCCCGGCTCCCGATTCCCGGCTTTTTTATGCGAATGGCGTCCCCCTGGTCTCGCCTTTCGCATCTCTACGTCCCACTTCTCAAACCCTTGTCAGGCTCGAAGCCAAACCCTGACAAGGGTTTTTCTCATCTCACTTTACTCTTACAAGCTGTCCAACCTTGAGGTCAGAGGCATCAATACCGGGGTTCAGCGTCTGGATGTTAGCAACTGTAGCACCAGCATATTGGCGGGCGATGCCCCAAAGGGTGTCGCCGGTCTGAACTTTATGATAAACGGCCTGGCCGCTGGAAGCTGTTGGCGACACCGGGGCCGGAGCAGCACTCCGGGTAGGTGCAGGAGCAGCAGCGATGGCAGCGGGGGTGGTGCGTGCGCCGGCGGCCTCGGCCTTTTGCCTGGTGGTATAAATTTTCAGCTTCTGGCCGGTGCGAATGCGGTAGCGGCGCAAGTCGTTCCAATCAGAAATCTGCCGGGCTGTGACGCCATATTTGTCGGCGATATTGCCAACCACATCGCCATTACGAACTGTGTAATACACCAGAATTTTGCCGGCGGGGGCACTACTTTCGGCGGCGGCAGCACCAGACGAAGAGGAAGCAGCTGGATTCACCACTTGCTCGGCAGCATAGCGGGCAGTTACTTCCGGAGGAAGTTGGTCGCGTTTTTGACCAAATTTCGCCTTTAGCTCCCGCTCGCGCTCAGCATAGCGAACTGCCACCACCGGAGGCACCCGAAGCACATATGGCTGAGCCTGATATGGCACACGGTCGAGCTTGAGCTCGGGGTTCATGGCACGGAGCAGGTTGAGGTCCACACGAAGTTCGTCTGACAGTTCAGCGAGCGTGATGTCAATACGGGTGAGGTGAATGGTGTCGTTGTCGAGGGAAAATTCAGGGTAAATCGGAAAGATGTTGTGGTCTGCGGCATAGTTAAACGCATAGGTGGCGGCGATAAAAGCCGGCACATATCCCCGGGTTTCGCGGGGCAGGTATTCCATGATAGCCCAGAAATCACCGGACCCGCCAGCGCGGCGAATAGCCTTGCGAACATTGCCGGGGCCGCAATTGTAGGAGGCAATGGCCAGGAGCCAGTCATCGAATTCCTGGTAGGAATTCTGCAAATAGCGCAGGGCGGCCATGGTACTTTTTTCAGGATCTTTTCGCTCATCCACATAGGTATCCACCCTGAGCCCATACATCTGGGCGGTGCCCAGCATAAACTGCCACAGGCCAGTAGCTCCTACCCGCGAGCGGGCGTGAGGATTAAGCGCACTTTCCACCACAGACAAATATTTCAGCTCCAGTGGCATGCCCATGCGGTCAAGGTGCTCTTCGAACATCGGGAAATAGACCCTGGAAAGACCCAGCATTCGGGACATTTGCTGCCGCCGGTGAACTGTGTAAACATCAATGTAGCGGGCCACATGGCTATTATAGTCCATCGAAATGGCCATTGGCAGGTCATAGAGGCGCTGAGAAATGATGTTAGCGGGATAGCGGGGAACCTCATTCGGCTGAAAACGCCTGCCAGTGAGTAGCAGTGTGTCGTAAGGGTCGCTTTTGGGATTGGGAAACTGGTAATCCTGATTAAACAAGGCCAGTTGCTCTTCGATTCTTCCGGATTCGATTTCCCACTCGGAGAAAAGAGAGGCTTTGGTCTGGCCGCTGTCTGCGCTGGTTGAAGCGTCAGGCTGGGCCCATGCCGGGCTGCCAGCAATCAGCAGCAGGAGGCAAAGGAAGGGGGTAGCTTTCATTTTGTCCCGCTCATTTTGTGCAATATGCGAAGTTTCAAGTGTTTCACCCCAACAGGTTATCCACACAAGTATCATTTTTTTTCTTGTGACATCCCAAGCACAGAACGCTGCCCCTCCGGCAACCACTGGTGAGCGGCCCGCAACATCACGCCTTCCTGCCAGGGTGCAGCCATGAGTTGCAAACCCAGCGGAAGGCCTTCAGCATTGACTGTCAGGGGAATAGACATCGCAGGAACGCCAGCCAGGTTGGCATGAACGGTGAAAATATCGCTCAGATACATCGCCACCGGATCGTCCAGTTTTTCTCCCTGGCGAAATGCCGCCGTGGGGCAGGTAGGCGACAGCAGCAGATCAAACCTGTCAAACAAAGCCAGCGTCTCCGTCCTGATTCGCTGCCGCACCCGTTGTGCATGGGTAAAATAGGCATCCACATAGCCCTCCGACAGCACAAAGGTGCCCAGGAGGATGCGCTTTTTCACTTCTTCCCCAAAGCCTTCGGTTCTGGACAGGGTGTATAGCTCTGCAAGGTCGCTGGCCTGATGGCTTCTGTGCCCGTAGTGAACCCCATCGTAGCGGCTCAGGTTCGACGAAGCCTCTGCGGTAGTGAGCAGGTAATAGCAGGGAACCATGGCCTCCAGCAGAGGAAAAGAGCATTCTTCGACAGAATGCCCGAGGTCTCTGAGCCGTTGAAAAAGCTGGTTCATTGCCGGAGGCAGAGCCGGGTCTTGCCCTTCCGGGGCAAGGGTTTCCTGCAGCACCCCGATGCGAAGCGGGCGGTCAAATGGCAGGTCGAGCTGCGGGCTAACTGGCTGATGAGGTTGCGGAAGGAGGGTATGATCGCAGTCGTCGGGACCGGCCATGGCATCGAAGAGCAGGGCTGAATCCCGTACAGTGTGGGTAAGCGGGCCGATCTGATCGAATGAGGAGGCGTAGGCCAGTAAGCCCCAGCGGGAGATTTTGCCGTAGGTGGGTTTTAATCCGACTACGCCACAAAAAGAAGCGGGCTGCCTAACAGACCCCCCTGTGTCACTTCCGAGGGAAGCGTGGCAACAACCCGCAGCCACAGCTGCCGCCGAGGCACCGCTCGATCCGCCCGGAACCCTGGATGGGTCAAGCGGGTGTGCAGCAGGACCATAACAACTATGCTCGTTGGAGGAGCCCATGGCAAATTCGTCGCAATTTTGCCTGCCAATGACGATCGCCCCGAGGTCTGTGAGCCTTTGCAGGGCTGTGGCAGTAAATGCGGACCGAAACCCGTTAAGAATGGCGGAACCTGCCTGCATTCCGCGCCCTTCGAGCGCCAGAACATCCTTTACGCCAATCACCAGTCCGGCGAGCGGTGGCAAAACACCCTGCCCGATTGCCTCGTCCAGTTGCGCGGCTTTCTGCCTGGCGCTATCTGCATAGACCTCCACAAACCAGTTGCTGTCGCGCGTGGTCTCAATGCCTGCCAAAAAAGAATCTACCAGCTCCCTACATGATAGTGAGCCGGTAGTAAGTTGGTGGTGGGCAGCAGAAAAAGAAAACTCAGGCGCCAAATGAATGGGGGCTTATTCTTTTTCTTTCAAGGTACGCTCGATAGAATTGGCTTCGGCGTCGATTTCGCGCTTGATTTCTTTGGAAGCATCCTTGAACTCGCGGATGCCTTTTCCGAGGCCTCTGGCGAGGTCAGGAATTCTTTTGGCACCAAAGAGAAGGAGCACAACAACAAGGATGAGGATCACCTCCGGTCCGCCCAGCGAGCCCAGAAACAACAGTGAGGAGGAGAAAATGGCCGAGGTTAGCATGGCTAAATTCAGGTTAAGTGGCGAAGGCGAACGAACAACTGTGCCTTCCAACAACAAAGATAACAGATTTTACAAGGAAAACCAGCAGGGAGCATGGCGCAGGCAGAGTCAACTGATACAGTGAAATTTGCCGCAAAAAATTCCTATTATCGGCTTCTTCCTTCATAAAATTAGTTTGCGCGGCACTTTTCCAGGTAGCTACGCGCACTGGCTTTGGGCTTGCGCGAGAGTTGAACCATCTGATGAAAGGTCAGTGGCGGCAGTTGGTACTGGTCGCAGATATCAGAAATCATCCGAAGCCAAAGGCGGGCTGTCATCTCAGAGTCGGCCAGGGCGCGGTGAAAAGCAGCCTCGGCCTGCAATTGGCGGTAGGCCACGAGGCTGCCAAGCTGATGATTGGGTGCCTGCGGATAAATGCGCCGGGCAACCAGCAGCGAGCAAGCCATGGCCCCCGACCAGGGCCGCCCGATGAGCCTGAGCTCGGATTCCAGAAAACGCAGATCAAAAGCAGCGTTGTGGGCTACCAGGTTCGAATCGCCGATAAAATCTGCAAAAGACGCCATGACTTCCCCGCAGGGAGCAGCCTTGCGGATCATTTGGTTGGTGATCCCCGTGTACTGTTCAATGAAGGAGCTAATCCGAAACCCGGGGTTCATCACCTGCTGAAATCGATCAATCACGGCCCCTTCCCGGATTTTCACTGCCCCTACCTCAATGGCCCGGTCACCCAGGTTGGGCGACAATCCCGTGGTCTCAAAATCCAGTACCACGACACTGTTTGCAGGGCCAGAGTTTAGCATTTCCGAACGAATCGCCATGGGGCTCTTTGAATTATTTTCGGCAATGTACAAAAACAGGATTCAGTTAAACAGCTCAGATTTGATTTCTGAACAAATCAGACCGACAAATTCCGGCTTCCGTTTCCGGCTTTTGATTATTTTTGACTGAATCAACCTATTCCATCGGATTCCTTCATTTGCCCAATGCTAGCTTCATGAAATCTTTGATCGTGCGTTCGCTGTGGGTGCTGGCCTTCGCCATGCTGGCCACTCCCCTCGCCCAGGCCCAGGTGTATAACAAACCCGGCGGCGGCTACGCCTTTACCGTCGAAATGGAACACGGCAAAACCTCGGTCAAGGACCAGGCCAGTTCTTCCACCTGCTGGAGCTTTTCTACCTTGTCTTTTCTCGAGTCTGAGCTGCTCCGCATGGGCAAGGGCGAATACAACCTTTCCGAAATGTTCATTGTGCGAAACACCTACCTGGAAAAGGCAAAGCGCTATGTTCGCATGAACGGGAACCTCAATTTTGCAGGGGGCGGTGCCTTTCATGATGTAACCTCCGTTCTTGCCAGTCAGGGCCTTGTACCCGAATCTGCTTACCCCGGCCTTGAATACGGTACCAGCCGCCATGCCCATGGCGAGCTCGACGCCGTGACCAAGGCTGTTTGCGATGCCGTGATCGCCAACCCCAATGGCAGCCTCAGCGACCGCTGGTTTCATGCCTTCACTGGGGTGCTCGACGCCTACCTCGGGCCAGCACCCACTTCCTTCGAATACCAGGGTCAAACCTACACTCCGGCCAGCTTTGCTGCCTCGCTCGGCCTCAACGCCAGTGACTATGTGGAGTTTTCCAGCTATACGCACCACCCTTTCTATCAGACATTTGCACTAGAAGTACCTGACAACTGGGACAACCAGCAAGTGTTGAATGTACCTGTTGACGACCTGATGGCCATCATCAACTCGGCCCTCGACAACGGCTACACCGTGGCCTGGGCCGCCGACGTGAGCGAAGCTGGCTTTTCCCACAGCAATGGCGTGGCCATTCTCCCCGAAGGCTACCAAACTATGAGCAAAGCCGAGATCCAGGCGGCATTCAGCGCCCCGGTGAAGCAGGCCGCCGTTACGCAGGAAGACCGCCAGGCAGCATTCAACAATTACCAAACCACCGACGACCACGGCATGCACATCACCGGCCGGGCCAAAGCCCAGAACGGGGATACCTACTACATTGTGAAAAACTCCTGGGGCGAGAGCAACGGCTGCGGGGGCTACCTGTTCGCTTCCGAGGCCTATGTTCGCCTCAAAACCATGGACATCATGGTCCACCGCAAATCAGTGCCAAAAGCCATCATGAAGCGCTTCGAGTAAGCGCAGCCTTATCTTTTCCTTCCCACCAGTGATTCCAGAGATTGCCATGCGTAGATTCCTTACTCTTTTCCTTCTTTCCTGGGTGCTGTTACCCGGGCTCCAGGCACAAGAAGAGATTCGCCGGAACAAACCCGGCGGCGACTATCAGTTCACCATTATCCACGACCTAGACGCCACCCCGGTGAAGGACCAGGCCCAGTCGGGCACCTGCTGGAGCTTCTCCACGGTTTCTTTTTTTGAGTCCGAATTGCTGCGGATGGGAAAGGGCGAATACGACTTGTCGGAGATGTATGTAGTCAGGCAAATCTGGCCACGCAAGGCCGAGTTGTTTGTCCGGATGCAGGGCAGTTCCCGCCTCAGCGGGGGCGGCCTGATTCACGACGTTAACACGGTGCTCGCAAATGACGGCCTGGTGCCAGAATCAGCCTACAACGGCCTCCTCGTTGACCCCAGTGGCCACAACCATACAGAAATGGAAGCGATGATTGACTCCTACCTGAAAGCGGTTGTCAAAAATCCCAATAAACACCTCAGCACCCGCTGGGACGATGCTTTCGCCAACCTGCTCGATGCTTATCTCGGCGAGGTTCCGGCTGAATTCGAATACCAGGGCCAGAAATTCACCCCGGCTTCTTTTGGCCAGTCCCTTGGCCTTCGTGTGGAAGATTACGTCGAACTGATGTCATTTACCCACCAGCCCTTTTACCGGCAGTCTGTGCTGATGGTGCCCGACAACTGGGACCATCACCCGATGTGGAACCTGCCGCTCGACGACCTGGTGGCGGTTGTGAATAACGCGCTGGCAAATGGCTATACCGTGGCCTGGGATGCTGATGTGAGTGAAAAAACGTTTTCTCACCGCAATGGTGTGGCGGTAGTTCCTGCCCAGGCCTGGGAGGACCTGAGCGCCCGTGAACGCGAAGCGCTGTTTGACAGCCCCCAGCCCGAACTTGAAATCACAGAAACCGTCCGTCAGGCTGCATTCGACAACCAAACCACCACAGACGACCACCTGATGCACATCACCGGCATGGCCAAAGACCAGAACGGAACCACCTACTACCTTGTCAAAAACTCCTGGGGCGACAGCAACCAGTGCGGCGGATATTTGTATGTGTCGGAGGCCTATTTCCGGTACAAAACCCTGCACGTCATGGTGCACAAAGATGCGCTTCCTGCTGCTGTTGCAGAGAAGATCCGGGGCTGAAAAGAGACGTTGGGAGGCAAAACATGAAGAGGCGGGACAGGAAATTAAATCCAGTCCCGCCTCTCATCATAGTATTCCCGAAGCCGCGACGAAGCGGCCTAGCTCACCTGGTTCACCGGCATGGCCCGGTCCACTTTTTTCACGAGGCCGCTGAGCACCTTTCCGGGGCCCGCTTCGATGAATTCTGTGGCACCGTCGGCGATCATGCGCTGCACGGTCTGGGTCCAGCGAACAGGGGCTGTGAGTTGTTTGAGCAAATTCGCCTGAATCTCGGCGGCAGACCGGTGTGGCATGGCCGTCACGTTCTGGTAAACAGGAATGGCAGCATCGCTGAAAGTGGTGGCTTCAATGCCGGCAGCCAGCTCGATGCGGGCAGGCTCCATGAATGGCGAGTGGAAAGCGCCGTTCACTGTGAGCTCAATGGCGCGCTTGGCTCCGGCGGCAAGGGCCAGTTCAATAGCCTTCGCAATCCCTGCCCTTGATCCTGAAATGACCAGCTGACCAATGGTGTTGTAATTCGCCGGAACGACATCTTCCACCTGTGCGCAGACAGCTTCCACCTGCTCGTCTTCGAGGCCGAGAATGGCCGCCATGGTGCTGTCGGCAAAGTCGCAGGCCTTTTGCATCGCATTGGCGCGAATGGCCACGAGGCGCAGACCATCCTCAAACCTCAGCACGCCCGCCGCCGCCAGGGCACTGAACTCGCCCAAAGAATGGCCGGCAGTCATGCCAGCATCAGCAATTACGCCATGGACAGTTGCAGCCACCACCGAATGAATGTACACCGCAGGCTGGGTTACCGAAGTGCGGGTCAATTCCTCTTCTGTTCCTTCGAACATGATCGTAGCAATGTCAAAACCAAGGATTTCATTCGCCGCTGCAAACATCTCCCGGGCCTGCGCCGACTCATCGAACAGGGACTTGCCCATCCCGGAAAATTGTGCACCTTGGCCTGGAAAAACGAGGGCTTTCATACAATGATTGACTTCAAAAGTTCTGTTTGACAACCCCGGCCAGGCCATGAACCTGGTCGGCGGGCAGGCAAATATACAGTTTGACGAATGAAAATCAGCCTTGAAAATCAGGTGATCCTGGTAACTGGTGCCAGCCGGGGGATCGGACTGGCTGTGGCAAAGCAACTGGCGGAGGCCGGAGCCACCCTGGCACTGCATCACGCACAAAACCGCAACGCCGGGTTCCCGATTCAGGAAGTGGCGGGCAAAATCCGGTGGTTTCAGGCGGATCTGCGGGAGTCTCAAGCCGGGCGCAAGCTGGTGGCAGAGGTGCTGGAGGAATTTGGGCGGATCGATGGGCTTGTCAACAATGCCGGCATCGCCCTGGAGCTACCTGAAGGAAGCAGCCCCGGAGCCTGGCAACAAGTCTGGACCGACACCCTGCAGGTGAACCTTGTTGCCGCGGCAGAGATCACGGAGGCTGCACTGCCCGGCATGATCGCCCGGGGCGGCGGCAGGCTGGTACACATCGCGTCGAGGGCTGCTTTTCGCGGCGATACCCCTGATTTTGCAGCCTATGCAGCTTCCAAAGGCGGCCTCGTGGCCTACAGCCGGAGCATCGCACGCGGGTATGGCAAACAGGGCATTTGCTCCTTCGTCGTGGCTCCCGGCTTTACTGAAACGGATATGGCCCGACAGTTTTTGGAGCATTATGGGGCAGATTTTCTCACCAAAGACCTCGCATTAGCCCAACTCACCCAGCCCGAAGACGTGGCACCAACCGTGCTGTTTTTGCTCAGCGGCCACATGGACCATGCCACTGGCGCCACGATCGATATCAATGCCGGGAGCTATGTGAGGTAGATGCTGCCCGAAGATCAGGGGGAAATCCACACTTTCTTGCTAAGCCACTGGCCATTCACCTCAACAGACACCGAGTACCAACCAGCCGGTAAGGCAGGTAACACCAGGTCAATCCCTGCCTGAACCCTGGGGCGTTCTTCCCACACAACCATCCCTAATGCATTGATAACCAGCACCCTGACATCTCCATTATGAAGCAGGTCGGAGCGCAGATGGAGACTACCCTGGCTGGGATTGGGGAAAATGACGAGTTCGGGGCTTGGCTCCCGGGGCTGCTCACAGGCGGGCGCAGCTGCGTAGGTGTATTCGACCCGGTTCAGGGGTAAAATATGCCCCCCGTCGGGGACCACAGAAATGCTTTCTTCGGAAAGAATTTTGCCATCGCAGCGAAGCGGACCCTGGGTGCTGCGGTACTCGCGGCGATCGGTGAAGCCGTTGGCCCAGATAAAATCGGTGGTGCGGCTGCTGCGCCGCCATCCCGGCTGGAGGTCGAGGCTGTCAATGGTTCTCAGCTTAAAACTGCCTTCCCAGGGATCCCAGTAATGAAGCCGTTCTTTGATCTGGCCGCCGCCGGGAAGATAGGTATAGGTGAATTGCTGAACCGGAACCAGGCTGCCGTCGGAGGAAAAGCTGGTGGACCACTGCTTTTCGAAGATGGTTCTTCCCAGTTGATCCGTCAGAATTGAATCCCTGCTCTGGTGACCGGTAAGCGGCGCGAAAAAGGTACTGACGCGGGAGCCTGGCCCATAAAAAAGCCGGTATTCGCTCACAAGCTCTTCAGGAGGCAGGCCATTTTCCATGTGAAACTGCCGCTCGGCTACCGGCCGCCCGGCAACATCAAATTCATATTCAAAGCGATACAGCCATCGCAGGCTGAGCTGCTGGTTTTGCCCGGACCGGCCGTAGATCCATTGTTTTTCGGGCAGACAATCGGCCCGGCGGGTGGTTCTCACACTGTCGAAAGGCACAAACTGCTGAAGATCCTGACGCCATTCCCTGCCAGCCCTGCTGGTTTCGCAGCCTTTGTTGTCGTAGGCAAACGTGTAGCGGTAACCCTCTTCCACGCTGTCCTGCGGGCGAAAGCGGATCAGCTGATACACGGTGGTGCGCCCTGCAGGGTCGTAGGCCCAAACGAGGGAATCGCGGGCGCTGAGCAATTCCGAAACTGTGGAGTATAACTCCCTGATTTCCTGGACTTTGAAGCCAGCATCGTTCCAGCGGATTTTCGAATGGGAGTCCAACCGGAAATGGTCTCCTTTTGACGGCACCCTCAAACTCCATTGTTCGACCAGCCTTCCATTGTCGTCGTAGGCAAACAGAATTTCTTTCGAAGGAGCGAAGGCAGAATCATCAAACACCCATCCCCATTCCATTTGCCGAAGCAACAGAGAATCTTGCCCAACGAGAAGATGGGGCAAAAAAAGTAGTTGGGAACAGAGCAGGGCCAGCGCCTTCATGGCTGCAAGAAAGGGAATGTTGGCCAGAATCTGACCATTTGCGAAGGAGATTCCGTAAAAATTCCTTCTCCTGCCTATAAACTTGATGCGAAAGGCCAGATTGCTTGACAATCTGATAATACCGTCTCAGCTGATGCCAAGTTTTCGGGCGGGCACTCCGGCCCAGGTTTCGCCTGGCGGCACCTGCTTCAGCACCACTGCGCCAGCGCCAATGATGGCTCCCTCCCCCACCTCTGCATCCGGCAAAAAAATTGCCCCTGTTCCCACAAACACATCCCGCCCGATCTTGACCCGGCCTGAGGTGTGAACCCCTGGTGAGACGACCACCCCTGCCCCAATCTGGTTGTCGTGGTCGATTGTGCAGCCGGTGAGCAGGTTGGTGCTGTCTCCGATCACTGAACCCGTAACCACACAGGCTCCCGGTGCTACCACCACGCCTTTACCCAGCACTACATCCGAGTCGATGCTGGCTGAGGGGTGAATGGTTGTGACGAGTTCCAGGCCCAGCGCCTGTATTTTGAGGCCAAACTCCCGCCGGGTGGTGCAGTGCCCGAGGGCCACAATGGCGCCTTCAGCTCCGTGCTGCGTGGCCAATGCGGCCAGGTCGCTTGCCCTGCCCAGCACTGGCACGCCGCGGATCAGCATGCCCAGCTTCTGCGGGTCGTCGTCGAGAAAACCGAGTACCTGGTGCCTGCCTTCGGCCAGGATGATTTCCAGCACTACTTTGGCCTGGCCGTCGGGGCGCGCTCCGATGATGAAGAGGTTCATGGGGCAATGAGCTTGTAAAATGCCTGTAAACGGGGGAGTTGCTGCTGGAGCGACAAAGCATGGCGGTGGGCTTCCACCTGTGCCTGCCAGTCGGCATAGTGCATCGATTCGAGGCGCTGGCGCAGCGTCGGGACGTCGGTTTTGCGGATGGCGATGCCCGCCTGGCCGCGTGTCACCATCCAGGCCTGAAAGCGCAGGTCCGCCGAAATGATGACAGGCAGGCCTGCCTCAAAGAAGTTGAAGAGCTTGAGGGCCGTGGCATTCCGCATTTTTTCGGGCCGCAGGTCGCTGTCTTCCCGGAAAAAAGGCAGAATTCCGAAGTGGTATTTGGCTAATTCGCCTGCGAGCAGGTTGTTGGCCACGGGTTCGTGAAAGTGAAACTTCGGATTGGTGCGGGCGAGGGCAGCGTATTCCTCCCAGTCGGGCTGAAGGGTGGTCGGGCTTGGGTAGAGGTGAAAATGCATTCCCTGCCGGGTCACCTCTTCGATGAGGGAGAAAAACTGCAGAATGCCAAACTGCTTGCGGTCGCGGTGAGAACCTGCCACGCCCCCGGCATAAACAAGGTGCAACTCCTCGCCGGAGATTTTGGGCCGGGTGATAAAGGCCGTTTCGTCGCAGAGGAGCGGAAAAAACAGCACCGGTGGCCTGGTCGTCTGACCATAAAGGCGAAAGCCTTCCCGGGGTTCCAGGCTGTGGGCCACGAGGCCGTCGCAGTGGGCAAAGAGCTGGCGCTCAAACTGGAGCTCGCGCCTGGCCCAGGCATAGGGCGGCGTGAGGCCGTGATACGTCACAAGGACGTCCTGCATGTCGAGCAACAGCGGAAAGCAGGTTTCGGTTTTCAGCAGAGCGAGGGCTTCGGAGGGAGGCGCAAAGGCATGGACGAGCCGGATGGAACGCTTTCTGAGCAGGCGAAGCAGGTGCCATTTGTTTCGAAACAACGTAACCGAGGCAAATTCCCCTGCTTCAAATTCTTTCACAAAGCCTGTGTTGAGGCAAAACAGGTGAACGGGTTGGCCTTCCTGCCGGAGGGCCATGGCGATGCGGACGGCCCGTGCCTGGAGCAGTTCGCAGGCGAAAATGACCTGGCCATCGGGCCGGGGGTCGGGCATTTTTCCGGAGAGGCGCCAGAGCAGCTGGTCGAAGTAGCCCGACAGCAGGCGGGGCAACTTCTGCCGGAGGCGGATGAGTTTGGTTTTGAGGAAAGGAAGCGACAAGCGGGCCATGGAGGGAGCATCAAAGAAAGGCGAACCTACGGGTTGGACGGGAGAAAGGCAAAAGGGGAAGTGAGAGGTCAGAGGTCGGAGGTCGGACTGGCTTCGCCTGCAGCGCGTCATCCTGAGCAGGCCTTCAGGCCGTCGCCGATGGAGGACGGGTGGTCATGCTTCGGCTTGGTCATGGTTCGGCGACGGCTGAAGCAGCCTGCTCACCATGACGGCGGAAGGCGTCGCCTACTTTCGTGTCATCCTGAGCGGGCCCAGGGCCGTTGCTGCGTCATCCTGAGCAGGCCTGTAGGCCGTCGCCGAAGGAGGACGGGTGGTTATTCCGGGCCCGATTTGCTCATTTTCCCCATCCAATTTGAACTGGCATTTACAAAACGGACGAGTCAACCTGCCTAAAATGGCTCCAAATGGCCTCCTGCAAACTGGCGCGGAATTGGCCCTGTAAACGGGTTATTATTCCTTCTTTATGAACCTTGTTATTCAGCAGCGGGGCATGACCCTCGGTGTGCACGACGGCAGCTACCAGGCGCGCAGCCGCGACGGCGAAAAAATGATTCCTCCCGGCCCCGTGAGGTCCATTGCCCTGCACCCGGGCACAAAGATCACCCACGAAGCAGTGCTTGTGGCGATGAACCACGAAACGGATATCCTTTTCATGGATCACCGCGGCTTCCCGATTGCCAGGGTGTGGAGCCCCAAATTTGGCTCCATCGCCACCATCCGCAAGCACCAGGTGCTGTTTGCCCGCAGCCCCGACGCCGTGACCTGGGTTAAAGGGATGCTGCTGCGAAAAATCGACAACCAACTGGCGATTCTATCCATGCTCCCCGCCTGGGACAGCCTTCACGGGCAGGAACTGCAGGCTGATGAGATCGCGGTGGGAAAAATCCGCGGCTACTTTGAAGAAACAACATCGGCGCAGCTCGAAGAGGTGGCCGGGAAATTCCGCAACCTCGAGGCCCGGGCCTCCAAACGCTACTGGCAAGCCATTTCCCGGGCATTGCCTGATGCCTACCGCTACTCCAAACGCAGCCAGCACCCGGCAGAAGACATGTTCAACTGCCTGCTCAACTACGCCTACGGCATGCTCTACGGCATTGTGGAAGGCGCCCTCATCCAGGCGGGACTCGACCCCTATCTCGGCATTTTTCACCGCGACGAATACAACAGACCTTCCCTCGCCTTCGATTTCATCGAGCCTTTCCGGGTGTGGGCCGACTATGTGGTGATCAAACTGTGCATGGACCAGGTCATTTTCCGTGAATTTTTCGACATCCAGCCCGGCTCCTTTTTGCTCAACGCCAGCGGAAAACAGGTACTGATTCCCACCATGAACGAATACCTGAATGAAGTCGTGACCCAACAGGGCCTTGCCCGCAGCCGCCGGGAGCACATCCAGCGCGAGGCCCATCAATTCGCCACCACCCTCAAATCTCCCTTCCTTTCCTTCAACGAAACCACCGAAGCGCCATGAACCTCTTCCTCGCCAGCAGTTTCACGCATCCGCTGGAGCCCGTCACCCTCGATGGCCTGCACAGGCTTCTCACCGACCCCGCAAGTGAGCTTGCCGGGCGGATCCGCAGCCTGCGCAACACCCGCAACCTCGATGATACCCACTACCAGCGAAGCAAATCGCGGCTGCCGTGGTTCATCGGGGCCTTGTTCCGAAACGGGCAGCGCAACAGCAATGATTTTGCCTCCATTCACTGGATGATCATCGACCTTGACCACCTCTTTACCAGCGAGGAGGCCATTGCAGAGGCGAAAAACCGGCTGCAAACCGACCCCCGGGTGGCCCTGGCCTATGTGTCGCCCAGTGGCGAAGGCCTGAAGGTGCTTTTCCAAATGGAGGAGGGCATCACCCACACCAAAGCATTCGCAGAGGGCTACCAGCGGTTTGCGCGGGAATGGGCCCGGCATTATGGCTGGGAAGACAAAGTCGATTACAAAACCCATGACGTGACTCGTGTGAGCTTTTTGTCATTCGACCCTGCACCCGTTTATCATCCTGAGCCTGAACCACTTCCGGTATCATTGTTTGGCCTGATTCAACTGCCCTGGGAAGAGCAACCGGGCCTGCTGAAACCGGCGGCACCTGCTGTGACTGACTCAGAGACGCCGGACGCCGGAGAGCGTGAAACGGCAGCTCCGGCAGCAGGCAACAGCGGAAGTGCCCCGATGGAGGTGGCGCCCCCTGCCAACTCGCTGAGCGACGAGGTGATGCGAACGATCCAGGTGCGGTTGTCGCCGGGGCACCGGCCGGTGAAGGCTCCGCAGCCAGCGCCGCATGTGCCGGAAGTGTTGCGCGGGGTGGGCAGGCAGATCCAGACGCTGGGGGCCGATGTGGGCATCAAGGTGGTGCTGACCGACATCCAGTATGGCTTGCGGGTGCGGGGCGAGGTGGGCCTGGCCTGGGCGGAGCTGAACCTGTTTCACGGGAGGCAGGGCTTTTCGATGGTGCCGACGCCAAAGAAGGGGTCGCATGGCGAGTTGGCGCTGCTGCTGGCGGAGCTGGTGGGGCAGGTGCTGACTGCGGCGATTCCGGACATGGACCCGCTGCGGCGGCGGATGCTGGAATCGGGGCTGAGCGCGAATTAACCGATTGACAACCAGCAGGATGAATAAACAGGGCGAAAAATACCTGCGATTGCTGCGGGCTGGCATGAGCAAGCTCTATTTTGAGCGGGCGAAGCGGCCTGAGAGTGAGGAGGCAGCCGCGCCGGAGCGATGGGCGCGGCTGCAGGAGATGTTGCGATCCCATCAACCCTTAGCCCCGACGGAGATGCTGTGTTTGATTTCCTATGACATTGAGGACAACAAAGTGCGGCGGACAATCGCGAAGTACCTGATCCGGCAGGGCTGCACGCGGGTACAGAAGAGCGTGTACATGGCGCGGCTGGAGCGGAAGACTTACCAGGACATTGCTGCGACGTTGCGGGAGATCCAGGAGATGTATGACAACCAGGACAGCATTTTGCTGATGCCTGTGGGCGAGGAGCAGATCCAGCGGCTGGACGTGATCGGTCGGAATTTGCAGATAGAAGTGCTGACGCGGCCCGGGCACACGTTGATTTTGTAAAAAAAGGGTTGTATGTTTGGAAGGTGAAGAGGAAAAACAGGTGCTGGCCAGTGCCACTGAGGTGCTAATTTCAGTCAAACGACCAATTTAAGTCAGATCTTAAAAATGCACCATCAGGCCTACATTTTCCTTCTTTAGTGCCACAAATTGCTATTTGACGTATTGGTTTTACTGACTAATTTTGTGCTCGCAAAAAACGGCCTGACAAATTGGCAAAAAGCCTGACAAGTTCTGCCAAATGCCATGTTAGTTTGCTGGTTATGAACCAGTTAGCGAAGCGTGGTCCCTCAGAGCATCATCCAGTACAATAAGGATTAAGACGCATCCGCATCCGCCGCATCCCACGCCGCCCGCGCCGCCCTCAGAGCATCATCCAGTACAATAAGGATTAAGACTCCCACGCCGCCTCCCACGCCGCCGCATCCGCCGCCGCCCTCAGAGCATCATCCAGTACAATAAGGATTAAGACGGTCAATGTCCAGTTTCATTGCTCTTGTTGTTGCGGCCCTCAGAGCATCATCCAGTACAATAAGGATTAAGACCAAATGGTTGAAATTTGCCCGGCGTTTTTTTGTTCTCCCTCAGAGCATCATCCAGTACAATAAGGATTAAGACTCGCTGACTCTTTTGCCCATGCCCAAAATGCGACCCTCAGAGCATCATCCAGTACAATAAGGATTAAGACTTGACTTAGTGTTAATGGTGAATGAAATCGAAGGCGGCCCTCAGAGCATCATCCAGTACAATAAGGATTAAGACATAAGGTCTTGAATTTGAGCGGATCTACTCGCCGCCCTCAGAGCATCATCCAGTACAATAAGGATTAAGACCGCCGCATCCGCCGCCGCATCCGCCGCCGCCTCCCACCCTCAGAGCATCATCCAGTACAATAAGGATTAAGACCAATGCCCGAGACAGAATAAACGCCTCAAAAAAACCCCTCAGAGCATCATCCAGTACAATAAGGATTAAGACCTTTTATCAGCTCTTGTGTGGTCATTTTGCTTTCCCCCTCAGAGCATCATCCAGTACAATAAGGATTAAGACCACCAGGGCGAGGTCCAGCAGAGCCTCCTTTGTCTCGCCCTCAGAGCATCATCCAGTACAATAAGGATTAAGACGCGCTGATGCGGGGCGCATCGGGGTTCAGGCGCTCCCCTCAGAGCATCATCCAGTACAATAAGGATTAAGACACCTCATAGAGGTGAGCCTCGCCCTGGTGCTGCACCGCCCTCAGAGCATCATCCAGTACAATAAGGATTAAGACGCGATTGTCACTGCCACATCGGCAATGGCTGCGTTCCCTCAGAGCATCATCCAGTACAATAAGGATTAAGACCAAGGCTTTCACCTCTTCAATCGTATTAAATCCCCTCAGAGCATCATCCAGTACAATAAGGATTAAGACCTTTCTCTTCTAGGTGCTTTAGACAGTATGCCATTGCCCTCAGAGCATCATCCAGTACAATAAGGATTAAGACTGACTCCCTGAAACGGCACAAGATCCTGAGCCCCCCAGCCCTCAGAGCATCATCCAGTACAATAAGGATTAAGACAGGCGACTGACAATTTTTTAAAAAAAGCCACCAACCCTCAGAGCATCATCCAGTACAATAAGGATTAAGACTTGGCCAATCTCAACCATTTGATTGGGCTTTGCATTTCCCTCAGAGCATCATCCAGTACAATAAGGATTAAGACTTCATTGAAAAGGTCAACTGACCAATCTCAACCCTCAGAGCATCATCCAGTACAATAAGGATTAAGACACCGACCAATCAGACCCCATGTAGCGGAAATTTATGGCCCTCAGAGCATCATCCAGTACAATAAGGATTAAGACACCTTCGTAAAGGTTAATGGAAAAGGTCAACTGACCCTCAGAGCATCATCCAGTACAATAAGGATTAAGACTTTCATTTAAAGATTTTGGAGGATTTGGTTTAAACCCTCAGAGCATCATCCAGTACAATAAGGATTAAGACCCAGACTCGATGAGCCTGACTTTATGGTTTACAATCCCTCAGAGCATCATCCAGTACAATAAGGATTAAGACCCAGAAACCAACAAAGAAAACGACACAGAAAAAAACGGCCCTCAGAGCATCATCCAGTACAATAAGGATTAAGACCACCGAGGGAAGAAATAGGGAGAATGTAATAGCTTTCCCCTCAGAGCATCATCCAGTACAATAAGGATTAAGACCTTGCCCGATATAGGTAATAACCAACCTTTTGGTAACCCTCAGAGCATCATCCAGTACAATAAGGATTAAGACAAATCTGATTCCCGCCTTATGAATTTCGGCAAATTGCCCTCAGAGCATCATCCAGTACAATAAGGATTAAGACACCACAAAACAGGTATGTAGATTTTTTGTTCAGCACCCTCAGAGCATCATCCAGTACAATAAGGATTAAGACTTCTTAGCCTGCTCGCGCATGTTTTCGAGCAGCTTGCCCTCAGAGCATCATCCAGTACAATAAGGATTAAGACCTGCTTCTGTACTGACAATAGTTCCACTTCAGCCATCCCTCAGAGCATCATCCAGTACAATAAGGATTAAGACTATATCGGCCCTTGAGGGGCCCTTCTTTTACTTCACCCTCAGAGCATCATCCAGTACAATAAGGATTAAGACTGTCTTAATAAACTTGTGTGGCTTAACTTGCTACGTCCCTCAGAGCATCATCCAGTACAATAAGGATTAAGACCAAAAGGCGAAACCAGGCACTTGTTCGCCTTCGCTCCCCTCAGAGCATCATCCAGTACAATAAGGATTAAGACGCCTCTGGAAGTGACTCACGGACATTGCTACCCGCCCCTCAGAGCATCATCCAGTACAATAAGGATTAAGACTGTCGCCTGTCTTGACTTCAGGAGCATCCTTTACCCCTCAGAGCATCATCCAGTACAATAAGGATTAAGACCATAGGCATGGGAGAGCGAGGGAAGATGGGAGACGACCCTCAGAGCATCATCCAGTACAATAAGGATTAAGACCTTTCCGTCTGAGATCCTATCAGCTTTTTCCAGTGCCCCTCAGAGCATCATCCAGTACAATAAGGATTAAGACAGCATGACTGAACGCAATAAACATAACTTTTCTCCCCTCAGAGCATCATCCAGTACAATAAGGATTAAGACTCCGTTGAGTTTGCTCACTTGTTTGCTTATCTGCACCCCTCAGAGCATCATCCAGTACAATAAGGATTAAGACAGGTGCAATAGAAGTCGGAGCTTTTTCTCATCCACCGCCCTCAGAGCATCATCCAGTACAATAAGGATTAAGACCTGCCGTCTCATTGTCAATCTGAAACCCTACCCTCTCCCCTCAGAGCATCATCCAGTACAATAAGGATTAAGACCCTTCTCGGGTGAACATTATATGGCCTGCCTCGTTTCGCCCCTCAGAGCATCATCCAGTACAATAAGGATTAAGACTTTGCTCCCAGTCCCAACTGACACTAATTACTTAGTGCCCTCAGAGCATCATCCAGTACAATAAGGATTAAGACTTTGCTCCCAGTCCCAACTGACACTAATTACTTAGCCCTCAGAGCATCATCCAGTACAATAAGGATTAAGACCGGGTGAACATTATATGGCCCGCGTCGTTTCGCCAAAACCCTCAGAGCATCATCCAGTACAATAAGGATTAAGACCTGGCTGGCAGATCTCGTTTGCTGTTGTTTCAAGCCCTCAGAGCATCATCCAGTACAATAAGGATTAAGACAGGCGGCAGGCTGTCTCCAAAAACAGTTCCTTTCCCTCCCCTCAGAGCATCATCCAGTACAATAAGGATTAAGACTCTTCAACACAGTTCCATCTGGTTGTGTTGTTTCAACCCTCAGAGCATCATCCAGTACAATAAGGATTAAGACTCTTCATCAGGGGTGTATCAGCAGTTTTCTGCACCCCTCAGAGCATCATCCAGTACAATAAGGATTAAGACCTGCCGCTTGGTATTTTTACGACTACCAAGTTCGCTCCCTCAGAGCATCATCCAGTACAATAAGGATTAAGACTGGTCGCTCAAAGATTCTCCGCCAATTGTTGCTTTCCCCTCAGAGCATCATCCAGTACAATAAGGATTAAGACGCCATATTTAGCGGCCTGATGGTTTCGTTGCCCGCATCCCTCAGAGCATCATCCAGTACAATAAGGATTAAGACGCAAGGTCCCATGATTAGCAGGGTAGTTTTTGTTTCCCTCAGAGCATCATCCAGTACAATAAGGATTAAGACGGGTGAGCTTAGACCTTATCTCATTGAGCTGGAGGCCCTCAGAGCATCATCCAGTACAATAAGGATTAAGACCTATCAATGTTTTCTCAGCTACTCCCCGGCGTCGGCCCTCAGAGCATCATCCAGTACAATAAGGATTAAGACGCCTCGAGATGTTTTGTAAGTATTCCCATAAGCTTTCCCTCAGAGCATCATCCAGTACAATAAGGATTAAGACGCGACCGGTACTTTCAGTCACTTATTTTTTCAAGCCCTCAGAGCATCATCCAGTACAATAAGGATTAAGACCGTAAGATTCGTCATCTTTGCTTAGTCTGAAAAATTCCCTCAGAGCATCATCCAGTACAATAAGGATTAAGACCACGCCATCCCTTGTGTAGGTAATGTTTCGCAGCCGCCCTCAGAGCATCATCCAGTACAATAAGGATTAAGACAGGGCTTCTCGCCCTCGGATGTTGATGAATCGGCCCTTCCCTCAGAGCATCATCCAGTACAATAAGGATTAAGACAAATTCCTCCGGAGACTTTGCATCTGTCATACAGGTCCCTCAGAGCATCATCCAGTACAATAAGGATTAAGACTCGCGACAGGATGTCTTAATAAAGTTGTGTGGCTCCCTCAGAGCATCATCCAGTACAATAAGGATTAAGACCAAATTCGCGGGAAATCATCGAAATGATTTTTTCATCCCTCAGAGCATCATCCAGTACAATAAGGATTAAGACGGTCCATGTGCCACCCTTTTCCGCTTTAATGCTGTCCCTCAGAGCATCATCCAGTACAATAAGGATTAAGACCGAACCGTTGATGGTCCACGTCCCTGATTTTTCCGCCCTCAGAGCATCATCCAGTACAATAAGGATTAAGACCCCTCGTTGTGATTCCTACTGATTGCATTTTTGACCCCCTCAGAGCATCATCCAGTACAATAAGGATTAAGACTCCAATGCTTTTGTCAGTATTCCCATAACGAAGTGCCCTCAGAGCATCATCCAGTACAATAAGGATTAAGACCTCCAAATGCTTTGTCAGTATTCCCATAACGCGAACCCTCAGAGCATCATCCAGTACAATAAGGATTAAGACGTGCCCTCGTAAAACATATACCAGCGGAGCAATCCGCCCTCAGAGCATCATCCAGTACAATAAGGATTAAGACTCGGAGGTTTTAGCCTCCAAATGCTTTGTCAGTATTCCCTCAGAGCATCATCCAGTACAATAAGGATTAAGACACACACCTACCAGTTTTCTTTAGGTGTGTGACATGTGTCGCCCTCAGAGCATCATCCAGTACAATAAGGATTAAGACCCCAAGCTGTCGTCGGTGAGGATCTTGTTGCCGAACTCCCTCAGAGCATCATCCAGTACAATAAGGATTAAGACCCAGGTCAATGCCCAGCAGAGGGTTGAGCAAGGCCCCCCTCAGAGCATCATCCAGTACAATAAGGATTAAGACCAACGCTCTACCCTTTATCTTGTTAGTAGATCCTCCTCCCTCAGAGCATCATCCAGTACAATAAGGATTAAGACTCGTTAGATTGAGACTCGAGAGCTTTGCTGAGAATTCCCTCAGAGCATCATCCAGTACAATAAGGATTAAGACAAGTAATACTGCGATAAAAATATATCCTTTAATAAAAACCCTCAGAGCATCATCCAGTACAATAAGGATTAAGACAAAGCTGCCTTCATGTCAGTGGAAGAAGTCTTTTCCTCCCTCAGAGCATCATCCAGTACAATAAGGATTAAGACCTTCAGTCTTTTGACGAATTGATTTTGAGTCAGTCTTCCCCTCAGAGCATCATCCAGTACAATAAGGATTAAGACGAGGCCCTTTGCCGATTTCAACGGTTGCGGCTGTGCCCTCAGAGCATCATCCAGTACAATAAGGATTAAGACAAGTCTTTTCCTCAGTGAATACGCCACTGACTGCGCTCCCTCAGAGCATCATCCAGTACAATAAGGATTAAGACATGTTTTTTTTCCGTTTTTGGCAAATTGATCGCCAATCCCTCAGAGCATCATCCAGTACAATAAGGATTAAGACTACCTCGTTGGTATGGGAGAAAAATGGGTTTCCCTCCCCCCCTCAGAGCATCATCCAGTACAATAAGGATTAAGACTTTCATTGTAATATCCTTTACTCTCAGAGTACAAGGCACCCTCAGAGCATCATCCAGTACAATAAGGATTAAGACTGCATTTCTCTCTCGAAAGATGAAGCGCAACGCCCCTCAGAGCATCATCCAGTACAATAAGGATTAAGACCAAGGATGGCAGCAGAGAAACGGCCTCCACAAGGGCTGCCCTCAGAGCATCATCCAGTACAATAAGGATTAAGACTCATCAGTCAAATGCTCTATTTGTCTCATTAGTACCCTCAGAGCATCATCCAGTACAATAAGGATTAAGACCGTCAGCCGAATCCGCCAATCTCATTGCTTCATTTCTCCCTCAGAGCATCATCCAGTACAATAAGGATTAAGACCCGGTATCTCCTTCTTTGTATGATCTGAAATAAGCCCTCAGAGCATCATCCAGTACAATAAGGATTATTGACTTGTTCTCACTGTTTTTCCAGAACCCAAACCCGTCCCTCAGAGCTTCATCCAGTACAATAAGGAGTACGACACGCTGCACCGACGCCACGAGGTCAAGGTCTTTGGCCCTCAGCACCTATTCCAGTACAATAAGGATTAAGACACGCCGGAGTTGAAATACTCCGTGTTTTTGTACCGTCCCTCAGAGCATCATCCAGTACAATAAGGATTAAGACTAGGTGGTGATCGTGATTGTTGTTTGCTTTGGCATGGCCCTCAGAGCATCATCCAGTACAGTAAGGATTAAGTAGGGGCAGACCTGTGTGTCTGCCCTCAAATGAAAACGGGCACCGCCCTCTTGATGCGCACAGGCGCGTGGTTTTGGGTAAACAATCGCGTGGTCTTGGGCGAACACACAGGTTCGCCCCTACGTGTCTGCCCTCAAATGAAAACGGGCACCGCCCTCTTGATGCGCACAGGCGCGTGGTCTTGGGTAAACACACAGGTTCGCCCCTACATGTGATTATTCACAAACGCCAATTGGATTGTAGGGGCAGACCTGTGTGTCTGCCCTTGTAACAAAACAGCGAACACGCCCTGATACCGGGGCGAACACACAGGTTCGCCCCTACCGCGGTGGCCATCAGGATTGTGGCCGGACCTGGAGGTTAGAACCGAACATTGTTTTGTACACGCACTCGGGCTTCAGCTTCATCTGGACCGTCTCCTTGTGGAGGCCTCTTTGAAGAGACGCGATTAATCGCGTCTCTTCAAAGAGGCCCGGCGATGAGGTGCTACGCCCTCCGGCAAGCCTGCCCGGACAGCTTCCGGTCCCGGTTCCCGCAACAGCCGCAAAACATCCCCGCCCCGATCCTCCTCTTCTAAGGGGAGGGAGAAAGAATGGCTTCGCCTCGGTTCCCGGTTCCCGGTTCTCGGCTCTCGGTTCCCGGTTCCCGCCTCCACCGACCAAACCCTGACAAGGGTTGTTGGAATAATCGCAGCCTCCCAACTGATTTTTGTCGTTCGACTGCAGGTTTTTATCCACCAGGCTTGCAGGTGCCAAAAAAAGATGTTAGGTTTTTCATCTGTTTGAACCTTGCCAGGCTGCGAAGCTTCGGAAGGCGCAAAGCAGCAAGGCCTGAAAGCGGCATTTTGAGGGAAAATGGCCATCCATTTTGGATGGGCTCAGACAAAACGGACGAGCCAAACCCCCAAAACAGCCTCCAAATGGCCCTGTAAGAACTGAAACCGTTTTTGCCATATACGCAGCATGATGGAAACGCCCCCCCAAACCGCCCCCATCCAGGTACGCCAACTCCTGGTGCGTTTCTCAGGTCGCATCGAGCCCTGGGAAGTTCCCGCTTTTCGTGGTGCCGTCGGCCAGAAAGTCGGCGCAGATGCTGTGCTTTTTCACCACCACCAGGGCGACAGCCTCCGGTATGCCTACCCCCTCATCCAGTACAAGTGCCTCGGCAAACAACCCGCCATCCTTTGCCTTGGCCCCGGCGTCGATGACATCCACCGCTTCTTCTCCCAGGCCGACTGGAGCCTCCACATCGGACATAAACACCTTCCGATGCGCATTGAAGAGCTCTCCCTCCGGGTCGTGGAGGTCGGCTTCGCCGATGAACCCATTGCCTACTCCCTCCGCAACTGGGTGGCCGTTAACCAGGACACCTTCCCCGTCTACCGCTCCCTGAAGACCCGCGAAGAACGCGCCGAATTCCTGCAGCGCAAGCTCACAGGCAACATGTTGTCATTCGCTAAAGGCATCAACTGGCACGTGGACCAGAACATCCAGGTCGAAATCGACACCATCGAGGCGGCACCCAACGTGCGCATCAAAAGCGTGGAAATGGCCAATTTCCATGTGTCGTTTCGCTCCAACCTGAGCCTTCCCGCCTATATCGGGCTGGGAGGAAAACCAAGCATCGGCATGGGCATGCTCTACCGGGCCGATTCTGGCTTTCGCCACCACGGCAGCCCCCTGCCCCACCCCCAACACCGAGCCCTATGAACAGCCTGATCGAGCTCCTCAACCATCCCTACCATATCCTCAACCACCTCGCCGGGGCGATGTACAGCAACATTGCCCCGACAGCAGCCCACCAGCGGCTCAGAAGCCGTGCCAAAGGCCTGCACCACTTCACCCCGGAGGAATACAAAACCCTGCGGGAGATGTTTGGCCGTCTGGCCAAAACCCTAGAGCGATTTGCCACCCGCCTCGAAACCCCGGTCGATGGCCCTCAGCCCAACTGGCTGACAGTCACCGCACAACCCTGGCTCAACCACAAAAAAATCATGGAAGCCACCGGCGAGCCCCTGGGCCTCAGCTACGTGACCATCTACGACGCCCTGCGCGGCAAACGAACCCCGCCCGAAGGCCTGCTGCCCGCCCTGGCCAGCCACTACCGCCAACACGCCACCTGGATCCGCACCCAACTCGACCAGTCCAAAGCCGAACGCAGCAGCTACGCGTTTTCGGCGGGGAGGGGGAAGAGGAAAAGAGAGAAAATATGAAAACTGCACTATTGATCGACACAATTGGGATTCAATCCTACATTTTCGGCTCCAACAAGCTGAAAGAAAACATCGGCGGCTCATACATCATCGAAGAGTTGGTGTACAAGCAAATGATCCCTAAGGCATTAGAAGAGGCCAAGATTTCCTATGGACTCAATCAGGAAGCTTGGCAAAAAAAGCCCAACGAATATCGACTGAATCAATTCTCGGAAGAGCTAGTCGAAGTCGGATACATTGGTGGGGGAAACGCCATGCTGCTTTTTCGGGAGGAAGATGATGCGCAGAAGTTCATCCGTACCTATTCTCTGCTGATGCTTACCCATTTCCCTGGCTTGAAAACAGCATTTGGGATGGAACCTTTCAATTATGAGGAGGAGGACGCTTATAAAAAGTTCCGCAAGCGGCTCAACGAAAACCTTATTCACAATCGGAATTTCTCAGCTGTTCAGGTATTGCCTTTCAAGCACGGGCTAGTAGAGGATTGTCCGTGGACAAATGAGGCTCAGGAAATATCTATCCAGGAGGGAAATACATCGAAAAAAATCTCTTTGATGGCTTGGTCAAGGCTTGCTCAGATCGACCACGCACAAAAATATCTCGAAGGAAAGTTCGGTCCCCAGATTGGGGAGGCGCTCACCTTTACAACGGAGTTGGACAAATTCGGCCAACCAGACGACAAGGGCTATATCGCCATTGTGCATGCCGACGGCAATGGCATGGGCCAACGCTTCATTAACTGTCAAAGCTTGGCTGAGACGCGCAAGCTCTCTGCCGGGGTAGCTGATTATGCCGATAGAGTCATGAAGGAATTGGTAGCCCACATTGTCGGGCTTATTCAAGAAGACAAGCTCAAGGAAGAATGGAAGTTGAAACATGACGAGGAAAGCGGCAAGACTATCCTGCCCATCCGTCCGCTCATCATCGGAGGCGATGACATTACCTTTGTCTGTGAAGGGCGCTTAGGGGTGCATCTGGCTGAGAAGCTGTTGGAGTACATGCACCAAACGCCAATCAATGGAGAAAGTATTCATGCTTGTGCCGGGGTGGCGATTGTTCATACCAAGTATCCCTTCTACAAAGCCTACCAACTATCTGAGGAATTGACAAAACGGGCCAAAGATGCCAGCAGAGGCGATGTCGGTGGCTCCTGGCTGGAATACATGATTTCAACGGGCGGATTTTCCGGAACGCTAAAGGAAATCATTTCAGACCAATTCATGGTCGCTGGCAGAGGTGATTTGAAATCCGGCCCTTATCGAGTAGACGGAAGTAAGCCCACCCTGCCTCAACTCCACAATGGCATGAAGGTGTTTGCTGAAAAATGGCCCCGTAACAAGATCAAGGACCTCCGGGATGCCCTGCGAAAAGATGAGGCTCATCAAAGATACTTCTTTACGGAAATGAAGGCTCGTGGGCTGCACCTTCCGGATCCGGACAGTGAAGGCCACTTGTGGAAAGATAAAAAGACGCCCTATTACGACATGATCGAACTCCTTGACTTTTACCCTGAAAGCCTGTTGTCATGAGCTATACCCTAACATTAACAACCGAATCCTACCTGCTCACCGGCTCCGGTGAAGGCGGAGTGCTGATCGATGCCGATGTTGTATTTCACGCTACTGGCTTTCCGATGATTCCTGCCCGGCGCATTAAAGGCATGCTGAAAGAGAGCCTGGAAGAGGTCATGGAAATTGCCGGAAAGCCAGAAGCAGACATTAAGGCAGCCATAACACGTTTCTTTGGTGAGCCAGGCAAGCCCACCTACGAGGGTAGGCTGCTGTTTCATAACCTGATGCTGCCTGACTGGGGACGGATAGCAAAGGAAGTAACGGATAATAAGAATTTTCAAGCTTTTCAGCCTGATTTCATCAAGGCATATTTCACCGCTGAAATCCAGCAGACCGCGATTGGCCGTGAAGGCAAAGAAGGCGAAATTGAAGGCGTAGCTAAAAAGCGCAGCCTGCGCAACTACCGGGTAATCAAACCCGGACAATCATTCGAAGGTCTGCTGGAAACTACCAGTCCCCTGTCGTCAGAGGAGGAAAAGCTTCTCAAGCAGGCCGTAATGAATCTGCGTCACGCAGGCACACGTCGCAACCGGGGTTTTGGAAGGGTGAAGTGCGAACTGAAGGAAACCGCTGCCAATTCTCTTGCAAGTCAGGTAATATCGGGAGGTCAGGCAGGGAAACTTTCTGTAATCCTCACCACTCAATCTCCCGTCGTGCTGGCCGAGCAACAGGGCGACCAAAACACCGTTTTCACCCGCAAATATATCTCCGGCAACCAGGTCCGGGGGCTGATGGCCAATGCCTTCATCCGGAAAAGAGGACTTTCACCCCATAACGCCCATCTGGACAGCGACTTTTTTGAGGTTTTCCTGTCTGGTAAGGTGCAGTTTGGCAATGCGGCCTTTAACCAAGCCTCCCACATCGCTTTGCATTTACATGAATATAAGCTGGATAAGAATAAACCAGTTATCTCGGTATTTGCTAAGGATCAAAGGGACAACGAGATCACTAAATCAGTCAGCAAAATCGGTGTCATAGTTGGTAATACCATTCATAAAGAAGGTTTCACACCCAAGACTACCTTCAACTTCCATAACAGTCGTCCCAATCGGTCTGCAGGACGCAGCACCGAAAACGATGACGAAACGGGTATCTTTTACTACGAATCCCTCAATGAGGGTCAGGCTTTTCAGGGTGAAATCAGCGGTGATACCTCTGCTGTCGCCAAATTGACTTCGGTACTTTCTTCCCAATTCCGGGCCAGGATGGGCCGCAGCCGCTCCGCACAATATGGGAGCGTGCTAGTCACACTTGTTGATGGTGGTAAATCTGATTCCTCTACGACTTTGGGCGCCGGGAAGTATGTGATGACCCTGCAAAGCCCGCTGGTCCTGCTGAATGAAAACGGACATCCAACGCCAACCGTCACAGCACTGGAAAAGGTTCTTGCCTATGCGCTTGGTAGTGGAATTAAGGTCGAGAAAGCCGCTGCCGCCTTCACCCAGGTAGAACAGTTCAACGCCATTTGGCAGGCTAAATCGGATAAGGTGCCTGCTTTCAAGGAGGGTAGTTCTTTTCTGATGAATCTTCCAGAAAATACAAATTCCCTGGCTCAGTTGGGTGACTGGACCGAGCAGGGATTTGGACAGGTAACATTTGAGCCGTACCAACCCAATGTGAGCTTCAAGCTTGAAACATCTGCTCATGCCGAAAATGGCTCGCTAGCCTCGACAGAAAAGCCAAAGGTTTCGAATGCCCTGTTAGCCGATCTCCTTAAAGCCTTTGAAGAGGAGAAAGGGCAGCTTGAAGTGAAAAATAAAGCGATCGAAGCTGCGCAAAAACCATACAAAGGCATTAAAAATCATCTAATAGGGAGAGTTGAATCAGTATTTCAACGAGCAATCTCTGAGGAATACGTTAATGAATGGATAAAGGCTCTTTTTAGATCCGATTCTAGCGGGAAGCCAGCTGCTGAGGCCTTATTAAAGTCAGGAATACTTCATGAAGTCTCAGATAAAGAGTTTAAAGAGAAAGGAGTAAAGGCAAAATTCGCAGAAACAGGCCTCGGCCATTTGGCTTTTGAAAATACCAGAATCTACTGGATCACATTTTTCCAAACCCTCCGCAAAAAGAACAAATCAGATGGCAAAGGATAAATACTCCCGAAATCAAGACCGGATCATTGGCAAGGTCATCCTGCGGGCGACCCTGACCAATGAAACCCCGCTACTCATTGGGAGAGGTGGGGGCGGCTCGGTGGACATTGAGGTAATGCGTCTGCCTGGTCAGGACGGCAAGCCCTACATCCCTGCATCCTCGATTGCAGGCTGCCTGCGTAGTTTTAGCAGCGGCAAGGATGGCTATTTTTGGGGCAAAACAGGCCGGAACGACAAGACCAGCAAAAGCGAACAGCATCCTCTGCAAAGTCACATCCGCTTTGATGACCTGATTCCTGAAGCTTCCTCCAAGCCCGAAGACATCGTCATGCGCGACGGGGTCAAAATTAGCCACAAGAAAGGCACCGCCGAGGACAAGAAGAAATACGACTACCAGGTCGTTGAACCGGGCATTAGTTTTCCCTTCCGTGCCGAAATCACCCTGCGCGCCAGCATGAAGGACGACTGGAAGGCTTTTGTTAAAGGGATCAAAGCATCCCTCCAAAGCCCACATTTCCGGATTGGGGCCAACACGAATACGGGCTTCGGCAAGGTGGCTTGTACAGACTTTCAGGTATTTTACTTCGAGTTTCCCGCCCATGCGGAGGCATGGTTTGAGTACCTGGAAGAATGCAGGATTTCTATCCCTGAAATGACCATTGAAGCCGATCCTCAGCAACTCGGAGCAGGCTCCTTTTCCATCGAAGCGACTTTCCGCCTCAAATCCAGCCTCATGATTGGGGCCTACGGCATTAAGGGCAACGAACCCGATAAAAGCCAGCTCAAAAGCCGGGACCGTCACGTCCTACCAGGCAAATCCATCCGGGGGGCGATCCGGCACCGGGCTGTGAAAATTTGGAATACACTCGGAAAGCCCTTGTCTCAGATCGACGACCTGTTTGGCTTTGTAAGCGAAGACGAGAAAGTCCAAAAACGCAGCCGATTGCGGATAGAGGAGTTTCGGTTCAAGGAAAAGGAGGTTACGCCGATGGTTCAAAACCGCATTCGGATAGACCGCTTCACCGGCGGCGTGGATGGCAGCGGATTGTTCAACTCCGAACCAGTCTGGACCAAGGGTACAGAAAAAATCAAACTGACCTTTTCCATCCTGAAAGATGCGACCCCGGACGAGAAAAAACTCCTGCTCTTACTGCTCAAAGACCTCTGGCTCGAAGACCTCGCCATCGGTGGAGAGAAAAATGTAGGACGTGGTATCCTGACCGGATTGAACGCCGAAGTTTGGAACGATGGCCAGCAAGTCGCCGCCTTCAATCGTAACGGCCAAGGTCCTGAATTAGAATTTACTGCAGGTAGCGCGGCGGCTCTGAATACACTTGTCAACCCTCAACCTGTCAACGCATGAGCCAGATTCTCACCCCTGTTTATAAAATCCTGCAAATCGCTTCCACCTCTACGCCTGTGAAATGGGAAAGCATGAAAGCCATTGCCCAGCAAATTGGGGAGGGCTATATAGTCCTTTGGCAGCACCATGCGATCTTCACCGGAGTTGTAGAAGGCGGAAGGGTCACCTGGATGAACGACACCCAGCCGGTTACCGGAGATGAGCATCTTATACGGGTGCGGGCATTTAACGAAGCCAAGGAATACCACTTCTGGAGAAGTGGCGGAAAGATCCAGGGCCGCCTGAGGACTGATACCCCGGGCGATGGACATGAAGTAGTCGATACCTCCATGATGCTTCGGGGTGTATTGGGAAAACCGCTTCAGGAAGCATCGAACGACCTGGCAGTCAATGACCTGATGGTTGTTACCCGCAACTATATCGGCCACGATGAGACCACCCAGCAGGCTGGCTATGTGGACAGCCGTTTTGTAAAATTTCAACCATTCAACTCCAATAACTCATGAAGACCGCGAAACTGATCAATGACAAAGGTTGGAAACTGGTGGGCGAGAAAACCCTTCCCGTAATGGGCAACTTTGGCCTTAGCGACGATATGAATGGTCAGGAAGTGGAGTTTGACAATGCGGGCGGACCTGTCAAGCTCATTCGATTCAATGGAAAGGATTACACGAAACAAACTCAGCAGCAGGATATGGGAAAGAATCGGGACAACAGGAATCAAAACCAGCGCGACGGAGGGCGAGGCAGTTATCAACAGCAAGTGAATCGGGATAATCGCGGCAGGGGAGATCAAGGGTCGCGCAGAGACCCTGCAAGGGCACCGTACAATTTTGTGCCGCTGAATGAGCAGGTGGTGCCTGCCGAGGTGGGGGTGGAGTTTGATTCTTTTGCGGAGGGGAGGTTGTCGGGGTATATAGATATTGAGATAGAGGCGTTGACCGATATTTTTATTCGGGGACAACTTGAGAAGTTCTTCACAATCAAAGGTGAGTTTGCCATACCTGGCTCCTCCCTCAGGGGCCTCGTCCGGTCGCTAGTTGAAATCTCAAGCTATAGCCGGATGGAAATGATGGAAAAGAAGCGAAAGCTCTTTTTTCGGAATATCAGCGACGACTATTACAAGGATATTTTCTTAGAAATTAAGGGCAACGAGGTGAGGCAGAAATCAAAAGCAGGTTGGTTGTCTAAGCAGGGTAGCAAGTTTTTTTTGCGGGAAGTATCCACCTTTTACAAAGTAAACAGAAATGCATTAAAGCCTTTGGGTTTTGACTTTCAGGATAAGGTTTACAAAACCAATCCTATTTGGTTTGATCCCAATGGAGTGCAGAAAATTCATCAAAAGCAGATAACAAATAGGGAAGGAACGGTGACAAGAACCTTAAATCTCCACTACAATAAATTAGGGAATAATGGAATTTCCCCAAGCGCTAAAGCAGGTTGGAATCAAGGCACTTTGTTGATTACAGGGTTGTTTGGCACCAAAAAACATTTTCAGTGGATCATCCCATCTCCCCAGCAAAATGCACAGCAGTATGATGTCACGGACCTCATGCATGAGTACCAAATGGATGAAAACAGGGATGAAAAAGCAGACCTCACCAAAGCGCTTCAAAGAGCGAGTGTTCAAGCTGTACCTTGTTTCTTCATTCCTGATCCAAATGGAAAACCAGTGGCAATAGGCCATACAGGTATTTTCCGCCATCCATATAAGCATTCCATTGGCCATGCTGTAAAGCAGAACAAAGAAGTCAATATAGACATAGCCAAATCACTCTTTGGCTTCGCGGATACCGAGGGGAAAAAGGAGGTAATCCAGGCTGGCAAAGTCTTCTTTGAAGATGCTTTTGCGACCGAAACTCCCCAAACAGAGTTTGGCGCATTGAAAATACTTTCTTCTCCCAAGCCTACATCTTTTCAGCTTTACCTTGAACAGGCTAAAGAGGTAGATGAGAGAAACATGCACCATTGGGGAACTGACCAGCATAAGATTCGTGGTCACAAACTGTATTGGCACTCGAAGCAAGACTGGAAAAATCTGGATGACTTGGTCACAGCAAAAACACAGCAGGAACTTATCATAAAAGCTCTCAAAGAGAAAAACACCCAATACACCGTCGGGGAAGTCTTAAAGTCTGGAGCAAAGTTTTCTGGCCGCATCCGATTTGATAACTTGACTAAAGCAGAATTGGGCGCGCTTCTGCTCGTACTGGACCTTCCTGATGGATGCGCCCATAAGCTAGGAATGGGCAAATCATTGGGTATGGGTTCTGTCCAAATTCGCCCAACCTTGAAGCTGATAAATCGGAAGAATCGGTACGAAAAGTTGTTTGACTCAGAATCACATTGGTCGGAGGCCTATGAAAAAGATTCGGAAATGGGGACCTACAAGGAGACTTTTGCAGCTTGGATCGGAATCCACACGGACAAACCGCAAATCGAAAGTGATGCTGATTATTGGGCGAAGGATGGTCGAATGCAAGAACTCAAACACTTGCTGACCCTGGAGCACCAATTGCCTGGAGTTTCTTGGGAAAACCGGACCCGATATATGCTTATCGAGCACCCAACATATGATCCCAAAAATGAATACCGGGATAAGTACACCCGTCACGTCCTCCCCAAACCATCCGAGGTAGTAAAGCCCAATACCTACACCAAAGACTAACCCCCAATGACCCTCCTTCAACTCCTCAGCGCCCAGACGCTACAAAACCTGCTACCTATCATTGCGCTTCAGCCGGAGCGCGTTGTGTCGGTCGCGAGCAGGGGCGGTTTTTTGGACACAGCCGACGCGATAAAAAGTGCCTACAACAAGCTCAGGGAAAAACACAGCGATTTGCGTGCGGTAAAGTTCTTGCCATTCGAGGAAACGGCATCCAAGACACCCGATATCCAGGAATCGCAATCGGTAGTGCTCGAATACGCGGATCAATACCCGGATTTGTGTGTCAACTTTACGGGAGCGACCAAGATGATGTCGATCGGGGCCTATCTCGTGGCCAAAGACAGGGGCTTGCCCACCTATTACTGTGATACCCAGTCCGGCTGGATTGTGGCTGGCGGCACGGGAGAAGAGCAAGAACAGATTGATATCGGACCAATTTTCGAGAAACTGGATGTAGAGGTGATCTTGGAGGCCTACGGTAAATCGCTGGGCAAACACTGGCGCTCCCAACTCCCAACAGATGCGGAAATTGCCTTTGGAAAGACGGCGTTTTCCCTGGTTCAAATTCAACAACACACGTTTTACAAGTTTATCCAAACCATAAGAAAGTCCGCTGAACCCGGAATGCCTTTGCCAGCAGCTCCGAATCCTTCTATCGAAGCTTTTTTACATCAAGCGGTCGCTCTGGGCTATCTCAAACGTCATTCGATGGGATTGTATGAGCTCCCCTTCAACAGTACGTATAGAGACCCAAAGGAAAAAAATAATCACAAGGATCATTTGCTGAAGCAGCTCGATGGCTCCCCGTTTGAATACTACGTCTATGACCTTGTGAATCACTCTAAGAGATATGCAGCCCCACTTAGCAACGTGGAACCAGTAGGCGATCCAATCTCTTTCGGGGAAGTAGATATCATCTGTGTTGACAAAAAGGACAAAGGCCTCGCTTGCATCTCTTGTAAAGGTTCTAACCTTGGTGCTCAAAAGCTGGAACATCTGGAATCTTTTGCGAAGCGAGCGGATAATCTGGGCGGGTCGTTTAGCAAGAAGATTCTCTGTGTGGCAAGTGAATATTTCGGAGGAAGGGGCGGCCCTGATTACAAGCATCTTTTAACCGAGAAATGCAAATCTCTGAAGATTGAGATCTTGATTGGCTCTGAAATTCAGAAGCATTTCCTGTATTAAGCCACTTCGGCCTCCACGACTACGTCAACAACAACCCCTAAAGCACTCACGGAAAATACCTGTAAACCTCTTTCCGATGCAGCACCCTCAGAAACGTAACTTCCTCATGAATGATTTCTATCCCGACCCGGTAATCACCAAGCCGGATACGATAAAAGGTATCGAAACCTTGAATCTTAGCGAGATGAGAAATGCCATCGGGGTTCCTCGCCTCCTGAACCGCCTCGATCAGATCCGCCAGGCGTTTGCGCAATTTGGGATCGGTCAATGCTTTGAGATCTTTCTCAAAGCTTCTGTCAATCACCACCTTCACTTTCTGAGCTCTTTCAACACTTCATCCGTTGGGACTATTTCGCCAGTCCGGCCATTCTGCATGGCAAAGGCAAGACCCATGTCCTCTACCTCAGTAGTTGACAGGGCTCTGGTGCGGATGCCCAGCTTTTTAGCCAGAGCAAGCAACAGGGAGAGATCCGATTCTGATTCACTGCTCAACAACAGGGCTTTCATGTATCAGCTTTTATGTGATTGCCCTCAATATACGCTTTTTTTCAGAGAGCGATCCTCCCCTTGATCAGGTCTTTGAAGCTTCTGATCATCATTCCTTCTCCTTATTTCCCCAACCTTCATCCTATGTCAACCGGACTTATTCTCACCATGGGCCTTTCGCCGGAGCCACTAGTGTTCTCTATTCAGGAACTCAAGGCTGATTTTGTTGTGTTCATTGGTACTGAAAAATCGCTGACTGACTCAGTCGATGAAACAGTCTCAAAGGCCAATCTAAGGCCAAGTCAGTATAACAAACTGGAGATAAAAGACTCCCCTGAAGAGATTGGCGCACTTTGCCAGCAGTTTCAGCATGCAAAAGACTGGCTTGAGCGCAAAGGCTGTAAGAAGATACTTTCTGACCCCACAGGGGGACGTAAATGGATGAGTGCCGGAGCTGTAATGGTAGCCTCGTTTCTTGGTATCCCTATGATGTACGTAGATGCCCGTTACGAAAACAGGGCAGTTGTTCTTGAATCCATGAAAACAGTCGAGCTAGGAAACGCTTATGACCAGACTGGGTTTATTATTGCGTCCAAGGGCAGAGACGCCTTCAATACATTTGATTTCAGCGGTGCAGCCTATCATTTCAGCCAAATTTCACCAACACACGCTCACAAAAAGGAACTTTTTCAAGGATTGAGTCTGCTCTGTAGTCAACTAGCCAGATGGGATCGTTTTGAGCACTACAGCGCTCCTGTGAGTGAAGATATCCAAAGCGCTCTGCAACAGATTGAACGCGCCTTGCGGTCCGGGGCCGGCTCACCAGAATTAGCAGCTTTTGCAGATCAAATGAAAGCGTTCGCAACTCATTTGAAAAGTATGGAAGGCACCAATACATTGTCGGTTGATTTCATTACCGATATGTATCTCAATGCAGGGCGTTGTATTCAGCGAAACCGGTTTGATGATGCAGTAGCGAGGCATTACAGAACCCTGGAGGCGATTAGTCAATATTTTCTTAGGGAATCAGGTATTGAACCAGGCAATCCTGACTATTCCTTGCTGGATGAGGATAAGATGCAATTATTCTTGTCCGCTACCCGGGATAATATCGCTCCCCCAAAAATTGACCTGAAGTTAGGATTTTGGTTGCTCAGAGTGATTGGGCATCCGGTTACAGGTGCAGTTTTCAAGGATCCCCAAAAACCTACTTATAAATCTTTTGGATTTGAAGGGATTTTAAATGATCGCAATGAGTCAATCCTCGCACATGGGTTTAAGCCAATAGGCCCTGAAAAAGCAAATTCTTTCCACGCTAAAATTGAAGAATTACTTCATTCAGCCTTTAATGAGATGTTTTTCTCTGCGAGACAGGCTTTAACCTTACCATCATTACCTGCTTTAGGCTTCTAACTCCCCCATGTCCCTCCTCTCCAACCTCCGCCCGCTCATCCTGGAGCTCCAGCAACTGGCCGAGCAGTCCTTCCACCTGCTGAAGCCCGAAATTGATTATCACCTGGCCTCCGATTCGCCGGACGTGGAAGCAATAGACCACCTGCTCGACCACCTTTACCCGGCATTCTCCATGGGAAAAGAAGAAGGTGCCTACCGGGCATTGGTGGCAAAGCTGGCTACCGCAGATCCGGAAGCGGCTGCATTTTACGAAGAATTCATTATTGAAGCAGAACACCCTGTCCTCTTCCCCTAGGCCGCTACCGCTGAATAGTAGAAATTCCCCTTGGTTTCTTCAAACTCCTCCGGGGTGAGGTACCCCAGGGAGCTGTGCGGGCGGACGGTATTGTAGGTCATCCACCATTGCTGGATCTCCTGGT
>JBGSKC010000084.1:0-46813 GCA_041741415.1 Bacteroidia bacterium | reverse complement strand
ACCAGGAGATCCAGCAATGGTGGATGACCTACAATACCGTCCGCCCGCACAGCTCCCTGGGGTACCTCACCCCGGATGAGTTTGAAGAAGCCAAGGAGAATTTCTACTATTCAGCGGTAGCGGCCTAGGGGAAGAGGACAGAGTACTGTTCTCCGTTACATTAACGAAATTAATATCCCAATCTACAACATCCTTATTGGAGTCAACTAAGACAGCCCCCACATTATATCCCCTACCGTTCCTATCGTCTTCTTGCCAATATTTATAGACAATCGAATAGCTTAACAAAGAGTATATTTCATCCAATTCGGTTTGGATTGGAGATGCGATTGCATCTAAATTGACTTTTTCTTCGTCCATTTCATTACTTTCATTAGCAACTTGATTTTTGCAGTTTACCAAGGTTGTTGTTAACAACAAGAAGCATAGAAATTTCATGTTATTTTTTTGTTTTGAGTTCGTTTTTTTATTGAGTAGAACGGGGTAATTCTTTGCGGCGTTGCCTCAGCAACATACGCAAAAACCGTTGTTCCACGCAAGGCCTCCCCGAAGAAAATCAGCGCCCTGCGGGTTAGCTCTGTGCCAGGCCGCAGATGGTGCTTGCGGGGAACAGGGCTCCAAATCCGCCCGAAAGTCCCGGTCTCGAAAAAGGAGGGCCTGCCGACTGGGATGGCGTAGAAACCATGACGAAAAAGCGACTGGTCCTGATCACAGGGTCATGCACAGGACAGCACACACTTTCCCGCGCTGCGGCAAGTCAGGAGTTCATGCCTGGAATGCGGCTGGTCAGTTGCTGTTTCAGGTGGTGGAAGCCAATTGGGGGGGCACGGCGGAGTCGGTCCAGGTTGTGCCGTCCAGGAAGGACCACCTGAACTCAGCCGCACCAGCTGATCAGTTTGTAAGGGTAGATGCCCAGTAACTGGCGTAGAACAGAATTGGCACGATTAGCAGGGTGAAAAAGGGGTCAGGATCAGGGAGACGTGACCGTACAGTAAAGCTGATCGGAAAAGTGGTTTCATAGGTGGAATGAGTTGAAAAATGCTGGATCAGGGGAAGGTCACACGAAAGTCGAAGGAAAATCCCGATTATCAATCAAAATTTGGACTAAACCATTTTGTATACTTTTTATAGTTATTTTAACAAATCGCTATTTTATCTATCCCGCACTGTTTCGTCCAGGTATGGTGCTGCGAACTCCGCTAGGACTGTATGCTGGTTTCAGTGGGAAAAGAGCAGGGACCGTGGGGAGGGATACCCAGGCAGTGTCGGGCGAGCGGACAGCTTTGTTGGGGAGGGTGAAGCCTCCACTAGCGTCAAACGCTTCGTCCTGCTTAGACTGCTGGTTCCATCATTCCAAGGGTGCCGTCTGCTTCCCGTTCTGTGTTCGCCTGATGGATGGCCTGGCAGAAAAGGAAAAACTCCTCTTCATCAGGGTCCGGAAAGCGGGTTCGGAGGGGAATAAACCTGGCTCCCGGTTTTGATCAAACACAGGAAAAAAAGACCTTTGGCAAAACGATAAAGCCGGGAGAGGGTTAATTTGGGGAAAAACCCTTAGCCTTTAAGGTACTTTTCTATGAAACCACTTTCCTACACCCGCCACTGGCGATGGATGGCCCCGCTCGGCCTCACGCTCATCGGCGGCGGCTTTTCGCTTGCCAGCGAAGCCACACTCTGGAAAAGCCAGGGCGACCCCGCTTCCCATTGGATCGCCCTCGGCACCCTGGGTCTCGTGATCCTGAACAGCGGCGTTGCCGTTTTTGGCGATGCTGTGAAAAGGCGCTTCTGGCATGAATTTCACGACCAACCGCCCGCATGATGGCCTTTCACGACCTCGACGACCTCGAACTGGCCACCTGGAAGGACCGCCAATGGATGCCACGCAAACAGCGCATCTGGGCCAAGCTCGAGCATCAACTGGTTGACCTGTTGTCGATTCTCCCGACCCTGCCAGGTGCAGAGCAGCTTCCACCCGACTGGACAAAAAACCCGCCCAGAATTCACAGAGGGGAAAACTATCAAGCCTATTCATACCGGGCCCTCGATATTTTTACCTATTCGCAGCAGTCCAGCCACATCCTCCTGCGTCTTCTGCTACTTTGGGGCCACCCGCCCGCCATTCACCTCATTGCCAAAGGGCAGCCCCAGGAATGGTGTGTGCGCCGCCTTACTGGCCGGAACCTCCACGCATGGCACCTCGATCTCGGCGATTCGCCCTGGGACTGGTTTCCCTTTCCGCTCTCCGCGAAACCCTGGAACCAGCACTGGGCGCAGCTCCGGGCAGCGGATCACCCCTATTTCAAGTTATCTTGCTGGAAAGCAGAGGTGGACCCCAGTGGCCTCGAAGCTTTTGCCACCGCTCAGGTTGGCGAATTGCTGGCAGCCCTTTCTCCCCCACCCCATTAAACCCAATGTTTGTCTGCAAATGCAATTGATCATGAACACCTTTCGCATTCTCCTGCTTTTGCTGGCTCCGATGGCCGGGCTGGCACAGCAATCTGCCATCGGCAATCAGCAAATGACCAATGCTGCCGGCACCAGCTATGCGCCTAACGACAACGTCATGCGGACCTTCGACAACCGCTTTGAAGGCACCATTGGCTCACCCTACCTGATCAATGAATGGATGCCCGCTGAAATCGTTGACAAACAGGGCAATCGCTACGCCGATGTGTTGATCCGGTATAATGTTCTGGACGACAACATCGCCGTCGTGGCTGGCGAAGGCGGTAGCATTGACATTGCCAGGGAGGAAATCGCCGAATTCAGCATATTTGATTACGTCGCAACTTATCGCTTCCTGGCCATTCCTTCGCCCAAAGGCCCCAAACATCCCGATATGTTTTGCCATGTGCTGCTCGATGGCGACTGCCAGGTGCTTGTGCGCCGAAGGAAATATTATGTGCCCAGCTCTGCCACTACGGCCTTCGCCAACCAGGACATGAACGAGTACAAATTTCACCCGAACCGTTATTATGTTCGCAGGCAAGCCACCGGTGAGCTGCTGCGGGTGGGGCGCACGAATGGAAAATTGTTTGATTTTTTAGGGCACCATGAGACCGAACTCCGGCAATTATCCCGCAAAAACCAGCTCTTTGTGACCGAGCCTATGCACCTGGTATTGCTGGTGCGAATGGCCAACAACTGGAACCAGTGATGACAGTGATGACGGAGATGTCAGAAGGGGAGTGAGGGTTAAATAGTCCCTTCGGGCATTCCTGAAAGCGGAGGGGAAGGCTCGTGCAGGCCTGTTCTATAGGCCAAACCACCCGAGCAACGTGCTGCCGATTGAGAGGGCAACGGCGAAAATCAGGGCCCAGCCAAAATCTTTAACTTCGAATCCCTTCATCAACTTGCTGACCAGCAGGACCATCAGGGCGTTGATCACGAAAGTGAACAGGCCGAGGGTGAGGATCGTGAGGGGAATCGAAACGAGCAAAAGAATCGGTTTAATGAATGTGTTGACCAGTGCAAACAGCACAGCGGCCACCACGGCGTGGGTGAAACCCGAAATCTGAATGCCGCTGAGCAGGCGGGATAACACCAGGATGAGCACGGCGTTGGCGAGGAGGCTGATGATCCATTCCATAAGACAGAGATGACAATGATGACAGAGGGAAGGTGACCGAATGTCATTAAAACAGACGTAGTCAGGACGGGGAAGTTGAAAGGTAGCGGGAAATGGGCGAAAAATTCGGCAAAAAAGCAGCTTGAGCGGGTGTAACTTGCTAATCAAATCAAACCTGCTATCAACCGACTATTTGCCAATATCAGCCTGGTGGTGGTGTTGAACCTGCTGGTGAAGCCGGGATGGGTGCTGCTGGAAATGGCCCTTCAAGACCGCCTGGGTCACGAGGCCTGGGGCACCTACGCTGCCTTGCTGGCACTGGGCTACCTGTTCCTTACCCTGGCCGACCTCGGCATCAACCAGTTTGCCACCCAGGGCCTGGCCAGCGACCGGGCGGCATTCGAGCTCCGCTTTCCGGCCCTGCTTGGAGCCAAAATTGTCCTGGCCCTCGCCTTCCCCTTCCTCATGCTGGCCATCGGCTTTGGCCTCGGCTATCGCGGAAACGCCCTCGAACTGCTCTTCTGGCTTTCGCTTGTGCAGTCGGCCAACCAGTTTGCCCAGGTGTACCGGGCACGCATCCAGGCCCTGCAGCTTTTTCAGGTGGATGCCTGGCTTTCCGTGGCCGAGCGCTTGTTGCTGCTCGGGCTCACCGCTTTGTTGCTGTGGTTTGGCCTCACCATGGATGGCTTCGTGGCCATGAGGCTCCTGGCCGTGATGGTCACCCTCGGCCTCTTTGTGTGGGTCGCCCTTCGCCACGGCGGGCTTCAGCGCCCCAGCTGGGATCCCGGTCTCCTGGCGCAAGCCATTCGCCAAAGCCTTCCTTTCGCCTTCATGACCATCCTGTATTCGGTGCATGACAAAATCGACCAGGTCATGATCGAGCGCCTCATCGGCAGCGAACCCAGCGGCCTTTATGCAGCAGCCTACCGCTGGCTCGAAGCCTTTTCCATGTTCCTCTGGCTCGTTCTACCCATCTTTTTCGCCCGCTTCGCTCATCACCTCCACCAGCCCGATGAACAACAGCGTCTGCTTGTTTTCGGCCAAAAAATCACGGCCATTCCCCTGATCTTTGTGAGCCTGTTTGTGTTGTTTTTTGGCGAACAGCTCCTGTTTTTATTTGGAAACAGCAGTCCGGAGCAAATTAAGGTGATGAACGACTGCCTGCAGGTGCTGTTCCTCACGGTGATGTTCAACAGCATTTTCGCCATTTTTTCCACGCTGCTCACCTCCACGGGCCATGTGCGTCCGGTGAACCGGATGATCATCGGGGCCATTTTGCTCAACATCCTCCTGAACTGGCTATATATTCCGGCATATGGCCCTGTTGCCAGCGCCTGGACCACCCTGGCGAGTTATGTGGCAGTGAACATCGGCTACACGATCTACCTCCATCGCAGGATCCGCGTTCCTTACTGGCAAATGACCCGGCTGGCCCTGCTGGCGGGCCTGGGTGCTGCGGCCTTTGCCCTGCTCAGCAATACCGGCTGGCCCTGGTGGGTGGTCACGGCACTCGCTGGGGTGGTGCACCTGGGCCTTTTGCCAGTCATGGGCCTGCTTCGCTTGTCAGACCTTTCTGCCCTTCGCCGATGAGACCTTCCCGGCTTGATTTCCTTCACCTCACCGTGCTGAACCCGGCGCAGCACACCCGGATTTTCTACAAACTGGCCCGTTCGCAAGCACGGCTGGGAGCGCGGGTGGCAGTGGCCGGGCAGGACGCCGCAATAGCTCCCTATGAGGAAGGCGGCGTTCAGATCCTGCCGCTTCGACCGTTCGGGCGCTTGTCGTGGCAGCGACTTTGGATTCAGTGGCAGGCCTTTCGCCTCATTCAACAGCACAGCCCCCGCATGATCGTGGTTCACAGCCCGGAATTGCTGCCCCTGGCGTTGTGGTGTCGCTGGAAACGGGGAGTGGAAATCTGGTATGATGTGCACGAGGACTACGCGATGAACATCAGCCACGGGAGCCATTACCCCAGCTGGCTGCGCCAATGGCTGGCCCGGCAGGTGAGGCGGCTGGAAAGGAGGGCTGTGCAAAGCCTGCGGGTGGTGACGTATGCCGAATTCATTTATGACGACATGCTGGCTGCCGGGCAAAAGGCTGTTGTGTTGCCGAATACCTTTTCAAGGGACAGTCTGCCAGCAGCGGATGAGGTGACCCTGCCCCTGGAGGAACCCTTTTTTCTTCTGTGCGGCACACTGGCCCGCGAATGGGGCTTGTTTGAAGCGATAGACCTCTGGGAGCGTTTGTACGAGCTACAACCCTTCCCGCTGGTAATTGCGGGACACAGCAGGCAGGCGGTACTGATGTCGGCACTTCGCCAGCGGGTAACGGCCAGCCGTCACCGCGATGCCATTCTTCTCATTGGCGGGGAAGAACCAGTCCCCTATGCCACCATTGTGGTGCTGATCAGGGCCTGTTTTGCTGGTTTTGGCCTGTACGCCGCTGCTCCCGCCATTCTGGGAAAAATCCCGACTAAATTCTACGAGTTCCTGGCGCTGGGCCGCCCGCTTGTGTATCCGGCGGAGGGGTCCTGGGGAGCTTTCGGGAGGGAGCATCACCTGGGAGCAGCCTGGGAAGCAGGCAAATCGCCGGAAGCACTTCTGGCAGAACTGAGCGCCTGGGAGCCCCGGTCTCCGGAAGAACGCATGGCCTATTGCTGGCAGGACGAGGCTGTTTGGCAGGTGATGAGGCTGGCCGGCCATGGGGCTACATGAAGGGAAAATGAGGAACCAGCCGTTAACAGCAACCTTCCTCACCGCCGGAAAAATCCGTATCTTTCCCTCATGAATGCTCCGGTGAAGATCCCCAACCCGTTGTATGATGTCGTTTTCCGTTACCTGATGGAAGACGAACGGGTGGCGCGTCTGATGTTGTCGGCGATTTTGGGGGAAACGGTGGAAACCCTTGAATTTCAGTCCACCGAGCAGAGCCTCAAGCTCGGCGAATCCCAGATTACCGTGACGCGGATGGATTTCCGCGCCCGCATCCGCCAGGCAGGCGGAGAGGGCAAAATGGTGCTCATTGAGCTGCAGAAAGCGAAACTGTACCAGCAAATCGGGCGCTTTCGCCGGTACCTCGGTCAGCAATATCAGCGCAATCCGCAAACGGAAGGGACGACCAATTCCTCCCCGCTGCCCATTTATCCGATCTACATTCTCGGGGAGCCCTACTCAGAAAACGGCATTCCTGTGGTGCGGGTGAGGCGCGACGCTTACGACGCTTCCACTGGCGAGGCTATCCGCGAGCGGCACCCCTTCATCGAAGCCCTGACGCACGACGCCATCGTGATCCAGACCCATTACCTGAGTGGCAAGCGTCGCACCGATCTGGAGCGTTTGCTGAGTATTTTCGACCAGGCTTCCGTGTCAGATACCAAAGGCCACTTTCTTGCCCTCAATTCAGAAGGCCTGCCGGAGGCTTACCAGCCTGTGATCCGGCGGCTGCAGCAAGCCATGGCCAACCCCGAACTGGAAGACAAAATGGACCTCGAAGACGAGGTGATGCAGGAGTTTCAGAAGAAAGAAGCCGAAATCGTGGCAGTGAGGAAACTGGCCGAGCGTGAGCGCGAACAGAAAGAAGAAGCGCAGCGCGAAAAGGAAGAAGCGCAGCGCCAGAAACAGGAAGCTCAGCGCCGCTTTGTGCAGTTCCTGGCAAGCCAGGGGCATAGCGTTGAAGCGATCAGCCAGTTGGCTGGTTTGGAGGAGAATGCTGTGCGGGACCTGCTTAACGAAGGATAAAGGCTGAGGCAGTTCCGCCGGAAAATCAGGACAACCGAATCCCTACCCCGAAACGCATTACCAAGTCAGGTAAATTCACACAGTCTGATCCCTGGTATAATCAACTACCCCTAGAAGCTATTCTTCCACATCATGCTCTCCACCGGGCGGATCGTGCGGTTGGTGTATTTGGCCGTCTCCTTCTTGTTGTAGGGATTGATAACATTTCCTGTCACTTCGAAATAAATCAACTGCCCGATAGGCATTCCAGGATAAACCCGCACTGCCTGTGCCACGGTGATTTCAAGTGTCCAGGTGTTGCAGAACCCTACATCGCCCTTGCCTGCCGTGGCATGGATGTGAATTCCGAGACGGCCAACCGAGCTTTTGCCTTCCAGAAAGGGAACGTGGTTGTGGGTTTCGGTATATTCTTCCGTGACGCCGAGGTAAAGGGTGTTGGGTTGCAGCACAAAGCCCTCGGGGCCCATCACGATCTCCTCGATCTGGTTATGCTTACGGGCATCCAGAACCCGGTCTGTGTAAACAGCCAGGAACTTCCCAAGATGAACATCATAGCTGTTGCTTCCCAGGCATTCTATGCGAAAGGGTTCAACCAGGATGGTTTCCTTCTCGATTTCTTCAAGAATTCGTGCGTCAGTCAGGATCATGTGCGGAAGATGTTATAGCCTTGACCAGCAAAGGTAATACCCCGTTCTGAGATTCTGACAGGCCGCCGTGAGAAAGGCATTATTTCTCTTCGCCAGCGGTCAATTTCCAGCGAATGAGCCGCCTGTCGTCGCTGGCAGAGAGCAGGCTGCCATCACCAAGCCAGTGCAGGCGGTTCACGCTGTGGCGGTGCCCCTGGTGCCGGAACATGTCAATGACCTTGAGCAACTGCACCCGCTCTGCATCCCAGATCTTGATCGTTTTGTCGCGGCTGGCAGTGGCAAACAGGGCCCCATCCGGCGAGAAGGCAATATCATTCACCGTGAAATTATGGGCGGGGATACTTTCGAGGCGCGAATAAGGCGGCCTGGCATCCCACACGTTGAGGTGGGCATCGCGGCCCCCGCTCAGGAGGTAGCGCCCCAATGGGTGCCGGGCCAGGGCAAACACTGAGTTGTCGTGGGCCAGCCAGCGGGCTTCGGTTTCGCCGGTATCCAGGGTTAAAGCCAGGATGTGGCGGTCGCTGGCGGCAATAAATAGCTTGTTTTGCTCATACCATGGCAAAAACCCTCTGAGATGGTCTTCCGACAGCCGCACAAAGCCGACCTCTTTGCCATCGGGCATGTGTAGAATCCATAGAAAACCCTTGCCATACAACACCCAGAGGTAGTTTCGTCCAGGTTCGAAAAACAAGCCATAAACCGGTTCTGCAATTTTGCGGAGGCTGCGCGGTGCTTGCTTGTCGGCCAGGCTCAGCCAATGCAGGTTGCCGTCGCTCATGCCCACAGCGAGGGAGTTCAATTCGCCCATAGCCGCGAGAGCATACACTGCCTTGTCAACCCGGAGCAGGGCCCTGGCATCGCCGCCGTGCTGACCTAGGTCCCATGCCGCCACGATGCCATCGTCGCCCGAACTGAAGGCCGTTGTTTCAGTTTCGGTGAGGGCAAGGGCGTAAATGGAGCCTGTGTGCCCGGTGTATTCGCAGATTTTTTCTACCAGCATCAGCGGTAAACTAGTCGATGTTGGTTTGGAAATACAACTCCCGGTTGGTGGTGTCGAATGCACAGAGCTGGCCCATGCCGTCATACTGCCGGGCGAAGCAGCCGTTGTCGATGTCAATCACCTGGCTTTCTTCGATGCTGTCAAAGAGATCCCAGATTTCATCGGTGGTGATGGGGGTGTGACCGTGCACAATAATGCGGTCGCGAAGCCAATGCCAGTCGATGTCGTTGTACCAGTACCGGATCCACATCATGGATTCAGTGTCTTTGAGCGGGTTGCTCATCCGCCACAGAAATCCTTCTTTTTGTTTGTCGCGTTTGCCACCCTCACGCTTTCCGCCCTCCCGTTTGCTACTTTCGCGCTTGGGCTCTTCTCCGGCAGGACCAGTGAAATTAAGGCCAGCGTGGACGAAAATGAACCCTTCGGCCTCGTAGTAATATTCCATCTTGCCGATAAAGTCGATGTATTTTGCCGGGATCCGGTGGGGTTCAGCCACATCGAAGCTGATGAGCGCCTGCTTGCCGCCATTGGCCAGCCAGATAGATGCTTCGGTAGGATCCTGAATGGCCTTGATCATCATGTCTTCGTGGTTGCCTTTGAGGCAAATCACACGAAATCCCTTGGCCTGTAGGTCCATTACATAGTCGAGCACGCCCCTGGAATTGGGCCCGCGATCGACATAATCGCCCAGAAGAACCAGTTCATCCTTTTTGGACAAAACCACCTGGTCTTCTACCAGCGCCCGGAAAGATTTGACGCAGCCGTGAATGTCTGATATGGCAATTCTCCTCATCGACAATATCCTGATCAGACTCAAAGGTAATACTTTTTGCGAGGCGATGTACTGAGAGCAATCACGACGCTCCTTCGTCGACAGCTTGCCAGTTTTGAGCAACTGAGAAAGGGCAGAGCAGGTTTCTTTTTACCTCGGTAAAAGAGCTGTTTTTTGTACCTTGCCTCTTGGCTTTGCCTCCTGAAGTTAAGCTTTTGGGCCCGGAGGTTAGCAGGATCAGGTTGCAATTCATTTATCAGTGAAGCATTTTTTGACTCTCTTCGTCCTCTCCGGCTTGTTGTCTCTCCCAATTATGGCACAAGACAAACCTGCCTATTTGTTGTTGAACAGCAAGGGCAAACCTGTTCGCTATGAAAAGGCGCTTCGGGAACTGGCTGCTGCCGATGTGGTATTGTTCGGCGAATTTCACAACAACCCTATTTCTCATTGGCTCGAACTGGAGCTGCTGCGCGACCTGCACGAGCGCCGCGGCGAGCTGGCTGTGGGAATGGAAATGTTTGAATCGGATCAGCAGGCTGCAGTGGATGCGTACCTCCTTTCGGGTCAGGATCCCAAAGAATTTGAGGCGGGCACCCGCTTGTGGCCCAATTATGCCACCGACTACCGGCCTGTTGTGGATTATTGCCGGGAAATGGGAATTCCCCTGGTGGCCAGCAACGCTCCCCGAACCCTGGCCCGGCAAGTAGCCAGAGAAGGCATTCAAAGCCTCGATTCCCTCCCCGATTCCACCAAAGCCCTGCTTGCCCCCCTGCCCATCAACATCGACATGAATCTCTCCTCCTATCAGGAAATGCTGGGCATGATGGCAGGGCACGGCGGCTCCATGAAGCCCGAACATTTTGTGCAGGCCCAGGCCATCAAAGATGCCACAATGGCCTCCCGGCTTCTCGGGAAGGCAAAAGCTGGCAGCCTTCTCTACCATGTTCACGGAGCCTTTCATTCCGATTTCCACCAGGGAATCGAATGGTACCTCCGGCAGGCACAGCCCGGCCTGAAAATCCTCACGATTACCACCGTAGAAATGGACAACCTTGACTGGGACAGCGAAGGCCATGCCGGCAGAGCTGATTTTTTCATCGTGGTGCCCTCCTCTATGACCAAAACCTATGTCGCCGGGGAATGACTTTTCAGGGAAATAACATTTCCTTGCAGCGAAATGATTAACTTTCTCCTGTCATTTGCCGCCCCGCAGATTTTCCACCTATCCCCCTATGCAGCAAGGCCTTGAAACATGGGAGCAACCCACCCTCACAGACGACCAACTGGCCGCCTTCCGGGAGTTTCGCGAGTTTCTGCAAGCAGGGGTTCCCCGCTCCGCCTTTCTGCTCACAGGCTCGGCAGGAACCGGAAAAACGTTTCTGATCAATCTCTTGTCCAAAGATCTCAAACAAAAAGGCTACGACGTGATCCTGCTCGCCCCCACGGGCCGGGCTGCCAAAGTCATCACCCGCCGCACACGGCGGCTGGCCTACACCATTCACCATCACATTTACGCCCCGATCGAAGCAGCCGGAGATGTTTTTTTCCGGCTCAAAGAAAACAAAGCCGCCCCCCGCACAGTGTACATTGTCGATGAGGGCTCCATGATCGGAGACGAAGGCGGAGTCGGGGTGCTGCGCGACCTGTGCAGCTTTGTATATGGCAATGAGCCCGAGCGCAAGCTCATCCTTGTAGGAGATCCCGTTCAGCTTCCACCAGTCGGCCTCAAGGAAAGCCCTGCACTCAATCCAACGGTTCTCACCAAAGAGGCCGATGTGGTGGTGTGGCACTCGCACCTCACCGAAGTGAAGCGTCAACTCCACGACTCCGAAATTCTGGAAAATGCTGTTCACATCCGGGATGCCTACCTGGCTGGTGAGCCGGAAGGACTCGTTCTTGAACCTGGCCGCGAGGTGCAGGTCCTGGAAAATGGCTACGAAGGGGTAGAAATTTTTCTGGGCTACTACCGTGAGGGCGACCCCGACCGGGTGGTGTTCATCACCTATTCCAACTGGCAGGCCACTAAGGTGAACCAGGCCATCCGCCATGCCATCCACGGCGAGCCGGAGCTCCTCACCGTGGGCGACCAGGTGATGGTGGTGAGAAACAACTACCGCTGGGGCGATCCGAAGAAATTGCCTTTCCTGGCAAATGGCGAAATGGGAATCGTGAGGCAGGCCTACCCCGAAAGCCGGGAGGAGAGATATGGCCTTGTCTGGATGGATGCTGAAGTGGAGTTTATTGACAAATTCGGCGAGCCGTTTCTCATCTCCTGCAAGCTCATCCTCAGCTTGCTCGAAGCCAAAGAGCCACAGGTGGACAGCGCCACAATGAATGTGATTGCCAGGGCCCGACAGGAAGAATACCGCGACCTCGCCTACAGCCAGGCCCAGGCCATGCTGCTCCAGGATCCCTATATCCACGGTCTTCAGATCAAATATGGCTACGCCATCACGGGCCACAAATCGCAGGGCGGGCAGTGGGAAAATGTCATCATCGGCTTTGAACCCGACTACGGCAAAGACCCCATGGCATACCTTCGCTGGTCTTATACCGTGTTTACCCGCGCCGAATCCAGGGTTTTTTTGCTGAGTTGTCCATTTGAAGGTGCCAAACCATGGTAAGATCTCTCCTCTCCATCCTGACGCTGTTGCTGCTGCTGGCCCAGGCCAGCGGACAGGGCAGCCCATGGATGCATGTTGGGATCAAACAGGGATTGCCAACCAACGAGGTCAGGCAGGTGTCGCAGGATGCCAGCGGCTGGATCTGGATGGCAACCTCCGAAGGCCTTGTGAAGTGGCAGGGCCATCTTCCCACCATATTCACCATTGCCAACGGCCTTCCGCGCAACGATGTGTATGGCTTTTGGCCTCTTGCCAGCGGTGGGGCATGGATTTTAACCAGCGGCCCGCTGGCGCGCTTGTATCCCGATGGCCGTATTGAACAAGCCAACCTCCAGCATCTTCGCGAAACCCGTGTTCTGCAAGCCTGGGCCGATGCTGACAGTTGCACCTGGTTTCTCGCCAAAGACCAGATTTTTTGCCTCAAACCCGACCAGAAAACAGTCATCCCATGGTCCAGAAGCGACCTCGGCCTCACCGGCACCCTGGCACTGGAAACCAGCTGGAAGGGCAAGGGTGTGCTTATTTCAGGGGAGAATGGCCTGTTGTTCCTTTCCGCTGCAAACGGTCACCAGCTCATTGGGCAGCCGCTGGTTCCCAGGCCAGTGGCCGTGCCCTCTCCCCGCTGCTTCAGCCATGACAACAAGCTTCTTGTGGCAGGGGCAGGCCAATGGCTCCAACTGGATGCCAACACCCGGCAGGTACTCCCCTGGGCTGAGACCCGGGCTGCCTGGATGGAAACAATTCCGCCTGCCGATCTCCTGCATCTGACTACGGAAGCTGGTGGTTTTCAAATTATTACCACTCCCCGAAAGGCCTGGATGCTCACCCGGGAAGGTGTGTTTGCCCCCATCTTTTCCGGATCCCTGACACATGCTTTGCTGCCAGACAGAGAAGGCAACCTGTGGCTGCCAGTGGCAGACAGCGGGGTGCTGATGATGCTGGCCCATGAAGCCAGGGCAATGGCTGCGAGCCTGCTGGTGCAGGAAAGACTCAAAACTGTCCTCCGGGCACAACCCACAGCACTTGCGGGCAATGAACAAGGCTTTTTGGTGGGAACAGCTGACGGAGAAATCGGAAGCTGGAAATGGAAAGGCTCCGACCTGAAACCGATAGTGCTGACCCTGTTGCAAAAAAACCAGCCAGTCGATCAGTTGTTGTCCACGCCGGGAGGCTGGCTGGCTCGTCTGGGAGAAACCCTTGTTTTCGATGACGGAGGAAAGATCCGTGAAATTACCCTTCCCGGCCTTTCTTTGATCAGTCCGCGGGGCAGCGCTGGAGTCATGCTTCATGTAGAAGATCGGTTTCATTTTTTTCTTCCTTTTGCCGATGCACCTGATTTCTTCTTGCTGACAACAGGGCTTCCGGCCTGGCTTGAAACCAACACCTCCTGGGTGCAGGTGGGCTTTTCGCGCTCGGCGATGATGACGAGAAACGATACCTTCTGGGTAGAGTGGGAAGACGGGCTGGCGCTGGCGAGGCAGACTGGCAATCAGGATCTGGTCCAGCAGGATCAGCTGTTTGAGGGAGCTTATGCGATGCTGCGGCTTTGGGGCGAAGATACTGTGCTGGCAGCGGCTGGTCCGGCCGGGCTGGAGGTCTATGCCTACGGGCGAAAAAGCTGGCCGGCCAGCAGCCGTGATCTCTGGCGATACGGATCCTTGAGTCAGATTTACCCGGATCCCGACCGTAGGCAGCTGTGGGGTCTCACCCAGCGGGGGCTGTTCAGGTTCGATGGCTTACCAAGGCCCGGGGAGCCCTACCGGGGGTTTCCCGTTATCCGTGGGGAAAGACTTGAAAATCAGGAAATAGAGGTAATGACGATTTCTCAGGGCCATTTGCTGATCCTGACAAACGGCCAGGTGCATGTGTGGCCCGCCACCCTTCACGATTCGCTGCCTGATTACCGCATTGAATTGACCTGCCTGCGCTGGCCAGGCGGTGATTGTATGCCTGTTTGGACAGATAATCCCATGATTCACAAAGATTCTGCCAGCTTCGAATTAAGACTTGCAGTGAACAACTATCGCTATTTGCCAAACTACACCATCGAATATCGCCTTGGCAAAGGGGATTGGACAATCGCCCCGGAAGGCAGAGTGTCATTCTTTTCCCTGCCTACAGGCCAGTATCGCCTCGATGTGAGGGTAAGGGTGGGAAATAAAGTCCTGGCCCAAACAGATGGTTTGCTTTCCTGGGGCATAGAGCCGCCCTTTTATCAGTCATGGTGGTTTGTGTTCCTCACTTCGCTGCTGATCATTGCATTGGTGTGGGCCGTGTTCAATTTGTACTATGGGAATCGTGAGCGGCAGAAGCTGGAGGCGTTGGTCCAGGAACGTACCCGGTCGCTCGATCAAAGCGTGATGGAGCTCAAGCAGAGCAACGCCGACCTGGAGCAATTTGCCTACATCGCCTCCCACGACCTGAAATCGCCGCTGCGAAGCATGATCGGGCATTTGCAACTCACCCTGCGGAGACATTCATCCCTTCTTGGTGAGCAGGAATTAGGCTCCATGAACTTTGCCATCAACGAAGCCAAGCGTTTGTATGAAATGGTGAATGACCTGCTCGATTTTGCGAGTGTGGGGAGCAGCAAACTGGAAAAGTCTAACATTTCCCTTCGCGACCTCCTGGCCAGCATTGAACGCGGGATGCTCGTTCAGCTCAAAGCCAACCACGCCAGCCTTCTGTATGGCGATTTGCCAGATGTGGAAGTGGTTCCTTCACAATGGGAGGCGTTGTTTCGCAACCTGATCGACAACGGAATCAAATTCAATAACTCACCTGAGCCGAAGGTACAAGTGGAATGCCGCCCAACGGAGGGCTTCTGGATCTTCATGGTGCGGGATAATGGCATCGGAATGGACATGCAGTACCTCGACAAGGCCTTTGAAATGTATGGGCGCCTCAACCCCGAATTTCCCGGAACCGGCATTGGCCTGGCCATATGCAAACGGGTAGTAGAGCGCCACGGAGGCACCATCTGGGCAGAGTCGAAGGTGGGTGAGGGGACAGTTTTTTACATTACCCTCCCGAGAGCCTGACCCTCAAAAGCAAACGCCCCCGGCCGGGCCAGGGGCGCATCAGCTCTGAACAATAAGCCTGTGATTGGTTAGCGCTGGGTGTCGGCGTAGCCAAAAACCTTTTTGAGGATGTCGCTGGTGCGGGCCAGAGGATCCTGGCGGATCTTTTCTTCCTCGATGCTGAGTTTGAGAAACAGGCCATCCAGCGCCTTGTTGGTCGCGTATTTCACAATGTCAGTTTCGACCTTGTTGCGAACGAGGGGAATCTGGTTGTAGCGGGTGGTGATCTGCGACCAGATCTGAACGGCATTGACTTCCTCCAGCACCGTTTTGATTTTGGGAGAGAAAGTGTTGTAAAGGGCCGCCCGGGTGTTGGTTTCAAAATAGGTCGTCGCAGCGCGCCTGTCTTGCCCCAGGAGAATGTTCCGCGCATCGGCAAAGGTCATGTTCACGATGGCCTCCTTAAAAATAGGCGCTGCTTCTTTGGCACCTTTTTCAGCACCCTGGTTGAGGCGTTTCACGAAATCGTCTACGAGGTTGCCAAAGCCGATGTCGCGGAGTTTGTCAGCAGCAAACTGAGCCTCAGCGGGAAAGGGAATGAACACTGTAGGATCTTTGGCGTAGCCGCCTTCCTGGCTGAGGTTGAGAACAGCTCTGGTCGTTCCTTCGGCGAGGGCTTGCTTGAGTCCCTGGACGATCTCCGTTTGTGTAGGGGTTGTGTCCATTCCAGCGGAGGCGTCTTCGACCATTTTGAGCAGTTGCTCGCAGCCGGCTGCGCTCAGCAACCAAAAAAAGAGCAGGGCAATGGGCAGTTTGTTCATAGGGAAAGATTGTTTCGAATTTCGAAGAAAGGGAAATAAAGCCTGAAAAAAGGTAACCTTTTGACTGTGAGCAGGTTGGTTTAAAAACGAAAAAAGAAAGCAGGAAACTATCCGTCCTTGTTTGGTACTCTTGGCGGAATGTGCAATTTTTCTACCAAAGTTCACAAAGTGGATGTTCTACCGGGTCGTTGATCTCGCTGGTGAAAGATGGAGGGCGGCAGGAAATCTGCTGATCATGGCATGTGGGCTGGGGCTCGCAGGCTGCACGGCTCAGCAATTTGGCGGGCGGGAGGGCGATGCCATGGAAATGCCGCTGGTGAATCCGCTGGCATTTGTTCCTAATCCCTACCTTCAAACCTTTGCCGCAACTCCCATTTTCTGGTATCCCTGGGGCGGCGAGGCCCTGGAGGATGCCCGTCAAAGTGGAAAGCTGCTAGCCATTGACATTGGAACGACCGCCTGTTTCCCCTGCCAGTTGCAGGAGCGAACGGTTTACCGGGATTCGGGAGTGGTTCAGTTTATGAACGACCAGTTTATTTCCATCAGGATCGATCGCATTGAACGCCCCGACCTGGCCAGGCGCTACCTGGCTCTGAAGGAGAACGGCGGATGGCCGCTTCAGGTGATCGCTCTACCCGATGGCCGCCCTTTGGCGGTGGGCAATTTCCTTACCCCCGAACGCTGGGAGGCAGAGCTCCGCAAGCAGGCCCGTTTCTGGAACGAAGCACCTTACCAGGCTGAGCAACAAGCCAATGCCAACTGGGACCTAATCAAAAGTCGCCTGGCAGCTCCCGTGCCTCCCTCCGTGCCGGTAACCTTTTCATTTGAACAAACTGCCCAGGCTGTGCTACAGCGGCTGGATCTCTCCTACGGTGGCACCAGGGGTGTTCCGAAGTTTCCCGTTACCCTCCCCTACCTGCTTCTCCTTCGGCAACAAGGTCTCCAGCCTGCCTTCACATGGAGCCAGCCCGTGGAGCAGTACCTGAACCAGCTTGCCTCGGGCGCTATCTACGACCACCTCGGCGGGGGCATTTGCCGATGTGCTGAAGATGCCACCTGGCGTGAGCCCTGCTTCGAAAAAACCCTCTACGATAATGCCATGCTGCTGAGGTTGCTGGCCGCCAGGCACAAACTGGCCCCCAGCCAGCAGGGTATCGACATGATGTATCAGGTGCGCTCTTTCCTCGAAAAAGACCTCCGCATCGAGGGGGCTTTGTATGCTGCCGCGCTCCGCCCCGACAGCGAAGGAGAGTTGGGCCGTTACTACCTCTGGCCCGAAATTGAGCTGCGCGCTGCCCTCAAAGAGCAAGCCGACCCGTTTCTCCAAACCTACAACGTGACCCGAAGTGGCAACTGGGGCCGAGGGCAAAATGTCTTGTTCAGAACGCTTTCCGATGAATCTCTGGCCGCAGGATATGGCCTGAACGTTGCGGAATGGCAATCGCGGCTCCACGAATGGGAAGCAACCGTGCTGGCTGCACGCGACAAACGCCTGCGCCCGGCAAGGGATCTCCAGCAAATCGCCGGATGGAACGCCCTCCTCGCTTCGGCAGCGGTGGAGTGCTTCCTCGCCACGGGAGATAAATCCTGGCTCGCCCTGGCTTTGCGAGTTGGCGACCACCTCGAAAGTCTCCTCCTTCGACCCGATGGATCCCTCTATCGAGCACTCATCGAAGGGATTCCCGAAGGATCAGCCTTCCTCTCCGACTATGCCTACACCCTCGAAGCCTTTTTGCTGCTTTACCAGGTGACCCTCGAACCATCCTGGCTTGAGCAGTCACACAACATGGTTCGATATCTCCTGGCCTATCACTACCAACCCGAAGACGGCTGGTTTGTCGCCACCGGGCCACAACAACGCGACTGGCTGCGCCAGTATGACCTGGAAGATGACATCCTGCCCTCCGGCCAGGCCGTGCTGATGCAGGAGCTTCTGAAAATCAGCTGGTTGCTAGACAAGCCCAGCTACCGCGACATTGTGCGCAGGAGCTTCCTCCCAATGAAAGAACGCATTTTCTCCGCTCCCGGCAAATCGGTGAGCTGGGCCATGCTGGGGGCAGATCTGGAAAGACCCGCTGTGGTGATTGCCATCCAGGGAGATGAAGCTAAGCGCTGGCATAGTACCAGCATACAGGTTGTTCCCGATCAGGTGTTGTTTGTCCGGAACGAGGGAACGAGAGATCCTTCGCAGGTGACCATCAGGGTGGGGCTTCAACCGCTCAGGGCTTTTGGCAGTGTTGGCGAAGCCGATAGCTACCTCCAGGGGCTGTTTCCCCGGCCCTGAGCCATTCACTTATTTTCCCTGAAACTGAGGCTTTCTTTTTTCCAGGAACGCCTGTGTCCCTTCTCTGCCGTCGTGAGAAGAGATCGCTTTGCCGAAATTGTCACATTCCCGCTCAAAGCCCTCGTGGTGATAGAAGCCCTGGTGAATGGCGTCGAGGGTGAGGGCAATGGCCAGAGGCGATTTGGAGTAGGTTTTCCGGAGAATGTCCAGGCCTTTTTCGACCAGTTCGCCTCTGGTTGTCACGTAGTTAACGAGTCCGGTACGGTAGGCTTCGTCGGCGCTCATCATGTCGCCGGTAATCAGCATCTCGGTGGCGCGCCCTTTGCCGATGAGCAGGGGCAGGCGCTGGGTACCGCCATACCCGGCCAGGAGACCGAGATTTACTTCAGGCTGGCCGAAGCGGGCGTTCTCAGAGGCAATTCTGAGGTGGCAGGCCATGGCCAGTTCGCATCCCCCACCAAGTGCAAAGCCATTCACAGCCGCGATAATGGGCTTTGGGCTTTGCTCAATCATCGAAAAAACCCGCTGGCCATAGGCGCTGGATTCCCTGGCACCTTCTGCGCTGAGCTGGTTGAGCTCGGCGATGTCGGCACCCGCAGCAAAGGCCTTGTCGCCGGAGCCGGTGAGAATGGCACCCAGCAGACCCGGATCAGCCTGAAAGGCGAGCAGGACCTGCTCCAGTTCTTCGATGAGCTGGCGGTTAAGGGCATTCATCACCGCCGGGCGGTTGATGGTGATGAGCAGGGTTTGGTCGAGGGTTTCGGTGAGGAGGGTCTGATACATGGATGAGGTTGGTTGATGAAACAAAACTACTGCACCACAACCACAATGTGAACCAAAAAGAAAAATCGCCGCCAAGTACTTTGGCGGCGATTTTTTTATGGGGATTGGCAAGTCCGGAGGGCTATTCGGTGCCTTTAGTCTTCTTTTCGGTGGAGCTGTCGGTAAGGCTACCGGCATCCGGGTCGAGGTCAAGCTCAAATTCATCGACCACACTGGGATAGTATTCGGATTGCATGAGCGATTCGATCTCCTCCATGGTAGCCTGGGTTTGTTCGGTTTCGAAGAGCAGGTTATCGATCATAATGTCCTCCCGCTCAGTATTTTGGAGAGTCATGGGCTGATCTTTGATGTATTCGACCATTTCCTCGATGGTTTGCAACTGCTCCTCAATAATTTCTTTGTTCTCCTGCACCTTCATGTAGTTTTCCATCTTCATCTGAGCCAGCTTTAGGCGCTTTTCTTTGATTTTTTTCAAGCGGTCGCCAGCTTCTTTCAACTCCCGGTTCAATTTGTCAATCTCAGAAGCTGTTTGATGCATCAGGTCCTGGTTGGTCATTTCGGGGAATTTGTCCTTGAAATACAGCAACCTGACATATGACAGCTCGATGGCATTCATTTTTTCGAGGAAGCGGTTCACCAGATTGGGGATAGAGGGATTGAGCTTCTTGTAGCTGTCGCGCACTTCCTTGAGGCGTTTGCGGAGCTTGTCAAACCGCCGCTGCGATTCCAGGGTGAGGTCGTTGTAGTAGTCGACCATGGTTTTGGTTTTCTGGAAAGCATCGATGTCTTGCTGGTATTTGGCGTTAATGGCGCGAACGAAGCGGGGATTTTGGGTAATGGCGCTGAGGAAGCTCAGTTCGAGCCCACCTGCCATCAGGATCACCGAAGAGATGAGCAGGCCTTCTGAGCCGCCTGCTCCGATGGCCGAGGCCAGTTCAGGAACCAAAATAACACCCAGGGCCGCGAGCGCAGTGATGCCCGTGAGAACCGCCAGATGAACCGGCCAGAAAAACGCCTCCTTGGTGTAGTTGATGAATTTCTGAATGCGGGGCTTTCTGTTCTTCGTCGCCAAAGCTGAAAAGGGTAAGTGGTGTAGATAGAATTCGATGATTGTACGCTTGCCTCGGTGGCTGGTTGGCAGGCAAAAGGTACGAATCTGGCGTGACAAATGGAACTATCCGCCGAATGGATCAGCCGAGTGAATGTGCGGCTTTCCTGAGTCGGGCAAGGGTTTCAGGTTTACCAAGGAAAGCAGCAATGTCCATCACGCCGGGGCCGCCAGATACGCCTGTGAGCGCCAGGCGAAGGGGAGCCATAATTTTTCCCTTCCCAATGCCCGCACCGGCTGCCCAGGCCTCCGTTGCTGCTTCCAGCGCCATTAGCTCCCAGGTGGCAACTTCCTCCCAGGCATTTGCCAAAGCCAGCATCCATTCGCCTGTTTGCTCCTTCCATTGCTTTGCCTTCATTGCCTCGTCGTAACTCTCCGGAGCTTCCAGCAAAAATCGCCCCTGGCTGATCATCTCATGCACAAAGCTCACCCGCTCGCGCATCAGCCGAACAACCCCCTGCAGTTGCGATTCCCCCAGGTTGTCAAAGCCTTCTGCCTTTGCTGCTGCTGCCAGTTGCCGGACCAACTCCGCCTCCTCTGTCTGGGTTCTGAGGTATTGTTCGTTGAACCACTTCAGCTTGTCCAGGTTGAAATTGGTCGGTGATTGGTTGATTCTCTCCAGCCTGAAACGCTCAATCAGCCGGTCGCGGTCCATGATTTCTTCCTCGTCGCCGGGGTTCCAGCCCAGCAAGGCCAGAAAATTGATCATCGCCTCGGGAAAATAGCCCTGCTCGCGGTAGCCAACGGATACATTGCCGCTCTCAGGGTCCTGCCAGGTGCAGGGAAAGACAGAAAAGCCAAGCTTGTCTCCTGTCCGTTTGCTCATTTTTCCCTGGCCGTTAGGGTTGAGGATCAAGGGCAAATGAACAAAGGCCGGCATGGTGTCTTCCCAGCCCAGTGCCCGGTACAGCATCACGTGCAGCGGGGTGGATGACAGCCATTCCTCCCCCCTGATCACATGGCTGATTTCCATGAGGTGGTCGTCCACGACGTTGGCGAGGTGGTAGGTGGGCATCCCTCCGGCTTTGAGCAGCACTTTATCGTCGAGCTGGCTGGAGTGGAAGGAGACTGTTCCCCGCACAATGTCCTGAAACTCAATGTCGAGGTCGGCGGGCATGTTGAAGCGAATGACGTAGGAGTCTCCGCGTGCAACTCGCTCCTGCACTTCTTCAGGAGAGAGGGTAAACGAATTGAGCATGCTGCCCCTTGTATGGGCATTGTAGCCCTGGATGCTGGCTTCCTCTTTCTGCAGGCGGTCGCGCATGGCTTCGAGTTCGTCGCCGGAGTCGAAGGCATAGTAGGCCCAGCCACTGGCCAGGAGCTGGTCGGCATATTGCTGGTACATGCCCAAAGCGGCGCGCTCGCTCTGGCGATAGGGGCCGTGGGGCCCGCCTTCTGCCACCCCTTCATCAAACCGGATGCCCAGCCAGGCCAATGACTGCTGAATATAATTTTCGGCTCCTTCAACGAGGCGGCCCTGGTCGGTATCTTCGATCCGCAGCAACAGGCGGCCTCCATGTTGGCGGGCAAACAGGTAGTTATACAAGGCTGTGCGAACTCCCCCGATGTGGAGAGGTCCGGTCGGGCTGGGAGCAAAACGAACGGCAATCGGCTTGGTCATGGGAAAAATGCTTCGTAATTCAATTGGCTCCGAAACTTACGTCAATTCTTTGGGAGGCAAAAGGACAAGCATGGAGAAGCGGGCGTTGGACAAAGAACAAGGCAATAGGAGGCAGAGGGCCTGGAGAGGGGAACAGCGGGAAATAATTCGGCAAAGCTGGCGGGAAATAGGTAGCTTTTTCGGGAAATACCTTGTGAAAAATCGCTTTTAATATGAAGCCTGAACTGATGTTTAGAATGGTCTTGCTGCTGGTGCTGACAACCGGATTCAGCACTGCGGAAGTTTCCGGGCAGGCACTGCCCAAGCTCAAGCCTGTGGATGCCCGCGCCATCCTGGCCGTACTGTCGGCGCAGCAGTCGGCCTGGAACCAGGGAGACATAGAGGCATTCATGAATGGCTACTGGGAGTCGGATTCGCTGATGTTTTCCGGTAAAACAGGCATTGTCTATGGTTATGAGAATACCCTCAAGCGCTACAAGGCTGGCTACCCCGACCGAAGGGCCATGGGGCAGTTAACTTTCACCATCCTGCACATGGTGGCCCACGGAAAAACCAGCGCCCAAGTCGTGGGCCGCTGGCACCTGGATCGCGAAGACGGCGACCTGGAAGGCTACTTCACCCTCCTCTGGCGCAAAATTGATGGAGAATGGGTGATTGTAGCGGATCACACCTCTTAAGAGCCGGGAACCGGGACTGGAGTCGAAGGCGATTGTACGGGCCTCCAGCCCAAGCCCCGAATTGGCGCTATGAAGGAACCATACCGGAGGGTTTCTCAACCGTTCGCTTCTCAACATCCCGCCGACTACCTTTTGAGTTCCGAACCTCTCACCACACCTCCAGCCCTTTGCTGAGGCGCACCAGTTTGCGACAGCGCTCATTCACAAAAATCGTGAGGGTGATGTCATACAAGCCCGGAATGTCATAGCTTTTGAGTGGATGTGCCTCCGTGGAGGTCGTGCCATCGCCGAAGTCCCAGAGAAAGCGATCGCCATAGTTGTAGCGGGCACTGAAGCGAATGGGCTGCTGGTGATACACTTTTCTTTCGTCTGTTCGCACCCAAATGCCCCCTTTGATGGAATCGGCGGGGAGCTCTTCGATTTTGAGGAGCCAAAAATCGGCGTTCTGGTTGTGGGTGCGGGTGAAATGGTTGTCTTTTTGAGCGAGCACAAAATACAGTCCCGGCCGGTATTCGATCACATCAACCCCCTGTTCATCGGCGCGGCCACCATATGCCTGCTTCCACAGTTCTTTTCCTTCGGCATCCAGCTTGATGAGCCACACATCCTGCCCTGCTTTTCCCGGGCCAACCCATGCGCTCCCGGCCTGGGCGTACCCTGCCAGCAGAAAGTTTTCGCCGCTGGAGATGATAGCAGTTGTGACCGCCTCGGCAGGGCCATTTACCAGGGTTTCCCGGATCAGGTGTCCCTCCGGGCTGAGCAATAGCCACCAAAATCGCTGGCCCCGGTCCTGGCTGCGGCACTGCCCTCCCAGCAAAATGCGCTCATTGTCCAGCACCCGCACCCGCGTGAAGGTACCGCCCTGCGGGCAGGCAAAGGTTCGGATCCAGCGCGCGCGACCATGTGGGTCAATTCTCATCAGCAGGCCGCCGCCCCGGGCATTGGGCTGGCCGGTGGCAGGATCTGGTGAGTCGGTGAAACCTGCCAAAAGGTAGTCGCCATCAGGGCAAATCGCCGCCGCCAGCGCCCAGTCATGGCCCTTACCGCCGAAAGTATGGCTGCTCTGCACCTGCCCCTGGTCGTCGATCCGCAGGCTCCACACATCCGACAAACCCGCGTTCCTGGTCACATCGCCATTCGCACTATGGGTAAATCCGGCGAGCTGAATATCAAAGTCGGGCCTCAAAGCCAGCCCGAATACCTGGTCCTGGTTGCTGCCCCCATAGCTTTGCAGCCATTCAACCCGGCCGAGGGAGTCGATTTTTCCAACCAACCCATTCACCCAATACCGCTGATCCCCTTTTTCCTGACCCTCCACGAGTGTGGTGGTGATGCCGGCAAACAGGATACCCTTGTCTTCAGTCTCGACCATGTCGCGCAGCTCTTCGCAACCGCTCATCGCAATTTCCCGCTCCCAGATCAGGGCCCCGGCGGTATCCACCTTCACGATCCAGATATCGCCACAATCAGTGCCTGAAGAATCATAGACCACGGTGTGGCCTCCCAGAAGCAGGTGCCCGTCACGGCTTTTGAGCAGGCGGGAAGGGTGATCTTCGCCAAAATTATCAAAGAATTTCTGCGACCGCAGCACTGGAAACTGTTGCGCGGCGAGCCACATCGGCAGACACAGGCAAACAACAAAAAGGAACCATCTTAGGGTCATAGGGGACTCAGCTCTCCGATGGGGGTGAAGGATGCAAAATAGAGAAAATTGAGACATTGGCAGAAAACCAGGCAAGGCTGGTGCGGATTGTAAGGAGCGGGGGCGAAATGTGCCTGCGAAAGCAAGCAAAAGGGGCCTCATTTTGCCGAAACAACCACACGGAAAAATTCCATCCCGAAAAATAAGTAATTCCTGTCACAAGCGGGGAGCAAGCTACTGAAAATCTGGTTGTTAGCTAATAGTACACTATTCTGCTGCAGTGTCATTCAGGGCTACTAAGTTTGTTGAAGGTAGGAATGAGTTCATCCCTCATAAACAGCGTACTGTGAATTAAGTGCCATGTGGAGATTGCCCGCCAAAGTGTTGTTGGCCACGACGATGCCGTTCCTGCTTTTGTTAATTTCTTCTGTTGCCCCTCCTGTAAACATCCGTGAAGTGCAGGAAGGATTTTTCCTGCCTAAGCACGTAAACCGGGGGCTGGTGTCAAAGGTGTATGTTCACCCCGGGCGGAACCAACTTGTGCTGTACCTGCCCTGTCAGTCAGGGGATTGCGCCTGGCTGGAGCTGCCTTTAGCCGAATCGCACAATGCCCTCAAAGGCCGCAGCGACGAAGAGCAGCTGGAATTGCTGTTATTTGCAGCTTCTTCAGACCAGCTGGTGCTGATCGTAAGCATTGAGGAAGGGTCCGGTTACCCCCGGCGGCTAACTGTGGAACTGGAACGCGGCAAATGATCAGGCACCTTTAAGAAGCTGCCGCCTTTTCTTTTTCCTGTCGCTTGAACACGCTGGCTTTGTAGCCCGCCAATTGCTTGTCGTCCATACCCGTGATGTTATGCAGTTCATCGCCGATCATCACTGGCAGCACAGGATGGCTGTCGCGGCGCATGGCATATTTCACTTCCTCCTGCAGATTGAGATGAGTGAGGCGATGGTAGTGGGAAGAATGGCGGAAAAAGTAGCGCTTGCGCAAATTAGCCGACTGATAAAGGGTTTCTGCGACGATGGCAGTATCCTGGAACCGGCGGAAGTGATTGCGCAGCCTGCGGCTCACGGCCCCGGCAAAAATGGTGTCCTCCAGGGTCAGGTGGTCGCGCCAGCCTGCACAGACAAGGCAAACATGCTCATTTTGCTCAATGAGCCAGTCGCACAGCGCGCTGATGTTGCAAAAAGAACCCGCCACGATGGCCTTAGCCCCGCGCTCCTGGGCCGCTTTGATGGCACGGGTACCGTTGGTGGTAGTCATGGCGATGCGCCTGCCCCGCACATTCTCCGGCGTGAAGGAAAAAGGGGAGTTCCCAAAGTCAAACCCGACAATTTGCTCGCCGCTTCGCTCGCCGGCAATCAGGTAGCCTTTTTCCCGGTAAGCCTCCGTTTCGTCGATGTGCTCCAGCGGAATCATGAACTCGGTGCCGTGGTCAAATGCCACGCACATTGAGGTCGTTGCCCGCAGGATGTCGATCACCACCACGATGGCGTCAGAAACGTCAAACTGGTCGATGAGGGCAGGTGTGAGGCAAACGTGGACGAACTTTTTCATTTCCATGTGGCAAAAATAATACATTGATCCGATCAATGGTTTTTTTTGTGCCCTGGCCCGTTCGGAAGCCTATGGGTTGCTGGCCAGGTCGAACTCCTGCGGCACGTTTTCTGGTTGCCAAATGGGCCTTTTCGATTCGCCGAAGGCAGCCCTGTTCATGGAATTTACAGCCAGTTTGCAGAAAAACAATCCTTCTTTTTTCCACCAACCCTCCTCATGCCAGTTGCTGTCCTTGTTCCCCAAAGCAGTCCCCGCCTGGAATATGTGCTGCACGTGCTGTTTGAGCGGGTGCTGGGCCTGTCGTTCAAGGTCCGTGAAGGCGATGTGGACTCTGCCGGGCTGGCCTTTGGCCTGCCTCCCAAACCCGGAGACCTTCCCTTATTCGACTCCGGCTTTTTGTGGAAAACAGGCAACAGCGCCTCGCCGCCTCCCTTGCCACCTGCCTTGTCTTCATGGGAAGATTTCCAGTCAACCGACTTGTTCGCTGCTGTCTTCCGGTTGCTGAGCGAATACGACGCGTATCACCTGCCTGTCTTAGACAAGCACGGGCGCTACCTCGAACCAGCCGCTTTTGAGGCACTGGACCTTGCCAAACATCCGGTTGTGCACCGCTGGGCCGCGCTGCTGGCGGAAAAATTGTTCGAGCGTTTCCCTGCTCTCAGGCAAGAGCAGCAGCTTCCAGCGCCGGGCACCGACATCACCCTCGACCTCGACAACCCCTGGAAATACCGGCACAAGCCTTTGCCTGTCCAACTGGCGGGAATGAGCCGGGCCTGGCTCAAGGGCGACTGGCAGCAGGTGGCAGAACGCTGGAAAGCCTGGACCCGCAAGCAAGACCCGAACGATACTTTTGAGCAACTCCAGGGCCTGTTGGTCCCAGAGAACATCACCCTGTTCATTTTGCTCGCACGACAAAGCCCCCACGACAGCCGGTTTACCTGGCATCACAAGGCCTGGCGGGAAAAAATTTCCTGGCTGCAGGAGGCAGGCTTCCGGCTGGGAATTCACCCCAGCTACCGCGCCGGAGAAGAAGCCTGGCGGATTGGCGAGGAGGCCGGGTACCTGGCCGATATCACGGGCGTCGCCCCTGAAGCCCTCAGGATGCACTTTTTGCGCTACCAGCTTCCTGATTCCCGCCGGGCGATGATTGACTGCGGAATTCGCTTCGACTATACCCCCTGCCGGGTGCAAACAGGTGGTTTCCCACTGGGCATGGCAGTCCCATTCCCCTGGTATGACCTCCTGAAAGAAGAAATGACCAGCCTCCTTCTGGTTCCATCGGCCCTCATGGACCGCACTCTGCTGAGCTACCTTCGGCTCCTGCCCCCGGAAGGTGAAACCAGAGCGGCACAGGTGCGGCAATCGGCGTTTGAGGCGAATGGCCGCTTTGTGGTATGTTTGCATAATGAATGTCTGAGCGAATCGGGCGAATGGCGTGGCTGGAGTCCGTTGTTTGCCAGATTGATTCGCGGAGGAAGCCCTGCCGCATGGTGAGCAAATTCGAAGTCATACTGACAACCGGGGCGGAGATTGATCCGCAGCGCTGGGACGCCTTCGTGGAGAAGTCGCCGCAGGGCGCTGTGTTTCATCTTCATGGCTTCGCCAGCATCATTGCTCCGGGCTGGGAGGCGCTGATTGTGACAAAAGACGGCAACTGGGAGGCAATTTTTCCTTTTGTGGCGCGCAGTTTCTGGGGCCTTCGCCGCTCCTTGCAGCCGCGTTTCAGCCAGTATTGGGGCATTTGTTTTCGCGAAGAGCGGGAGCAGGGCTATACCCGCCTGAGCTGGGAAAAAGAAGTGCAGGAGGCACTGCTGGAAGGGTTGCCCCGATTGAGAGAGGTGATCTGGCGTTTTTCCCCTGCCTTCCGATATCCATTGCCCTGGCATTGGAAGGGCTTCAGGCTTGGGGTGCGATACACCTTTCAGCTTGATTTGCGGCAGGAAGAAGCGAGCTTACTGGCAGCGATGGCCACCACAACAAGGCGGCACATTCGCCAGGGAAAAACACTTGAATGCACGGAGAGCAGCCATCCGGAGCAGTTAATGAACTTATTGCGGCAACAGGCAGCGGCGGGGCATGACATTATCGGGCAGAAAGAAAGCGATTGGGAGCTGATGCCGCGGCTCATTGCTTACTTGCAGAAGAAAAAGCTGGGGCGGATTACTGAAATGAAGCGCGGGGGCGAGGTGGTGGCAAGCGCCGTGTTTGTTCGGTTTCGCGGGCAGGGCGTTTATTTGCTGGGAACCTATTTGCCGGGAGAAAAAGGGCAGGCGGCCATGGCCCCGATGATGTGGGCGGCAATCATGGAGGACCGGGCAGCGGGGATGGAAGTATTTGACTTCGAAGGCTCGATGATAGAAGGCGTGGAGCGATTTTTTCGTAGGTTGGGAGCGGTTCCGGTTCCTTACCTGGAAGTGACCTGGAACGATTTACCAATGATAGCGACATGGATATCCGCGTTACGGTCGTAGGACAAGCACCGTCTTGCCTCAACCAAATGCTGTATGAGATGCGGGATCAGCAACTCCAGCAGGATCGCATGCGATTTCGGCGAAACCTGAGCCGGGTGGGCCAGTTGCTGGCCTATGAAATCAGTAAAGAGCTGGCCTATGAACCACGGCATGTGGAAACCCCGCTTGGCGAGCTGGACATGGATTTGCCGGTGGAGCCACCCGTGATCGTTTCGATCCTGAGGGCAGGGCTGCCTTTTCATCAGGGCTTTCTGGACATATTCGACGACGCCGACAACGGCTTCGTGGCCGCCTACCGCCACGTGACACGGGGGAATGACTTTGAAATCAAAGTCGAGTACCATGCCCTACCCGAAATCACCAACCGAAGCCTGGTCCTGATCGACCCCATGATCGCCACGGGCAAGAGCATCGTGATGAGCTACCGGGAGTTGCTGGGGAAGGGTCGGCCCGACAAAGTGTTCATCGCGGGCGTGGTGGCGAGTGAGGAAGGGCTTGAATATGTTCTGCGTCACATCCCGGGCGCTCGAATCTTCGTAGGAGCCGTGGACCGCGAGCTGACGGCCAAGTCCTACATCGTGCCAGGACTCGGAGATGCTGGCGATCTTGCATTTGGACCCAAATAATTCCATTTACTTATCACAATGGCCGCATCCTGGCTTTCCCTGGGCTGGATTTTCCTGCTCTTTTCTGCATCTGGAACTGGCATGATGATCTACGCGACTATTTTTTTCCTGTCGATGGTCAAATTCCTGGTGGCCCTGCTCACTGCCGTGGCAAACCCCCAATTTGGCTACTGGGAGGTGGTGTTGCCGGCAGGGTTGGGAGCATTGGCCAGCGTGTTTGTGTATGCCCTCTTTGGCACCCAGCTAAGAATTTGGTACCGCAAAAAATTCCCGAAGAAAAAAGAAATGCGCTTTGCGCGCCGCAGGAAGATCTACAAGCTCTGGCACCAATATGGTCTGATCGGCGTGTCGTTTTTGTCGATTGTCATCTCCCCGATGCTGGCAGTGGGCATCGCCGTGTCGTTTCAGGAGCCGCCCCGGCGCATTATCCTCTGGAACAGCGTTAGTATCATCTTCTGGACTTTCCTGTTTGCCACCTTCCGGGAACTCGTGGTGGGGTGGTTTGCCTGAGAAAATTCATCGCCAGTGGAGCTGTTTTTTGCTCATCACCCGGTGGAACAGCCTGCACCTTTGCGGGGAAAGCGTTAATTTTTGTGCTCGTTTTCAAGGCACAACCAGGAAATTTTAGCATCATTACCCCTTCAAAGCGGAAGCATACTTCATATGCGAATCCAGCGTTCTGAATCAAGTATTCTGGCGATGGTTTCAATTGTGAGGGTTTTGCCTTATTTTGTGATACGGCTGACAAGGACTGGACACCCTCCAACTGGCCTCCAGAACCAAAGAACCCACCCATTTCTCTACTATGAAGCAAGTCTTATATGCATCGGTCCTGCTGGCAATGAGCCTCCTTGTGCTTCAGCCACAACTGCGAGGCCAGGGCCCCGGCCAGCAATCCTATGTGCAAGCGGAAAATTTTCGCAAACAAAACAATTGCCGGGATGCCATCGCCAAGTACGACGAAGCCATTCGCCTCGAACCTGGAAACTACAAGTACTACTTCCAGCGGGGCAAATGCCAGTACACGATGCAGGATATCGACGCTGCGATTCAATCTTTCAAATCCACCATTGAATATCAGCCCAATTTCACGCCTGCTTATTCTCTGCTGGCCAAAATTTACAAGACGCAGAACGACAATACAAACGCCATTTACTACTACGAGCAGGCGGCCAAATACGAATCCAACACCAAGCGCAAGGTCCAATACCAGCTCCTGCTGGTGAACCTGTTGCTGAAGGAGGACCGTATGTATGACGCAAAGCTCCATGTGGATGAGGCCCGACGGATTGATCCCGACAACCCCAACATCCTTTACTATGCCGCCGAAATCGACGTGCAGGAAGGTCGCTGGGAAAACGCCCGCCAGGCCTACGAGGCAGCACTCAACTCCGAGCGGCTCAAAACAGCCCCGCCAGCCGAACTGGCCAAATACTATTATGGCCTCGGCCTCTGCCTGAGCAACCTTGGCGACTCAGCAGGTGCCCAGCGCGCCTGGGCCAAAGCCAATTTTGGGCCTTACCGCCAGCTTATTCAGCAGCAAATGATGAAGACAAACCATGTCTATTATTACAAAATTGCTGTGAGCTACTATCTTAATGGGGAGTATGCCGAGTCAGAAACCTACATCGCCAAGGCCCTCGAATTGCAGCGCGATTTCAGCAGCGCCCTCGTGCTCAAGGGGAAAATTGCCCAAAAGCAGAACAACATCCGGGGGGCCATCCAATTTTACGAACAAGCCATTGCCATTGAGCCCAACCCCGTCAAGAAAATGCAGATGTATGGCCTCATTGCCAACCTCCAGATGAGTAACAACGACAGCTACGGTGCCCTCAACTCGATCAACCAGGCCCTGCAGCTTGATCCAAAGGGTAGCGCCACCCTGTTTTCGCTCAAGGCCCAGGCAGAATACGGCTCCGGCAGGTATGCTGATGCCGTGGCTACCCTCGAAAAGCTCCTCGCCGCAGGGGTTGACACCAAGTCTAAAGCCAAGTACTCCTTCATGCTCGGCATGGCAGCCAAGCGCCTCGGCGACTATACCAAAGCCACCGAAGCCTTCAAAAATGCCATGTTTGGCCCCTACAAGCCCGCAGCCAAGGTGGAGCTCGATAAAATTGCGGAAAGAGGATGAGATAGAGAACTCAGAGCTGACAATGATGACTGAAGGCGAAAGGGAGAGAGGGTGAACAACCAATGCTGAGAAGTTCGGGAAAAAAGGAATCCTTTTGCTCTCATGCTCCTCAGCAAACCTTCCTTACCCATTTTTGCCTTCTGACATCTCTTCCTCGCTGACATCTCCGTCAACCCTGAATTTGGGGGTCTGGCAAAAATCTTCGATCTTTCTCCTGAATCCTGACGGACCGCAATGCGTATAAGTCTGTCGATTACTGTTTGACTCAGCAGTTTATTCAACCAGAACGTAACCAACAACATGCAAACTCCATTTGGAAACGGCGATGTGATCAGCAGGACAAGAGGCAGGCAATTCATTGAATCCGACCTCGCCCGCCAGTTCATGCGCCAGGTGTACATGATTATGGCCATTGGCCTGCTCATCACGGGGATGTCTGCCTGGGTTGTTTCCAGCAACCCCGACATGCTTCGCTTCTTTTTCACCGGCCCGATGCGCTGGATTGTGATGCTGGCACCCCTTGGAATCGTTTTTTTCCTTTCTGCCAGGATTTACCACATGAGCACCCAGGCCGCCAGCATCACCTTTGCTACCTATTCTCTGATAAACGGGATCTCGCTGGCTTTCATCTTTTTGCTTTACACCGCAGGCACCATTTTCCAGGTTTTCCTCATCACTGCAGGAACCTTTGGCACGATGGCCCTTATCGGTGCAACAACCAAAGTGGATCTGAGCAAATTCCGCTCTATTCTCCTCTTTGGCCTGATCGGCATTATCATCGCCTCGGTCGTGAACTTCTTCATGCAGTCTTCTGTCTTCGAATACATCATCTCCATAGCCGGTGTGCTGATCTTTGCCGGATTGACTGCCTATGACACCCAGAAGTTAATCGAGATCGGTGCTAACGCCGACCCCGAATCCGACAGCACCCGCAAGGTAGCCATCATCGGTGCACTTGCTCTCTACCTCGATTTCCTTAACCTTTTTCTGTTCCTGCTGCGCATTTTCGGCGGAAACAGAGATTAACATCTCCTTCGGAAGCAAGGCCTTCCGTAAGATTTTGGAAAAAGCGTGCAAGAATCTCTTGCACGCTTTTTCGGTTTTCAAGGCGCGGCCTTTGTGCCGAACGGTTGTTTTCAGCTTGGGAAATCGCCGTTATTGTCGCGGATTGGATCTGCCTCCTTCGTCAGGGCACCCCTGATAGCTGCTCGTGCCGCTGATATGGTGCCAGGAAAGATGTAAGAAAGCCCTCGCTAGGTGTATTGTCAATTGGCTGAAATCCCGGAAGTTTGATCTGTGTAAGGTTCCGGGACATAGCGAAAAGCAAATCCCCTTTCTTTGCTCCCATTCCCCCTTTTCTGGATTAAGGAAGCCCAGTAGTTCTCTACCGACCCCAATCTCATGCAGCGCATGTTCATTCCTACCGACGCCTTTCCAAGTTCGACCTCCGCCGTGGATCCCAAGTCCAGCCAATATGCCTTTTCTGCCTTTCACATCCTGCTCATTGAGGATGAGGACCAGGATGCCCTGTTGGTAAGGCAAAACCTTCACGCCTCCGACCTGAGACCCTACCAGTTGGTGCGCGCTGCAGAACTGGGAGAAGGCATCGATATCCTGCGAAACACGCCCGAAATCAACATCGTGCTGCTCGATCTGCATTTGAGAGACAGCCGCGGCCTCGACACCTTTGCCCGTCTTCAAAAGGCCTTCCCGCAGGTGCCTGTGATTGTGATGACCGGAAAAATGGATAGCAAGACCGGCATCCATGCAGTGGAAATGGGCGCTCAGAGCTTTTTGGAAAAGGACTACCTCAGCCCGCATTTGCTGGATTCATCCATTCGCTTTGCCGTTGCGAGGAAGAAAATGTTCCGGCGAATGGAACAGGCCATTTCCTCGGCCAGGCTTGCCAACTGGGAGCTCGATCCCCTCACCAACGAGATGAAATGGTCTAATTTCATCTACGACCTCCTCAAAACCAACGAAGAAGATACCCCTCTCCACCACCTCACCCATTTTCTGGCCTGCGTTCACCCCGATGATGTGGACAAGGTTCAAGACACCATTTTCAATGTCATGGGCTCAGGCAAGGCCGAATCTGTAGATTTGCGCCTCATTGCCACCGATTTCAAAACCGTTTTTGTTTCCTTCCAGGCCGAATCCGAACTCAACCCTTACGACACCCGGCAGGTGGTGATGGGCCTCGTGCAGGACCTCACCGATCGCAAGCGGATGGAATCGCTCAAGGCGGAAAAGGAACTGGCCGACCGGACTGCCAAGCTCCGCCAGGATTTTTTGGCCCGAACCAGCCATGAAATCCGGACACCGCTCAACCCCATTCTTCTGCTGACCAAGCTGTTGCTCGACACTTCCATCAGCACCCAGCAGCGGGAGTACCTTGAAGCCATCGATGCAGCGGGCAAAACGTTGCTGGCAGTAGTGAACGATATTCTCGACCTTTCCAAGATCGAGGCGGGCAAAATCGAATTCATGACCGAGCCATTCAGGCTGGACCACGTGCTGCGGCAGGTGGAAGACATCATGAAAAGCGGGGCCACCGAAAAAGGCCTTTCCCTCCAGATTCAGACCGATCCCGCCTTGCCGAGCCTGGTAGTGGGCGATAGCGTGCGCCTGACCCAGATCCTGCTTAACCTGCTGAGCAATGCCATCAAATTTACTCAGAAAGGAGAAATCCTGGTTGAGGTGAAAAAAATGGCCAAAACAGCTGAGAAGGTACAGATTTATTTCGCGGTCAAAGACACCGGTATTGGTATTCCGAAAGACCACCGAAGCAAAATTTTCGACAGCTTTCAACAAATTAACCACGACCCTCTCCGGCGGCAGGGCGGTACTGGTCTGGGCCTGAACATTGTGCAAAAGCTTGTACAGCTTCAGGGAGGCGAAATCCAGCTGGAAACCAGGGTAGATGAAGGCTCTTGCTTCAGTTTTACGCTGGAGTATGTCCTGGCCCAGGATGAAGACGCCGATCAGGTTCCTTCTCAGCGACAGCTCAGACTGGATGGCGTGCGGGTATTGCTGGCAGAAGACAACCCACTTAACCAGCTGGTGATGAAAAAACTGTTTCTCGACTGGGGCGGGGAACTGGTTATTGCAAGCCATGGCCGCGAGGCGATCGACAAATTGCGCGATCAACCTTTTGACCTCGTCCTGATGGACGTACAAATGCCCGTGCTTGACGGGCTGGAAGCGACGAAGTTCATCCGGGCAGAATTTCCGGAACCAAAGAACACTATTCCCATTATTGCCCTCACTGCAAACGCTTTCTCAGGAACTGATGACGAGTGCCTGCTGGCCGGTATGAACGACTTCATTTCAAAACCAATCGAAATCGCTCATTTGTACCAAAAAATTGTGCGATATTCGGGCTACAGAAGTCAACCGCTCTTAGAATCCAGTCCAGCGGATGCCACGGCACCCGTTGACGGAGATAACCCTAGCGACCTCTTCATGATGACCAAAATCGACCTTACGTACCTTCAGGAAGTGTCCAATGGTGATGTGGACATCATTCGCATGGCCATCAAAAAGTATCTCGAAACCACGCCGGTTTACCTCGCCAACCTCCAAAATCAGCTTCGGGCCAACGACCTTCGCGAGTTGAGCAAAGCTGCGCACAAGCTCAAAAGCTCCCTCGACTTCATGGGTCTCAAAGACCTGAAGCAACTGGCGCTTCGCGTCGAAACCTCCTGCCGCGCCGAGCAGCACACCGATCAGATCCCGCTTTGGGTCAACGCCATCTCTCTGGGCATCGAAGAATCCTACGGGCAATTGCGCGAAGCCCTCGAATCGTTGTAAACCTCACCGCCACAGCCTGGATTCTCCCAGGAAATCTTACCTTGGGGGTTCATTGGCAATTCCTCCATGAAGCAAGATTTTCGTCACCTCACCGCCCGCGGCAACGCCCTCCGCATTACCCGATATGGCCAGGGCCCTTTCGGCAAAAAGCCCTGTGTGCTGTATGTGCATGGCTTTAAAGGCTTCAAAGACTGGGGCTTCGTGCCCCACCTCGCCAGCAGGCTCGTAGCCGAAGGCATGGATGTCGTTACCTTCAACTTTTCCCACAACGGCATTGGGCCTGACGGAGAAACCCACAGTGAACCCGACCTTTTTGCCAAAAACACCCTCAGCCTTGAGCGTGAGGAAACCATCGACATGATCCGGGTTTGCCTCTCAGGAGAACTTTTCGGAGGTCAGATGACCCGCCCGCTGGGCCTGCTCGGTCACTCGCGGGGAGGTGGCATGGCCCTGCTCGCCGCAGCAGAGGTCAAACAAGTGAAGGCCGTTTGTACATGGAACGCGGTATCCACCTTTGAGCGGTATTCCGAGCATGTGGTGGAAGCCTGGAAGAAAAAAGGCTATACCGAAGTGGTCAATTCCAGAACAGGCCAGGTCCTCCGCATGGGAATCGAGCACCTGCGCGACCTGGAAGCCCATTCCCCGCAACGGCTCAATATCCTGGAAGCCACCAGAAGGCTGGAGCGACCCCTGCTTATTCTGCACGGCCAGCTCGACGAGACTGTGCCCTATTTCGAGGCCGAGCAACTCAACGTGTTTGGCAATCCTGCCCACACCGAATTGCGGCTCATTCCGAAGGGAACCCATACTTTCGGAGCCACCCACCCCTTTCAGCAGGAAGAGGCTCCCCTCTCGCTCGCCATCAGCCACACCGTTTCCTTTTTCCAGCAATTTCTTTTCGACTAACCCATGCTCATCGACGGCCTGATCAAGGATATTCGCGCCCAGAAATTTAAGCCTGTTTACCTCCTCTACGGCGAGGAAAGCTACTTCCTCGACAAAGTGGTGGAGGCCATTGATGCCGATGGCACTGTACTGCAGGCGTTTGAGCGCGACTTCAACAGGCAGGTGCTCTATGGACCCGAAACGACGGCAAGCGCCCTGCTCAATGCCTGCCAGAGCTTTCCTGTGATGGCTACCCGCCGCCTCGTGATCCTGAAGGAAGGGCACAGGATGGCCAAAAAAGAATGGGAAAAATTAGCCTCCTACCTCAAGCAACCCGTTCCCAGCACCATCCTTGTACTGCTGATCAAAGATAAAGTCCTGCCCTTCGGAAAAGCCGTGCTGGACGCTGTGAAGGCCAATGGCGCAGTGCTGGAATCGAAAAAACTCTACGACCGCGACGTCATTGCCTGGGTTCAGGACACCCTCACGCAGTCGGGCTTTTCGTTTGACAAAAACCTTCCCACGATCCTCGTCACCAACCTCGGCACCAACGTCGGCCTGATCGAGAATGAGCTGGACAAGCTGTTTCTCTACCTCAAAGCCACGAAGCAAACCTCGCTCAGCAATGAGTTTGTGTTTTCGATGGTGAACATTGACAAGGATTTCAACGCCTTTGAACTGGGCAATGCCCTTGCCAACCGCCAAAGCTACCGCGCCCATCTGATTGTGGACAGGCTCACCCAAAATACCCGGATCAACCCGCCGGTGATGACAATCAGCGCCCTGTTCCGGCTTTTTCACATGGTTGCCATGGTGCACCGCTTCCAGCTCAAGGATGCAAATGCGATCAAAAATCAGCTGGGAGCGAATTATTTTCAGGCCCAGGACTACCAGGCTGGCAGCAAAAACTACAGCCTCGCCATCACCTACCGCAACCTCGGCTATATCCAGGAAGCCGATCTGATGCTCAAGGGCCTGATTAACACCCGAATGGGGGATGCACACATCCTCAAAACCCTCGTCTGGAAAATGCTCAACTAAGCCCACAACCCCCTTAACCCTTCTCCCCATGTCATTCCGACCCTACCTCCTCGCCGAAACCAACTGGGAAGCTGTCAAAAACACCAAATTTGAGATCGCAGTACTTCCCTGGGGGGCCACCGAAGCCCATAACTACCATTTGCCCTACGCCACCGACAACCTCCAGAACGAGTGGGTGGCCGCCGAAGCTGCCAAACGTGCCTGGGACCGCGGGGCAAAAGTGATCGTCCTTCCTAACATCCCCTTCGGCATCAACACCGGGCAGCTCGACATTCCCCTTTGCATCAACATGAACCCTGCCACACAGATGCTCGTGCTGCGCGACATCGCCGACGTGGTGCTGCGGGCAGGCATCCGCAAACTGGTCATTTTCAATGGCCACGGCGGAAATCAATTCAAGCTGATGGTCAGGGATTTGTCTTACCACTACCCTGCACTTTTTGCCTGCGCCATGAACTGGTTTGACGCCGCCGGCAAATGGCACCAGTACTTCGAAGACCTCGGCGACCACGCCGGTGAACTCGAAACCTCCGTGATGATGCACATCGCCCCCGACCTTGTCATGCCGCTTGATACCGCCGGAGATGGGGCAGTCAAACAATGGAAAGTAAAGGCCCTTCGCGATGGCTGGGTAACGGCGCAGCGCCAGTGGACTGCCGTGAGTGCAGATACCGGCGTGGGCAATCCTGCCAAATCTACCGCCGAAAAAGGAGCCCGCTACCTCGAAGCCACTGTGGAGGGAATTGCCCAATTCTGGACAGAGCTTGCTCAGGCAGATGTGGAGGAAATGTACCAGTAAGCTGGCCTGACTGTTCAATCTCGCATCAAGTCCCGAAGCGCCTCCAGGCCGAGGCTTCGACCACACAGCACCAGCACCACTTTTTTGCCTGCAAATGCTGCCGGAGCCTTTCGCAATGCCGCCCAGCCCAGGGCTGCAGCCCCCTCCGGCAGGTAGCGGTGGTGGCGGATAATGTCGAGCATGGCCTGCCTGATCTCTGTCTCCTCCACCAGCATCCACCTGTTTACCCATTGCCGGCACAGGTCGAACGTAACGCTGCCGGGCTCCAGGCCACCCGCCGTGCCGTCGGACAGGGTCGGGAGAGAAGGCAGGTCCAAAATGCGCCCTGCTTCGACAGAAGCAGCCATGACCGCCGAAGCCGCAGGCTGGCAACCGACAAGCTCGATTGGACTGTCCTGCAGGTGCAGGGCTGCTCCCGCCCCGCTGATCAGTCCGCCGCCACCCACCGGCACGAAAAGTACCTCCGTTCCCGGCGCCTGCTCCAGGATTTCCATGGTCATGGTGGCTTGCCCTGCGATGAGCTCTTCGTCGTTGTAAGGGGAAATGAAAGGCAGGCCCAGGCGCTCCGATTCGGCGCGGGCGAGCTGCTCACTCACGAGACTGTCGTCGCCGTCAAGCACGAGTTCGGCGCCCCACTTTTTGAGCCGTTCAATCTTGGCCGGGGCAGCGTTGGCGGGCAAAAATACCTTCACCGGAATGCCGAGCTGGCGGGCCATGTGCAGCACAGCCGCGCCGTGGTTGCCCGTGGAGGCCGTGATCACCCCGGCGGCACGCAGGGCAGGAGGCAGCAACAGCAGCTTGTTGGCTGCGCCCCGCAGTTTGAAGGAGCCCGTTTCCTGAAGCAGCTCCAGTTTGAGATAAACTTCTGCGCCAGTTTCTTTTGACAGAACCGGGCAAAATTCGATGGGAGTGCGCCGCACAAAGGGGGCGACGCGGGCTTGCGCTTCGGGGAGAGCTGTGGACCAGGGAAAGGACATGGCGGAATTTTAGCCCTAAGATACTGGGCTCAGGGCTGAGCAGAAAGCGGTTCTGCGGCTGGCTTGGGCCTCAGGGCGGGCAGCAGGCTGGCAGCGGCAACTGGAAACAGGAAAATGAGCGCAGCAAGGGGAAAAATCATCAGCATGGCCCCTTTGCGCTCGGGCTGAAAGGAGAGGTAGGCAGGGCCCGTTGGTTTTTCAGGCAGCGGCATTTCTTCAGCTGAAAAAACGGCATCCTGAGAGGAGGGTGTTCCCGAAGACCTGGGGCCTGCGAACAATGCAGCATTGCCGCCAAGCAACAACAGCATCAGGGTGAAACGGAGGAGTTTCATGAGCAAGGGTCGATTGAGGGTTCAGAGCGGGAGGAGAAGAACGGGGCGGTGTGACTTCCTGAGAGAGAACATCCAACTTGCCAATCTCCCCCTTTGCTTTCCAGTCTTGCTGGACAAGCGTGCGGGAAATTTGATCAAACGTGCAAGAAGGGCCCTCGGGAAGGAGTCAAAAGAAGGAGGGAAACAGCGGAAAACAAGGAGAAATCAAGATAAGCACTTCGCGAATGATCAACAAGTTTTCATGAAGATTTCTTCATAAATGGCCAGCAACCCGATCTGTTCGCGCTCCCAGACATAGGCCGGAGCGGCCTTCCGCGCCGCCTCCTGGCAGGCTTGCCAGCGGCCTGCCTGCTCCATGATCGCCCGGATGCGGGCAGCCAGTTTTTCAGGCTCCCGTTCTTCATTCGACAACACTTCCCCGCATTGTGTGGTTTCCACCAGCCGCCGCATTTCAGGCAGGTCCGACACCAGCGCCGGGATCCTGGCCTGCAAATAGTCATACACCTTGTTGGGGGAGGCAAAATGGTAATTCGCCCCGGCATCTTCTTCCAGGCTCAGCCCCAGGCTGGCTTCGCAGGTGAGCTGATGCAGTTGCTCCAGCGGCACAAAGCCCTCAAAATGAACATTCCCCATCCCCTCAGCCCGGGCCCTGAGCGCATGTTCCACGTCTCCTTTTCCTACAATCCGCAGCTCATACTCCGGCAAATGCGCCATGGCCTCAATCATCAGTTCAATGCCCCGGCCCACATTGAGGGCCCCCTGGTACATCAGCACCCGCCCGGGCGGGCGACGCGACGGTTCCGGTCGCTCAAACGGCACATTCCGGATCACCCGGAAAGGAACGCCATATTTCGCCGAAAATATCCCGGCCAACGATTCATTCACCGTGTATGCTGTTCGCAGCTTCGGCACCAGCCATTCTTCCAGCCAGAGCCAGACGCGCCGGGTGGCGGGCCGGTGAATCAGTTCGGGAACTTCAGTAAACAGCTCATGGCTGTCATACACCAGCTTGAATCCCCGCAGGCGGCTCGCCAGCCAGCAGGCCAGCAGGGTGTCGAGGTCGTTGGCCGTGATGACCTCCGCCCGCTGTCCCATTAGCCAAACAAACAGCCGGACATTGAACAGCAGGTAAAACAGCTTGCCCTTGTGAACAGGGAGCCGGAAGCGATGGGTTCGATAGGGCCGGTTGGCAAGTGGCCGGCTGTCTGGAAGCAGCCGCCCCACCAGCGTGACCTGATGCCCGGCCTCGTGGAGACTACTGGCTATCCGGTGCAGGCGCTGGTCGCCCGCCAGGTCGTTGATCACAGCCAGGATGATTCGATGAGAGATGGTGGCTTTCACCCTTCCAATTAACAAAAGAGGTCTTATCTTTTCCGCATGAAATCGACGCTGCTCCTGGCTTTTTCACTGCTCGCCTCCATCGTGCTTTCTGCTCAGAATGCCGACTGGATCCTCGGCCACGACGTGTATCACTACGTGGACCGCCTCGATGTTTTGGGCTATTACCGGGCGGGCGCAGCAACTGGTGATGGCGGGCTGCCCACCGAGCTCATGCCCTATGGCCGGGAAAAAGTGGCCGGCTGGGTGGCCAGTTCAGACCTTCGTGCCGCCAGCGCAGCAGAGCAGGCCTGGCACCGAAGAATGCGCCTTCAGACAGACGACAACCTCGCCGACAGCCTGGCAGTCAGGGGATTATGGGGCGCTTTTGGCAGCAACCGCCGCGACCTGATGCGGGTGAACCAGCCGGGGTTCCGGATGTACGTCAACCCTGTGCTGTATCTTTCCGGCGGCCTCGACCGCACCAATTCGCCGCTTGCAGCCCGTTCTGCCCTGCCCCTGTACCACAACCTCCGGGGAATGGTACTGAGAGGGTCATTAGGCGAAAAAGTGGGCTTTCATGTGGAAGCGGGAGATTTTTTGTCCCGGATTCCGGAGTTTCAATATGCAGGTTTCCGGCAGACCGGAGCCTTGCCGGGAGAGGAGGAGGTGAAAAAATTCGGGAATGAAAACGGAGTAAACTATTTCAAAACCCGGGGTTACCTCACCGCTCAAGTCACGCCCTGGCTGCGGGTAAAAGCAGGAAAAGACCGCGTGCAATGGGGCTCGGGCTGGCAAAGCCTCTGGCTTTCAGACGTTGCCGCAGATGCCCTGCTGCTCAATCTCCATGCCTCCGTCTGGAAGCTCGAATATGTGAGCCACTTTGCCCAGATGATTGATTTTTTCCCCGGAAAATCAGACCCCTCCGGCGACTATCCCCGCAAGTTCACTGCTTTTCACGCGCTGTACTATCGCCCGCTGCCCACTCTTTCTGTGGGGGTTTTTGAATCTGTCGTGTATGCGCCCAATCAGCCCTATGGCCGTCGCGGCTTTGAATGGCACTACCTGAACCCGCTCATTTTTTATCGCGCAGCGGAGCAGTTTATCGGCTCTCCCGACAACGGTATGCTGGGCCTCAGTATTCGCTGGAACTTCCTTCGCCACCTCCAACTCTATGGCCAGGGCCTGCTGGATGATTTCAACTTTGGGAACCGGGTTAACGGCCCGGGCTACTGGGGCAACCAGTGGGCGGTGCAGGCTGGCCTGAAATACTACAATGCCTTCAGCATTCCCACCCTCGACCTGCAGGCAGAATACAACCGGGTGAGGCCCTACGTGTACCAGCACTTCAACGCCGTTTCCAGCTACACACACTACGGCGCGCCTCTGGGCCATGCCGCCGGGGGAAATGTCCAGGACCTTCACCTGATGCTGCGATACCATCCCTTCCCCGCCTGGAACCTGCAAATGGTGGGCAGCTGGACAGCACAGGGCAGGAACCTCGATGGCAAAAACTACGGCTGGGATGCCACCCAACCCTATGTGAACCGGCCCTACGAGTATGGCCACACCGTGGGCCAGGGCGATCCCTGGGACGTGAAACAGGCCTGGGCCCGGCTGAGCTGGCAATGGGGAGCCAGCGATTTGTACCTGGAGGCTGAAGCCCGTTACCGGGAAGAAAGCCTGGGAACCGCGCAGGTTCGTTCGGCTTCCTTCCTGGCCGGGTTTCGCATTTCTGCCGCCCCCGAGCGGGTTCGGCGATGACATTCCGCTACTGCTTCACCACCCGACGATAGAGGTGCTGACCCTGGGCACTGAGCCGCACGAGGTAAATTCCGGCAGGAAGCTCGCTCATGTCCACCGCCTGCGGCCCTTCAGCCTGCCATTGTTTCACAACCGCGCCCCGCATATCCAGCAGCGTCATCGTGGCGGAAACCGTGCCGGGAATCTGCCAGTGAATATGCAGTTCCTCTCCCGCCGGGTTGGGGTAAAGCGAAATCTCCCAGCCGAGGCTTTCGGGCGACAGCGCCGTGCTGAACACCTGCACAGTATCCCAGGGGTTGGACCACTTGGGGTCGTGGAGAAAAACGGTGTCGGTGAGGGTGTGCAGAAAGGCCAGCATCCCATCTTTTTCTTCCTGTGTGAGGTTGAGGCGGCGCACCTGGCCATTGGGCAGGCGCAACGGCGGGTCGAGGTTGGGATGGTTTTGCACGCCGGAGTTATAGTGCTCGATCACCTCTTCGAGGGTCTGGAAGCGGCCATCGTGCATAAAGGGCGGGTTCACGGCTACATTTCGCAGGCTGTTGACCTTGAAGCGGCCGTTATCGGTGGGCAGACCCGTGACGCCGCCGAGGCCCAGGTCAATGGGGTTCAGGTCGAGACCGTTGTTGCGGGGACCCGGTGCGATGAAGTGGTCGGTGCCATGGCAGCCTGCACATCCTGTTCGCTGCGGATCAAAAAAAAGGCTCATGCCCAGGTTTTCAGCCGCTGTAAAATTGGGAAAGGGAACGCTTCCCGGAGGCCCGGGAGGAACCATCTGTTTGCCAGCATCATACTTGCTCTGGTAGGAAACCATTGACCGCACAAACTGCGACAGCGCGCGGGAAATGCGGTCTTCGGTAACGGTGGCATTGCCGAAGGCATCGGCAAACAGGGGCGCATACAGGTCATTCGCCGCCACGCGGGCCACCACCGAATCGAGGGTCATGCCCATTTCTACTGCATCCTGAACCGGCATCAGAACCTGATCTTCGAGGGTATTGGCGCGCTCATCCCAGAAAAAATGGCCAGTGGCGTAATAGCGTGCCTGGGTGAGCCCCATGGAGTTTCGTCCGGTGAATCCTCCCATGAAGCCTTTGCTGAACGCACTTGTATCAGAAAAGCCGAGCTCCTGGACGTGGCAGGAAGCACAGGAAAGGGAGTAATTCTGCGAAAGCGATACATCATAAAAAAGAACCCTGCCCAGCGTGGCCCCTGCATCTGTGATCTGGTTGGCAGGGGGCTGGTTGTCAGCACCGACGTTTCCCGGCGCATTGAAATAGCCTGGCAGGGCCGGGTTGGCGTAGTTATAGGGCACTGCGGGCAGATTCAGGAAAATGGAGTCTGCCTGAATCTGCCAGAGCGCGAGCTGCTGGCGGAGCGGCGTGAAGGTCATCGCGGCGGTGAGCAAAAAGCAGGAGAGGGCAGCCAGCCCCAGGGCGATCTTTTTCATTGACAACAATTCTTTCATTGAGTTTCTGCCCCTTGGATGCCAGCAGTCGATTTTTCCTTCGGCCCGGAAGAAAAAAATCAGGAGCCGGGCATATCTCCGTTTTCTGCGAAGCTGTAGTAGCCCCGGTGAGAAATGATCACGTGGTCGAGCAGGGAAATATCGAACAGTTTGCCTGCTTTGGCGAGCTTTTGGGTGATGTCGTGGTCGGAATGGCTGGGCTTGAGATTGCCTGATGGGTGATTATGGGCCACGATAAGGGCGGAGGCGAGGTGTTGGACCGCTTCGCGAAATACGATTTTGGGATCAATGATCGTGGAGCTGACCCCTCCGGAAAACAGGGCTTTTTCCGCGATGATTTCATTATTGCGGTTGAGGAACAGGACGTAGAACACCTCTTGTTCCTTGTCGGCGAGCAGGGGCGTGAGGTAGCGGGCCACGGATTCGGAGTCGGTGAAGCGGGGGGCGCGTTCTTCGCTGGCTGTGCGCCTGCGGGCCAGTTCGAAGCCCACCACAAGCGTGATGGCCTTTGCCGGGCCGATGCCTTTGATGTGGGTGAGCTGGCGCGCGGAGGCTTTGCCAAGGCCATCGAGGCCGCCAACGTGGTCGAGCACCGTGCGGGCCAGGTCGATGGCCGACTGCGAGCGGGTGCCCGACCCGAGGAGGATGGCCACGAGTTCGGCGTCAGTGAGGGCCTCCACGCCGCGCTGGAGGAGTTTTTCGCGGGGGCGGTCTTCGAGCGCCCATTCGGTGATGGGGAGAGAAGTGTACATGCAGGAAAAGCGTGAAAAGATATCCTGCAAGCTGCGCGGCTTCCCGGCGCTGTCTATGGAAAAAATGGAGCTGTTATGCCCGTTTTTCGCGGGGCGTTGTTGGGAAAAATGGCGATTCAGCGCTTTGAAGGGCGATTTTGGGAGAGGTTGGTAACGGGAGAATCTATGTGTGCTCCCCCCAACAAAAAAAAGGCTGCCCTCGTGGGACAGCCTCAACAGCCATGAAAACGCCCTAAAACAGAATGGGTTCTTGAACACCCGTTCAGTTTTGGTGGAACAATAATAGCACTTTCGTCGCTGAAATCAAGTTTTTTTTCAGCAACCGGTCAATCTTTTTTCCCGCTCTTTTCTTTGTCAAGCTCGGCGGCCTGGCTGCTCCACTCATCGCGACGGATCCGGCCCGGGAAAAACTCGATCACATCGTTCACTTTTTCCTCATCCTCCTCCGTGAAAGCGGCGATCTGGCGGAAGGTGAAAATCCCGATGCTGTTGAGTTTTTTCTCGATAAACGGCCCGATGCCCTTCACGATCTTCAGGTCGTCCTTTTCGTCGGCAGTGGCAACGCCAATGCGGGCAAAATTAATCTCCTGAGCGCGTGCCTGAATGCGGGCGAGGGTTTCTTCCTCGGTTTCAGCGGGCTTGGCTGCGGGAGCGGGATCTGGCTTGGGGGCAGCAGGTGCTATCACAACGGGAGCTGCAACCGCTTCTGCCATCAGGCTGCGCGACTGTGGTTCGTCGCCACCAGCCAGGAGTGCGTCGTATTTGGCCTTCAGCTCTTCATATTTCTGGCGGAAAGGCTTAAGGCCTTCGAGCTGCTCCTGGAAACTCAGGCGAAGGGCCTTTTCGCGGGCCAGCTCTTCCTTCACTTTGGGGTCGGCGGCGGCTTTGGCTACCGGAGCTGCAGCTTCCGGCCTGGGGGCAGGGGCCTTGGCGCGCATTTCCAGCACAGACGCTTCGAGGGTGTCGTAGCGATGCTGGAGGTCTTCAAATTTCTCCTGGAAAGGCCGGGCTGTGGCCAGCTCCTTTTCCAGCGCCGTGATGCGGGCACGGGCCTGGGCCAGTTCTTTCTCGCGGTCGAGCAACACAGCTTTGAGTGGTTCCAGTTCAGCTGCACAGCCTTTAGCCTGTTGCTCCAGTTGTTTCACCTGCTTCTCGAGGGCAGGGACGCGACTTTTGAGGTCTGCCGCTTCCTGGATTTGTGACTGGGCGCGCTCTTCGATGCGGGCAATGCGGTTGCGCAGCCAGAGATAAACGATCAGGCCGCCGAGCAGGGCTGCAACGATCATCAGAATCAAGGCTACCCCAAAATCTTCTGCAATGGAATTCATATCGATGGAAAATTAGGTCGTAGGAAATGGGGGAAATGTGGGCTAATTATTGAGGCGTACCTCCACCCGGCGGTTTTGGGCGCGGCCTTCGGGGGTGGTGTTGGGGGCAATGGGTTTTTTCTGTCCTTCGGAGCGAATGTTGAGCTGGGTTTCGGCCATGCCGAAGCTGGCGAGGATACCTGCCACGGTTTGGGCGCGCTCCATGCCGAGCTGCTGGTTTTTGGCGGCACTGCCCTGATTATCGGTGTGGCCGGTCACGGCAATCCGGGCATCGGGGTGGGAGCGCAGGTAGCGGATCACCTCGCCGCAATAGGTGCGAAAATCGTCTTCGATGGGTAATTCGGCGCTTCCTGTGTCAAAATAGAGGTCGCGGGGCTCAAACAGCACGGCAATTTCCTCTTCGGTGGCGGGGGCAGCGGGCGGAAGGAGCCGGAGACGCAGGGCATTGAGGAGGGAATCAGGAATAAGGGCATCACTCATGCCGTCGTAGCTGAACACGAGGCGGTTGGGGTCGAGGCCCATGCCGGTGAGCATCTCACCGAGGGCCTGTGCGCGGCGAATGCCGAGGCCGCTGTTTTCGGCGGGGTTGCCCTGGAGGTAATGCCCGGTGATTTCAAGGAAAGAACCTTCTCTGGCCTGGAGCAGGTCAAAGAGGGCTTTTACGCCGGCGGGGTTATTGGCAGCCAGCCCGGAGTCACCAACCATGGTGAGCAAGGCGTTGGGGCTAAGGGTGAGCATCGAATCGCCGTCGGCAAGGAGCAGGCCTGGATCCGTGAAGGAGGGGGTCGCAGGGGCGGGCGCGGGAGCCGGGGCTTCGGTCACGGCGTTGCCGCAGTGATTTTTAACCTTGCAGACCCAGTACCAGCTGCCTCCTCCGATCCAAAGCAACAAAGCAGCCGAGGCTGCCAAAAGATCCAGACGCATAGGGAGATGGTTGAAGAATAAAAAGTTGTCCTCAGGACGGGATAACACATTCCTGGTCACCGCCAAAATTGTCAAAAATTGAGGGGAAACCAAAATTTGGGATCATGGAAAGCTCTGTTGTTTCGAAGAGAGAGGTGATCCTGCGCCTGAATCCTTTCCACACAATTGCCATTCATCGCTCTGGCTGCGTAGGGCTAACGCATCTCCAAACCTTGTAATATCTCCTTCCTGAAACTTGCATTTCGTGCAGCTTGTTTTCGCATCCGTTTCATGCTCATTTTCGGGTAGAAAGTTTTCATTGCCTTCAGGAGGTTTAGGGCGGCTTTTCG
>JBGSKC010000083.1:0-42795 GCA_041741415.1 Bacteroidia bacterium | reverse complement strand
TTGACGCCGCTGTGATCAGGTTGTTTGATCTGCAAGGGCGGTTGTTGGCAGAGCAGAACTGGCCGGCTGGTGTGCAGGAATACACGATTCAGCTTCCCGAGTACAGCGGGACGGTGCTGTATGAAGTGGAGCGCGGCGGGGTGGTTGTGCGTGGGAAATTGGTGGTACAGTAGTCAGGGCGGCGTCATCTTGAGAAATACCGGTTACCAGGCCCCACTCCCAAAGATGCAGGCCACCAACCGGATGATCCAGACCCTTGCCCGCGTACAAATTTTCACTACCTTCGGACCGCATCATCATCGTCTCTTCACGAGATTGCCCCTGGAACATGCGATTTCACCCACCGGGAAAGGGGGCTCATACCCGCGCAACAAAGATTTCACTCCTAATCTCATGACAAACAGCTCCGCCACAGAAGCCCTTCGCGAAGTTATTCTGGCCCGCCGCTCCGTTTTTACTGCCCAGTTTTCCGGCGAAGAAGTTCCCCGCGAAGCCGTGGAGCAAATGCTCGAAGCTGCCCACTGGGCTCCCAACCATGGCCGCACCGAGCCTTGGCACTTCAAGGTCTACACTGGCGAAGGTCGGTTGGCATTCGCCAAAGCCCACGCAGAACTGTACCGGGCCAGCGTCCCGGAAGCTGAGTTTAACCAGGGGAAATACGACAAAATCCTGGGCCACGCCAGCGAAGCCTCCGTCGTGATTGCGATCTGCATGAAGCGGGGCGAGAAGCCGAATATTCCTGTGCAGGAGGAAGTGGAGGCCGTGGCTGCCGCCGTTCAGAACATGTGGCTTACGGCCACCTCACTTGGCCTTGGCGGTTACTGGAGCACCGGTGGCATGACCTACCATCCTGCAATGCACAACTTCCTCGGCCTTGGCCCTGAGGACCAGTGCCTCGGCTTTTTCATGCTGGGCGTGCCAGCCACCACCCCGCCTGCTGGCCGGAGAAACCAGCCCTGGCAGGCCAAAGTGGAATGGATCGAGCAGTAGCGCCATGCCCGTTAACGTCGAAATCAAAGCCCGAACCACCAGGAAAGACAAGCTCCGGCAACTGTTGCTCGAATGGGGAGCTGACTTTCGCGGCCTTGACCATCAGGTGGATACCTACTTTCGGGTGCAGGATGGCCGCCTCAAGCTGCGCGAGGGAAACATTGAGCACAGCCTCATTTTTTACAAGCGCCCCGACCAGGAAGGGCCTAAGCAGTCGGATGTGTTTCTCTACCACCCGGCACAGCGGGATGCCGCCCTCAGTCAGGTGCTGGGTGCAGCCCTCGGGGTGTGGAAAGTGGTGGACAAACGCCGGGAAATCTTCTTTCTCGACAATGTGAAATTCCACCTCGACGAAGTCGAAGGACTGGGCAGCTTCGTCGAAATCGAGGCCATTGACAACGACGGCTCCCGGAACAGCGGGCAATTGCTGGAGCAATGCCAGCATTATCTGCAGGCACTTGGCATCCGGGAAGAGGACCTTTGTGCCGAATCTTACAGTGACATGATTCCCGGCAGGGAGGAATAAAATCAGCGGGGCAGGTTTTCCGTTAATCGATCACCTACTCTTTACAGCTACCGCCCTCATCATTTGCTTAGAATTCATTCAACCCCCACGATATGCTGCGCCTACTGTTGATTTTCTTGCTGCTCGCCCCCGGAGCCCAGGCAACTGCTCAAACGTTTTTTGAAGGAACCATAACTTTCGATGTCACGCTTCAGGGCGAAATGGCTGAGATGCTTGAGCAAAATGAGCCCAACGACAAGATGACCATGCACATCCGCAATGGCGACTACATTGTGCTGCTGGCTGGCGGGAAAATGCCCAAAACGTTTCTCTTCATGGCCGACAGCAATTACGAATATTCCGTTGACCAGACCAACCAGCTGGCGTTCCGCTATTCGGCCCACATGGACATCAACCGGGAGACCCACCAACTGGAGCAGGCCCAGGATCTGGGAGCCCGCCCGACTGGCGAAACCGCCGAGGTGATGGGTGTTACCTGCCAGGTGTATCAGCTCCGGAAACCGGAGGCCACCTTCCTCTACTATGTAAGCGATCAGTACAGGGTGGATGTATCCCTCTATCCCGAGCCCTGCCGCGCCAAAGCTTCTTTCCTTGCGCCCGGCCTGGAGGGGAGAATTCCGCTGAAAACGGTCCGCAAGGAACCCAAGCTCACCGTTACCACAACTGCCACAGCTATTACCCCACGCACGTTTCAGGAGGCCCAGTTCGACATTCCGGCAGGATTTCAGGTGAAAAAGCGGGATTACCGCTATTAAGAGGCCTCTTCAGGATTTGGGTTTTTTTTTCAGTTCCTCCAACTGGCGTAGCAGTTCCTCATATCTGAGCCTGGCTTCCTCGGCCAATTGCTGAGCTTCATCGGCGCGCCGCTTTTCCTCGTCGGCCCGCTTCCGCTCCTCTTCGATCATCTCGTCCTTTTCAGCAAGCAATTCTTCTTTTTCCGCAATGATCTCGTCCTTTTCAGCAGCGAGCTTTTTCATTTCCCGCACGAAGGCCCGGTCAATTTCATCTTCCACTTCCATCCTGTCGCGAATTTCCTCGCTGGCAATGGCCCGGCCCAGGCGATCCACCATCTTTTTTACAAGCATGTCACTTGTATCGCCTTGAAAATCAAGATGATGGCGGTTTTCCGTCGTTTGAAACAGCGGACTGAACACCTGTAAGGCCCGTTCCACCCGGCTGCGTGCCTGCCGTGGCAGCCGCCGCACCTGGATCAGGTAGGAGTCGTGGGTGAGCAGTTCAACAAACTCTTCCTTGATGTCCAGAATTTCCCTGGTCACTACGTCGCGGTATTCCCGGTTGATCTTCACCACGCCGGAACGGATATTTTCCAGCGTAAATCCCAGAAAATAGATTGTGACAATCGGCAGTGGCCTTGTGTCAGATTCGCCCCGCTCATTCACCACCAGGTCCTCCCGCCGGTAATTGTCGCCAAGGTAGCGGCGAAACCGCATCACATCGAAGGCCTGCTTGGCTTTCTGGAGCTCAATCAGCACCTTTTGCAATTCGCCATTCTGCTTCCTCACCACCGCATGAAAATCGAAGCGCAGGATGTTGATGCCCCCGGTACTCTCGCTGGAGGTCTCCTGTGGCTTTACCTCCAGCGTCACAATTTCCTCCTCCAAAATGATGGCAAGCAACTCCCGGGCGATGTCACCATCTTCCAGCAGGTACTTAAACACAACATCATAGAGGGGGTTCGCGATGATCATGGAAGGAAAACAAGATTGGATGGCGATGCAAGATAAACGAATCCGAGGGGTTTAGGGCTTCAGGGCAAGCAATTTTTTTGGAAAATCACCTGCCTTCCCGCCGCAAACCCCTGTCAGTCAGGCTTGCCAGAATTACATGAGATGTCCGTCACAATTTCACCTTGTTGAGACCGGGTGACAAAGCCTGGCTTTTTTCACCCCATTCAAATACCCCGCTAAGGCCGGTTGGAAGCACAATGTCAGCTGCCACGCCTGTGGCGCCTTTCCGTTCCAGCTTCACGGTGATTTCCCCCAGCGGGTGCGGCATGGAGCCTTCAACCTGGGTCAGATTTCCCATGGCTGGCCGAACGCGAACCTGATTGAATCCCGGCGCAGCAGGCTGAATCCCGCACACCGTTGCCAGAAATTCATAATTGGGGCTCGCGCTCCAGGCGTGGCAGTCGGAGCGGGTCGGCTCCGGGCGCTCGGCAAAGGTGGTAAGGCCCAGTGCCAGCATGTCTTTCCATTGACCCAACTCCCCGAGATACTTGTTTTCCATCCCGGCTTTCACCAGGGCGCGGGTCAGGTAAAAGCGGAAATAGGTGGTGGCTTGCGTAAGGCTTGGCTCCGTGAGGATGCGCTGCATCAGGGCTGGCTGGTCTGCTTCCGGGACTGCGCCTGCCAGCATGGCGAACGTGCTGGCGTGCTGGGAGAAACTGCTGTGTTCGGGGGTGTCGGCGAATAATTTTTTCTCCTCCGACCAAAATGCCTGGCGCCCTGCAGCGATCATCCGGGTGGCCATCTGGCGGTAACTGGCAGCTTTTTCCGGTTGTCCGAAGCCTTCCATCATCTCTGCCAGTTGATTCATTGTATAAATCAGCTGAAAATGGAGAATGGACGAATGGGTGAGGTTGCCTGGTGGCACGCCGCCGTATCTCGTTTCCTCCGACCAGGGCCAGGACCAGTCCACGAAATTCCACCAGGGGTGGGCACCGAGCAGTTGCGCCTCATTCAGGTGGCGCAGATACCAGGCGATCACGTCTTCGGCGGCAGGGAGGTGTTGCTGAATGAAGGCCGGATCGTTGCGGAGCATCCAGTAATCGTGAAGCATCGAAACCCAGAACAGGGAAAAGGTCGGGATCACCTGTTCGGTGGCGCAGGGATAGCGGCTCTGAGTGAGCCCCTCCGGAATGCGGGAGTCGGCGAAGTCGTTGATTGCTTTTTTCACAAGGCGGTCATCACCAGCCACATACAGGGAGATCAGCGCCTGGATGCGGGTGTCCCCCACATACTGCAGCTGCTCGTAGTAAGGGCAGTCAACATAGGTTTCGTGGGCGCAAAGCTCAGCTGTTCGCCAGCCAACCCGCCAGATATCGCTCAGCAGGGGCTCTGAAGCCGTAAAACTGGCCTTTTCTTCGAGCGGGTAATGGGTTTCCCAGCCCGTCAGGTCATCGAGGGTAAGGCCTTCAGCTGCGGTTTCAATGTCGAGTTTCACATAGCGCCAGGTCCGCCACCAGAGGGTGGCATACTGTTGTCCGGCCTGCCCGTTTGGCAAAAACTCATCCCAGTACCCGATCACTTCTTTTCCTTCGGTGTCGTTACGGTTGCCCTTCCGGCCAGGCAGGGCCCAGGCATTACCCGGCCCGAAGGTGGCCTCGGAATAAGTTAGCCGGACCCTGCTTCCCGCTCCGCCCGACACCCTGAGCTCGGGATAGGCCGTTGTGAGCTGGCCCTGGTCGAGCAGCAGGCTGACCTTGCTGTTGGGTGGAACCACGAGCGGCTGACCAGGCAGCCATCCGGCTGGCAGGGAAATCCCTTCGGCCCGGCGAAGGCTGGCCAGGCGCACATGCGTCTCCGTCATGGCCGGGATATCGCGGGGAACCAGCATCCAGTCGGCACCAGTGCCGGTGCCGCGCGGGTATCCGGGCTCCAGTACCCTGGGAGCGAGCCAGTTGCTGTCGTCGTGGTTCAGGGTTTCCCAGCCCCAGGGGGTGGCGTTTCCGTCGATTCTTTCGCCCGGACCCACCACGAGGTAGGAGTAGAGAGAAAAGGCAGAGGGATCTATCGGGTGATGGCCGGGGTGGAGCGCGACCTTCCAGCTGGCATCGGTATTCAGGAATACTGCATTTTCTTCGGCCCCTTGCAGCAGAAAGCCAGTCTGATGGGACATCTGGGCCTGGGGGCGGAAATCGCCAAAGTTCCACACCACGGCAGCGACGACGTTTTTCCCGGGCCGGAGGTAAGGGGCCAGGTTCCAGGTTTCGTAGCGCCAGTGGCGGAGGTCGCCCCGGGCGGGGCCTCTGCCCACGGGCTGGCCGTTGACAAAAAGCCTGTAGCGGTTATCTGCCGTGACGTGGACCTGGCAGGAGGCCGGTGCGGCTTCGAGGTCAAAGGATTTGCGAAGGTGGATGATGGCGTAGGCCTGGCGCTCGATGCCGGGATGAGAAATCCAGCGGGCATTCCAGGGCCTGGGCAGGGTGGTTTGGGCAAACAGCGATCCGCTGAGGAGCAGGAAGAGGGCGAGTAGTCGTAGCATAGGGCAGGGTGGAATGTGGCTGCGCTGAAATGGAAGCTACGCAACTCGCAGGAAGAGAGCGACCTGTGGAGGGGGGGGCTGCTAAAAGTGCCTGCTTATGGAATTGACTTACTTTCAGGATGGATCGTTATTCTTGATCATCGTTTGCTGTATTCGTCTGGTTTTGAGAGCGGCAATATCTTTCTATTAAAGGCTACTCCTGATCGTTAGCGATATTCGGGAATCTATTTTTTCGACAAACTTCTCCGTAAAATTTTGGCAATTCGCTTGTGAATCAATTCCACCTTAGTCCAGGAGTTTCCCCCGCTGGTATTCACAAACAGAACAACAACAGCGTCAATATCCTCATGGTGTCGGACGATACTTGAGTACCCCGGCAATAATCCAGTATGTTCGTATGGATAGACAGAAGAATAAACAGATTGCTCCTCAGCATTTAGTAATGAACCCTCCTTCAATGCCCGCAAAAAGACGCCAACATCCTGTGCTGTTGCCACCATCGAACCACCGGGACATACATAGTTCTGCGATGTTAACTCTCCTTCATACCCAACATAGTAACCGCTGATTACTTGCCCAGGGTCAGCTTCGTTGAGCAAGCCATAGGTATGGGTCAGGCCAAGGCGTTGTACAATTTCTTTCTGGATAAACTCCCGATGGCTATATCCCAATGCTTTATCGAGAATATTGCCGATCAGCAGGTAGTTGGTATTGGAATAGCGGTAACGGTGGTCAGGCGTAAAATCAGCTGGTTTATCAAGCACCAGTTTCAGAAACGCTTCATTACTCTCCGGCAAGTTGGACCAAGGGAAGTTGGCTTCGTCAATGAAATCAGGTATGCCGCTCCGGTGTCGCAAAAGCATTCGCAGGCTAATTTGATTGGCGTGTTCAATTCTGTTATCCAATTCGGGTAAATAATCTGAAAGGGTTTTATCCAGCGATAACACCTTCATGCTGACCAATTTGGCAGTGGCGGCGGCAATATATAATTTGCTGATACTGGCAATTTTGAATAATGCTTGCGGATCAGCAGGGATTCTATTTTCCCTGTTTTTCCAGCCAGCAGAATAAAATTCAGGCTCAGAGCCTTTTTTGTCTATATACACAACGACTCCATCAAGCCCGTGGTCAATGGCGTTGTCAACTTGCTCCTGAACCGTATCGGGCAAAGGCGCTGCCCACAGCCATAATGCATCTAGTGGTGCAAAAGTCGCCGTGCAGAGAATCGCAACAAAAGAGATCCCTACTGCCAGAAGTCGCTTTGTCCTTTTCATTGATTGAGTTTCAGTTGCTCATTGCAACCCTATATTTTAACACCAACGCCAGTCGATTTTGAAATTTGGTATTTGGACTTCATGCAAGACCTTATTCCGAACTCGCTTCTCTGACCAGACAGCAAACTTGCGGGGCCGAATTTTTTGCTGGGCTTGAAACAAGGCTAGCCACTCGCAATAACCTCCGCACAATACCATCTCTGCCTTACAACAGCTGAAAGAACTACTGTTCAAATTAGCTCATCTGACCTTTGCGTCAAGAAAATTTTCATCTATCCAGCCAAATCTCTCCATGCTATGAAGCAAGCTAAAGCCCTCCTTCACCTTACAACCTCCCCCTCATTCCCGCATAAAAAATATCTACCCAGGCGGCATACATCTTCCCGCTGGGGTGGAGCCGGTCACTGGCCAGAAATTCGGGGTCGACACTAGCGGCTCTTGTTTGGTCGGTGATGTTGTAAAAGGTGATGCCCAGGCTTTGGCAAAGACTGTCTGCGAAAGCATTGTAGGCATCCAGCTCGCGGGCAATGGTGAGCTGGTCGCGGCCCTGGCCAAAAGGCGTCGCGCCGTAGTCGGGAATGGAGAGCATAAACACCCGGTCGGAATGCTGGCCGCTTTTGGCCAGGCAAATATTCAGCAACTCCGGCAACTCCCGCCGGTATTGTTCCATCGGCAGGCGCTGGAACTGGTTATTCACCCCGATCAGCAGCGACACGAGGTCGTAGGTGCTGTCAAAATCTGTCGTGCGGTCGATAGCGGCAAGAAGATCTGCTGTCGTCCAGCCGGTGCGGGCGAGGATGCGCGGCTCCTGGCAGTTGATGCTGTCGTTGTTGAGGCGCTGCCGGAACTGCATGGGCCAGCGGTCAGCCTCTTCCACGCCTTCGCCGATTGTATAGGAGTCGCCGAGCGCGAGGTAGCTGATCTCCGGCTGAGGATCCGGGAGTTGTATAACGGGGTCATTGCTGCAGGAAAACAGAAACAACAGGCAGGCCCCCAGCATCAATCTCTTCATTGGTTCAGGGATAAGTCTTTTGGGATTAACTGCTGGTTCCCGATCTGGTTCAAAAAATGCCGGGAGTCAGAGGGCTGCCATCAAAGCAGGCCGAAGTCCTGACAATGGGCGAGACCTTCTTCGGAATGGCTGATCCAGCGCATGGGCAGGCCCCTCTGTTCGGCGTCTTTCACAAGCCTCTTGACTCTTTCCTCCTGCGGGTTATTGGGAACGGAGCGAATGATGGCCCCTGCCAAACGTTTCGGATGCCGCTGGAGAAGCTCCTGGTAAATGAGCGCATCTTCCTGGCCTGCATCGCCGATCAGCAGAAAGCGAAGTTGGGGGAAATGGGTGATTAATGCCTCGCAGCGCTCAATTTTGTGGCTGCTATGGCTGCCCGCAATGAAGCTGACCTCATCGATGCCATAGTCGCGCAGGAGCAGGGGGCCAGCGGGAATATCGTTGACCCGGATAAAGTCATCGAGTAAATCGAAGAAATTCCAGGGGCTGCTGGAGACGTAAAAAAAGGGGTTACGATCGAAGCCGGAGCGCCCGAGCTGGAGGGCCTGGTACCAGGCGGCAACGCCTTCCAGCCTTCGGCGGGTGTGGGCATTGTGCAGGAGGGTCCAGCGGGCAGTTTGGCGCAGGCTGGTGGCCCCAGTCACCATGATGGTATCGTCCACATCGCTAATGATGCCCATCGTGGCAGTTGGCGGCACAGAAAATGCCTTTCCCCGAAACACTTCTTCCGAAATGGCGGGGGCACGCAGGGTGGCTGCCACCGTCAGGTCCTGGTGCTTCCAGGCTTCGGGCAGGGAGAGTTGGAGGGCAAAATAGCCTTCATCGTCGGAGCGAGCGAGGTGGCGCTGCCCGGCAATCTCGAGTTCCACTTCGGCAAAGGGGGCTTCCCGGGAACCGAGGCGCTTATAGGCATTGAGCAAATTGACCAGAAAAGAATCGTGGCGATCCACAGCGATGTTGCGGTTCTGGAGTACCCGGCCAGTGAGAAAAACGCTGCTTTCATTCGCGTAGCCATGGTATAACTGGACCTGCCAATCGCCATGGAGGCCAAGGGCTTCGCGAAACTGGTATTTCCACGCGTCCACGCGGTTTTCCAGTTGCCAGGTAAACTTGTGAAGTCGCTGGGGCCAGGTACTCATGAAAGGAAAAATACTGTTTCCGACTGGATTTTTTTGAAACGAGCCTTTTGAATGGTGCATTTTCCTTCACAAGCGGAAACTGTGCCAAGGCTTTCCATGTTGACGTGAGCTCCCTTTGGAGTTGCAGGCCGTTTTCCTCTTTTGATGGTGCTTTTTTCTCCTCAAGATTAGAGCCTACCTTTGTAAGCTGGTTTTCCTGGCCCACGCAATTCGCAAACAGCTTTCTGCTGAGCGCCACGATGGTAGCCAGATTCCGATTTTCCGCATTTCTGCCCGGCAAATACATGAAGTTACTCAGTCCACATTCCTGGAAAGACTACGAACTGATCGACAGCGGCGATGGCGAAAAGCTGGAACGGTTTGGAGCTTACACCCTGAGGCGACCCGAGCCGCAGGCGGTTTGGAGCAAGTTTTTGCCTGAGACCCAATGGAAAGATCTGGCAGACGCCCGCTTTGTGCCTGACGGCAGTCACGCTGGTTTCTGGGAACAAAAGACGAAAATCCCGGCGTTTTGGATCATCACCTACAAGGCCCAGGGCATGCAAATCCGGTTTCGGCTCAGCCTCACGGGGTTCAAGCATGTAGGTATTTTTCCGGAGCAGGCTGTGAACTGGGATTTCATTTATGAACGGACCCGGCAATTGAGCCGCCCTAAAGTGCTCAATTTATTTGCCTACACCGGCGGCGCTTCCCTGGCTGCACGAGCGGGCGGCGCAGATGTTACCCACTGCGATTCGATCAAAAACATCATCAACTGGGCCAACCAGAACATGGAGGCCTCAGGACTGGAAGGGATTCGCTGGCTGGTGGAAGACGCATTTAAATTCGTAAAACGCGAAGCCAGGCGGGGAAACCGCTACCAGGGCATCATCCTCGACCCTCCCGCTTATGGCCATGGCCCAAAAGGTGAAAAATGGAAGCTGGAAGACATGGTGAATGAGCTTACCCTGGAGGTCGCCAACATCCTCGATCCTGATAAAGGGTTTTTGGTGTTTAACAGCTATTCCCTCGGTTTTTCTGCCCTTGTGCTGGAAAATCTGGTCCAAACACACATGCCAATCAAGGGCAAAACTGTGGAATCCGGCGAGCTGTTTTTGCCGGAAAGATCCGGCAGAAGATTGCCAGCAGGGGTTTTTGCAAGGATGTAGGAAACTTTATAATTCGCGCAAAAAAACGTTTTGACTAAACGTTTGATTTGCGCCCATGAATTTCCCTGCTCTGATCCGATACCTGGAAACCCGTGTGGCAGAACCCCTTCCCGGCTGGAAAGCCCAGGGCGAATTGGTTCCCAACGATGAACCTCAGCCGTTCCCTCCTCCGCATCATAAACCCAGTAGCACCCTCACCCTGGTTTATCCCTACGAAGGACAGGCCTTTGTGGTGTTTATGCGCCGAACCCACAACGGGAGTGCGCATAGCGGGGAAATGAGTTTTCCGGGAGGAAAAATAGAGCCAGGCGACCCCAGCCCCGAACATGCAGCACTTCGCGAGGCGTGGGAAGAACTCGGTATTCATCCTGACGAAGTAAAGGTTATTGGCCGGTTGAGCGATTTGTATATTCCGGGGAGCAACTATTTGGTGAAACCAGTGCTAGGATTTTCGCGTCGGCGGCCACAATTTCAACTTTCCTCCCTTGAAGTGGCTGAACTGGTAGAAATTCCGCTTAAATCGCTTCTATACGCTGTGCCCACCCTGGTGCCAGTAAGGAAAACTGCTGACGGCAACGAGCTTGTGGCTCGCGCCTACTTCGTTGAGGGCCACGCCATTTGGGGGGCTACCGCCATGATTCTCAATGAAATGCTTTCCATGCTCAAAGAATCGCTTTCTACGATCGTTCGCCAATGAAAACCCTTTTTCTTTCTTTCCCGATCTTATTTCTGCTTGCCGCCTGCCAGCCCGATCTTCCACCCATCACCCGGGTTGGTGCCAACACGGTGGGCGCTCTCATCGACGGAGATGTTTGGCTGCCTCAAATTAACAGCCTGGCTCCCAATATCTCCAGTAGCTATGACAGCACAGACCAAACCCTGCTCATAACAGCCACCCAGCTCGGAGATGGCACCTATTTCAGGTGGGAGCTGTCGCCGCTCCCGGCACCGGGCGACTACCTCCTGGCAGATTGGGCAGGTGCGGGCATTGTGCTGGAATTTGGGGAAATTGACCCCGATGCGCCCTCAGGTCGGAGAGCTTATGCTACCCAGGCGGGCTCACTGAGCATCAGCACCCTTAGCATCGACAACGGCGTGTTTGCAGGCACCTTTGACATGACCGTTATCAGTCCCACCGGAGAAAGCGTGGAAATTGTGGATGGTCGGTTTGATGTGAGATTTTGAACGATGCGTAGATCCCAGGAAGCTAGTTAAAGGCCCCTTGGCTTGAGGTAGAGGAATTCTCCTAATGTATTGGATCCCGCCACAACCTGCCGGTTGGCAGGGTTTAGATTCAATGTATTCCCTCCCTTTGAAATTTGGAAAGAAGCCCCGTTCCCGTCGTATTGGATTGTGTGAACATGAGAAATGACGTTCTGTGCATTCCGATAGGAAATCTGAATCTTGCCGCTTTTCTTTAGTTTGAGCTGTTGCTGCTTGCCCCGGTAGGCTACCACCAGGGTTCCGGCCTCCACAGGTCGCATAATGGAAACAGCCGCAGGCCCAACACCCTGATAGGTTACTTCAATTTCTCTGCGGGTACCCACTGTGCTGGGGAGTAAAAAATGGCCAGCCACATCGTCGTATGCCCGGATTTGAGCTTCCGTTAGCCCCTTAACATCATAAACAAGGGTTCTGTAAAAGGGCTTTTCCTTTTTGGCCATTTTCTTCAAAGTCAGCTTCACCTCCAGGGTTAAAGGAATAAGAACTTCCTCTCCTACCAGCAACTGGATGGGGATCACAATCGATTCACCTCCGGCTTCTATGAGATATGACTGAGAAAAAGCAGGAAGGACTCCCGTGATGAGCAACACCAGAAGTCCTGTGGCGAAAATGCGTGCGTTCATCATGAGGATGGTTTGGGGGATTTATGTAAAAATTAACATAAGGAATTCTCCGGAGAGAAGCCAGTGATCGTTTCTACCTGACACTATATTTTCATCATTAAATGAAGCAGAGGAGTTCTACTTGCCGTGGGGTTCGAAGGCTCAGGCTTCTACCAATTCTGCAGAGGGGAGGGCTTTAAACATGAACCCCTGGATTGCCAGAGACTCCATAACCACTGGCAATGCCCCTTCGAGCCGAGGCCAGGCTTTCACACTGTCATGAAACAGCAAAATGGCACCCGGGCTGGCGTGGGTCAAGGCTGTTTGCGCCACTTGATCTGCTGTTCTTTTGGGGTCAAAATCACCCGTAATGATATCCATCATCACAATTTCAATGCTTCTCTTGAGCAATGGAGCGGCCTGGGCTTTGGTAATACGGCCGTATGGTGGGCGAAACAACCTTGGGCGATGCCCGGTGTATTCCCGCAGGATTTGCTGGCACTCGGCTACATTTCGCAGGTAGCTGTAGGTTGAGGTTTTACGGCCATTGATGTGGCTCCGGGTGTGATTCCCAACCGCATGCCCCTCATCAATCACACGATGAACCAGCTCAGGATGCTTCCTCACCTGATCGCCTACCATGAAAAAGGTCGCCCTGGCATCATAATCGGCAAGCAAATCAAGCACCCAGTCGGTGATGACGGGGGTGGGACCATCATCGAAAGTGAGAAATATCTCCTTCGATTCGGTGTCAACACGCCAAACAAACTGCCCAAAACGCCGCTGGATCATACTGGGGATGTAGGTCAAATACATACCGCCTGACTTCTTCAGGATGGACAAAATTGCAGAAGGAAGCCTGGAATGAAAAATTTTTTCATTGAAATTTCGGTCCAAAGCCCGCAACTGTCTGGAAGGAAATGAGAATCAATGGAATAACGCAGGAGCCATCTTCAAGGCTGCCTGCCATGCATCAAGATTGAGTTCGGGGCGGGCTTTCTGCTCGTCCAGAAAAGCGAGCAGGCTTTCGGTTGAAATGTTTCCCACCAGTTCATCCTTGGCAAAAGGGCAACCGCCAAAACCGTTGGCGGCAACATCAAACCTTCGGCAGCCAGCCTGCCAGGCAGCAGCCAGCTTGACGTGGCGATCGGCCGGTTGGGCATGAAAATGTGCTCCGATTTCAACACCTGGCCAGCGGCCCAGCACCTGGCCAAATACCCGGTCAATTTGGTCTGGGGTGGAGCTGCCAACTGTATCAGCCAGCGACAACACCCGAACGCCCATCCCCACCATCGTCTCTGCCCATTTTTCCACCTCTTCTTCGCTCCAGGGATCACCGTAGGGGTTACCAAATGCCATTGACAGGTACACCACAAGGTTTTTCCCCTTTTGAGCGCACAAACCCAGCATCTCCTCCACCAGCGGCAGAGAATCCGCCAGACTGCGGTTGGTGTTTCTCAGTTGAAAGGTGTCCGAAATTGAAAATGGATAGCCCAGGTCCCGGATCTCATCAAACTCAACGGCCTCTTCTGCTCCCCGCACGTTGGCCACGATGGCCAGCAGGCGACTGTTGCTATTCGCAAGATCCAGCCCCGCCAGCACTTCGGCGGTGTCGCGAAGTTGGGGCACCGCCCTGGGCGAAACAAAGCTCCCAAAGTCGATGCTGTGAAACCCAACCTGAAGCAGCAGGTTCAGGTATTCGATTTTTTGAGCGGTGGGAATGAAATGTGGCAATCCCTGCATTGCATCCCGGGGGCATTCAACAATCTGGACCACGGCGATCAAGCGTAAAGGTGAAACAACGAAGCGAACAGGCTACCTGCCCTACCCCGAAATGTCGTGCTTTTTCGGAAAATGGCCGGGATTATTTGCATCAAAAACACTCATTCAGCGCATGAGGTTCCATTCCAGCGTTTGGCCCCAGGTGCCGATTCGCTGTGCAATGAGGGGTAGCCAGGTGTGGCTGAGGCTGTCATTCCGGGCTGCTTCGCGGATTGCGATCCATTCGGCTGCGTCGATTTTTCCATCGCGGGTCCAGCCTTCTATGTCTTGCCAGCGCTGGCTGTGTTGAATGTCTACCACCCGCAGGGTGTCGCCGGGTGGGGTGAGGAGCTGAAAAAAGCCCAACAGGGTTTCCTCTGCAGAGCGCTCGGCCAGGGCCACAATCCCGTGCCGGTGGGCCTCCCGCAGCAAATCGGTTTTGCAGCCTGCTTTCACCTGCTGGATCATGCCGGGGGTAATGCTGCCAGATTCGCGCACGGCTTCAAAGCCGGGCACACCGGGCTTGCCATCGGCAGGCGGGCGATACCAGGGGTTGATCTCGGCGGCAATCACAACGGGATCCAATTGAAGGATCAGGCTGTCGGCGCGACGCAGCAAATGCAGGCTGTCAAGCTGGTTGAGGTTGTAGCCCATGAGCACCTCGCCCCGACCCAGGTAGACAAGGCTGGGATTGCCCAGCACTTCCTGGCGGTATCGTCGCCGGAGGCGCATCAATGTTTCGCCGTGCTGTGTGCTGAAGGCCTCCCAACTGGTCGTTCTGATTTGCTCCAGGCAGGCCGCAGGATTCCCCGTTACGTTAAGCAGCACCTCCTGAAACCAGCCAGGTTCCGACAAGGTGTTCGCATTTTGCAAAAACCGATTATAGGCATCCAGCTTGATTTGAGCCTCCGTTCGCCGCACGGGCATGTCTTTCGCCGACTGATAATGCCGCTCATACATTCGCTTCACTTCGTCAAACAGCAGGGTGAGCAGTTCCCAGTCTTCGGCCTCCTGCTGTTCCAGATGCGAATGAATGACTTCGCCATAATAGCGGGCCGAGATCAGCTGTCCAATTTCGTGGACTTCTTCGAGGAGAGTAGCACCGTTGCTGTATTCAAAACGGGCTCCGCGAAATTCGGGCAGCGACCATCCCTTCCACCACGACCAGGCCAGCAGGACAATGCCGAGGAATAGCAGGAAGAGAAGAGGAAGCCGGGGAATTGCTCGTATTAGCCCAAGAAAACGACGGATCATGGCTCTGAATTGGGTTTGCCGTATTGAAAGGAAATCTGGGCGAAGCCCGCCTCCTGAAGAAAGCGGCGCAGAAATCCTTCGGTTTTTTCTTTGACAAGGCCTTCAAGGTTCATTCGGGCCACTTCCTGGCGAAGCTCGGCGTCTGCCTGGCGGTAGAACTGGTCCATGTCCTCGCTGGAAAGGGAGGAAAAATAGTTATTCTGGGTGGCCTCTTCGTTCACCTTCATGGCTTCGGCTGGGATGCTGAGGCTAATGATGGAGGGCGGTGGCAGACGAAGGATAACGGTCTTTTTATCCCAGTCAAGGCTTTCCACCTGTACTTTGCTCAGGTCGATGCCAGCCTTGACACGGGCCTCAGTTTCGGCTAAAAAATCGGAGGTGCCGGTTGGAATGCCCAGAATCGTACTCGTTTTTTTGCCCCTCACCACTTTTGAGAAAACCATTTCCACGGTGGCAAGCTCGGAGGAGGATTGGAGCCTCGACACGAGCTCCTGCTCCCGGTTATCTTCGCGGGGTCCGCAGGCCAGAGCCAGCATGGCCAGCAGCAATACCATTCGAAACAGGGTCATGAACCTTTCATTTACCCAAAGATAACCAGGATTTTGCCCGACTGCACATTAGCTTTTGTTTGTTTGCTTATTGTGGCCGATGCTGAGGAGCCAGAGGCCAAAATAGGTGAGGGCACCATTGAGGATGAGTAATTCGAAGCCAAACTGATAGCCGCCCAGAAGCAGATCTGAGTATTTGTTCAGCACAAAACAGATTGCCGGGGAGGCCACCGCCACGAAGGGCACCCACCGATCCCGCACGCTGCGCCGGGAAAACAAACCGAAGGCATAGAGGCCAAGCAAGGGACCATAGGTATAGCCAGCTACTTTGAACAGCTCGTTGATCACCGAATCGTTGTTCATTTGCCGAAACAGCATGATCACTGTGAACAGCACCAGGGTCATGCCCAGGTGAACGGCCTGGCGTATTTTCCTGCTTTGCTTCGTTTCATCAGTGGGGTCGATGCCGAGAATGTCCACGTAAAACGAAGTGGTGAGTGCGGTCAGGGCAGAATCCGCAGAGGAATAAGCTGCTGCAATCAGGCCCAGCACGAAGGTGACGCCGATCCAGGGAGAGAGATGATTCAATGCCAGCAGGGGAAAGAGCTGATCGCGCCTGGCGGGGACCTCAATGCCTTTGCTGGCAGCATAGAGGTACAGCATCACGCCGAGGGCAAGGAACAGCATGTTCACAAACAGTAGCACGGCGCTGAAACTGTAGATGTTTTTTCGGGCATCCTGCAGGTTTCGGCAGGTGAGATTCTTCTGCATCATGTCCTGGTCGAGGCCAGTCATGACAATGGTGATGAAGGCCCCGCCCAGAAATTGCTTCCAGAAGAAGTTAGGATCTCTCCAGCCATTCTCCCAGAAAAAAACCTGGCCATATTCACTGTTTCTCACGATTTGGGGCAGGTCGCTCCAGTGCCAGCCCAGTTCCGCAGAAATGGCTCCCAGGGTGAGGGCCACCGAGAGCAGCATGGCTGCCGTTTGGAAAGTGTCGGTCCAGACCACGGTTTTGATGCCGCCTTTGAACGTATAGAGCCAGATCAGGGCGCAGGTAACGAGAACTGTTTGCCAGAAGGTGACTCCCAGCGGCCCGAGCACGAACTGATCTAGCACCATGGCCACCAGATACAGGCGAAAGGAGGAACCGATGATTCTGGACAGCAGAAAAAAGGAGGACCCTGTTTTGTAGGAAAACCGCCCGAAGCGCTGGTCGAGGTAGGTGTAAATGGAGGTGAGCCGCAGGCGGTAGTACAGCGGCAGGAGAACCTGGGCAATGACTGTATAGCCTACCAAATAGCCAAAAACGGTTTGGAGGTAGGAAAAATCCTGGTTGAGGCCATTGCCGCCCACCGCGCCGGGGATGGAAATGAAGGTTACACCCGAGAGGCTGGCCCCGATCATACCGAAGGCCACGAGGTACCACGGCGAGTTGCGGTTGGCAGTAAAAAACGTTTGTGAGCTGGCGCCCCGGGCAGCTAGCAGAGAAATGAGCACCAACAGGGCAAAGTAGCCCCCGATGACAGTGAGCAGCAGAAGAGGGTCCATAGATCGGGATCAAAGCCGGGTAAAGGCGGCATGAAGGAAGCAAGTTAGTCTTTTCATTCCCCCCTGAAGCCGTCATCGGGGTCGGCAAAGAGGATGTTGAAGGAGGTGAGGCTGCCGTAAATCCGGGTGATGTACTGCTGCATGTTCACCTTTTCCTCGTCGGAGATGCCGTTTTGCTTGTTGAGCTGCTGCTCCAGCAGCCGTAGGCGGTCGCGGATCATCACGATCTTATGGAAGAAAGCCTCAATGGGAATTTCCTTGGGCTTCAGGTCTTTGCTGGCTGGCTGAAGCAGCATGGTGCCGCCATGCCATTTTTTGCCGAGGGGCACAACTTCAGAGGCGTCTGTCCAGCGGCGGAGAATCTGGACGAGCATTTTCTCAACATCACCGATGGCGAGGCGCTCCTCGGGCAACGGAGCCAGCTCGATGAGCTGAAGGTCTTCAAACTCCCTGCTGATGGCCTTCTCGCCGAAATTAGGGAAAGCGATGTTGTAGAAGGACTTGGTATTGTCGAGCACCACACCGTTGCCATACTGCGGGTGCCGAACGCGGGAGCCGATGGAGATGGGATGAGTCATGGGCCAAAAAATGAAAAACCCGACGGTTAATGACGTTTTGAAGGTAGTATTTGAGGCGGGAACAACAAACAGAGAATTCTGGAGAGGAAAGCAATGAAGGCACATCGTTTTTTGCTGCAAAAACAGAAACGGCCTGCTCCGGCAAAAAAAGGCGATATACTGAAAATGGTGGCCGCCGAAGAGGTGGATCATCATGTGCAGCTGTCTGCTGCTGGCTGCGAGTACTGAGCCGAGTAAGCGAAATTGTGCAGTGGTTCCTGAGCAAAGGTCATATGTTTTCCCTGCCCGTTCCGAAGCTGGATCTGAGGCAGCATCTGCACTGATGATCTCGATTTTATTTTCAGGCCAATCGCCTCCTAATTCTTCATGACAAGGTTATCATGGTTCTGCTGGCTTAACTTTTTTCTTACAAATGGCCTCCCAATAGCCAATCATGCCCTTGGGCCAGATCATGTTGAGCACCAGGTTTAAGTACCAGGAACCTTTCATGAACACGCTTTCGATCATGTGGCTGGCCGAAGAGACTAATTTTGCCCCAACGGCCACTCCCGATCCCTCTCTCATCAACCAAATCCGACCAGCTGTCAAACTAAACCGGAATCCGTATTTTTCTGGGGAAGGCGCCTCAGGGGCTCAGCATATTTGCTGTCTTCCCCCTATCTTGCGACCTGATTCCGAGCCATTTTTTCTTTTGATCACCCCCAAAGGCTTTCTCGCTATGGTCAAGCAAACTGTACTTCACGCCACCCACAAAGCACTCGGTGCCCACATGGTTCCCTTTGCCGGATATGACATGCCTGTTCGCTACACCGGGGATAAACAAGAGCACATGGCCGTGAGGCAAGCCGCTGGCATGTTTGACGTTTCTCACATGGGGGAGTTTATCATCCGCGGCCCCAAAGCCCTCCAGCTCATCCAAACCTTCAGCTCCAACGACGCGAGCAAGCTCGTGCCAGGCAAAGCCCACTACTCCTGCATGCCCAACCACGAAGGGGGTATCGTGGATGATATCATCGTCTATCACATTCGCGAAGACCAGTACATGGTGGTGGTTAATGCCTCCAACATCGAAAAGGACTGGAACTGGATCTCAGAATCCAATCGCCAGATCGGTGCAGAACTGATCGATATCTCCGAAGAAACAGCCCTGATCGCCGTTTCCGGACCGAAGGCCGAAGCTGTGGTGCAGCAATTTACCGACTGGGACCTCAGCGCCCTGCCAGCTTATGCCTGCATCAAAGGGGATTTTCACGGAGCGCCCAAATCGCTCATTGCCACCACCGGCTACACTGGTGAGCGCACTTTCGAAATTTTCCTCTACCAGGATCACGCCGTCAGGATCTGGAACGACTTACAGGAAGCCGGACAGGCGCATGGGCTCATTCCCGCCGGGCTCGGTGCCAGAGACACCCTCCGCCTCGAAATGGGCTACATGCTCTATGGCAACGATATTAACGACAGCACCTCGCCGATCGATGCAGGACTTGGCTGGATCACCAAGCTTAATAAGGGCGAATTTAACGGAAAGGCTGCCATCCTCGCCCGCAAAGCAGCAGGCCTGGGCAAAAAGCTCGCCGCATTTTGTATGGCCGAGCGCGGAATTCCTCGCCGCGACTATGAAATTGTGAAAGAGGGCTTGCTGCTTGGAACGGTCTCCTCCGGTTCAGTGTCGCCAGTTACGGGCGTGGGAATTGGCATGGGCTATGTCCCTGCAAGTGAAGCGGTTGTCGGCAATGAAATCCAGGTTCGCATTCGCAACAAAGACCTTCAGGCCGTTGTAGTAAAGCCACCGATGATCCCGAGGGTCTGATTTTGAGGGACGGTTACAGAGATCGACTTTCTCCGGATGTTTTCTGAGGGAAGCCACCCAATGGGTAGGACAGAAGAATGCCTTGCAGCGCGGTTTCGACAACTTCCTATGTTATCCGGGGTGCAAAGGGAATAAGAAGGTTGTTGGAACGCACCAGACAGCGTCATGTCAACCCATTGCTAACCAATTGGTTGTACTGAGATCATATTCGGTTGCGAAGGTTGTAAAAAATCCGAACCCATGCGAGTTTTGCTGTTGCTCTCTTGTCTCATGAGCACTGCGCTGCCAGTCGCGGCTCAGTTTCTTCACCGTGCCCGCCTGCATATCCCCGACCTGCCAGGTTATCACACGCTCAAATGTGATTTTCATGTGCATACCGTTTTTTCGGACGGGGAAGTATGGCCCGAAAGCAGCATCCGCGAAGCCTGGGCCGAAGGACTGGATGCGCTTGCTTTTACCGACCACATTGAGTGGCTGCCACACCGCGCTGATGTGGATAGTGGCTACAACCGGGCCTGGGAGATCAGTAGAAATCAGGCCGAAGCAATGGGTGTGATCGTTTTTAACGGTGCCGAAATCACCCGCGAAATGCCAATGGGCCACCTTAATGCTATTGGCCTGCAAGATGCATCGGAACTGCTCGTTCGTGACTCCCTTGCCGCAGCAGCCATCGCCCACCAACAGGGCGCATTCCTCATCTACAACCACCCCTACGACAGCTTGTCATGGACCTCCGTTCACACGCAACTGCTCAGGCAGGGAATGCTGGGTGGGATTGAGGTGGTGAATGAGAATGTATATTCGCCATGGGCACACCGCTGGTGCCTCGAGCACGATCTGGCTATGATCGGCACCTCCGACACCCATTATCCGCTTTCAATGCTTTACGAAACCTCCGGCTTCCCATACCGGTCGATGACGCTGGTTTTCGCGCGCACGCGGGATGAGGCAGGAATTCTGGAAGCGCTTCAGGCAAGGCGCACGGCGGTTTTGTATAAAGGCACTGTGATCGGGCGGGAGGCGCAATTGCGCCCCCTGGCTGAAGCTTCGCTCCAGGTTCAACCGCACTTTTTCATTGACCTTGCCAGTGATTATTCAGAGGGTTATTACCTGATCGAAAACCTTAGCAGCATCCCAATTAGGATCAAAGTGTTGCAGGCGCCAGCCATGCTGAGCATGGACCGGGAGTTCATCATTCCCGCAGGCAAAACTGCGGCCATGTGGGTATCCTTGCAATACGGAAATGGTATCGACTCCCCCCAGCCAGGCCGCTATTCCTTCTCTGTCCCCTGCGAGATCAGCAATTTTCTGCTCGCGCCGGGCCAGGCAATGCCATATTCGCTGCCGATGGAAGTGGAGATCCGGTAAACATGGTACTAAATACAGCAATCCCGCCCGTGGGGGCGGGATTGCGTGTTGGCTGGATGGCCAGGAGGTGATTGATCCGACCAGATAAGAGTCGATTAACATTGAAGGCAGCTCACGGCCACCCAGTGCAGACAGGCCCTTGCTGGAGCAGGCGGTTTCTTCCAAAGGAGCTTACAGCTCCCCTCGTCGTGCGACCAGTGTTTCTTTAATGGCACGGGCTTTAGCCTCGGTGAGGTCGTAGTTCCACATCACCCAGATAGCCAGGGCGGCTGTAGAGGCAGGGACCAGAATATCGGCGAGCCGCAGCTGGGTAAGGGTTTCGGTCGTTTGCACCGAGAGGTTCTGATCAAAGCCTACCAGCTTCAGCACCAGACCCCCCAGCACCATGGCGAGTCCCTGCCCCAGCTTCACCATCCACCAGTAAATGGCGCCAAATGTTCCTTCTTTCCTCGGCATGCCGTTGTTGTATTCGTCGAGGTCGCACACGTCGGCAGTCATGCTCAGCATCAGGGTAAAGAGGCCGCCAATCCCGAAGACCATGAAAGGAACGGGCATAAAAATGAGCCAGGGATTTTCAGGATTAAATCCCCACCACTTCAGGGAGTAACCCACAATTGAGATCATGGTAGCCACAATGAAAGCATTTCGCTTTCCCCAGCGGCCTGCCATCCAGGTAATGATCGGGATAATCAGAAAGGCTGTGGACAACGCGCTCACGGTTGAAAACCAGGCTGGCCAGGTACCTGCTCCTTCATAGCTCCCCTGAAACATATGGAAGACAATGATGAAATAGCTGAACGAGGACACCAGCTGGTATCCGTTGAACACCAGGAAGGTAGCCGCACACAAACGAACGAAAGATTTATTCCTGAAAATCAGGCCCATGCTACGCATCAGGCTCCTGAAGTTGTTGGCAATGTTGTCAAAGGTGAGGTCGTCGCGGTTGGTGAGATTGGCCTGATCCACTTCCTTGCAAAAAAGGGCCGGAAGGATTCCCAGTACCAGGCAAGCTGCTCCAACGACAATGGAAAGCTGGCGCACCCCTACCGCCTGGGTTTCAAACAGGTTCTGATTGGCAATGAGCACCCAAAACCAGGGCACAATCATCCAGGCCACCTGCCCCAGGGTTTGGGAAAAGGCCATGAGCCGCGTGCGCTCGTTGTAGTCGGAGGTCATTTCATACCCCAGCCCGATGAGCGGGGTGGAAAACATGGTGTTGCCGAGGATATACACCATCGACAAAATGAGGAAGTACCAGAAGTTGTACATCTGGGTGTTATCCGCATCCAACTGCCACAATACAGCAAACAGCACCCCGCTCAGGATGGCACCAAAAAAAATATAGGGCTTTCTGCGCCCATATTTCGACTTGGTGTTGTCGGTGATGTAGCCCATGATGGGGTCGGTAAGCGCATCGAAAAAACGGGGCAAGCCTCCAAGCAGGCCCGCCAGAAAGGGGTCCATGCCGAAAGCAGTGAGCAAAAAGAAGGAAAAAACGCCCAGCGCACCAGGAAGCAGGTTGTTGGCCAGATGCCCGGCACCAAAAGCCAGCTTCTGGCCAAGAGGCACTCTGTCCTTGAGGGGAGTAGTGTGAGTAGTCATTGTAGTGAGGAATGGATGGGAACGTGAATGGTCGAAGGCGCACAGGCAAGCCTGCGCGCTTGCTTACTTCGCCGTGGAATTTGATTCAGGTGGGGCAGGGGGCGTTTTCACGGTCAGGAGCAGGGAATCGAGGTTGCCGCCATAAGTTTTTGTAATGGGCTTGCCTCCCCGGGTTAATCCCTCAAATGCTCCTGCATCCACGAGGTCCCAGAGGGCATATTTCGCCTCGCCCTGCAAGGTGATCAGGCCAAAATGGTTCTCAGAGCCGCCCGGGTTTGCGCTGTCTTTCCAAGATTCGTCAAACGCCTCGAAATAAAAGCAGGACATCCGCTTCGAGGCGGTCCACTCCCGCATGTGCCGGTAGTAAAGGGCCGATTTGTACTCGTCGGTGGCGCGGGAACCCTCGTCGCCATAGCGCTCATTGGCAAAGGATGCCCAGCCGGTCTCGCCGATGTGAATGGGCTTGTTTGCCCCGACTTTTTGCATGTAGGCCGCCACTGAGTCATACTGAGCCACAGCGTACTCCCTGGCCCGCAGCATGGCTGCTTCAATTTTGTCGGCATCGCTCCGTTCGTCATTCGCGGCGCTGTCCTGCCAAAAGGCCGGGTTGTAGTGGGTGTCGTGCATCGGGTAGGTGTGCATGGAAATGAAATCCACAGCATGAATCAGCGAATCCAGCTCCGGCACATGGTACTCGGCACCACCGCCGCCCCAGGAGGCAAAATTATCGGAGCTCGTGATCCACAGGGTTTCCGGCAATTGTCCCTGCGCCTTGAGTGCCTGCAAATGGCGAACCCACTTCAGGATGATGCCGGGCTCCACGTAGTAGCTCGCCGCCCATTTGACCATCGCCTCATTTCCCACTGCCATGATCTTCACGACCTCCGGATACTGCTGAGCCAGCTCCACCGCCCGCGCTATTTCCCGCGCATTCCGCTCACTCTCCAACCCATGCTCCGGCGGAAACTGGGTCCAGGCGTTCTTGCAGTCGATCCAGGCTCCCAGCATCACATACATCTCAAACTCCGGGTCGGCCTGCTTCGTCTGCCGGATTGCCTCCAGCAGGTTGGCTGCCTCGTCGAGGTGAACATTGTAGGTGCGCAGCAGCTTCACGCCCATCGCCGACAGGATCAGCAAATCTTCCCTGATCTGCTCAATCGTGGGCTGGATGTCCCTCGTGTTCTCGCGGTAGCCGCCATAAGAAATGGCCAGGCTGGCGGGGTCGCCGAGGAGGTCTGCCGCTGTTTTTTCCTTCGGAACCGGAGCCGACTGGCAGCCGGCCAGCAACATCACAAGCAGCGAAATCAGGGAAACAAAAGGAACATGCATCATGCGTGGGGTTAGTCTTTCAGGATTCCAGGGCTAAGCGAAACGGTGATTTGCTGAACCTGCCCGGACCGCTGGAAAATGTGTTGGCTCATATCAGCGTCCAGTTCAAGGCCTTCCACCACAACCGTTTTTCCATCAGCCAGCTGAACCGTTAGTTGGTGGCTGCTGCCGATCTGGTACACCACCGGAACCTGACAGCAGGTAAAGGCCAGCGAGCCTGCAGGCAGATCGATCCTGGCTGGCTGCTGCTGAATGGTGAGGTAGTCAAATCGCCCGGCTTCGCTGAGAAAGGCTCCTTTGCGGAGCAGGCGGGGCCCGAAGGTGAGTTTTCCACCGCGAACCGTTACCCCCAGCTCGCCGAAGCGGGTGAGAATGTCTTCTTTCACCTGCCCGGTCATGCCCGGCTGCTGTGCCCCCCTGTGCAGCGGGGTGTGGGAGTAGGCATCTGTCGGGAAGGCCCCATACAGCTCCGGCGACTTGTGAACGCCAATCCCGGCGCCAATTTCATAGTAGTGGTCCAACAGGCGGCCCGTTATCGCCGGGTCGGCCTGCTGCTCCATGGCCGCGAAACAGCACTCCTGCACAGCCAGCAGCAGCTTCGACACCATGTGCCAGTAAATCGAGCCCAGTCCTTCATAGGCGAAAAAGGCTCCCGAACGACCGGTAAAGGCTTTGTGGTGGAAGGTCTTTTCGTACAAATCGAGCAGAAACTGCCGCTCCTTTTCTGCCAGCCCGGCATAGGTGCTGCCTGCCAGGGCATCCAGCCCGTTGGCCAGGTCTTTTGCGTTTTTGAACTGCCCGTTGAAATGGAAGCCGCCGCGAATGTTGCGCTCCACGATGCGGCCATCGCCGTTGCCGGTCATCTGTTTGATCAGCTCCGAACGAAGGGCCTCTGTAGGATCGATGTTGTTTTTTTGTAAAAACCCGGGAAGCTGCTTGTTCGGATAGAGAATGTAGCTGTACTGATCTGGCCGGAAGAGGGAGCTGTTTTTCAGGCCGTCCAGCACATCCAATGCCTCTGCCGGACTCAGTAAACCCGAGCTCAGCACGGCGACCTGGCCTTCCAGCATTTCGCTCAGATAGGCGCAGCCGATGCCCTCGCTGGTTTGCACCATCAGGTTGTAGGCGTGGTAGAGCTTGTCCGCGCGCTTGTTGGCGCGGATGGCATGGTCGAGGTAATCGAGGCAAAGGGCCGAAAAAGCCCGGAAATCTCCCAGGTCAATGGCCTGTTTTTCGCCGCTAAAACCTTGCTTGTAAATCCCGGCGCGATAGTCGGAAGCAGCTGTACCCAGGCTGTCGAGCACGGCCTTGCGGTCGGCATCGCTGAGCGGCCCGGCCAGGAGGCCATGATGAGCTGCCAGGGCCCCCTTCATTTGATGGAAACAAAGCGCCAATTCTGCAGAGATTTCCACAGAACCATTTTCGCCATCTCCCAGCAGGCCCTGGAAAAAGGCCATGAACCGCCGCAGGTAGTAGAGCGTCACCATCGAGACGCCGTTGCCCACAAGGGCGTTGTTGGCGTCGTTCCACTCGGGGCGCTGGGTATTCATCCAGATGCCTGCTTCCGGGATCAGGTTCGAGACCTTGGCCAGCACGGAAGCGAGGATTTTTTCGAGGAAATTCACCCGGTACACCTCCTCATTGGGCAGGGCCAGCAGGGCTCCGTCGGCACCGATCTGCTCCCGTCTGGCGCGGATGGCGGCATCCCAGTGGTGGTCGAAGTCTATGGTGTCCTGCGGGGTTTTCAGGAGTTGTTCGTAGGGTTTGATGAGGTAGGGAACGGCGGCATAGACAAACCAGTCCTTTTCAAACAAACTCCGCAGGCTGCCCGGCGCATATTTTTCCGAGAACTCCAGAAACTTGAGCAGGTAAATGATCTGGTGGTCGCCCCAGTAGCCGATGTAGGACCAGGGATCGTCTGGCTCGATTGTTTCCCAGTCAAATCCGCCTTTGGTGACCCGGTAGGGGTTGTAGCCATCGAATGTGGAGGCGTTGAGAAACCGGAAAATCATGCCGGTCATGAACTCCGGGTAGGCATGTGCCAGGGCCTCCCAGTTCTGGAAAATGTCGCGCCAGTTGCCCTGATAATCAAGGACCTTGGAGCCGTCGGTTTCGTTCTGGGTGTTGATGGAGAATTTGTTCCATGGGCGGCTGGGGTCGCCGTGGCGGCGGCTGAACTTGAGCGGCAGGTACTCCAGGCCCAGCCGGATCAGGTCCGGGTCCTGGCTTTGATAGAGGGCATTTTTTAGCTCAAAAAAGCTAAACATAGGTCCCAGCCCATTCAGGAACGAAGCACTCCGCGCTGCCAGCGGGCTGTTGGCCTTGCGCAGGTATGCCGAGAAATCCGCCAGTTCAATCTGGTAATGGTCATCAAAAATCCCGCCCCGCATGATGTTGAAGAGGGTGTTGGAAAAATGGCGGGTATCGGTGAGGGTATCCTGCGAACGCTGAAGGCCATCGGCGGCGGCTACCAACTGGATCAGGGCCTTTGTGCCTGCTTCAATGTCGGCGGTGATGGTGTCATCGAGGCTGGTGCTGCCGGCCAGTGTTTCGCAGAGGGCGATCACCTGCGACTGCGACTGGTTGACCTCGGCCACGATGCGCCAGCTTTTGCTGCCCGAAGCCGGGAGCTTCACTTCTGCCGAAACGAAATAGGCGCCTTTTTCTCCCTTCACATCCGTTTCCTGCACCAGCGGCGCTCCTGCCCGGAAATTGTCGAGCTGGAGGCTGGAAAGCAGGTAAACAGGCTTATCAAAGCCCACCGACCAGGCCACATTCGCCTTGAGGGCTTCGCTCGGCTCGGCCTTGTCCACGATGATGGCGCTCAGGGCAAACATGCCCAGACCCGTGCCGGGCTCCAGCTCGCTGCGCTTGTAGGCATCCACCAGGTTGCTGGTAGATTGCTGCACCTCGCTCGGCACGCCGTAGGGCATGATGTTCTGCAAGCCATCCAGCACGTTCACAGCCACTTCCGCATCCGACGTATTTACGAGCTCTGCCGTTCTCACAAACCCAAAGCGCTTGCTGCTGCTCCAGCGGTAGCGGAAAATCAGGCCCAGGTCGTTGTTGATTTCTTCAAACAGGATCTGGTTGCCATACATGCTTTTGTAGAGGTTCCGCGTCACGGCAAACAGCCCCGCCTGCCTCGGAGAAAACGGCTCCCACAGCCGGGTTTCGCCTTTCCCATGCACCTGAAGCAGGGTTTTGCTGCCGGTCAGGTCTGCTGATTCTGTGATTTTATCGTCGGTGTAGTAGGGAAACAAGGCAAACTCAGGGTTCTTCCTTCCTGCTGTGAGGCCGCCGTTGCTGGAAATATACAGCCAGTGGTTGGCGTCGCTAACGATGGTCATGAAGAAGGGCCTCATGACATCATGATGGGTAATTTTGAAGAAGGACTCGTTCTGGATCTGCGCCATTTCCAGTCCTGCCTGGTGTTTGTGTGGCTGAGCCGGGTTGGTGGACGAGGCTTGTTGGGGGGGCATTCAGCAGAAAAATAAAAGGTAAGTGTCGGATGAATCGTTGTGTGGCAAGGTATTTACTGGCTCAATTCAGCTATAATCGGCTCAAAGTGCAGCTCAAGGCTGCTGGGGGGCATGTCTGGCGCATAGGGATTGAACTGGTGGACGATTTTGAGGGCATGGAAGGCTTTGCGGGGAAGGAGCTGGTAATACCCCTGCTGGTTTACCGGCCCTTTGGCGCAAATGCCAAACCATTCTTCATTCATGTTATTGGAACCGGGCAAAAAGTCAAACGCATAGCCGCCATTCTGCCAGGAGGCATGGGTGTCGTGAACATCGAGGCGGGTGGTCTGGCTGTATTTCCACCAGCCATCGCTCATCTGGAAGGTGAAGCCACCCAGGGAATTGCCCGCTTTTCCCATGCCTGCGGCGTTTTGATAGACTTCTTTCCAGTTGGCCACATTGTAGAGGGCCTGCTCGCGCTCAGCCTCCTGCCCGGTGAGGGCATTGTAGGCATCGGCACCAAACTCGGTGAGGAGCAGCGGGAGGTCTGTGCCGGCTTTTGCCTTGTCAAACAGGTCGGTGAAGGAAATTCCCCGGTACACGTTGATCCCAAGGATGTCCACATCGGTACAGGTGTTGGCAATCAGCTCGAGAAACAGCAGGTCGCCGTTGCAAATGGCCACCGGGTGAGCAGGGTCAATCTCTTTGACGGCTTTCGCCGCCTGGTTCAGGAGTGCATACAGGTGCTGCGCCCGCTCGGTGGAGGCTCGGTCTTCAACCGGAATATCTTCTGTTTCAGCGCCTTCCCAGAAAAGACCGTAGTTGTTTTCGTTTCCCAGCAAATAGAGTAACAAGCCCGGTGTGCCGTGATATTCCCGCGCCATGGCGGTCACTTCCCCCAGGAGCATAGCCGCCACCCGCGGGTCGTTGTAGTCGGTGTTGCCCACCCAATTGCCGTCCAGCGTGAGCCCATAGCGGCCAAAGGAATGGTTGAGCATGGTGAAAATGCCGTATTCCTCATAGATGTGCGCGATCCATTTGGGCTGGATGCCGGTATAGATCCGGATGGCATTCACGCCCATGTCGCGGAGCAGGGTCATTTCGTCTTTCAGCGCCTGCCTGATGAAGGAATCCGGCTGGTCCCAGAGGCGGTATTCGTAGTTGGTGCCGACGGGAAAATAATCCCAGTTCATGCCATTGACCATCATTGGCTGGCCATTGACAATGAGCCGCGCTCCGTCGTTGTTTCTGCTCACCGATACCTGACCACCTTGTGCGGGTAGATGAGGGCCGCATCCCAAAACCAGGAGAATAAAAGCAAGGAAACGAGCCGCCATGATGAAAGCGTTGGAGGTAGAGGTAGTCCCTGTGTGGTAAGTTAAATATAGAGTTAGTTTTATTAACCCCAAGGCCATGCGACCCTGAGAATCACGCAAAAAGGACTTCTGCTGCCTTGATGTCATAGAAAAGTGACGGCTGGGAGGAAAGGCGGCCTGCCCGGCGGGGATCTGCAACGTTTCGGCACAAGCACCCGGGATGAATTCCTGCATGCCCGTCATGGCCTTAATGTCATCCTTCGACGACAGCCCTGAAGGGCCTGCTCAGGATGACGGTGTACCGTAGGCCGAAGGAACCGAGATTCAGGACCGGAAAACTCCCAACTCAAAACTCCCCCAAAACCCGTTAACCTTTCCGATCTTGCGGCATAAGGAAAAAACAGACCCGGTTTCGGGCTATTTTATTCAACTGAAAGGCATGAAACGAACAACACTACTGCTCCTGGTCCTGCTACAGACAGGGATGACCGGGGCGCTTTGGGCACAGAACAGGGAGTATTTTCCCTTTTTTCAGCAGGAATGGTTTTTCGGAAACCTGCCGGGAGCCGCCACCGAAGCCATGGGCCGGGCCGATGTGGCCGTTGGCGGCAGCGTGAGCTCCATGTTCTACAACCCGGCAGGGATCGGCACCATCGACAGCTGGGAAGCCACTTTTTCTACCTCCGCGCCTTACTATGTACTGAGGGAATCTGACTACTTCTTCGCCGGATATGCAAAGCGCCTGAGCGAAAAACTCGTTGCAGGACTCACCTGGAATCACTTTGCAGTTGGTCCGACGAATTTCACAGTACAGATCGACGGGGTTGATTACCCCATGGACAAACCAGCCACGACGGTGCTGGCCCTCACGGCAGCTTATGAGCCGCTGGACCGGCTGCAGGTTGGCGTCAGCGGCAATCTGTTTGTGTGGAAACTGTTTGATGATGTGAGCCGCTCTGCTGCTCCGCTGCTGGATGTTGGTGCCCTCTACGCCATTCAGGAGAGCGAAAACAGCCGTCTGCAGGCAGGTTTTGGCCTCACGAATGCCAGTTTCTCGCAGATCACCTTTTCCAGCCCTGCCAACACCAGCTCCACAAGCGCCTTTCCTGTGATTGCCCGCATGGGCCTCAGCTATCAGCGGAAGGGGAATGTTCGCATTCCCGGACTTGACCCACAGCCGGTTCGCTGGCTGGCCACGGCAGAATTCACGGATGTGCTCAACAGCCCTTACCGCACCGGGTTGAATGCGGGCTCAGAAGTAGTGCTGGCAGAAATGCTGGCCCTGCGCCTTGGCTTTCACACCCGAACAGAAGATGACGGCGGATTTGCCAACAACCGCGCCCGCATCAGCGATGTGACCTACGGCTTTGGACTGATTCTCCCGCTCGACAAGCTCGGGGTTGATCGCCTGCCGGCCAGGCTGCACGTCGATTACACCAGCCTGGAAAACCCGCCTGCCATCTTTTCCGGCCCTCGCTTGCCCAACAAGCGAATGTTTGCCTTCCGGCTCATTGGTTCCTCCTCCCGTTGACCCTCTCATTTCCGCAAGTGATGAACAAGCATATTTTCCTTACCATCATCGGCCTGCTTTGGTTCTTTGCCGGGTCAATTCAAGCCCAGCCTTTTTTTGGCTACCAGACAATTGGCACCAACACCTGGTTTGTGTCGGTGAGCTGGGACGGCCAGCCGCACCTGGGGGCAGGCTACCAGTTTCGCAATTTTGGCAATGGCTTCACCGATTTTGGGGCCGAATGGCGGGTGCCGGTGGCGAATGGATTTCAGTTTCAACGCTACCAGGTCATCGCCGGGGCCTACCGGCCGGTGGCGGTGCGGCGCTGGTTTCTGGGCGCAGGGCTGCACCTGCGTTATCGCCACGGCGAAGGCCGCGACCTGAGCCTGTTGGCCACGGCAATTCCCAGCTACACCTATGCCGCCAGCCTGAATGACGGCCCCTACGGCACACTCGGGCTTCGGCTCGGCTATGAAATTCAGTTGCTGGCGCAGTCGGGTGGCGGCTGGAACAGCTTCGGCAGCCACGGCGTAAACCTCGGCGGCCATGCAGATCTTCACCTGGAGCGCACCCTGGGCTTCTCTCTCAATGGCATTCTGTCCCGGCAATGGGCCCTTTCCGGCGGCGAAGCTCCCGCTTCAGGCTGGCAGCGCAGCGGAGATCTTTATATGGGCAGCACGTATTTTTTGAGGAGGTAAGAGGTGGATAAGCCATCTTCCGCTGCTTTCACTCTACCCTGTTTACAACATTCATTCTCCGCGCAGCTTAGGCGCTCTTCCCGTGCTCCCGGTACTCCAGCTCAAGACGAAGCAAATTGCGCTCCTGCTGAACGCCCTGGTAGTAGCGGTATATTTTGGTCTGGTCGCGGATCAGCCACACCAGCAGCTCGGGGTCTTCGGGGTGGGCCATGAACTGGAAGTCGAAAAAGCCTTTTACCCCTTCGAGGTCAAACTCCACGCAGGGGAGGTCCATGGTAGCCGAGCCAAGCGTGTGAAACACCATTTTCATGCTGCGCAGCAGCGGCACAAGTTCATAGAGGGAGCGTCCCTCCCAGGCATCCAGCCGGGCGATGGAGTGGCAGCTGTCCACGAGCTGGCCTTCGCGGCGAAACAGCACCACTTGTGCCTGTGGGTCGAGGAGCTGTGCTTTGAGATCACGCAGAGTCATGGCGAATGAGCATGTGCGCCAGTTGCAGGAACATGTCGTCCACATGTTCGCCAGTGAGGGCGCTGGTGAAAAAATCGGGTGCCACAGGGAGTTGAAGCTGCCCGCGTTGCTCAGCAGGAACAAGGTCGAGCTTGTTGCCAGCGATGATGCGCTGGGCCTTGGGCATCATGGCCTCCAGCACATCCAACTGGTGGGCCATCGGCTCCCAGGTGGATTTTCTGGAAAGATCCACCACAAAAATGTAGCCATGGGCCCCGTTGAGGTAATACTGAGGAATTCGAACCGGGTCATCCTGCCCGGCAATGTCCCAGATGATCAGCTCTACCTGGCAACCGGGAAGGTCCACTATTTTCTGATCCACTCTCAGCCCGATGGTGGTGAGGTATTCGTTGGGAAATTCCCTGGCAACGAATCTGCTGATCAGCGAAGTTTTGCCGACCGCATGACTGCCAAGGAGGGCCACTTTTTTACTGATCGCGGGTTTGGTTGAATCCATCAAAATGGGCTTTGAGAGCAATTGAAAGACGGTCCTGAAGGGCCTGGGTCACAGGTTCGGCGGCTGGAATTTGTTCTTTTGCGCAAAATGCCTCTACCTGGGTTCTCAGAAAGCGCTCGTATTCGGCATCGGGCGCGCCCTCGATCACGGCAGCGAGGTAAAAGCGGGAGAAGCTGTAAATTTTGATGTGATAATCTTCATACTCCAGCGTGTCGAGTTCCTGCGATGCTTTCTGGAAGGCATCCTCCAAAAAGCTTTTAAGGCCAGTTAGCATCCCGGCCACCATCTGCGACCGGGTCACGGAGTGGAGGGAATAATGGGCCATGGAAAGGCCGGTATCTTTTTGAATGATGAACAGCTCCTCCAGCCGCTGGCGGTTGGCCATCTCCCTGAACAACAGCTCATTATAGGAAATGCCAGAGAACAGCGCCTTGATGCGGAGGCGGAAATTGGAGAGGGAAAAGGGATCCTTGAGGCGTTCGTCGAGCCGCTCGGAAATGCGCTTGATTTCTTCCTTGAGAAAGCGGGCGATGAGCTTGCCGATGATGGGATAGAGGGCGTCAATGATCACTTCGCGCTCTTCTTCGATCTGGCGCTTGATGGCTGGGCCCATGAACTGCCCGAAGAGGGTGGGGAAATGCTGCTGCAAAAAGGCGACCTGCTCCTCCATGCGCGGCTGAAGCCGGGCTTTGAACCCCGCCTCGTCCACCATGGCAGTCTCCAGCTCTGCCAGGCGTTGCATCACGGTTGCCTGGCTTTCCCGGTCCTGGGAAAGCAGGATCTTGCGCAACTCTTCCAGGCGGCTCGCCGCCTGCTGGTCTTGTAGCCCGACACTCATAAGCGATGTTAACCAAAAATTCGCCCCGGAACAACGCCCTTTGCCCGGGTTGGCCCTGCAAACATGCGAAAAGACCGGGACACAGCCCGGCCTTTCCACTCCATGTGTTGAGGAATCTTATTCTTCTGTTACCACCAGACGCTGGAAAGCCGATTGGCTGCCGAGCTCGAGATGGATCACATAGATGCCAGGGGTTAGGCTTGACAAATCAACAGGGTGCCGGGACACGCCGGCAGGGAGTTCATTTTCATAAAAAGTAACAATGGTTTGACCGGTTATATTCTTCAGGCTCAGGCGGCCCGGTTGTGATTCATTTACTTGCACCGACAGCCAGGTAACGGAAGCGGCAGGGTTGGGGGCCAGCGACAAACGGGCCAGATGCTCATCCATGCCGAGGCGTAATTCCACTGTGGGGCTCACCGAGCTGTTACCGTCAAAATCGACCTGAACCAGCCGGAAGTAGTAGGTGCCAGTTGGCAAATGCCCGGTAGTGAAACTGTATTGGCGCAGGCTTTCGCTGCTGCCAGCTCCGTCCACAAAACCAATTTGCTTGAATTCCGCGCTGGCATTGGCCATTTGCACCTCAAAGCCGGCGTTGTTGCTCTCCGCCGCTGTGGCCCAGGTAACCAAAGCCTGGTTGTCAACGGCGCGGGCATCGAGTTCTGCCCATTCTACTGGGAAGGGGGCGGCGTTGAGGTCGTAAAAACCATTGTCGGGGGGCAGCGAGCTCGCTTCGCCCTGCACCCGCACTTCAATGGCGGAAATCTTTGGGTTTTGCAGAACCTTGGTTAATGTGATCGAAACACTGCCATTGTTGAGCGCCGCAACATCATATTTGACGCCAAGAGCAGTGCGCGGGCCAACAGCAGCGTGAACGTCAAGGTTGCTGAGAATGCGGGTTCCTTCCACATCGACATGGAAAATGCGGGCTCCATCTCCCTGGCCAAAGGCCGAGTTGCCTGCTCCATACCAGATTTCTGCAAAGTGCAGATAAACCGTGTAGGTTTGCCCTGCCACAATGGCTGCATCAGACACAGTGATGGTGGTCGTGGCGGCGTAGTTACACTCGTTGAAGTAGTAGCTGTCGTAGGTCGTGTTGCCAATTGGACCGCCCTTTGTGTAGCCCGACCCGCTAGGGGGGCAGCTTCCCGGCGCACCAGCATTGATAACCACCGGCAAGGCGGCAAAGGCTGGAAAAAAAGCGAAGAATAAGAAGCAGGAGGGTAGAAGTCTTTTCATCATCTGTGTGGTGAGTTGCCGAATGTGCCAGGAAGCTGGAGCACTCGAGGTTGATACCGGGTGATTTAGTGTAAGCAATTTCCGATTTTTGAAATATTATTTACACGAAGTACCCGCGAACCCTCCAAGCTCCTGCGCCAATGGCCTGATGGTCAACTCAAACAGAAAGGTCGTCTTCGCTTGTGGCAAAGACGACCTGGTTAGAAAAGTTTTTCAACTCACAGGCTTAAGAGCGAATCACAGCACTATTTTCCTTCCAACACCAACAGCCGCTGTGAACTGTTTGTGGTCGCCGACCAAAGCCGCAGTACATACAAGCCGGGGGGCAGCGGGTCTATCTGCAACTGCTGTTCGAAGCCAGTGGCCTCCAGCCGCCGGGGGGCTGCCATTTGCCGCCCGTCCATGGTCCAGATGTTCCATTCGATCTCCTCGCCCATGTCTGCATACATCCGCAACATGGCAGCTCCTGTGGTTGGGTTGGGGGATACCGGCATCACCGACAAACTGGGCCCGGCGCCCACTTTCAGTTCAAGCAGCGGACTGAAAGACATCTGCCCGTCGAAATCGCGCTGCCGAAGCCGGAACAAATAGCGGCCGGGACTCAGGCCGCCTGTGAGAAACTGGTAGCTCAACGGGCTGGTCGATTGTCCTGCCCCAGCCACAAAACCCAGCGATTCGAACGCCTGGCCCACACGGCCCATTTCCACCTCAAAGCCTTCGTTGTTGCTTTCCCAGGCCGTGGACCATGTCAGGAGCGCTTGCTGCCCGCGGGCCGTAACGTCCAGGTCGAGCCACTCCACCGGAAAACCCGGCGTAGTGAGGTCGAAAATGCTGCCCAACGGGGGAAGCTCGGACCCCTGGCCAAATGGCCGGACCTCAATGGCAGAGATCTGGGCGTTTTGAATGACCGGTATCAAGCCTACGGTCAGGCTGCCACTGGTGGTGGCCGTCACGTCGTAACGAAACACGAGCGCCTGGCTGGGTCCCGAAAGGGCATGAATGTCGAGATTGTCGAGGATCATCTGGCCATTGACCAGGAGGTCAAAAATGCGGGATCCATTGCCGCCGCCGCCCGGATTGCCTGCTCCGAAGTAAATCTCGGCAAAGTGCAGGTAGAGGGTGTAGGATTGACCGGCGATGATGTCAGCATCAGAAATGGTTTGGGTGCTGGCCGCCGGGTAGTAGCATTCGGAGGTGTAGTAGGTGTCGAAAACCGTGTTGGTAATGTCCCTGCTGAGGTTGTTTCCCACAAGCCCGCCAGGCGCGCAGGTGGCCACATTGCCAGAGTTGATCACGATGGGAAGAGCGGCAAGAGAAGGGAAGGCACTTAACAGAAGGAAAAGCGAGAGAGTAGCATTTTTCATGATGTTGAGCGAAACGTTGGTGGAGTTGTTCGTGGAGTGGAAGGCTGATATCATGTCAGTGACACCAGAGCAGCCCATTCCTACACATGCCAAAAATGATTCCGCGATAACATAACGAAAGCTGAATTGTTGAATTTCCGACAATCTTTCCCTGTGAGTGATAAAACTTTTTTTGCTAATACTATTTGTTTGTTTTAGGCGTTTACTTAATTTGCCATTGTTTTTAGCGAGATATTTTCCGTATGATGCGCATCCGCCAGTTGTTCAGTTCATTTGCCCAACGCCTGCGTACCTGGACGCTTCGAAAGTGGCTCTTGCTGGGTGCTGGCCTTGTGGGCTTGCCAGTGGTGCTGTTTGTGGGGCTTTATTTTTTTGTCAGGCTCGAATGGCTGGGCCCGCTTCCCGACAGGGAGGCGCTGCTGGGCATGAAAAATGATCGCGCCTCCTATATTCTCGCTGCCGACGGCACCCCCCTCGGAAAATACTTTGTCGAAAACCGCACGGAGGTTCCCCTCGAGGAGGTTTCCCCGCAACTCGTGCAGGCCCTCATCGCCACAGAAGATGCCCGCTTTTATGAGCACAGCGGAGTGGATATGCGAAGCCTCGGCAGGGTCGCAGTCAAAAGTGTCCTTCTCGGCAATGCCGCTGCAGGCGGTGGCAGTACCCTCTCCCAGCAACTGGCCAAAAACCTCTTCCCCCGGGAATCCTACTGGCTCTTTTCCCTGCCCATCAACAAAATCCGCGAAATGGTCATCGCCTCCCGGCTGGAAAAGGTGTATGATAAAGATAAGGTCCTTGAATTGTACCTGAACACCGTGCCCTTTGGCGAAAACGTGTTTGGCATCGGGGCCGCTTCCCAGCGTTTCTTTCAGAAAAGCCCGGACAAGCTCCCGCTTGAAAAAGCCGCCGTGCTTGTCGGGATGCTCAAAGCCACCACCACCTACAACCCCCGGCGCCATGAAGCCCGCTCCCTTGAACGCCGGAATGTGGTCCTCCAGCAAATGGTGAATGCCGGTTTTCTCGACCAACCTTCCTGCGACTCGCTCAAAGCCCTTCCCCTGGGCCTTAACTACCGGAACGCCAGCCAGGAAAACGGCCTTGCGCCCTATCTGCGCCAGCAAGCCGCTACCGACCTCAAAGCCTGGCTCCAGGAAAACCCCGGGCCGGACGGCAAACCTTATAACCTTTTCACCGACGGGCTGAAAATCTATACAACGATCGACCCCGTCCTGCAGCAATATGCCGAAAAGGCCGTGGCCAAACACATGAAGCGCCTACAGGCCGATTTCGACAAACACTGGAAAGGCCGCACCCTCCTCCCCGACGACGACCCCGTTCTTCTCCAGGGCGTGAAGCAAAGCGACCGCTACAAAGGACTCCGGGCAGCTGGCCTCTCCGACAGTGAGGCCATGAAGGCATTCGGAGAGGTGCAACCGATCTCCATGTGGACCTGGGACGGCCCCCAGGAGATGAACATCAGCCCCCTCGACTCGGTGAGAATGCACCTGAGCTTTCTCCAGGCTGGCTTCCTGGCAATGGAGCCCAAAACGGGCTATATCCGCGCCTGGGTGGGAGGCATTGAGCACCGGATTTTCAAGTATGACCACGTCACCTCGCGCCGCCAGGTGGGCTCCACCTTCAAGCCCCTGATCTATGCCGCCGCCATTGAGAACGGTGTCGATCCCTGCGAGTATTTCCCCAACGAAAAGGTCGTGTACCAGGACTACGACAACTGGGCACCCGGCAACGCCGATGGAAAATACGAGGGCTACTACAGCCTGCGCGGCGGCCTCACCCATTCTGTCAACACCGTTTCTGCGGCTGTGATGATGAAAGTGGGGGTGAATAATGCCTGGAATTTTGTGAACCGCTTTGGCTTCGAATCGGACCTGCCCAAGGCTCCCTCCCTCGTGCTCGGCACTGCGGATCTCACCCTGAAAGAAATGGTGGGTGCCTATTCGGTTTTTGCAAACCGGGGGGTGCGGAGCCTGCCAGTGTACATCACCAAAATTGAAGACGCAAACGGCAGGGTCCTCGCCGAATGGCCGCAGGAGCGCCACACAGAGCGGGTGATGGAAACCACCCAGGCCGACATGGTGGCCTATATGCTGCAGTCGGTGGTGGAGCAGGGAACGGCAAGCCGCCTGCGTCGCAATTTTGGCATCCAGATGGCCCTCGGTGGCAAAACAGGCACCACCCAGGACCAAACCGACGGCTGGTTCATTGGCATCAACCCTAACCTCGTGGTGGGTGCCTGGGTGGGCGGTGAAGCGAGAAAAATCAGGTTCCGCTCGCTGGGCCTGGGCCAGGGTGCCAACACCGCCCTGCCGATCTGCGGATACTTCCTGCAGGGTGTTCAGGCCAACAAAAAATACAGGCACATCGCCGGGGCGACCTTTGCCGAACCTGGCATCTCGGCCTTGCAGTCCATGGATTGTGCCCTGTACGAAGAGCAACCACCCAATCAGAATGGTCTGGAGGAGCTCATGATTCTCCTCAAGCAAAGAAGAGCTGAACGCGCCCTCAACATGGAACAAGATGGAGGGCAGCAGCAGCCGGGCTTTGAGGAGCACAGGCAGCAGCGCCAGGATATCTGGGACAAAATTCTGCCGCGGCGGCGCAATCGCTAGGGGTTCTTTCGCACAACCCCCGGTGGCTGCGATCCCGGATTGTAAAAAAAACGCCCCAGCCAGATGGCCGGGGCGATTTCACTACTACTACGAAAGAAACTCAGTTCAGACAAATGCTTTTCTGTGAGACGCTGATCTGTCGCAGAATGTTGCAAAATGGTTGCCTAAGACCAAGCGGAATATTATGAAAACGTTTGCCCAAAGAAAAATACCGGATGGAGGTTGACTCTTTGGCCTGAAACCAGCCAGGCAAGGCTCATGTAGACCGCTGTAAATCAAGCTTCCGGGTCCGCTCGCAAAAAAGCAGGCCAGGCCAAACGCCCGAAAGAAGAACGTGACACCATATAGACGATTGAACATGAAAAATAACACCCAACAACTTGAGGTCCTGGGAACCACCATTGCCGTGGACAAAGAAGATTTCATCTCGCTTACAGATATGCTGAAGGCGAAGGATGGCGATTTCTTTATTTCTGACTGGTTGAGAAACCGCAATACGCTCCAGTATCTGGGCATTTGGGAGCGAATTCATAACCCCGGTTTTAATTATGGCGAATTCGCCACAATTGCCGGCCAGGCTGGGTTGAACAGCTACAAGATCAGCGTGAAAGAATGGGTGGAGAAAACCGGTGCAATTGGGATTCGCGCCAAAGCCGGGCGCTATGGCGGGACCTACGCCCATCCGGACATCGCATTTGAGTTTGGCATGTGGATCAGTGCGGAATTCAAAATCTATCTGGTAAAGGAATTCCAGCGATTAAAGACACAGGAACAACAATCCCTCGACTGGTCCATCAGGCGAAGCCTCACCAAAATCAACTACCGCATCCACACCGATGCGGTGAAGGAACATCTCATCCCCGATCACCTCTCTGCGCAGCAAATCTCCCTCGTCTATGCCTCCGAAGCTGATGTCCTCAACATGGCGCTCTTCGGCAGAACTGCCAGGCAGTGGCGCGAGGAGCAGCCCGGCCGCGAAGGCAACCTCCGCGATTATGCCAACGTCAGCCAGCTCGTTTGCCTGGCCAACCTCGAAAACCTCAACGCCGTGTGGATCGAAGAGGGGCTGCCGCAACCAGACCGGCTCCGCCGCCTCAACCAGGTGGCCATCCACCAGATGAACCTCCTCACCCAGGCCCCCGCAGCCCGGCGGCTCACTGCCCCTGAAGCCGGAACCGAAGCAGGTCCCGCCAGCAACTGACGACGAAAACAGCCCTCCCCTTGTCTCGCCCGCCATTTCGGTTAATTTTAAAGGCTGTCCCCCGCTGAATCCTGCCGCAACCACCCATGATGAACCACACAGACCCTCAAACACCCCGCTGGCATGTGCTGACTGTGAAAAAGGGCTGCGAGAAACAAGTGACCCGCGACCTCCGGGCCCTGGGCTTTGACACCCTGATTCCCTTCCGGCGGGTGATCCGCCAGTGGTCCGACAGGCGCAAACGCCTCGATGAACCGCTCTTCAGGGGCTATGCCTTTGTGTGTGTGAGCGAAGCCCGCCGCAGCGAGGTCTTCGCCGCCGGAAAAAACATGGCCTTCCTCCGCCACGAAGGCAGGCCCTGCCTGCTGCGCGATGCCGAAGTGGAGCTCCTCCGGCACTGGAGCCAGGGCATCGACCCGCCCGAGACCGACAGCTACGGGCAGCTTCGGCCCGGAAGCCTCGTCGAGATCGTGGAAGGCGCCTTCCTGGGCTATCGCGGCATCATCCGCGCCGTTGACAACGACAACCGCCTGCGCCTGGAGCTGCTCTTCACCGGCAGCCTCAGCCTCGCCACCGTTGAACATACCCTCGTGAAATTGATCTGAGGTTTTTTTGCATGGGCTGTGGGGTTTTCCCGTCTGGTCCCTGGACTTTGGTCTGTTTTTCAGAAAAGTGATCCTGGTCCTGGCTTTGACCTTTGTGAATGAACAGCAGGCGGCAGGGATTGCCCTTGACAATGAGATAGATTTTTTGCGGAAAGTATTGAAAAACGATACCTTTCGCAAAAAATAACGCTCTCCATGAAGGAGTACACCGACAACCGCCTTGCTAACTGGACAGAAAAAATACTGGCCACGGGCAGGTATGGGTTTGCCTTATCTGAACTGAAAGAATCCCACGAGCAACTGACTGATATGGCTATAAAATCTGCGCTGACAAGATTGTCGGATAAAGGCAGGATCCTGTCTGTTTTCAAAGGCTATTACCTGGTCATTCCACCTCAATATTCCAGCAAAGGCATTCTGCCTCCTGCCCTATATCTGGATGCTTTCATGAAGCACCTACGGCGGCAGTACTATGTAGCACTGCTCAATGCCGCTGCCTTCCATGGCGCATCCCATCAGCAGCCACAGGAGTATTTTGTCATGACCCAATTCCCCGTACTTCGCCCTACTCACAAGAAAGGGCTTAGAATCAATTACATCAGCATCAAAAAGATTCCGGAAAGCCTGATTGAGAGGAGAAAGACAGAGGCCGGTTATCTGAATGTCTCCAATGCGGCGCTAACTGCCTGCGACCTGATTCAGTTTGAAAAACGTGTCGGAGGGCTCAATCGGGCAGCCACCGTGCTGAGCGAACTGGCAGAAGTACTCAAACCCGCTGACTTTACCACCGCGTTACTGAAGCAGGTTCACGTTACTGCCTTGCAACGTTTGGGATTTTTGCTGGAAAACATCTGCTTCCAGACAGCATTGGCTGATGCGCTATTCGAAGCTATGAAGCGGGATGAACTGAGATTGCTCCGCATCCCGCTAAAAGCAGCCAAAGAGACCACTGGTTTTTCTGCCAGCAATCGCTGGAAGGTAATTGTCAACACCGAAATTGAAATTGACGAATGATCCCACAGGCATACATCACGGAATGGAGCCAGCAGGTCCCCTGGCAAACCAACGAACAGGTGGAGCAAGACCTGGTGATCTGCCGTGCGTTGGTGGAAATCTTCTCCAATGAATGGCTGGCAGGCAGCCTGGCATTTCGGGGTGGTACGGCCCTGCACAAACTCTACCTGCAACCCCAGCCACGATACTCTGAAGATATTGACCTGGTGCAGGTAAGGGCTGAGCCTATCAAGGAAACTGTGCAACGATTGCAGGCTGCTCTGGCTTTTCTGGGGGAATCCTCGGTAAAACCCAAACGAGATGGTACCCAGATTATCTGCCGGTTTGATTCCGAGTTTCCGCCCTCCATTCGCCTGGGACTGAAGGTAGAAGCCAATACCCGAGAGCATTTTACCGTCCTCGGATATGAACGCATTGACTTTTCTGTCAACTCAACCTGGCTCAAAGACGCCCAGTCAGCCGGACACTGTCAACTGACGACTTATCAACTGGAAGAGCTGCTGGGCACCAAATTACGGGCACTCTACCAGCGAAGAAAAGGACGCGACTTGTATGACTTGTTCATCGCCCTCACCCAAAAACCGGATTTGAACACAGAAGCTCTGTTGCATAGCTACAGGGAGTACATGATCTTCTCCGTAGAAAAGCCACCCTCCCGGCAGGAATACCTGTCGAACATGGAGGCCAAAATGCAGGATAGTGAATTCCTGGGCGATACGACTGCTTTGCTGCGTCCGGATGTGCCCTACGACCCCCAAGCTGCTTATGAAGTAGTGAAAACAACGTTGATTGAAAGATTATGAATAGCTCGCCTGAAGCCCTCCCCAAACCTGGATAGGGAAATCAGGTGATGATTGGTAGGGTATGAAGCAAGAAATTTCGGCGAATGAAACCCGGAAGAACCATCAGTGGCACGGAGCAGCCGGAAGTGGCCAGCTCCGGCCCGGAAGCCTCGTTGAGATCGTGGAAGGCGCCTTCCTGGGCTACCGCGGCATCATCGTTGACAACGACAACCGCCTCCGCCTCGAGCTGCTCTTCACCGGCAGCCTCAGCACCGCCACCGTTGAACATACCCTCGTGAAATTGATCTGATGTTTTTTTGCAGGGGCTGCGGGGTTTTCCCTATTTAAGGTTGTTGCGAAAGTCTTTACATTATGATAGTCTTGCGCTGAGTCAACTCAACGCGCGCCAATATCGATAGGCCAATTCGGACCTCTCCCCATGAATGATGTATTCTACAACATAGGCAAAATCATTGAAAGAGACAGTAAGACCACAACTTACAAATATGCCCTTTTGAGGGGTGTCATTGATATCATTCAAGACAACTCCCCATTTATTAGAGTTTTAGGTGATCGAGTGCATTTTCCGACTGGCTTGCTGGTTGAAAAATGGATCCTGTACTACTATCCGATATTGGATGCCCCATTCACCATCCCTCAAATTAATGGAGAAACAAATCTTGCCTTTGAAAAGCAGTTAAGGAGGATTGTTTCCGCATATAAAAGCATTGGAGGGTTTTCAGCATTTTATAATGATTTGAAAAGTAAGGGCATACCTTTGAGCCTGCAACCAGATTTCTTGGCCTTAGCCAAAAAAATGCGCGAGACAATTATCAATATGCCGATGAGATACATCGGAAGATCTATCTCCAACGATTATTATTCGATATTTAAAATTGAATCACCAAGTGCGAGAGGAAAAACTAACAGTATTGATTTGGAATTTCTTATCAGTACATCAGGTTCCTTTTCCATACCGCTAGAATATTATGAAGCCTTTAAAGTTCTTGGAAGTTTTATCATTGGCCAAGATTCAATACTCTTTAAATGGGCAAATTTTTCTGTCAATGCCTCTGGAAAAGTTCTTTCGGTGTATCCGCCCAAGCAACCGCATCTTGTCGCCAGGCATGATCGCGTAGTAGCTTGTGTCGATGAAAACTAACAAAAAAACGCGAAGTGAATGGCTCGCGCTAGTTGAGAACTGGGAGCAGAGCGGACAGAGTCAGCGGGCA
>JBGSKC010000082.1:0-30385 GCA_041741415.1 Bacteroidia bacterium | reverse complement strand
TCTCCATGGGCTTCCTTAGTTTGGTAATGCTGATAAAGCATGGTCTTCTCGTAGTTTAGGGTGTGGTAACCAAAAATTACGGAAGACCTTTCTTTTTTAAAAAAAATATGAGTCACCCCAAAGTTCGGGATGACTCATGTTGTATATGACATCAAGAGCCTGGGCCTACTGGTGGCCGGGCGATTCGGTAGCGTCGGTGGCTACTTCGGGAGTGGCGATGCCGCTGGCGGCTTCCTCCTGGTTCGCAGGGGAGTCGAGAACCATTTGGGTGGCAGGCTCAGTGTCGGTGGCCTCCATCTGGATAGTTTGCTCGATCACGGTGCCACCGATCATGGTGTCGGGTTGGTTGGTGCCGTGAATCACCGCGAGGGTGGGGGCAATCACGAGGGCCACCACAGACATAAGTTTAAGCAAAATGTTGAGCGAAGGGCCGGAGGTGTCTTTAAAAGGATCGCCAACGGTGTCGCCAACCACTGCTGCTTTGTGAGCTTCAGAGCCTTTGTAATGTTTTTCGCCGTTGATGTCTACGCCTTCTTCAAACATTTTCTTGGCGTTATCCCAGGCGCCACCAGCATTCGACTGGAAAATGGCCATCAGCACACCGGAGGCAGTTACCCCTGCGAGCAAGCCTCCAAGCATTTCAGGGCCGCCAACAAACCCTACTGCCACAGGAGCAGCAATAGCAAGTACCCCTGGGAGCACCATCTCTTTGATCGAGGCGGTGGTGGAAATCTCCACGCACTTGGCGTATTCGGCCTTGCCATCCGCAAGGTGGAAGGTGTCCATGTCTTCTTTGGTGGCATTGGTCAGGTCGCCGTCGTATTTTTTCATAACTGCGAGGGCGGCTTTCAGCTCAGGAATAGAGGCAAACTGGCGGCGAACCTCCTGAATCATCGACATGGCAGCGCGGCCCACAGCATTCATGGAGAGGGCCGAGAACACGAAGGGCAGCATGGCACCCACGAGCAAGCCCGACATCACTGAAGGCTGGGCAATGTCGATGGTTTTGATGCCAGCTTGCTGCATAAAGGCAGCAAACAGCGCCAAAGCCGTGAGGGCAGCAGAAGCAATGGCGAAGCCTTTTCCGATGGCAGCTGTGGTATTGCCTACGGCGTCGAGTTTGTCGGTGCGCTTGCGAACTTCTTTGGGCAATTCGGCCATTTCGGCAATGCCACCAGCGTTGTCAGAAATGGGGCCGTAGGCGTCCACAGCCAATTGAATCCCCGTATTCGCCAGCATCCCTACTGCCGCAATCGCGATCCCGTAGAGTCCGGCGAAATGGTGGGAAATGAGAATAGCGGCGGCAATGAGCAGAATGGGAATGGCGGTGGACATCATCCCAACGCCGAGGCCAGCGATGATGTTTGTGGCAGCACCTGTCACCGACTGACGCACAATCCCGATCACAGGCTTGGTGCCGGTTCCGGTGTAGTATTCAGTCACTTTCCCAACGGCCAGGCCGGCGATCAAACCGGTAATCACAGCGAAGAAGACCCCAAGGCTGGAATATGCTGTGCCATCATGCGACCATGATTCCGGGAGCATGGCTACGATGATGAAGTAGGAAACGACAACCATAAGGCCACCGGAGAGAAACTCGCCCATGTTGAGGGCACGGTGTGGGCTTCCGCCTTCTTTCACACGAACGAAGAAGGTGCCAAAAATGGACACGAGGATGCCGGCAGCGGCGAGGGCCATGGGCAGCACAATCGCGCCGAGACCTCCGGAGTAGTTGGCAAATTCGGGAAGGGCCGCAAAAGCACCACCGAGCACCATGGTTCCGATGATGGATCCTACATAAGATTCAAACAGGTCGGCGCCCATCCCGGCAACGTCACCCACGTTATCGCCTACGTTGTCGGCGATGGTGGCAGGGTTGAGCGGGTGGTCTTCGGGGATACCGGCTTCGACTTTCCCGACGAGGTCAGCGCCTACGTCGGCAGCTTTGGTATAGATACCGCCGCCCACACGGGCGAAAAGCGCGATGGAAGAAGCGCCAAGAGAGAAGCCGGAAATGACGTTAAGGACAACATCCATTTTGAACTTGGCTTTCTCCAGCTCGTTCATGACTTTCCCAGATTCTTCCAGGTAATTCTGAAGCCACATCTCAGAAAGTCCATTTTGAAACAAAATAAAGAGCAAGCCGAGACCCAGCACCCCGAGGCCTACTACGCCCATTCCCATCACTGAGCCACCGGCGAAGGCGACTTCTAGGGCTTTGCCCAAGGAGGTGCGGGCGGCATTGGTGGTGCGCACGTTGGCTTTGGTTGCAACGCGCATCCCAATAAAGCCAGCCAGGCCGGAGCAAACGGCCCCGACGATGAAAGAAATGGCCACCCAAAAATTGGAGGCGGCCTCCGTTTCGCCTTTGATGGCCAGCAAAACAGCCAGGGCAATTACAAAAATGCCGAGCACACGGTACTCTGCACGAAGAAATGCCATGGCACCTTCCGCGATGCTATTGGCAATTTGGACCATGCGTTCGGTGCCGGGATCCTGGCGGGTAACCCAGGCCGAGCGCCAAAAAGTGTAAACCAGGCCGAGCACGCCTGCAAGGGGTAGTAGATAGATCAGGTTCTCCATGAAGTACAGTTCCTAAGTTGCTGATGGATTGCAATTTACCAAGTTGCGAATCTTTTTGCGAAGATTCGCTGAGTTCGACCGCCAAAGTTAGCGGATAGGGATAGAAATGCAAACCGTTCTTGAGACCGCATCTTGTAGAGACGCGATTAATCGCGTCTCTACAAGATGCGGAAGGCGAGACCATAGCAACCCATGTCAGGGTTTGGCTTCGACCCTGGCAAGGGTTTGGGGAGTTTGAACCGAGAACCGAGAACCGAGAGCCGGGAGCCGGGACCAGAGGCGAAGCCGGTCTTCCCACCCTTGTCAGGGTTTGGCTTCGACCCTGGCAAGGGTTTGGGGAGTTTGAACCGAGAACCGAGAACCGAGAACCGAGAGCCGGGAGCCGGGACCGGAGGCGAAGCCGGTCTTCCCACCCTTGTCAGGGTTTGGCTTCGACCCTGACAAGAGTTTGGGGAGTTTGAACCGAGAACCGGGAGCCGGGACCAGAGGCGAAGCCGATCCAGTCTGACCTCCCGCCTCTGACTTCTGGCTTCTGACTTCAGACTTCAGACTTCCCGAAAGGTAAAACATCCAGACCCTTGTCTCACTTTTTACAATGCTGGCACGATTGTCCTCTCCTTCAGAATCTCTTCCTTATATGCTCAAAAAAACCCTGCAGCAATACCCTTCATCGTTCGGAAGAACCTGTTATCTTTCTGTATGATGGGAAAACGAACAATCATCGTCTTAGCCTGGTGCTGCTGCTTCAATCTGTCGCTGCTCCTGGCCCAGCGGGGGCAAATTCCTGGCCTGCAGCTACCTGATGGCCAGCGATTTGTGAGAATTCCCGTGGAAATTCAGCACAATGTGATTCTTATTCCGGTACAGGTAAACGGCTCTTTTGAGATGACCTTTATCCTCGACACAGGGGTCAGGACCACCATTCTCACAGAACCTTTTATTTCGCAGTTCCTCCGCCTCGACTCTCTCACGCGGGTGAAAGTGCGCGGCCTCGGCGAAGGGGAAGCCATTGATGCCGCCCTTGCCCAGGATGTGAGCTTTTCTTTGCCCAACGGCATTCAGGGAAATCACATGAAATTGCTCGTGCTGCCCGAGGATGTCATTTCTTATTCAGGCATGTTTGGCCGTCCCGTTTATGGAATCATGGGCTACGACTTTTTTTCCCGTTTCGTGGTGGAAATCAATTATGCCAGAAAGTACATCACGCTCTACGATCCGCTTGAATTCCGGCCCCGGAAAAAAGACGCTCAGCTTGATATTCAACTTCGGGATGGTAAGCCCTATCTGGATGCCTTCATCACCGATTTTCGGGGCGAGCGAATCCGCGGGCAGTGGCTGCTCGACACGGGTTCCAGCAATGCCATCGCACTCTACGACCACAGCTTGCCGCTGCCAGAGCCTTCTATTCCTGCTTTTTTGGGCAAAGGCCTCAGCGGAAATGTGTATGGAAGACTTGCCCGCGCCAGAGCTTTCGAAATTGGTCCTTTTCAACTTGAGCAGGTCATCGCCGGGTATCCCGACCCCAGTTCGTTAAACATCATGGCCACTGACTCTACCTGGTATGGAAATGTGGGTGCAGAGGTGCTATCCCGCTTTCTGGTAACGTTTGATTACTATCGCAACCACGTGTATCTGAAGAAATTACCTGGATATCGATTGCCGTTTGAATACAATGTCAGCGGACTGGAAGTCATCAGCGAGGGGGCTAATTTTGATCAGTTTCTGATTGCCTACGTGCGACCCGATTCCCCGGCGGCAGAGGCCGGAGTGGCGGTGGGCGATGAGCTGATCTCGCTTAACGGCTTTGAGGTAGCTGGCATGGACATCAACACCTTATATGCGACGTTGCTGCGGCGCAATGGAAAAACCATCGTGGTGCGGCTGCGGCGCAACGGAGAAGTGATGAAAAAGCGCTTTGAGCTTATTCCAGAGATCTGATTTGTCAAAACAAAAACTCCGGCACATGCGCCCAACTGGATTTGCCCTGGGTCGGGCACACGTGCGGGAGAAGCTCCTGGGGGAATAGTCGATTTTTGTGGGGCAATCATGTCATTACCAGTCGTTTCCGAAGTCGAATGGCTCGATGGTTTCGAGAAACATGGAATCTTCCATTTTAGCCATTTCCCGCTCAATCGGAAACTCGAATACCTGTGCCTGCATGCCGCGGCCTGCCTGAAAATCGAGGAGGGCACGACACAAGCGGGTTGGCAGCGGCACCACCACACCATCTACTTCAGCCACGAAGCGCTGTTCTCCGCGCGGACGAACCTGCACGTCGTCGAAACAGTCGGTGGCAATGAGGGCAACGTCAACCGGGTTGTAGCGACCTTCGGGCTGGCAAGAGCGAATGTGTTTTTCAGTGATCTGAACCTTCATCTCTGTAGAATGTTTTTTAGTTGGATGATGATTCAAATATGCTCCAACACCAGTGCCATGCCGCAGACTACCACGGCATTACCTTACAGTCTGTGGAAATTTGTTTGATTAGATTAAACTTCTCCATCCGGCTGGATCGAAAATTTCTGAACAGAACAATTAGTCGCCTGAAAATCAGGATTTTATTATTAAATTTTAATCAACAAAACATTCCCCGGAGTGATTTTCCCCGGTAAATTTTCTTCCTAAATGTGACTGACTTAAGCAGATGAGCCCCGGCTCAGGAGCCCGGCATGATTTCCAACTTCAATTCTTTCAGGCGCTGGTAAATCGAAGGGTTGGAAAAATGTTTCCAGTCATAGGGATGATCCTGGTCCACCATCCGGGTCAGTGCTTCCACCACCTCCGGCTGATGCGGAATTCTCCTGCCTGTTTTTACATCCACATACACCATCGTGCTCCACAGCAGGGCCTTGATATGGCTTCGGCCGTCATCGCACATATAATACTCCACAAACTGGGTATCTTCATTGAAGGCGAGCATCCGGGTGTAAATCCGGACATACTCCCCGGGCAGGGCCGGGCGCAGGTAGGAAATGTTGTGGTTATAAGCCACCCATCCGCTCTGGTAGCGCCGGAAAATATCGGTCACGTTGTAGCCATACACCTGGGTGACCTGGTCGGCGCGGGCGTTGAAAAAATAATCGAAATACTTCGAGTTGTTCAGGTGCTGCAGTGGGTCGCAGTCCTGAAAGCGAATGATCACCCGCGATTCGGTGATTTTTGGCAAGTCCTGGGCGTTTGGTTCCTGCATGATCTTCGTATCTTCAAGGCCGGGCAAGTTACAGGTTCTCTCTCAGCCTTCCCAATTCTGGCCTGTCTTTGCCATGAAGCTCAATCCTATGCCTGTGTCCATCGAATTTCTCTCCATTCTGCTGCTCCTCGCCAACGGCCTGGTATCCTACCTTGGCTTCACGAAGGTTGATTTTTTCAACCGACGCCTCTTTTGGGTGGATGGCGTGCTGCGCTACCGCGAATATGACCGCATTTTCACCTCGGGGTTTCTCCACACCAACTGGCTGCACCTCATCCTGAACATGTATGTGCTGTATGAATTCAGCAAATTTTTCAATTTCGGGTTCTTCTCGCCACTGTTTTACCTGGTGCTGTACTTCGGCAGCCTCCTAGGCGGCAACCTGCTGGCCCTGTTCATCCGCCGCCACGATGGCAGCTACCGGGCAGTAGGGGCCTCCGGGGCAGTGTCGGGGCTGCTGTTCGCCTTTTCGGTGTATGCTCCCTGGTCAAAAATCTACCTGTTCTTCATCATTCCGGTCTGGCCATGGCTGTTTGCCCTGTTTTACATCGCCTTTTCTATTTATGGCATTCGCACCCGGCAGGACAATATCGGGCATGAGGCCCACCTTGGCGGCGCGATTACCGGCCTGCTCATCACGCTGCTCTTCGACCCCAGCCTGTTTCTGAAGGAACCGGTCATTATTCTGCTCATGCTGTTGCCCACGGCCTTGTTTCTCTACCTTATCGCCACCCGGCCCGATTTTCTCCTGCGCAGCTTTTCCTGGCGCGGGTTTTCCCTGCGCAATCTTCTTCCTTCCCGGCGCAGCAAAGTCATCACGGTCAAGCGCGGCGGCGGAAGCGGCTTCAGCAGCCGCGAGGAGGAGATCAATTACCTGCTCGACAAAGGCTATGAGCGGCTGAGTGCGAAAGAAAAAGCCCGGCTGAAGGAGTTATCGGAAAAATAATCTGCGAAGGTTCCCTGCCAGGCTGTTTCTTGCAGCCATTCCCTGCAGGCCAACGCTTTTCCAAGTGGCAAAAAGAATCATCCTCGGCATCGACCCCGGCACCACCCAAACAGGCTACGGCCTCGTGAGGGTGGAAGGCAAGCAACTCAAATTGCTGGCCCTGGGGGTGATCCATTTGTCGAAATACCCCGATCAGCCGTCCAAACTGAAGAAGATCTTTGAGCGGGTGAACGGCCTGATTCTGGAGTTTGCCCCGACCGAAATGGCCCTGGAAGCCCCGTTTTTCGGCAAAAATGTGCAATCCATGCTCAAACTGGGCAGGGCCCAGGGCGTGGCAATGGCCGCCGGGCTGGTGCATAATCTTCAGGTGTTTGAATATGCGCCCCGGAAGGTGAAAATGGCCATCACGGGCAATGGCGCCGCCAGCAAAGAACAGGTGCTGGGCATGCTTAAGCATTTGCTTGGAGAGCCCATCGAAGCCGAAGCCCTCGACGCCAGCGACGGACTGGCTGTTGCAGTTTGCCATGCCTACCAGCGTCAGCCATTGGAAGAAGGAAAATCTTATAAAGACTGGGGCGATTTTATCAAGCAAAACCCACAGAAAAAGAAGTAGAAGCGGTCGTGAAAGTGAAACCGGTGCAATGATTTCTAAGATCATGCGTTCATTTTACCGGATCAAAACATTCCCTGTACTTCAACATTCTGTGCTATGCAAAGGCTTTTACAAGTGCTTTTCCCAACACTTCTTGTACTTGCCCTTGCCTCCCCGGCACGGGCCAACGATTGTCCCGGTGCCAGTGCCGTTACTACAGGCGGCTCAGCCTCCCTGCTGTTTGATGCTGCCTGCGACTTTGGCGGACCCAGTTGCATCGGCGATGCCTGGTTTGAATGGGTGCCCGGCGGCACCGCCAACACCGTTGTGGACCTCAATTTCCAGATCACAGCCACAGGCAACTGCAACGTGAACATTTACCTGCTTTACTCCGAGTCGTTTGAGGCTGTGGCCAGCCCCTGCGAATGGAACGCCGGTTCCTGGTCCTACACCGAGTACCAGCGGCTTTATGCCGTGGGCCTGACTGCCGGGGTCCCCTACCAGTTCATTAACCGCGGACTGGATGCCACCGGCTACTACTTCATTCTGATTGAGAAAAGGAGCGGCGTAGGCAGCCAGGTAACCCTCGCGCCGGTGCAGATGGGCGCTGCCCGTCCGGTGGCAGCCAACGACAACTGCGCCAACGCTATCAGCCTTGGAATGGGCAGCGGAATTGACCCGAACGTCATCACCGGGCCCATCACGGCGGCGTGGACCTACAGCGCGGCTGTTTCCACCAAAGATGCCACCAAAGAAAGGCTCACAGCTTATTGCACAACCAACCCGGCAGGAACCTTCACTGAAGATCACTACTCCCGGAAATTTCTTGGTCAGTGCTTTCCAACCGGGCGCCTGGGTGATTATGCCCAGCCTCCGTTTGGCACCCAGTGTGTGGCAGCCCTGGAGAATACCGCATTTTATACCTTCTCCGTTCCCGTTTCCGCCAACAACTACTATATCCATTTTGGGGCAACCGGAACCTGTACCCAGGAGCCCAACAACATGGCGGCAATGCTGTTCAACAACGGTTTCAGTTGCACCAATGCCCAGAACAACATTGCTCTGCTCATGCAGTGTGGCTCCTTTACTGTAACCAATACCCTTCCCAATGCCAGCCTTACCTGGGGGAACCTGAACCTCAGCGCAGGCAACACCTACACCATTGTGGTGGACGGCACCAGAGGCTCCCAGTGCGATGCCCAGGTACTCATTACCCGCGGGCCTGCCAACCCCATTTTGCCCGTTACCCTGCTCAGTTTTGACGGAGAGCAACAGGGCAATCAGACCCTTCTGCGCTGGAAAACAAGCTCCGAAGAACTGCACGACTACTTTGTTGTGGAGCGCAGCACAGACGGCGAGTGGTTTGAGCCCGTAGGCCAGATAGATGGCATTGGCGGAGTGAGCCAGGTGGCCGAATACGACTTTACCGACCGGCATGCGCCAGTCGGACTCAGCTACTACCGCCTCAGCATGGTGGACATGAATGGCGGGCACAGCTATTCGGAAGTAATTTTGCTGAACCGGGAGCTTTCCGGGGTGATGGTGACGGGACTTGTGCCAAATCCTGCCACCGAACTAACAGAACTTCACCTGAGCAGCCCTTCGCCCATGCACCTGAGGCTGGAACTGTATGACCTTCGTGGCCAGCTTCGCCGGGTTCAGGAGATGCAGGCAGGCTCTGGCGACCTTGCCATTCCGCTGGACCTTACCTCTCTGCCCAAAGGCATGTACCTGCTCCGGGCTTCCCATTCTGAAGGAGTTTATGTGGAAAAACTGCTGGTTCAGTGAGGGGGTTGAGAAGAGGGAAGTCAGAAGTCAGATTGGAGATGGGTCATGGTTCGGCGACGGGCCTTGAGGCCCTGCTCACCATGACAGGCGAGGAGGCCAAGGTGCAACCCGACCCCAGCGGGGGCGAACCTTTGTAGCTGCGCCGGAACCCATTTTTTTGCTTCCCCCTGCGACTGCTCAGCGGTGGCAGATGTGGCCGTTGAAGAAAACGCCTCCCGGATACAAAACTTAACCCCCCGCTAGGGGGCCGCTTTCACCCTGCGATGCCTGGATATGAGAAGTGAGAGGTCAGACTGGAGCGGCTTCGCCTCTGGTCCCGGTTCCCGGCTCCCGATTCCCGGTTCTCACCTCCACTTCCCAAACCCTGACAAGGGGGCTAATAAGATGTTTCATCCAACTGCACCTTGCCGCGGAAAGTGCGGTACACAAACACCGTGTAGGAAAGCACAAGCGGGGCACCAATCGCTGCGATGATCAGCATGATGCGCAAAGATTCGGAGGAAGAAGAGGCCGAGTAGATGTTGAGACTAAAGGCAGGGTCGGTGGAGGAAGGCAGCAGAACCGGGTACAATTCGACAGCCACCACGATGAGCAGCAGCATGGTCACGATGGAAGAGAGCAGAAAGGCTTCGCTGTATTTGTATCGCCGGACAGCATGCGGCATTCGCAATACGGCGGCCAAAATGATGGCGGGAATCGCAAAAAGCCAGGGATTGGCCTGGATCCGGTCGGACAGGGCAGGAACCGCAAACCAGGAAGCCAGGGTCAGGGCAGCGATCATCAGGACAAACACTGAGGCCGCCCGTTTGATCAGCACCGTGAGCTTGGCAAAGAGCCTGCCTTCTGTTTTCATTGCCAGAAACAAAGCCCCGTGCAGCATGAACAGCGACAAAGTGGTGGCGCCAACAAGCAGCGCATAGGGATTCAGAAAGTCGAGCCAGTTGCCGGTATATTCATGATCGGCTCCCATCGGGATTCCCTGCACCACATTGCCCAGCACAACCCCCAGCAATACCGCCAGCAGGATGCTCGAGACACTGTACGTCACGTCCCAGAGCTGTCTCCACCAGTGCATGTCCTCCTTGGAACGGAATTCAATCGACACCGCCCGCAGGATCAGCATGGCGAGGAACAGCATGAAAGGGATGTACATCGCCGACAGAAGCGTCGCATACACCTCCGGAAAACCGGCAAACAATGCCCCGCCGCCAATGACAAGCCACACTTCATTTCCATCCCAGACAGGGCCGATGGCATTGAGCGCCACCCGGCGACTCTGCTCTTTCCGAAAAAACAAATGCCAGGCACCTGCGCCGAGGTCAAAACCATCCAGCACGGCATAGCCGGAAAACAAGCCGCCCAATACCAGAAACCAGAGTGTGGGGTAGTCAAGGCCGAGGAATGAAGGCATAGTGACAGTGATGACAGTGTGACAGAGGGGAGCGGGGCCTGGATGCGGGCGAGGGGCACCCTAGCCTCCAGTTTTGTAGAGACGCGATTAATCGCGTCTCTACAAACTGGAGGCCTCTACGGCCCATGCTGAATCTTCTTATTCAGCAAATACAGAAACAGGGCCAGCAGAACCGCATAAATCACAGTGAACATGATGAGGGAAAACCAGACCTGGTTAGCGGTGACGGCTTTAGACAGGGCGTCGGAGGTACGAAGGAGGCCATAGACCACCCAGGGCTGGCGGCCCATTTCGGCAGCAAACCAGCCCGCCTGGTTGGCGACCTGAGGGAGCAGCACCGCAGGCACCAGCAGCTTCAGGTACCAGATCTGATGAAACAATTTTCCCTTCCACCAAAGAAAGCCCCCCAGCAGCGAGAGCCCGATGAGGGTCATGCCGATGGCGACCATGAGGTGATACACCTGAAAAATTCCCTGCAGCGCCCGGGGCCTGTCTTCCTCAGCAAAAGCATCCAGGCCGGTGATTGGTGCCGAAAAATCGCCGTGAACCAACAGCGAAGTCCCACCCGGTATGGCCAGGCCCGTCACGGATTTTTCCTCCGCATTCACCCAGCCAAACAGATACAAATCTGCCGGAGCGCTGGCTTCAAAATGCCCTTCCAGCGCTGCCAGCTTCGCAGGCTGGTTTTTCGCCACGCCTTCTGCCGATTGGTGCCCCGTGAACAACTGTGCCAGCGAGGCCATCATCGCCACACTCAGGGCGATCGGAATGGCTTTTTTCGACACTGAAACATACCGCCCCCTGAGCAAATACCAGGCATGAACGCTCAGGACGAGAAAAGCCCCCGCCAGAAAGGCTCCGATCCACACATGGGTGAGGCGGTCAACGGAAGAAGGATTGAACACCATGGCCCAGAAATCGGTGATTTCAGCCCTCGCGTTCAGCCCTTCGCCCACCACATGAAAGCCGGCCGGCGTCTGCTGCCAGCTGTTCGCCACCACGATCCAGACGGCAGAAAACATCGAGCCGATCAGGACCATGAGGGTGGAAATGAAGTGAACCGTTGACGACACCCGGTTCCAGCCGAAGAGCAAAATACCCAGAAATCCACTTTCCAGGGCAAAGGCAAATACGCCCTCTGCAGCCAGTGCAGAGCCAAATACATCGCCCACATAGCGGGAGTAAGTGGCCCAGTTGGTACCAAATTCAAATTCCATGACAATGCCCGTCGCTACGCCAATGCCGAAAGTGAGCCCGAAAATGCGGGTCCAAAATCGGGCAAGACGTTCGTATTCAGGGTCTTTGGTTCGCAGATAAAGCCCTTCCATGATCACCATCACAACGCCCAGGCCAATGCTGAGGGGCGGGTAGATGTAGTGAAAGGAGACTGTGAAGGCAAATTGGATGCGGGACAGAAGTTCGACGTCCATACCAGGCAGAATGAAGCGTTAACGGGACTGATGAACTAAACAGGAAATAGCACCCTCCGTTCCTCAGGCCTGCGATCGATGTCTTGCTTCTGCGACGCCAAAATCAGCTGAGCTCCCCCTATCAGGAAGTGATCTGTTTGCGAAACTGATCCGGGCTGATGCCTTCCCTTTGCTTGAAAAACCTGCCGAAATAGGTATTGCTTGAAAAATGGAGGGCGTGGGAAATCTCGCTGACGGTGAGGGCTTCGTGCAGCAGAAGGCGCTTAGCCTCCAGCATGAGGCGGGAGCGGATGTACTCGCCTGCCGACACGCCGGTGTGCTCGCGGATGATCCGGTTGAGGTAATTCGGGGTCAACGCCATGCGGTCGGCGTAGTCTCTCACCTGGTGAAGGCGGGTGTAATTTTCCTCCACGAGGTCTTTAAATTCCACCACTTTCCGTTGCACATAGGTGAGCGAAGAGGTGGCATTTTCGGGAAACAGCCTCCGAAATTCATAGAGGAGGATGTTGAGGTAGGATCTGAGAACGGATTCTGTGTTGGAAGCCTGCCGCTCCAGTTCTTCGAGGGTCATGGCCGAAAGGGCAAAAATGCGCTCGCGGTCCTGCTCCGGGATTTCGACCACCGAAGCCGAAGAGTCGGAGGAGAAGAAAGGGAATCGGCTCAGCACGTTTTGATGGTAGCGGAGCGAAAAGAAGTCGTCAGTGAAGAAAAAGAGGTATCCTTCAAGGTCGCAGACTTCATCCCAGGCGTGAACCTGGCCTGGGTGCATGAGGAGGGCGTCACCTTCCCGCAGGGTGTGGGTTTCGAAGTCCACATGGTGGCGGCAGGTGCCAGCAGTGACAACAAGGATGAAATAGTAGGCGTGCCGGTGGGGGTTCATGTCCACACCAGTTGTTCCTTCAAAGTCCTGAAAGCGGCACACTGAAAAATGGGGCAGCTTCCCTGGAAATCGGGCACAGCTAATTTGAACAAGGTCGAGGGGCTCAGGCTTCATTGTCTCCATAAACGGGACAGTTGGGTGAATTTCTTCCATGAATTTCCGCCAAATATGTCACAAATCAGCCTTGAATGCAAGTATTTCTTTTTGTGCGGCCCGCCTTCTGCCTGCATTTCCTTCAGGGTTGGATCTGAATAGGGAAAAGCAAGGAGCTAATAGACTTTTTTACATATTTCAGGGAGGCTCATGACCCTGCTTTCAGGAGAAATGCGCTTATTGCGGTGGTTTGAAAACCTGCCGTCTGGCGCCTGTTCTCCTTGTTGCGTACAACCACTTATCCCGCTGTCCCATTTCCTTTCACTTATCCTCTTTCAACTCAGCGCGACCGCAGCTTTTCCCTTTTCAATTTTTCTTTATGGCTTATCAACCTGTCAAATTTGCCTCACAGCGCAGCGACGAATTCCTTCGTCAACTCCGTACCCGGGTCAAGGACTATTTCGACGAGCATCAGATTTCCACCTACGGCAACTCCGAGATGGTGGTGAAGACCGTAGTGATGATGTCCATGCTGCTTGTGCCCTTCGGCCTCATCCTCAGCGGTATTGTACAAGCCTGGTGGGCCCTGATGGTTCTCTGGCTCATCATGGGGGTGGCAGTTGCCGGCATTGGGATGTCGGTAATGCACGACGCCAACCACGGCTCGTATTCGCCCAACCCAACGGTTAACAAGTGGCTCGGCTATCTGATCAACTTCCTCGGCGGCTTCGCCACCAACTGGAAAATTCAGCACAATCGCCTCCACCATTCCTTTACCAACATCGACGGTCACGACGAAGACATTGCCCCCGGCCCTGTGCTTCGCCTCCACCCGGAACAACCCTGGTTCAAGCATCACCGCCTCCAGCATTACTACGCCTGGTTTGTGTATAGCCTGATGACCTTTTTTTGGGTAACGACCAAAGATTTTGCCCAATTGAGGCGCTACCGCGACAATGGTATGCTCGGCAGCGACCCAAATAAGTACAAAACCTTGTACTGGCAACTGGTAGGGTCCAAGAGTCTGTATTTCGTCATCATGCTGGCGCTTCCCTTGTTGCTTTCGCCCAGCCCATGGTGGGCCACCATCCTGATGTTCATTTCGATGCACATGGTGGCAGGTCTGATCCTCGCTTCGGTGTTTCAATTAGCCCACGTAATGCCCAGCTCCCAGTTTCCGGTAGTGGGTGATGATGGAAAGCTCGATGTGCACTGGGCGGTTCACCAGCTCGAAACCACCACCAATTTCTCCCAGCGCAGCCGCATTTTTTCATGGTATGTGGGAGGATTGAATTTCCAGATTGAACACCACCTGTTCCCCAATATTTGCCACGTTCACTACAAGAAATTGTCGGCGATTGTGCGCGAAACTGCCAAGGAACACGGTCTGCCCTACCACGTTCAGGGCAACTTGTTTCAGGCACTCGGCAGCCACGTTCAAATGCTCAAGGTCCTGGGCCAGCCCATGCGCCAGGCCTAGTGCCGCTGCCATCCTGAATCCATCAAAAGCCCCGTTTGCAAAGTGCAAGCGGGGCTTTTTGCAAAGGCAGAAAGTCTGTTCATCCCATATTTCGGGATGTTGACACAAAAAACGGTTGATTTATTGACCTGAATGATTCAATTCTTGTATCTTGATTGCCTACGATTGCGCAACTCATGGCAAGAGCAGACATTCAGGCAAAATTGGACCGGCTGGTGATGCTCCTGGCTCGCCGCCCAGGGTACCTGCGCGCTCACCTGGCCAGCCTTCTGGATGTGGCAGACCGGACTGTATACCGGTATCTGGAGCAGCTGGAAGAACTTGGCTACGCAATCGACCAGGACAGTGAAAACCGGTATTTTCTGGCCAGCGGCGAAGCGAGTAACCGCGTCAAGATGGAGTTTGACGTGGAAGAAGTGGCCTTCCTCTGGGATCTGCTTCAGGGAGCTCAGGATCCCGATGGCATTGCCCCCGATTTGCGAAAGCGATTTGCTCATAGCCTCCGGCCGCGTGCGCGGGAACAACCCAGTTACCAGGCCACCATTCCCCAAATGATCTGTGTGCTTCGGGAAGCCATCCAGGAAAGGCGGCGCATTTGCCTGCACGACTACCGCTCCGGCAACAGCAACAGCCTGAAAGACAGGCTCATCGATCCGCTACACCTGAGCGAAGCAGGAGGCTTTTTGCAGGCCTTTGAGCCAGACAGCAACTCCGTCAAAACCTTCAAGCTGGCGCGCGCACGCGACCTTTTGCTCACAGAGCAGCCAGCCACCTATCATGGCGATTTTCCGATGGTAGATCTATTTGGATGGACAGGCAAGACCTGGAAAATTGTAGAGCTTCGGCTCAAATATGGCGCAGTTAACCATATGAAGGAAGAATACTACGGTGCCGACCAGTTTTTGCAAGCTAGTGGCAAGGAGGACTTTCCAGTGCTGGCGCGGCTGCAAGTCTTGCAATGGGCGGGAATTGGCCGCTTTCTGCTGAGCCTGCCCGGCGAGTGGGAATTGGTTAGTACGCCTGAGCTGAGCGAATGGGTGAAAGAGCAGGCGAGGCGGCATCTGCAATGACAGGATCTGTCAGAACCAGTGTTCATCTTCGTGCACCAAGCTGCCATATATCCCTGCGGAGAACCATTGAATTCATTCATTTTTGACCAGAACAAGCCATGATCGAAACCATTTTATCAATCGGCAAAGCCATTAGTAAAGGGAGAGATCCCTGGGAAGACGTATTGGCACCGCCCAAGGCCGATGACAAGGAAGGCAAGCTGCGACTCTATCAAATTGGAATCACGTTTGATCTCGACGAACAGCAGGTTTTGATCCGGCTTCAAGATCTTTCGGAGTTTGATTCATCACTGCCATCATTGAAGGCTTTAGGCTCCCTGAAAATCAAGAGCGGGAATAACAAATCCCTCTACCCTTGTGTGGATGCCTCGAAGGTTGTTCAGCTTGTCAAGACTTTATTTGGCAAGCCGGGGGCAGACAAAGGAGAAATGCTTGAAAAAATTGAGACAGATTACCCAGAAATAGCTGGATTGCAGCTTAGCAAGTGTCTTCAAGCTATTTTCAATCTCCGTCATTCATTCGATGAATGGTTTCCCCTTGATGCCAAGGAGAATATTTCTCTGGATAAGCTCGTCAATCATTTGTCTCTTGAAAAGGCAGGCAAGCTGGTGATGATTTATGCTCAAGTTAAGTGGGAGTCGGAGGGGTTATCAGCAAAACCGCTGGCACAACTTGATGGGTTTTCGGAACTGATTGAGAAAGAGTTTATTAAAACGCCAGAAGCGCCATCCTCTGATGTTCCTGCCGCCATAGGTAAGCTGTGCTACATCAGTGGAAAGATCCAGAATGATGTTCAGACTGCGGAGTTTGGAGAACGATATAACATTAACAAAATCTTCGTTCAGACAACCCTGAATTATGCCACGGGATTTGATCCTAACAAATATCACCAGAACTATCAGGCCTCGGCCAGCCTGCAAAAAATGCTGGACCGAGGCAGCATCCATCTCCTGAAGAAGAAATTTCTGGTTGAGATAGCTGATTGGCCTCATGCCATTATCCCACAGGTTTTCAGCTCTGACCTCGAAAAAGTAGGGCTACACCAGTTAGAGACCCTTCAATCGAAAAGCGACCTACTGTTTAGCCTCAAGAAGCTCGACGGGCTTGTTACAGAGTTAACAGACGAAGGGGTACAAGCTGTATGGTTGAACTACGTCGGAATCGAGTCCGATGGCAAATACTTTAAAATCAATAATTTAATCAAGGATGTACCCCTCCTTCACGTAACAGACCTCCTAAAAACCATGGACCAGACCCATGCCTTGTTCAAACCATGGATAGGAGAGCTCCACAAGTTCAATCTGGGAATGATGTATGGGGCTATTCCAGTCCGAAAAAATCAAAAGCAAAATCCCGCACTACAGTTGTTTGCAGCTATCCTTGAACAGCGGAAAGTGGATGTTAGGGTACTCATGCAGCATTATACGGAGTTGATTTTGTGTTATCGCTTCGGGCGCTACAAGGCATATGCCAACATTTACGATTCAAAAAAGGAAGACAACTTCGACTTTTTAGCAAAAGATGCCACTTTTCGCTACCTGGCTTTCCTTCATGTACTTCGACAGCTTCATCAGCTCAATGATTCCGACAATTCTAAGCTTGAAAATGGGAACCCTATGGACAATCCAGAAAAACAAGACAACCTGAGTAAGGTAGAAGCTTTCTTTCAAAAGCTTCACTACACTGAAGAACAAAAGGCTCTTTTCTACTTAGGCAGAGCAATGAACTCCATCGCTGCTGCCCAAGATAGCAAAGGGCTTAAGAAACGGGTGCTTGAAAAGGTAAACTACAATGGAATGGACGAGAAAAGTCTATTCCGTTTGCACAATGACCTTTTTGAGAAAGCAAAACAACACGATAAAATGGATGATCTGATCTGGGATCTGAAGGGATTTAACAGCCGATTCCAGATTGGCACCTGGAAGATGAACCCCCAGGAGGCTCTTTTTTACTTACTGGCTGGTTATACCTACCGCATCCGCTCAAAAGCAAACAATTCTGACCCGCAACCCTCAACAGAAACTGAATAATCATGAGTACAAACATTGTCAACAACCGCGATTTCCTCTTTCTCTACGAGGCTATCCAGTGCAACCCTAACGGTGACCCTGATCAGGAAAACCGCCCAAGGATGGATTACGATACCCAAACCAACATCGTGACTGATGTGAGAGTGAAAAGGTACATCAGAGACTACCTGAAGCAAAGTGGAAAAGAAATCTTTGTGGACATGGAGAGTGACGCAAAAGTCACCATGGACGAACGGATGAAGCGACTGATTCATCATTTGTTTGAAGATGATACCAGGATGGCCGCCCTGATTGATGACCCTGCTATGATGGCGCAATACCAGGCAATCAAGAAGGAGGGTAAAGACAAAGTGGAGGAACTTTTGGTATCCGAAAAAACCAAGTATAAAGAATTCAATTTAGCACTGTTGACCGCGATGGTGAAAGAGCGCTTCATCGACATCCGGATGTTTGGAAGTGCTTTTGCTGTCAAAGGGTTCAACCGCTCTATGACTGGGCCCATTCAGCTCAATTGGGGCTATTCACTCAACAAGGTTTACCTGATGGAATCCAACACGGTTTCTTCCATCATGAATGACGGAAACAGCACCTTTGGGAAAGATTACCGTGTGAAGTATGCCTTGCTTGCATTTCAGGGCACAATCAATCGGGCTGCAGCTCAAACAACCGGCTTAACCGAAGCAGACATCGACTCTTTCCGTGGAGCCATTTGGGAGAGCCTTAGTGCAAGTCCGACCCGCACCAAGCTGAATCAATACCCTAAACTGTATGTGGAAGTGGTTTACAATGAAGGCTTTCACAATGGGTACTTCGGCGATCTCCGGCAGCTTGTCAAAGCGACCGTGAAGGGGGACGAAGATCCCAGAACGGTGAGGCAGCTTTCAGATCTGGATTTGGACCTGGCTACCCTTAAAGGCAGACTGGCAGAATTCACCGGAGAGGGTAAGCCAATCAAAGAGGTTTTCGTTAAGCACTCACACGACGTAACTTACTGAGGAAATGAACATCCTGACATTCGAGCTGTCGGGGAAGTTCGCCCATTTCAGGAAATACTACGCCAATAACACGGCACTCAGCTATTTCGTCCCGCCACGCACCTCCCTGATGGGGATGATCGCAGCGGTAATGGGCTATCCTCGCGATAGCTACTATGAAACCCTTTGCTCCGAACACCTTCGGATAGGGCTACGCGTGTTAGCTCCTATGAAAAAGCGGATTCACCGTGTGAATTGGCTAAAAGTGGAGGGAGCTATGGACTTTCGCGGGAGGCAGCAACATACCCAGACACCTTTCGAATTGGTCTCCGGTCTCAACCCGGTGGATGACCTGGTGCGCTACAGGGTATATATGGCCGCCGCCAAGGGTGGGGAAAGTACTTTTGAGCAAATCTGTGAGGTGATGCAGCGCAATAAACAGGTTTTTGCCATCACTCTCGGGCCTGCTAATCTGGGAGGCAGCATTTCAAACATTCAACTATCCAAAGCGAGCCAGGCCATCCAGGATCCTTCCAGGTTTGTTGATTTCCATAGCGCTATCAATGCCGAGTTGGTTGAAGCCATTGAATGGGATCAACAAAAGAAGCTCAGGGTAGAGGAAGAGTTACTTCCTGCCGACTTCATCGCAAACAACAACCGGGAGCTTAGGAAGATGGTCAGGATTTTGTACGCCACTGATGGCCAACCGCTTCGGGTAAAGTTTAGTGGAGAGTCGTGGATGGTGCCTGTAAGCGAGGATCAGGTTGAGCAAATCAGTTTTATTGAATGAACACCTCCACGTTTTTTTCCCACAGCTTCAAAGATGAAGCAGGGAATTCAATCGGAACCAAAACAATACAGGCCCACACACTTGGAGTTGTTGAAAAAGCAAATCGGGCGCTATCGGAAACGGTGCGCTTCGATTTGCTCACCATTGAGGAGCTTAGAGAACTGGTTCAATTGATATGCAAGGCCCACGACATTGGAAAATACTCAAGCTATTTTCAACATTACCTGTTGGGCAACCCAACTGATAGAGAGCTAAAAACGCACGCACGCATAGGTGCACACCTGGCTTTGGGATGGATGAAATCAAGAGGGAGACCCGATGATATCCAGGTCATCGCTTATGCCGCTATTCTTAACCACCATACAAACCTTAAATCGAAGGATGACAGAATCCTACAGGGCGACAGTGAAGGGGAAGTGCTGGATGGCATTCTTCAAGGACAACTGAAATCTTTACAAGCAGCCAGACCAAATATTCAGCATGAGCTTCAGCTTGGGTTCGACGAAACTCCTTTGTCTTTACTCCCTGTAACTGAGCTCAGAAGGCAAGTTCGAAGATTTTTTAAATCGCCCAGAATCGAGCACTATTTTCTACTCAATTATGTATTTTCTCTGCTAGTTGAAGCTGATAAACTAGACGCCTCAGATACTCAAATCCATACCTATCAGCAGCTCCCTCCAGATTCGGTAGATCAACATCTTTCATCGTTTTCCCAATCGCCAACACCTTTGTTTGCACTCAGACAAGAGCTACGAAGGGAAGTATGCCAGCACTTGAACGCTCCAGATATCCTGTCAAAAAAACTGATGATCCTTACAGCGCCAACAGGCCTGGGTAAAACCTTTACTGCACTCGACTTTGCCCTAAAATTAAGAAACCTTATTCTGGAAAAAGAAAATCGTCACGCCCAACTTATTACCGCACTCCCCTTTATCAATATTATTGAACAAACCCTATCTGAATACAAAAAGGCTTTACAAAAGGCTACACAGTCGAACACCAGTATTGAGATACTGGCCCACTACCAATACGCAGATGTGTTTGGCGAGCAGTCTTCCGAATCAGACGAAAAAGGCTACTCGCAGAAACTCATGCAATTAGATACCTGGCAAGCCGATATCGTTATAACATCCTATGTACAATTGTTGCAAACTTTGATTACCCACAAAAATAAATTACTCAAAAAATTCAACCACCTGGCCGGTGCAATTGTCATCATGGATGAAGTGCAAAGCATCAGGCTGGAACACATGCCGCTTGTCGGAGCGATGCTTTACTACCTGACAAAATACCTTGGAACGCGGTTGATCATGATGACTGCCACCCAACCAAAAATATTTGAGTTGGCAGATCAGCATATCCTTGGAGAACGGAACATATGCTCCAGCGATCAATTGTTTCCTCTCGTCCAAAACCCGCAAAGATATTTTCAGGCTTTCACCAGAACACAGATCGTTCCTGTTACAAAAGATCTTCCATTGGATGAAGATAGCTTTCTGGGCATCCTGGAAAATTACTGGTCACCTAACAAGTCATGTTTAATTGTTTGCAACAAAGTCAAGCGCTCCTTGAAGCTATTTGAAGCGATAACCAACTGGATCGGGACAAAAGGGTATGAGAATGAGGTATTTTATTTGTCCACCAACGTGGTACCTGCGCATAGAATGGGCATTATTGGAAAAGTAAAAAAAGCACTGGAGCATTCCAGAATTCCTCAATCTACCACTCCACCTCCCATTTTGATCGCTACTCAAGTGGTTGAGGCAGGGGTAGATCTGGACTTTGATATGGGATTTCGGGATATCGGACCAGTTGATTCAATTATCCAGGTTGCAGGAAGGATTAACCGGGAAAACAGGGAATCTCAGGCACTTAGCCCACTCTATGTTGTGGATTTTAACGATTGCAAGGATGTTTACGGTGCAGTTGCCTACCAGCAAGCCCTTCATTCTCTTGGACAAAGCCCTATTCCTGAACCCGGATATTATGACTTAGTCCAAACCTATTTTGACGGTGAAGGCGCGCGGAAAGCTTTTCATCAATCCAAGCTGTTATTCCGGTCAATAGAAACGCTGAATTACGACGGGGAAAAAACAGATTGTCCAATCTCCTCCTTTCAGGTAATTGAACAAGCAAAATGGGTTACTAACGTATTCGTTGAATGGGACGAAACAGCTTCTGAGGCCCTGCTGGCCTTCCTCGCCATTGGCAAAGCAAGAAAAGAGGACAGAACTAAAGCGAAGCACATTTTCGATACAAGGCATAAGCTCCATTTTCATCAACATATTATTGCTCTTCCTAAATCCTTGGTTTCGAACACTCTGACCCTTATCAACGACCAGCTCCCTGACCTTGAGCTCTATCTGCTGCCGAAGGAACAGGTTCTTGATTTATATCATGCAACTACAGGATTTATCCGGTATAGCCAAACCAATAACCCTCAGTTGAACACGATCTCATTTTGACCCCATGTTGCTTTCCTGCATCCACTTCCCCGAGCTCCGCCTCTCTGCCCGCGACGGCCACAAGCTGCGCGGCTATTTTGGCCGCTTGTTTCAGGAGCATTCGCCTTTGCTGCACAACCATTTTGAAGACGGCTCCCTGCGATATGCCTATCCGCTTGTTCAGTACAAGGTCGTGAATGGGGTGCCCATGCTGCTTGGCCTCGACGAAGGTGCCAAACTCCTCGTGGAGTTGTTCCTGCAGGTTCGGGAACTGACCCTTGAAGGCCAGACCTACCCCATCCTCGCCAAACACATCGACAGCCAGGAGGTGTTTCCCGGCATCAGCGACCAACTGACCCAGTACCGCTTCGCCACCCACTGGATGGCCCTCAACCAGACCAACTACAGCAGCTACCTCAGGGCGACAGAGGAAGAACGGCAGCACATGCTCCGCAAAATCCTCACCAACCACCTGGTAGCCTTTCTCAAGTCTTTTGACGCCCTGACTGAAAAACCAATTATGGTGCTTCCTGCACTTCAACAGCATCAGGCCAACTTCAAGAATCAACCTATGCTTGTCTTCTCCGGGACCTTTGTGAGCAATGTTCAGTTGCCAAATGAGGTCGGGATCGGAAAATCTGTAAGCAGAGGCTTCGGTACGATTCAGAGATGTCAGTGATGTCAGTGGGGACAGAGTTGACAGAGGGGAGGTGAACCTATAGAAAGGCTGGAAATACTTTTATCTCTGTCATCTTTGCCATCTCTATCATCTCTGTCATCTCTGACAAAGTCATCTCTGAGAAAACCTCGCGGTTTTCAGTGTCGCCGACAGCATCGCCCCGACCTCATCTGCGATGGCAAGGAGATGGAAAAAATCGTCCGAGTCAAGAAGGCCAATGTCGAAGAGCAGGTTGAGCCAGTATTTCAGTTCTGTGATTTCCTTGTAGGCGATCCCGATTTTGGCCGAAAAGTCAGCCCGGGAAATAGAAGATTGCGCCTCCGCCAGGTTCGCACCGACTGAAGTACAGGCCCTCAGCACCTGCTCCGCCAGGATCCTGTTCACAGGCTCCCGCGACAATCCCCGGCATACAGGCACCAGCTCTTTGGCCAACTGATACGCTTTCTCCAACGCAGGAGAAGACTTTAACCCTCTCATTTTCAAATCATTAAAAGTACCACTTCAGCCCCCCCCTTCTCTCCCCAAACCAACTAAGCTGTTTTCTCACCCCATGAGAAACCCAAAAAATTTACAAAAAACTGCACACACACACACACACTCCCCTAACCCAGTGCAACTCCCCTCTGTCATCTCTGTCATCTCTGTCATCTCTGTCATCTCTGTCATCTCTGTCATCTCTGTGAATCTTTTCATCCAATCCCCCGGCACCTACGTCCACGTCCATGATCAGATGTTCCAGATTCGTCTGAAAAAGGAAGGTGAAGTCATCAAGCGCGATTTCGCGCCACAAAAAATCACGGCCATCCTCATGCAAACGGGTGTAGCCATCAGTACTGACGCCATTGCCCTGGCGCTTCAGCACAACGTGGACATTCAGGTCGTCAATTTCGACGGCCATCCGCTTGGCAGGTTCTGGCATTCCAAGCTGGGCAGCACCACCCGCATCCGCAAATGCCAGTTGGAGGCCAGCTTATCCAGCCAGGGGCTGGAGTGGGTGCGTGCGTGGCTGGTGGCCAAGCTGGACAACCAATCAGATTTTATCCGGGAGCTTACGAAGCACCGCGAGGGGAAAAAGGAGGCGCTGCTTGCCCTGGCGGGCCGGATCGACGAGATGAGGGCCAAAATCCATTCGGTAGAAGCCGACCGCGTGGAACTCATCGCCGACACCCTCCGCGGCTGGGAGGGCAATGCCGGAAAAGCATATTTCGAGGCCCTGGGCATCGCCATTCCTGATCGCTTTGCTTTTTCCGGGCGCAGCACCCGCCCCGCCAAAGACCCTTTCAATGCCATGCTCAATTATGCTTATGGCGTGCTGTACGGCAAGGTGGAAAAGGCCCTCATGATTGCCGGAGCCGATCCTTTTGTTGGGTTTCTCCATCGCGACGACTACAATCAGAAAAGCCTTGTCTTCGATTTCATCGAGCCCTACCGCATCCATGCCGAGCGGGTTGTGTTTCGGTTGTTCAGCGGCAAACAGGTGAACGACAGCCACTTTGAGCCCCTCTCCGGCGGCATCCGCCTGGGTGCAGAAGGCAAGCCCGTCCTGGTCGAAAAGCTGTTTGACTACCTCGACAATGACAAAATCCGCCACCGCGGCCGCAACCTCAGCCGACTTCATGCCATGCAGCTCGATGCACACGCCTTCGCCCAGGACCTCCTCGGCAAAAATACCGAAGATATCCACCTCCCCGACCAACTCCTCCTTTAAGGCCCCCCAATTTCAAAAACCAACAACTCCCCTACCCACAATCTCCAGGTTCCACTCCCCTCTGTCACTACTGCCATCACTCTCATCACTGCCATCACTGTAACATGATTGCCTGGGTCATCTACGACGTCGTCAAAGACAAGCCGCGCGCCCGCATTGCCAAGTTGTGCAAGCAGGCCGGACTGCACCGGGTGCAATATTCTGTGTTTCTCGGGCAGCTCACTGCCAATGAGAAGGACACCCTCGAAATCCAGTTTCTGGATTGCATTGACGAGGAAACGGATCGGGTCTATATTTTCCCGATGAGCAAGGCCGAGCTGGCTGATACCGTGCTGCTGGGCCAGGCGTTCGACAAAAAGCTGATCACGGAGGAAATCAGGGCCCTCTTTTTTTAAACCAGGCAACAATGAGCACAGAACACACTTTTTCCATCACGCCCAGTCATTTGCTGGAGTACCTTTATTGCGCCCGCTACACCTTTTTTGAATATGTGCTGCGATTGCCGCAAAGTGCCGAGAAATACCACAAGGTGATCAAGGGCAGGCAGATCCACCATGAAAAGGCAATGCGCCAGGGAGATTACCTGCGCAAACGCCTGGGGGTGGTAAAAAAGGAAGTGAATGTATATCTGACAACGGACTGGCTGCGGGGCGAAGTGGACGAGGTGTTGTGGCTGGAGGATGGAACGATGGCTCCGCTGGATTACAAATTTGCCAAATGGGAAGGAACCGTCTATGACCCTTACCGGACGCAGTTGATTTGCTATGCCTGGCTGATGGAGGCGAATTTTGGAAAAAAAGTGAACCGGGGATACCTGGTATATACCCGCAGCAAGCACCATGTGGAGGAGGTGACAATCGGAGCGGAGGACAGGGCTTTTTTGAAGCAATCGGCTGAGGAAATGTTGTCAATTATTGCGAATCAAACCTGGCCAAAGGCTACCAAAGTGAAGAAGAAATGTTTATCTTGCACGTATAGAAACGTTTGCCCCCAATGACATTTCCGGGTGGCAATTTTTCTGGCGGCCATCGAAAACATGGGTAAACCCTCTGATGATGAACCACTTACCTATGCGCACGAAGGTCAGAAGCACCTGGGTTTCCGGGTGGATCTTTGACGTACTGGTAAATAAAGGGCCACAGAGAGCGACAGCTAACTTCATGGCCTTGAGGTTGTTAAGCGAAAAAACGACCTCAAGGCCAAATTCCATCACAACAAGGATTGAAACCGGATGTGTGGACTATCTCGTAACTTGCCCCCCATCTTCCTCAAGGCCAAATTCCATCACAACAAGGATTGAAACTTCCAATGGATGTCGAGTGGGGCTGAGCCCTGGTACCTCAAGGCCAAATTCCATCACAACAAGGATTGAAACTAGGCGGGATCCGGGGCTGCATGGAGCGAGAAGAACCTCAAGGCCAAATTCCATCACAACAAGGATTGAAACTAGGCACATCCATGGCGAGCCCGGAGGACTCCTGGAACCCTCAAGGCCAAATTCCATCACAACAAGGATTGAAACCTGCATTTCCGCAGGATTACCAGGTTGTTGCTTCCCACCTCAAGGCCAAATTCCATCACAACAAGGATTGAAACAGGATGAAGACACTACTCGCCTCGCAGGCGAAGATCCTCAAGGCCAAATTCCATCACAACAAGGATTGAAACCTCAAGACCTGACACTGCCTTTTGAGTAGCCATCATCACCTCAAGGCCAAATTCCATCACAACAAGGATTGAAACCCTCTCCGATTGAGGCAAGACGTGAGGTCTTCTTCACCTCAAGGCCAAATTCCATCACAACAAGGATTGAAACTTGCAGTACCTCCTCGATGAGGTAGATGTAGATCCGCCTCAAGGCCAAATTCCATCACAACAAGGATTGAAACCTGTTTAAGCTGTAGCTATTGTTCTGAAGGCTAAGCCTCAAGGCCAAATTCCATCACAACAAGGATTGAAACGAGGTAGGCGATGACTTGTTCATATCTTTCCTTCCGCCTCAAGGCCAAATTCCATCACAACAAGGATTGAAACCCGATTTGCTCTCGGCGCTGGAGGTGTTTGCGCCTTCCTCAAGGCCAAATTCCATCACAACAAGGATTGAAACCCATCATACACCTTTCGCAAGGCCCTGGTCACAAGACCTCAAGGCCAAATTCCATCACAACAAGGATTGAAACAACCTGATTCAGGTGGCATCCAGTGCATATTCAAGGCCTCAAGGCCAAATTCCATCACAACAAGGATTGAAACATTGTTCACATCAAGCAGCTCGTGGACATGCTGCCGCCTCAAGGCCAAATTCCATCACAACAAGGATTGAAACAAATTGGAGAAAACGTTGACAGCAGTGTAGAGGACCCCTCAAGGCCAAATTCCATCACAACAAGGATTGAAACATAGTTGCTGGCATTTTGGAGAGTTTAGCGTTGACCCTCAAGGCCAAATTCCATCACAACAAGGATTGAAACTACATTTCTCGTCGCTTTCGAGAACTTTCTCACCGCCTCAAGGCCAAATTCCATCACAACAAGGATTGAAACGCGGAACGGATGACCTCGTTTTTCGTCCGCTGGATGCCTCAAGGCCAAATTCCATCACAACAAGGATTGAAACAACCGCATCCCCCGATGGCTCTCTGCTGCCATCCGCCTCAAGGCCAAATTCCATCACAACAAGGATTGAAACTAGTGGAAGCGGCTTTTCTGGTGGCAAGACTCCGCCTCCTCAAGGCCAAATTCCATCACAACAAGGATTGAAACATCAGCACGGCTTCGTACTCGCCGATCCGCAGGCTCAGCCTCAAGGCCAAATTCCATCACAACAAGGATTGAAACTACAGAAGCAGAGCCCGCACCAGAGACCGAGGCATAGCCTCAAGGCCAAATTCCATCACAACAAGGATTGAAACATTGGTGAATGATTACCCTACATAGTTACAGCAATTGACCTCAAGGCCAAATTCCATCACAACAAGGATTGAAACTCCGTTAGACCACTCCGCTAGGGCAGCCCCGTTCTCCCTCAAGGCCAAATTCCATCACAACAAGGATTGAAACGAGTATGCCATTATCTAAGCTTTTTCCGAAAAAAACCCCTCAAGGCCAAATTCCATCACAACAAGGATTGAAACTTGCGAAAACCGTTGAGGTAATTCCAGAGAAAACGACCTCAAGGCCAAATTCCATCACAACAAGGATTGAAACGAATAGAGCGACCGAAATAATTACCCCGAATGGAACCCTCAAGGCCAAATTCCATCACAACAAGGATTGAAACTCATTCGAATCGGCGGCATAGACATCGAGCTCGGACCTCAAGGCCAAATTCCATCACAACAAGGATTGAAACCCGTTCCCCCAGCGGTAAACCGGCGGGCCCCCAGAGCCTCAAGGCCAAATTCCATCACAACAAGGATTGAAACCTCGTTCCTCTTTTGGCTGCCTGGACCCTGAATTGTCCTCAAGGCCAAATTCCATCACAACAAGGATTGAAACATCATGCAGTTTTTTTTTCCCTCAAATGGCTAAAACCCCTCAAGGCCAAATTCCATCACAACAAGGATTGAAACACCTTCATGCCGAAAAACGTGAAGCAGATCCAGATCCTCAAGGCCAAATTCCATCACAACAAGGATTGAAACCCGGTCCGGTTGTAAACGGCATTCCTCAATACGTCCCCTCAAGGCCAAATTCCATCACAACAAGGATTGAAACTGACGAGGACTTGCAGTCGGCAATTATCCACGCCACCTCAAGGCCAAATTCCATCACAACAAGGATTGAAACGTGAAGGGTAGCCAGATGGCGCTGGCCAGTCAGTCGCCTCAAGGCCAAATTCCATCACAACAAGGATTGAAACCATCGAGCACGTCACGCTGTTCCTTCGCTACTTCTGCCTCAAGGCCAAATTCCATCACAACAAGGATTGAAACGCACAAGATCCGCCTGCTTGTCGAGCAGTTCTTCCACCTCAAGGCCAAATTCCATCACAACAAGGATTGAAACGCATCAGCGGCGTAAATATCCAGCTCGGAAGGCTCGCCTCAAGGCCAAATTCCATCACAACAAGGATTGAAACTTGGGGCTCTCGCTGCCGGTACTTACGCTAGCGTGAACCTCAAGGCCAAATTCCATCACAACAAGGATTGAAACTATCGATACTTACATTGTTGGACATTGGCGTTCCAACCTCAAGGCCAAATTCCATCACAACAAGGATTGAAACTATCTTTGGGTGTCTCTTTTTCCTACGGTTAGCCACCTCAAGGCCAAATTCCATCACAACAAGGATTGAAACGCCCTACGGCTGGCAATTTCGGCACCGCTCAGCGTACCTCAAGGCCAAATTCCATCACAACAAGGATTGAAACGTCCTTGGCAAGATCCGCGGGCTGAACAACCTGAAACCTCAAGGCCAAATTCCATCACAACAAGGATTGAAACCACTACTGTTCCTCCGGACTGGCGTTCTGCGATGGCCTCAAGGCCAAATTCCATCACAACAAGGATTGAAACAGTAGAAGTATTGCAAGCCCCGGCATCTTGTCGGGGCCTCAAGGCCAAATTCCATCACAACAAGGATTGAAACAAATGAACGCCGGGCCCGCCCCACTGGTAGAGGGGTCCTCAAGGCCAAATTCCATCACAACAAGGATTGAAACCCGTAAGTCAGATTAGTGCCAGCGATCGACTGACTCCTCAAGGCCAAATTCCATCACAACAAGGATTGAAACACCGTAGGGAACGGAAAAAGAAGAGCCTAAAGATAAGCCTCAAGGCCAAATTCCATCACAACAAGGATTGAAACACCATGACAAGCCAGGAATCAAAGGAAACCTCAGTAGACCTCAAGGCCAAATTCCATCACAACAAGGATTGAAACATGGAGACACTGACCTGGTGTAACCAATGAGAAAGCCTCAAGGCCAAATTCCATCACAACAAGGATTGAAACTACAATTCTGGGAGCGTATCCATTTTGGCCCTCGACCTCAAGGCCAAATTCCATCACAACAAGGATTGAAACTTTTTGGGGTCGCGATACTGCGACGGCACAACGCTCCTCAAGGCCAAATTCCATCACAACAAGGATTGAAACGCCAGATCCGCGACCGGGACGAAAAACTAACCGCCGCCTCAAGGCCAAATTCCATCACAACAAGGATTGAAACACGAATATTTTGGCTCGGATTGGGGCTATTTAAACCCCCTCAAGGCCAAATTCCATCACAACAAGGATTGAAACGTGCCTCCGAAGATTGGCGCAGAGCGCCAAAGCAGCCTCAAGGCCAAATTCCATCACAACAAGGATTGAAACTCACCACTGCCGACAACATGAGCTGGAACCATGACTTCCTCAAGGCCAAATTCCATCACAACAAGGATTGAAACAATTCAAGAATGGCCTAAGCGCTCATTCGGCATCAGCCTCAAGGCCAAATTCCATCACAACAAGGATTGAAACTTCTTGTGCCTGTTGCCGAGATGGTAGGCTCTCAGCCCTCAAGGCCAAATTCCATCACAACAAGGATTGAAACTTAATCCGGTGCATAATCTTAACATGAGACAGTGAGCCTCAAGGCCAAATTCCATCACAACAAGGATTGAAACGAAAGAAGGGGGATATACGAGCGAAAAATTGAGGGCCTCAAGGCCAAATTCCATCACAACAAGGATTGAAACAAATCTGCGACGTATTGAATGGAGGTTGCGCCGCTTGCCTCAAGGCCAAATTCCATCACAACAAGGATTGAAACAAAATCGCGAATGCAGCCGGGGAGTGTGCGACGAACCCTCAAGGCCAAATTCCATCACAACAAGGATTGAAACTTTTGCAGGGTCTTGATACCGTAGCTGGTAAAGACAACCTCAAGGCCAAATTCCATCACAACAAGGATTGAAACCTGGTAGCTCGCCGCGGTCGGCGCGTGCTTTGAGACCTCAAGGCCAAATTCCATCACAACAAGGATTGAAACCTGTGATAATGAAGCGCATAGCACTACTTTTTGAGCAGCCTCAAGGCCATCATCCACCACAACAAGGATTGAAACCCGGGTTCACGGCGAAGGAGGGGGTTCTTTCTGGCTTCCTCAAGGCCATCATCCATCACAACAAGGATTGAAACTAGAGTATCGAGACTCCGAAAACAGGCGGAAGAGGGCCTCAAGGCCATCATCCATCACAACAAGGATTGAAACATAAAGATAGGCGAAGGCTGACGGCGAAGACAAAGAAGCCTCAAGGCCATCATCCATCACAACAAGGATTGAAACATAAAGATAGGCGAAGGCTGACG
>JBGSKC010000081.1:0-64629 GCA_041741415.1 Bacteroidia bacterium | reverse complement strand
ACCTGATGCCATGGTTGTGATTGGCAGGCCCGAAGGCGACCGCCCCTCCTACCTCCAGTGGCTTGAGGAAGACCTCCCCCCGCAGGTGGTGTTTGAGGTGCTTTCGCCCTCGAATACAAAGGCCGAAATGCGCCAGAAGCTTGAGTTTTACCAGCGCTACCGCGTTGAGGAATACATCGTTATTGACCCCGACGGCAAGGCCGGGAAAGGCGAACACTTCATCGCCTACTGGCGCGAAGGCGGTGCCCTTATCACAAGCGATTTCCCGCAGGTTGACTGGACCAGCCAGCGGCTGGGCGTTGGCTTCCGGCTGGAAGAAGGTAAGCTCAGGCTCTTTTTCCCTGATGGCTCGCCGTTTTTGGGGTTTGTGGAGGCGCTGGCTGAAAAGGACCAGGCGCTGGCTGAGAAGGAGAAAGCGCTGGCGGAAGCAGAGGCTGAGCTGGAGGCCCTTCGCGCCCGCCTGAAGGCGTTGGAGGATCCGTCATAAGTGGGTCCCAAAAGCAATCAGGCGCCCATCGGACGCCTGCGCAGTGCACTCATTTTTTCCTATGAATCCGGGTCTTGTCAAGACCTGAAACATCCCGCGGTGTTCGGCGGATTGTTTCAGGTTGATGTTGCTAAGGTAGTCGTTCAGTCAGGTGCTGTGGGTGAAGGAAAACTATAAAAAGAGTTAAATCCTGGTTAACGGCCCTCCTGCTGAAATCTGCCAAAATCTCCTCAGCCATTTGTTGCTTCTTTGAAAAGGCTCCTGCATATTTGCCTCATCATGATCGCCAGCCTCCCATATTTCTCCTTCAGGGCAACCTTTTCGCAGGTTGAAGGTTGGCTTGTGGCTGCTCATCTGCGCCACCATTCCTCCCCCCGGAGGAAATAACACCCATATCACCCTTTGCGGTTCCCCCGACTGTTGCCCCACGAGGAGCAAAGACTTTTCGTTGCCACAGTCTATCTTCCCTTTTCCATTTCGCTGATCGCAACTCTTCCGACCTATGTCTGATTCCCTTCTCCGCATTGGCATTCAAAAATCCGGGCGTCTGAGTGAAAAAAGCCTCGCCCTGATCGAAGAATGCGGCATTTCCTTTTCCCGAAATGGCACCCGCCTGCGCTCAGAGGCTAGCAACTTTCCCCTGGAATTCCTTTTTCTCCGCGACGACGATATCCCCAAATACGTCGCCTCCGGGGTGGCTGACATTGGCATCGTAGGCGAAAATGTGCTGGCTGAAAAAGGCGAAACAGTCGATCTGGTCATGCGCATGGGCTTCTCCCGGTGCCGCCTCAGCATCGGCATTCGACAGCATGAACAGTATGATGGTCCGGCCTTTTTGCAGGGAAAAAAGATTGCCACCTCCTACCCTAACCTGCTTCGCAGATACCTTGACGAACATGGTCTTCAGGCGGATATTCACGAAATCAGCGGATCGGTGGAAATTGCCCCCAGCATCGGGCTGGCAGACGCAGTCTGCGACATCGTGAGCAGCGGCTCCACCCTCCTGGCGAATGGCCTGCACGAAGTGGAAACCATTTTCCGCTCCGAGGCTGTGCTTATTGCCCACCAAAATCTCTCCGAAACCCGCCAGGCCACCCTTCAGCAGCTGATGTTTCGCATCCGGGCGGTGCTCAAAGCACAGAGCTACAAGTACATTCTCATGAACGTCCCCAACGAGGCCGTTTCCACCGTCGCTGCCATTTTGCCCGGCATGAAAGCCCCCACCGTGATGCCACTTGCCGAACCAGGCTGGAGCTCTGTTCATACTGTCGTGAAGGAAGATGATTTCTGGGCCATCATCGACAAGCTACAAGCGGCAGGCGCGCAGGGAATTCTGGTTTCTTCCATCGAAAAAATGATTTTATAGCCATGGATATTGTTCTGTTTCCGCCAAAAGATCAATGGCCACAGCTCCTGTCGCGACCTGTGCTGTCGGTGGCCGATCTCGATGATCAGGTCAAACCCATTCTGGAGGCAGTTCGCATCCAGGGAGATTATGCATTGAGGGCTTTTACCAGGCAATTCGATCAGGCAGATTTGACAGATTTTCGGGTATCTGAAGCCGAATTTGCCGAAGCTGCTGTCCTGATTCCCACAACACTGGCTGATGCCATGGCCATAGCCAAAGCCAATATCTGGCGCTTCCACGCCGCTCAGGCTGAGGCCAGGCAGATGGTAGAAACAATGCCCGGGGTGGTTTGCTGGCGAAAAAGCGTTCCCATCCAACGGGTAGGGCTCTACATTCCCGGAGGAACAGCCCCCTTGTTTTCCACCATCCTTATGCTGGGAATTCCGGCAAAACTGGCTGGTTGTGAGCAAATTGTGCTTTGCACTCCGCCAGATTCAGAAGGAAAGATCCAGCCAGCCATGCTCTATGCCGCCAGCTTGCTGGGCATCCGTGAGGTGTTCAAAATCGGCGGAGCTCAGGCCATTGCTGCCATGGCACACGGAACGGAAAGCGTTCCGCGGGTGGATAAAATCTTTGGCCCAGGCAACCAGTATGTGACGGCTGCCAAGCAGTTGGTGAGCCGAATGGGCGTGGCCATCGACCTGCCGGCAGGGCCTTCGGAGCTGTGTGTTGTGGCAGATGAAAGCGCGAATCCGGCCTTCCTGGCGGCAGACCTTCTCTCTCAGGCCGAGCACGGGAGCGATTCTCAGGTGCTTCTCATCACAAACAGCGAGTCGCTTGCTCATGTAGTTTCTGAAGAGGTGACCCGCCAAATGGCTTTACTGCCCCGTGCTGCTTTGGCAGAAGGGGCCATTCGGCATTCCCGCATCCTCGTGCTGGAAAGCCGCGAGGAGCTGGTCGAAGCGGTGAACGCCTATGCGCCAGAACACCTGATCCTGTCGGTGACGGACAGTGAGGAAATGGCCGAACAAATCACCCAGGCGGGTTCCGTCTTTCTGGGGCATTTCACCCCCGAAAGTGCCGGAGATTATGCCTCCGGAACCAACCACACCCTGCCAACCAACGGCTTTGCAAGGGCCTACAGCGGGGTTTCGCTGGATAGTTTTGTCAAAAAAATCACTTTCCAGCACATCTCACCAGCGGGGCTTCAGGCGTTGGGCCCGGCAGTTATTGCCATGGCCAGAGCCGAGCAACTCGAGGCCCACGCCGAAGCCATTGCCGTGAGGTTGCGTGCTCTTGATTAGCATGAAAAAAGCCTGCATTATCCGTTCAATGTATTTTTTTATGCAAACATCTTTCAGCTAAGGCACATGCCTGCCACACCAGATACGAACCCCAACATGGAAATTCCTTCTTTTTTGCATGCCCTTGCCCGGCCTCATATTCTCGGGCTAAAGCCTTATACCTCTGCCCGCGACGAATTCAAGGGTGATGCCCACGTATATCTGGACGCCAATGAAAACAGCTTCGGCCCGGTGATCGGGGGCGAATGGCACCGTTACCCCGACCCGCTGCAACTGGCTGTAAAGAACAAGCTTGCGGCCATCAAAGGCGTAGCGCCAGAGCAAATTTTCCTCGGAAACGGCAGCGATGAAGCCATTGACCTCCTTTATCGGGTGTTTTGTGAACCGGGCAAAGACAAGGTCCTGCTCCTGCCGCCCACCTACGGCATGTATCAGGTGAGCGCCGACATCCACCAGGTGGAAACGATCCAGGTGCCGCTGACAGAAACCTTCTGGATTGATGAAGAAGCCGTGCTGGCGGCCATGGAGGTTCATCAGCCTAAAATCGTTTTCCTGTGCAGCCCCAATAACCCCAGCGGAAACGCATTTGACCACCTAACCATGGTGTCCGTTCTCCAGCATGCTCCCGGCCTGGTGGTTGTGGATGAGGCCTACATCGATTTTGCCCCGGAAACAACGATGATGAAGCTGCTGGACACTTTTCCCCGGCTTGTCATCCTTCAAACTTTCTCCAAAGCCTGGGGCCTTGCCGGCCTTCGGCTTGGCATGGCTTTCGCGCATCCGGAGCTGATTTCGTTGCTCAACAAGGTCAAGGCTCCCTACAACGTCAACGTTTTGACGCAACAACTGGCCCTTGAGGCACTGGACAAAGAATCGGAGAAAAACCGAATGGTGGAAGAGCTCGTGCAGGGAAGGCTTCGCCTGGCCGAAGAGCTGTATGGCCATCCGCTGGTGTTGCGGGTGTATCCATCTGATGCCAACTTCCTGCTGGTGAAGGTCGTGGATGCCGAAGGAATCTACAAGGAGCTGGTGAAAATGGGCATTGTGCTGCGCAACCGCAGCAACGTGATCCGGTGCGAGGATTGCCTGCGCATCACGGTGGGAACCCCTACAGAAAACCTGATTCTGAAAGAAGCCTTCGACCAGCTGATCCCGCAGTTTGAAGGGGATTGGTGAGTCGCCTCAGGCGAATCGAATGGCCTTGACCGGGCTGATTCGCTGAACGATCGTGGCAGGAATGTACATGGCCAGGGTGCAGACAACCATTACCCCGATGTTGACAAACAGGAAGCGGGTCCACACCCAGGCTACAGGCACGTTGGTGATGAAGTAGTCTTCCTGGTTAACCTGCAGCCATTGCCAGTGGTCTTGGCTGGCGAGAAGTCCCAGCCCCAGGAGATTTCCCAAAATTACCCCAAAAAAGACCAGCAGCAGTGCATTCAACACAAACAACTTCCTGATTCGCCCTGCTTCCATTCCGATCGATTTAAGCACGCCAATGGTTTTTGTGCGCTCAATGATGATGATAAGAATGACCGTGGTCATGTTGATAATGGCCACAATCATCATCAGGACGAGGATAAACCAGACATTTTGGTGTTGAAGATGTAGCCAGTCGAAAATTTCGAGGAAGGAGTAAGTAACCGGGGTTGCGAGAAAATTCGGAGAAACCGAGGCGACATCAAGAGCGGTATGGTCGATGCCCATGAGCGAATCGCGGTGCAGATAGGGGAAGCGCCCCAGGTCCAGGTACCATTGGCGCGACTTGTCAAGTTGCTCTGTATTGACCTCGTAGCCAGCAATTTCATTTGCCTCCCAGCCCCAGAGGTCGCGCAGCATCCGCAGGTCGGCGATGACGATGGTGTTGTCGAATTCTTCGAGGCCAGTTTCGTAAATCCCGGCGATCTTCACCCGGCGCTGGGCAATGTCGTTGGTTTGGAGAATGATCATTTTCGGCTGATCGCCAACCTTGAGATCCAGCTTTTTGGCGATTTTCTTCGAAATGAGCATATCCTGAACTGCCGCCGGGCCACGAAAATCCGGAATTGCCCCCTCCACGAGAGATTTGGCCAGGTATTCCCAATGGTAGCTGCTGTCTACGCCTTTGATACGGACGCCATCCCAATACTCCCGGCTCACAAGCAAAGCAGGATGCTCAATGAAGGGGGCCACACTTGCCACCCCCTCCACGGCGAGCATGGTCTCGATGTCCTGCGGCTTTTGGCTCAGTGGGAGCAACTCCGACTTGATTTCCTGGGCATAGTTGGTAACCAGGATGTGCGATCCGAAGCCTGCAACCTTGTTTTCGATCTCCGTTTCAAAGCCCTGAACGAAAGACAGGCTGATTTCCATGGTTGCCACAGCCAGGGCAATAGACAACACGGCGAGCCTCACCACCAGGGCAGAAGCACTGCGTTCGGCGTTGAAGGTGATGCGTTTGGCGAAAAAAAACTCGAAATTCAAAGGCTGAATGCTATAATGAGATTGCCACAGGCAGCAGAAGGCTGTAAGTTTACCTCTGAACCCGAAGACCATGCAATATAGAAGTTTTCTTTTCCTCCTGCCCTTTCTCCTGCTTCATTGTCAGGGAACAGAGTCGCAGCCATCTTCTCCCCCCGCAGACACCACCCAGGCTGCCAGGGACATAGCTGCAAATGCTGCCGGGCCGGTCCGTGTGACCATCGGTGCGGAAGTTTTGCTTCGCGATTTTCTTGATTCCCTGAAAGGCAAGCGTGTCGCGATGGTGGCCAACCACTCCACCCGGCTGCCAAACAGGGGGCATCTCGTGGATGAACTTCTCGAACGTGGGGTTCAGGTGGTGAAAGTTTTTGCACCCGAGCACGGCTTCCGTGGAGATGCCGATGCCGGTGAAAAAATCGCCAACAGCGTGGATCCGAAAACCGGCCTGCCGCTTGTTTCCCTGTACGGCGACAACAAAAAACCAACTCCGGCACAACTCGCAGGAGTCGATGTGGTGATCTTCGACATCCAGGATGTAGGCGTGCGCTTTTATACTTACCTGTCCACAATGGCCTATGTTCAGGAGGCCTGCGCAGCTCAGAAGATCCCTTTCTGGATACTGGATCGGCCCAATCCCAACGGCTGGTATGTGGATGGTCCAGTGCTGGAGAAAGCATATTCCAGCTTCATCGGGCTGCATGAAATTCCGATTGTGCATGGCATGACCCTCGGAGAATATGCCGGGATGATCAATGAGGAAGGCTGGCTGGCTGGCGGCGTGAAAGCGAATGTAAAGGTGATTCCCTGCGAGGGATACCGGCACACGATGCGCTGGGAGGAAACAGGCCTCGACTGGATTCCTCCTTCGCCCAACCTGGCCACTCCCCTTGCAGCAACGCTGTACCCGGCTATTTGCTGGTTTGAGCCTACTCCCATTTCGGTTGGCCGGGGAACCGATTCGGCCTTCACGATCATCGGGGCTCCCTGGCTAACATTCTCCGAAACCGTGCGAATGGACACCGATGGCAGCCTCGATATGCATGGCTATCAGGTGATTCCTGTTGAATTTACCCCCAGATCACTACCCGGCAAAGCCAGCAATCCACCCTATCAGGACCAGGCTATTCCGGGGTTTCGCATCCTTGGAAATGGTGGCGGCAAGGAACTCATGCTGGTTGGCGTGCAATTGTTTGAGCTGAGCTACCAGTCGGCACCTGCCTCGGCAAAGGCCAGCTTTTTCAAAAAGAATTTCGAGCGCTGGCCGGGAACTGCCGACTTCAGGAGGCAAATCGAGACAAACGAAAGCCCGGTATCGATTTACGAAAGCTGGCAACCTGCCGTGCAGAAATTCGCGGAAGTGAGGGCCAGGTATCTGATGTATGAATGAGGCAAAGCTCCGTTAGATTCGAAAACACTAAGTTTTAGAAATACCAATTTCTGAAATTTACTTTGGATGGTAATGAGAATCACCTGACAACCATCCTTTCTTCATGCAGCGAATCGTTTCCTGGGTAATTGCCTCTTTCCTGCTCTTCCAGCCCTTGTTTGCTCAGCTCAGCGCGCCTCGTGCCGAGGCTGTGTATGGTGGCCGTATCCGGGCCATCTCATCGGTGGCCATCGGCCCTGATTCTTCGCGGGTCTTCATCTCGACGGAGAGTGCCAATTCTATGTTTTACACCGACGTGTATGTTCCTGCCGGTGGCACCCCTGTTTTCCAGCCCTTCCAGGTGGTGCCTTCGCTCGACGATCAGGCGGGATTTGGTGGTGGAATTGAATTCATCAGCGGCCACGGGGCCTCCCGCACGGCCTGGTTCATGAGCAACAGAGCTCTGTTCAGCACCTCCGTAACAGACGCCACCCCCACCCAGGTGGCAGGTCCGGGAATTGGTGGTTTTACTATCGAGGGCGACCACCTGATCTATTTGCTCAACAACCAGCTCCACTTTGGCACCCTCGATGCCAGCGGGGTGTTAACGCCATCTTCTGCATCCCCGATGATGGTGAGCGGAATCGGTGGCCGGGTAACCATCCAGGCACATCCTGTCAGCAAGGAATTGTATTTCTACGAATTTGCCGGAAGCCCCAAGCTCTACCATTTGCCGGAGCCTTACGACGCCATCAGCGGCTCGGTGTTTCCGATTGACAGGAGCCCTACCACCCTTTCGCCAACGATGCAGTGGCAGGTATTTGGAATTGCGCCAGACGGGACCCTTTGCATAGCCGGCAGCGACGTTCACAGCAAGCATTTGGCTACCTCTGCCAGCATCGTTGACCCGTGGACCTCCTACAACACAGGCTTAGGAGGGGCGGCAGGTGGCAACCTGGCTTTCGGCGGCGATTCGAGCCACTACTACGTTTACTTCGGAAGCGCCTACAACGACAACAAAGGCCTTTCAGGCGGCTGGAAAAACCTGGGGATCCCCGGTGGCAGCCAAACCCACCCCAACGATGGCCCGGTGTGGGTGGATCCCAACAACCCAAAAGTTGTGTACCTCACTACCGACATGGGCATCGGCGCCACTGAAGATGGCGGCGCAACCATTTTTGAAATCAACGACGGGGTGGAAGCTGTGCAGGTGAAAGACTTTGACATGACCGCAGACAAGACCACTGCGTGGATTGCCTCCAAATCCGGCATCCGCAAAGTGAGCACCTACACCACCAGCCCTTCCTGGACCGAGCCCATTTTCCCGAACGGCGATGGCTCCCCCTACTATGCAGTCGCCATGGCTGCCGGTGACACCAACGTGGTCTATGCCGGAAACCTGCGGGTGTACAAAACCCTGGATGGTGGCAGAACCTGGAGCCATCAATTCTCTGCTGAACAGGCTCCCTACCATTTCCCGGCATTTGGCACCCCGACTACCGGTGCAGCCTGGATTACCTCCATCAAGGTTTGTCCGTTCGACAAAGACCTTGTGCTGGTGGGATATCAGGTAGATCGAAATCAGGCGGGAGGCTTGTTCTGCTCCTACGACGGCGGGGCCAACTGGGAACAGGTGCTAATTGAATCTGGTTCTATCGGCTTTGATGTGGATGTTCACGACATGGTTTTCACCAAAGAAGGAACAGATACAGTGGTCTATGTTGGTGTGGAATATGACCTCGCAGCTCCTACAGGCCGGTCGGCTTACCGCCTTGTGAAGCAGGGAAAAGCATGGCTGGTATCACAGGACATGAGTGCCGGAAGCACCTCGACCGGCTCCCTGATTGTGGCCAGCATCCGGGACCTCGACGTGAGCCTCACGGGCGACACCATTTTTGCCGTGGGCACCGATGCAGGGTCCAACCATCCCATTGCCTACTACAAAGACCTGAATGCCACCGGCTTGTGGACTCCCTTCACCACCTCCGGATTCCCGGCTTTTCCGGGCGCAGAAGGAAAAGCCATTACACTGGGCATCGATACGGTGTATGTGGCGGTGAACAACGAAGTGTATTTCCACGCCATCGGCAGTGGCAAATGGGAACTGGGATACTCCTACCCTGTTGGCACTGAAATCAACTTCCTGTACTACGACGAGTTGCTGGTCGGAACCGGAACCGGGCTTTACGGCCACGTTGGTCTGGGCGATGGAGCAACGTCACTGGATCAGCCCAGAGCGCAGCCGCGTCTGGCCATTTACCCAAACCCTGCCAGCGACCTGGTCACGATTCCGCTGCCTGAGACGCCGGGATTGTATGAAATCACCCTCTACGACCTGGCAGGCAGGCTGGTGCAGCGGGAGCAGCTGATGGGCCGCGATGCTGTGATCTCCGTATCCGGCTGGAAGCCAGGCGTGTATCTCGTGAGGCTTCGCGGGCAGGGCATTGACCGCAGCGCCCAGCTGATCAAAGAATAAGCAGCCTGAATATCAAGATATTTCGGCCCTGGGTCGCGAGGAACGCGGCCTGGGGCACTTTTCATTTATCAGGGATTATCACGACTGATTTCTTAGGAGTTTTTGGAAGGATGTACGGAGAGCAGAATGACAGCCTGGCAAAAAACCTTGTATATCATAAAATTAAAGCCGTAATTTGTTCATCTTATGAAACACTCATGAAGAATGCAACCCTCCTTCCCAAAGAGGAGCGAATTTTGGCCCGGCTTGGGGAAAACATCAGGCTGGCACGAATGCGGCGTAAAATCAGTGCTGAACTGCTGGCAGAGCGGGCCAACATAGGTCGCACCACCCTATGGAGCCTCGAAAAGGGGCATGCCAATGTTAGCCTCAGTACGTTGCTCAGGGTGCTTCATGCCCTGGGGATGGCAGAGGAACTCCAAAAGCTGGCTGAAGACGATGTGCTGGGCCGCAAGCTCCAGGACATTGAGCTGCTGAAGCGAAATTCCCGGAAGTCGTGAAAGAGCTACACGTTATTGCCGATGGCGAGGGCCTGGGGAAACTATCCCAGATGGGAGTTCTGCGTGTGGAAAAGGCCAGGGGAGAGGAAGTTTTCTCTTTTTCCTACGACAAATCATGGCTTGCGTCAGGTCATGTTCATCTGCTTGATCCCGACTTACAGCTATTTGCGGGTCCCCAATATCTGCCGCTCGAAAAGGCCAACTTCGGCCTGTTTCTGGACTCCTCCCCGGATCGCTGGGGCCGCACGCTCATGGACCGCCGCGAAGCCATTCTTGCCAGAAAAGAGGGCCGGGAGCCGCGGACGTTAATGGAGTCCGATTATCTTGTTGGAGTTCACGACGAAACCCGAATGGGTGCTCTGCGATTCCGGCAAGATCCAACGGGGCCCTTTCTGGCCGATGACCCTTCGATGAAAGCTCCTCCTATTACCAGCATACGGGAGTTGGAACATGCAAGCCTGCACCTGGAGGAAGATGATTTTGACGAAGACGCCGAGGCCTGGCAATGGCTCAGGATATTAATTGCACCGGGATCCTCGCTGGGTGGTGCGCGGCCCAAAGCCAATGTGCGGGATCCACAGGGTTGCCTATGGATCGCTAAGTTTCCCAGCAAACATGACAGGTTCAACAGCGGGGCTTGGGAGTTTGTGCTGCATGGCCTGGCTTCAGAGTTAGGAATCAGGGTCCCGGAGGCTCGCGCAGAGCTTTTCACGCAGACACATCACACCTTTTTAGCCCGGCGATTTGATCGCAACAACAAAGACCAGCGTGTGCATTTTGCCTCCGCTATGACAATGCTGGGCTTACGCGACGGACATGATTTTCAGGCCGGGGGCAGCTACCTCGACATTGCAGCCTGGATTGAGAGATATGGAGCGAAGCCACAGGAAGACCTTCGCGAGCTTTGGAAACGCATAGTCTTTTCCGTACTCGTCTCAAATACGGATGATCACCTGCGAAACCATGGGTTTCTGCTCTCGCCCGCCGGATGGCACCTGGCACCTGCCTATGACCTCAACCCGGACCCAAGAGGCAGTGGCCTGAGCCTGAACATCAGCGAAACAGATAACAGCCTGTCCACAGACCTTTGTCTGGAGGTGTCTACATTCTATCGCTGGCCTCTTGCTGAAGCTACTACGTTTTTAAAGCAGGCAAAAACTCTGATCAATGGTTCCTGGGAGCAGCGCGCTTCTGCACTCGGTATCTCTTCCGGAGAGCGGGCAGCCATGGCACCGGCTTTTCGCAACAGCAGGTAAATCAGGATGCGGAGGGAGGTGGACGATGATTGGAAAGGCTCCTTCCCTACGGTCGCATCACGCGAAAAGAGGCTGTGCTTCCTGCTGTTTCTTCCAGCTCCATCATCAGCAGGCTGCCGCCGTGCCCCACGAGCAGGGCTTTTCTGCCGGAAACAGCCACTCCTTCATAAATAGAATGCTGAAGTACTTTCCCTTTGTTCTGGTAGTTGTCAAATGCAGCGTTGGGTGCGACAACTGCGCCGTTGAAAGCCAGGCAGTACATGGTGCCATTGAGGGGCAGCAGGCTCCAGATGCAGCCTTCGCCGGGAAGCTCCAGGGACCGTTCGCCGCGTTTGCCAGCCAGTCCTGTTCTGCTGTAGCGCAGGCTTTTCGCTCCTGAAAACCAGAGGTCGCCGTCATGCCAGCGAAGGTGATGCACCAGGCCGGGCAGGCTTCCCTGCCGCTGGAAAGTGAGGGCGCCGTCAACGCTGGAAAAAAGGTGAGTATTGACGCCATTGAAGGCGGAGAGGAAAAGTTCATCCCGGCCGGGGTCATAGGCCATGCTGAAAGAGAACATGAGCCCGTGCGACCAGACGATTTCAGGGGCGCGGAGCAGTTCCGGGTCGAGCCTGGCGACAAAGCCCCTGGGAATGGCCACCTGGCCCTTGGCTACGCGCTGGTGCCCGCCGGAGGCAATCAGGGAACCATCGTTCATCAGCACGAGGTCGTAAAAGGCCAGTTTGCCAAACCCCTCGCGCTCATAGCTGGCCGTGATCCAGGTTCCGGCGTTTCGGTCGTAGCGAAAAATGCTGCCCTTGCTGCCAGCGACATAGACATAGCGGCCTGCGGGGACAATTTTCAGCACATCCACCACTGCCCTGCCGGGGAGGTTGAGGCGGGTCGTGCGGCCTGAGGAGTCGATTTTGTGGAGCAGGCCATTTTCGCCACCGGCCCAGAACTCATTTGCCCCGACCCGGGCGATGTCGTAATAGCTGCTGTCTGGCTGATTTCCATCCCTCAAAACATGGACGGTTTGCCCGGAAAGCAGCTGTGTCCCGGCTAGAAGCCACAAGACGAGGAAAAAAGGGTGTGAAAGCTGAGTAACCTGCATGGCGCGTTCAGTGAGGCGTGGAAAGGCATAAAAACAGAGCGGAGCATCAGGATGTTCTGGCTGCCCGGCCGGGCCTGACAATGCCGGAACAAAAGTAATGCTTCCCGCTGCTGGTTTCAGCATACGGACCTTTTCTGCTGTTGCTTCGGCCCTGTGGCGGAGCGGTTTCCCACCGTGCAGAATTCAGGCGTGAATGTGCAGAAAGCAGGCTGAATAAATCGCCTTAGCGCAGCACAAACTCCATCGCGAACCAGCCATGGTTCACAACCAGGTGGGTGAGCTGGTTATTCTGATACCGATAGTAATTGACCTCCCCCGAAGGCAGATGCAGGCCGTACCGACCATCAGGGAGTTTTTCCATTTTGAGGAATTCGCCCCAGCGCTCCGAATACACATGGCCCAGGTTGCGGGGTTCAGCGAAGTGAATGCTTGTCACGCAGTGATGAATGGGCTGGTGAACGATCAGACGCTGGCCGTCGCGGTCCACATGGTAGGCTTCGCCCTGGCGCCAGCCTTTGCTGCGGCCATTCAGGCTGCCATCGCGGTAGCTTTCTGCAAGCGATTCAACAAGTTTGCCTTCCTCAAACACACTCCGGAAGGTCATGTCGAGCTTCACGCTCAAAAGGAAGCTCACATTCAGGTGTGTTTCGGATACCAGAATCACTTTTCCGCCGGATACCTGGCGGCTGACTTTCATATAACCAACTTTGTCTCCCCGAAAGAGGGCATCGTAGGTTAACTCCTGCGCCAGGCCGGGCAAACAATGTCCCAGCAACAGGCCGACAAGCAACAGCAAGCGAAACATATGGGTAAAGATGGGTAATGGGTGGTGTTCTTTGTGAAAAGATCGTGAGAAAGACCGGTTTGTTGCTTCTCCTTTCCCCTGCGCCACTACCCAATCCGGATTTTTTCTCGCCAAACAACTGCTTCCGGAGATAAGAGCGTGTTCACGGAGTTTATTCTTCCATCCCGGAACCATTGATGCTCAGCTCCAGGTTGTATTCTTTCACTGAGCGGTAGATGGCACTGGCGAGGTATATCTGGCCTTCTTCAGAGGCAAGGAACGCTTCTTCGGCGGGGTTGGTGATGAAACCAATCTCTGCGAGCACTGCCGGCATCCCGCAGGCATAGAGCACCACAAAGGGAGCCTGTTTCACGCCCCGGTCCACACGACCCAGACGGCTTTGAAACTGATATTGCAGCTTTTCGGCGAGGCGAATGCTTTCTTCCCGGTAGGCGTTTTTGAGCAGGGAAAAGAAAATGAAGCCTTCGGGGCTGTTGGGGTTAAATTCGCCGTAGGCACTGCGGTAGTCTGTTTCGAGCAAAATGGCCTGGTTTTCTGAAATAATGCGGTTGTAGGATTCCTGCCCCGGGTTGGTGCCGAGGATATAGGTTTCGCTGCCCATTTTTTCTTTGTTTACCATGCCGTTGCAGTGAATGCTGATGAAAAAATCGCCGTCGGCGCGTTTGGCGATGTCGCCCCGGCGATTCAGTTCAATGAACTCATCCGTTTCTCTTGTCAGCACCACCCTGATCTCGGGCATTTCGCGGGCCATGATCCGCTTCACCTGCAGGGCCACGGCGAGGGTGATGTCTTTTTCATAATGGGTGATGCCCAGCGCCCCGGGATCCTTCCCACCATGCCCGGCGTCGATCACGAGGGTATGAATGCCGCCCAGCACTGGCTTCGGGCGGGGGGCTTCCATGCTGCCGCCAAAGAGTGCAACACTGGTAAGGAGAAAGGAAAAAAAAGCCAAACGATTCATACAACCAGTTCTTCAGTCGATTGCCCCTTTGCCCAGCGCTTTCTCAGTAGAGCGGAGCACTATATATTGCGGCGGCATTCCGTGTTATTCATTCAATCTTGCAAAGGAACAGCATCAAATATCGGGCAAATTTTCTCCGGCAAAGCATCCTTTTGATGCTGCTGCTCACTTCGGCTGCAACCGTTTGGGCGCAAACAGACAGCCTGAGCCAAAATCCGGTTCCGCCCGACTCCCTGATTGCTGCCGCTGCCACCACTGAACCCGACAGCCCTGCAGCTCCTCCTACCCGCCAGCAGGTCATTCTCGATTCGCTCAAAGCCAGCAGCGACCTTCAGGCCACCGTAGTGTATCAGGCTGAGGATTCCATCGTCTTTGACGTGGCCTCAGGCACCATTTTCCTGTACAGACAGGGAAAACTCACTTACCAGGATTTTGAACTCGAAGCCCCGAGGGTGCAGGTGAACATGGACAACGAGCTGCTCTGGGCAGGCCAGGAGCGCGACAGCAGCGGAGCTGCGATTGGCGAAAAGCCCAAATTCAAACAGGGCGAAGACACCTATACAGCCGACGAGCTGAATTACCAGTTCAGGACCAGCACGGGCCGGGTGCTGGGCGGAAGAATGGTGGAGGGAGACGCCTTTATCCTGGCGGAAGTAGCCAAATACCACCCCGACGGAACCTTTCACGGGGCCAACGGCAAGTACACCACCTGCGACGCCGACCATCCGCATTTTTACATCCAGAGCCGGAAGCTCAAGGTGCTTGAAAACCAGCAGATGATCTCCGGCCCGCTCAACCTCGTGATTGCCGATTTTCCCTTGCCCATCATCGTGCCGTTTGGCTTTATTCCCAAACTCGAAACCAAGGGCCAGACCAAAGGCATCATCATGCCGCAGTATGGGAATGCACAGGACCGCGGCTTTTTTCTCCGGGGAATGGGCTATTACCTCCCGATCAACGAAAGCCTGGACCTCAAGCTCGACGGCGATATTTACACCCGGGGCGACTGGCGCATCGGCGGGCGGCTCCGTTACAACATCCGGTACAAATCCCAGGGAACCTTCGGCCTCGAATACGGGCAGCAATCGTTCAATGAAAGAACTGACCCCGACTACCGGCGCACCTCAGCCTGGCGGGTCAACTGGAACCACAACCAACCCATTGACCCCACAGCAAGGTTGTCGGCCTCGGTGAACATTTCCAGCTCCAGCAGCTTCCAGCGCAACATTTCCTACCAGCAGAACGACTTCTTCCAGAACAACCTCAACAGCTCCGTCAGTTTTTCCAAAACTTTCAACAACCTGCCCTTTAGCCTGAACCTTTCGGCGAGGCACCAGCAGGACCTGAACAAAGGCACCATGAGCCTGCAGCTCCCGGAACTGAGCTTCAATGTGAACCGGCAGAATCCCTTCCGGAATGTGACGGGCAAAAACCTTAATTTTCTTCGCCAGCTGGGGGTAACCTACAACATGCAGGCCCGCAACTCGATTCCTTCGGTGGCCGACAGCCTCCTGTGGCAGGTTCTGCTGCAGCCCAACGACACCGTTTTGCTGCCTGAAATCACCGGAGGCGACACCGTGTTTGTGAACCGGCTGGGAAGGGAGCTTTTTCAAAACGGGATGCAGCACCGCGCCAGCGCCAACACCCAGATTAAGCTGTTTCAACAGATCAACATTGCGCCCAGCTTCAACTACACCGAATACTGGTACACCAGCAGCCTGAGCAGGACATTCAACACTGAGACAAGAAAAGTGGAAAGCGAAGAGGTTCCCGGCTTCAGGCGGGCCTACGATTTTAACGGCGGCGTGAGCGCGAATACCAATTTCTACGGCATTTACCAGCTCGTCAGGTCGAAGCGCCAAATCGTGGTGCGGCAGCGCTTTTCCCCGAGCATCGGGTACAATATCCGCCCCGATTTTTCAGACGAAAACTGGGGATTTTATGAAGAGGTGCAGGTGGATACCTTCGGCAACACCCGGCGCTTCAGCGTTTTTTCAGATGGTATTTACGGAGGGCCAGGATCGGGCGAGCAGCAGGCCATGAGCTTTACCTTTGGCAGTGTGGTGGAAATGAAATACCGCAAAAAGGAGAGTTTTGAGGAGGGATTTGATGAAAAAGAAGACCCGTTTGAGCGCATTACCCTGCTCGACAATATTGGACTTAACACCTCCTATAATTTCGCGGCCGACAGCTTTCAGATTGCCCCGCTGAACCTGACGGCCAGGACCAGCCTGTTCGACAACAAGCTCGCCATCAACGGCTCGGCCAGCATGGACCCCTACGTGTATGGCGGCAACCTTGTGCCATTCCCCCTGAACCCCGGGCCCGACCGGCGGCAAAACCGTCTGATGTTTGACGAAACCGGGCAGCTGGGACGCATCACCCGGGCGCAGATCTCCATGCGCACCTCTTTCCAGTCGGAGCGCCGCGGAAACAAAAGCGCAGAACCCACCCGGGTGGGCCTGTTTGACAACCAGCTGTTTGAGGACTTCCTGCTCTTCTCCAACGACTACGTCGATTTTGACGTGCCCTGGTCCGTCAACCTCAACTATACCCTTTCCTACAACCGGCCCGACCTTCGGCCAGCCAACATCACCCAAACCGTCAATGCCTCAGGCAGCGTGGGCCTTACGCCTAACTGGCAGGTTCGCCTCAATTCCGGGTATGACATCCAGAAATTTGCCTTCACCAACACTTCGATCAATGTGTATCGCCTGCTCCACTGCTGGGAGCTTTCTTTCCAGTGGGTCCCCTTTGGGCCGCTCAAGAGCTATTCCCTTACGCTGAACGTCCGGAATCCAACTCTCCAGCAACTCCGCATTTCGAAGAACAACTTCTGGCAGGACCGTTTTTAGAAAACAGAGCCTTACAATCAGGTTCTCACTCCACCCGAATCCTCAACATCCCGCAATTCCGCAAGCTTGACCGCAGTTGAAGCGTTTTGCGTGTGGAGCCGTCATCGACGCGAAGAGAAGCTGTGTTAGGCGGGGTGGTTCCGAGGTTGTGGGCAAACAGCATGAGGTAATTATCTCCTGGCTGGAGTTTTACTTCCAGTTGCCTGGCGTCTTTTTGCAGGGCATATCGCTCCACGATCCATTCGCCGTTGAGGTTAATGGAAACGGTGTCGAGGTCAACGGCGCCGTGGTCCCAGAGGTAAATGGTAGCCCGGGTGTTGGTGAGCACGACTTCGTCCTGTGTTTTTACCCTTCGGCCCCGGAGGCGGCTGGGTTCACCGCCTAAGCCATAGTCCACCTCGCCACGTGGCGGCCTTGGGGTTGCCACAGGCTCCGGCTGCGGGCGAACCGGTTCGGGCCGGGCAAGCACAGGTTCAGCAGGGGGTTGCTCTCCGCAGGCCGTCACGACCTGAGGGTCAGACAGGCGCTCGCAGCCCGCCGCAACTGCCAGCACCTGGTAGGTGCCTTCCCTGGAGGCGCGCAAAGCAGGTTGGGTGGCCCCTGAAATTGGCTTTCCGTCGCGAAACCACTGATATGTTAGCCCCTGTTCCTCCCGCACCAACAAGACCACAGGCTCCTCCCCACACAAACTCAGCGGCTCGCGGGTCGTGGCCTCCACCATGGGCCGGGCATATTTCATCACAAAAACAGGGGATCCGCTGGTGAGGTCAAACTGGACTCCCTGAAAGCGGGTTCCTTTGGAAATCCCCCCCACCACGATTCCGCCCTTGTCGTCAATGGCGATGGCGGGCAGGTCTTTTTCCGAAATGGACGCCCCCCGGTCTTCCCACAGCAGCACCTGGTTGTACATCCGGTTGAGCTTGGTCACGAAGCTTTGGCCATCCATCGTTATGCCGCTGGCATACAGGTCGCCCAGATGCGCCACCATCCTGTGGCTCAAGGCATAGGTTCCTGACGGCTGGAGGAGTTCTCCGGTCCAGAGGTCGATGCCGTTGGCGGCGAAGGTGATCCACTGGCGGTTGAGCAGCAGGCTCATCTGGCCCTGGCAGTCCACATGGAGGTCGCCGGATTTGACACGGGTTCTTTCTGTGGTGATTTTTCGGGAAAAGAGCACCTCGCCTTCGGGGTTGAGTTTAACGAGGAAGTAGTTCTCCTTGAGCAGGGTGCCACGCAGTGGAAAGCGGTCGAAATCGGCGACCAAATCAAAACCCCCTGCCATGTACACGTTTCCCTCACAATCACTGGCCAGGGCGTTGCCAAAGTCGAAATCGTAGAAATCGACGCTGAATGATTTCACCCAGAGCAGTTCGCCGCGCGGCGAATGCTTGGCCAGGAACACCGCCCCGCGGTCGGGGGCACCGAGGCGTTCGGAGCTGATGCGAATGCTGTCGCGGAAGCGGCCTGCAGTGTAAATATTCCCCAGGGGATCGCTGCACAGGCCCAGCAAATCGGGGTGGGCTTCGTCTTTCCACCACATCACCCGGCCATCGGGCCAGAACTTGCGGAGGTATTCATGCTCGCTGGCTACGAGGAGATTACCGTCAGGGTCGGTAGCTAAAAAAGCGGTGCCCAGTGCCGGAATCTCAGTTTCCTCCGGCATTCCCCGCTCCAGGCCGTGCGGAAAAAAGGAGCTGATTCGCTGCGAATAACGGCCTTTATTGTCGGTTTGGGTGAGGTAGTAAATCTCGTTCCTTGGCCCTGCCACGAGGTCGCGGGCATAGGTAACGCCTCTGAGGTTGCGCACTTTGTTGGTCCATTCCCAGCGGGGAAGAATGGGCATCCAGCCTTCGAGGGTGTCTTCTTCAGTAAAAATAAGGGGTGGGTTGAAGGTAAGGAGCTCATAGCCGGGGGATCGGGTGGCACATTGGCCCATGGCTACCTCCACAGAATAGCTGCCCGGTGTGTCGGCCCAATAGTCGGGGCGGTTGGCATCGGGGATGGCAAGTCCGTTTTTTAACCATTGAAAAGAAGCCGCCTGAGCCGGACGGGCCAGCAGCAGCACGCTGTCTTCGAGGCAGATCACATCGCCGGCTGCCTCCACCAACGGGCTGGGCGCAGGCACGAAGCGCACCCGGCGAACCGCAGACCTGGCTTCGCAGCCCGGCACTTTTCGCACAACCTGGTATTCACCGTCCTGATCAACCCTGAGGCTGGACTGGAAGGCTCCGCGAACCGGCGATCCGTTTTTGAACCACTGGTATTCTGCCTCCCGGGAAGGGGAAAAGCCTGCTTCGAGCAGAACAGATTCGCCAAGGCAATAGGTCAGTTCTTCGTCGGGATACAAATCCACCTCACAGACGGAAAGATCCATCATGAAAATATCGGTGCTGCCCAGGCTGCCCCTGTCGGAACACCAGACGGCCATTTTGCCATCTGCCGACAACTGAAAATCGAAATCGTAACCGGGGCTGTTGATGGGTGCCGGCAACAGCACAGGTTTGGTCCAGCGCTGCCAGGTATTGTCGAGGCGATAGCTCACATAGATGTTGTGGTCGCCGGTGCTGCCGTCAGAATTAAAGTACAGGGCCTGGCCGTCGGGAGAGAGGAAGGGAGCATCCTCGTTCCCGGGGCCGTTGATGTCGGGGCCAAGGTTAACGGGTTTGGACCAGGCCGTGTCGTTGATGGGAAAGCAAATGTAGAGGTCGGAGCCGCCAAAGCTGGGATAGCCTTCATTGGGCAGCAGGAGCAGGTTGTCGCGGGTGCGGAAATAGTCTTTGAAGCTGCCGCTGTACCGGAAGGTGCGGATGTGAAGCGGTTCGGGGGCGCTCCAGACCCTGCTGCGTTTCACAGAATAGGAGATACCAGCTTCCTGCACACCCGGCGCTGTTTGCATGAGGAAAAGGGTGTCGTGGCGGTCGGAGACACCCCACACGAAGTCGTGGCCTTTGGAGTTGAGCGGGGATCCAAATCGCTGTGCGGGGAGCCAGCGGCCAGCGTTGTCGCGGGTGCTGTACCAGATATCGCCCGGGTCATTGAACCCGGCGCTGTTGTCGGGGCACTCACGCCGCCAGAAGTAGAGCGTGTTGCCGTCGGGGGAAAGGGTGGGTTCCCGTTCTTCGTAGCGGGAGTTGATGCTGGCATCAGGCAGCACTGCCCGTTGGGCCAGAAGGAGCGAAGGCAAAAGGAAGAGCTGGAAGCACAGGCGCGACAACATGCAGAAGGAGGTTGGAACAACAGGCAGGGAGATGACCAAAGATAAGAGAAGAATGCCGGGCAGGCAAAGGTTCTCTCTCCGGGGTCAAGTTGTGTTCACAACGACGGAAAGGGTGGTTTAGTGAGGCGGGATATTCTACGGCCAGCTGCCAAACGCCTTAGTTTCTGTATCTCAGGTTGGGCGTCTTCCGGAACCTCCAAAGTGCGGGGCACGCAGCCGCACTGCATGAAGTGTCTGCCGGAGGTTACTGCCGTAGGGAAGGTCGGGAATTGAGGTGGGGTGGAGCAAGAAATGGATGGAATCTATGGGCCAGGAATGACCGGAATGGCCCGAAACGGCAAGCCTTTTTTCCCTACCTTGCGTTATGACTGAATAAACCAGGTTGGCATGACCCTCACGATTTCTGATGATATCATCCGGCAGACGAACCTCAGTGAAGCTGAATTACGTCTTGAATTGGCCCTTCGGTTGTTCAGCACTGGTCGCCTCAGCTTCGGGCAGGCACGCAGGATAGCCGGGGTGGATGTGATTGCCTTTCAGCAGGTACTCGCTCACAACAGGATTCCATTGCATTACGATGTAGCCGACTTCGAAAGCGACCTGAAAAAGGCACTGTGAATAAAGCCCCCCGCAAAAAAAATCACTCACAACGATTTCATTGTGAGTGATTTATAAGTTAACATGTGCACTGGGAAGGATTCGAACCCTCAACCTCCTGATCCGTAGTCAGGTGCTCTATCCAGTTGAGCTACCAATGCATGGCCCGTTTTTCAACGAAGCGGATGCAAATGTCGTTCGGGCCGGGGAAATCTGCAAATCTTTTTGAAAAAAAATCTGCATTTCCGGCTAATCTGTGGCTTTCTCTCAGACATTCAGCGTTTTGAGAATTTGCTGAATGCAAGCCAGGGAATTGATTTCCTCCGCCTCCGCCTCATAACTCAGGATCAACCGGTGGTTGAGCACGTCCGGAGCGATGGACTTCACGTCTTCGGGCAGCACATAGTTTCGACCTGCCAGGAAGGCATGGGCTTTCGACCCTAACTGCAAAGCGAGGCTTGCCCTTGGCGAAGCGCCGTATTCGATATATTCGGCCAGGCGCTCAAGCTTGTATTGCTCTGGTTCACGCGTAGCCATCACGATGTCGATGATGTAGTCTTCGATCTTCGCCGATACCTGCACCGCATCAATCTGCTGGCGAATCTGCTGGACGTCTTTGAGCGAAAACACAGACTTTACCTGCGGGGTGTACTCCGTCTTAGCCATGCGCCGCATAATGGCCTTTTCCTCATCTCGGCTGGGGTATTGCACAAAGACCTTCATCATAAAACGGTCCACCTGGGCCTCGGGCAGGGGGTAAGTCCCCTCCTGGTCGATGGGGTTCTGGGTGGCCATCACGAGAAATGGAGCTTCCAGCTTGTAGGTGGATTCGCCGATGGTGACCTGCCGCTCCTGCATGGCTTCGAGCAGGGCACTCTGCACCTTGGCCGGGGAGCGGTTGATTTCGTCGGCGAGGAGCAGATTGGTGAAAATGGGCCCCCGCTTCACCTCAAATGCACCCTGCTTCTGGTTGTAGATCAGCGTGCCGATGAGGTCGGCGGGCAGCAGATCGGGGGTAAACTGAATGCGCTTAAAATCGAGGTCGAGGGCTTTGGCCAGCGTGCTCACTGTGAGGGTTTTGGCCAGGCCGGGCACACCTTCCAGCAGGATGTGGCCGTTGGTGAACAAGCCGATCAGCAGCCTGTGAACCATGTGGCGCTGGCCCACCACCACCTGATCCACCTCGGTGAGCAGGGTCCTGACTTTGTTGAGAATTTGTTCGTGGCCAGCACCAGGTGCACCGGAGGAAAGGGAAGGGCTTGGTTGGTTCATAAAATCAGTTAGTCGCAAAGCAATATACAAAAGTAGTGCTACGCAGCCAGATCTTCCGAAGGAAAGGGCTTTGGCAGTCGGTTTGACTGCCTGATCAGGCGGGAAAAGGCTTTTGGCGGCGGGGCTGGATTTTGTTGCTTTTTGCGGCGTTTGGCTAAGAAAAAAGCCGTTAATTGGGCTTCGCAGCAGAACGCTCCGCCAAAGAGAACTTCGCCGAATGAATCGCTTGCCCCTTTCCCTGCTTCTGGGTGTTGTGTCCATTGCCGCACTGGCCTGGGGTGGGTGTCAGCGGAGCCGCCCGGCCATGGAAGGGCTTCTGGCTCAGGTGTTTTTGTCTGATTCCTCCGATTTTCGGGGGGTTAATCTCGGCGACGACATCCAGGATGTGCGAAGCAACGCTGCTCCCTTGCAGCCCCGTTATCAGGATCGGTACGGACTTTCTTTTGAATATGGCCTGGAGCCAGCAGGAAAGCTCGTGGTCGATTTTTTTGCCGATAACCTCATCACAGGTCTTGAAAGCAATCGCATCGCCTCCATTGTAGCAGAAATTCAGCTGAACGACGAGGTGGAAGCAGCCAGGCTCTACCAGGACATCCGGGAGTACCTCACCCGCCGCTACAACATGGGAACAGGTGTGTATGGAGATTTTTCCTGGAGTTCTGCCACCCGCGATTTTGGCAACATGGAAGTGAGATTGCGCCTCGACGAATCAAAACGCGGAATTGTCATTAACTTTGTTGATACCCAGGCCGGCAAACATGCAGAAACGCCAGCCGGAGCCTCCGAACAATGAAGCACAACCAAATGTTACACCCCGATCCTTCACAGAGAAACGAATGAAAATTTACACCAAAAAAGGCGATACGGGCACAACCTCCCTCCTCGGCGGCACCCGCGTTCCCAAATACGATCTCCGCATCGAAGCCTACGGCACCGTGGATGAGCTCAACTCCTACCTCGGCCTGCTGGCCGATCAGGAAGTCCTCGCCGGGCAGCGCGAGTTCATTCGCCATATCCAAAACCAGCTCTTTGTTATTGGCTCTCAGCTCGCCAACGACGCCACCCGCTCCCATTTTGACCTGCCCGGCCTCGACGAAGCGGAAGTGGAGAGCCTCGAATCCAGCATTGACGCCATGGAGGCCCTGCTGCCACCCCTCACCAATTTCGTTCTTCCAGGTGGGCATCAGGCTAATTCTGTCGCTCACCTCGCACGCTGTGTGTGCCGAAGGGCCGAGCGCCGCGTGGTGGAAATGAACGAAAAGGCCCCCGTCGATCCCACCATGCTCACCTACCTCAATCGCCTCTCCGACTGGTTGTTTGTTCTGAGCCGCCATGCCAGTCGCATCACCGACTCAGATGAAATTCTCTGGCATGCCCGACCCGTTTAAGGCACGGATCTGGAAGGTGGGCCTCACCGTGCTGGCGGGGCTCGTCCTCTTTTACCTGGGCATCGTGTGGGCCCAGCGCTCCACGCTGTTCGATGTCGAAGAGCTCGAATACACCGTTTTGTTTGACAATGTTAACGGATTGCTCGTTGGCGACCCGGTTACGGTGCGGGGCTTTGTGTCGGGCAGAGTTCTGGACATCATGCCCGAAGTCGAGGCGGTGAGCGTTCGCATTTCGATGGACAAGCGAATTGAACTGCGCACCGACGCCCGCGCCGAAATTCAGCTCAAAGAGCTCATGGGCGGCAAGCAGGTGGCCATTCACCCCGGCCTCTCCCCCGACAAGCTCGCACCAGGATCAGCCCTGCCAGGCGTAGCCTCCCTCGATTTTTCCTCCTCCTTCTCCGAATTCGGGGCCGTCATCGAGCAGGTGAATGTAAACCAGGTGAACCAGTTGCTTGCCCGGCTCGACACCTTCGCTGCCTCGCTCAACACCCTCTCTTCCGCTGTCGACGCAGCAGAACTCGAAAGCATGTTTCAGCGCATCAACCGCATGTCGCTCAAGCTGGAGTCGGGCATGAACGAGATTGAAAGAAATGACTGGATCAACAAAATGGACCAGCTTTTCACCCGCGCCGAGCGCACCCTGACCCAGGCCGACACAGCCCTGAACAAAGTCATCGGGCTGGGAAATACCTTTGGCGAAGCAGATCTGCGGCGCGCCCAATCCCTCCTCGCCCAGGCCGAACAATCCCTCACCAGGGTCGATGCCGTGATGGTCGATGTGGATCAGCTCCTCGACACCCTCATGACCAACCAAACACTTGCCGGACAACTCCTCACCGACGTGGCCTTCCGCCAGCGCATCGACAGCACCTTGTACCGCCTCGACAGAACCCTCGAGCAGATTTATCAAAAGAAAATCATCGTGGGGCTGAGGCGAAAAAAATCTGAAAACCCATGATCAACATTGGCCTGGTAGGCGCGGGGCACCTGGGGAGCATTCACCTTCGTCTGCTCAGGGAAAGTCCTGATTTCAAGCTAATAGCTGTTTACGACGCCGACCCGAAAGTGCGCCAGCGCCTCGCAGAGCAGGGGCATCCCGTTGCAGCTTCCTATGAGGCACTCCTTGATCAGGTAGAGGCAGTGGACATCGTCACGCCGACAGTTTACCACTTTGAGTGTGCCCGCCTCGCCATGGAGGCCAACCGGCATGTGTTCATCGAAAAGCCCCTCACAAGCACCCTCGCTGAAGCCGAAAGCCTCCTGGCCCTCTGGCGCGAGCGCCCCGGCCTTCAGGCCCAGGTCGGCCATGTGGAGCGTTTCAACCCGGGCTTCCTCGCCATTGCGGGCAGGTCTATTCAGCCCATGTTCATCGAAGGGCATCGCCTCGCCATTTACAATCCCCGAGGCACCGACGTGTCGGTTGTGTTTGACCTCATGATCCACGACCTCGACATCGTGCTGAGCCTGGTAAACTCCCCCATTAGGGAGATCCATGCCAGCGGCGTGGCCGTGATCAGCGACTCCACAGACATTGCCAATGCGAGAATTGAGTTTGAAAACGGGGCCGTGGCCAACCTCACTGCCAGCCGGATTTCAGCGAAAAACATGCGGAGGCTGCGTTTTTTTCAGCGCAACACTTACCTGGCAGTGGATTTTTTGGAGAAAAAAGCCGAGATCTTCCGCCTGAGCGACCAACCTGCCGATCCCGCAAGCGGGGCCATGAGCCTGCCCATGGACAACGGCAATGCCCAGCGCTTCCTCGTGTTTGAGCAACCTGCTGCGCCGTCTGTCAATGCCATCGGAATGGAGCTGAGCGCCTTTGCTGCCGCCATCCGCGGCGAAGCCGAAGTTCCCGTGGGGCTGGATGCCGGCTACCAGGCCCTCAAGGCTGCTCATCAAATTGCGGAACGCATTGAGGTCTCCCTTCGCCGAACCGAAGGCCTCACTTTTTCCTGAAAAACAGGTTCAGCGGAACACCCGAAAAATTGAATCGCTTGCGAAGCTGGTTTTCCAGGTATCGCTTGTAGGACTCCTGAATGTGGTCGGGGTGGTTGGTGAAAAACAAAAACGTGGGAATCTTCGCCGGAATCTGGGTGATATATTTGATGCGAATGAGCTTACCACGATGGGCTGGCGGGTGAACCTCGGCCACAGCGGCCAGCATCACCTCGTTGAGCTCGCTCGTCGGGATACGGTGATTCATGCCGTCGTACACAGATTTGGCTGTTTCCAGCACCTTAAGCAGACGCTGTTTTTCAGTGGCAGAGCCAAAAATAACCGGCACATCATCAAACGGCTGCATTTTCTCCAAAATGAGCCGCTCGAAATCGCGGGCCGTATTCGTCTCTTTTTCGACCAGGTCCCACTTGTTCACGAAGATCACGAGGCCTTTTCGCTCCCTGACCACCAGTCCCACGATGTGCAGATCCTGGCTTTCGATTCCCTGGGTGGCATCAAGGACGAGAATAACAACGTGGGATTCCTCAATGGCTTTCACAGTTCGGAGGGTCGAGTAAAATTCAACATTCTCCTTAATTTGCGCCCGCTTGCGAAGGCCAGCCGTGTCTACGAGGAGGGCATCCTGCCCAAAGCCTGTAAAATGGGTGTCCACGCTATCGCGGGTGGTGCCGGCGATGGGCGTCACGATGTTGATGTCTTTGCCAACGAGGGCATTGACCAGCGAAGATTTTCCGACGTTGGGCCTTCCCACGATGGCATAACGCGGAATTTGGTTTTCTTCCTCTTCAACCACCACTTCGGTAAGGTTTTCGAGAACGAGATCGAGCAGGTCGCCAGTTCCTGAACCATTGATGGCGCTGAGGGCGTAGGGCTGGCCGAGGCCCATTTCATAAAATTCGTAGAGCGAATTCTGGTGGGTGGCGTCATCGACCTTGTTGGCCACGAGCATCACCTTTTTGGGATTTCGCCTGACGATATTGGCAAACTGAGCATCCAGGGGCAGAATTCCTGCCTGGCTATCTACGAGAAAAAGCAGCAAATCCGCTTCCTCCATGGCGATATGGACCTGCTCGCGGATGGCTTTCTCGAAGATGTCCTCCGAATTTGGCACATAACCGCCAGTATCAATGAGGGTGAAGGTCTGGCCACACCACTCCACTTTGCCATAATTTCGGTCGCGGGTAACTCCACTCATGTCGTCCACGATGGCGCGGCGTTCTTCGATGAGGCGGTTGAAGAGGGTGGATTTCCCCACGTTGGGGCGGCCAATAATGGCAACGATGCGGGACATGGAACCTAGATTTTGGGATGCTACCGGGAAAGAACCCGCAAGATAAGCAGAAAAGGCGGGGCTTCACAAGGAAACTCGCCGATCTTCCGGGAAGCGGTCCGAACCTCAGGCCGGATGCCAACAGGAGGGATTAGCAACTGGCCCGCACAAACCACCGAAGCGGAAACTGGGCCTGCTGTGGCACGCCCGTTTGGATGCGCGCCACCACTGTCCGGGCGATTTCCTCAAAATCGTAGGCCAGGGTGCTGATTCCTCCTGCAACAGCAGCTTTGAAGGGACTTTCTTCAAACGACACCACCCCAAGTTCTTTCCCGAGGGTCCAGTTGCGCTGCTCTGCAAGGGCCACAATCAAGGCAAGAATCTCGTCTTCCAGCACAAAAATGAGGTCGCCCTGCTGAATTTTGCGCTCATCCCAGGCGGGAATGACTTTGAGGACCCACTGCTGCGAATCGCAGAATTCTTCCAGCGCGTCGTGGATTTCCTGAGGAAAGCGGAAATCGTCTGGAAAAAAAAGCAGGAGCCGGTGAAATGCCGCCATGTGGCTGGCGCGTTCGTGAAGGGCTTTGAGCCAGGCGTTTTTGCGGTCGAAGGTAAACTGGCTGGTTTGAGGATCCAGCCCCTCCACATGGTGTGTGAGCACGATGAGGCGATCGACGGGCACGTGAGAAAAAGCCCTTTTGAGGTCGTCCTGGTAGGCGAAAAAATGCGGGATCACGATGAAAAAGTCGTAATCGTCCTGATGCTCTTCAAGTGAAAGGTTAAGGAGGCGGTAATTGTGCTCGTAGCAGAGCATGGTGACCTCATGATCGGGTGCGAGAGCCTGGGTGATGGCGTGAAAGAGCTCCCACCGTGCTTCATCAAGGCGATCAAATACCGCGAGGAGGCGCAGGGGTCGATCCTGAACTTCTTCAGCCACGAAGAAGCCTTTGCCTGGGATGGACTGAATGATGCCGCGCTTGGTAAGTTCTTTGTAGGCCTTTTCGACTGTGTCGCGGGAGAGGTAACATTCGCTCGAAGCCTCGTTGATGGAGGGAATGCGGTCTCCGGGCTTGAGGACTTGTTTGCGAATGTCTCTGGAAATGGCCTGAATTACCTGGCGGTATTTGGGCAGGCGCGAGTCAAAATCGAGCTCGCGCAATAGTTCAACATACCCTGACGTCATGAGGTCGGATCGCTGGAAGTGTAGGGTGAGGAAAAAGGGGAGATGGTGAAAAAAGGTGCTGCGAACATCTGCTTTTTTACCGAAGGAAGCCTCGCCGTTGTAATTCCAAGTTTAATAATAGCCAACCGGGAGAAGAACTCCAAGCAATGCAGTGATTTTATTAACTAATTGATTACGAGAAATTTGCAAAAAATGAAAATGGCAAGTCAGGATTTCGGCAACGTTCCCGGCATCGTTCAATCATTCATATTTCCCTGATTCGCCTTTTGTCCGGAGAAAGGGCGAAATCATGCGGAAAAATGAGAAAACTCCTTGGGCAAACGGTTGCCCAGTTAATCTCTGTCTCTTTTTTTCTACCCTGTGGCCGCTATTTGGCTTTTCCGCAATTTCCTGCAAGAAAAAAAAATCCAGAAATTTCATTTGATGCGGTGCAACCGTTTGCCTTTTCCCAACTTTCCTTCTACATTCGTTCTGCTGCGAGCAATCTGGTTCTTTTTCGAAGGGGAATTCACACTCTACTACTACTCACAATGAACTCCCCATTTACTTCCTTCTCTCCTGTTCTTCAGGAGTCGGGTCCCAAATACTGCCAGATCATTGATCTGATCCTTAAAGACATTGACCGCAATGTCTTCCGCCCTGGCGACCGCATTCCCTCTATCAAGGAAACCTCCGAAGAGCTGCTTCTTTCCCGTGATACTGTTGAAAAAGCTTATCGCGAGTTGAGCCAGCGCGGCGTCCTGATTTCCGTTCCCGGAAAAGGGTACTACGTCAAAGGCAAAACTGCCTCCTCCAAGCTGCGTGTGCTCAGCCTCCTGCCCTGCCTCGGGGCCCAGGAGCAAAGCATGTACGCCACCTTCCTCCAAACCCTCGGTAAGCATGCTGTGGTCCATCTGCGCACCTACCAGCATGACGAAGACCTGTTTCAGGAAGTGCTCGGCGAGCGACTTGGCGATTACGACTATTATCTCGTTTGGACCCGCTTCTCCCATACCGGAGAAAAAGCGGCCCGCCTTCTGAAAAAAATTCCCCAGAACAAGCTCATCCAGCTCGGCAAAAAACCAGGGAAAGTAGCGGCCAAAGATCCCGAAATGGCCAAAACCATTGTCCGGGCTTTGCAACCCTCTAAATCCCGCCTCGCCCAGTACCAGGGTTGGACGCTCCTGGAAGATCCTCAGGTAGAACTCGCCCAGGAATGGAGCTCCCTCCTCGGCCAGGTTGCCAAATCCTTCAAGCAGTCCTTTACCTCGCAGCCTCTCCCCGAGGCTCCGGAAAAAGGCGTGTTCTACCTTTGCTCCGACAACCGGCATTTGCTCAGCCTGATCAGGCAGGGCCAGGAGCTCGGACTCGCTCCGGGCAAGGATTTCGGCTTGCTGCACCTGCAGGAGCACCCCCTGCTGCCTGCCCTCGCCGGTGGCATTTCTTCCCTGAGCTTCCTCAGCGACCAGCTCGGCAAAGACGCCGCCGACCTAATCCTCCAAAAAACCAAAGACCAGCTTCTCCCGCAGGTCCAGTTTCACGCCAGGGCCTCGATTTGAATGTGAGTTTTCTTGGGTCCGCTCGCGGCTCTCAGGCGTCGCAGGTTGAAGGCGCACCCTGGCAGGGTGCAACCTTTGTAGCCACGCCAGCACCCCGTTAAAAACTCCTCCGGCGACCTTGAGGTCGCCGGAGGAGTATAAACATAACCTTAGGAAGCTGCTTCGCCTCGGCTCTCACTTCCCGGCTCTCCCCTCCCCTACTCTGGCGTCACATAGGCCGCTGTGATGCCCCCATCGACAAGGAACTCGGCTCCGGTCATGTAGGAGGAATCGTCGCTGGCGAGGAACAGCGCGGCTTTGGCCATTTCTTTGGCTTCCCCCAAACGGCCCATCGGCACATGCACGAGGCGGCGCTGTTTTTTCTCTTCTGTATTCAGAAAATTCATCAGCAGTTCGGTGCGAAGCGGCCCCGGGCAGAGGGCGTTCACCCGGATGTTTTCACGGGCGTGAACAACGGCAAGTTCCCTTGTCATGGACAACACAGCGCCTTTGGAGGCTGTGTAGGCCAGCTGCGGGGTGGCAGCGCCGAGGTGGGCCACAAACGAAGCTGTGTTGATGATCGCGCCTCCGCCTGATTTGCGAATGGCGGGAATGCCGTATTTGCAGCCGAAAAATACCCCTTTCACATTGACCGCCATCGTGAGGTCAAATACTTCTTCGGTTGTGGTTTCGGCGTTGTCGTCGGCGTGGTGCATGATCCCGGCATTGTTGAACAGGATATGGAGGCCGCCGAAGGTATCAACTGCCTGAACAACCATCCGCTCACAATCGGCAGATTTGGACACATCTGCCCGGCAAAAGAGCGCCTTGCCACCTGTGGCCTTGATGAGGTCGACAGTTTGCTGCCCATGATCAAGCTGCAAATCAACCACGAGGACAGAAGCCCCCTCGGCGGCAAACAAAATGGCCGATTCGCGGCCAATGCCACTGCCTGCACCTGTGATGAGGGCTACTTTTCCGGAAAGTTTCATGTGAAAAAATGGAAAGGGTGAATTTGCCGGAAAGATAACGCAGGGCTTGGATTTGGCAGCGACAAACGGGACAGAACCTGAAAAAAAGGAGCTTTCGAAGGAAAAAAAAGAAAAATGCCGGCGTGGAAATCCAAGCACCTGTGAGGCCTCGTAGGTCGGGCATTCCAATAGAATGTTTCACTTCAATTCCCTACTTCTATGTTTCACCCAACCCAACGATCCCGGGTCAAGGCCATCATGACCGGGGTATCCTTGTTGCTCCTGGGCGGACTCAACAGCATGCTGCTTGCGTCCAGCCACCGGGAAGCACCGTTGATTGCCAACGATCCATTGGCAGACAACACCGATGTGTATGCGTTTCGGAGTCCGGACAACCCAAACACCGTGACCCTGATCGCCAATTACATTCCGGCGGAGCTGCCTTTCGGCGGTCCCAACTACCACTCTTTCGGCGAGCACATTCGCTATGAGATCCACGTTGACAACGACGTGACCACCCCGGGCGACGACATTATCTACCGGGTAACCTTCACCAAGGTAAACGAGGATCCGACGACCTTTTTCAACATTCGTCTCGGCCTCCAGAACCTGAAGACCACCTACACCCTCGAGCGCAGCATGAATGGCGGGGTGAGCTTCACCACAATTCTCACCAACGGCATCGTGCCCCCGCCCAACATTGGCCCCCGCTCGATCGAAAACCCTGTGGTGGGTCTGGGCGCTTCAAGCTATGCCCAACTCATGCAGCAGGCCATTGCCACTGCCAGCACCGGCGAACTGGTGTATTGCGGCCCGACAGATGATCCCTTCTTTGTGGATCTCGGAGGCATCTTCGACCTCGGCGATGCTCCGCGGCAAAACGGAGGAACGGTGCGCGACGGACTGGCCAAATACAACACCCATGCCATTGCCATTCAGGTGCCTATTTCCACCCTGCAAAAAGAGGGGAAAAATGTATCGATGGCTGCCAGCATCCTCGATGGAGACTTTGTAATTGGGGTGTGGGCCTCGGCCAGCCGCCAGCAAATGCAGACCCTGAACCCGAATGGAACCGTGAGCAACAGTGGAAACTGGGTGCAGGTGTCGCGGCTGGGAATGCCTTTGACAAACGAAGCTGTGATTCCGATTGGCGCGAAGGACGAATGGAATTCCCGGACGCCCTACAACGAGAACCCAGCCCATTTCGAGTACTTCTACAACCCTGAGCTGGCCCTGTACATGGACGACAGCCAGTTTGGCGGAGCAGTGCCAGCCTTTGCAGCCTTGCGAATTCAGAGCAACTCGCTGGGTGCCTTCGATTTCAGAAATGGAAAAGACGGATTGTTTGGGCTGAAGGGAAATCCGGCATTGGCGGGTACCGCCCTGGATGACGCTGTATTTGGCACCCTGTTGTTGCCCGGACCCGGCAAGCCCCGTTCCGTGGACCTCTGGCCAGCATTTCACACTGGTGTTCCGAACGTGATCCCTTACCAGCTTGCCACCGGCAAAAACGGTAATCCACTGGCAGCCGGGAAGCCATTTGTGAACAATTTCCTTCCGAATGGCGGCGACATGCTCCGCCTGAACATGGCCACGCCGGTAACACCCAGGAACGACCCTGCCTTCAGCTCCCTGGGCCTCGTGCAGGCCGCCGTGCTGGGCCTGGCAGATCCCACTTACGCCTCCAATGCCAACCTCGAATTCATCCCCAACATGGATGGCTTCCCCAACGGGCGGCGTTTGGAAGACGATGTTACCCGGATTGAGCTCCAGGCAGTGGCTGGGGTAGTGTTGGCAGCAATTGGCTTGTGGTATGATGATTTCACCCCAGGCAACCCCAATGCTTCGCCCGTTACCAACCAGTTGCTGAACGTGCTTCAGTATTCCACTGGTGTTGAGCAAAATGACGCACCCTTCCAGAGCAGCTTCCCCTATGTCGCAGAGCCCTGGCGCGGGACGGAACAGTGATGACAGAGAGGTCAGAGAGGACAGTGTAACAGAAGGCGAGGATGTACTTTCAAGGTTAGGTCCTGATTCCCTTCCCGGATAATGTTTCTATCCGGCTTCGCCTCCGGTCTCGTTTCCCGTCTCTCGGTTCTCGTTTCCCGTTTCCCGGCTCCCATTTTCCAACATTCGACAAAATGAATTCTTTACAACCCTTTCTTTTCAAAGGGGCTGCACTCCTCCTGTGCCTGTTTTTCGGGCAAGTGAGTTTGGCATCCAGCCATAGAGAAGCGCCTCTTATTGCCAATGACCCATTGGCCGACAACACCGACGTCTATGCTTTCCGCAGCCCAGACGCACAAAACACGGTGACCATCATCGCCAACTATGTGCCGCTGCAGCTTCCGCATGGCGGCCCGAACTACTACCAGTTTGGAGAGCACATCCGCTATGAAATTCACATCGACAACGATGTAACAACCACGGGCGATGACATCATCTATCGCTTCACCTTTACCAAGGCCAATGAAGACCCCACCACCTTTTTCAACATTCGCCTCGGGCAGGAAAACCTGAAGACCACCTACACCATGGAGCGCTCGCTCGACGGCGGGGCCAGCTTCCAGACAGTTCTCACCAATGGTTTCGTTCCTCCCTACAACATCGGGGAGCGCTCCATTGAAAGCCTGGTGGGCTACGGTGCCAACAGCTACGAAGACCTCTTCAACCAGGCCATCATGACCACTGCCAGCGGCGAAAAAGTGTTTTGCGGCCCGGCAGATGATCCCTTTTTCGTGGATTTGGGCGGAATTTTCGACCTCGGCGACGCCCCACGGCAGAGCGGAATGCCCAAAGATGGCGTTTCCTGCCTCAACGTGAGCACCATCGCCATCCAGGTTCCCATTTCCCTGCTGCAAAAGGACAACAAAAGTGTGTCGATGGCCAACGGCATCCTCGACGGCGATTTCGTGATCGGTGTGTGGGCATCGGCCAGCCGCCAGCAGCTTCGCACCCTCAACCCCAATGGAACCACCAGCTACAGTGGTAACTGGGTGCAGGTGTCCCGCCTCGGCATGCCCCTCACCAACGAGGCCGTGATTCCGATCGGTGCCAAAGACGAATGGAACTCCCGGACGCCCTACAATGAGAACCCCGCCCATTTCGAGTATTTCTACAACCCGGAGCTGGGCCTCTACATGGACGACTCCCTCTTCGGAGGTGCAGTGCCTGCATTCGCGCCCCTGCGGATTCAGCGCAACAGCCTTGGAGCTTTTGACTTCGGAAATGGACAGGACGGTCTTTTTGGGCTGAAAGGCTCAGCTGCTGTGGCAGGAACCGCCCTGGATGATGCTGTGTTTGGCACCCTGCTCCTGCCTGGCCCCGGCAAACCGCGCTCCGTGGACCTTTGGCCAGCCTTCCATACTGGTGTGCCTAATGTGCCACCCTACCAACTGGCTACAGGCAAAGGCGGCAATCCGCTGGCAGCAGGCAAGCCTTTTGTGAACAACTTCCTGCCCAACGGCGGCGACATGCTTCGCCTGAACATGGCCACGCCCGTCACGCCCCGCGACGACGCACAATTCAGCTCGCTGGGCCTGATCCAGGCAGCCGTGCTCGGCCTCACCGATCCGGCTTTTGCCTCCAGCACCAGCGTGCAGGCCATTCCCAACATGGACGGGTTCCCGAACGGGCGCAGATTGGAGGACGATGTCACCCGCATTGAACTGCAAGCCGTGAGCGGCGTGGTGCTGGCTGCAATTGGCCTTTGGTATGATGATTTTGACCCCACCAATCCCGCTGCTTCGCCCGTTACCCAGGATTTGCTGGACGTATTGACCTACAGCACAGGGGTGGAATTCAATGACCGGCCTTTCAGCAGCACCTTCCCCTACGTGGCCATGCCCTGGAGAGGAACAGGTCGCTGCGGTGGCGATTCGGTGAATTACACCCAGCCTGCCCTCCTCGCCCCTACCCAATCTGTGGCAGCTTTCGTGCTGGCAGATGGAGACAAGGACAAGGAAATCGGGCCGCTGATGAATGGCGACACCATTTACCTCGACGAAGTGGGAACGGACCATTTGAACATTCGCGCACTGACCAACCCCATGACCGTAGGATCGGTGAAACTTACCCTGAGCGGTAGCCTGAGCAGCACGCGTACCGAGAGCGAGGCACCCTACTACCTTGCTGGAGACCAGGGCAATAATCTCTTCTTCCTCACCTTTCAGGCTGGAACCTACAGCCTCACTGCTACGCCCTATCGCGAAGCTAAAGCCATGGGAGAAGCAGGAAATGCGCTGACCATCAGCTTTGTGGTGATGGAAACAAGACCGCAGTCTGTGACCGCCTTCCAGCTCATCAACGCCGATACCGACATGGTGATAGGCCCCCTGATGGATGGCGATGTGCTGGACCTGGCAACGCTGCCAACCAACCAGCTGAACATCCTGGCCCTCACCAACCCGGCTGTGGTGGGCAGTGTTAAGCTGGACCTGAACGGCTGGGTGCGGGTAGAAAACCAGGCCCCCTACGCTGTTGCGGGTAATTCTGGTGGAAACTTCTATGCCATGAGCTTCTCTCCAGGCGTTTATACCCTCACGGGAACACCTTATAGCCAAAAGAACCTGAAAGGTGTGATGGGAGCGGCCAACACCATCACCTTTACGGTGGTGAACAGTGGCCTGAAACTGGAAGCCCAGCCCAGCGCGGGCCTGGTGAAAGCCTACCCCAATCCTGTGCAGGACCAGCTCCTGATCGAAGTGAACCTCACAGAAACCAGCAGTGTGCAGGTGGACCTTTACAACAGCCAGGGGCAAATCGTTGCCAGCCAGAGCTTTGAGGCAGGCGAGGGTGCATTCACCCAGAAAATAGAAGCTGGCAGCCTCCCGGCGGGCCTGTACTTCCTGCGGGTGAGTGGCGAAACCTGGACTGCAGTGCAGCAGATCGTGAAAGAATAGCCAGCGGAACATGCTGAGAAAACACAGGGCCCCGGAGAGATCCGGGGCTTTTTTGCTTTTAGCCAACCTCGTCCCCTTTTTTTTACCCCTTTTTCCGGGCTGCGTCTTCGGAGTGAATGCCTATTTTCACTTTCCTGTTGTTTTTGTTTTTAGCTGATAATCCCTGGCAACCATGGTGCGAATGCTACGACTGATCTGCTTTTTATTCTTGCTTCCGGCCAGCCTTCAGGCGCAGGAGGGCAATATCTGGGTCACCAATGGCGGCTATCGCCTCGATTTCAACACAGGATCTCCGGCCCTGAGCAGCGGCCACCCGGTGCTTACCAACCTTCACATCGCCTCTGTTTGTGACGAGAACGGACAATTGCTTTTCTACTCCAACGGGCAGCAGGTCTGGGATGCGCAGGATCAGGTCATTCCGGGCAGTGATTCGCTCCTGCCTTTCAACAAGTTTCCTGATGAGGTAACCCTGGTGCGGCAGCCGGGCAGCAATCTGTTTTACCTGCTGGCCACCACCAACAAGCTGCACTACGCCGTAATCGAATATCAGGAAGCGCCGGGAATCAGCCGGGTGGTGGTGCCCCTCCAAACCATCGACATGCGAACGCATGGAGGAATGGCCGTCAAGACAACCTGCTTGAACAGCCTGATTTGGGTGGCAGTCGATGCTGATGTGAATGTACAGGAGGGAACGGATAAAATCTATTTTTTCAAAATTGACCATACCGGTTTTCACCCCCAGCCGGTGATCATGGACCCCGTGGCCCTGGCGAATTTCTTCGTTGGCAACCAGAGCAGCCTGTCTTTTTCCCCTTCCACCAACAGGATCGTTTCTGCCATGTCCGGAAACCAGCAGCCATCCATCTTCGTGGCCGACTTTGACCCTGTTTCCGGAGTTTGTTCCAATATTAAATTCCTCCCTTTTCAGGATGGATGGAGCACCGTATTTTCTCCCTCCGGCCAATACCTCTATGTCAGCAGGGTCTGGCCTCCTTCCGATGCCGCGATCTATCAGCTGGACGTTTCTCTTCCCTTCGTTTCGCAAATCATGGCCAGCAAGCAACTGGTCACTCCTGTTACCCAGGGGTTTTCGAGGATTGTCCACGCTCCCGGCGGGGTCATGCTGGAGATCCTGCAGAACAACGACTCGACTTCCCCGAATTACCAGCGGACCATGCTGCGCCGCATCCTGCAACCCAATCTTGCCGCTCCGCTTTGCCAGTACGACACCACAACCCTGGTCCTTCCACCCGGGGTTTCCCTCTATCCCTCTGCCTTTCCCGAGGATTACTGGGCAGCAGATTCGATCCGGAAAGCAAGGTTTGATGCTGCTGGTCCCGATCTTCAGGTTTGCCCGGATGAGATCGCCCTGATGGGCAGAGATACCACCCTGGCAGGGCTGTTTTCATGGTCTCCGGCAGATTATTTATCAGACCCCTTTTCCACTCAGACCTCCTTTCTGTATCCCGGACCTCAGGTTGACAGCCTCACCCTTCGCTACACGCTTCAGGGAAGCAGCGGGGAAGGCTGCCTCCTCACAGATACCGTGCTGGTGCAGGTCCTTCCGCAGCCTGCGCCCGCGCCCATCCGGGGGAGCCAGTCGGTTTGTCCCGGTGTGGATTCCGTGGCCTACTGGCTCGAAAACCCGGAGCCGGGTACCCTGGTAAACTGGCAGGTTTCCGGCGGGGTCATTGTGGGTGGGAACCAGCGCGACACCGTCCTGATTCGATGGGGCGAAACCAATGCGCAGGCCTGGGTGGAGGCAGAATTGATCCACCCGGTTTCCGGCTGCCGCTTGTTGCTGCCGGGGTTCCCGGTGCGGGTGGAAGTCGAGCTGGCAACGCCCAGCCCTGCCGGTCCGACCCTTCTCTGCCTCGAAGACCGGCTCGCACAGCAGTATGCCATTCCCCTACCCACCAACGGATCCATTTTCACCTGGAACCTCATTGGCGGAAGCATTCTGGCAGGCCAGGGCAGCCCGGTGATCACCGTGAGCTGGGATGGAGCGGGCGTGCACTCGCTTTGGGTGAGAGAATCGAGCACAACGGTGGATACGGTGTGTTTCGGCAGCTCCGATACTTTGCGGGTGGAGGTGGTGGATGACCCCATTGAGGTGGAACTGGTGGCGGTGAGCGTGGCGAATGAACAGGATACCGGTATCAGCATTTCCATGGAATGGACGCCCTGGGTATGGCCTCCGGACCAGGTCTGGCTGCGCCGGGAGGCACCGGATGGCGATACCACCCTCATCGCCCTCCCCGATACCACCACCCGGTGGACCGACAGCAGCTTGCTGGCGGATGAGGGTGTTTTTGCCTACGAATTGCTGGTGCAGCACCGCTGCCGCGACCTTAGCCCGCCTGCCCATCAAACCATTCACCTCTCGGGCCAGACAGATACCACCCTCTACACTTGCACCCTGAACTGGACCTCCTATGAAGGCTGGCCGGTAAAAGAATACCTCCTCTATTACCAGCGCGACGGGCAAGCCAATGAGCTGATTGCCAGGCTGGGGCCTGCCAGGCTTGATACGGTGCTGCCCAACGGCCTGCTGGGCTTTCAGCATCGCTACCGGGTCGTGGCACAGGGCTGGAATGCAGGCCAGGTCTCCGCGTCCAACGACATTCTCCTGGCGTTTGATCATCAGGTCCGGATTCCCAATGTGTTCAGCCCAAACGGAGACGGCATTCACGATCGCTGGGTGATTCAAAAAATTCACCTGTTCCCGGACAACAGGGTCTGGATCTATGACCGCTGGGGAAGGGAAGTGTTCCGTGCCAATGGATACGCAAACGAATGGCAGGGAACTGCTTGCCGGGAGGGCGTGTACTTTTATGCGCTGACAATCGGAGAGGGCAGCGAAGTGATCCGGGGATCTGTAACCCTGGTGCGTTGAGCTGAGACGACAATTCGATCGAAGCTGCCGCCGCATCAGGGAAGCCTGTTAAAAAAAATCTGCGAGATTTGCGCATCAAAGACCTTCCCTCATGATCTCCCTTCTCCGTTGCAGCTCCGACCATCCCGGATTCGTTCACCTGGTATCTCTGCTGGATGCCGATTTGCTGGCCCGCTATAGCCAGGCACAGGAGTTTTATTCGCAGTTCAACACCCTTGTCAAGATCCGCCACGTGGTGCTGGGAATGGAAGGCGAACAGGCGGTGGCCTGCGGGGCGATGCGGGAACTGGAGCCCGGCATCATGGAAATCAAGCGGATGTTTACCCTGCCGGAAAAACGGGGACAGAGTCTGGCAGGGCAGGTGCTGGAGGAGCTGGAGGCCTGGGCCAAAGAGCTTGGCTACGGGAAATGCGTTCTGGAAACAGGCATTCACCAGCCGGAAGCCATTGGCTTGTATGAGAAAAAAGGCTATTCGCTCATTCCCAATTATGGCCAGTACACAGAGGTGGATACGAGCATTTGCTATGAAAAAGCGCTGAATAAATCTTTGAAACAAGATTAGTAATTATTTGGCTAAAACTTACTTTTTGCTAATTTTAACAGAAATTCAGAACCTATCTACCCAATTATCCTCCACCATGCCTACTTTTCTGATCATCATTCTCGCCATTGCAGCTGCCATTTTCATTTGGTCCATGCTGATGGGAACAACCCTTGTGATTGAAAAACGAATCCTCATTCGCCGTTCCAGCTCAGAGTTGTTTGCCTTTCTTCGCCTGTTAAAAAGCCAGCAATCGTTCAGCGTATGGGTCATGCAAGACCCCAAACAATCCACCCATATGACTGGCCAGGATGGGGAAATCGGGGCCATTTATGCCTGGGAAAGCCACACCGACAAGCAGGTAGGCGCGGGCGAACAAGAGATCACTGCGCTGAACCCAAACCAACGCATTGATACTGTTATTCGCTTTCGCCGCCCTATGCAAAGCGTCGCCAATACCACTTTTTTGATCAACGAGCAGCCTGATGGCATGACCGAAGTAAGCTGGCGCTTTTCCAGTGTCAGCAAATTCCCTATGAACTTATTCAAGCCCCTTCTGACGAGCATGCTTGGAAAATCAATGGCGCAAAGCCTCCAGAACCTAAAAGCCCTGATGGAGCAAACAACAGGCCACCGAGCCTGAACATCAGGCCCCATATTCCTCTTCCCAGCGGGTCAGCGCCCAGCCGTAGGCTTCCTTTCGCTGCCGGATAAACGTTTCGGAAACCGGATCGGAGCTCAGCAGCATGAGCCAGGGCTCCATGTCGCGAATATCAAACACAATGGCTGGCTTTCGCTGATCCTGCCCTGAGGCATAGTAGCTCCAGCGATCCGACACCAGGCCTACCACCTCGCGAACGAGGGCCGGACCGACCATCTCCCTGGCAATGGCACCCAGCAAGTCTTCGTTCAATTGCAGCCATTCCCAGCGCAGGTAGGAGCTGTATTCATCGGGAAAGACCAAATCCAGTTCCTGTGGCTCTAGCAATCCCGACATGGCCTCGTAGGTGGCCACCCAGATTCTGTGGGCATTGATCCAGTCATTCATGCCCACCCGGCGCTTCAAATGGTCGCGGTGTGGCTTGAACAACTCGTAGAGCGTCTTTCGCAAGAGGTTCTCCGCCGCTTCCTGCGGCTGCCGGATGTGTTGCTGGAGCTCCTCCAGGTCGCTCCAGGAGATACCCGGAGCTCGCAGCGACTCCCGGAGTGAATCGCGTATCTGACCAATGTCTACCAAATGCTGAGCAGGAAGGGGGCGGCTGTATCGCAAAAAGGCAGCTCTCCATTCGGGGTGTTTGACAAACAACTGGATCAAAAACCCATCCTGCATCCCCTGAGGGCTGGTTCTGAATAATTCCCTGAAAAAATCCTTGCCGCTTCCTGAAGCCTCTGTTTCAGGTTGCTCTGCCGAAACCCTGCTGTAGTGACCATCCAGCACAGCCATGGCCACTGCCACGATGTGCTTACAAAGCCCCCCCTGGTTGAATAAGCAGGTGCATTGAGCAACGGGTTGGCCTGCCTCATCGATCCCAAGGGTTTGTGTATAGCGCTGTGAGCCCTGAACTTTCCCCTCAACCACCTGACCGTGCAATCGCACCGACAAAATTCTGCCGCGTTGATAGTAGGAACGACCCCGCTCCAGCGAGGCATCCTGGGTGTTTCTTGCCAGCCAGTCGGGGGTAAGAAAGGCAAATGGGCTCATGCTGCCTTATCTTCGACGCTTCCCCCCTACCCCCAGAACGCCCAGCAGCCCGCGGGTAAGTTCCCTGGCAACTGCCCGGCCCACCTGTCGCACCATCGTGTTCTTGCTCAGCTCTTCGATTAAGGTGGGCTCTTCCTTCACCGCCCTTCTGCGGGTCACCTGGCTTTCTGCTGTGGCCTGACGCTCCATTTCGGCGCGCTGCTCAGCAGATTTGGCCAGGGCTACTTTCTCATTCAGAAGTTCATATGCGCTTTCACGGTCAATTTCTTCATTGTATTTGCTAACCAAACGACTACGTTGCAGGATCGCCTGAATCTCGGAAGGGCTAAGAACGTCCATCCGCGACTGCGGCGCCCGCAGCAGGCAATGTGCCAGCGGTGTCGGGATTCCCTTTTCGTTGAGGGCTGTCACCAGCGCCTCGCCGGTGCCGAGCTGGGTTATGATCTCCTCGACATTGTAGTACACAGAGTCGGGGAAGTTCTGCACGGCCAGTTTAATGGCCTTCCGGTCTTTGGCGGTGAAAGCGCGGAGGGCGTGCTGGATCTTCAGGCCCAACTGGCCCAGCACCGCCTCGGGCACATCGTCGGGGTTTTGGGTAACGAAATAAATGCCAACCCCTTTGGACCGGATGAGCTTGATGATGGTTTCGATCTGGTCCATCAGTTCATCGCTGGCTTCTTCAAAGATCAGGTGGGCTTCGTCGATGAAAATAACCAGTTCCGGTGCATCGGCATCGCCACGCTCCGGGAAGGTGGCATAAATCTCTGCCAGCAGGCTCATCATGAAGGTGGAGAAGAGCTTGGGGCGGTCCTGCAAGTCGGTGAGCCGGAGAATAGAAATCACCCCGCGACCCTGATCGTCGAGGCGGCAGAGGTCGGCTACTTCAAAGGATCTTTCGCCGAAAAAGCGATCTGCCCCCTGTTGCTCCAGGGTCAGGATTTTGCGCATGATCGTGCCAACAGAGGCCGTGGACAGCAGCCCGTAATCTTTTTCGACCTCAGCTTTGCCCTCGTCGGTCATGTACTGGAGGGTTCGCTTGAGATCGGCCAGGTCAATGAGGGGAAGGTCGTGATCGTCGCAATATTTGAACAGAACTGACATGATGCCAGCCTGGGCCTCAGAGAGATCGAGAATTTTAGAAAATAGCACGGGCCCAAACTCGGTCACAGTAGCGCGGAGGCGTGCACCGGGCTCGTCGGAAAGGGTGAGGAATTCTACGGTGGATCCTGCTGCCTCAAACGGAAGGCCGATCTGGGCGTGGCGCTCATCGATTTTGGGGTGGCCCGCTGCTTGCACAGCCACGCCGGAGAGGTCGCCCTTAATGTCCATCAGAAGGGAAGGAACGCCCTTGCTGGCGAGCTGCTCGGCAAGGATTTGCAGGGTTTTGGTCTTCCCGGTTCCCGTTGCTCCGGCAACAAGGCCGTGGCGGTTGAACATTTTCATCGGGAGCTGGACCAGGGTTCCTGTCTGGGCTTTGCCGTCGAGCATGGCCGCGCCAAGGACAAGGCTGTCGCCTTTGAAGGTGTAGCCCGCCTGCATGGCGGAAAGGAAAGCTTCTTGTTGGCTCATGAGTCTGAAATCTGCGATGCCCGAAGGTAGGGAATTTTGGCAAAAGTCGTATGTTGGGAAGCCAGATCAAAGACCCGCTCACTTCTCTTTATGGATTCCCAGCAACCCTGGATCAACTGCGGCTACGACCTGTTTGCCAGAGAGGGCCCCGAGGGCCTGAAGGTGGAACGACTCGCCCGGCTCGTGAGCAAGAGCAAATCTTCCTTTTACCACCACTTCGCAGACCTGGAGGTATTTACCGAATTGCTCCTCCAAACCCACCTGGAGCGAAGCGAACGCCTTGTTGAACGCGAGCGGCAGTGCGCACAACTTGTTCCCGACCTGCTCCTTGTGCTCGTTGAGGCTAAGACTGATCTGTTGTTCAACCGCCAGTTGCGGGTTCACCGCGACAGGGCCGACTTCAGGCAATGCTTCGAGCGAAGCTCGCGCGATGTGGGCGAAGCCATGGGTACCATCTGGGCAGAAGCCCTGTCACTTGAAGAAAACTCCCCCTTGGCGCAGGTGGTGCTCAATTTGGTGCTGGAAAATTTTTACCTCCAGCTAACGGAAGAAAACCTCCATTACGACTGGCTGCTGACCTATGTGAAAGGACTTCAGGCAATGGTTTCCAGCCTGAAGCACGAAGGCCGAAGGATGGATCTTGCCAATTGAGCCGGCAACTGCCTCCGTCATTCGTTCATGTTATCCAGAGTTGCCGTCAGGTTTTGCGCTTTTGCTTTCTGGCGGCAGGAAACAGGATATTGTTGAGAATGAGGCGATACCCCGGTGAATTGGGATGCAGATTCAGGTCGGTGGGGTCTTCACCAAGCACATGGCGGTAATCTTCGGGGTCGTGGCCGCCATAAAAAGTCCACATGCCACGACCATGGTTGCCGTGAATGTAGCGCACTTCGCTGTAAGCTTTGAGTTCGCCCATGATCAGCACGCCGGGCTTGATGGTTTCCCGCCTGAAAGCGGTTGTCTGGCCTAAAAATCCCTTGATGGTCCGGGTATGGTTCTGGGTTAGCATCGTTGGTACCGGGTCCCATTTTGCCGAAAACTCAAACAGGGTAAAATAGTCGAGGTTCATCGGCACGTTGCGTTGGTAATTGGCGTCGATTGTTGAATACTCGTAGGTGCCGGGCTGCGGAAAAAGGACATAATCCTGAAATGCCAGGCTCCTGCTGTTGTCGAGTTTGGCGTTCATGTCGGGGGTCATGCCGTCGCCATCATACTCGGGGTGAACAATGTCCAGGCCTTCGGCGGCGAGCGCAATATCGTAAGTATCTGTGGCTGAACACATCGCAAACAGAAATCCGCCATTTTCAAGAAAACGCCTGATTTCCTTTGCCACTTCCAGCTTGAAGGTGGACACCTTGGTATGGCCAAACTGGTGTGCCACCGCTTCCTGGTGCAGCACCTCGGTCCGAACCCACGAAGCATTGGCATTCGAGGGGTGGTATTTGCCGAATTGCCCGGTAAAATCCTCGTGATGAAGGTGGAGCCAGTCAAATTCGCTGAGTTTTCCCTGCATTACTTCCTCATCATAGACCACCTCATAGTGGATTTCGGCATACTCGAGAGCGAGGGTCACGGCGTCGTCCCAGGGTTGGGAATACGGCGGCGAATACACCGCGATGCGCGGCGCTTTCTCCAGCAGCACGGCATCCATGTTCACCGACTCGGAGGTGACATAGGCAAGAATCTGCGTGCTGCGGTCTGCGGGCAGCACCTCAAATGTGATGCCACGCACCCTGAGCTCCTGCTCGAATGCAGGGCTTCGCTGAAAGAGAAAACTCCCGCCCCGGTAGTTCAGCAGCCATTGCACATTTGTTTCCTGCTCCAACACCCAAAAAGCCACGCCATACGCCTTGAGGTGGTCTGCCTGGGCATTATCCATGGGAACCATCAAATAGGACTGGGCCGCCATCGATTGGACGAGCATGAGCAACACAAAAAAGCCAGGGAGTTTTTTCATGAGGAGGAAATTGGGCGAATCCTGGTGAGCAAAATCGGGGAAAGGAGACTGGTCCTTTCAGATTCAGATCACGTTTTCTGCTTTTTTTTCCGGGCTGCAGGAAAGAGCACATTGTTGAGAATGAGCCGATAACCTGGCGAGCTGGGGTGCAGAGAAAGGTCGGTAGGTTCCTCGCCCACGTGGTGCTTATAGTCTTCGGGGTCGTGGCCGCCATAGTAGGTCCACATGCCCCGGCCATGGTTTCCATGGATATATCTGGCTTCGTTGTAGGCTTTTAGCTCGCCCATCACAAGCACTTCGGGTTTGAGCAGCCCCCGCTGGAAAGCCGTTGTTTGGCCAAAAAAGCCTTTAACGGTTCGGGTATGGTTTTGCGTGAGCATAGAAGGAACGGGGTCCCATTTAGCCGAATACTCAAACAGGGTGAAAAAATCCAGGTTCTCCGGAACATTGCGAAACTGCGTGACGTCGATGTCCGAGAACTCGTAAATGAGGGGATTCGGCACGAGGGTAAAATCTTCAAACGCAAGGGCACGGGAAAAATCAAGCTTACTTTGGGCCTGAGGGTCAGCACCGTCGCCATCAAACATGGACTCGCAAATATCTGTTCCCTCCGCCGCCAGGGCAATGTCATAGCTGTCGGTGGCTGAACACATGGCAAACAAAAAGCCGCCGTTTTCCAGGTACCGTTTGATTTCTTTGGCTACGGCCAGTTTCATCTGGCTCACCTTGCCAAACCCAAACTGCCGGGCTGTGGCTTCCTGGTACTTGACCTCTTCCTGGTACCACTGATGGTGGCGGTAATTGGCATAAAAGCGACCATACTGGCCGGTAAAGTCCTCGTGGTGAAGGTGAAGCCAGTCGAAATCGGTTAGCTTACCTTCCAGCACTTCCTGGTCGTAAATCACCTCATAGGGAATTTCGGCATAAGTCATCACGAGGGTCACTGCATCGTCCCAGGGCTGTTTGTTTTTGGGCGAATAGACCGCGACTTTAGGCGCTTTCTCGAGCTTCACCGCATCCATGTTCACACTTTCGGAGGTAACGTAGGAAATGATTTCGGCAGAACGCCCGTCGGAAATCCGCTCATACCTCACGCCCCGAATCTGTAGTTCCTGCTCGAATGCCGGAACGTACTTAAACATGAAACTCCCCCCACGGTAATTCAGCAGCCAATCCACAGGCACGTCGTAGGTGAGCACCCAATAGGCGATGCCATAGGATTTGAGGTGATCGGACTGCGCCTGGTCCATGGGAATGAGAAGGTAATCGGCCCGCATCGTCAAAGGCGACAAAGCCAGCAGCAGGATCCAAAGTTTGAAGTTCATCTGATACAAATTCCTCACGTGGTCAACACTGTTTCTGGAAGCGGGCCGGAGAAAACCATCACCCTGCTTCCTTGAGATCAGGATAATACAAAAGTTCCACAGAAAAACGGGAGTTTTCCTTCAGATTTAACGCCGGCATCGCCTGCTCGTTGTCTGGCCGGCGAAAAGAGCAGAAAAAGTGGAGATAGACAGGAAGCGTGTTTGTACTGAAACCAAGCCCGGCAGGATCCTAAAATCAGGCTAACAAAATTTTAAATAATTGATTTTCAATTTAATAAACACCATTCAGAAAAATTTTTTGCATTTCCAGTAAAAAACTCAAAGCTTTGTGAACACTGTTCATTTTAATTTTTACTCACAGCAAAAAATCAGTCTTAATTGTGGGAATACTCGAGAGAAAAGAGCGGGAAAAGCAGGAGCTGCGCGAGCGCATCGTGAAAGAGGCCACCCTGGCCTTCGTGGAACTTGGCTACGAGGGCTTGTCGGTTCGGGCCATTGCCGACCGAATCGAATACAGCCCCACTGTGATTTACCTGCACTTTCGCGACAAAGACGAGCTGCTGCTCGCTGTTCAGGAAGCTGCCTTCGGGCAGTTGTTCTTCCGCTTTCAGCAGGTTATGCAAATCCAGGACCCCTGGCTGCGGCTCGAAGCCTTCGCCCACGAGTACCTCGGCTTTGCCTTCGACAATCCCGAGCTCTACGACCTTCTCTTCACCCTCAAAAACCCCATGCGGGCCGTTACTCAACAAGACGACCCAACCTGGAAACATGGCCACGACGCCTTCAGCACCCTTTGCCAGGCTGTCGAAGAATGCCTTCAGCTTGAGCTCCTGCCGCCGGGAAATACCGACATCATCGCCCTCACATTGTGGGCGCATGTTCACGGACTCGCTTCGCTCTTTCTCTCCCAGCGCCTCCAAATGCTCGAACAACCAGACGAACAGGCTCAATCGCTCATGGTCCAGTCTCTTCAATACCTGATGAGCATGGCCAAGCAAGCCTGATTTTTTGATAACCTCCTCTCAAAGATTACCAACATTTTCGCATGAAGCCAACCCTCTTCCTCGCCTTCCTGCTGCTTTCGCTGCCGCCTTGTCTCAGGGCCCAGTCGGTTCTGGAAGCGTATGTCACCGAAGGCATCACCTCCAACGAGGCCCTGCGCGTGCAGGAAATTCAACTTGATAAAAGCCTCTCTGCGCTTCAGCAGGCCAAAGGCTTGTTTCTCCCCTCGGCCAATCTCCTCGGCACCTACACCCTCGCCGCCGGTGGCCGTTCTATCGCCCTGCCGGTCGGGGATTTACTCAACCCGGTCTATGCCACCCTCAACCAGCTCACCCAATCAAACGGTTTTCCTCAGATCGAAAATGTGGAGGAGCAGTTTAACCCCAACAACTTCTACGACCTCAAGGTGCGCACTGCCTGGCCGGTGATCAATGCCGAAATCCGGGCGAACCGGCGAATTCGCGAAGGCCTCATTTCGGTGGAGGAAGCGAAGCTGGAGGTTCTGAAGCGGGAGCTTACCCGCGACATCAAGACGGCCTATTTCGCCTACCTGCAGGCTGAGGAAGCGGTTTCGATCTACAACAATGCTTTGGGCCTGCTGGCGGAGAATGTTCGGGTGAATGAAATCCTGGCCCAAAACGGCATGGCATCTCCAGGCCTGATCATCAAAGCTCAGAGTGAACGCAGCCGCGTGGAAGGCCAGCGCGACGAAGCCCGCAACCAGGCCCTCAACGCCGCTGCCTACCTCAACTTCCTCCTCAACCGGGAGTTGTCAACGCCTGTTGCCATCGACAGCGCTTTCTTCGACCTGCCGCTACAGCCCGTTTTCGAAGGCCAGGGTCAGCGCAAGGAACTGCGCCAACTGGCCGCCGCCAGAGAGGTCCAAACGGAAGTGACAGGGCTGGCCCGCTCGTGGGCCGTTCCGAAGGTCAACCTTTTCCTCGACCTGGGCTCCCAGGGTTTCAACTTCGCGGTAGGGGATGGCGCGAGCTATCTGATGGGCGGTATTTCGCTGGATGTTCCGCTTTATGCCGGTGGCACCAACCGGGAAAAAATCCGTCAGGCCGAGCTGGAACTGGAAGCCATTGACGAACAAACGCAGCAGGTGGAGCGGCAACTGGCCCTTCAACTGGCGGTGGCCGAAAACAACCTCCGCGCAGCCTATGCCGCGGTGGCCTCCGCCGATGCACAATCTGAAGGAGCTGAGCGCTACCAACTCGACACGTGGAAACGATACAGAGAGCAACAGGTGCTCTACCTCGAGCTTCTCGATGCCCAAACTGCCGCCACCCAGGCGAAGCTGCAAACCTCCATCGCCAGATTTCAGGTCTGGACCCGCATCGCTGAATGGGAACGCGCCCTTTAGTCCTTCTTCCTCACCCATAGAACAGAAAATTTTAGCTTCATGAAACCCTTTTCCTTTTTCCTGTTGCTGCTCGCCCTGGCTGCCTGCAGCAAACCCGCCGAAGAATCGGTTACCCGCGCAGATGAGCGAATTCCTGTAACCCTGGTCCCGGTAATTCCTGCCAACCAGGCCGAGGCCCTGGAGCTGTCGGGCCTGCTGGCCTCCGAAGAAGAAGCCCGTCTTTCGTTCAAAACCGGCGGCGTCATTGCCCGAATCGCTGTGAAAGAAGGCGACCGCGTGCGCAAAGGCCAGCTGCTGGCTTCGCTCAATTTAACCGAAATCAACGCACAGGTGGCCCAGGCTGAGGTGGGCCTCGAAAAAGCTACACGCGATTTTCAACGGGTGGAAAACCTCTACCGCGACTCCGTGGCGACCCTTGAGCAACTTCAAAACACCCGCTCTGCCCTCGATTTAGCCAAAGAAACCCTCACAATTGCCACCTACAACCAGGGCTTTTCCGAAATCAGGGCTTCGCAAAACGGGGTTATTCTCCGAAAACTCATGAACGAAGGCGAAGTGGTGGGGCCAGGAAACCCGGTATTTTTCCTCAGCGGCAACGGTCCGGCCAACTGGGTGCTCCGCGTGGGCATGACAGACCGCGACTGGGTGCGGGTGAAAGAAGGAGACCAGGCGCAGGTGAGCCTCGACGCTTTCCCCGGCACCAGCTTCACGGCCAAGCTTACCAGCCTTGCCCAGGCTGCCGACCCTATGTCAGGGCTTTACGAAGCAGAATTCCGCCTTGATGCCAACGGCAAGAGCCTGGCCCCGGGCCTGTTTGGCAAGGTGCGCCTGGCCCTGGGAGCCAGGAACGACCTGCCAGGGATCCCAACAGACGCCCTGATGGAAGGAAATGGCAATCAGGCAGTTGTGTATGTGGTGAACGGAGAAAAAGCGCAGAAACGACCGGTTACGGTTGCCTATATCCAGGGAGACCGCGCCATGATTGAGCGGGGCCTGGAAGGCGTGACAGAAGTGGTGCTCCGCGGATCTGCCTATTTGCTGGATGGCAGCACAGTAGTTGTTTCCCAAACCGAATCTAAGTAAGCAGAACCATGAAGTGGATCGAATTTTCCGTTAAAAACTACCAATTCACGCTGGTTGTCTTTCTGGGCGTGCTGGCCCTCGGCGTGTTTTCCCTGCTGAACATGCCCCGTGGCGAAGACCCTGAATTTGAGTCGCCCACCTTTTCGATGGTTGCGATTTACCCGGGCGCCAGCCCAACGGACATGGAAGAGCTCGTTGTGGACCCACTCGAGCGCAGTGTTTCGGGCCTTGATGACATCAAAGAAATCACGACCGACATCACCGACGGCCTGGCCGTTTTTCGGATCGACTTCGACTACAGCTCAGACCCCGATGAAAAGTACCAGGAACTGGTGCGCGAGGTCAACAGCATCCGGGGAGATTTGCCGGAAGATCTCTACAAGCTCGATATCAACCGCTTTTCTCCCAGCGATGTGAACATTGTGCAGTTTGCCCTCATTTCAGAAAATGCCGCCTATGCGGAGCTGGAAGATTTGGCTGAAGATTTTGTGGAACTGCTGGAAAAAAACAAAAACCTGAAGAACGTGACCCTCCACGGTGCGCCTGACAGAAAGGTGCAGGTCTATCTGGACCTTGCACGCATGGGCGAGCAGGGAGTACCAGTGAACAGGGTGTTGGGGGCCTTGCAGAGTGGCAATGTTAACATTCCGGGCGGCAGCATCCATGTGGGGTCGCGGAAGTTTAACGTCAAAACCACCGGCACTTTCTCCAGCCTGGAGGAGATTGGGCAAACTGTGGTCTATTCAGCCGGAGAAAAATTGGTGTATTTGAAGGATGTGGCGGATATCCGGGAAGAATATGACGCAGAGTCCTACCTGGCCCGCTACAATGGCCACCGGGCGGTTTTTGTGTCGGCGGCCCAGAAGCCCGGCAAAAACATCTCCGAAATCAGAGAGGAAGTGATGGCCCAGGCCACAGATTTTGAGGCAGGCCTCCCTGCTCACGTCGATTTTGCCACTGTGTTTGACCAGGGCGAAAGCGTTACCCGCCGCCTGGGGCGCTTCGCCAAGGATTTTGCCATTGCCATTTTCCTGGTACTCATTACCCTGCTTCCCCTCGGCACCCGCGCTTCGGTAGTTGTGATGATTTCCATTCCGCTGTCGCTGGCCATTGGCCTCAGCCTCATGAACATGCTGGGCTACACAATCAACCAGCTTTCCATTGTGGGCATGATCGTGGCGCTGGGAATTTTGGTGGATGACAGCATTGTGGTTGTGGAAAACATTGAGCGCTACCTGCGCGAGGGCCGCAGCAAGCGCGATGCCGCCATCGACGCCACCAAACAGATCACCCTGGCAGTGCTGGGCTGTACGGCCACCCTCATTTTCGCCTTTTTGCCACTTGTATTTCTGCCGGAAGCTTCCGGCGACTTTATCCGCAGCCTGCCCATGGCTGTCATCACCTCAGTGCTGGCCTCCATGGTGGTGTCACTTACCGTTGTGCCTTTCCTCAGCAGCCGCCTTCTCAAAGAACACGACAACCCTGGGGGAAACATCTTCCTTCGCGCCCTCAAGCGCCTCATCGGGGCCACCTACAGCCGCCTGCTCGACCGCGCTCTTCGCCGTCCGGGCATTACCCTCGCCATCACCGTGGCGATCTTCATCGGCACGCTTTCCCTGGTTCCCATCGTTGGCTTCAGCCTGTTTCCCGCTTCCGACAAACCCATGTTTCTGGTGAATGTGGAAACCCCGGCAGGAACCAACCTTTACGAAACCGACCGCATTACCCAACGGGTGGAGGACACCCTGCTCAACACCCCGGGCATCCGCAATTTTGCCACCAACGTGGGCAAGGGAAACCCGAGGATTTACTACAATGTGTTTCAGCAAAATGAGTCAAGCAACTTCGCCCAGTTGTTTGTTCAGCTGAGCAGCGAAGACCTGAAGGAAAAAAGGGCCATCATTTCCTCACTTCGCGAACGCCTGGCCGGCATTCCCAACGCAAAGGTCACTGTCAAAGATTTTGAGCAAGGCCCCCCGGTGGAGGCCCCGCTCGCCTATCGCCTCATCGGCGATGATCTCGACACCTTGAGCTCGCTCGCCTTTCGACTGGAGCAGTTGGTTTCCGACACAGACGGGGCCATGTATGTGGACAACCCTTTGCGCACCCTGCCCACCGACCTGAGGGTGGTGGTCAACAAAGACAAAGCAGCCATGAGCGGTGTGGCGACTTCAGATGTGGACCGCATGGTGAGGCTGGGCATTGCAGGGTTGGAAATCGGTAATTTTCGCCAGGCAGACGGGGAGGAAATGCCTATCCGCGTGGCCCTGGAACGGGAAGGACTCGCCCCCGGCTACGAAGTATTTGATCACATTTTCCTCACTAACTTCGCCGGAGCCTCCCTTCCTCTCAAGCAGGTGGCTTCAGTTGGGTTTGAAACCACGCCCAACCAGGTTCGCCATTTTGATAAAGAACGCTTTGTGACTGTCTCGGCCTTTGTGCAGGATGGTTACAACACCGTGGAAATCAATGGCGAAATCGAAGGCAAACTGGCCAGCATGATCTTGCCCGAAGGCTATCGCTTCGAGGTGGCCGGGGAGGCTGAAAGCCGTCAGGACAGCTTTGGCGGACTGGAGATCATCATCCTGATCACCAGTTTTGGCTTCATCAGCATTTTGCTGCTGGAATTCCGCACCTTTAAAAGCATGCTCATTGTGCTGTCTGTGATCCCGCTGGGCGTAATCGGGGCCATCCTGATGCTCTGGGCCACCGGCGAAACCCTGTCTTTCACCGCTACCATCGGATTAATTGCCCTGGTGGGGATCGAGGTGAAAAACTCCATTTTGCTGGTGGACTTCACCAACCAGCTTCGCGAGCAGGGCATGGGCGTGGAAGAAGCCATCCGGGAGGCGGGCGAGGTGCGCTTTGTGCCAATTTTGCTGACCTCCCTCACGGCCATCGGCGGGCTCACGGCCCTCGTGATCGAGTACAGCCCGCTATATTCGCCACTGGCCCTGGTTCTTATCGGCGGACTGATCAGCTCCACCCTCCTGTCGCGGCTCGTTACGCCGGTGATGTACAAGCTCCTGCCGCCCAAAATCGAGGCGTAGGCATTCACCCAAAAAGCCAGCGAAAACATGAACCAGCGTTTCGGTCGGGAATTATCCGGGCCGGAACGCTGATTTCATTTGCCGGTTCCCCTACAAAGCCACCCTAAGCGTGGCAATGGTGCCGCCCTGCGGCCCCCTGTCGATGTGAAAGACTGCATCAATTGTTTTGGCCCTCGCGGCAATGTTGACCATGCCCATGCCTTCGCGGTCCTGCCCCGCCGGGAAGCCCTTGCCATTGTCCTCTACCACGAGAAGCAATTTATCGCTCCTGGCCACCAGCTGCACATGAACTTCGCTGGCCATGGCATGTTTGAGGATGTTCTGGATGAGCTCCTGGGCGATCCGGTACATGTTGATCTCGTATTTCCGGTTCAGGCGGTCCATTTTTCCAACCAGTTCAAACTGGTAATGAATGGCGGTGGCTCCCAGCGTTTTGGAGAGCATTTCTTCAAGGGCGTGGGCGAGGCCGTCTTCTTCGAGGCTTCGGGGCATCATGATGTGGGCCACTTCCCGCACTTCGCGGCAGGCGTCGTCGAGCATTTCAAGGGCTTTTTGGTAACCGGGAGGCTCTACAGAGGAGGAAAAAGCGCCGAAGTGGAGGCGGGTAGCTGAGAGCAACTGCCCGATGCCGTCGTGGAGGTCGCGGGCCAGGCGGCTGCGTTCTTCTTCCTGGGTCTGGATGGTGGTTTCCAGGCGAATGTCCTGCTGGCGAAGCCGTTCCTGGTGGATGGCTTCCCGCTGCTCCAGACGGCTGCGGTACCACCATAGCAGGAAGCCCAACAGCAGAAAGGCCAGCAGCACCAGGCCTCCCAACAACATCCGCTGGCTTTGCCGCTCCCTGATTTCGAGGGCGAGAGAGGCCTCGGCCAGTTCACGGTCTTTGCGCTCGGTTTCGTAGCGAACCTGCATCTCCGCCACGGCCTGCTGCATATCTGCATTGAAAATGCTGTCGCGGTACCGGTCGCTGAGCCGGGAAGCCTGGTAGCTTTCGGCCAGTTCGCCCCGGATTCCGTGGTACAAGCCCAGGATTTTGTAGTAGGTCGCCAACGGTGCAGGCTCCCGGGTTTGGGCAGCAAATACCGCCGCGGAGTCGAGCCAGCGCCCAGCTTCCACCTGCAGACCGAGATACAGGTACATTTCCGCTACATTGGCAGAGTTGGTAAGCTTTTTTGGCGTAGACCCCAGCTCAGAAGAGAGTTCATAAGCAAGTCGAAAATAGTGCAGGGCCGAGTCGAGCTTCTCTTCCAACTGGTACACGAACCCAAGATTGTTGTATGCCCCGCTGCGATTGGCCGGATCATCTTCCTGAGCATAAAGGGCCAGAGCTCGGAGGTAATTGGATTTGGCCAGGCCGAGGGAGTCCTGGTCGGAATAGACCAGGCCCAGCATGTTATGGACATTGCCCACAAACTTGATTTGCCCAAGTGCCTCCAGCACCCTGCCCGACCGGCGGATGATGGCCTTTGCCTCCTCCAGTCGCCGGAGGTTTTGGTAGAGGTTGCCGGCATTTCCCAGCAGCAGACCCAGCCGCAGAGAATCCCCTGTCTGCTGGAAGAGGTCGAGCGATTGCAGCGTCACTTCGAGGGCTGCTTCCATCCGGCCTGCTCTGTTGTAGGTAGATGCCAGGTTGCTCAAAGCTGCTGCCTGCCTCGCCCTGTCGCCCCGTTGCTCATGAAGCGCAGCCGCTTTCCCGTAGGCATGGGCTGCAGAGTCGTTGTTGCCCTGAACAAAATGGGCAAAGCCGATCATGATGAAAGCTTCAGCTTCCAGCGAATCGAGGTTTTGGGCAACAGCCAGGGCAAGACTTTTGCGGGAATAGGGCAATGCCGAATCTGGAGACAGAAAGAGCGATTGATAGGCAATTTCCTGAAATTCAGCCACCTGGGCAGCACCCTTATGAAGGCCTGCAGCCTGCTTTAGAGAATCGAGGGGGTCCTGAGCAATTGCAAGGGACACAGAGAAAAAGGCCAGCAAGAACCACAATCGAAGATGGCTGGTCATGGACAAGGAGGATTCTGGGGTGGAAAATGAAAACGAAGACGTTTGCTGGCGCAAAGAAGATCCTGCCTGTGCTTTTGCTCCAGTGCAACCTGCTGGTTTTCTGCGCGCAGGATTTCCTGCTGCAGGAAGCGGACAGACTGGCGCAACGCGATGATTTCCCGGGCCAGAAACCCAAGCATAAGCATTGCGATGCCCCCCAGTTTTAGCAGGAGCACCCAATCTAATTGACTGAGGTACTGGGCATACATAGCGTTTTGGGAGGCAAGCTGCACCGGCCAGGGCTGATTCACAATCGGGGAATCGTCGTAGGCTCATGCGCTCAGTCGATGATTCCATGGCGGAAGGCATAGCGGATCAGGCCTGCGATGTTATGTACATCGAGTTTTTTCATCAGGTTGGTGCGATGGGTATCGACGGTACGGTGGGAGATGTCGAGCTTGTCGCCGATTTCCGTGTTCGAATAACCTGCGGCAATGAGGGCGAGGATTTCCCGCTCGCGGCTGGTGAACAGGCCCGGCAACAAACCGCCGCTTTCCTGCCTGGATGTTCCTGTTTCCTGAAGGCTTTCTTCCACTTCGCTGCCGAGGAATCGCTGGCCTGCATGAACCCGGTGAATGGCTTCGACAAGTTCTTCGCGGGAAGTATTTTTCAGCACATAGCCCAGCGCCCCAGCCTTGAGCATGGCCTGGATAATGGTCCGGTCGTTGTGCATGGTAAGGGCCACAATGGCGAGTTTGGGCCACTTTTTCTTCACCGACTGGCAAATTTCCACCCCGTCCATGCCCGGCAGGCTCACATCCACCACCAGCAAATCAGGCTTCAAAAACTCGAGGGCCCGAAGCAGCTCCTGGCCAGAGTTTGCCTCGCCGATCACCCGAATATCGGGCACCTGGGCAAGCAGAGACTTTAAGCCGTCGATCACAATCTGATGGTCATCAACAAGCATGACCCGGATGGGGGGTGGCAGTTCCATGGATGGAATTTCTACAAAAAAGAAAGAAAAAACCAATCAGGAGGCAGATGACCCCACTGCATTTGCCGTGTGGAGACTTTCCTTGAGGCAGGCAAGCAACTGAGCCGGACGAAACGGCTTGGGAATGAAGCCGTTCATGCCTGCCTTTCCTACTTCGAGGTGAACATCGTTGAGGGCATTGGCCGACAAGGCCCAGATGACGATCCCCTCCGGTAGCAACCCCGATTCCCGCAAGCGCTTCGACGTTTCGTAGCCATCCATTTCGGGCATCTGAAGATCCATCAGCACAACATCCGGGCGAAAGCCATTGCCCACAAGCTGGAGAGCCTCCTGGCCAGAAGTAGCCAGTTTGCCGGAAGCGCCCCATTTGCTCAAAAATTTCATCAGGATTTTCCCATTCACCGGATGGTCTTCCACGGCCAGCACGCGCAACCCTGCAAGGGTATTCTCTTCTGCTTCTTCTGCAGGCTTGACCAGTTCCACAGCAAGCGGATCGGAAAACGGCAGCGCCAGCGTGAAACTAAAGGTCGTGCCGCGGCCCAGCTCACTGGTCACCATGGCCTCAGAACCCATCAGTTGAAGCAGGCGGTGGGTAATGCTGAGGCCAAGACCTGTGCCTCCAAATTTCCTGCTCGTGCTGCTTTCTGCCTGGGAAAACGGGTCGAAAATGCTTCCCAGCTTGTCTGACGGAATTCCGATACCAGTGTCAGAAACGAGAAATTTAATCGAAATTCGCTGGTTATCAGGCAAATAACATGACTCAATCTGAAGCCGGACCTCGCCTGATGCGGTGAATTTAACGGCGTTGCTCAGGAAATTATTCAGCACCTGGCTGATGCGGGTAGGATCGCCAACGATTTTGTGGCGGAGGGCCTCGCCCGGTTCAACTTCAAATGCCACGCCTTTTTCAAGCGATCGCTCGCGATGCGGGGCTGCCACCCGGTTCACCAGCGCCATGAGGTCGATCGGCAGTTGCTCAAATTCAATTTTCCCGGCTTCAATCTTGCTGAAATCGAGGATGTCGTTGATGAGAACGAGGAGATTTTCGCCGGAAAATTTCAGAATTTCCAGGGGCTCCAACTGGTCGGGGCGCGGCGATTCTGCCAGGAGCCATTCGCTCATGGAGATGACCGCGTTCATGGGGGTGCGGATTTCGTGCGACATGATCGAGAGGAAATCCGACTTGGCTTTGGCTGCATTTTGTGCCAGTTCCAGGGCCTGGTTCATGCTGATCTCAGCCCGCCGCTGCATGGTCTGGTCAATCCCAACCCCGATCATGTATGTCAATGCCCCCTCACCATCGAAGACCGGGTGGAGCAAGCGAAGTACGTATTGAGATAATCCGTCGGAAGCAGGATAAACATCCTCCCAGGAAACCGTTTGGCGGGATGAGGCAGCCTGCTCAAACAAGGCCCGCCTGTCTTCTGCGATCGACAGGGGCTTTCCGCGGTACCGGCAATAATCGAAATCGTCTTTTCCGAGCATCCACTGCCGAAGCTCCGGGTCGCGAATGGATTTTTCGGTGAGAAATAAATAGCAGTGCTGGTTGTCAAACACTACAATGTCGATTGGCACATGCCCCAGAATCATCTGGTAAAATGCCTCCCGCTCATTCAGCCGGGCCTGGGCCAGGGCCAAGGCTTGCTCCAGTTCCCGGATTCTGGCTTCCTGGGCTTGCATCACATTGTGTTGGCTTTCTTCAAACATGCTATCAGACAAAACATCAAATAATACATGACAAATTTAAAACGAAAAATGAACAAATAGAATCACTGATTTGCTTTCGCCCGTTCCTCTTCTGAAAGTGAATTTGCCAGGATGGAACAGCTTGCCAGGCAAAGATGAAGCTGCTATTTTACTGCTTGACGAATAAAGAAAACAGACATGAATCGCAGAACCTTTCTCGACCGAAGTGGCAAGGCCACCCTGGCGGCCAGTGTGCTGGGGCCCGTGACCCTAAGCAGCCTGGCTGGTAAAAAAAAGGTCGCCATCGTGGGAACCGGTATCCGGGGCCTGGGGCTCTGGGGCATGGAAGTGGCCAAAGGCTACAGCGATGTCGTGGAGTTTGTGGGATTGTGCGACACCAACCCCGGCAGGCTGGCGCTGGCCAAAGAGGCCATGAAGGTTAGTTGCCCGCTTTTCAGCAGCCTGCCGGCCATGCTCGACCAGACAAGGCCCGACCTGCTCATCGTGACAACAGTCGATGCCACCCACCACGAGATGATCATCGAGGCGCTGAAGCGCGACATCGACGTGATCACAGAAAAGCCCCTCACCACGGAAGCCACTCATTGTCAGGCCATTCTGGATGCAGAAGCAAAGAGCAGGGGCAAGGTTACCGTTACGTTTAACTACCGATATTCTCCCCACCGCCAGGCGATGTATGAGATCCTGCGGTCAGGCGAAATTGGCGATCTTGTTTCCTGCGATTTTCACTGGTACCTCGACACCGGCCACGGGGCGTCCTATTTCCGGCGCTGGCATGGCCTCCGGGAGAAATCCGGCACCCTGCTCGTTCACAAGGCTACGCACCATTTCGACCTGCTCAACTGGTGGCTGGGCTCCGAGCCTGAAGAAGTATTTGCCTACGGAAGCCTCGATTTTTATGGCAAAAATGGACCTTTTCGCCACACCCACTGCCGCCCCTGCCCGCACAAAGGCAACTGCCAGTTTCACTTCGACATTACCCGGGATGACTACCTGAAACGGCTCTACGCGGACAACGAGCACCACGACGGCTACCTGCGGGATGGCTGTGTGTTTCGGGAGGAAATCGACATTTACGACAAAATGACGGTGCAAATCCGGCACGCCAACCAGGTGCTGACGAGCTATTCCCTCACCACCTATTCCCCTTATGAAGGCTACCGGATTGCGTTCAACGGCACCAAAGGCCGGGCGGAGGCCTGGATCAAGGAAAGCCAGCCCTGGGTACCGGAAGACAAGGATTACGACGAAATCCGGGTGACGAAAAGCTTTGGATACAGCGAAGTGGTGCAGATCCCTCATGCCCGTGGCGGCCACGGCGGCGGAGACAGCAGGATGCTGGACCGCATTTTCCGCTCGCCCGAGGGGCCTGATCCCTGGCGGCAGACGGCAGGAACACGGGATGGAATCATGTCGGTGCTGACGGGCATCGCCGCCAGAACCAGCATTGAAGAGCACCGCCCCGTGCGGATTGGGGAGTTAATTCGCTTCTGACAACAACCTCCCCGCCATTTCCCGGTAAGGTGCCAGCGGGCCGGGCTCACGATCCGGGTGCTTGGCTTCCTCGTCCCATTCGCGCATGTGAACCATCAGGGAAAAGGATTCATGCTCCTCGAAAGCAGCAGCTTCTTCCTCGCTCATGGGCCCGCCCTGGAAGCGGAGGGTTTCCTTGCTGGCATCGCTCAACTGCTCGTAGTAGCCGGGCCTGCGGGCAGTGAGATAGCGCTTGGCGGCCACATGGCTTTTCACAAGCAGGGCCATTCGCTCCGAAAAACCAAGCTCCAGAAGGTAAGCAGCCCCCAGCTCTTCGTGGTCCATCACCCCGAATTCATCCATCCTTTCGCCGGCCAGCACATGGTCGCCATACAGGTGGCCCACATCGTGGAACAGCGCCGCGAGGATCACTTCCTCATCATAGCCGGCTTCCTCTGCCAGGGCAGCCGCCTGCACAGCATGCTGGAGCTGGGAGACATTTTCGCCGTATTCCCCGGAACCAAACCGATCATACAAACCAAACAATTCGTCGAGGCGGGCATCAATGCTTTTTTCCATGAGAAAGAATCAGGCAACAAACAATGAGACATCAAGATAATCAGAAGAGCCAGTCCGGCCACCTGCCAAGCCCTGACAGCAGTGCAGAGAAAGGCGCTCACAACCAGCACCCAAACATATTCCGGGCAGGTTAACTCTGGGTGAAGAAGCGAATTATGCTTTCATCACGCTGCTTTTTCTGAACCTTGTTGGCCCGGTTACCATTTGATAACACGCCCTTCTTTTTTTGGCAACAATTCTCTGAGATTACCCCACATGAACCCCTGGCATTCGCATTCCAGCCGCCAAGCGGCTTATTTGAAGCAGTTTCGCGTGTTGCCGAGCAGCCTGGAATTGTTTTGGGAAGATGGCCAGCGGCAGAAAATCTCCTGGTTCTGGCTTCGCGACCACGACCCTGCCTCCCGGCTGCCAAGCGGGCAAAAGCTATCCACCCTGCAAGCCTGGCCAGAGGAACTCCTGCCCAAAGAAGTGCGGCAGGAAGGTTCCCGCCTGGAGGTAACCTGGCTTGACGACGGGCACATCAGCCGGTTTGAGACTTCGATGCTGCGGGCGAGCCTGGAGCAACCCGGTGCATTTGGCAGCAAGGTGCTCTGGAACCGCATCCTCGATACCAACATGGCCTTTTTCCCTTTCGGGGCCGTGAACTCGGGCGGCAGCCACCGGCTGGAATGGATCGAGTGGCTGCGCGACCATGGCTTTGTGGGCCTCCGAGGTGTGCCCGCCCAGGCAGAAGCCCTCGAAGAAGTCATCCGCTGGCTGGGGCCCATCCGCGAAACCAATTTTGGCCGCATCTTCGACATTCGCGCCAAACTCAATCCCAGCAACCTCTCCGACAGCAACCTCATGCTGCCGCCCCGCACCGAAAACCCCTACCGCGACCCCGCCCCGGGCCTTCATGCCATGCTTTGCCTGGACCCAGGGTCAGAGGGTGGGGCCATTACCCTGGTGGATGGCTTTTTTGTGCTGCAAAAAGTGAAGCGCCGAATGCCGCAGGGCTTTCAGCTCCTGTCGGAAATCCCGGTGCGGTTTCACTACGAAGACGACAAGGTGTGGCTCACCCATGAGCGGACGCTTGTTGAAATGGGTTTCTCCGGCGAGGTGCGCAGCCTGGCATTCAACAACCGCAGCGTGGATCCTTTCTCCCTGCCCGGCTCCCAGCAGGAGGCCTGGTACCACGCCTACCGCAAGCTGGAGGAGGAAATTCTGGCGAAGGAAAACCAGCTCAAAATCCCTCTGGGCAAAGGAGACCTGTTGCTCATCGACAACCGCCGCGTGCTGCACGGGCAGGAAGGCTACCCCGCCAACAGCCAGCGTCTGCTGCTGGGCTGCTACACCGAGCAGGACGGCCTGATGAGTGCCTGGCGGAAATTGCGGGAGAGGAAATCCTGAACTTTTACTGGTAATCAGAACTCCAGCCGGTAGCTCATCAACGGAAACAAGCCCAGAGAGTATTTGTCCACCACAGCCTGCTGCACGATGTCGTAGCGCTGGAAGGCGAGGTTTTGCTGGTTGGTGAGGTTGAGGATGTCGATGGCGAAGGTCCGGGTCATGCGGGCGCGCTGGCGCTGGAAACTCACGCGCAGATCTGCGCGGAAATAATCGGGCAGCTGCTCCGACCAGGCGAGGTCTTCGGCAAACACGGTCCGCTGGGCGAGTTGCGAAGCAGCCACATCAATCGGGGTGTAGCGAAGCCCGCCCTGGTAAATCATCCGCAGGTTGATGCCCCAGGTTTTGTTTTTGCCGCGTTTGGTGATTCGCTCGAATTCTTTTCCTGCTGTTCCGGTCAACAGGTAATTGCCGTTGTAGCGGGTGTCGCGCTCAATGCCGTCGGCGGCTACATAGCGGCTTTCATACAGCGAAGAACTGAGCAGGAAATAAGTGCCGTTGCTCATGCTTTTTTCCGCTGAAATCTCCACGCCGTAATTCGACCCTGTTCCTTCATTCACCAAACTATCTGTCACGAAGCCTTCCAGGAGATTGAGGGCCGAAAAAGTGCTGGTGGGATCGGTGGCAACGGGAACGGAAAACAGCGCCTGGTAATAGGGCTCCACGCGCAGGCGCAGGGATTGGCTCAGGCTCAGCTGGTAACTCAGCACGGCGTGGTGGGCGCGGGTGAAGCCAAGTTCCTGATTGGGATACAGGGTAACGCCATTTTCCTGCCGGACACCCGAAAAATAAGTGCTCAGCATCTGAAGCTGGCTGTGAAGGCCATAGGCGAAAGTAATCAGCTGGCGGCTGCCGGGCCGGTAGGCCAGCGAGGCCCTTGGCTCCAGGGCAAAGCTCGCGTTGAGGGCAAACCACATGGCATGAAGGCCCAGGTTCATCTCCCACTTCGGATGTAACTGGGTATTCCAGGTAACATAAGGCTGAATCAGCTGCGAATTGCCCCCGGCCTGCGCCAAAATGGTCTCCCGCCGGGTGCTGTCGAGGGCATAGAGGCGGTTATCCACCGAATACCCGAGGTCGGTTACAAACAACCCGCCCCGGAGGTGGCTGCGTTCGCTGAGTTTGTGGGTGATGCCTGTTGTAAAGGAGAGCCTGCGCTGAGAGAGAAAATCCTGCTCTGCGCGAACTGTTGTCATGCTGTCGGTGATAAAATCGCCGATGCGCTGCGACTCAATCCCTGAGATGGCCAGGGCGCTTTTCCACAGGGTGTTGGTGCCCAGCACCAGCTGGTGCGTAGCCCCGACGGCTCCCATGTTGGAGTAGAAATCGACGTCGAAGCGGTCGCGGCCCTCTTCGCGGAGGCTGTCTTCGCGGGGTGCGTTGTAGCGGGTAATGCTCAGGCCGCCGAGTCCGAAAACGGTAAACGTGCCTGCTTTTTCGGTGGGGAAAGAAAGGTGGAAGGAGAAATCCTGGTAGTTGATTTCCTCCGGCGTCAGTTCCAGGCCCACTGCCGAAAACAGCCCTACCGTCGAATAGCGGTAGTTAGCGAGGAAGGAGGCCCCGCTGCCCTTCCGGATCGGACCTTCTGCGGCGAGGTCGAGGCCGATGAGGCTTGGCTGAACGATGAATTCCGTGCGCTCATTGTTGCCCGGGCGCAGGCGGATGTCGAACACCCCGGAAAGGGCGTTGCCAAATTGCGCATCATAGGCTCCGGTGAGGAAGCTGCTGTTGCCCAGCAATTGGGTGCTGAAGATGATCTGGCCGCCGCCCGACTGGGTGAGGCGGTCGGAGAAGGTACCGGCGTTGGTGAGGTGGTTGGGGTTGACGATGTCAACGCCTTCGAGGCGCCACAACATGCCGTTGGGACTGTTTCCCCGCACCACGAGGTTGTTGTTTTCGTCGTTGACGGTGGCCACGCCGGGGAAAGAAGCGGCAAGCCGGGCAGGGTCGTAATAGGTGGCTGCGTAGCGCTGGGTTTCTTCGACTGTAAAAGTGCGTGCCGACACCCGCTCCACATTGGGGTTGCGGGCGGCTGTGAGCTCCACTTCGTCGATATCAAAGACTTGCTCTTCGAGTTCGAGCTTCAGCACCATTTCCTTTCCGGCATTGAGGAGCAGGTCGCTGAGGGCCAGCGGCTGGTAGCCTTCTGCGGTGACGGACAGGGAGATACGACCAACTGGCACCGATTCGAAGCGAAAGAACCCGGCCTCGTCTGTTGTTTGCTGCTGAACAAGCTCGCTCTGTCCTTTTTGAATGGTGATGCCTGCGGCGGGAACAGGCCGCCCGGTGATGTGGTCCACAAGCTGGCCGCGAACGGATTGGCTGGGGCCTTCAGGTTGAGCGGAGAGCGGAGAAAACGCGAAGAACAGCAGGGAAAAACAGGCGATGATGGCGGCCAGGAACTTCATAACAATTTACTTGGGCATTTTCGGTGGCAAGATACGGAGACCAACCAATAAACAGACCAAGAGTTTCGGTGATAAACCGCATTGTTTTTCAGCCGGGGCCTTTGAAAAAGGGGAAAATGGTCGTGGGGTTGGAGGCAGTTTTTACCACAGATTTTCACAGATAACATCACAGATTTTCACAGAGGGGGATAGGGCGGGCTTCCTTTCCGGGCGTAATTCACCACAGATTTCCACAGATGACAGCACAGATTTTCACAGAGGGGGATGGGGCGGGCTTCCCTTCCGGGCGTAATTCACCACAGATTTTCACAGATGACAGCACAGATTTTCACAGAGGGGGATAGGGCGGGCTTCCTTTCCGGGCGTAATTCACCACAGATTTCCACAGATGACAGCACAGATTTTCACAGAAGGGGATGGGGCGGGCTTCCCTTCCGGGCGTAATTCACCACAGATTTTCACAGAGGGGGATAGGGCGGGCTTCCTTTCCGGGCGTAATTCACCACAGATTTCCACAGATGACAGCACAGATTTTCACAGAAGGATATGGGGGCGGGCTTCCCTTCCGGGCGTAATTCACCACAGATTTCCACAGATGACAGCACAGATTTTCACAGAGGGGGATGGGGCGGGCTTCCCTTCCGGGCGTAATTCACCACAGATTTCCACAGATGACAGCACAGATTTTCACAGAGGGGGATGTGGGCGGGTATCGCTCTCCCCTACTCCTCCAGCAGCCGCTCAATGGCGCGTTCGAGCTTGGCGAGCTTGGCAAGGGCCGCTGAATCTTCAATGCTCACCACACGGCCCTCCCGATCAAGGAGATACAGCATCGGAATGGTATTCACCCCATACTCTTTCGAAAGAGAAGATCCGTAAATGATGACATTAGAATAGCCAATACCTCTTTCTGCCAGAAAGCCTGAGAGAGACTCACTATCGCCTCGTGAAAGATTCATTCCTATTACCTCGAACCGGGCCGAATCAAACCGCTGGCTCAGGGCTTGGAGATCGGGCATGGCCCGAATGCACGGTCCGCAGCCATAGGCCCAAAAATCAAGCAGCACCACTTTTCCGCGAAGTGCCGTTAAGTCCACCATGTTTCCATTTTGATCAGGCAATCGAAATACCGGAGCCGCCTCTCCCTGTGTAATAAATCCCATCGTAGCTGCCGTGTCCGCACTGAAAGTTTGAATACCAGCAGTATCGGAATCAGAAATTCGATAAAGGCTCAGATTTTCAAGGGAGGAATCATTCAGAAGACTGTACTCAAATGTAAGCCTGTCGAAATATTTCCCACCCTCCCGATAGAATAGCTCAGATTCTACCTCCCTGATCATGGAATCTTGTTTTGATATCCAAATCGTGAGTGTATTCTTTTTCCCAGAGGAAACAACCCAGCTATCTGAGGTCTCATCGATCAGCCGGGAAGGCTTCCAGAAGACAGCGTTCAGGAAGTATTCCGGCAGATAAAATGGCCAGAGTGTCATCTCCCCGATGGCATACTCCCTCAGCTTTGGGTCGACAGCCGACCAGGTTTGCAGGCCGTGCCCTGCCTGCCAAATGGAATAATTCTGACCATCGAAAGTCCGAAGTCTTGGGTTGCCATTTTCCCAAGATTGGAAAACCCGAAATGCTGTTGTTGAAAGCCCAGTTCTGCCATCCTGATTGTACAAACACACCTCATAAACTGAGTTCATGGTGTCAGCCTCATAGCCGTTGTATCTTTCAAAATGCACCGACACCTTCGCTGACGATACCCCGGCGTGTTGGCGAAGGCTGTTTACGAGCAGGTGCTTGGAGGAGGAGCAGCTTGCAGCCAGAGTGAAACAAGTTGCTAATGTCGCTAATTTGAAGCGTGAAGGCTCAATCATTTTAATCCAAATTATGTGTAAAAAGGCCCCCTTTATTTCAAGGGAGCCTTTTTAATTTAAAGGCTAAAGACCTAGTAGAATACCTAGCAATGCAACTCCAACAGCAGCCCATCTCCCATCCCCAGTCGTCCGAGAATAGTCGCAATACTGAGATTCTTTATTTTTGTCAGCACAAGGACAATCCCGAAGACGGACTTTACAAGAATTACAGGAAGAAGTAGACTTACAAGTGACTGAAATATTGTCGAATGAATAATCCCCACCTGCTTTGATCAAAGTAATCCCAGCAAACAAGGGCTCGGAATCCAGTTCCCCCTCCAGAACTAAGACAACTGTGTCTTCACCAGGAACAAAATCGTCCTGAATATAAACAGTGTCTAAAACAGCAATTAAGTCCAACTCCTGATTCACGGCCGTTTGAAACGCATCGGCCCATTCAGCCTGAGAATGAATCAGGGTGGAAGTTTCGGTTTGGCTGTTGTAGGTGCCGATAATCGCATCCTCCAGGCCAGTGCCGCCAGACGGGCCTCCCGATCCCTGGCCAGAAGCAAGAC
>JBGSKC010000080.1:0-147366 GCA_041741415.1 Bacteroidia bacterium | reverse complement strand
TCCATGGGCTTCCTTAGTTTGGTAATGCTGATAAAGCATGGTCTTCTCGTAGTTTAGGGTGTGGTAACCAAAAATTACGGAAGACCTTTCTTTTTTAAAAAAAATATGAGTCACCCCAAAGTTCGGGATGACTCATGTTTTTGGATGCGGCGACAAAGTGGCTGCCTCAATTGAGCGAAATTCCCAGTTGATCCTCCAGTTGGGCGATCATACGGGTCAATTTGCGGCTTTGAGACTCCCCCAGGTTGCGAACACCAACGCGCTCAGCTTCGTGGATCATGTCCATCCGGACACCAATCTCGCGGAAACTCAGCATGGCATTATCTTCCTGATTGCGATTGCGAACTAGTTCGCGATTCAACAAGCTCTTAGTCGCCAAGATTTTTGCGTGCAACTCTTGACTCGACATAGACCAAAAAATTTAAGCTGTATTACCCTTAATTCGAACAAAGATATTACTCAAATGTGAGCTTTGCAAAAATTTGCCCTTTTTTTCGCGCGAACGGCGCCTTTTCGGGGGTAAATGGTATGTAATCGATTTCGAAATCGTGTATATTCCCATCTAATCTGCTCCGAAATCGATTTAGGAAGAATTAAGGGGCGTATATCAAAAAAATGACACGCCAAGGCAAAGCCCCACGTGTCTATTTTTTGGCAAGCCTTGAAGGGTTGTGCCTATTTCTTCCTGGAAAACTTCATGGGATATTCGGAGCTCACGTCTCCCGCTGAAATCCGGCCCAGCCGCGTTCTGAGTACCTGCTTGCGCATCGGCGATAAATAATCGGTGAACAGCTTGCCCTCCAAGTGGTCGTATTCATGCTGCAGAATTCTCGCCTTCACCCCCGAATAGGTTTCCACCTGCTCCTGGAAATTTTCATCCATAAACCGCAGCGTCAGATGCTCAGGCCGCATTACCGTTTCCCGAATGTCAGGAATAGACAGACAACCCTCCTCAAAGCCCCAGGGCTCACCCGTTTCCTCCACTTTCACCGGGTTAATGAATACTCCCTTGAAGCCAGTCATGTCCTCATTTCTGGAAGTTTCCATGGGCGTTCCATCCACCACAAACAGCCGGATAGCCAGGCCAACCTGAGGAGCTGCCAAGCCCACCCCCTGCGCATGGTACATGGTTTCGAACATGTTGGCAATCAACCCGGCCAGCTTAGGATAATCTGAGCCGATCTCTTGCGTCGTTTCGCGCAGCACTGGGTGGCCATATCCGATAATGGGCAGTATCATAACTTCATGGAAAAATTGGACGACAAATTTCCACCTTTCCCGGCCAAATCACAAATTATCGGGCTGTTCTCCTCCATGTTCTTCTGGCAATCCAGTTCTTTTCTCAAACCCGCCGCAATGCCACACGGGCTGGTGGGGGTATTTTTCAAACCGGGAGTCTTCCCGGTGCCGGTCGCAGAGCCAAAACTCGCTGCCCCGCTGGCTCATGATCACGCGCCGGTGCGAACACGCACTGCATTTTGAGGTGGGCCAGCTCATCAGGCCTGGTAGGCTGACTGCGTGCCGTGTCCAAAAACCACCACCGAGCGCAACACCATTTTCTTGATGCTTCTTTGCACCTCACGGTCGCCTTTTTCCCTGAGCAGGCACTGAAACTTGAAGGAGACACTGTCTTTGCTCAAGCGGACGGTTTTGAGGTGGTAGCTGCCCTTCACAATGTGTTCGCGGTGAGGTTCCAGGATTTCCTGCAGGTAACGCTCCACGTCTTCCACCGATTCAACACGGGAAAGCGGGAGGTCAAATTCTACAGAAATCTTGCCAAGTGGCCGCCTGGTGAAATTGATGATCCCTTCTGTAAGCAGCAGGTTGTTGGGGATAAAAATGACGTCGTCGTCATCATTCAACACATGCACATGCAGCAGGGTGAGGTCCACAATTTTTCCGCGATGCTCGCCAATCTGCACCATGTCGTCGAGAGAAATCTGATTTGAAAACATGAGGATCATGCCATTGATCATGTTGGAGACATAATCTTTGGAGAGAATGGCAATGGCAGCCGCAACGATGGAAATGGCAGTGAGAGCTTCGCGGATGTTAATGTCAAACACCATCAGCGCAGCGAAGGAAAAGACTACGAAGCTGGCGATGCCGGCTATTTGGTTGATCCCGAGGATGAAATTATCACGGCGGCCTTTGGCCTGGAGGTGTTTGCGGCGATACAAAGTAGCGAGGGTGCTGCGGGCAAAACTGATCATCAACTGGCCTGTGAGGAAAAACAGCAGCGCCCGGAGATAGCGATCTGGAATACCGAGGTCCAGCATAAAGGTTGGAAACTGATTCTGCAGCACGATGAGGCCCACCAGGAGGGCAAGCTTCAAAATGAACAGGCCGTAGGCAGTCCAAGTCGGGCGCACTTCCATCGCCTGGCGCACTTCTGTAATCAATCGGTCGCTCATGATTGTTAATCTGGTCAATGTCTTTGCAAAGATGGTGAAAACAGCGGGGAAAAGCCCCGGCAAACCAGCCCTTTCCTACGAAGTTCCATTCTGAAAAGCTGATCTTCCACCCTGGTTTTTTTTCTTCGAACCTTTATGTTTTTCCGCACCTACCTAAAGCTAGGTACATAAAGTCATCACATTTACCTAACAAAAGGTATTGATCCTTCGTTGTCTTCCATCTAGTTTTGAGGACTAATTTGGACTAATTCTAAATAAGTCCCATACTTGCCATCCTAACCGCTTTGCCGGCCATGTTTGATCCAGTTGCTTCCCGACATTCTGCTTCCAATCGCGCTGAGGCTTCTCTGCTGGCTCTCCACCCCGGAGAAGGAGGGAAGATTTGCAAAATTGATGCCCCTGATCTGGAGATGGCCCTCCTTAAAATGGGCGTCGCCATCGGCGATCAAGTGTCTTTCTCGGGAACCGCCCCGTTGCGTGATCCCGTCGCCATTCGGGTGCACCGGACCAAAATCCTCCTCCGGCGCGACGACGCAAGCCATATATGGATCAGCAAGAGCTAACTGCACCAGCACACACCATTGCCCTTGTAGGCACGCCAAATAGCGGAAAAAGCTCTCTCTTCAACGCCCTCAGTGGCATGAACCAGCGCGTGGGAAATTTTCCCGGCGTCACTGTCGAGCGCAAAAGCAGCGTCATCTCTCTTCCCGGCAAATCCTCTGCCCAACTCATTGACCTGCCCGGAACCAATTCTCTCTATCCCAGCAGCGAGGATGAGCGCGTCACTTTCGACCTCCTCCACGATCCCCGCCACCCTGATCATCCCGACCTCGTGGTGGTTGTGGCCGATGCCACACAACTCCGCCGCGGCCTGATGCTGTGCACCCAGGTCATCGACCTCGGCTTTCCTGCCATTCTGGCACTCAGCATGATGGATCTGGCCGAGGAGGAAGGGATTCACATTGACCTGCCGCAACTTCAGAGCTTGCTTGGCATTCCGGTGCTGGGCTTGTCGGTCAAAAAAAACCAGGGCCTCAAAGCGCTTCAATCTCAGCTCGCGATGTCGGTGGCAGCACCAGCCCGGCGGTTGTTTCAGATTCCGCCCGGCTTTCTGCCCGCGCTCAGCGAACTGAGCAAAAATCTTCGCAACCCGGAACCCTATCGCGCCTATCAGGCTTTGCTCGCCCCCGAGTTGTTTCCCCACTTGAACCAGGCCCAGCTCACTAATTGGCGAGCCCAGGCGCAAATCGACGCGGTCAGCGCGCGCCAGCTCATCGCCAACGAGCTGCTCGTTCGCCTTGACCTCGCCGACGAATGGATCTCCCTCGTGGTGCAGGACCCACCTACCCTGCGCGAGCAGCTCAGCGAGCGCCTCGATGGCATTCTCACCCACAAAGTGTGGGGCTATCTCATTTTTGTCGGGATTTTGCTCCTCATTTTTCAGGCGGTGTTTGCCTGGGCCACCGTGCCGATGGACTGGATCGAGGCAGGCATGGGGGCCCTTCAGAGCGGCCTGGCTGATTTTCTGCCGGAGCATTGGCTCAGCGACCTCTTCACCGAAGGGGTAATCGCGGGCCTCGCCGGGATTGTGGTGTTTGTTCCGCAAATTGCCTTCCTCTTCTTTTTCATCAACCTGCTCGAAGAAACCGGCTACATGGCCAGGGTGGTGTTTCTGATGGACCGGATCATGCGACCCTTTGGGTTTTCGGGCAAATCAATCATTCCGCTCATGGGCGGAATGGCCTGCGCCATTCCCTCCATCATGATGGCCCGGGGCATCGCCAACCGCAGTGAACGCCTCATCACCATTCTGGTAACGCCTCTGATGAGCTGCTCCGCCCGGATTCCGGTCTATACCCTGCTCATTGCCATGTTCATTCCGGCGGGCAGAATCGCAGGAATCGACCAGCGGGGCCTGTTCATGACCGCCATTTACTTGCTGGGGTTTGTGGCAGCCCTGCTGGTGGCATTTGTGTTCAAAAAAATTCTGCGATATGAGAGCAAGGGCATGTTTGTGATGGAAATGCCCAGCTACCGCTTTCCCCGCTGGCGCAATGTGGGCATCACTGTCTGGCAGAAATGTCAGTCTTTTGTAGTAGAAGCCGGGAAGGTGATCATGCTCATCAGCCTGGTGCTGTGGGCGCTGGTGCGTTTCGGGCCCGGCGAAAAAATGGCTGCCATTGAGGCCAAATATGAGGCCCTGCCTTCCCCGCTGAGCGACTCTTTGCTCCTGGCCTACGACTCCGAAAAACTCAACAGCTCTTATGCTGCCAGCCTTGGCAAATGGATCGAGCCTGCTATTCGCCCGCTTGGCTACGACTGGAAAATCGGCATCAGCCTCATTACTTCCTTCGCCGCACGGGAAGTGTTTGTCGGCACCATGAGCATCATTTACCAAACTGACGACCCTGACGGGATGGAGGGAGATGAAGCGCAGCGGGGACGCATTACCCTCACCGAACGTCTCCAGGCAGAAAAACACCCCGATACCGGCCTGCCAGTGTACACAGCCGCCACGGTTCTGTCTCTGATTGTGTTCTACGCTTTGTCGATGCAGTGCATGAGCACCCTGGCCGTGACCCGCAAAGAAGCAGGCTGGGTGTGGGCCCTTGTGATGCTGTTCTACCTGACTGCCCTGGCCTACCTGGGGGCCTGGCTGGCTTATTGGGCGTTATCGTGATAGTAGTTTTTGGGCGAACACATAGTTTTTGGGCGAACACATAGTCTTTTGGCGAACACATAGGTTCGCCCCTACATTTTTTCCGCCAAACAGGAATGTAGGGGCAGACCTGCGTGTCTGCCCTGGAACAGTTTTGGGCGAACACCCAGTCTTTTGGCGAACACATAGGTTCGCCCCTACATTTTTTCCGCCAAATAGGAATGCAGGGGCAGGCCTGCGTGTCTGCCCTGGAACAGTTTTGGGCGAACACATAGGTTCGCCCCTACATTTTTTCCGCCAAATAGGAATGTAGGGGCAGACCTGCGTGTCTGCCCTGGAACAGTTTTGGGCGAACACCCAGTCTTTGGGCGAACACATAGGTTCGCCCCTACATTTTTTCCGCCAAATAGGAGTAGGGGCAGACCTGCGTGTCTGCCCTGGAACAGAATCTCCCTCCTCCCCACTACCACGGCATCGGCGTTTTTTCCTCCACGATTTCGGGGAAGAGATCGGCGTTGTAGCCGTCGGGTACGTTGCTGGTGTCGAGCAGGCTGCGTGATTTGGTGCTCTCAAACACGAAGCTGCCGCGGGTTGTCATGAGCTTCCCCTGCTCCACAAGCCGCTTGTTGCGGTCAGCCCGTTTCGCGGCGTCGGTCATGGGTTTGTTGGGATTGCCATCGTCGGGGTGGGTGTTGCGAATGGCGAGATAGGCATCGAGCAATTTGGCTTCTTCTGCATCGCCCCAGCCAGAGGGATGCGGCAGGGCCACACGCTTGAAGGCTTTTTCCACGCAGGCTTTCACGTAGCCGGGTCGGTTCACGTGGTTATCAAGCAGCAGGGCCACGCCAAACTCTGAGGTCACAAGGTCGGAAAGTAAATGCCCGCCTGCCTTGTCCTTCCAGTAAAAGTTTTTGAGGCGGTCGGCAGAGTGAACGATCTGAACAGCCTGAAGCATCGGATCCTGGCCAGCTTCAAAAAACCGGATGGCCCATTCGTTTGATCTCAGCCTTTCCTTCATGTCCAGTGATTGAACTAGCACGCCATCCAGCTTCAGGTAGCCGTAGGTGGAATTAGTCTGTTCGTCGGCAACGTCCAGGCCATGAACGCCAAACAGGCTTTGAAACACCGATGGGGCCTTTTCTTTCAGCTTTTTGAGCAAGGCAGGCAGCTCTCCCTTATCGGTTCCCGCCCCGATGGTCCATTGAAACATGCCGAAGGTCATGAACGAATTGTCCCAGGTATTCACGGCATCGAGGTTGCCCTCATTGACTGAAACGGCGATCATGACCCGCTGGAGAGATTCGGTGATGTTCATGGAAGCCAGTTCGGCGGGCTGGCTTTCGAGAAAATCTTTGGCTGGCCGGTTGCCAACGGTGTAGATGCCCTTTTTGTAGGGCTTCAACCCTGCAGGCAATAGAATGCGCTGGTTGGGTTGCTGGCTGGAGAAGGTGGTGGACTCTGCGGCAGGTTTCCAGTCGTCGCCGAAGCGGTCGGCCACGAGCTGAACCAGGTGTTTGATCAGCGGGGCGCTCATTTTGTTGCCATCAGTGGCGATGCCAACGTTGGTGCCAAAGGCTTTCACGGCTTCGGTAGTGGATTGACCATAGTCGCCATCGGCGCCAAACCGCTCCCAATTCAATTGGGCGCCCCAACCGAGGGAGTTGAGGATGCGCTGAAGGGCCTGCACGGAGGAGTTGGCTCCGGTTTTCTTAAATAGAATTGCTTCCGGGCTTCCGCCCTGCTGGATTTTTGCCAGCACCCGCAGGTCTTCGACTAGGAGCAGGAGCCTCGCCATGGCAGCGGCAATGTCTGGGGTTACCTGCACGCCATCGAAGGGCAGGTTATTGCGTTCGGCAAATTGGGCGAGTGCAGCAATGGTGCTGTTGCCAAAATCGCCGTCGGCACCAAATCGCTCCCATTGAAGCAATTTTCCGTAGCCCAGCAAGTGAAGGGCATGTTGCAAGGACTGAACGGCAGGCTTGGCGGGCGATGATTTTCGCAGCAGGTCCGATACATTGGCCTGATCTGCCAGGGAGAGAAATTCCTTGACCATGGGAGGGCATGAGGGGGTTGAGACCGACGGAGAGCAGCTCTTCGCCAGTTAACAGGGAAAGTAATGAAATTTTCCGAAACCGGAAGCTTTAGGAACGGTTGTTCAGCACCATTTTTTGCTTGTCTCCCCGGTTAATCTCATTCAGAAAGCTCCGCATTTCCTCTGAGTAACTGGCCGGGAGGCGCATTTTGCTCATTTCCAGCCTTCTCACAAAGCGAATTTCCTGCTCCGACTCCACCGCAATATCAATCTCGTATTTGCCGAAGACGGTTTCTTTCTCTGCCGGGCCCGGCTGAGCTTCCAGCACAAAGCCTGCCGGCAAATGAAAATAAACCGTGTCGGTATCGATGAAGCTGTTTGCGATCTCGATGGGCAGCTTTCGTTCGGTGGCATCAAGGGTTGGCCAGGGAGATTCCAACATATTCATGGGCAGAAAGAGCCTTTTGCCCATCGCAGAGGCTAACTGCCTGGATTCCAGTGTGTAGGTGAGGACCATAGACGGGCTCGGTCCGGCGGGGCCTTCGCTCAGGGAGAAATCAAGGAGTTCGTAGCTGCCCAGGGCGATGAGCCCGCGCACATATTTTTCCTGTGCCTGGCGATTTCCCTGGTAGGCCAATGCCCTCAAATAGGTTTCCTGAAAGCCGGAAGCATGAACCAGAACCTCCATCCGGGCGCTGCCATCGGGCTTGAGGGTGACATGGGCCGTTCGGGTGCGGTAATTGATTTCGGTAGTGAAGGCTGGGGTTTGGGTGAGCTTACCGCCCTTTGGCGTCATGAGCAGCACGTGCCTGCCTTCGGTAAAATCGCCCAGGTAGCCGAATGGGTGGGTGGCCGAGGTGCATTCGAGCCAGGTGGTGTCGCCGTTGAAGGGAAGGCAGAGAATTACGTGATTGAACTGGTTGCTGGGGAAGGCAGTTTGGATCGGCTGGGCATCGTCGCCAGCCCGTACCAGCGCCACATGCGACTCAATCCCGACTTCCATCAGCATGGATTTCATGAAGTTGGTGAGGGCCTTGCAATCGCCGTAGCCAGTTTCATGGACATATTTGGCATCAAAGGTTTGCCAGCCTCCGATTCCCAGCTGAATGCTGACGTAGCGGGTGTTCTGTTGGGTGTAGCGATAAAGCGCTTCTGCCTTTTCCCGGGGACTTTCCAGTCCATCCGCCAACTTGTGGACCTTCTCCCTGAGGTCGGCGGGCAGGCTTTGGCGGCCATCGTTGAGCTGGTAAAAAAAGGCTCCCAGGCTGGCCCAGGAGTCGGATTGGCCAGATATGCCTTCTGCTTCAAATTTTGCCGGAACGAGGTAAAGCGTTGGGACCAAATGCTCCCAGGCTGGCGACCAGACCTCGTCTTTCAGGGCAGGCAGTTGGCTCAGTCGCCAGGCATACTGATGGCGGTTGCCCACTGTGGGGTGATTGGGCTGGGCGTCAAAAGCAAGCGTGTGGAAATTCAGGTTGTTGGCCAAAGGCAGATCCACCGTGATGCTTGCCTGCTCAACCGAAAGATGTTCGCCGGATTGTGGTTGCCAGGTGTTGACCAAAAATAGATTAGACAGCTCCAGTTCGTATTCCATGACCACTGTGTAGGGAAATTCGGTGTTGCTGTATTGGATGAAGATGAACCGGTCATCAGTGGCGAAACTGGAGCTATTGGCCATCACATCGTTCATATCTTTCATCGGCACCCTTTTTTCTTCCTTTCCTTCGGCATCAAGGAGGCGAACCGTTGCAGATCTGATCTTGCGCAACTTGTCGTAGGGCTGAGAAAAAAAGCCATACTCCTTTCCTTTTTCATCGAGCACGGTCACGACCCTGGTTACCCTCATGATCGCTTTGTCTTCTTCCCTGATCACAATTTCTGTGGTATAGGATCGAATGACGGCGTAGGCGTCTGTCCGAAGGGAGGCTGGAATGGCTGAGGCGGGCCATTCTCCGGCGGCAGACAAGCTGCCTGCCATCAGAGCGATCAGGATCAGGATGGACTGTTTCATTGGAGGGGGCGTAACGGGTTAAGGCTGCACTTTTTTAAGAACTAACTGCTGGCCGTGGCGGGCCATGATCATGTCGTATACCTGCTTGAGCTGCGGGTACTCAAACGGCTCAAAGAAGGATTGCCGTTGGTCGTACTTGTTCATGACGTTGATCATGTTCTCATCATTGGTGGCCATGTAAGTAAAAGCGAGGGCTTTGTCTGGAAGAGAAATCTGGCTGTTTCCGGGAGCTTCATCCAGCTGGTAGCCTTCCGGCACCAGGTAAGATAGCCGCAGGCTATTGCTTTCGGGGTAGCCGAAGTCAATCGGGTACACCCGCGTGCTGTCGAGGAAGGGGTTTTCTTCCAGGCGGTCAACCACAAGGGGTTGCAGGTAGAGAAAATCGCCGGCTGCCATGGCGTAGCCTTCCCAGTCGAGCTCCAGCACTACCGACACTGCCGAGTCAGGGCTCCCAAGGCCCTTGATCTGGTGGCTTTTGATGACCTCCCTGGGCACGTCGTCGTCCAGCCTCCAGTCCCAATAGGCGTCAATGCCGTCTTCTTTGATGATATGGCGCGAAGTGACTGCGTCGTAGCCCTTCTGGGTGAGAGTCAGCTTGCCTGTAAGCCGCCCATTAGGGTCGATCTGCAGCAACCCAAATACGGAATGACCGCTCTGCTGGGAGATGGGGATTGGTTCCCAGCGACAGTTTCCTGATGCCACCACGAGAAACTGCTGGTTGAGGGTTGAGCGGGCGGGCAGTTCAAATGGACGCTCAGGATCAGTGGCGTCGAGCGCATAGATTTTGCCGCCCACCCGCAGGTAGGCCAGCATGGTGTTGAACTGGAAAGCTAGCGGAAAATCAGGGATCATGATGCTGTGGCCGCGGGTGCCAACAAGCGCATGGTGGGCATCCAGGCCTGCTGCCTGCAGGATCGATACGAGGGCGTGGTTGATATCGGCGGAGGTTCCGCGGCCTTCTTTGAATGCCTCGAGCGGCCCCTGATCTGGCACCACAGCATAGGAGTCATCCCAGGCAATCTCTTTCTGAACATAGCGAAACAAGGCCCTGGCCTGCTCCAGAGAGTCTGTTTGTAAGGCAATTCGGGGCTGGGCCAGCTCCGCAAGCTGCCTGAAATCCCCCTTGCTCACTTTCATATCGTCTCTGTCCAGGAGTTCTTTTCCAAATAAAGCCCAGTCTTCAAAAACCGGCTCAATGCGATTGGTTTGGGGGTTGAGCCAACGGGCCAGCTGGAACCGGAGGGTAGGCTGGTAATTGCCTTCATTTGGCACATACTGCTCCACTGTGGCAGCCGGAATGTCGGTCAAAACATAGGTAAGATCTTCAATCCGGATCTGATCTGTCATGATTCCCAGCGCAACGTAGGCAAACGAAAGGCTCGGGCCCTGGAAGAAGGAAAACTCGCTTTTCAGGGTAGGAATTTGGTCCTGAAAGCGCCAGGTAAAGGAGAAAAAGCTCTTTTCGGTTCTTTCGTAGGTGTAGTGAATGATGGATCCTACCTGCACGTCCGGGATGGTAAATTTGGCCACCCAGGTGTCTTCATCCACTTTCTCCCTGATGATAGCATTGAGTTTCATTTCGCTGGCCACCACTTCGCCCTGCTCATTCAGGCGAAAAGAAGAAGCTTTCCCTACCGTGAGCTGACTGCCCTCCGAAAAGTACAGCTCCACCTCTCCAAGGCTTCTTCCTGTTTCTTTGAGGATGTGTATCCGCCGTTCAAATTTGGTATTCATCCCCGCCATGGAGGCGAAGGTGGTGCCAAAGTTGAGCAGATTGACGGCATAAGGATCTTCAAACTGGTTGTATCGAATTGAGAAAGCCTCTTTCGTTGGAACCCAGTCCGGATTTTGAGCATGCAGGGGAAACAAAACCCCAGCCAGCAACAGGGTAGTCATGGCTGTGCGAAACATAGCGAAGGAAAGTTAAGGAATGATATCTGACACAAGATAGGCAGCATTGGGATTTTCCATATAGTCTTGGTGAACTATTTTATAAAAAAAAGTTCCCAGCCAATCACGATTGGCTGGGAACAGCATTGTAAATTTTGTTGGAGGTTCAGCGCACGACTTCAGGCCTGGGCGGAAACTCACAGCTGCCATTTTGCGGAGCCTTATTCCACGTCCAGCTCCCTGAGGTCAATTACGTTCCGTTCAGCAGCCGATATGCCTCCCATGTGGAGGAAGCCACCATCCACCTCTGCCACTTTTTTTGCGAAGCTGCGCAGGCTTTCTTTCAAAGCCCCGGCGTGTTCTTCTGGCAATTGAAGCAGCACATCGCCAACTTCTTCGAGCAACTGGCTCATGGCACGCTGGCCTGTTTCGGGCGACCATGCAGCCATCAGCTCCTGCAAACTACCCTCAAATCGGCTGTTGGCCTCTTCGTAGTAGTCGTGCAGAACGCTGTCTGCCGTAAAGGTGCGGTAGTTCACCAGCTTTTGAGCCAGCGCTTGCTCGCGATGGTCAATGTGTTGATCAGCACCGGCAACCAGCACGGTCACAATGGCGGGAGCCTGGTACAGCAGTTCCTGGTCTTCTTCAGAAAGGGTCCGCAGGGAAGCGAGAATCGATGACATGGGCGTGAAAACTTTTGAATCGAAAGTTACGGGAATTCGGGAAAGTTGGAAGCGGGAAATCGTGCGAAGGCTCATTCTTCGCGCAGCAACGGCATGGTGAGGCAGTGAGGGCCGCCATTGTCTGTGCGAATTTCATTCGACGACATGAGCTCAAGGTGGGCATCAGGAGAAAGCTCTTTCATGTGGCTTGCCAGGGAACCCACGGTTCGGGCATTCCGATGGTAGGCTACAGCCCGAAATGGCTTGACTGTGAACACGTTTCCTGCCATGTTGTGCTGGTCGAAAAGGGCCACTTTCAGGTGCTCGTATGGCGAAACATAATCTTCCATGTCGCCACCAATCCAGGTCACATTGTTGAGGTCCAGCAAGCCATCTTCCACCAGCTGGTCGAGAAAATAGCGGGAAGGCTGGGGCAAACGGGTCACTTTGCCTGTTTTCCGGATGTAATCACGGTCATATACCTCCACCCGGCCTGCATAGTCGAAAATGTCGCGGCTGGGGATTTTGCTCAGGTCGGTCTGGTTCACCGCCATGGTTTTGCGCAGGTAGCCCACAAAGCGCTGCAGGACCCGGGTGGCGCTCTCCTCCACAATGGGGTCGGGATGGCCAAAAATATAGGGCATCACGATTGCCGATTTGGGCCCCACCATGTTGAAAACGGTGTCGAGGTGGATGAAGCCGCGAAGGTCGGGCACGTTGACCATGTAGATACGCTCCAGCTTCTGGCTTCGGTCGTGTTCAAATAATTTCTGAACGAGCAACTCGAAAGCCGGGCGGGTGGTGCGGTTGGAATACAGAAAGTCGTGCTTGCCCACCCCAATTGCCAGGGCTGTTTCGCTCAGCACCAGCACGTTCCCGCCTTCCATGAGAAAGGGAGAATCCAGCCCGCTCCAGGTGTCATCTTCGTCGAGCTGGCGGTGAAATTCAACCATGTCAAAGAAGATGCTGCCTTCGTCGAACATGGGGTGGTATTTGAAAATGGAACGGACAAGCGTAGGCTCAGGAAGCCGCCGGGGCGAGGCCATGGAGCAAATCATCACGCCGCAGGGCGTGGTGGCGGCAGAGTCGCGCACCCACATCAGTTCCCGCTTGGGGGGAATGATGATTTTAGGCAAACGGCCATTGTTGAGGGTGAGCTTGCGCGGGTATCCGCAGATGAGGTCTTTCACAAGTCGGCGGCTCTCATAGCTTTCGAGCTTGATGCCCCGGGCCTGCAAATGATCGACATAATTTTCGGCGGTGCCATGCAGGGTGTCGCGCAGAATCTGCAGCCTGCGCCTGCCGTCGGAGTTGTCGAAAATTTCCTCCAGCAATTTGCTCAGCTCTAGTACATGCTCGGCCCCGATTTCCTGGGAAACGAAGTTTTTGAGGTCCTCGTGGTCACGCTTCAACTCGCTATGGACCCGCGGCATGGGCCCCATCAAATGGTGGTCGCCCTCCCAGGGAATGAGCTGTGCATGCTCGGGGCCGGGTGTGTGAACGAGAACTTTCTTCAGCGGAGCGTATTCGGATTTAATGCAGGGTTTCATACAATGAAGGTCAAGCCAGTAAAAGGGAAGAACAAGCGGGATAGGATCCGGGTTCTTCCCTAGGGCTTGGGACTGGGGTAAAACAATTCTGCCATCATGCAGCGCACCGAGCCGCCGCCGCAGGTTTCGATCAGGTCAAGGTCCACTACGATCAATTCGTTGTGCCGCTCAATTGCCTGGATCTGAATTTCATCCAGCGATTCAAAGGCCCTCCCGGACAGGATTGTAAATGGCGTTCCTTCCTGGTTGATTACTTGCAGCATGTTCCCGGCGAAAGAAGTAACCTGCTCATAATCAAGCTCAATAAGTTCGTGGCCCGTTTCTTTGAGCTTGCTGGCAATATGGTTTCGCTCTTCTTCGGCGGGCATACATTCGAGGCAGATGACAGCGAAGGTTTGGGCAAGGGCCATCATCACGTTGGTGTGGTAAATGTCCTGGCCCCGGGCATCTACGGCACGGAAAAGCTGGGGCTCGAAGTTCATTTTTTGGCAAAAAGCCCTGAACAATGCCTCGTCGGTTCTGGGAGAAAGGTTGGCGTAGGCAACCCGGTGCGCGCGATCAAGGATCATGGAACCTGTTCCTTCGAGAAAGCGGCCCTCCAGCTCGGCAGGAGACAGGTCGTGGACCTCAACCACAGGATACAGGCTGGCGACCCAGTCCACCACATCGTTGCGGCGCTCGGTTCGGCGGTTGGGGGCAAACATCGGGTAGAGGATGATTTTGCCGTCTTCGTGCGTCGAAATCCAGTTGTTCGGGAAAACCGAATCTGGGGTGCGGGACCCCTCGGGGTCGTCAATCACCGAAACCAGAATGCCTTTTGACCGAAGTGTGTCCACCATGGCATCAAATTCTTCTTTGGCAAGCTCGCGTATTTCCTCGCCTGTGTGCTCGCGGTCGCGAACCATGAAAGAATTCGTGGTGGCAGTCTGTTCGTTGTAGGCAAATGACCGTGGGCGAATCATCATCAGATGGTCGCTCACCTGCCTCAGTTGAACGGGGGTTTTGGTAGAATCGGACGTCGTCTCCATGAGAAGGAAGCTCATTGCCCGACAAGGCCGCAAAGAGCCTGTCGATTGATCCCGAATGTTAGCAAATAGTATTCACCCTGCCGCTTCGCCCCGATCATTTTTTTATAAAAAAGCAGAAAGAGTTGAACCCTTCATGAGGAAAGGGGTAATTCCGGGTGCAATTCAGCTTGTTGCCCCTCATGAACCAACCGGCTCCCCTTTCCTCCCTCAGCGACGAGGCCCTGATGCCACTCATTGCCCGCGGGCAGGAGCTGGCATTTGAGGAGCTTTACCGGCGGCATGGCACCCGGCTGATGCGCTATTTCTACCGGATGCTTCACCGCGATGAAGCCCGCGCCCAGGACTTGCTGCAGGACTGGTGCATCCGGGTGGTGAATCATGCCGGGCGGTTCAACTCCAAACAGGCCTTTTTGCCATGGGCCTACACAATTGCCGGCAACCTACTCAAAAATGAATACCGCCGCAGGTCTGTGCGCAGCATCGTGACGGTAGTGGAAGAGCCGGGCCGCCTCCAGGAGCCAATCCAGGAATGGAAGGACTCTCTTGACATGGAGGCCTTCCGCAGGGCGCTCCACTTTGCCCTCGATCAGGACCTCTCCCCCGAGCACCGGGAAGTGCTTCTGCTTCGCTTCATGGAAGAATTGCCGCTCAAAGACATTGCCCTCATTGCTGGTTGCTCCGAAGGCACGGTCAAGTCCCGCCTGTTTTATGCCCTCAAAAAACTCTCCTCTGCCCTCGCTGCCTTTCACCCCTGTCCCGAAACCCCATCCCAGGATCTCCTGAATTCGACGATATGAACAGCCTGCCTCCTTCATTCAACCCTCATCCGGATCAGGAGCCTTTCGCCCTGAGTGAGGCCGATCGCCTTTGTCTCTCGTGCGGCCTCCAGGAAATTTCCCAGTGGAAACACCAGGGACCCGAAGCTCCCGCCCTTTCCCCGGCCCTGCTCCGGCAAGTGTCGGCTAAGAAGCCAGTCGCCTGGTCGCGTTATGCCTACGTCATGGCTGCCGCTCTCGCGCTCCTCTTTATGTTTGTGCAAGTCGCAAAACAAGACCTTAGCCCGGATCCCAAAGACCTTCAGTCGGGTCATATTCTCGTGGACTCGGCCCTGCATGACAGCGTGATGCTGCTCGACGAAGACCCGAATGAAGACAGCATACAGACGGTGTCGATGAAGGATGAATCCACACATGAACAAGCAGGTCAAGCAGCTTTGCAGAGACTGGATCCAATTCCTGGATTGGCAGCTTCAGGACTGACAGCCAGGCAAATAGCCATGCAAAGAGGGCGATTGACGATGACTGAATGGCAGGGTCCGAAGGCAAGGACATCATTCCTCGGTGGCGTTGCTGAACAGCCCAAAACCACGAGGGGCCTGGAGGATCTCCTGACAGCCTGATAAGCGGAAAATTTTTGAAAGAAGCGGTACAGGAACTTGTTAATTAAGTAACTAATTTTCAATTTAAGCAAGTGCTTGCTTTTGCTGCTCAGGCGCAAATTCCGGCATGTCTCCAGATCCGCTCACAGCACGCTATTATTTCTCCGGCGCAAGCCACGCCTTCACACACATCCATCATGACACTCACAACCATCAGACACTGGGCTTATGCCCATCCAACCCCTGCCCGCTATGTACTTGCTTTGCTGCTCACCCTCTCCGGGCTGGCTGGCTTTTCGTTAGGCTTTTGGGTCATCGGAACAGGCTGGTATGAAGCAGTCTGGCCCTTGTGGCTGAGCCTGGGAGCCCTGGCGGCATTGTTTTTATTTCGGTTGAAATGGAAGGGCGTGGCCCCCAAGCAGCGCGCCTGGCGGGGTTATCACATGGCCAGCGTGGTGATCCTGGCGCTGCTGAGTGTGCATCTTGGCAGCCGGTTTCCGGTTAAATATGGCCCCGACTGGAAAGGCAATGGCTTTCTGCCACAGCTTCACGCAACTGCTGCACTGGCTGCGCCTGGTGCCATCAAGGCAGAAGCTGAACAGCCATCTGCTTTCCAGCGCTTTCTGCAGAAGACCCGGCAGCGAACCCAAAACATGCCCCCGTGGATCAGAGTCCTGCTGTCTGTGCTGATTGTGGCATTTGTGGTGACCCTGGCAATTTTTACCCCTTATTTTGCTTGTCTCCTTTCCTGTGAGGACCTTGCCTTTCTGGCCGTAATGGTGACAATCATCGGATGGCTGGCAAGCCCGGTTGGGGCGGTATTCTGGATTAATCATATCTGGCGGCGAAGCACCATCGAAAAAGAAAGAAAGCGAAGAGGAAAAGTGGATAACAGCAAAATGGAAAAGGCTGCCAAAGGCTGATTTCATGCACCCTGCGGAGCCGGATGACAAGGTTTGACTGGCCGGGAAATCTTTTGTAGGTTATTTTGCTTTCAACATTCTCACCACGCCGGGCCTGTCAGCAGATGTCTTCATCGAACCCCAACTTTAACTCTGAACATGAACTCCTCCTCTCTTCGCCAATGGGCCTTTACCCATTCTTCTCTGTCCCGCCTGCTGATTGCATTGCTGCTTGTCCTGACCGGATTCATCGGCTTTAGCCTTGGATTCTGGGTGATTGGCGCCGCCTGGTACGAAGCGGGCTGGCCGCTTTGGCTGAGCCTTGGCGGAGTGGCCGGGCTGTTTGCCCTTCGCTGGAAATGGAACAATGTCGCCCCCAACCGGCAGGCCTGGCGTTGGTTTCACATTGCCACCGTGGTAGCGCTGGCGCTGCTGAGCGTGCATATTGGGAGCCGTTTTCCGGTGAAATACGGCCCTGACTGGCAGGGTAACAGCCTGGTGCCTGTGGTTCAGGCTTCGGCTGCACGGGCGGTTCCGGCAGCAATGGCTGCAGAAGAAATTCAGCCCACCGCCTTTCAGCGCTTTCTGCAAAAAGCCCGCAGGCAGGTTCAGGAAACCCCTTTGCTGGCCAAAATTATGCTAACCCTCATTGCGTTAGCCTGCGTTGTTGCAGTGGGCTATGTCGTTGCCGTGCTGGCCTGTGGCCTGGCTTGCAGCGATCTTGCAATCCTGGCGGGAATGGTCATCCTCGCAGGCTTTGGGGGGGCACTGGTGGGAGGTTATTTCTGGATCCTGCGGATTTGGGCGGGCAACAAAGAGACGAGAAAGAAGAGAAAAGAAGAGAGAAAGGCCGCACGCGGAACCGCCAGCAGTTAACAAAAAAGCCGACCTGGTGGTCGGCTGGTTAGGGAAAAAGTTGGGCAATCCAGGCGGCTTGCGTGCCTGGTTACCACAGTTGGTTGGCCATTTCCATGGCATTGGCTGTATTGCCAGACGCGCTGCTGGCCATTGGGGTACTAGCTTCGGGTTTGTTGGGGTCGCTCCACACACCGAGGAGGGTGGCGATGAAAAAGGCGGACCAGATCAGAAAAAGGAGGAATTCGATCATAACTTGCATGGTTGGGAAAAATCTTCGATTCGTTCTTTGGTAGGACGGTGAGACGATACAAAGTACAGTCAAACGCGACGCCGAATCAAGCCCAAACGGGTGGCAGAACCTCCCGTTCACCCTGCAATACCTGTAGTCACCCTCGCAACTGATCATTTTCTGTGGAAGCATTGAGAAAAATCATCGGGTAAATTCCCGCTTTTCTTCAACAAACTGAAAGCCTCGTTCAACAGGATCTTCAACATCGATAATAAAAATATTGGCATTTTGATTGCAAATTAATTTAGTATTTTTTATCTTCGCTTCGTCTTCAACTATCTATCAACATGAACCGTCTCCGAAATTTCCTTCTTTGGCTGGCAGGTGTAGTGCTGCTCTTGCTGGCCATTTCCTACCTGCTCCCCTCCGAAACGCGGGTGGAGCGCAGCCTCAACAGTGCTGCCTCCCCGGAAGTAATTTTTTCCATGATCGAAGACCTGGAGCAATGGCCCAACTGGTCGCCATGGCATGCCCAAGATCCTGAAATGGCCATCGTTTATGGCGACATCCGCAGTGGCGAAGGCGCCTACTACGAATGGAAGGGGGAGATCATTGGCAAAGGGAGCTACCTGATTGAACAAGTCAACCCACCCGCAAGCCTCATTGCCCGGCTGGACATGGGGCAGCCTGAACCTTCTCAGGACCGCTGGATCCTGGAACCCACTACCGGCGGTGGTACCCGGATCACCTGGGCGGTCATTTCTCCGGCGAATGACCCGATTTCCAAATATGTTGGCCTTTTGCTCAAACCCTTAATTGGCAGAGATCTTGAAACCGGCCTGGCCAACCTGAGTGCAGCAGCAGAAGAGATGAAGCAAAACACACACGACACCCCTGCAACAGAGCCCCCATCAGGCCTGCCTCAATAGCCGCTCATCGTGCCAGTTGATTCCAACCCCGAAGAAAACACAGTCTTCGGGGTTGTTTCCTAAAATGAATGTGTTACCAAATTGTAAACAAAATGCTTTCTGTCATCCTCAGTCAGCAAAGCAATGGTCGCTGTATTGGCGCGGTTTAGCAGCCGAAAGGCTCATTTGACACGACCAATCAGGCATGTTAGAAAAATTCTGAAAATGTGAACAACGATTTTGTTAATATTGCGTTAACATTAACATCACACTTAATTTACTTCATTCAATGAAAAAGCTCCTTTCCCTTGTCATTGTCCTTTCCTTCTTTTCAACAGGCCAATCGCAGGAGCTTGCTCTAATGACCTCTCATCAAGTCAAAGGAAATCAAGCACGCGAAGCCCAGCCTGTGGAATCTTACTGGTTCGAACAGAACCTTGAACCGCTCAATTACCAGTTGGTGCTAAGTTCCATTACCTACGACTCCAGAGCTTTAGAGGCAAGCGCCGAAGGCACTGTGTTGCTTCAGGTAATGGTTGATGAAAATGGCTTGTATCAAGGTCACTCCATTATGAATGAAGCGAACCCGCTGCTCGTAGCAGCTGTGGAACAAAAAGCGCATTACCTCGCTTTCCCCAAGCCAGTCATGAACGGCCAGCCAGCTTCAGCTCTGGTAACGGTGCCCTTCCGTTTTCGGCTCACCGACGGTTGGTAATCGGTCAAGAAAGTCCAGTAAATAACAACCGTCGGCTTCCTCATCAGGAAGTCGGCGGTTTCCGTTTGTGGGGGGGCGTTTAACGCCCGTTAAGGTTCCAGTTGTAGTCCAGGAAGCGAACCTGGGCGTTCGCAGCAATTGGCTGAGGCGCGTAGCGGTTGAGAAAAGGAATCAGGCTGCCATCCTGAAGGAAATCGCTGCCATACCAGTCGAAAATTTTTGACAGGCCCACCTGATTGGCTCCCAACTGGTTAAATCTGCTGTCGCGCAGAAATTTTTTCGTTTGCTGTTCGAGCAAGGTCTGGACATTGGCAGCAGTAAAGGCCTGGTTGAGCAGGGGCGGACAGGAAACCGAGGCACAGTTCACAGCAAAATGAATACGCGGTTCCTTGAATTCTTTGCGCAAAATGGTGTGCTCAATGTCGTTGAGGCTGTACACCTTGCCGCCGATGGTGATAAACTTGCGGTCCCAGGGCTGATTGAGTGAATTGATGCTTTGCAGGGGATAATTGTCGAGGATGAGCTTGACAGTGAAAGCATTGTAGGCGTTGATCCAGAAAGCAAGGCGTTCATTGGCGGACCAGGCGGTAGAAGGTTTTGCTTGTGAAAGGGTTGCCAGATAGCTTTCAAGCCCGGCCTGCTGGGCCTTCCAGCCCTGGTAATTCACAGACCCGGTGGCGGAAACAAACTGCTGAAGCTGGGCATTCCACGCCTGATGAGAAGGAGCTTGTGCAGCGGCGCTGAGGCCAGAGGCAAAGAGAATGAGAAGGGCAATGCGAAAGACCATGACTTTTTAGGGCTTTTTGTCGTTTTTTGAAGGGAATTTCTGGATGGAAGCGGAATGATCTGGAAAAGAACCTATGCAAGGAGGGTATTTGGCCCTTCGTTCCTTTCTTTCCTTGAATACGCAACCTTTGCCCTGCCGTTTTGTCGGCTTGTGGACACACGTTCAGATTGACCTTATCTAACGCTCATCTTCACCAAAACCAATTCATGCCCATGAATTTTCGTACCGCACTTGCAGGGCTTGCCATGCTGTTTGCCTGGCTGCCACAGGGGTTTGGCCAATCCTGCCAACCCGACACCTCCATCACCACACCGGGAATTTTCCCAATTAACCTTCCTGTGGCTTGCGTGGGCCAGCCATATTCTACCCCGCTCACGGTGGTTGTTCCGGTCGATACAGTGGTGGCATTGCCTCCATTTGGCACCTTCACCCTGCCCATTGATTCCATTGTGCTCAACAACATCCTCGGGCTCCCTGCCGGGTTTTCCTATGTATGCAGTCCGGCTTCGTGTGCTGTGCCGGGTGGAGGCATTGGCTGCGTGAGCGTATTTGGAACACCTACCGTGGCCGACACGCTGGATTTGCGGGTGGCGCTCACCGTGTACATCCTCACGCCGTTTGGCCCTATTGCTCAGCCCGACACCATTGATGGCATTTTTACCCTGTTTGTCAACCCTGGCTTTTCTACCTCCATCACCAGCAGCCCGGCTAATTGCGGCCTTGCCGATGGCACAGCCAAGGTGAGTGCAACAGGAAGCTCCGGCAGCCTCACCTATGCCTGGAGCAATGGGGCCACCACCGACAGTGTTTCGGGCCTTGCTGCAGGTGTTTACACTGTGGTTACCACCGCCTCCAACGGCTGCTCCACCACCGATACCGTCACCATTTTCACCAACGGGGTGAATCCTGTTATACAAACAGACACAGCCTATTGGGCTGGTTGTGCCAGCACCGGCGGCGGGGTTATTCAGGTCACAGCAAGTGGCGGCAACGGAACCTATACCTACGCCTGGAGCAATGGTGCCACCAGCGCCAGCCTTTCTGCCCTTGCAGCAGGATCTTACACCCTTACCGTCACTGACGGCCTTGGCTGCTCCGATGTGCAGACCATTCTCGTTACTGCTCCTGCCGAGCTTAGCCTTGCCCTGGCCGCCAGCACCAACATCCTGTGCTTCGGCGATGAAACCGGCGTGATTAATGCCAATGTGAACGGCGGGCTCGCTCCCTTTGTCTATGCATGGTCTGGCGGCGCTGTTGCTGTTGGAGCCTCTGCCACCAACCTGGCTGCAGGAGCCTATACCCTCACCGTGACAGACAATGCCGGGTGCGTCAAAACGCTGGCTACCACCCTTACGCAGCCTGACTCCATTGTTATTTCTGTTGATTTTACCGGTGAAACGGCTTTTGGTCAGAAAGATGGAACGGCTCAGGCTACCGTAACCGGTGGGGTAGGGCCTTTCAGTTATTCGTGGGACAATGGCGCTTTTGGCGATTCGATCGGGGCCCTGCAGCCCGCTGTTTATGTGCTCACCGTGACTGATGCCAACGGCTGCACGGCTACCGCTGAGGTAGAAATCCCAGCTGCTGCTTTGTCGCTTGAGGATGAGCTGGGAATCGTAACCTTTGCCGTTTCTCCCAACCCGGTGCGTGGCCAGATGCATCTGAGCTGGAGCCTGAGCCTGGGCAAAGACGTTTCGATCCGGGTGCGCGACCTGCGGGGCGCTGTGGTAATGGATCTGGGCCGCCAGGCCATCAGCGGTAGCCTGGAGGTAAACCTTCACCTGCCAGCTGGCTTGTATCTCGTGGAGCTGCAAACAGCCCAGGGAAGCGGCTATCGGAAGGTGTTGGTGGAGTAGCCTGCTGTGGCGATGACCAAATGAAAACGGCTGCTTCGGATATTGCGAAGCAGCCGTTTTTTTAAACAACCAGCCGGAAAAATGATGCGGGTGAGGCAAGTCTGTGGGCAAGGCTAATCGCCTGTTTACTGGAAATGCTCGTAGGCGAAATCGTGGTGAATGGCTGGGCGGTTAGCGTATGTTTTGTCAACGGCAACGAGCAGGCCGTCCGGGCTGTACTGGTAGGCGAGGCTGCCCTGGTTTTCTTCTGACTGCTTCCATTCCACGCGGGTGGGGAGGCCTTTTTCGTCGTAGGTAAAGAGGTAAGAAGTGGCCTGGCCGTTGGCATCGGTGTAAAGAATCCGCTGGATATTGCCATCGGGGTAGTATTCGTAGCGAACGATTTTCTGAACCTCTTCAAGGCCGTTTTCAAAACGCTCTTCGGCTACGGCGCCATCGGGATGGTAGGAATAGCGGTGAACTTTGGTGAGGGTGGTTCCTTGTTTCCAGCGAATGGCAGTTAGGCGGTCTTGCTCGTCGTAAATGTACTGGCGGGTTTCGAGGAGCATCACCTGTTCGTTGGCAAGCATTTCATAGTCGCGAATGAGGAACACCTGCTTATCGCTGTTGAAGCGGTAGCCAGTGCGGTAGGTTTTGCCCCATTCCATGTCGGTAATTTGCTTCCAGCCGAGGAGGCCATTGGCGTTGTAGTGGTAGGAAGCTACCCGGGCGGTGTCGCTGGAGGGGCGAAGATTGACTTCCCTGGCAAGCTGTCCGGTGGGGTTAAATTCCCGCACAACGGCCTGGCTGGGGAGTTGCTGTCCCCGGGCGAGGGTTTTGGTGGTACGGATCTCAACGGATTTGATGCCATGTTCCAGCAAATAGGTTTCCTGGAAACTGGGAATGGCTTCAAGCTCTTCGACGTTGAGTGCAAAAGGTGCAGACTGTGCGAAAAGGCCGGAGGAGAGGGGGAGGAGAAGGCAGAGCAAGTAAAAAGGCTTCATTTGGTGGCGGGTTGGTCAGATGACAGGGGTGCAGCAGTGTGCTTCCAGGCTGTTTCTGAAAAAAGAACGCTCCTCAGGGGAAGCAGCATGTAGCTGATCCCTGAACAGGTGCTTGGGGGAACCAAACATCTGGGCCTTCGATCCGGGCGGGGATACACCTTTTGCAGAGGCAGCCCCGCCACTATAACATGTGCTTGAAAGAATTTTGCCCAATTCGAGCATGAATATAGGAAAGGTTGTGTGGAAAACTCAACCCTTACCTTTGTTTTTCGATAAAAAAATGCGCCTTCTTTTGCATTTGTCTAAAATTTTATCACAAGACGATTAATTTGCCACAAAAACCAGCAATTTCGTCTCCTTCATTTCTATTTCTTTTGGTAAGAAAGTCCGGGCAGGCATGTTAGTCCCGGAACAAAAAGTTATAATCTTTTATCACGGCTTCCAGAAATTCTCTGGAGGGAAGGTCGCTCTGGATGCTGGTAACCTTCTTTACCCTTGAAACGAGCCGATGGAGAAGCTCAATGTTATCGGTTTTTTTGCCTGCCTCCAGCACTTCTTTGATGATAGAAACATCACGATCGGAGAGCAAACGCGCCTCGGGGAAGCGGAGCTGGTGGTCTGCATTCGTTTCAACAAAAATGGTGTCTGCAAAGGAAGAAACGAGCTTGAGCTTCACTACTGTGGTGCCAGCTGCGAGGTCGCCAAGGCGCTGGTTCATTTGGCTGGAGGAAATGGCGATGATGGCAGGAATGCCCGGCATGAGGAAGGAAGCCGTTACCCACACATCAATCATGCGCAGCATCCAGCGAATCGCATACTCTGAAGCGCCGGGAGCCGCACCGTCGAGGCGAATGGTCTGGAGCTTCATTAGATACTTGCCTACCGTTTGCCCTTGCAGCCAGATTTCTGTCCAGAGCGAATAGGTCATCGCGGGGATCAGCGCCAGCAAATACACCGAGTCGGTGAAGTAGCTGAGCAGATGCTCGTGATTCCTGTAATTTCTCAGCAGCTCAATCCAGAAAAGCGTATATCCCACCAGCAGGGCCAGATCAATCAGGCCTGCGAGAATCCGTTCACTGGCAACCGCCACAGGATATTCCAGCTCGATGTTTTGGGTTGTGGGAATAATGATCGTGTTCATCAAAAAAATGGCTACCTTCCACTTCAAATACAGGCAGGCCTTCAGCACAGGGCGCTGCAAGCCAATCATCCGTTAAGATACGTTTTCCCGTGAGAGAACCCACCTTTTTGCGCCAAAACAAAGAAAAGTGGCAGGAATATGAGGCGTCCCTTACCCAGGGATCCGTGAGCAGAGACCCCGACCGGCTCGCCCAATTATACATCCAGCTCATCGAAGACCTGTCCTACGCCCGCACTTTCTATCCCCGCAGCCAAACGGTGCGCTATCTCAACGGCCTTGCGGCCCGCACGCACCTCCAGATCTACCAAAACAAACGCTCTCGGAAGCAGCGTTTGCTCACTTTTTGGTCCGAAGAGCTGCCGGCCATCCTGGCCAACTCCCGCCGCGAGCTCCTCGCTTCCTTCGCAGTCTTTTCCTTCGTTTTTCTCCTGGGCCTCCTCACCGCCTTCTCCGACGACGGCTTTGTAAGGGCCGTGCTCGGCGACCAATACGTCAACATGACCATCCAAAACATCGAAGGGGGCGATCCCATGGGCGTTTACAAAGACAGCCCTTCCTTTTTGATGTTTCTGCAAATCGCGCTCAACAACATCAGGGTCTCATTTTTTGCTTTTGCCGCCGGCATTTTTCTTTCTGCAGGCACCCTTTACCTTCTGTTTCAAAATGGGCTGATGCTGGGGGCTTTTTTTGGCCTGTTCTACCTGCACGGCAATCTTTGGGAAGCACTGCCAGTCATCTTTATCCACGGCACCCTGGAGCTGTCTGCCATTGTGATTGCGGGCGCTGCCGGACTGAAACTGGGCAACAGCCTGCTGTTTCCCGGCACCCTTACCCGGCGGCAATCGATCCAGCGCCAGGCTAAAGAAGGGATCAAGATCATCATGGGGCTGGTTCCTGTTTTTTTGCTCGCTGCCTGGCTCGAATCCTACCTCACCCGGCTCACTGATTGGCCGCTCCCGGCAAAGCTGACGGTGATCGTGCTATCCCTGGGGTTTGTGGTCGGATATTATCTTTGGTATCCGTGGTATTGGGAAAAAATCAAAACGCCGGAGGCGCCACATAACGATGGCAGTCGGGGCTGGTTTGCAGATACACCTTCATGAAAACAGTACTGATCATAGGATGGATGGGCCTGTTGCTGCTGCCTGCCTGCCTGGTTGCCAGGGAAGAGGCGAGTTATCGTCCGCTTTCTGCAACTATCATCGACTCGCTTCAGCAAATCGATGAACTCCAGTATGGGCGTGAGCCACAACAGGATTCCGACCTGGCAGCCAACCGCAAAGCGCCTGTTTTTTCGCCCACAACCCTTCGATGGATCATTTATGGCGTGTTGGGAGTGGTTTTGCTCGGAATAGCCCTTGCCCTGATCCGCCGATTTTTTGAGTCGGAAGGCCAGGCCATCGCCTCTGCTCATCCCGTGGTGCCAGGCAGTGTGGAGGAGCTCACTTCTGCCAACTACCTTCAGCAGATGAACATGGCGGCACAAGCTCAGCATTGGGCAGGCGCCCTCCGATATTCTCATCTTTGGGTGCTTCAGCAGCTTCAGCAGCGTGGCCATATCCAATGGGAGCCCCACAAAACCGACACCGACTACCGGTTTGAGCTGAAGGATCCCAGGCTCCGGCAAGCATTTTCCCGCTCTGCCAACTCATTTGCCAAAGCCTGGTATGCCGAGTACCCTGTCGCAGAAGTTGATTTTGCTGCCCTGGAAGAAGTGAGGGCGGCGTTTTCCAGCAAAATAGGCTCCTCCTCCACCCAGCAAGTAGCGCAGCCATGAAACGATCCCTAACTGCCCGAAGCCTTCCCCTGCTGGTGCTGGCGGGGCTTCTCCTGCTGGCGGGGCTGATCTGGTTCCTGCAAGACCGCAGCGAGCACGACTGGCGCCCCTCCTGGTCGCTCGAAGACCGGGAACCATTTGGGGCCAATCTGTTCGTGGAGCTGCTAAAAGACCGGTTTAGCCCCCTTTCCATCGTCATCAACAAGCAATCGCCCCTTGACCTTTGGCTGGAGGAAGACCCTGTTGGCGAGGTATATGTAGTGGTGAACAACAGATTTGACCCCAACTATGCAGAATGGGAAGCGTTGTCGAATTTTGCCTGGCAGGGAAACACCCTGTTTGTGGCTGCCTCCGAGCTTGGCCCGACCACGGGCCTTGAGCTGGAAGTGAGCCTTGATGGTACGGTTAACCTGCTTGCCCTTGTCAAAACGCCCGATTCCCTCGAACTTACTTTCGCCGATAAGACATGGCCTTCCCAGGCATTTCGCTGGCCAGCCAAAGACATTTCCAAACTTCAATGGTGGGGAAGGGAAGAAGAGGAGGAGTTCGAATCTGAAGATGCCATTGAATGGACGGAAGAAGTACCATTCTATCCAGATTCCCTGTTGATGGAGCCCCTGTCAGAAGAAGGAATTGCCGGACAGGTGCTGATGCTGAGTGACCGGGAGGAAGTGGTAGCACTCCAGCTGAGCTGGGGCGAGGGCACCATTATTCTCTGTTCCGTGCCTAAGGCCTTCACCAACTACGGCGTGCTCACAGAGGGCTACGAAGGAATGGCAGCCGGGATGTTGTCCTATTTGCCAAAACAGCCTACCCGAATCTGGTGGGATGAGTGGATCAAAGTGGGAAACAGGCGTCGGGAGCCCGACGAGGGTGAAGAAGGCCCCGGGGCACTCGCCTACATTTGGGAGCGGGAGCCCCTGCGCATGGCCCTGGTTCTGGCAGTTGCGGGGCTGCTCCTGCTGGCCTTGTTTCAGACCCGCAGGGTGCAGGCCATCATTCCCATTCGGCCTCCTCTGCCCAACCTCACCCTCGACTTTGTGGATACCGTGGGCCGCCTCTACTTCCGCAACAGTAACCACCGGCAGCTCGCCCTGAAGCGGATCGCTGTGCTTCGGGAGCATATCCTGGAAAAATACATCCTCCCCGAAACCTGGGGAAGCCAGGCCTTTGTGCGCATGCTGGCCGCCAAAAGCGGCCATGATGAAGCACTCATTCTTTCCATCGTGCAAGCTGTTGTCAGGATAGAACAAGCAGCCAACATCGACGAAATGGAACTTATTCGCCTCAGCGAACTCATCGAACGCTTCATGTATTCACCTCAAAGCTAAGCCCACATGAACCCTTCTTTTCCCGACCAGGAACCCGACTCTTCTTTTTCTGCCAATATCACCAGCGAAGCGCCTGCACCTCAGCATGGGCCCAACCTTGCCCTCTTCCAAACAGGAGTTGAGCGCGTGCGGGAGGAAATTGCCAAGGTATTGGTGGGCCAGCGAGCCATGACGGACCTGCTGCTGGCAGCCCTGCTCTCCCAGGGCCATGTTCTGATTGAGGGAGTGCCAGGCGTAGCTAAAACCCTTATGGCCAAGCTGTTGGCCCGTAGTCTCGACATCGGCTTCTCCCGCATCCAATTCACCCCCGACCTCATGCCTTCTGATGTGCTGGGTACCGCAGTGTTCAATGCAAGAGAAGCTAATTTTGAGTTCAGGCGTGGCCCCATTTTTTCCCAGCTCGTGCTCATTGACGAAATTAACCGGGCACCCGCCAAAACGCAGTCGGCCTTGTTTGAGGTCATGGAAGAGCGGCAGGTAACGGTTGACGGCAACCGGTACCCGATGGAAGCCCCTTTTCTGGTGGTGGCCACCCAAAACCCGGTGGAGCAGGAAGGCACCTACCGCCTTCCCGAGGCCCAGCTCGACCGCTTCCTGATGAAAATTGAGGTAGGGTATCCCAGCGCGGAAGAGGAGCTGGAAATGCTGGAGCGCTTCCACCAGGCTCCGCTGGAGGACCGCCTTGCACAGGTCAGGGCGGTGATGAGCGGCCAGGACATTTTGGCTTTGCAGGCAATCGTGAGGCAAATTCACGTGTCGGAGGCCCTTCGCCGCTATGTGGTGAATATTGTGCAGCGTACCAGGGCTCACCGCGACATCTACCTCGGAGCTTCGCCCCGGGCTTCGCTCAACCTCCTCCAGGCAGGCAAGGCCATCGCAGCCATGCAGGGCCGGGATTTCCTGAGCCCCGACGACGTTCAGTTCGTGGCTGGGTCCGTGCTGGCCCACCGCATTTTGCTTACCCCTGAGAAGGAACTGGAAGGGGGAACGGCCAGGGAGGTTATCCGACAGCTGGTGCACGAGGTCGAGATTCCGCGATGATATATTCTTGCGTGCATTTGAAAGAACGCTGACAACCAAGGCCGTCCAATCAGCATGAAACTTCAGGCATTGGGATGGGGACTATTAGCCGCCCTGACAGGCTGGTTCTACTTCGAAGGCGTGTCGCTGGAAGGCGACCCCGTGGCCTATGCGAAACTGGCAGCCTGGCAGGCGGAAGGGCGCAACATTGTGCCGGAAGGCACTTTTGCCCATAGGTGGAGCTTTTTGTTGCCGTTAACATGGCTCACACACCTGGCCGGGCCAGACATCCGGATCCTGGTTCTTTGGCCCTGGCTGAGCTTTTTCGCAATGGGATTGTTGATGGGATGGATGCTCCGGCCAGTGCCCGGGATTCAGCGCCGGACCCTGATCCTGTTGATAGCAAGTCCCTGGCTCGCCAGTTTTTCTGTTCAGCTCTATCCCGATCTGCTCACCACCGCACTCTCCCTCAGTGCGGTGTTGTTTCTACCTCATCCTGCCTGGGGCGCGCGAATTTCCTGGCCGGGTTGGGCAAAAGGCCTTGCTTTCGGGAGTCTGCTGTTTTTTGGGTTTTTGGCTAAAATCACCGTGCTGCTGCTGGGGCCCTGGCTGGTATGGCAATTTGTTCGCGATGTGCGAAGCAGGCAACACTTCGGATTCTGGGCTGCTGCCATGACCATTTTGTTCCTCTTCCTCGCAGGCTGGCTTGGGTATTTTTGGCTAACTACCGGAAATGCCTTCTATCCCCTGGAGCAAATTGAATATGACCACAATGCGAGTCCCTTCAGCTACCACTGGGAAGACCGAGACCAGATGTGGCGCAGGCTTTGGCTGGACCCCTGGCTGTTGCTGTTGGGCCACCCCGCTGTGGGGGTACTGCTGTTTGCGGCTGTGGCGGGCATGTTTGCTCCGGGATTGAGCTGGCGGGAGCTTTCCTGGTTTTGGCTTTACCTGCTGGTGGTTCACTGGTTTGCCAGTACTTCTCTCAGCCGCTACACCCCGCTTCCTACCGAACTGAGAATGTGGATGTTTCTTGCCCCGCCTACGCTTGTACTGGCGGCCCGGGGCCTCACCAGAACCACTGCGCCTCAGCGGGCAGAATGGCTCATCTGGCTCCTTATGATGGGAGTTGACTGCTGGCTGTTGTTGAAATTTCAGGTGAAAGGCGCCTGGATCACCCTCGCCGCTGGCCTGGTGTGGGTGCCAATTTCCATGGTGCGGCGCTGGGTTGGCATTTGCTTTCCGGTGTTGCTGGGCCTATGGCTGGTGTACCAGGCCGGGAGGCGGGATGAACGCTACTACCAGCATCGGGAACTTTTGCTGCTGGGCAGGCATGTGCCACCCGGCTCAACTCTGCTGGTGGATCCCGCGCTCCTGTATGGTGACTTCCTGTATGAACATCTCCTGCCCCTTCATTTGATTGAATGGCCCCCAACTTTAGATTCTGCAGGTGGCCAGACCCGTTATTTTTTGTGGAATGGCTTTCGCACCCGGCAAAATAACCTCCGTGAGGCCCGCTTTTCCTCTCCGTCCTATTTTGATTCCCTGCAGCAGCAAGCAAGCCCGATAGCCATTGACAGCCTCTTCGATATTCGCCTGTATGCCCTCAAGCCCTCAGCCTCATGAAAGATTTGTTCGTCCATAGCCGCTTGTTCATTGCCCTTGGCTTGCTCATCGGGCTGTACACCACGTCGTTTCTCCTGCCGGTTTTATTGCCGCTGGCTCATGTTGCCCTGCTTGGGCTGGTCGTGTTTGCCATTGCCGACCTCGTGCTGTTATTTGGCACCAAAGCCAGGCTCACAGCGGGCAGGCTGCTTCCTGAGCGCTTCTCCAACGGCGACGATAACCCGGTGCGGGTGTGGGTGAAAAACCAGTTTCGGTTTCCCGTAACGTTGCAACTGATTGATGAAGTTCCCGAGCAGTTTCAATGGCGGAAAATGTCGCGCATGATGGTCATTGCTGCTGGCAGCCAGTCGGAAGTTGAATACCGCCTACGGCCAGTGAAGCGGGGAGAATACCACTTTGGCCGGCTGATCCTGATGATGAGCAGTCCCCTGAGTCTGTGGATTCGCAGATTCCGAATCGGGGCAGAAACCGTGGTACCTGTTTACCCAGGCTTCCTGCAGATGCAAAAATTTCAGTTGCTGGCCATTTCCAACCGCCTGAACGAACTGGGCGTGAAGCCGATCCGGAGGCTGGGGCACACCACAGAGTTTGATCAGATCAAGGACTATGTGCGGGGGGATGACGTGCGAACCATCAACTGGCAGGCAACAGCCCGGAGCAGCAGGCTGATGGTGAACCAGTTCATGGATGAGCGCTCACAGCCTGTGTATTGCCTGATCGACAAAAGCCGGAACATGAAGATGCCCTTCGAGGGAATGAGCCTCCTCGATTATGCAATCAATGCCACCCTCATCATGGCCAATGTCGCTATCCAGCGGCAGGATCGCGCGGGCTTGCTGGCCTTTGCCCGGGAGATTGATCATTTTTTGCCTGCATCCAACCAGGGGCCTCAGCTCAGAAAAATTCAGGAAGCGCTCTACCGCCAGGAAACCGATTTCCGGGAATCCGATTATGAGCGTTTGTATGCTTTCGTTTCCCGGAACATTCCCCACCGGAGCCTGCTGCTGCTGTTCACCAATTTTGAATCCGTTTCTAGCATGCAGCGGCAGCTTCCGTTTTTGCAGCGGCTGGCAAAGCAACACCTGCTGGTTGTCGTTTTTTTTGAAAATACCGAGCTCAGACAGCTGATTTCCAGCCAGCCCGGCACCACGGAAGAAGTGTACATCAAAGCCATCGGTGAGCAGTTTTCTCTCGACAAAAAGCTCATTGTCAGGGAGTTGAAACGTCGCGGAATCCACTCTATCCTCACGCCGCCCCAGCATCTCACCATTAATACCATCAACAAATACCTCGCCATCAAAGCGAGAGGGGAACTCTAGGCTGCTGCCCGGAGTTCCCCTCTGTTGAGAGATATTTCTCAGCGAATTATACCTCCAGAAGCAGGCGGCTGGGGTCCTCGAGGCGTTCTTTAACCCGCACCAGGAAGCTAACGGCCTCTTTGCCATCGATGATGCGGTGGTCGTAGGAGAGGGCCAGGTACATGATGGGGCGGATTTTCACCTCGCCATTGATCGCCACAGGGCGCTCCACAATGTTGTGCATCCCGAGAATGGCTGACTGTGGCGGATTGAGGATGGGTGTGGAAAGCATGGAGCCAAACACGCCGCCATTGGTGATGGAGAAAGTGCCGCCTTCCATGTCCTGGATCGAGATTTTGTTTTCCCGGGCCTTGAGGGCGTAGTGGAGCACTGCCTGCTCAATTTGGGCAAGGGTCATCAGGTGGGCATCGCGGATCACGGGCACCACCAGGCCTTTTTCTGTGCTTACGGCGATGGAAACGTCCACGTAGTTGAAGGTGATGATCTCACTGTCCTGGATCTGCCCGTTCACGGAGGGGAATTCCCGGAGGGCCATGGTGACGGCCTTGGTGAAGAAGGACATGAAGCCGAGGCCTACGCCGTGGACTTCCTTAAACTTGTCTTTGTATTTTTTCCGGATCTCCATCACCTCGAAGAGGTCCACCTCATTGAAGGTGGTGAGCATGGCGGTTTCGTTTTTGACGGTTACGAGGCGCTTGGCGATGGTTTGGCGGAGGCGAGACATTTTCTCACGACGCTCAGCGCGCCCGGCGCTGTTGCCAGGAACTGGCATGGCTGGCAGCGGCCTGGCTGCGGGCGCGGAAGCAGGTGCCGGAGCGGCTGCTGGCTTGGGGGCTGGCTGAACCTGCAGGGCATCTGTCTTGGTAATGCGGCCATCTTTGCCGGTTCCTTTCACGGTATCGGGGTCGATGCCTTTGTCGGCGAGGGCCTTGGCGGCGGCAGGAGAGGGGTGCCCCGTGGCATAGCTGGCGGAGGCATCTGGAGCTGGAGCAACAGTAGCACTTGCTTTGGCAGCGGCGGGTGCAGCAGCAGCAGCCGTCGCAGGAGCGGCACCGGCACTGGCTGCGGTGTCGATGGTGGCAATGACCTGGCCCACGGCAACCGTGTCGCCAGCCTTGGCAATGAGCTGAATCACCCCAGCCTGCTCGGCATTCACTGTAAGGGTGGCTTTGTCAGAATTGATTTCTGCCAGCTCGGTGTCCATTTTGACGTAATCGCCGGAGGCTACGAGCCAGTTTTCGATTTCTACTTCTGTGATTGATTCGCCAGGGCTTGGGACTTTGACTTCGACAACCATGATAACATGACAATTTGGAGGGGTGAGGAAGATGCTGAAGGGCCACATTGGCAAGGTCAGGCAGCGTGCCCGCCATTGCTGGCAAATGTACGAGAATTTTTAGTTGGAAGCTCGTTTCCTTCGCCGGGAATGTGCCAGCCAAATCCCGATAATCGCGCCCATTCCGTCGATCAGCACGTCTGTAATGCGGCCTTCCCGGCCCGGAACCATGGTTTGGTGCCATTCATCGGTGGCGGCATACCCCACACAGAACAACCAAACCAGTACCCACGTTTGCAAGCCTGTTCCCCGATAGTGAATCGCCAGAGGTAACGCCAGCAGAGCCAGCAGCAGATATTCGGTGAAATGCGCAGATTTTCGCACAATCCAGCTCAGCGCCTCCACTGGCAGCATGTCCGGATTAATGCCCAACTTCAGCAAAATCTCTACAAGAAACTGGCTGCTGTTGGAGGATTGCGAGCCGCTCATGTGCGAGAGCCAGAAGATCAGCAAAAGCCACCCTGGCAGGGCGATCCAGTGAATCCAGAGCTTGGCAGGGGAGAGGGAAGGGCTTGCAGTCAAAATGTTAGGCTGGCTTGGCGGGCGATTTTTCTGCCGGTTTTTTCTGTCCGGGCAGCACCCGTTTGACGAGGGAAATCAACAGCATCATGAGCACAATTCCCAGCAAAGCATAGGCAAATCCTTCCATGGTGAGGGGCAGGCCCGGCTGAAACACCACGGCTGTGGCCAGGGTGGGGTTGTAATATCGCAAAAATACAAAAGGTCGCTTCAGGGGGCCGGAGGCTTCAAAGGCTGCCAGGGCTTCGGTGTAGCCATGGTAGCGGTCCACCTGCTCCTGGTCTTCGCGGGCGTTGGCCACGACCTTGGGGTTGTCATTGGCGAGGAGCTCGGCGAGGTAGTCTTCGATGGTCTGGTCAAATTCTGAGGCAATTTCCACCAAACGCTGGTAGGAAATCGAAGCCTCCTTCTGCGCACCGGCCAACACGTTTTGGTACTGGTTCAGGTACATCGGGGCCTGCAAAAACACCAGCGCAGCCACCACACACAGAATGCGGTCGGTGAGGCTGCCAATGGACCTGAACAAAGAAGACATAGCAGTGGGTTTGGGGTGAAATTACACGGCTCCCCGACAGCAAACAAGGCAAGGAGTGGTTTCCTTGCCTTGTCTGTTCTGGCTGTTAGCTCAATTGTTTGCTTAGTTCGACAACGTGAAGCGCAGCTTCACCCCGCCACTCGTGAAGGCCGTGCGGTAGGCGTTGGCCACGTAGGGGTCGTTCACATTTCGTTCGAAAAACACAGTAATGTTGAGCCTGCGGTTTACGGTGTAGTCGATCGAAGGAGAGATGATGACGTTCATCGTGCCGCGGGTGTAATCGGGTTGCAGCACCGGGTCGTTGGGGGTTCCGGTGGGGCCCAGGGTGCGGAGGCGCTCCCGTGTGTCGCGCACTGTGGCCCGCAGGTTGAAGTTCATGCTGTTCTGCAGCGAAATTGTTTTTCCGCCCAGGTTCAGGATAATGTTCACCTTGTCTTTCCGGTAGCCCACCATCACGGCCACATCCTGCGACCGCATCTCGGTCATCTGCAGGTTGCCGAGGTTAAAGGTGAGCTGCCGTCCGGTCTTGTAGTCGATCTGGGCGGTAGCACCATTTTTCAGGGTAGCATTGATGCCAATCAGAGGGGCAAACTGCTCCGAAATCTGTACTGCCTGGATGTTTTCCCTCGTCACGAAAGTTTCCAGCAGGCGGCCCTGGGTATCCTCGCCCAGCGACCTCGGCGCATCTGCAATGCCGTCGCCGTTGAAGTCCTGGTAACGCAGGTTGTTGGTGAAGTTCCCCACAGAGTAGGTGCCACGGTAGCTGTGCTTCAGGGTGAGGGCAGTGAATTTTCCCTTCAGGAAGGGCAGGCCATTGACCAGGTTGTAATTCACCGACCAGTTGGGCATTGGGAGGCGCGGGAAGGGAGAAAGACTCACTTTGTTTTCATCTATGACGCCGTAGGCCGACAACAACGAAGGAATCAGCACCTCTGGCGAAGTTCCAACATAGCCATTCTGGAAGCCACCGTCCACGATTCCCACATAGCTCAGGCTGTCTTTGAAGCTTTGATTTTCCGACAAACGCCGTGAAATGGTGACACGGTTGGAGGAAAAGCGGTTGAACACATCCGAGTCTTCCACATTCGGCTCAAAGGCTGTTCCTACAAAAATGTAGGACATCGTGAAGGAGCCGTTCAGGAGCTGGTCGAAGGAGCGATAATCCTGCTCGGTGGCATCCCAGCGGAAGAATTCGGAAAGATTTTGGTTGAGCGAGCGGGTGGCGTTGAGGTCGATGCGGAAGCCTTTGAAGATTTCGACCGAGGTTCGGGCCGTGAATTGCTCGTTGCTCATTTGCTGGAAGGCATTGGCCAGACTGGGATCCTGGGAGATCCATCGGTTTTCTGCTGCCAGGCCCCTGATATCGCGCTGGCTGCCAAAGACGAAGCCGGGCGTAGGCGCAAAGATGGGGCTGCGCTGAAACTGCATGGTGTCGGTGTAGTTCCAGTCGAGCCCGAAATTGTCTGTTTTGGGCAAATACCCCGGCAGGGTCATAGAGTTGGTGGAGGTGTAGGTGAGGTCCACGCTGCGCACACTGAGGGCGATTTTGAGAACTTCTTTTCCTGCCAGTTTGAGGAACTTAAAGGGGTCGGGACCCTTGGCGCTGTCTTCGGGGGCCTGTGGCTGCACGGGTGGCCTGGCAATCTGCTCTCCCGGGCGCGGGGTGGGCCTTCCTGGTGGCGGGGTCGCTGCAGGTTTGTTGCCATCCAACACCTTTTGCAGGAATTTCGCCTTGCGGTACAAGCTGTTCAGGTCAAGGCGGCCACTAGCCTGGATGTTCTGGTTATTGCTGATGGTACCACCAAACTCGGGCCGCACTTCCGGCGCCTGAATCCACTGGTAGCCGCCACTGTAGTTCACATTGCCGCTGATCCAGTTCAGTGGTTTAATCTGGCTGAAGGGAAGCTGATACACCACGTTGAAGGTGTGCTGATAATTGGTCGTCCGGCCAATGTTCACCAGGTTTTCCTTGCCCAGTTCGGGGTTCTTGCCAATGTAGAGGAGGTTGTCAATCAGCCTGCCTGCCGAATCGCGCTCGGCCTGGGTGGCTGTATCGTAGTAGCCTCTCACCTCATCCACCCTCGAGACGTTGTTGGCGTTGAAGCTCAATTGCAAGCTGCGCATGAGGTTCCAGGTGAGGTTGTAGCTACGGTTCACCATAAAGTTTTTGGTGAAGATAGGATCCACCGAGCCGCCGAATTCGGAGGTAGGTCGCAGGATTCTTTCTTCAAACTGCCTGTTGCCATTCATGCTCACATTGAATGACTGAGGCAGGGGGTTGATGGCCATTTGGCTCAGGGCGGGAATTTTCTCAAGGCCTTTGAAAGGCCGGAACTGCACCTGCGGGAAGTTGTAGCGATAATTGATCGCCCCGCGGTGGGTCACATTGAAGCGCCGGGAGGTGATGGAGTTTCGGGCAAACTGTTCGTTGTAGGCAAAGGTAAAGTCGAAGTTGGCCGGGTTCCAGGGCATAGGGGCTTTGCCACCGCCACCACCACCTTCGCCAGGCCTGCCGCCTGTGGTGCCCGGCCTGCCTGCAGGTGGCACGCCCGGGCGCGATCCGCCTCCGACTCCGCCACCCACGCCGCCTGCACCACCGCCACCCGGCTGCAGCCGCCAGTTGTTCAGGTTGATCGAGCGCGAACTGCGATAATCCTGGATTTCCTCCCGCTGAACTTTCGCCTGGTCCGGGTCCAGGTTCTCCAGCAGCCGCTCCGTGCTAACATCGGCTTCCTGAGGGTCAAATTTGGGCGCGATCAGCTGCTCGCCATAGGTCGCATACACCGGCAGGCTCAGGCCCCAGTTCTTGGGAAACAGCTTGTCCAGGTTCAGGTTGGCCGATACATCATACCGATAGCTGTCTTCCTGGGGCCGTGTGCTGAGTTTTTCGTCAAGGGCACCAAATCCTGCTGTTTTGAAAGCGCCATTCGCACTCAGCGTTCCAAGGTCAGCCAGGGTAATGGCAGTGTTGAAGTTGGCAGCGTAGCCGTTTTTCTTGTCGAAGTTGGTGAGGCGGAGTTCGTTTACCCACACTTCGAGACAAATTTTCTCTTCCTCCCCGCCAGTAGGGTTCCTCACCCCGATCACGATGTTGCGGACATCCGAAAGCTTGGGGGTTCCTTTTACATAAATTTTGTGGCCTGCCGGCATGGTGCTGTCGCGATAGGCGTGGCGGTAGATCAGGCCCGTTCCGGCGCTGTTGCGGTCTTCCTTGGCCAGGGCCAGCAGCAGCAGTTCAAAGTCAAATTCGTTGCTGTCCAGCCAAACATTAAATGGATCAGAGGGTCGCCCCGGGTCGGAAGGTGTGAGGGGGATTTCGTATTCGTAGTAGTTGAAATCGTTGTCCAGGCCCAGGCGCATGAACACCGTGGCATCACCTGTTTCTTCGAAATTGGCGGGCTCGAGGCCGTTGTCGATGGGCTCGGCATGGATGAACATGCGCAGGCGGTCGTATTGGCGCAGGTCGTATTTGACGTTTTTGAACATGGCCCTTGCATCGCCGTCTTCGAGGCCGCAGACTTTCAGGGTGAGGGAGCGTTCGTCCTGCAAAAAGCCGATGGCAGTGTTGCCATTGAGGTTTTGCCGTTCAATGCCCGGAGGCAGCACATAGTTGAAGGGCAGCTTGGTGGAGTTTTGCTCAATGGTGAGGGAGCCTAATTCGAAGCTGGCAAACGGCGGCTCAGGCGGCGAAACAATCACGCCGGGCTCCGTCAGATCACCGGCATAGCGCCGCCATTGTGTGGACAAAAACTGAAACTCCGTCATGCGCAGAATCACCTCCTCCTTGAACCCGGTGAGGTACATCCGCATGAAGTTGATCGATTTAAAGTCGGGCACATTGTTCACCGAGCGGCCTGTGTTCAGCGGAATGCGAAACTGGTACCAGGTCACGGGTACCTGCTGGTTGTCGGCCACGATGGTGGTATCAACCCTGTCCACGACGTAGTTCTGCCCCGGAACAAGGGCACCTGGCCGGAAATTGATCCGGTATTCCCAATACTGCTCTGCGAAGTTGATCGAGCCATTGTCGTTCAAATCCTCGCTGTTGGGCATCTGGGTGGCCTGGGTGGTAAAGTTTTGGTTTTGATCCTGGCTTTGGGTGACCGGCGAATTTCCTTCGAGGCCATTGAAATTCAGGTACCGGTCGATGATCGATACCCCGGCGCTGGAGTTGTCGAAGGTGTCGGACCGGAAATGGAGAAAATCATCTGAGCTGGGGTCTGCTGCGATTTGGGCGTATGCAGCCGGGCTGAGAAAGCTCTGGAGCTGGTTCAGGAAGTTATTCCGGAAAAAGTCTCGCTCATCTTCCGAGCTCAGGCCATCGAACCCAACATCCTGTACCACGCGGTCGTCGGGGTCGTTGCTGAAGGCATTGATGGGCGGGTTGCCAATGGGAATGAGTCCATAGGCAGATTCGCGCAAATTGCCGGGATCACCAGCCCCGGGCAGGCCATTTTCCCGGCTCAGCGATTCGTCAGGCAGCACATCTTCGCTGATCTGGCCGAGGTTCAGGTAAAAATCACCGCCCTCGTGATTGGGATTGTTGAGGAAGGGATCCATCACCCAAAACTCAACAAACTCCACGTTGGTGGCCTCGAAATCGTTGTTGATGTCGATCTCCCGCATGATCCCCGCCCAGTTGTCTTCGGGATACAACAACGCTCCTGTGGCCGGGTCAATCCGGTTTTGGGCCGTCACGAAGTTGTAGGGGCCGCGTTGAGCCGGAAGGTAGTGCAGGTCGAAAGTAAACTGGATGTTGGTTCCAAACGCCCGTGAAGCAGTGGGAAAGAGTTCGTTGGGCTGAATCTGGCGGGTGTAGTTGTTCGACAAATCCGACTTGGGGATGTTGATGTTGGCCCGCTGGTAGAAGGTCTGGTCAATGCGGTACCAGGCTAGCTTGGCACGGGTGTAGTTGCCCGACAATGAATCGGCAGTGCTTCTCGGGTCAAACAACTCGGGGTTGTATTCGGGGAAGGAGGCAAGGTTCCAGTGCTGGATGCCCTGCAGGGTGTAGGGCGTAGCTGCAGCCTCAAAGTCGTCGAGATAGACAATGCCGCGGTCGCGGTCGTTTTTGATCACCCCGGGAACGCCCGGCACAAACTGCGCAAATTCAAATGAGGTTTGCAGGCTGGAAGGGGCCTTTGTCGAAATCAGGGGGAGCTTGTCCACCAGCTTGGTGATCAAAGGTACCTCGTCCTGGTAGCTCGCATCAATGCCCCAGATGGTGTTATTCACGGGCTCATCGCCCAGCACCAGCTTGCGGTTGAAAGGCTGCTCACGCAGGTTCAGCATCGTGAGGCCAAGCTGCAGATTTTCCGAAGGGGCATACTCGGCACGACCGCCCAGCAGGGTCTTCGTTTGCACCTGGTACATCGAGGAGTTTTCGAACGACACTTGGATATCCTGGCCCGACGACAAAATAGCCGGATTGATGATGGTCACTTTTCCGCCGAAATAATCGACCTGGAAATCGCTGCCCTCTGTGAGCTGCCTACCACCCGCCGTCACGGTTACGGAGCCTTCGGCCAGGTTGAAGGTGTTGAGCGGGATTTCGGATCCGCTGGAACCCCGGTAATATCCCTCCAGGGAGTAGCGGTCGAGCTGTGGAAATTGTTGCTCGGCCCCTGCCTTGGTGTCGTCATACAGGGGTTGAAAAACGTATTTGCTCGTCTCGTTCGGGTCGTTGTTGAGCTTTCGGCTCAGGTTATCTCCGAATGGTTCCAGCACGGGAAACACAATGATGCCCCTGTCGGAAAACACCGTGATGCCTTCGATGAAGTCGAAATAGTTGTCGGGCCCCGGCGCAGTATGGTTGGTCAGGCGGTCGAGGCCCATGACCTGGATCAGGGGCTGGTTGGCCACTGCTCCCGTGGGCAGGTAGTTGATTTTGCCGGCACTGGTTCCGGATTCGTATTTGACATCAAGGAAAAAGCCGTCTTGCGACAAGCCATACCCGATGCTGTAGATGTTTTTCATCATCAAATCCCACGCTGGATAGGGGCGTGTTCCGGTGTTTACCCGCAGCACGGAGGATTTGAGCAGCTTGAGGTGAAGAACATTCGAGTTAAGGCCGTCAGCAGGAACATCATCCGAGAATTCTCCCACCTGGAAAGTCTGGCCATTGACGCTGTAGTCGAACGACACAAACAGCACCTGGTCTGTGGGCAGGGGAGAATTAAGCGAAATGTACCCAAGCTGGGTGTTGATGGTGTACTCATTGGGGCTGAGTCGACGCATGTTTCCCAGCACCTGAAAGTCTTCTGTGTTGATCATGCCCAGGCCAAATCCTTCAATGGCTCCTTTGGCAGTGGCTTGCTGGCGGGCGTTGGGAGCGGCCTGCAGCAGGGAAAAAAGGTTGTTGGCCTGGTTGTCGGGATACAGAACCGAAGTGCTTGGCTGGAGTGCAGTGTTGTAGACAACGCCCCGCCCGCCATCAGCTGTGGCATTGCTGTTTTCGCCAAGGTCGAGGAAACCCACTGCGTTGCGGGTGTTGCTGGTAGCGCCTTGTTGTTCTACCCACACCTCGATGCGGTTAATGCGAACGTTGGAGCGGATAATGGGCAGCTCGCGGAGGGCATCTTCGTAGCGGGAGCGGAAATAGTGCGACAGGAAAAAATGCCGGTTCATGTCGTAGTCGCTGGCATCCTTTTCAAAAGGCGTTTCAATGGCACCGCCGCCCGAGATATTGATTGTTTGCACCTGCCCGCGCTCCGTAGAGGCCACAGCAGTAAAATAAACCGGCCCAAAGCGAAGCCTTGTTTTCACCCCAAACAAGTTCTGCCGACCCTGGATGAGCGAGTTGCCAAGGCGCATGCTCACGTTTCCGGCCTCAATCTTTTGAAGGATCTGGTCTTCGGTGCCGCTATGCTCCAGCTTCAGCTCGTTCTCGAAATCGAAGGTCGCCTGGGTGTCAAAATTCGCGTTGAGCTTCATCTTCTTGCCGATTTGCCCGATTACCCCGAGCTGGATCTGCTGGTCGAAGTTGAAGATGGTGGTGTTCTGCTGGCGAATGGGCAGGTTGGGATTGTCTGTCCGGTTGTTGTCGATGGAAAAATTGAGCGTGGCAAGGCCGGTGGGTCGCACCGAAATGGGGCCGCCGCCAAACACATCGCCCAGTTCTCCCATGTCGATGTTTAGTTCCAGGCCATTATTCCGGTCGCTGTTGGCGGCCATGGCCTTTTCCCGAAAATATTCATCCACTCCTTTTTCCCGGCGGTATTGCAGATAGTCTTCATAGGAAATGTAGGAAGGCCGGCGGTAGTCCACCTTTCCCATTTTCTCAAAGATGTCATAGCCCAACTGCAGTGAGTCGAGCTGAAAAGTGGGTTTATAATTGCGGGGCATCCCCAGCTGAAGGGGCGAGCGGTAGCTCTGGCGCGTGGGATCACCCACGGTGTTGTTGGGGTTGGGAACGACAGGGGTGTCAGCTTCAGGAAACACCTCAGGGAGCTTCCAGGCTTCTTGTATTTGTTCCCAGGAAGGATGTACCATACCTGAGGCGGCTTCTGCCTCCCCATTGCCCTCACCCCCAAACCACCAGGCAAAGGCCAAAAACCACAGAACCAGACCGAACTTTGACAATGCTCCTCCTGTTTAGTCTCACATGTTTGCTGTGTGGGTGGGGAAATATGGCGTTACAGATAGCAAACAAAAGCACACTCGAAAGAGCGGTTATCTCTCCCGGAGCCTGTTTCATCAGTAACAGCGATTTCCCGACTTGTCAACATCAGCGTTAGTGTACAGGTTGAGGCATAGGCAGCACTGCGTCGGAATGGGGTGGAAAAAGGTTGGTCAACGATGCAAACATAGAAAAACCTTCACACAAGTAAAGGGCAAAAGTATTGGCCTACTGACAAGGGTAAAATGTCCAGGCGGGAAATGAAAGGGGAGATTCTGGCCTGTTTCTCTGGCGCTTAGGCATTTCGAAGGGCCAGCTTGATGATGTCTTCCACCGAAACAGAAGCTCCCTGCTCCTGGATGATTTGCTCCACACGCTTGGTCATAACGGCCCTCGGCATGCCCAATTGCTGCAAAGCCTGGAGGGCATCCTGTTTTTTTTGCTCTTCCGACCCTGCCGCAGAGGGGCCTCCGCTGAGGGAAAGATCGGCATGGAGGGCCAGTTTATCCTTTAGTTCCAGCACAATCCTACCTGCAGTTTTTGCGCCAATGCCTTTCACGGCGGTGAGGACGTGGACTTTTTCTTTCCGGATGGCATCGATCAGGTCGGAAGGTGGCAGGCTCGACAGGATGGTGAGGGCTGTGTTGCCGCCTACACCGGAGATGGAGATGAGCGCTTCGAACAGGCTGCGCTCCTGCGGATCGAAAAAGCCATACAAGATCTGGGCATCTTCCCGAACGAGAAAATGGGTCCATAGCCTGGCAGAGGGCTTTCCCTGGAGCAGATGGTGGGTGTTCAAAGAAATTTTGACCCCATAGCCTACCCCACCACACTCCACGATGGCGAGCGCGGGTTCGAGGTGGGTAATGTTTCCCTGAACGTAAGCGATCATGCTGGTGTGGCTACTCTTCGCTGGGCTGGGCTGGTTGTGGCTCATCCTCGGGCATGGGAGGCAGCGGAGCCACTGGCAGGGCAACAGCGTCTTTACCGAGGGTAAAGGTGAATCCAAACAACAGGCCGAGGTTGAGGGGCGAAGTTTCGGCTTTGGCATCTGAGCCGCGGAGCCACTCATAATAAGGAGCTGTGCCACTGCTGCCCCCTTCGGTGAATTGATAGCTGGCGGCTTTGTTTTCGCTGTCGGTGAGACCAAGGTCGCCACGCAGCCGAAGGTTGAACACCGCCCGGCGGGTAAGAAACACATCCATGCCGAGGTCGAGAACAGCGGAGTAGGTGAGGGTTTCGTAGCGGTCGCGGGTAGATGGCAGGCGGTATGCACCAGCAGGCCGCGGTTCGAGGTAGGCTGGGTTGCTGTAGTAAGTATTGGCGCGGGTGAGCAAATTGCCCTGGACACCGGCGTAGGCGGCAAACATCACCTTGTTGAACAGTGGCGAGGTGTTGAAGCCCAGCATGACAGGCACCTTGAGGTATTCGAGGCGGGTGGTGAAAAAATCGTCAGTGGAGAAATCGCGGCGGGCGCTGTAGCGGCCCCCTTCCTGAGAATAAATGGCATTCATCCGGAAGCCAAACACGTCGTTGAAGTGATAGCCAAACACGAGGCCTCCTGCCATGCCGGGCAGCACTTCCAGCTGGTAGAGTTCGTCGTCCAGGTCCATATCGTCCTGGTTATACAACACACTGGTTTGGGGAAGGGCAAAAAAGCCCAGTTTCAGCCCTTTTTGGGCAGAGGCCGACATGGCGACCATCGCCAAAAGAAGGCATAACAAGCTCGCACGAACGAAATTCATAAGGGTGGTTTCTGCAATCGTGAGTGGAATCCGCGTGAAGATAAGGACATTTCTAAAATTAGAAGGATTTCACCTGCTTTCCAACCATGAATCTTCGCCAGAATTCCTTACCTTCTCCTCCTTGACCCAAATTGCACCTCACTTATGTTTCTATCGATTCATCCCGAAAATCCCCAGCCCAAGGCCATCGAGCAAGCCGTTGAATTGCTTCGCATCGGCGGCCTGATCATTTATCCCACCGACACCATGTATGCCCTCGGCTGCGACATCCACAACAAAAAAGCGGTCGAAGCGCTCTGTCGCCTCAAAGGCATTAACCCCGAAAAGGCCAACCTCACCTGTGTGTGCGAGGACATTGCCATCATCGGCTCCTATGCCCTCCACGTCACAACCCCCATGTTCAAACTCATGAAAACGGCCCTGCCAGGCCCCTACACCTTTATTCTGGAAGCGTCCAAGGAAATTCCCCGGCATTTTTCCCGCAAAAAAACGGTCGGCATCCGCTTCCCCAAACACGCCATTCCGGTGGCTCTGGCCAAAGAGCTGGGCAACCCCATTGCCTCACTCTCGATTCCGTTGCATGAACTCCCGGAATTCAACACCGACCCCAGCCTCATTTACGAGCGCTTTGGCAACCAGGTGGACCTCGTGATTGATGGTGGCATGGGCTCCATGGAGGTTTCCACCGTGATCGACCTTAGCCAGGGAGAAGGGTCCGTTGAGGTCATCCGCGAGGGTGCAGGTGCCCTGGAGCCGCTTGGCCTCACCATCTTGGAGTAAGTGGCAACATCGCTAACAGCCAACGGGCCGAACGACACCACAAAGTCGTTCGGCCCGTTGACCATTCGGCACACACATCTTTTCAGCTTTTCTTACCCAAGAAGCTGAATGTGAGCATCTTCTGGTTTTACCCCCACGATTTCCAGACGAGTGCCGCTTTCCTTGGCCCTGATCCGGTACTCCGCCAGGATTTCCTGGATATCGTGGTCGATGAAATCCACTTCGGTGCCGTCTATCACCACATGGCTGCCTGCGGGCAGGTCGTTCAGGGTTTGTGTGAGAATGGCTTTGTTGAGGAAGGAAACGTTCTTTTTAAAATGAACATACACTACTCCCTCGCGCTCCTCCTGAATGATGGCCGAGCGAAAATTGGCCTTGATGGTAAAATAAATTCCCACTGCGCTCCCTATGGCGATCCCAATGAGCAAATCAGTGAGGAGCACTGCCACCACCGTTACCACAAAAGGAAGAAACTGGTTCATCCCCTGCTTGTACATAGCTTTAAATAACTTGGGGTGCGCAAGTTTGTAGCCCACGAGCAAGAGAATGGCAGCGAGGCTGGAAAGCGGAATCAAGTTCAAAACGCTGCCAATGGTGATGACAGAAACAAAGAGCAGCACACCATGAACGAGAGAAGCCATGCGGGTTTGACCACCAGCATTTACGTTGGCACTGGACCGCACAATGACGGCGGTGATGGGCAGGGCACCGAGGAGCCCGGCGATGATGTTGGCCACTCCCTGTGCAATTAATTCCAGGTTGAGCGGGCTCTGGCGCTTGTGCGGGTCGAGCTTGTCAACGGCCTCTACCGACAACAGTGTTTCCACGCTGGCCACCAGCCCGATGGTGAGCGCCACGCCATAAATAGCAGGATTGGCCAGCGCAGACCAATCAGGAAAGGTAAATTCGCCGAAAAAACCCGTCACCCCATTTTCCACCAGGCTGCGGGGCAAAGACACGAGGTGGCCGGGGTCTGTGCCGTTAGCCCCCAGGAGCTCCCAGGCTGGCACGAGCTGGTGAAAAAGCACATTGATGACCACCCCCAGGACCACCACCACGAGGGCACCGGGCAGCCAGGTGATTTTTTTCAAAAAGGTGCGGTCCCAGGTAATGAGGATAGCCAGGCTCACCAGGCTGATGATGGCAGCACCCACCTGATAGGGCTTTTCCAGTAAAATCTCCTGAATAACCGGGAGGGTGTTGAGAAAATGAAATTCCTCATCCATCATCTCTGTATCCACCCCCAGCGCATGTGGAATTTGCTTTCGGATGAGGATCAGGCCAATGGCAGCGAGCATGCCTTTGATCACAGAGTTGGGGAAAAAATAGGCAATGGAACCGGCTTTCAGGAAGCCAAGGGCAAGTTGCAGGATACCGCCGAGGAAAAGCGCCACGAGGAATGCTTCCCAACTCCCTGCAGTGTCGATACCGGCAATCACAATGGCGATGAGCCCGGCAGCCGGGCCACTCACCGATAGCGGAGATCGGCTGATAAGCGGAATGACAAGCCCCCCGAGGATCCCGGCCAGCAACCCTGAAAACATCGGGGCTTCGTCCACAGTCCCTTTAGAAGCAAGGGCGATTCCCAGACAAAGGGGAAGCGCAACGAGAAACACCACCAGCCCTGCTGGGATGTCACGACTGAGTTGGTCAAACATTCCAAGTTTGACCGGCTGGTTCTTGTTTGTATTTTGCATTATTACCGTTGGTTTAGGCTTCCCCGCCATGTAAGCGACTGGCCTCTGCCCACAAAAATAGGATTACCTTTTTTTACAAAGTTGAATTTTTCAAGGAAAATGGAAGGTGGCGCCTTCGGTTGGCCTGGCTTTGTGGCTTGACCATCACCAAAGAATCCGTACCTTGATCCAATGGAAGGGACCAACGAAAACATTATGCGCTATCGTGGTGTGGGGGTGATGACGGGGACCTCACTGGATGGGATTGACCTGGTGTGTTGTACTTTTGAGGTAACAGAAAACGGCTACCAGTTTGAGATAGAAGCTGCACAAAGCCTCCCCATGGAGGAAACATGGCGCAACCGGCTTCGTCATTTACCCAATCAGTCGGCCCTGGTATTTGCTAAAAGCCACATTTTCTTTGGGCATTATCTCGGCAAGGCCATTGCCAGTTTTATTGACACCCTGGAAGCTGCCCCTGATTTTGTGGCCTGCCATGGCCAAACCATTTTTCACCAGCCCCACAAATCATTCACTTTCCAGATTGGCGATGGCGAAACCATTGCCAGCTACCTTCCCTGCCCGCTTGTCACCAACTTTCGCAACAAGGATGTGGCGCTCAAGGGCGAAGGTGCCCCGCTCGTGCCGCTCGGCGAGCACTACCTTTTTCCCGATCACAGGCTGTTTTTAAACCTGGGCGGCATTTGCAACCTCACCTTTGACGAGCTCGCTTTTGACGTGACGGCCTGCAACCTTGTGCTTAACCATGTGTACCGCGCCCATTTCGATGGCGATTTTGACCCCGACGGCATGGTGGCCGCAGGAGGGAACCCGCTTCCATCGCTGGGCCGTGCCCTGGATGGCTTGCCGTTCTACCGGCTCAAGCCACCCAAATCCTTGGGCTGGGAATGGGTCGAGGAGGAAATGATCCCTCTGGTAATGGCTCAGGATGCTGAGCCTCAAGATTTGCTTCATACGCTGTGTCGCCACATCGCCGGGCAGATTGCCCGCTCGGTCTATCACCTCAAAACCGGCCCCCAATCCATGCTCGTTACCGGAGGTGGAAGGCGGCACCGCTATCTGATGCAATGCCTGGAACAGGCCCTTTCCTCCCTTGAGATTCAGATTTCGGAAAGCAAAGACGAAAGGTGGGTGGAATTCAAGGAAGCCATCATTTTCGCATTTCTGGGCTTGCGAGCCATCGAAGGAAAACCAACTACACTGGCTTCCGTGACAGGAGCCACCCAGGACGCTGTGACCGGCTCCATTCATTTGCCCCCAAACGGCGGCTGGCAGCTTGTCAAAAAAAGCTAAAGCAGAAACACTGCGTTCCCGGTTCTGTTAACCATCCACAAGCTCATTCGTTATGAGGGCAGTTTGTCCCACCCAGGCATTTTTTCCAGAACTGACAGCATGAAAGGTTATCTTTTTTCCAAATACATCCCCAACGGCGACGGCCAGGATCCCTTCGAGCGCCTGCTCAAGATCTTCCTGGACCTGCTCACCTACACCTCCGGCGACGTGGCCGAGGCGCTGCAATGGATGAACCAGCTCGACAGGCAGTACCAGCTCACCAACGATGAGTATGGCATGGGCGACTTCATCGAAGATCTCAAGCGCCAGGGCTACATTGAGGAGGAGGAGCCGATGTCCGGGTCGTATGAAATGACCTCCAAATCGGAGCAAAGCATCCGGAAGCGGTCGTTGGAGGAGATTTTCGGCAAGCTCAAGCGCGGCGGCCAGGGCCGCCACAGAACCCCTCATTCCGGCATGGGCGACGAGTCCCTGAGCGAGCTGAAGCAGTTTGAGTTTGGCGACCCCGTCGAAAACATCGCCATGACCGAATCCATGCGCAACGCCCAGGTCAACCACGGCATCGAAGAGTTCATGATGACCGAAGACGACCTGGCGGTGCACGAAACTGAGCACAGAACCACCGTTTCGACCGTGCTCATGATCGACATTTCCCACTCCATGATCCTGTATGGCGAGGACCGCATCACCCCGGCCAAAAAGGTGGCCATGGCCCTCTCAGAACTGATCATGCAGAAGTACCCGAAGGACACCCTCGACATCATCGTGTTTGGGAATGATGCCTGGGCCATCAACATCAAGGATTTGCCTTACCTCCAGGTGGGCCCCTACCACACCAACACAGTTGCCGGGCTGGAGCTGGCCATGGATATCCTTCGGCGGCGAAAAGCAGCCAACAAACAGATTTTCATGATCACGGATGGCAAGCCAACCTGTATCCGGGAAGGGGTTCGCTACTACAAAAACAGCTTTGGCCTGGACAGGAAAATTCTGGGTAAGACCCTGAACCTGGCAGCCCAGTGCCGCCGGTTGAAAATTCCCATTACCACCTTCATGATTGCCCGCGACAACTGGCTGGTGCAGTTTGTGCAGGAATTTACCCAGGTAAACAATGGCCGGGCCTTCTACACGAGCCTGGAAGGGCTTGGCGAGTACATTTTCGAGGATTTTGAGCGCAACCGCAGAAGGAAAGTGAGGTAATCAGAGCGAAGGCTTGTCAAGTTTTTTGCTGGAAAGCAATTCCTGTAATTCCTCTGGGGTTGGCACATCTCCTGAAAGAATTCGCGCGACCCAGGCCACTGGCAACTGGAACACCCTGGCCAGCTCTTCGTTGCTGGAGTGTGAGTACAAACCGGAGTCCCGCAGGTTCACAAGGCTTTCGATGCCGGCTTCCAGTTTGCCTTCGAGTTTGCCTTCGAGTTTCCCTTCCTGCTTACCTGTCTTTATCCCTTTCCTCATGCCTTTTTTCATGCCCTCCTCAAAGCCGGCCTGCTTATAGGCGTTTTGCACGCGTTCGATGATACCCATGCCTTCCTGTTTGTTTGTGAGTTCAACGATGTGTTGATCAAATGTATCATTCATTTTTGGGTTTTGAAAACGGCTGTAATGTTTGATAAAATGAGCCAAACGGCTGATTTCCGCCTTGCTGAACCCGAGCGCCAGCAGCCGCCTGAAAAACCTGATTTTCAACGCAAGCAGCTGGCCATCAGGTAGTGCTTTCAGTTGAATAGCATCATAAGCCACCAGCAAAGCCAGGGCAAAAGGGTTCTTACTGGCAGCCAGTTCTTCGCGATTTTGGTCCAGCAGCTTGTAGGTAGTGAATTTGTAGGTTAACTCAGTGCCAAGGGCTTTTGCATTGAAAAGCTTCGGGTGAAAGTGCTTTCGCCTGTCTGTCAGAATGGCCAGAGACTCTACCAGCATCCCGTATCGATCAAAAATGCGGTAGGCGTAGGTAAACATCCGCCGGGCAAAATTTTTGTCGTAATAGCCCTGCACCTCCAGGTGAATGAGCATAAAAGCCGTGCTGCCATTTCGGCGATATAGCTTCACAAGCTTATCAACACGGCGGTCGTGACCTTCATCGTCAGCTACCAGCTGGGCGAGCTCCTGTTCCAGAAACTCGGTGCGGGTAAGGTCAAAATGTGCTACCTTTTTGGGGTAAAAAAAAGCGAACAGTTGCGGGAAAAAATCCTCGATCAGGCCTTTCCATAGCTGGTCTTGTGTAATCATGCCGCCAACTTCGAGGAATCGCCAGAGATATAGCGAACGTAAATTTGGAAGTTTGTTCAGCCAAAAATCGTACTGCTGATCCGTTATCTCAAGCATCGTTTTCTCCTGAGTCCGTTTTATCGTCAATCTATCTTCTTGAAAATCAGAATGTTATTTTTCACCATCTAAGATCCGAAAAGTTACCCGATTCAGCCATTTGCTCAACCAGGTAACTGCATTCCTCGACTCTGCGACTGATTTTTTTTACCCAGCCAGCCAACATCCTTACTCCTGGCAGCCCTAGTCAGATTACGGAAACACAGACCGGAGCATTCTTTTTTTCCTATATTTCTCTCTGGAATGCTTATCTGCTCATCATGCCTACAGGAATTTGCCTTTCGGGGTCTATAGCGACCTATCTTCCTGATTCTGCCAAGCCCTGGGCCCAGGCCCGTGCCCGCCATTTGTTTCGAAGGGCTGCTTTCGGCACTTCTCAGGACAAGGTAGACGCGGCCCTGCTGCTCAGCCCGCAGGAGCTTGTCAATCAACTCGTCGATGAGGCCCTTGTCAAGCCTCTTTCTCCCCTTCCTTCCTGGGGCAACTGGAGCATTCAGAACTATGACACCAATGGCGTCCGCGACTTCGACCTGATTTACACCCACTACTTCGAATGGAGCTATGAGCGGCTCGTCGAAATGATCGGGGGCGGGCTGAGGGAAAAAATGGTGCTGTTCTGGAGCAACCATTTTGTCACAGAGTTTGAAGAATACCAGACCCCGCCCGGCCTGCTCGCCTACCACCAACTGCTGCAAATCCACGCCCTTGGCAATTTTAAGGACTTTGTCCACGCCATCGGCATCAGCCCGGCCATGCTGATTTACCTCAATGGCGAATACAGCACAGTAGAAAGCCCCAACGAAAACTATGCCCGCGAGCTCTACGAGCTGTTTTCCCTTGGCCACGACAATGGCTACACCCAGGAAGACATTGTGGAAACGGCCCGCGCCCTCACCGGGTGGTACAACGACAACACCATCACGGGGAAATTTGACCCCATTCGGCACGACCACGACCCCAAAACCATTTTCGGGCAAACAGGCAACTGGGGCTACGACGATGTGATTACCCTCCTGTTTGAACAGCGGGCTTCTTTGATTGCCGGGTACATCTGTGAAAAGCTCTACAAGTGGTTTTTGTATGAAGAACCGGATCCGGTGATCGTGGCAAACATGGCCGACCTGTTTCAGCAGGATTGGGAGCTGGCCCCGGTGATTCGGTTGCTGCTCAGCAGCGAGCACTTTTTCGACAGCGAAGCCATCGGCATTCAGATCAAAAGCCCGATCCAGATGATTGCCCAGCAACTCAATGAGATCGAGGTGCCCTTCAGCACCTACGGCAGTGAGTATTTTTGGGGGTCCACCAATCTCGGCCAGCAGCTGTTCAGCCCCGTGGATGTGGCAGGCTGGCAGGGTCACCGCAAGTGGATCAGCACCAGCCGCCTCTCAGATCGCTGGAAAATGATGGAATACCTGCATTATCTCGCAGCGGAGCATCATCCCACCTTCCTGCGGGCCTGGGCCAAGCGCATTTCCCCCAGCCTCACCGACCCGGATATCATTACCCAAACCATCATCGACACCATATTCCCCAAAGGCCTCGAGGATCCGCTGGCCTATGACCGCGCCTCCATCGTGTTCAGGGGTGATATTCCCAGCAACTATTTCGAAAATGGCACATGGGACCTCGACTGGCCCCAGGCTACCTGGCAATTGTTCCACCTCCTTTCTCACCTCGCCCGCCTTCCGGAATTTCAACTCGCCTGATCATGAACAAAGATCGTCACCTTCGCCAGGGCAGCCGCCAGGAGGATGGAAAAGCCCACGAGCAGGAACACCGCAGTTGCAGCCGCCGCACCTTTCTGAGCCAACTGGGCATGGTCGGCGCTGGGTCGTTTTTGCTGGGAAAATTTCCGCTTTCCCCCCTTCACGCCTCGCCGCTCACCTATGGGCTTGCCAATGCCTTCGATGACCGCATCCTCGTGCTCATTCAGCTCAAAGGCGGCAACGACGGCCTCAATACCATCGTGCCCCTTTACGACTACAGCCTCTACAAGCAGCGCAGGCCCACCCTCGCCGTTCCGGAAAATCAGCTGTTCAGGTTGTCGAATGGCCATGGCCTGCCCAATTTCATGACCCCGCTTGACGAGCTTTGGACCAAAGGCAGCATGAAAGTGGTCCACTCGGTGGGCTATCCCGATCAAAATCTATCCCATTTTCGCTCCACCGACATTTGGACCAGCGGCAGCGACGCCGATGTGATGGACCCCACAGGCTGGCTGGGGAGGTGGATGGAAAGCACCTACCCCGATTTCCTGACGACCCCTCCGGTCAAGCCGCCAGCGCTTCAGATTGGTCCTTCAGGCGGACTCACGTTTGAAGGAAGCGGCATCAACATGTCGGTGGCGGTAACAAATCCCACTGAGCTCTACGAAATCGCCCGGAACGGCGCTTTGTACAACACCACCGGCCTGCCCGACAACTGCTACGGGGAGGAACTCCGCTTCATGCGGGCCATGGCCAACAATACTTTTTCCTACGCCGGGGTGATCAAGGAAGCGTTTGACCAGGGAAAAAATAATTTCGAATACGGTCAAAAAAGCTACCTCGCCGAGCAGCTTGCCCTTGTGGCGCGGCTCATCCAGGGCGGGCTGGGAACCAGGCTTTACCTCGTTTCCATTGATGGCTACGACACCCACGCCGACCAGGCCAGCAACCACCCCAGGCTGATGAAGGAGGTGGCGGATGCCGTTCACGGGTTTTATGCCGACCTGGGCAAATCCGGCTACGACCGCCGTGTGCTTGCCATGACCTTCTCTGAATTCGGGCGAAGAATCGAAGAAAATGGCTCCCGCGGAACTGATCATGGCTCTGCTGCACCCTTGCTGCTGTTTGGGCCGGGGCTCCAGGGCAATGGCCTGCTTGGCACCCAGCCTGACTTGCGAAACCCCGACATTTACGGCAACCTCGCCTTCCACACCGACTTCCGGCAGGTGTATGCCACCGTGCTGGAAAACTGGCTCTGCATCGACCCCAGCCTCGTGAATGGTGTGCTCGGGCAGAGTTTTCCCCGCCTGGAAGGCCTTGGAATCGAGTGCGCCGACTTTCCCTACCCGCCCAGCGGCCCGGCTTTTGTTCACAACATCCGCTACCGCCGCGACACCAGCGAAACCGTCCTCTACTATTCCCTGCCCGAAGAAAGCAGCATGAAGCTCAGGCTCCTCAACCTTGCCGGCCAGCCGGTGCGGGATCTCGGGACCTGGGAGCAACGGCCAGGGCTCCATGAATTTGTGCTCAACCTCGAAGGCCTCCCCACAGGCACCTACCTGTATCAGGTCAATACCCTCGGGCAGTTGTTTTCCGGGAAAGTGGTTGTGAGCAACTAAATGGCCTCCGGCTTGCCGAGGAAACACCAGGCCTCGCCTTTGATTTCGGTGCACCACAGCTGGTAGTCGCCACCGGCAGGCATGCGGAGGGCCGCTCTGGTTTGCTCAACAGTGAAGGGAAAATTCCGTTTGGTGATGTCGAGGCGGGAAATGTCGCGGGCCTTGAGCCAGGATTTCAGGGCTTTGGGTTTGTATGGGAAGGCCGCTTCCACGCCGAGCAGCCTTCCGGGAAAGGCAATCGTCGGGCGCGAGGCAGCAGCCCAGAACCCCTGCGGGTGGCTGACCGCCCATTCTTCTGCCCAGGGACCAGCCTGCCGGAAGGCTTCGAGCCGCTGGGCTTTGTAGGCAGCCACATCCGGCTCGGCGAGGTAGCGAATGTCGCCGGGTGGTGGCAAAGCTGCAGCAGGCCCCGGTTTGTCGGGCAGGGAAATGTGGTACGAGCCCTCTTTTCGGGCCATCCAAAGCTGCACAGAGGAGGCCGGGCCGGAAGCTTCGCTGAGGTCGATATCCAGCAACAATTCCTTGCATTCCCCCTCCACCGACACCACGATGATGGTGTGAGCTTCGGGGAACAGCCTTTGCGCCTCGGCAAGGTCAAACATTGGAGAAAGCTTGAGCAACAGGCGCCTGCCAATGGTTCTGAGCTTTGGTAGCAGCGGCCTGATCGCCGGGCTGCCATCGTCAGGGTGATGCCGGCGGGCCCCGGACTGCGGCCTCCTGTCTGGATCGGCATAAATCAGATCGAAACAAGGGCCCTGGAAATCAGCGAGGAAGGCTTCGGCGGTTTGGTTCAGGACCTCCACATGGCTCAGCCCCATTTGCTGAAAGTTGTGGCGCACAATGGCGTGCAACTCGGGGTCGGGCTCCAGGGCCGTAACCTGCTTCATCTGGCGGGCAAAGTTCCAGGTGTCAACTCCGAGTCCGCAGGTGAGGTCAAGGGCGGTATCGCCAGAAACGATTTTCAGGCTGGCTGCGGCCTCGCTGCTGCATTGCTCGAGGGCCCTGAGCGTGAAAAAACAGCGGGAATGGTAAAAAGTCGGGAGCTTGTAACGCGCCTTTTGCAAGGATTTCACCCGTTCTGAAACAAGACGTGCCGGGAAGTCGTTCCCGTGCAAGCGCAAAGCAAGTCTGGCAGGGTCTTCTTCAATGACTTGCTCAATGAGGGACTCCATGTCCGGCGCTGTTAGGATTTTCCAAGCTTCCACAACCAAGATATGGCCAACTGTTGTACTTTTACTTTCCGAGGCTTCGTTGTAATTTTCCATTGCCTCCATTGTACCCTTTAAATTTCGTTCGATGAAGCGTGTCAAGCAAATTGCGATTGCCCTGATGTTGCTCGGTTCACTGGCAGCCTCTACTTCTGCCTGCACTTATGGCAGAACCTGCCAGGCTACCAAAGTCGGAAACCACAGATAATTTTCCCAATGTCACATTGGCGTACTCTGGATACCGAGGCTCAACTGGAAGAGCTTCGGGAGGCTTCTTATTCCAAGCCTCAAATCCTCTTCAAACATAGTACCCGCTGCGGAATTTCTGCGCAGGCACATCACGACCTTGAAGAGGCTATCGGCGATCTGGCTAGGCATTCGGACGTCTATTATCTCGATCTTCTGCGTTATCGCCCCGTTTCGGACGCCATTGCGAAGGTGTTTGGCGTGCCGCATCAGTCGCCACAGGTGATCATGCTCAAGGAAGGAAAAGTAGTGTATCACGCCAGTCACTTTTCCATTAGTCCCGACCTCCTGCTGCGCCACACTGCCTAATGCCCTCACCCTTCGGGCCAGAATTTCCAGGTATTAATTCCAAAGTAACTCAGCGCCTCTTCCAGTAAGGAGTCGCGGACGACGAATATCAGTTCACCGGGGAAAATTCCCTGTCGCTGATTCTCCAGAAGTGCTATTACTGCATGGTACAGCCCCTCATTTTTCAACTCCAGTTTTCCAACCTCATCCACCACTATCCAGGAGGGATTGTGGTGGATTGAATTGATGAGCAGGCTATTAGCTCGCTCAAAGGCCTCTTGAAAAAACCAAAACCGACCTACATTTATCAACTCTCCTTCGCTGGAAGCTGATGCTTCCAGCGGCCATTCTTCGCCGGTAGCAAGATCTTGCATCCACCGCCGGGCCCCGCGATCGGGGCAGAGAATGCCAGCTACCCCGCTCGTTTGAGCTGCCCAGTTTGCCAGGCAGGTTGTTTTCCCACTTCGAATCGGGCCGGTGAAAATCCAGGGAATGCTCATGACTGTTTCCCAGCGTGGACCGCAGAGACGGGAGCAGAGGCGGGCAGTTCTGTATGAAGGCTGTACACTACCAGGCGGGTAAAAAAGCCGGTCAGGCGCCTGGTGCCGCGAAGAGATTCACTATCCTTCCAGGCATGCATGGCCAGGGCGCGAAGCTGGGGAAAAGACTGTATCACCAGATCCAGTTCCTGCCCTCGCTTCATTCGACTTTTGCGAAACAACCGGGAAAGAAGATCAAGGAAGAGCGGCGTGACAATGCCATACCAGAGAACAATGGCGCATAGTGTGCGAAGGAGCAGGATAATGGGGTCGTAGTTAAGCACATCATCCAGCCAAAAGCTGGCCACCAGCAGTAATGCCAGAAGGATGAAGTGGCCATTTGTGCGGCGCCAAAACCTCCTCCAGGCAGACGTTTCCGGGTAATCTGGTGCTTGTCCGGGTTCCGTTACGACAGGCGGGGTAAACTGATCCATCAGCGAGGGCAGGCGCCTGGCAAACCTGCCTCCCCACCACCCAATTGCCAGCCCCGCGATCAAGTAACCGCCAGTGTAGGCAGCAATGAGCCACAGGCTGGTATTGCTGAGGCCGACCCACCCAAATTGCTCAAATAGTTGCAGCGAAAAGGCATCAATCGCCTCCCAGAGCGAATTCCCAAAAAAAAGGGTGAGCATCAGGATCTTTTGCACCGCAGATTCCAGCAGAGCGAGGCCTCCCAGAAGCAACCCCACCACGGTTGGAGAACGAAATACTGCAAACAACCCCACAGCACACAAGCCTTGAAAGCTCACTGCAAGGTAGGCTGTTGGGGGCGAATGCGGACTCACCAGGCCCTTGATTAGCAGTACTATGAACAATGCCCTCAGAATGGAGGCTGTCTTTTGCTCAGCCAAATGTCCGATCAGCAGGATGAGGATCACAGCTACCCCACCCACCACGAGGCCAGTGAAAGGAGTACGGAAAAAGTGCATGATGCCGCCAAGGCCAGCCTCGGACAAGGCCCAAAGCGCAGTAAGGCGCGCCACGGCTGGTTGACTCTGGAACGCTGATAAAGAAGAAGTGGCACTCATGCCTTTAAATTACACATTCATTGAATATCCACCTCAATTCTCCCGCGATGGGAAGAAAAAAGCTGGTGGAAAGGAATGAGGAGCCGATTGCCGAATCTGAGCGCCGAATTTTCCCCTACCTTTATTCCCGCAAATTCTTCTCCCATGACCTCCGTCGATTCGCTGCTTGCTTTGTTTCTCCGCCACCGAAGGGTCTGCACCGACACCCGCCAGCTCCGGCCCGGCGACCTTTACTGGGCACTTAAGGGTGCCCGCTTTGATGGCAACCAGTTCGCTTTGCAAGCCCTCGAACAAGGTGCTGCCTGGGCAGTGGTGGACGACGCCAGCCTCTACGGGCAGGATCACAGGCTGACCCTGGTACCTGATGGCCTGGAGGCCCTTCAGGAACTCGCCGAGGCTTTTCGCGCCACCTGGACCATTCCCGTGATCGGCCTCACCGGCTCCAACGGCAAAACAACCTCCAAAGAACTCATCGCAGCTGCGCTGCGCGGCCGCTATCGCGTTCACGCTACTGCAGGAAATCTCAACAACCACATCGGCGTGCCACTTACGGTGCTCGCATGCCCCCCGGATGCCGAAATCGCCATCGTCGAGATGGGCACCAACCAGCCGGGCGACATCCGCCAGCTCGCTGATTTTGCCAAACCGCAAGCTGGCCTCATCACCAACATCGGCTATGCCCACATTGAAAAGCTCCTGAGCCTCGATGGGGTGCAGCATGAAAAGGGACAGTTGTTTCACGTGGTGAAAGAGCAGGCGGGGCAGTTGTTTGTGAATGCCGACGATCCCCGCGTGCTGGCAGAAGCTGGCGACTATCCGCAGGTCAGCAGCTTTGGACTGCAGCAAGGCCAGGTCAGGGCAGAGATTCTTTCGCAGTCCACCGAAGGAATGACCCTCCTGGTGCACCACCCGGGCTGGCAGCAGCCTCTTGAAATCCGGTCGGCCCTGTCGGGACCGCATAACGCCCTCAACATCGCGGCGGCCTGCCTGGTGGCGAGCCATTTTGGCGTAGAACCGCCTGACATTGCCCGGGGTATCGGGGCTTATCTTCCGGCCAATCACCGGAGCCAGCTCATCCAGCGCGAGGGCTACGCCATCTGGATGGACGCTTACAATGCCAATCCTTCTTCGATGCGGGCCGCGATTCAGCATGTGATGTCGCTCGGAATGGCGAAAGTGGGCCTCATCCTGGGCGACATGTATGAGCTCGGAGCCGATTCGGAGCAGCATCACCGTGAGCTGGGGCAATTTATCGAACAGCTTCGCCCGGCCCTGGTGGTGGGGGTCGGAAAAGACATTCGCCACACCCTCGGCGAAGTGAGTGTGGCGAATCATCATTTTTCAACTGCGCAGGAAGCCGCTTCAGCACTGCCCGGGCTCATCACCGGCTGCGACCTGCTGCTGATCAAGGCCTCCCGGGGCATCGGCCTGGAAAAGGTGCTGGAAACCTTGTAACCAGCCTGTCAGTCGGGCAGGGAAATCCTGCCCAGGCGGCGGTCGCTGCGATTCTGGAAGATGAGCAGCAGCTCATTCTGTGAGATTTGGGTGCTGGCCAGGGGAATAGCAAACTGATCGGCCTCGCGCACGCTCACGAGGGTCGTGTATTTCACTTCTCCGCTGGCATCCAGGCTGGCCACCCGCACGATTTGCTTGGAGCGGCCAAACACAGAGGGGGCATACACCCTGGGGCGCTTGCCGGGCTCCAGTGTTTCGTTTTCGGTGTGGTCATTATACACGAAATGAAATTGGCTGCGGGAAACGCCGAGGGCATAGGAAAGCAGGGTGTTGGCGTTGGACATTCTTTGGCGCTTGGGCACCTGCATGATTCGCTCGATGTTGCCTTCGGGGCTCACCTCAATGGCCAGGATGTTGTTGTGATTGTAGATGTAGGTAATGGTCGTCACTCCCGTGTTGGGGTTGTAGCTGCTGCTGGTGGTAACGTAGGTGATCTCACCGACCAGCATGGCCCCGCCATCCGAGCGAAGCACCATGTCGTGAATGTCAAAAGCCAGGGCAAACTCTCTTTCCTCACGGCGGGAACGCCGGTCGTCGTCGTCGTCTGAGGCAAACATATCCTCAGTAAACACGCTGCGGCTCTGGCTGAGGATGGCCTTGGTGGCACCATCTACCGTGGCATAGACAAGCCCGACAGATTTTGAGTCATTGCGGTTGCTGTACATGGCTGCAAACATCAGGTTGCCATTGGGGTGGCTGCGCAGCTTCACATCTTCCAAAAACACCTCATCCAGCTCAATCGGAGTTGCATCGGGGGTTTCTTCTCCGGGGAAAACAGACAGCAGGTTAAAGCGATAATTGGGCTTGCCACCCACCCGCTCGCGCACCTTTTCGAAGTACTCCTTGATGAGGAGGTAGCATTTGCCTTCGTTGTCCACCACAAAGCTGTGCGGAAATGTAAGGTTGCCTTCATATGGGAGGGTGATTTTCTGGCTCCAGAGCGGGTTCATTTCGCCGTCAAACAAATCGAACTGATAGGTATCGGGGTCGTTGTTTCTCTTCGGCAAATAGGTCACCAGCAGCACTTTGGAGCTGTCGCGAGAGCGAACGAATTCCACCCTCAGGTCTTTGTAGGTGGGGTAGCCGGAGTAGTCCACCGAGACGATTGGGGTGCCGTTTTGTGGCAGGGTCAGGTTGAGCGGATCCATTTCCCGCATCACGAGCGACTCGGTTCTGTCGGCTTTGTTGTCGAGGGTGGAAAAGACGAAAATCCGGCCCCGGTACATGAGGGAGTGTACCGGAATCTCGTCTTGTCTGCCTGTGGCCAGTTCCAGCTGGGCTGACTTCACCGGCTTGAGGTCGCTGTCGAAGCGGCGGATGTAAAAGCGTTCTTTGCTGAGGCGGATCGGAATGAAGCCCACATACATGTTGAGGGCCGCCCGCACCTGGTAAAAGTAGTAGCCGTCGTCGTCGAAGCCCAGGGGCGAAGGTGGCATGTCCATCATGTTGTCCTGATAAACAGGCCCCAGTTCCAGCGTTGGAGATTGCGCCACCGCCACCGTGGCAGCGAGCAGCAGGCAAACCGCCAGGCCAGTCCGGCGGAAAAAAATACAAAGGAAGGAGGGAAGGATCATGGGGAAAGAGGTAAGCTGTGAAAATAGCCGGAAGGCGGGAAAGCTACCCGCGCTCTCTCAGCGTGCTGGCAATCTGGTATTTTTGTGGCTCCCGGCAAAAATTCTCTGCTGGCTAAGAGGTCTTTTTTTAAGTTCAACCCTCCCATCCGTTGTCAGACATCCCCAATGAACCGCTTCCTGCTTCTGCCCCTCTTCTGCTGGCTGTTTCTCCTCCCGACTGCTGCCACTGCCCAGCATCCACGCCAGGTTGCGGAGGATGTGGAATTGATTCCGCTGTCGCCTGCCCTGTTTCTGCATCGCAGCTATAGCCAGACTGAGTCCTTTGGCAAGGTGGGCAGCAATGGCCTGGTCCATGTCAGCGGCGGTGAATGCCTCGTGTTCGACACGCCCATGCGCCCCGACCACACCGAAGCCCTGCTGTCATTTCTCGAAGACAGCCTGCACCTTCAGGTCAAAGGACTGGTAGTCAATCATTTTCACGACGACTGCCTCGGAGGCATTGAGGCTTTCCACCGCCGGGGCCTGCCTTCCTATGCCAGTGAGCTAACTCGTCAACTGGCCGGAGAACGCGGTGTTCCGCTGCCGACAGAGACCTTTTCCCGGCGAATGACCATCAGATTCGGGGCAGAAAAAGTGGAATGCTACTGCCCCGGTCCGGCCCACACCCGCGACAACATCGTGTGCTGGCTGCCCGCTGAGGCAACGCTGTTCGGCGGCTGCATGGTCAAAGCAGTGGATGCCAGCAAAGGGTTTACCGGCGATGCCAGCCTCAGCGAATGGTCGGGAACGATCGAAAAAGTGCGCCAGCGATACGGAAAAGCCCGGCTGGTGATTCCCGGACACGGGGACACAGGCGGAACAGAGCTTCTTGATTACACGATCAGGCTGTTTCAGGAATAAGTCCCGGCGCTCATTTCGGCAGGGTCCTGTCCCTCCATCACGAGGGACAGCCTGGCTCTCAGCTCCGGGAGCAATTCGGCCTCAAACCAGGGATTGTTTTTCCACCATCGCTGATTTCGCGGGGAAGGATGCGGCAGGGGAAGCAGGTGAGGGCCCCACTCGCGGAACCGGCGCACGGTGTCGGTGAGGGTCGTTTTTTTGCTAATGGGCAGGTAGCGTGCCTGGGCGTAGGCACCGATGAGGAGGGTGAGCCGGATGCCGGGCATGGCTGCCAGCAGAGGAGGGTGCCAGGTGGGAGCACAAACGGGGCTGGGCGGCAAATCTCCCGATTTTCCGGTGCCGGGATAGCAAAAGCCCATCGGCACAATGGCTACCCGGCTTTCGTCATAAAAAGTCGCTGGCTCCATTTCCAACCAGCGGCGCAGGGTGCGGCCACTTTGGTCGTCCCAGGGAATGCCCGAGGCGTGCACCCTTGTGCCGGGGGCCTGGCCCACAATGAGCAGGTTTGCCGTTGGGCTGGCCCTCAATACAGGCCTGGGGCTTAGCTGCGTTTCACACAGGCGGCAGGCACGAACGGTCTGGAGCAATTCATCCATGAAGTGGAAAAAAAGAAGAACGGAAGATGGGAAAAGGAAGCGTGGAGCGCAAAGTTTTTCGCAGCAGCCATGAATGGCTAAATGATCATTTTTCTCTCTCCGCTCCGTCACAAATGTCGGGGAGATTAGACCCAGGCCGCTTCCTTCTATTGATTTTACATATTTTGTCTTTGACAATTTCTTTCCCTTTACCCTTATTTTCTCATGGCTAACAACCCCATCGCTGAACGCAGCACAGAAGACCTGCTCAAAACAAAAAGCACACTCTCGGGAGTAGGGCGCAATGTTTCCTGACAAATGCAGGTCCGTGATGTACCAAGTCAATCGCCCGGTTCTTCGCCCGACTGATTGTTTCGCTTGTCAAACACCAGCAACAGCGCAGGCAGCACCACTACATCCCCCAGTACCGCCAGCACAAGGGCCAGGCTTAACAAGCTCCCTGTGGTGCCGGTGGAAGGAAAAGACGAGAGCATCAGCAGGCCAAATCCAATCACAAGTACCAGCGAGGTTACCACCACAGCCTTTCCTGTGGTAAAAAAGGTGTTTTCCAATGCCAGAAAGGCGGAATGCCCGCTTTTTCGTTCGGTTCGGTAGCTGCCCATCATGTGGATGGTGTCATCGACTGCAATGCCGAAGGCAATTGTGAAAATGATGGCCGTGGAAAAGTTCATGTCAACACCGCCCCAGCCCATATAACCAAGCACAAAAAATAGCGGCAACAGGTTCGCAATCAGCGCAATGAGTGTCATTGTAAGGGATCGAAACAGCCACCCTAAAATCATGGAAATCACGGTCATGGCCAATATCAGGCCCACGAACAGGCTGTCGGCAATTTTTCTGTGGCTGCGGTCCAGCAGCAGCGGAATACCAGTTAACTCCACGCTGAGCCAGCCTGCATCAAGGCTGTCGGCCACAAACGCCTCAAATGCTGCGTTTCGGCGCTCCATTTCTGCGCTTCCCAGGTCCTGGATGCGCCCCACCATTCGCCCCTGCCGAAAATCCCGGCTCACCACGGTTTCGAGGTGGAGGTCGTCGAAGTTGGCCATGCACTGCAACTGTAAAAAGCGCGCTATTTCAGGGTCGTCGGGCAAGTGGAAATAGGCCGGCCGGCCGGCGTTCATGCTGCGGTTTCCTTGCTTCAGTACCACGGTAAGGTCCTGGATTTGTCCCAGCCCAAACTGCTTTTCCAGATACTGGTGCAACCGATCCATTTTTTCCAAGGAAGCAGGGTCCAGCAGCGTGCGCTGGCTGTCTGCTACCGCCAGGGCCACTTCCACCCCCCGGATTCCGGAAAAATAGCGCTCAAAAAAGTCCAGCGTCAGGCTGAATTCGTCTTCCGCCGACAAATCCTGGTACAGGCTTGCATTCACTTTCACCTGCCGGATGCCCAGGGCCGCTACCCCCAGCAACACCAGGCTTGACCCCAGCACGAGCAGTTTGCGGCGAGCAATCCAGGGAAAAAGCTGCCTGGCCATCCACCTCGATAGCACTGCCTGTTCTTGCGGGCCAGCTTCGCGGCGGCACCAGGGCAGCAGCATCGGCATCAGCACAAGGGTGAGCACGTAAGCCAGCATGACGCCATAAGCGGTGAACAGGCCAAATTCGATGATCATGGGCACATCGGAAATGGCTACGCTCAAAAAGCCAATCGAGGTGGTGAGGGAGGTTAACAAAATGGCGACCCCTGTTTTTTTCCACACCAACCGGATCGCCTCCTCCGGGGGCAGGTGGATTTCCTGGCTGCGGTAGCCTGCCAGCACGTGAACCACATCGCTCATCGCCACAATCGACACGATGAGCGGAATGAGCACCGTCATCAAATTGAGGGAAATTCCCAGGAGGGCCATGGTTCCCAGGGTCCAGAGCACTGCCAGGCCGATCACCAGAAGTGGCAGCCCAATTCCCGCCCAGCTCCGAAAACTGAGCCACAACACGAGCAGCATGAGCAGCACACCGAGGCCGGAAAGGGTTCTAAGCTCCTCCTGAAGTTCCTGGATGTGGCTGTCTTGCGAAAAAAATTCTCCATACAAAATGGGCTTCCCGAGCCCGGAGGCTGCGGCCAATCGTTTCACGGTTTCGGCCTGCGTCATTCTTTCGCTGGCCTGCTCCATTGAATCCAGTTCCAGAAAAAGGCAGGTGGCGCGTGCGTCGCTGGAGAGAAAAGGGCTCCGTGTGTCGGGGTAGGAAAAAAGCCAGACGGAATCCTGCTGAGCGCGCTCCGGCTGATGAGGATGCAAAAAGGCACGCTCGGTTCTGCCCAGCCAGGATAAAATCGGGTAAGTGATGGTAGTGAGTGACTCTACTTTCCGGATGCCGGGCACGCTGTCGAGCCGGTTACTGAGGCTGTCGAGGCGCGCCATTCTGCCTGCCTGAAACAGACTTCCCTCCAGCTCAAAGCCCACGGTGAGGTAGTTGCGGCTGGAGGCAAAGCGGGCTTCGAATGCTTCGAGGAAAGCCACCCCCGGGTCGTGGCGGGGAAAAAACCTGTCCAGATCAAATTGAAAGGCCAATTTTGGCAGCGCAACTGCCATCCCCACGCTGATGAGGGCAACCATAGAGAGGAGGGCAATACGCAGCTTGGCGGAGCGAATGATCATGAGCAGAGAATGGCACCTAAGTTTGGGAAAAAAAGGCCAGGAGATGGTCAGCGTGATGCCATTTCAACAAAATCTTCGACACGAAGTTGCTCAGCGCGCAGAGCCCAGCGAGGGTCGTCGGGAGCAAAAGAGACCCCTTCGGCCCCCTGCAGGGCATTTTTGAGGGTTTTCCGCCGCTGGTTAAAGGCCTGTTTCACGAGGCGCTTGAGGGTGGGAAAATCTACTTCCGGCACTGCGGCACGGGGCAGCAGGCGAATAACGCCACTCTGGACCTTGGGCGGCGGCCGAAAGGCTCCCGGCGGAACGGTGAAGCCGTATTGCAGGTCGAAATACACACCGAGCAGCACGCTCAAAATGCCATATACCTTGGAGCCGGGGCCTGCACAAATTCGCTCTGCCACCTCTTTTTGCAGCATAAACACCCCGGAGGCAACAAATTCGCGGTGGTCGAGCAGGTGAAAAAAAATGGGCGAGGAAATGTTGTAGGGCAAATTCCCGACGAAATGGGTAGGCCCGGTGAGGTAATTGGCAGGCTCCCATTTCAGCACATCCTGAAAAATCAACTCCAGCGCTTCGTCTTTGAACCGTGTGCTGAGATGCGCCACAGCGGCAGGGTCGAGTTCCACTGCTTTAAGGTTTCCAAAACGGGTCAGAAGGAGCTGGGTGAGCACTCCTTCGCCGGGGCCGATTTCCAGCACCGGCAGACGGGGCTCATCGGGAACCCAGCCCGCGATTCGCCGTGCATACTGCTGATCCTGAAGAAAATGCTGACCCAGGTGTTTTTTCGGCGACAACGACATGTGGAATCGAATTCAAGGCGGTGAGATTTGGCCCCCATGGTAGATTTAGCCAAATTACGCCCTTTCCCGGTCAATCCGGTGGTTTTCCTCACTTCTCCTAGCCCATTCCGTTCATGAAGCTCCTTCTGCAACCCGATTTGTCTTCGCTCGACTCCACCACGGCCATCTTGGTTCTTTTGCCGCAGGAATCGGGAGAGGCAGTGTGGTCGGCCCTGAATACTGGCTCGCCCTATCAGCCTGCCTGGGAAGAAAAAGGTTCCCAAGTGTTGCTGGGAGGCACTCGCTCCCTGCTGCTGCTTGGGTTGGGAGCCCAGCATGGTCTGGAAGACCTTCGCAAAGCGGTGCACACTGGCTGCCAGCAGGCCCGCAGCTGGGGAATCACGCGGCTGGCTGTCTGGATGGGCGACCACAGCCCCGAGCAGGCCACGGCGATGACAGAAGCCGCCTTGCTCAGCGATTATCAGTTTCTGACCTATAAATCGAAGCCCAAGCCACACAAACTTGAAGAGCTGCTGCTGATCGGTTCGCCTGAACATGCCGTAGCTACAGGCCGCTTGCTCGCAAAATCAACCACCATCGCCCGCGATCTGGTGAATGAACCTGCCAATACCCTCACAGCCACGCAGCTGGCCCGGGAAGCCCAAAGGCTCGGCAAAGAATATGGCTTTTCGGTGGAAGTGCTGGAAAAATCGGCCATCCAGTCACTCAAAATGGGCGGTCTCCTCTCTGTCAATGCAGGCAGTATTGAGCCCCCTACATTTACCATCCTCGAATACAAACCCGAGCGCCCGGTCAATACCCGACCCCTGGTGCTGGTGGGCAAAGGCGTGGTGTTCGACACCGGCGGGCTAAGCCTCAAGCCAACCACCCATTCGATGGATTACATGAAATGCGACATGGCCGGGGCCGCTGCTGTGATCGGAACCTTTTGCGGAGCTGCAGCCATGGGGCTGGATGTTCACCTCGTTGGGCTGATTCCGGCCACCGACAACCGCCCCGGCGAGAACGCCTATGCCCCCGGCGATGTGCTGACGATGTATGACGGCACCCGGGTGGAAATGCTCAATGCAGATGCCGAGGGCCGCATCATTCTGGGAGATGCCCTTGCCTTTGCCAAGCAGTATGACCCGGCTTTGGTCATTGACCTGGCCACCCTCACTGGCTCCGCTGCCATGACCCTGGGCAGCCACGGCATTTGCCTCATGGCCAAAGCCGACGATAAGTGGGTAGCTGCGCTCCAGGCAGCAGGGAAGCACATGCACGAGCGTGTGGTCGAATTGCCGCTTTGGAGCGAATATGCCGACATGATCAAAAGCGACATCGCCGACATCAAAAATGTGGGGCCATCCCAGGCAGGAGCCATTACTGCGGGAAAGTTTCTGGAGCATTTTACGGGCTATCCATGGGTGCACCTCGACATTGCGGGGTCGGCATTTTTGCACACTGGCGACAGCTACCGCGGCAGCGGTGGCACAGGGGCAGGCGTTCGGTTGCTTTTGAGATTTCTCTCGCAGGAAGGCAGAACTCTGTTGGCCTAGAAGAGCCCTTCCCATGTGCGAAGCGTCAACCATTCGCTCTCCTTTCCTGAACCCAAAAACTCCGGTATCTTTACAGCATGATGGAATCCAACCGCAAACTTCGCATCGGCATCACCATCGGGGATGTCAACGGCATCGGCCCCGAGCTGGTCATTAAAGCTTTTGAAGACCAGCGCTTCAAAGACCTTTGCATTCCTATCCTGTATGGCTCCTCCAGGGTGATCAACCTGTACAAAAAGGTTATCGGGTCGAATAAATTTCACTACGTGGTGGTTCAAACCCCAAGCCAGGCCCACAACAACAAGCTCAACATCATTGAGTGTGTGCCCAATATGGAGCGGGTGGAAATGGGCAAGGCAACTGAGGAAGGAGGCGAAGCAGCATATCTTTCGCTCAAGCGAGCTATCGAAGATGCCCAGCATCAGGAGCTGGATGCGCTCCTTACGCTGCCTGTTAACAAGGCGACAGTGGAAAAATTTGAGCCGGGGTTTGTGGGTCATACCGAAATGCTCACCTCTGCTTTTAACTCCCGCGAAAGTCTGATGCTCATGGTCTCTGACCAGTTAAAAATGGGCGTTGTTACCTCCCATGTGCCTGTTAAAGACATTTCCGCCAATTTGACCACCGAAAAGATTATCCGCAAGCTGCGGCTGATGAGCGACACCCTCCGGCGGGATTTCACCATTCAGCAACCCATGATTGCGGTGCTGGGGCTCAATCCACACGCCGGAGACGACGGATTGCTGGGCACGGAGGAAAAAGACATCATTCTCCCGGCACTCAGCCATCTTCAAAAGGAAGGCCTGAAGGTGTTTGGGCCCTATCCGGCAGATGGCTTTTTTGGCTCGCTCACCTATCGCAAATTCGACGGCGTTCTGGCCATGTACCACGACCAGGGCCTCATTCCTTTCAAACTGCTGTCGGGCTATGCCGGGGTGAATTTCACGGCAGGGTTGCCCATTGTGCGGACTTCTCCCGACCATGGTGTGGCGTATGACATTGCAGGAAAAGACGTGGCTGATCCCGAGAGCCTGCGTAGCGCGCTGTACCTGGCCATCGACGTTTTTCACCAGCGGCAGATGAATGATGCCCTGGAAAAAGGTGCCCTCACCGCCAGCAAATCTAAATAACACCCCGCATCCACCCACACGCAAATCCAGCATGGCACGGATCGTTGATCCAAAACGAGATCCCTTCGGGGCAGCAATGTGGGCCTATTTGAAGGGAAATTTTTCCGCAGCGGTGAAGGTCGTGTCTGATATTGCGGTGGATGATGAGATTCCGGTCCGCTACCTGTTCCGGAGCCGCTCTTTCATGCCAGAGCTGGAGCAAATGGCCCTTGACTTGTGCCGGGGCAGGGTGCTCGACATCGGAGCCGGGGCTGGCAGCCACAGCCTGGTTCTCCACCATGAAGGCCTGGAGGTAACTTCGCTTGACATTTCGCCTGGCGCAGTGGATATCATGCGAGACCGCGGCCTCACCCGGGTGGAGCACAGCAGCTTGTGGGACTACACCGAAGGAGGCTTCGATACCCTGCTGCTGATGATGAACGGGATCGGCGTGGTGGGCGATCTCAAGGGCCTCAACAGGTTTCTCATGTCCATTGACCAGTGGCTTGCACCTGGCGGGCAGATTTTGCTCGACTCCTCCGACATTCGCTACCTGTTTGATGAAGGCCTGGAAAGATCCGTTTTGCAGCACAAATCCTACCACGGCATTATCCAGTACCAGATGAGCTTTGGCGACGTGCTGGGCGAACCCTTCGACTGGTTGTACCTGGATTTTCCCCGCCTCGAAGTCCATGCAAGGGTGTTTGGCTTTCATGCAGAAAAACTGATTGAAGGCCCGCATTACGAATACCTGGCCCGGCTGAGGAAGAGGTGAGATATTGAAAAACCGGACAAGAAAGCCTGCGGCCCAACCCTCTGGTTAAAACCCTCTGACCTGCCTGGGCGCAATCAATTCATTTCCTGAGGCAAACAATCGGGAGAAACTGCCTTCAGCGTTGGAGGGTATAGCCGGTCTGCCAATACCTGGCACTGCCATCAGGAAGAAGCGACGAATTGCGCCCCCACTGAATGAATGACCCAGTCTTCGACTCCAGTCGCGCCTCTCACAGCGCAGTGGTCTCACCATCTTGCAGCAGTCTCATCGACACAGCCAGCCGTTCTGTGCAGGCAAATGGCGATTTCGTCGATCCAATGGCTTGCCGGGCTGCAAACAGCGGGTCTGCCGCACAGGATGTTCTAATTTTGGCTAGCTTTCCCTCTTGAAACGACCCGGCTGGGCACCGCTTCATTTTGCCTGGCCACAACTCCAGGGTTTCCTTTTCCTTCGCCTGAATGTTTGAGTATATGATCATGCCGACTGCGCCCCTGTTGAGGATGACTGTTTTTGCCACCACTTGCTGGCTTGTGGTTTCCTGCGGTGGAGAAAAGCCCAAAGTCACCGACGCGGTGCCGGGGGCAGCTTCCATTTCCATTGAAGGGCAGATTCTGCGGCCCGAGGCGCTCAGCCAAGCCATCCAGGTGAGCGGCACCATCATTCCCTTCGAATCCACGGTGCTGCAACCAGAGGTATCTGGCCGCACTGTACTGGTGAATCTTCCGGAAGGGAAAACGGTGGCAAAGGGGACGTTGCTGGTAAAGATTTTCGACGGCGAATTACAAGCCCAACTGAAAAAACTGGAAGTACAGCTCGACATTGCCCGCGCCACCGAGTTGCGCCAGAAGCAACTGCTCGAAATCAACGGCATCAGCCAGCAGGAATACGACCTGAGCTTGCTGCAAGTCCGGAACCTGGAGTCAGAGATGGAACTGATCAGGGTTCAAATTGGCAAAACGGAACTGCGCGCTCCCTTCAGCGGGACCATCGGCCTGAAGCAAATCAGCCAGGGCGCCTACATTACACCTGGCACCACGGTAGCCACCCTCCGCCAGATCAATCGCCTGAAACTCGATTTTAGTGTACCGGAAAAATATTCTTCTGAAGTGCGCGCAGGCCAGGAAATAACCTTTCGGGTAGAAGGCAGCGACGAACTTTTTCAAGCCACGGTGCTCGCCACCGAGGAGGGCGTGAACGAAGACACCCGCACCCTGAATGTGCGGGCCGTGGTAAAGGAAAACAGCAGGCAGTTGGTACCTGGTTCTTTTGCCCAGATTTTACTGACTTTGGCCGAACACAACGATGCTTTGATGGTTCCTACTCAGTCCATTATTCCGCAGGCCCGCGACAAGCGCGTGATCGTGTCGCGGGGCGGAGTCGCTGAGTTTGTGCCTGTCAAAACGGGCATCCGCAAGGAAGATGTGGTCGAAGTGACGGAGGGCCTCCAGCCCGGAGATACGATTGTGGTGACGGGGATGCTGTTTTTGCGACCCGGTGCCAAGCTCCAGTTTGCGAGTGTGAAATAACGCCACCCAGAAAACCGCCATCATGAATCTTTCCGATTTTTCCCTGCGCCGCCCGGTGACGGCCATCGTGATGAGCATTCTCATCATGTTTTTCGGCTATGTGGGTTTCACCTTTTTGGGGGTGAGGGAGTACCCTGCCATCGACCCGCCCGTGATCACCGTGTCCACGGCCTACACCGGTGCCGATCCCGGCATTGTGGAGTCACAAATCACCGAGCCGCTTGAAAAAGCGATCAACGGGGTGCAGGGTATTCGCACGATTTCCTCTACAAGCGGACTGGGAACAAGCAATATCACGGTGGAGTTTGACCTGGGCGTGGACCTGGAGCAGGCTGCCAACGACGTTCGCGACCGGGTATCGCTGGCCCAGCGGGAATTGCCGCAAGACATCAATGCCCCGCCGGTGGTGTCGAAGGCTGATGCCAACGGCGACCCCATTATTTTTATGCCCATCCAAAGCAGCACCCGCAACCTCGTCCAGCTGAGTGAGTTTGCGGAAAACGTGTTGCTTGAAAAGATTCAGACCATTCCCGGTGTGAGCCAGGTTCGGATTTTTGGCTTGCGCCGCCCAGCCATGCGCCTGTGGTTCAACCCTTCGCTGCTGGCTGCCTACCAGCTTACCGTGCAGGATGTGTTTAATGCCCTGGCCCGGGAAAACATCGAGTTGCCTTCCGGCAAGGTGAGAGGAAACTCCACGGAGCTCACCGTTCGGACCTTTGGCCGCCTCACTACCGAGGAGGAGTTTAATAATCTGATCATTCGCCAAACCGACAACCAGATCATCCGGCTCAGAGATGTGGGCGAGGCGGTGCTGGGAGCTGAAAATGAGGAAACCTCGGCCCGCCGTAACAATGTGTATAACCTTTCCCTGGCGGTGATTCCGCAGCCCGGCTCCAATTACATCGACATTGCCGACGAGTTCTATGCGCGTTTTGAGCAAATTAAAAAAGAGCTTCCGGCTGACATTATCGTCGATGTGGGCATCGACAAGTCAACCTTTGTGCGCCGCGCCATCGAAGAAGTGATCGAAACCCTGCTCATTGCCTTCTTTCTGGTGGTGCTCATCGTGTATTTCTTTTTCCGCGACTGGCTCATTGCCCTGCGGCCTTTGATCGATATTCCTGTTTCGCTCATCGGTACCTTCTTCATCATGTACCTGTTTGGGTTTTCGATCAATGTGCTGAACCTGCTGGGGATCGTGCTGGCCACTGGCCTGGTGGTGGACGACGGGATTGTGGTGACAGAGAATATTTTCAAGAAAATGGAGGCAGGAATGGGCAAATGGCAGGCTGCCCGGGAAGGGACCCGCGAAATTTTCTTTGCTGTGATTTCTACCTCGCTCACGCTGGCGGTGGTATTCATTCCGGTGATTTTCCTCGAAGGCTTTACTGGTCGCTTGTTTCGCGAATTCGGCATTGTGGTGGCAGCTTCCGTGCTGATTTCAGCATTTGTTTCCCTCACCCTCACCCCGGTGCTGAACGTGTTTCTGGCGAAGAAAAACAACGAACACGGGCGTTTTTACCATGCCACAGAGCCCTTTTTCCGGGGAATGGAGCGATTGTATTCTCGCAGCCTTGGGGCTTTCCTCCAAGTGCGCTGGGTGTCGCTGGTTTTGCTGATGAGTTGTGTGGGGATCATTGGGTGGTTGAGCTCCACTTTGCCCAAAGAACTGGCACCACTGGAAGACAGGAGCTTGATTCGCCTTCCGGTAACAGCGCCTGAAGGCACTGACTACGACTATACAGAACGCGTCATTTACGAATTGGCAGATGAGGTGATGGATAGCATTCCGGAGCAGCGAATGGTGTTTGGCATCACGGCACCGAGCTTTTCAGGAGCAGGGGCCACCAACAGCGGTTTTTTGAGCGTGGTGTTGAAAGAGCCTGAAGACCGGGAACGGAGCCAGGCTGAAATTTACACCCAGCTCGCCCGAATGTCAAAGCGCCATGTTGAGGCCAGGATTATTCCAAACCAGGAGCAAACCATTTCCACTTCTTTCGCTTCGCGGTTTTCTTTGCCAGTCCAGTTTGTGCTGCAAACGCTGAATTTTGAGAAGCTGCAAGCAGTGTTACCAGTTTTTCTGGAGGAAGCCCGCAAGCGACCAGAGTTTCTGAACGTGGATGTGAACCTCAAATTCAATAAGCCGGAGCTTCAGATCACCATTGACAGGCTGAAGGCCACTGAGTTGGGCGTGTCGGTCCTGGATGTGTCAAACACTTTGCAGCTTGCCCTCTCGGGAAGGCGCTTCGGCTATTTCCTCCTCAGCGGAAAGCAGTATCAGGTGGTAGGGCAGGTGGACCGGGAAAACCGGGATGAGCCACTGGATCTGGCCTCGTTTTATGTTCGAAACAACCAGGGCAGGCTTATCCAGCTCGATAATCTGGTGAACATCCAGGAGGTGAGCAGTCCGCCGCAGCTGTTTCAATACAACCGCTACAAGGCTGCCACCGTGTCGGCGTCGATGACGCCCGGCTACACCATCGGCGATGGCATTGCCGTGATGGAGGAAATTGCGGCAGGCTTGCTGGACGAATCATTCAATACCGACCTGGCAGGGGCTTCGAGGGATTTTGCCGAAAGCTCCTCCAATACTTCCTATGCCTTGCTGCTGGCCCTGGCCCTCGTGTACCTGATTTTGGCAGCGCAGTTTGAAAGCTTTCGCGACCCCCTGATCATCATGATCACGGTGCCGCTGGCCCTGGCAGGTGCTCTGTTAAGCCTCTGGCTGTTTGACCAAACGCTGAACATTTTCTCCCAGATCGGGATGATCATGCTTATCGGGTTGGTAACGAAAAACGGCATTTTGATCGTGGAATTCGCCAATCAAATGCAAAGGGCCGGGGTCGATCGCTTCGACGCCGCCCGCAATGCCGCTGCTGGCCGCCTGCGCCCTATCCTCATGACTACCCTGGCAACCGTGCTGGGGGCTCTGCCTATCGCACTGGCCCTGGGAGCAGGAGCTCAAAGCAGAATCCCGCTCGGTATTGTCATCGTTGGGGGTTTGCTCTTTTCCCTTGTTTTTACCCTCTATGTTATCCCTTCCATGTACGTCTATCTCTCTGGCCACAAGCGCACAGAAGCAGAAAAGGACTCATTGCTGGAGGAAAGCCCGGATCTCGAATCGCATTTGGCATGAAATACTACCTTGCTTGCCTGCTCTGTTGTCAAATGGCCTTGGCTGCCGGGCAAGATACCCTCACCCTGGAGCGTGCAGTGGATCTGGCCTTGGAGCACAACTATGGGCTGCAAATCGCCCGAAACCAGGCCGAAGTGCCTGCCATCCTGAACAACCGCGGCCAGGCCGGGATGCTCCCCAATGTGGTGGGGACCACCAGCTACAATTACTCCAACACCGGCCTCAACCAGGAGTTTGCCAACGGAACTGTGATTGAGAGAACCGGCGTGAGCAACAACAACATCGCCGCAGGCGTGGCCCTCGACTGGACCCTCTTCGACGGGATGAGGATGTTTGCAGCCCGCGACCGCCTCGCTGAGCTGGAAGCCATTGGCCAGCTGGAGCTGCAAAACAGGGTGCAGCAAACGCTCTATCAGGTGGAGTTGTCGTGGTACAATCTCCTTCGTCTGCAGGAGCAACTTACCGTGACGAGTGCCTTTATTGAATTGCTTGAAGAACGAGTCAAAATTGCTACCCGGGCGTTCGAAATCGGGACTTCAGCTAAAACGGATCTGCTTCAGGCTGAAATTGACCTGCAAGAGCAGCAACTGATCCTGTTGTCGCAAAATAACGAGATTGTGCAGGCCATTACCCAGCTCAACCAGTTCATGGGGCAAAGCCCCACTACAACCTATGTGGTTCGTGGGGAAGGCCTGGCGCCCCGCGAGCTTGATATTGAAGAGTTGAGAGCGAGCCTGGCAACCAACAATCCGCTGGTGCTGGCGGCCCGCAAGGAACTTGCTGTGGCGGTGTTGACAGAGAAAGAAGCCCGGGGAGCGAAATTGCCCACTGTCAATTTTCGGGCGGGGGCCAACCTGGCCTACTCCCGCAGCACGGCTGGCTTTGCCCTGTTCAACTTCAACTATGGCCCCTTTGCCGGGCTTGGCGTGTCGGTGCCCATTTATCAGGGAGGGCAATTGAATAACCAGATCGAACTGGCCAACCTGAGCATCGACAATGCCCGGCTTGCCGAGCAGGACCTTCAGCTTCAGCTTTCGACCTTTCTGGAGCAGGCCTGGAACGACTATGTCACCGCCCGGGAAACCGCCCGGCGGCAGGCTGCGGTAGTGAACCTTGCCCAGGAAAATGCCGACATCGCTTTTGCCCTCTTTCGCCAGCGCCAGATCAGTTCTGTAGACTTGAGAACTGTTCAGCTGGTCTATGTGCAGGCTCAGAATGCTGAGATCCTGGCTCGCTTTACCATGAAGCAGGCCGAGCTGGATTTGCTCCTGCAAGCCGGTTTGATTGGGAATTAAGGCGGATGTGTCGTAACTTTCTTTCTACACTGTTGGTAGGATACAGAAATTGACGACAATGGGTGCAGCCAAACTTCTCCAGGCACTGAGCCTGCAGGAATACCTCGAGATCGAGGAAAAAGCCGAATTTAAAAGTGAGTACCACCAGGGCTTCCTCGTAGCCATGGCGGGTTCCACACGGAATCATTCCCTGATTTCTTCTCACCTCGTGCGCGCTCTTGGCAATCGGATTGGCCAGGGATGTGAAGTTCATGGCAGCGACCTGAAAGTGTTCATTGAGCCGCTTGACAAATCCCTTTACCCGGATGTTACCGTGATTTGCGGGCCTCCTGCTTATGGCCTTGACCGCAAAGACCTGATTGTCAACCCCTCACTTGTCGTAGAGGTGCTATCGGGCAGCACCGAAGGCTACGACCGGGGCGAGAAATTTTCCTTTTACCGCCAGCTTCCTTCCCTGCAGGAATATGTGCTTGTGAGCCAGCAACGGCCCCTCGTGGAGGTTTTCCGCCGTGCCGAAAACGCCAACGAATGGCTCCTCTCCTGGGCCGAAGGCCTTGACAGCTCCATTGAACTGGCCGGCACTACCCTGCCGCTCAAAGAAGTGTATCAGGGAGTGGAGTGGGAATAGCCTGGCAATGCCCACCGGGCGGCAGCTTGGGATCTGAGCAGAAAGATCAGACTCCCTGCGATTTCTCATCTTTTCCGTAGGTGCGAATGATGTACCTTTGTGCGGTCTGCAATAGTTATCAGCCAAGATCCGAGATGCTCATCATTGACCCTGCTACCACCCCGATCTTCTGTTTTTGGTAAGCTAATGAAATTTATGACCATGGGTGCAGCCAAAACTCTCCAGGCACTGAGCCTTCAGGAATACCTCGAGATCGAGGAAAAAGCCGAATTCAAAAGTGAATACCATCAGGGCTTCCTCGTAGCCATGGCGGGTTCCACGCGGAATCATGCTCTGATTGCGATGAACATGGGGGCAGAACTCCGGCACCGGCTAAGAGGTAATGGTTGCTCCACCTATGGCAGCGACCTGAAAGTGTTCATCGAGCCGCTTGACAAATCCCTTTACCCGGATGTTACCGTGATTTGCGGGCCTCCTGCTTATGGCCTTGACCGCAAAGACCTGATTGTCAACCCCTCACTTGTCGTAGAGGTGTTATCGGGCAGCACCGAAGGCTACGACCGGGGCGAGAAATTTTCCTTTTACCGCCAGCTTCCTTCCCTCCAGGAATATGTGCTGGTGAGCCAGCAAAGGCCTCTCGTGGAGGTTTTCCGCCGTGCCGAAAACGCCAACGAGTGGCTCCTCTCCTGGGCCGAAGGCCTTGGCAGCTCCATTGAACTGGCTGGTACTTCCCTGCCGCTCACAGAAGTGTATCAGGGAGTGGAGTGGGAATGATAGCCGGGCAGGCCTAGGATTGCTCCCGCAACGGCAGCCAAACTTTCATCGGATTCACCCCCCGGTTAGACCAGGCATAATAGGGAATCGCGCGGTAGGGGCCCCAGCCGATTGTGTTCACTCCTCCCAGCAGGTCGGGCTTCCAAACAACGTCACAGGCTTCTCCTTCCCGGAGCGACAGCTCCTCCCACGCTGAGCCGGCATCTGCTTTCTCAACCGCATACACCAACGGCCCATACTCCAGCGCTCGTTTTCCCCGGTTGTCGGCAACCAAAGAATGAGCCTCCACCTGCCTCACGGTCATCGGCAGGCTCAGCACAAGCTCGTGGTCGCCTTCCCACTGGCCGCTAAGGCTCAGGTAGCCATTCCGGATGTCAATCTCTTGCTCCTCGCCATCGAGGAGCAGAGATATCCGGCCTTGCCGGGCCGAAGAATAGCGGTACAAATCGCCGGGCAGCACCTCTCCCTGTGCCCAGCCCGGAACCCGAACGCGAAGCGTAGCAGGGCTTCGTTTGGTTCCTTTAACCCGAATGACCACTTGCCCGCTCCACGGGTAGCGCGTTTCCTGGCTGATTTCAAGGGTCTGGGAAGCAATTGCCACCGTTGCCCGGCTGGAAGCAAACAGATTTACCCAAAGGGTGTCTCCTGCCTGGCTATAGAGCAATTCCGGAACCCGGGGCAAAAACCGAATCAGATTTGTGGGGCAGCAGGAGCAGTCGAACCAACCCTGGCGGGTGCATTGACCCATGTTGAAACGGTACTGGCCGTCGGATTCGAGTGCATTGGGGTAAAAAAACTGCTTCCCATCCAGCGACAACCCTGAAAGCAGACCATTGTAAAGGGTCCGCTCAATGACATCAAAGTAGCGGCCCTCGCCGCCGAGGCGATGGAGGCGGTGGTTCCAGTACACGCTGCCAATGGCAGCACAGGTTTCGGCGTAGCCGGTGAGGTTGGGCAATTCGTAGTTTTCACCAAACGCCTCTCCTTCATGCCGCGACCCGATGCCGCCCGTGAGATACATTTTTTTCTCTACCATGTTGTGCCAAAGGGCATCTACTGCCCGCCGGTAGGCGCTGTCCTGCTGCAAGGCTGCAATGTCGGTCATGGCGGCATACATGTACACCGCCCTCACAGCGTGGCCCACCACTTCTTCCTGGTCCACAACCAGCTGATGGTCCTGGGAATAAGGCCCATACAGAGCGTGATGGGAGGAGTCGCCGCGGTGGTCGAGGAAATAGCGGGCGAGGCTGAGGTATTCCTGCCTGCCGGTAGCCTGATAGAGTTTGATGAGGCCTGTTTCGATGATCTGATGGCCCGGGACTTTGTGGAGCTGATCGGGGTTGTTGCCGAAGGTGCGGACCACGAGGTCAGCATTTTTAAGGGCGATGTCGAGAAAGTTTCGCTGCCCTGTGGCGGCAAAATGCTGATAAGCAGCCTCATAAAGGTGGCCTGCATTGTAGAGCTCATGGCTTGATTCGAGTGATTCCCACCGTTTGCCCTCAATCACTTTTACCCAGGGAGCAGGTGGCCGGGCCGGGTCGATTGTGCGCCAGGTGGTGAGGTAGCCATCGGGTTCCTGTCCGAGGGCAATGATGGAAATCAGGGTGTCGAGCCGCCGTGCAAGCTCCGGATTGGGTGCACTGATGAGCGAGCTGGAAGCACCCTCAATGATTTTGTACAGGTCGGTATCATCAAATGGCATGGCCCCGCGGGCGGGCCCTTCGAGCTTACCTGCGGCAAGCAGGAAATTATCCATTCTCCCCTCCTGGCGGCATTTTTCCAGGGCGTAATCAATCGTGATGGCCTGCACCCGCTCAATCACCGGGAGCCAGAAGGAATCACTGAGATGAACCTGGCGGATGTCAACAGGCTGGATGGGGTAGCTGCCTGGCAAGTCGGCTGGCTGCCCGGCGGGCGACTGGCAGGAACCCATGGCAAGCAGTGCCGCCAGGAGAAGGAGGAATGGGATCTTTGTCATGATCTGAGCGGAATCAAATGCAGGGCAGGCCCTTATTTCACAATTTTTCCTCTCAGCAAGGTAAAGGAATGTGCCGGAAAGGTGTACTGCACCGAAGTACCCCTGGCTTTTACAGCAGGTTTTGTGACTGTCTGAATCCGTTCTGCATCAAAGTCGTTTTCCATTTTCACATCAGACCCGTTTACCTCAAATACCTCAAATTCTCCCGTAAACTGGCCGGTTTGGCAGAGGATATCGGTTGTAATGGCCTTCTCCAGGTGGCGGTTCACGACACAGATCACAACCTCTCCATTGTCTTTGTACACCGCTGAAACATCCAGGTAGGGAACATCTTCGAGCTGTGCCTGCGACTCCCCGAGGCCGAGGAAAAAGCGTTCTGTGTCATAGGTTTCGCAATCCACAAATACATCCAGGGCAGTGCCTTCATTGGCGTGCCGGGCGAAAAGCTGGAGGGGGAAGTAAATGGTTTGCCGGAACATATCGTCCTCTTCGGCAAAAATCGGGGCGATCACATTGACCAGCTGGGCCATGTTGGCCATTTTCACAACATCTGCATTGCGGATAAAGGCATTGAGGAAGCCGGAGATCACCAGCGCGTCTTCGAGGTTATATCGTTCTTCGAGCGCGCGGGTACCCGACATGGTTTCACTGGATCTCCATCGGTACCAGATGTTATACTCATCCCAGGCGATGTAAATCGGGTCCCGGTCGCCGCGGTTGGCCCGCGACATCATTTCATCAATCAGGCCTTTGACCAGTATGGTTCGCTCTTCCAGCACCAGCGGGGTGGCGAGGAAGTTGTAGTAATTGTCGCTGGGGTTGCCCACATACATGTGAAGGGCGATGTAGTCGACTACATCCTTCAGCTCTTCGAGCACCACGCGATTCCACTCCATGGGGTTTGCTTCGGGCCGGAAGTTGGAGGCTCCTGCGGCTACCAGCTTGATCGAAGGATCGGTGAGGAGCATAAGCTTGGCGGCTTCACGCGCCTTTTTGGCATAATCTTCGGCACTTAAATGGCCCATTTGCCAGAAGCCGTCCATCTCATTGCCAAGGCTCCAGTATTTGATGTTGTGTGGCTGGGCGTAGCCATGCTTGCGGCGTAACTCGGCAAAATAGGGCCCCTGCGCCACGTTGGTGTATTCCACCCACTGTTGCGCTTCCTCAATGGTGCCGGTTCCCATGTTTACCGAAAAATAAGGCTCTGTGCCTACGGCCCGGCAATAGTCCATGAATTCGTTGGTGCCAAACTGGTTGGTTTCCAGCCGGTTCCAGGCCAGCTCCATGCGCGGCGGGCGGTTATCCTGCGGCCCCACGCCGTCTTGCCAGTGATAGTTGGAAACGAAATTGCCCCCCGGGTAGCGGGCAATGGTTACGTTCAGGCCCTTGACTGCCTCCATCACATCCTTGCGAAAGCCCATGGAGTCGGAAAGGGGGGAGCCAGGTTCGTAAATCCCGCCGTACACACAGCGCCCGAGATGCTCAACAAAATTGCCGTAGAGCAGCGGGCTGATTTCTCCGACAGTCCGGTCGATGTCGAGCTTGATGCGGGCAGTTTGTGCTGAAAGGCCACCCAAAAGCAGCAGGGCAGCCAGAGAAAGGGAAAGTTTTTGTCGGTTCATCTTGCAGTTCGCGATTAGTCGTGATAGTCGGAGCCAAAGAGTAGTCGTTGGCATGCCTAAGATGCGACCACAGCTTTTTTGGGAGGTGGACAGATGCGTAAAACGGGTGGATGGAATGGGAAAGAGGCTGTTTGGGCTCAATGTTGTGGCTTTGAAGGGGTGTTTTTTCACAAAAAACCGCTTGAATCTATGGCAAGGAAGGGAGAAGAAATCTGGCCCTTCTTCGATTTCCCATCATGTTCTGAACCCGGGTCGGTGTATCTTCAGGCTGTTTTTCCCATACTTTCAGCCCAGATCTAAGATGCGCACCATAGATCCTGCCTCCACCCCGATTCCCGATTTGCACCAGGTGCTCGTAAGTGCGGTTGCCCCGCGGCCCATTGCTTTTGCCAGTACGATCTCGCCTGAAGGCATTCCCAACCTGGCCCCCTACTCCTTTTTCAATGTCTTTAGCTCCAATCCGCCGATCCTGGTGTTTTCGTCTAATCGGCGGGTGCGGGGAAATTCGACCAAAGACACCCTCCAGAATGTGGAAACCACCCGTGAGGTGGTGGTGAATGTGGTGAGCCATAAGATTGTTCACCAAATGAGCCTCGCCAGCGTGGACTACCCGCCTGCGGTATCGGAGTTTGACAAGGCTGGCCTCACGCCCCTTCCTTCCGACCTTGTGAAGCCCTTTCGGGTGAAAGAATCGCCGGTGCAAATGGAATGCAAAGTCAATGACATTCTTCCGCTTGGGACAGGCGGCGGGGCGGGCCACCTGATCATCTGTGAAATCCTCCGGATTCATGTGGCCGAGCAGGTGCTCGACGCCCAGGGGCGGATCGATCCTCACAAAATTGACCTCGTGGGCCGTATGGGCCGTGCTTTTTATGGCCGCGCCAGCGGCGAAGCCGTTTTCACGGTAGTAAGGCCGTTTGAAGACATCTGCATTGGGTTCGACGGTCTGCCTGCGCATATCCGGCACTCAGCTGTTCTCACTGGTAACGAGCTTGCGCAATTGGCCGGGGTGCTCTCGGTGCCCGGGATTGGGCTGGAAATTCACCACGATCCGAGGGTCATGGACATTCTGGCAGGTAACCAGCAAGACCAGGAGCGTCAGCTCCATGCGTATGCCCGGGAAAAAATTCAGGCTGGCGACATCGCCGGTGCCTGGCAGGTGCTGCTGGTGGAGTAGGCGAAATAAAGTTTCGTGACATTTTCCTTTTTTTTACCTTTCTGTCTTATGTCACAATTCCTTGGAACCCTCTATCTGCGGCTGCTTGGGTGGAAAATGGTGGGAAAACGCCCCTCTCTGCCGAAATATGTTCTTGCCATTGCACCGCATACCAGCAACTGGGACTTTTTCCTGGGCCTTGCCGTGCGGGCTACCTGGCAGCTACCTGCCAAATTTCTCGGCAAATCCTCCCTGTTCAAGCCACCCTTTGGCTGGATTTTTTACGCCCTTGGGGGGTATCCGGTCAACCGAAAGGAGAACCAAAACCTCGTGGAGGCAGTGGTCGATATTTTTGAAAGCAAAGACGAATTCGCCATCGGCATCGCCCCGGAAGGGACCCGTAAGCAAGGAACCCAGTTCAAAACGGGCTATTACTATATCGCCAGGGGGGCTGGGGTGCCCATTATTCGGGTGGCTTTCGACTACAGCCGCAAGCAGGTCGTGTTCGATGAACCTTTTTTCCCTGGCAGCGATCCTGAGGCAGACATGAAGGCCATCCGTGATTGGTTTCGCCCCTTTAAAGGGTATCATCCCGAACACGGAGTTTTGTAACCTTTTCACAGTCAGGGAGTTTTAAAATTATAAAGATTATGTTGTATCGCTTGGTTGGTCGTAGAATTAAGCAGCGAATGCTTGTATTTTCCTCCCGATAACAGAACTGACAGCTTATCCTGCCAAAGCTTCCTCATCTTAACCTTTGATTATGCTTCCCCTCGTGGGTCAACGCATTCAGATCAGGCTATTGCGCACAGATGATCTCGAAGATTTTCTGGCTTACCGCAGCAACCCGGAAGTATGTCGCTGGCAAGGATTCGGTCCATTTGATGAGACTGCCGCCCGTCAATTTCTGCGCAAACACATGCCACTCGATTTTCGTGGCACGGGCCAGTGGCAGCAACTGGGCGTGGAGGAAATAGCCTCAGGTCGCCTGATTGGTGATTGTGCCGTGAAGTTTTCGTCGGAGGCACCACGCCTGATCAAGTTGGGTCTTACCCTGGCTCCCGACTTCCAACGGCAGGGTTTCGGTTATGAAACCATGATCCTCTTCCTCGATTTTTTATTTGGCGAAGGCAACATTCATAAAGCAATCGCCAACATCGACGAGCGCAATCTGGCCTCTGTGGGGCTCATTTCAAAGTTGGGTTTCCAGCAGGAGGGCCGCCTGAGGAAGCAATTCTGGAACGAAGCCGAGCAGTGCTGGGACGATGAGTTTGTTTACGGAATGCTCGAAGAAGAATGGAAGCAGAAAGGAAACGAACAAGTTGAGTAACCTGACGCTGTCGTGTTAGCCTTCACGGTCTTCACTGGCGGGAGAGGCAACGCCGGGCGAGGGGCGCAGCAGCAATTGAAGAAGATGGGCGACTTGATCTGCCCCGAGGCTCATCGCCTGCTGGATGCCCTTGAGAACAGAGCTTTGCTGTTCCTTGGTAAGGGGGGGTAAATGAATGTGAAGATGCTGCGATGGCCCCGTTTGAGCGGGCTGCGGAAGCTGGCTGGCCAGGCTGCCAACCAATTGCTCCAGCCCAGCCCAGGTTGCAGCTTCGTCATTTTTTTGAGGCTCTTTTCGCTTCAATCCCCGCTGAACTTCCTGCATCAGCAGAACCAGCACGCTGGCTCCGCTCTGAAAAAGCTCCGTACCGGGCGAGCCTTCTTTCAAGCCGAGCTGCTCCTGCCACAATTGGATCAATGTCTGGCCCTTTTGAGCTAGCTCCGCACCTCGCTCTGATCCAAGCCAGGTATTCGCCACGTCAATCGCTGACTGCCAAAGGGTATCCGCTCCGGGAGCAGGGAGTGAGGTGGCAGAGCTGATGCCATTTCCCGCGGCTTCTTCGAGCAGTTTCTGAATGCGTGGCGAAGCCAGCGGCAGATCCAGTGCCGACCTGCCAGCGAGATCTTTTTGCTCTGGATTGGCCCCCGCTTCAAGCAGGCTTTTGACCATGCCCAGTTTCGCATCTTTCACTGCAGCCAGCAAGGGTGTTGTTCCCTGTTGATCAGCCAGATCCACTTCTGCATGATCGCCAAGGAGCATCCGGACAAACGTGGTGTTTCCTTCTTCTACAGCAAGCAGGAGGGCCGTTTTTCCCAGCTGATTTCGACGGTTTAACTCAGGTTTTTTTTCGAGCAGGCAATGGAGAATGTGCTTGTCTCCACTCCGGACAGCCTCCATGGTGGCTGTATTCCCTTCGCGGTCGGTATTGTCGGGGTTGGCGCCAAGAGCCAGCAGTTTTGAAACTGCAGCTAGGTTTCCCTCCCTGACAGCCACGTTCAATGCCGGGCGGCCACTTCCTGATTTTGCATCAGGAGAAATGCCGCGCTTCACCAGAGCTCCAACCGCTGGAAGAAAGCCCTGCTCCACAGCCTTGATCAACCCACGCTCATCCAGGCTTCCCACCTGGCGGCGAAGCTTCCAGGTGGAAAACCACGACTGAATGAGGGAAGAAAAGGACATGACTCATTGACAATTCAAGTCTGAAGGTACGAATTTTCCCCTTCATCCACCTGCGGCCACGGCAAATGGCAGTGCTTCCCAGCGAGCCTTTCCTTTCTCTGCGGCCACCCAAACATGCTGCCCGGTTACGGGCAATGGCCACACACTTTGGGCAACGAGGCAAGGTTGCTGAGTCAGGTTCTCAAACAGGCGATGTGGTACCTGATCGGCGGAGGGAAGCAGAACAGGCCCAGGCAGAACAGGAGAAGCCGTCATCAGGTAGGCGAGATGCAGGCATCCGTGCAGGGCAGCGAGGTCGGGGCGGGGGCTGGCCAAGGCCATCAGGCCTTGGCCCAATGAAAGTGAATCCTTGCCCGCCATCCATTCCTGCCAGGCCTGGCCCAGGTTGTCGAGAAGGCTCAGAGTTTGGGTGCCGAGTTGTTTAGGCTGCCGGGTGCTGAACAAGCCCACCCCCTGCATGACTCCATTGTTGTCATAACAAAATTGCAAAATGGCTTCCAATGCTCTCACCAGCTTGCTATCCCGGATTGAAGCCTGTGGGGACAAGCCCTGCCATTCGGTTCCTTTGGTCATTGCTTCGAAGGTGCTGTCCCACTTTCGCCAGCCTGTTTCAATCGCCATGAGCCCTTGCAAGGCGTCCTGGCATTCGCTCTGGAGGGCCAGGAGGCGCGGCAGCCAGTCCTCAGCGAGCTCACTGCGGGCCTGGGCCAGGGCCTCCGGCTCACGGAGGTCAAGCTCATCTTCCAGCCGGCCTTCCGCCAGCTTGAGCCATGGCTGCTGCTGCTCGCACAGGCTCCATGCCAGGGAGGCGCTTTTTTCCTCCTGAATTAGCACCTGAAAGCGCTTAATCCACACATCAGGATCCATAAGTGAAAGAGCCTTTGGCTCTTTGCCGGGCCGTGGTGTTGGGAGTATGCCCTGCCGCATCCAAACCTGGAGGTACTGATCGAGGGCCTTCCATTCGGCGAGCTGGGTTTCCAACTCTGCCTGCCTGACTTCCGCCTTCTGCTTCGTTTCGTCGAGGCGCTGCTGGCTGTGCAGATAGGCTTCGCGCCATTGGTCGCGGAGATGGTGACGGCTGGGCCATGCATCGCCCTGTGTTTCTTCCGTGGCAATCCAGGCTTCCCAGCTTTGATCGAGAAGCTGCAACTCCGACCGAAGGCCTTCCAGGTGGGCCTGCAGCTCTTCAGCCTGAAAGCGGACATCGAGCAGGTGCCTTTCCCGGGCTTGCTGCTGCCCGGCTTGCAGCCGGCGAAGGCGCGCTTGCAAGGCTGCGATGGTGCGTTCGTGCTGCTGAAGGTTGTATTCAGCCTGTTGGATGGCTACCTGCAATGGGCGGGTCTTCTGCCGGTACCTGGTTTGAAGCAGCTTTTCTTCGTGCTGACAGCGAACATGAAAAGCTGCGATTTCCTTCCGCAGGGCTTCCAGCCTGGTTTCTGCCTCTGCCAGGCTGGGTGTATTGGCCAGCTGTGGTTCCGTGAGATCGTCAAGGTGCAGGCGAATGCCGAAAAAGAGGTCGTTGATCCGCTCTAATTGCGGGAACATGCCCCGGCTTTGGAGCACATCAGGAGAAAGTAATTTTCCGGGGCCAAGGGTCCAGTCGGGAACGTGCTTGTCCAGCCAGTGGCGCAGGGTGTTGGGCGGTCGCCGGGACTCGGCTTCCAGTTCGTGAACTGCCGCTTCCAGTTGCACACGGGTGGCCTGCAGTTGCTCCCAGTGGGCTTCCTGGCTGGAGGTGAGCCGGCTGCTTTCAGTCTCCTTTTCCCTGCGCAGCCATTCCAACTGCCATTTGGCCGCTTCCAGTTCCTTCCATTTATCAGGCTTTTGCGCTTCGAGAAGTTCGAGGTTAACAATAATTTCTTCCTCCTCCCCGCTGCTTTTGGGCAAGCTCTGGAAAGCGGTAAGCAAGAGGTTATCGAGTTGGTTTCGGCACAGGTCGAGTTCGCCCTGAAGCAGTTTCCGGGCTTCCCACCAGTCCCTGGGCCCGGCCACAGCGGTGGCGGTCTGCATCGCGTGCTCCTGGCTCAGCGACCATTCCAGCCAACCAAGCCGGAGGGCAAGTCGCTCATGAAGGGCCACCTGAGCGGAGGGTTGGTGACAAAGTTGCAGTTGCCGGTTCAGCTCGTGCTGCTGTCGCAGGTGAAGAGCTGCGACAGCCGGCCAATGGGCTAGGAGAAGCTCCCGTTCCTGTGCCAGGTGCTGGTTGGCAGCCATGGCCTGGCGAATGCTGGCGAGATTTGACGCTTCGTGTTCCAGGCGCAGCAGGCCTTTGCGGGTGGGGAGGTAGCTTTCTGCCGCTTCCGCGATGCTGTGCGGCAAGCTCCATATGGCCTTGATTTCGCGGCTGAGCCACAGGTTCCAGTCACGCGGGTCGGGGTTGGGCCGAAACCGCAGGGCACGCAACCAGTGCAGGTCCAGAGCTGGTGAGGGAGGCTGGCGATCCCGTTGCTTTCCTTTGGCCGGTTTGCCCTCCCCGCACAGCCATTGGAGCCAGGACTCAGGGGTAGGAAGCAATTGGCCTGCCCCTTTTCCCTCGGCAAGGAGCAGGGTTCGCCATCCGGCGAGGGTGCTTACGGTTGTTTCCTGCTCCCAGGAAGGATGCAGCGGGCCTTCCACAACGAAAGCCTGCCAGCCTTGTTTTTCTACCGAATGGAAGGAGCAGAAAGCCTGTTTGCCCGTTTTCCACTCATAAACAAGAAAAGAGGGTTCTGAAGCAGCTTCCCACGGGCCAGGGTGGGGGTGATACCACTGGGTGAGGAGGGAAGCGAGCGTCTCTTTACCCATTCCCGCAGGTCCGGAGAATAGAACGGGTGACTGGAGGTCGAAGGAGAGGGGTTGGCTGGCCCCGAAGCCCAGGAGAAGGGCCCGCCGGACCGACCAGCGGTGCAAGGAGGAGTCAGGAGCGAATTGCATGGTTGTCTATTTGGAGGTCAACGCGGTCGAGGAGTTGGAGGAGGTAGTCGAAGGCTGCCAGCACGCGAAAGCGGCCTTCGCCGTCTGATTCCAGGAAGGTATCACGTTCGAGGAGGCGAAAAAGCTGCTTAAGTTTGTCTTCGGCAGCGAGTTGAGCGCCCCGGCCAGGGAGTTTTTCCAGGCGAAGCATGAGTTCAGGTCTGCGTTTGCACTGCGCCCACACCTCTTCCTGGGAGATCACCAGCCCTGGCCGAAACCCGGGGTGATAGGTGAGCAGGAAGCCGAGGAGATCGAGCTGCCGCAGCACTTTTTCCATTCGCTCCTCCAGCGGGAATGAGCTCTCTGGCTTGGAAAAATAGAAATACCCCGGCCCCCGGTGAAGGTGGAGATCGATGGCGGAAAAATAGGCTCTCAGATCAGTCTCGTGCTGGTCAATGACCTCATACAGCTGGATTTGGCTGGGGTCATGGCTGTTGAGGCTGATGAAATGCCCGCGGGCGAGAAAGGTAAATATGTCCGATGTTTGAGGAGGGATGCGCATGGCAAAGCGTTTGTGCAATTATAATTAGCTTTTTTGCTAATTCCAATTTCAGTTTGCTTTTTTTATGGTCCGAGCGGGTTTCGGGAGAATAGCATTATCATTGAGGAGATTATTTGCTGCCAGCTTTTCTTTTTTGACCGGAGCATGGAGTATCGCCTGGAAAAATTTGACAGCGGCATGCACTATTTTGTGCTGGATGCAGTCGCAGTGGAGCAATTCGCGGCAGATGGAAACAAGCGGGTCATTTGCACCCTGAACCATTCCATAACCTTCCATTGTGCCTTGATGCCTAAAAAAGAAGGTGGCTGCTTTATTAACGTTGGCTCCCGGATTTGCAAGCAACTGGGCATCGCCGAAGGCAGTTTTGTTATGGCGAGCTTCCGGCCCGACGACTCTCCCTACCAGTTTGACATGCCTGAAGAATTGTCGGAAGTGCTCGCCACCGATCCCGATGCCTCCAATGCCTTCCATTCCCTGACAGAAGGCAACCAGCGCGGGCTCATTTACCTCGTAACACAGGTAAAATCCACCGACAAGCGAATTGAGCGTGCTCTCAGAATTGCTGATCAAATCAGGCGCGGCATTACCTCTCCGAAGCTGATTTTGAAGTAATTGGCGAAAATACCCAGGCCTGTCCCTGGATGCAGTGAAACGCATTCTTTGCAGCGCTACCTTTGCCCCTGGCTTTGATGCCATTTGCCAATTCTCTCAGGATGAAAGGATTTGATCTCCCGCTAGCGAAGGCTCTTTTTCTTGCCCCTGGTCCGGTGCCCGTGCCGCAGGCAGTGTGGGAGGCCATGGCCCAGCCTGTTATTCACCACCGCGGCCCTGCCTTTTCGACGGTGATGCAGCGGCTTCATGCTGGTCTTCGCTATGTATTCCAGACGGCAGGGGAAACGGGCGTAATAGCAGGCTCGGGCACTTTTGCCGTCGAAACGGCCATGTACAGCCTTTTTCGCCCCGGTGAGCGTGTGCTGGTGGTGAACAATGGTAAATTTTCCGAGCGCTGGGAGGAGTATGGCCGCTTGCTGGGGCTCGATGTTCGCAGCCTCACCAAACCCTGGGGCGAAGCAGCCAATCCTGAAGAACTGGTTGCATTAGCCACCCTGGAACCCGCTGTTCATGGGGTGGTAATCACCCACTGTGAAACCTCGACTGGTGCTCTCATCGATCTTGAAAGTGCAGCGAGTGCCGTTCGTGCGGCCCTGCCAGATGTGCTGCTGCTCGCCGATGCCATCACCACAGTCGGTGCGCTGCCTTTTTACCTCGATGCATGGGGCCTGGATGCCGCCGTGGTGGCAGCCCAAAAGGCGTTTATGAACCCGGCGGGCACCTTTGCCTGGGCGCTGGGAGAGAGAGGCCTGGAGCGGCTGCGGCCCTCGGCCCCCGGCGATTTTGCCAATTGGCATAATTACGTACTTGCCGGCCGCCAGCAATCCTATCCTTATACCCCACCGCTGGCAGCAATGTATGGCTGGATCGCTGTTCTGGAAGGCATTGCAGATATTGGCTTGCCTGCTGTCTGGAATGAGGTCCTCCATGCTGCAAGAGATTTTCGAAGCGGACTTTCAGAGGCTGGCGGCCAGGTGATCGGGGCTTCGCCTTCCGATTCGCTCACTGTGTTTGACTGGCCGGGGCAATCGCTTCAGGCGTTGAATGAGCACCTCAGCCAGGCTGGAATTACGCTGGCAGGTGGTCAGGGTGCGTGGGAAGGACGTATTTTGCGGATTTCTCATATGGGCAGTGCTGCCCGGCCGGAGGTCGTAGAGGAGGTGCTTCGGGTGATCCGGAGCTTCGGCTCACGCTGAGGCGAAGATCCCGGCAGCCGCAGCAAGAAACTGCAGAACACAAGGCTTTGGGCCTGGGGATGATGAAAAATTTGCCAAAAAGATGGGATAAAGAATGGCCTTAACCAGGGCAAAATTCAGGAAGCTTTCCTGGTGTCTCGCAACGCGTTGAAAAAAGGCGTTGACCTGAACCTCCTCACCGAGCTCACCAGCATTTCGCTGCTCCTCGCCGAGCGGTTGGAAGCGCTGATCAACCAACATCCAGCCTAGGCCTGGGAAGATCCTGATGACCGGACCCCTGGATGAGGGGCGGGGTGAAGCAGCAAAAGATTTCCCGTTTGCTGACAGTATATCATTTCGCCTCATTCGCGTTCCAGCGTCCAAACTGTTTTTCGGTGTGCCTGAACGCCATTGGTAGTGGTTCGGCGAAAAAAGACCCACACCTGCTTACCGGGCTGGTCTTCTTCGATGGTTCCCACCCAGTCACAGCCAAAAACGTCGGGGCAGAAAAAGTTGTAGAAGAACACCCGCTTGTTGAACTCATCGGTTTTAAAGGGCAGTCCGCTCAGCGTAAATGTGCTGAAGTTGAGCGAAAGGGTGTAGTCGAGAAACAGGTTGCTGCCGCCCGAGGGCTCAGTGAGCAGCAGGGTACCCGCATCGGTGATGATTTCCACATCGCTAACGGTGCCGTCGTTATTGATTACGCTGGTCTCCTGCCGGGCAATGTTCCAGGATCCTTCCATGCGGTTTACATATCGTTTTTGCTCGTCGCAACTGGTCAGCAGAACTACCAGCAAAAGAACAAAGGAGGCCATTATGCTCGATTTCATGTCGGATGCTACCGTTTGAGAATGAAATGATTTGACAGATTGCCTTTTCAACAGGCCTATTTCTGTCCGAGGAAAATTTCGATGCCCACATTGAGCCGCACTGACCGAAAGGTTTCTGTCCTCACAAAGCCCTCTTCGAGGTCGATGTTGGCGGGGTCGTTGACCCAGGTTTCAAAATCGCGGGGCAGGTCGTTCCAGCGGACCCGGGTGATGTCGTAATCGGTGAAGCTCAGCAGCCCTCCGTCGGAGGCAAAATTGGTTGGGAAGCTGATGCCCACCGGAATGATGACGCGGCCCAGCCGAAGCATGGCATTGGCCCCCACATCGAGGGTGGTTGTCCAGCCGTGAAACACTCCCAGCACATCATACTCGTTGCCAATGCTGTAGGATCCGTCCTGGTAATAATAGCCAACGTCCATGATGGTGGTGCGAAAATGCCCTGCCACATGGCCGTGAAGGTAAAGCAACTGCCCGGCGTGAAAGCCAAGGTCCACCTGGCAAACAACATCTTTGACCAAAAAATCGGTCTCTGTCACGATCCGGTTCTGAAACTCTGCCTGCCCGGTATGCCGGGTGGTACCCCGTGTGAGGAACAGGCCCACGGATGGCCCAAAGGCTTTTCCATTTGCAAACCGAACACCCATGCCCAGGCTCGGGTGGCTGAACTCCTGCATCGACAAGGTGTCGAAGGGGCGAATCATTACGCTGGAGTAGAACTGGTTGTAGCTGGTATAAAAATCGTTGATGTCGGGGTCGTTCATGGTGTATCGGCCATAATCGACTTTGAAGGTGATGCCTGCGAGCGCATCGTCCTGGGCAAGCAGCGGCAATGGAGCAAGAAGGAGCAACAGCAGAAGGCGCATGTGGCGGAAGTTTTTGTCAAAAATAACAATGGCCGCCGCGGGTGGCTATCCGGGAATCGTCGTAGGGGGGCAGTCTCCTTGAAGTTTGGCGAAATAGCTAAGCTCCTGCAGTTGAATCTGCCACCAGTACCGATATCGGAAAGGAAAGGATCAGACTGGCACCGGCACCTTCGCCCGACTCAACCCGGATTTCGCCCTGGTAATTGTGCATGATTTTTTTGCACAGCCCCAGGCCAATGCCTGTGCCTTCATATTGGTCGGAGGGGTAAAGGCGGGAAAAAAAGCGGAAAATCAGCTCGTGATAAGCCGGGTTAATGCCGATCCCGTTGTCCTGAAAGGTGAGAAACAACCCTGATTCGCTGATACAGGAACTGACGTGCACGGAAGGCTGCTCCGACTGGTTGTATTTGAGGCCGTTTTCGATGAGGTTGAGAAACAGAACGAAGATTTCGTGGGCATTTCCCAATAGGGAAGGAAGCGGATCGGAAGAAACCCTGGCCTGCTTTTCTTCTATGCGCGCTGCCAGTGCAGCGACCACCTGCCGAAACACGGCCGGCAGGTCCACTACTTCCAGGGAACGATCCTGTTGGGACATTTTCTTGTATTCGAGGATGTCGTTCACGAGGGCATACATTTGAGAGACACCCTGTCTGGCAATGTGCAGGTTGTTGCCCAGTTCGTCGAAGCGTTTGCGTTTTATGTTGAGTTCCATCAGGCCAAGGAAATTCCCGATAGAGCGCAAGGGTGTTTTCAGGTCGTGGGAGGCGATGTAGGTGAATTCTTCCAGTTCGCCATTGATCTGCAGGAGCTCCCGGTTTTTGGCTGCCAGTTCGTCGAAGAGGCGGTGTTGCTCTTCTTCATACCGGGCCATTTCGCGCTGGTAGAGGAGGATTACAAAGCCCAGGGCGATGAGAATGGCAGGGAAGGTGATGATCTCGTCGTAGGGGTTCGTCACGATGGCCTCCGGGTCCAGGTTGGCGATGGAAAGGTACTTAGACAGCGAAAACAGCAGCACGATATAGACAACCGAACCAAACTGGAGCCAGCGCTGCCCTCCGAAAATAATGAAGGCAGCAAAGCCGAGGGCGGCAAAGATGTTCGCCTCACCGAAATTGCCGCCAAGGATCACCACATGAATGGCGATGGCTGTGGGAAAAAGGACCAGTGAAACCAGGCGCGCCAGCTTGTGCCGGCGAAAGTAGCTGAGGGCAAGAGCTGTGGCCTCCATCACCATGTTGACCAAGGTCGTGAACACAATCACGATGTTGTCATCAAACAACAAATACGTTACCAGGGCCAGGCTGGAGGTAATAAAGGCAATGGCGATCAGCTGGTTAAGCAAGCGGACCCTGATGGCCTCGCGCCCGAGGTCATGTTTGTCGAGGCCAGCGTTCGAGATCTGGTCCCGGAAATTGATGAAAGCTTTTATCATCGTAAAAATCAAGATGCGAAAAATTATCACTTTAGGAGGCAATTCTTCGAATGGTTGGCGGAAAATATCACCCATTGGGGTGAGGCGGTGGCTTATTCGCTGGGATTAAGTTTGGACTATCCTGTTCTAATCAGGTAATCATCATCCGTGAGGGCGTGGGCTTGGGTCTGCGCCCTTTTTTTTTGCCCAGATTTCGAGATTGGAGCCGGGACCGGAGAAGAGCCTTGCGGGACCGCTTCGCAGAGAAAGGCGAGACTCGATTCGGAGACAATCCCAACCCACGCTTCGGCAAGGTCAGCGCCCAACACTCCCCAACGCTCCTTTTTCCCGATCCATCCACCTCGATTCTCAATTTCTCCACCTTCCCCGGCCCATCATTCCAGATCATTGCAGGCGGCCTCAGGATGAAGGTATCCGGCAGATCTGGCTTATTACCGAAACTTTCACCCGGGCCCGTAGCCCCTCCAATTATTAATCTACTATGAACCTCCAACGAACCCTTCTCTTAGCAGCAGGCCTGTTGCTGGGGAAGCTGGCACCGGCCCAGACTTCCATCTCTCTGCACCCCGACCTGGCAGGGCCCACCATCAACCCTGAGCTGTATGGCCACTTCGCCGAACACCTTGGTCGCTGTATCTATGGCGGCATCTACGTGGGAGAAGACTCCGATATCCCCAACATCCGCGGCTTTCGCACCGATGTAATTGAAGCCCTCAAAGCACTCGATGTGCCTGTGCTCCGCTGGCCGGGTGGTTGCTTCGGCGACACCTACCACTGGCGCGACGGCATCGGACCCCGGGAAAATCGCCCCTCCATCGTCAACGTTCACTGGGGCGGGGTAACCGAAGACAACAGCTTTGGCACCCATGAGTTCCTTGATTTTTGCGAGCTCATTGGCGCAGAACCCTATATCAATATCAATGTTGGCTCCGGCACCGTGCAGGAGGCCTCTGAGTGGGTGGAATATGTGACCTCCTCCAACGAAAGCCCGATGACCAAGCTCCGCAAGGAAAATGGCCGCTCCGAACCATGGAAAGTGAAGTACTGGGGAATCGGGAATGAAAACTGGGGCTGTGGCGGTCACATGACGCCAGAATTTTACGCCGACTTGTACCGGCAATTCGCCACCTACACCAGGGGCGATATCTACCGCATCGCAGGGGGAGCAAATTCCGACGACTACAACTGGACCCGTGTGCTGATGGAAAAAACAGCCAGGCTGCAATGGCTGGTGCAAGGCGTTTCCCTGCACTACTACACCCTGCCTGATGGCTGGGAGCCCAAGGTGTCAGCCACGCAGTTTGATGAGACAGGCTGGGCCAAAACCATGCGCCAGGCCATCAGAATGGAAGAACTTGTGAGCCGTCACAGTGCCATCATGGACCAATATGATCCCGGAAAACGCATCGGCCTGATCGTGGACGAGTGGGGAACCTGGTTTCAGGTGGAGCCTGGCACCAACCCCGGCTTTTTGTATCAGCAAAACTCCATGCGCGATGCATTGGTCGCCGGCATTCACCTTAACATTTTCAACAACCACGCAGACCGGGTGAAAATGGCTAACATCGCCCAGATGGTCAATGTGCTGCAGTCCATGATCCTCACCCAGGAAGGACAAATGGTGCTCACACCTTCTTATTATGCCTTCAAAATGTTCAGTGTTCACCAGGGCGCAACCCTGCTGCCGCTGACCTTTGCCAGCCCCAAGTATACTATCGGCGGCATGACCATGAATGCGCTCAATGCTTCGGCGTCGGTGAAGGAGGGTGAAATCAACATGACCATTTGCAACATTGACCCCAATCAGGACCACAAAATTGTTCTCACTGTGACGGCAGAAGGCTACAAAACCGCCAGCGGGCAAATCCTCACAGCTGCCAACATGCAGGATTTTAACGATTTCGGCCAGCCGGAGAAGGTTACCCTGAAGCCATTTGAAGTACCACGCCTCCGTAACGACCAATTGGAAGTGACGATCCCCGCCAAGTCGATTGTTCACATTCGCCTGAGCCGCTAGGGAGCTGGGTCAAGACTTAGCAGTAGTAGTAGTTTTTCATATGCCTTTTTTTTCAAAAATGGGCGAGAGCAGGCTCCACCTAACCGTGGGGCTTTTTTTTGAGCAAAATGAAGGGAGGATTTGTTATCTTTTCACGAAGCCAACGCCGCTCACCGGGCCAGAGTTGGATCACGATGAGGAGAATGCTACGAACGCTGTTGTTTTTGCTGGGACTGGGAGCATCCGTCTTGATGGCCCAAAACGAGCCGATGTATCGGTTTCGCTACCTCACTACGGAGGAGGGGCTTTCTCAGAACACGGTGGACCACATCCTGCGCGATTCTCAGGGCTTTCTTTGGATCGCTACCTGGAATGGCCTCTGCCGGTACGACGGTTACAGCATGCAGGTCATCAAAGCAGGGCAGGCTCCTGATGGGTTACCCGATAATTTTACCCAGCAGGTATGCGAAGGTCCCGGCAACCGTTTGTGGATCGGTACAGCCCACGGCCTGGCCGTTTACAACCTCGTAACAGCTCGCTTCGAGCCGATAGACTGGCTGCCTCCGGTCCTTCTCCAGGCCGACATTGAGGCGCTGGCCACCGATGCCCAGGGCAGAATGTGGATCGGCACCCAGTCCGATGGCCTTTTTGTGATTGGGCCCTGGCTGGCAGGGGCATCCACGCCTGCTGTCGCCCACCTGCCGCTGCAGGGAAAACCTGTCAGCACCCTCGAACCTGCCAAAGCAGGAGGCTGCTACCTGGGCACTTTCCAGCAGTGGCTGAAGGTGGAAGTTTCGGGTGAAGAGCTGCGCCTTGTTCAGCAGGTCACCCTGCCCATCTCAGAGCTGCACCTCGTGCGGGCCCTTCACGAAGACCCGGTGGGCGCTCTGTGGGTTGGAACCGATTATGGTTTGTATCGCTACGACAAGTCAGGGGAGGCTCCGCAGGCTTTTCTCCATCAGCTTGATGATCCCAATAGCTTGATTCACAATACCGTGACTGTTATGGCCCGCGATGCCGAAGGCCGCTTTCTCATCGGCACCTACGGTGGCTTGTGTCTTCTCGGGCCCAACGGGCAGTTTACTTCCTTGCAAGGGAGCCCAAGTGCCCATACCCAGCTCAATAATCCGTTTGTGAACAGCCTGTTGTGTGATACTCTGGGCAATGTGTGGGTTGGAACCGAAAAAGGAGGATTAAACCGGTACAACATTTACCAAAAACCTTTTCACTACCTCACGAAGGAAGAAGGCAACCCCAACAGCCTGAGCCACAAAACCATCAATTCGCTGTTCATCGAGGCGGGATCTGTGTGGGTGGGAACTGCAGGTGGCGGCCTGAACAGGGTTCATCCCGGGGAGGGCCGCATAGATCATGCGTTTTTCGATCCGCATCAGCCCGGCAGCCTGAGCAGCGATTTTGTGACAGCCATTCACCGCGACCAGCGCGGGTCGCTCTGGGTGGCCACCTGGGGCGGCGGTCTCAATCGCTTGCTGTCGGAAGACATGAGCAGATTTGAGCGCCATTTTCCCGATCAATCTGGGGTGGGCAGCAATTTCGTTTCATCGCTCGTGGAAGATCCCCGCGGCTTTCTGGTGGCGGGCACCTCGGCAGGCCTTCTGTGGTTTGATCCTTCCAACGGCACATTTGGCCGGATTCCTCTCAGCCGCGAAGCTCCTGAAGTCCCTCTGGCCATTGGCTGCCTGCTCCTCGACAGCCATGGATTTTACTGGGTCGGTACTCCGCAGGCATGTTATCGATTCGCCGCTGCCGACCTCCGGCCAGGGGTATTCACCCCCACCGAGGTGGAGACCTACACACAGCGAAGCCACCGCGACCTCGGCATGAGCGGCGACTACATCATCTCGCTCCACGAAGATGAAAATGGCCAGATCTGGCTGGGAACCTTTGGGAGTGGGTTGCTCAAAGCCAGAACGCAGGCGGAAAGGGTAACAGGGTTTGACAATGTGGCGGATGGCCTGTGCAACAACACCATTTACAGCATTGAGGGTGGGAGAGCCGGAGAATTATGGCTGAGCACAGATCATGGTCTGGCCAGTTTAGATCCGGTTAGTGGCCAGATTTTCAACTACTTCCGCTCCGATGGCTTGCAGGACAACCAGTTCTACTGGGGAGCTTCGGGCCGCGGCCCCGACGGTCGCTTGTATTTTGGCGGGGTGAGCGGACTCACCTTTTTCGACCCGCAGGACATTCACCCCTATCCTTTTTCGCCCCGCGTTGCTATCACTGATTTCAAGGTCATGAACCGGTCGCTGGAGGTTGGGGAAGAGCGCCACGGGCTCATCGCCATGACGAGGGCTTCGTCCCTGACAGATTCAGTGTTGCTATCGCATCGCGACAACGTGTTTTCTATCGAATTTGCCGCACTGGCCTACTACCTGCCCGATCGCCTCGCCTACCAGTATCGCATGATCGGCGTGGATCCCGATTGGGTGGAAGTGCCTGCCGACCGCCATTTTGCCACCTATACCAACCTATCCGGCGGCAGCTACCAGTTTCAGGTCAGGGCCATTAACGAAGATGGGGTGGTATCGGAAAATATGGCCTCGCTTTGGGTCATCGTGAGGCCCCCGTTCTGGAAAACATCCTGGTTCACCGGCCTGATGATCATGCTGGGGATGCTGATGGTGATGGCCTATATCCGCTTCCGGACCCATTACCTGCACCAGCAAAAAGCCAAGCTGGAGCATGAAGTACTGCGGCGCACCTGGCAAATTGAAGAGCAAAATGCAGAGCTGGAAAAGCAGAAAGGAAACCTCCTGGAGCTGAATGAAAAGGTGAACATGGTGAATCAGCTTAGGTTGCGTTTTTTCACCAACATTTCCCACGAGTTTCGCACCCCGCTCACCCTGATCATCGACCCGGTTGTGAGCTTGCTGGAGGCACATCCTGCCGACAGCCCTACAGGCCACACCTTGCGAATCGTGCAGCGAAACGCCCAGCGGCTGCTGCATCTGATTAACCAACTGATGCATTTCCGGCGGGTGGAGTCGGGTAAGCTCAAGATTCAGGCAGCCGAAGCCGATCTTCAGGCTTTTGTGCAGGAAGTGTTTGTGTCGTTTTCACACCTCGCAGAACGGCGGCGGGTGGTCTATCGCTTTCAGGTGCTGGGGAAGGCAGAGGGTTCAACCTGGTTTGACCCGGAAAAGCTGGAAAACATCCTGTTTAATTTGCTGGGAAATGCATTCAAATACACCCCTGAAGGTGGTTCCATTTCCCTTACAATGACCTTCCTGCCGGGGCAGAGGGTGCGTTTTTTGGTAACAGACAACGGTCCGGGTATCCCCGCTGACCAGCACGAGGCCATATTCAACCAGTTTTATCAGATCGAAACCAGGGCCAATCGCCTGTTGCACGGCTCCGGAATTGGCCTGGCTTTGTGTAAAGAGCTGGTTCAAAGCCTGCATGGCAGCATCTGGGTAGAGAGCGGGGAAGGGGAGGGCAGCACCTTTGGCGTGGAAGTTCCCTACCAGCGGGAGGCCTTTGCGGCTCATGAACTGGGCGCGGTATCCTACCATTCTAACTTGTCCACCCAGATTGCGCTGGCCGAAGAAGAACTGAGCCTGCCGGAGCAAGTCATGGAAACTGGCGAGCCCGCTGCAAATACAGACCATGACGGGAGCAAACCCCTGATTCTCATTGCCGAAGACAACTACGACCTCAAAGCCTTTCTGACTCAAAGTTTGCGGGGGCAGTATCGTGTGCTGGGAGCCGATAACGGCAAGGATGCCCTGGAGCTCGCCCGCAAATACACCCCACAGCTCATCGTGAGCGACATCATGATGCCCGTGATGGACGGCCTCGAACTATGCAGCCATTTGAAGGCCCATGTGCAGACCAGTCACATTCCGGTGATTCTTCTCACTGCCCGCGACGCGGTGGAGCACTGGGTGGAGGGCCTCGAAACCGGTGCCGATGACTACATTCCCAAGCCCTTCAATCTCAAAATTTTACAAACCCGGATCGACAACCTCATCGCCTCGCGGCAGCAGTTGAAGCTGTTGTTTTCAAAAGGCCAAATGCCTTCTGCCAGGGAAGCAACCTCCAACGGCGTGGACCAGGCTTTCTTGCAGAAAGTCTATGATTTGCTGGAGGCGCGGGCAAAAGAACCCGACTTTTCCCACGACGAACTGGCAGATGCGATGTGCATCAGCCGGAGTTTGCTATACAAAAAACTGAAGGAGTTGTCGGGTATGTCGGTGACGGAGTTCATCAACTCCTACCGCTTGAAACAGGCGAGCCAACTGTTAAACCAGGGCCAGATGACCATCTCGGAGGTAGCATTTATCTGCGGGTTTAACGACCCGAAATACTTCAGCCGGGTGTTTCGAAAATACTACGGCATGACCCCAAGCGAGTATGCACAGGAGGGCGTGGGAGAGGTGGGGTGAGGCTCATTGTCGCTTTCAGACAGCCCTTATGAAGGTTCGCAACCAGGGCCCATTACCCAACACAACCACCGCAAGGCTTGGATCCCTGCGGCGGTTGTGCGTGTTGGCAAGAGGGTAAAATGCCCAAAAACCAGCTTCTCTCTACTGGGCGCCCACTTCGTAGGCCCACAGTTCCTTACCGTCGGCGTCATTGAGGGTAAAGCGCAGCTTGCGCTCCTTGCGCGGCCCGCTGATGTCGATCATCCCAAAATTCCGCACAGCAAAGTGGGAGTTGGGTACCCGCCACACATTCGGTTCATTGCTGGCATCGTGTGTGCCGGAAGTGAGGGGCGATGCGGTAAAATCGTAGATTTTCACCCCTTCCCGCTCCAGAACCGACATCTCCGAGTGGTGACGGTCGCCGGTGAGAAACACCACGTTCTTAATCTGGTGGCTCACAATGAAATCAATGATGGTGCGCCTCTCTTCGGGGGCCAGGTTGGCATAGTTTTCATACAGTTCGGCAGAATTGAGCACCTGCCCGCCGATCATCACAAATTTGAAGGTAGCATGTGACGATGCAAGGGCATCCAGGAACCACTGCAATTGTTCCTCGCCCAGGAGGGTGGGCTCCACATCTTCGCGGTCGTTGGGCGTGCGGAAATAGCGGTTGTCGAGCAGGAAAAAGTCGGCATCGCCCCACTGGAACATGCTGGTAATGCCGCCCCGGCCCAGTCCATAGCTGGGATTTCCCCAAAAGAGCTGAAAGGCAGCCAGCGTCGTGTTCTTTTTGATGAAGGAGCGGTCGCTGTCATTCGGCCCGAAATCGTGGTCGTCCCACACGGCATAGTTGGAGGTGGAGGCGAGCAAAGGCTGCATTTCGGGCACATTTCTGCTGTGGGTGTACCGGTGAATGATGCCGCTGGCGGTGTAAAAATCGCCGGGGCGGAGGTAGTTATTGTCGCCAAGCCACAGCATCAGGTCGGGGTTTTTGGCGTGAATGGCGTTAAAAATTTTGTATTCGCCGCCGTAGGGAGTTCCGGGCCGGTCGAAGGCTTCGTCATTGATGTAGGTGCAACTCCCCACGGCCAGGCGCATGGCAGGGGGGTCGGTGCGATATTCCCACAGGGGTGGGGTGTTAAATTCGAGTTCGTAGGGGAATTCGATCACCACGTCGTTGAGCAAAAGCTGGTACTGGTAGGTTTTGCCGGGGCGAACGAGGTCGCAGAGGAAGCGGGCCGTGTAGGCTTCTTCTTTGCGGGTAACATAGGCTTCGGTAGTGTAGGTGGCGGCACCTTCTTCCTTGGCCTGGTAGCGAAACTGCACCTTTGCGGGACCATTGGTCTGAACCCAGAGAAGGGCTTCGCGCATGTCGGTGTAGCCGACCATGGGGCCGCTGAGGAGGGATTCTTTCTGGGAATGGAGCTGAATTCCGAAGGAGAGCAGCACAAAAAGCAGGAGAATTGAGCGCATGAGCAAAATGGGTTTGAGTAGCGAATGAGCGAAGCTAAGAATCCAGCATAAACTCAGTGTAAAAATCCTGCTTCATGCCAGCGAATCCACTGAATCAGGTCTTCGGCGAGGAGCTGGTCGCCAGTGAAGGTAAATTCCGCCTGTCGGTAGAAGGGCTGCCGGTCGTTGAGCTTGTCTGCGACCCAACTGAGCAGTTGCTCCTCGCTCAGGCCTGCGAGCAAAGGCCGGTGCTGCCGCGCTGGCAGCAGGCGGCGGGTGAGTTCCCGCGGTGATACCTCCAGGTAGAGCGTGCAGCTGTTCGCGCGGAGGAAATCCATGTTTTCGTGGAAGCAGGGGGCACCTCCACCGGCAGCCAGCAGGCTGCCGGGCCCAGCAGCGGCCACTGCCTTTCGCAGCACGCTGGCCTCCAGCTCCCGGAAAAAAGGCTCACCTCTGCTGGCAAACAGCTCCGAAATGGTGCAGCCAGCCTCCGCCTCGATCAGGCTGTCGAGGTCGGCAAAAGGCCGGCCCAGGCCCGCAGCCACTTCTTTCCCCAGGCTGCTTTTGCCCGAACCCATAAACCCAAGCACCACATAGGGTTTCGTTGGCCTACTTTCCTGTTCCGTCCACATGTGAGGCATGAACCTGCTGTTCTGTGTTGTAACTTGCCAAGGCTGTTCTTTTCGGCCTCTCCACCCCGTTCGCCGCCGAGTTCCCGAATCTCACAGAAATGCCCGTCAAATGAAACAACTTTTTTTCCTACTTGCCCTCGCCACCCTGGCTGCAGGTTGCAATTCCGCCGATTCCACCCAGCTCCAGCAACAAATCGGTTCGCTCGAAGCTCAACTCGATTCCATGAAGAACCTCCCCACCACCCAGCCTGAGGCCAAACCAGGCCTGATCCACAATGTGTATTTTTGGCTCAGGGAAGACATCACTGAGGAAGAGAAAGCCAAATTCCTCGCAAGTGCCCGCACCCTCGCTACCGTTCCCTCCGTGCAGGCATTCTACATGGGGCCACACGCCACCACCGAAGCCCGCGACGTTGTGGACCACAGCTACGACCTGTCGCTCGTAATCTTCTTTGCCGACCAGGCCGCTCAGGACGCCTATCAGGTCGATCCGATCCACACCGCTTTCGTGGAAGGTTCTGATGCCTGGACCACCGTGAAAGTCTATGACGTAGCGGTGGAATAACCACCCGGTTGCATTGTAAAGTTGAACAAACAAAAAGCGCCACGACCCGGGTCTGTGGCGCTTTTTTTTGATCTGGCGAAGTACATCTTCAGACAGATTTTCCCACCACCCGGTCCAGCAACTGTCCCATCTGCAGCGTGGCGCCGCGCCGGGTAAACCGGCTGATGTCGCCCGTGGTACTCAGGTTTTGCCCTGCCTCGTAGGCCTCAAACCACCTGCTGATCACCCGTTTCATGGCTTCTTTGTCCTCAAATCCGCAAACTTCTCCGGCTTCACAGCTCCTGATCACGGTTGCGGCATCGCTGTTCTCCGGCCCGATGCACAGAATGGGCCGCCGGGAGCCCAGGTATTCATAGGTTTTTCCGGGAATATGGCCCATGGCATTGGGCACGTCGTTGATCAGCAGAATGAGGTGCCTGGCCCGGGTAAGGAAGCCCAGCGCTTCGTGGTGGGGCACATAGTCGATCCGCTCCGCGAGGTCCAGCAAGCCTTCCCGCTCCAGGTCGCGAAACACCACATGATCAGCCTTGCCCACAAACCGGAACCGAAGCGCTGCGCGAAGCCCGGGGTTTTCTTTGCAAAGCTCCCCGAAGGCTGCCCACAGCACAGAATTGTTGCGGTCGGCATTCAGAAACCCGATGTAATTGAACACAAAGCCAGGTTCGGGCGCGGCAGGCTCCTGCGGAAAATCTTCTTCATCGAAGCCATTCGTGATGACCTCTGTGTGCCTTGCCCCGAGTGCCTGAAACTCCCGCTCCCAGGTCCAGCTCACGGTGCTGAGGGCCGTTGCCTCCCGCATCACGGCGGCTTCCATGCGGCGGTGGCGGCGGTCGGCCCAGCCGCTGAGCATGAGCTGGTCGTAAAAATCGATGTTGGTCCAGGGGTCGCGGAAATCAGCGACCCAGGGCAGCCCGGTGGCGGCATGAGCCCTCCGGGCGATCATGTGCACCGAGTGGGGCGGACCGCTGGACAGGATGGCATCCACAGGTTCTGTTCGCAGCCAGTCGATCAGGGAACGGCTGGCGGGGCGAATCCAGAAGGCACGGGCATCGGGGATGAAAAAATTGCCCCGCACCCAGATGGCGAGCTTTTGGGTGAGGCTCAGGCCCTTTTCCTCGTTCATGAAGCCCGAATAGACCTGCTCTTTTTCTCCCTGCCCGGTGAAGCGTTTGTACCATTCGTAGGGTTCCCAGATGGGACTTCGCCACACTTCCTGGCCTGGCGGCACATCCTCCAGCAGGCTGGGATCCAGGATCGGGTATGCCGCGTTGTCGGCGGTGAACACGACGGGCTCCCAGCCCGCCTGGCGGAAGTATTTGACCAGTTTCAGCACCCGCTGAACCCCGGCACCGCCGCTCGGCGGCCAATAGTATGTGATGAGCAGCACCCGCTTCATGCCGCAAGGTAGCCGGGATATCGGAGATCTTAAAATTGGGCTTCGCGTCATCCTGAGCAGGCCCGGGGCCGTCGCCGAAGGAGGACGCTGTTGTCATGGTTCGGCGACGGGCCTGGAGGCCCTGCTCACCATGACAGTGGGAGGCGTCGCCTGCTTTGCGTCATCCTGAGCAGGCCTGGAGGCCGTCGCCGAAGGAGGGCGCTTTTGTCATGGTTCGGCGACGGGCCTGGAGGCCCTGTTCACCATGACAGGCGACGTGCAGACCCTGCTCACAATGCGGCGCCGCCGCCCAGCCCCCAGCGGGGGTGTTATGTTAATAGAATACGGCGAAAATTTTCTTTTTCTTCTTTCTGCGGCCTCAAGGCCGCAGAAGGATCCACAAAAACGGGCCAGCCTGCGGCTATTAACATGCCGCTCCTCCGGAGCTAAGACCGGCGTCGCCTCCGGTCTCGGCTCTCGCAGCGAAGCGGTCTGACTTTTAGCTTCTCAAAGCGGCTTTGCCGTTCAGCCCCCGTCGGGGCGTTATGTTAATAGAATATGGCGAAAATTTTCTTTTTCTTCTTTCTGCGGCCTCAAGGCCGCAGAAAGAGCCACAAAAGCGGGCCAGCCTGCGGCTCTTAACATGCCGCTCCTCCGGAGCTAAGACCGGCGTCGCCTCTCGCAGCAAAGCGGTCTGACTTCCCGCTTCTCAAACCAGCGTCGCCTCCGGTCTCGCCTCTCGCAGCACAGCGGTCTCACAGCGTTTCGGCAGGCTGAATCGTCTGGGGCAAAACAGCAGAACCATGGGAGATTGATTCAAGCTTCCCGGGCTGCTGTATTTTTTCAACGACGTTTCACACAACCATTTTTTCCATGAAAAGAAGCTTGATTCTTCTGATTCTATTTTTGGGATTGTTTGCAGCCCGTGCTCAGGATGCCGAATCGGTCAGCCCTGAGAAAGTTGCCAAAAACAGCGTTACACTGGGCTGGTCGGGCGCAGTTTACACCGATGGTCAGATTGTACAGCCGTTGCCGCTTTTTTACCTCTCAGCCAGTTATGAACGCAGGGTTTGGACCAATCAATCGGGAAGATTTTCCTTGCTGGGGAGGGGAGGATTTGGCTTCATTTTGGGGTCCGGCTGAGTTGAACTAGGGGCAACTGGGCTGTTCGGCGCTGGAAATCATCACATGGCAGTTACCGCCGGAGGAGCATTTCAGTTATTCTATGGCTTTGGCGCTTGGCCCATCATAGAGTTCGCTTACCGATTCCAGCGCCCTCAGGGCGGCTTTGTCTGGCGGGCGCATGTGGGCACCACGGGCCTGGGTCTGGGTGCCGGATGGGCGTTTTAGAGAGATGTCAGTGATGGAAGTGGGGACAGAGATGACATAGGGGAGGCGGAGGTTAGATTTTGAGACATGAGATGTTGGGAGGCGGGACTGGGGAAATCATTTGATTCCTGTCCCGCCTCCCGCTTCTCACCGTCTCGCAGCGGGGCAATCGTTCAGGCCGTCGCCGAAGGAGGGCGCCGGAGTGTCATGGTTCGGCGACGAGCCTGGAGGCCCTGCTCACCATGACAGTGGGAGGCGTCGCCTGCTGCGCGTCATCCTGAGCAGTTGTTCAGGCAGTCGCCGAAGGAGGGCGCGGGTTGTCACCGGCCCCAATACGCCTCGCTCCAGCGCAGTTCCTGCCGGAAGCGGAACAAAGAGGTTGCCTGGTCGATCAGCACCATCTCCACTCCGGCCATTTCAGCGTAGTCGGCGAGGTGTTCCACAGTCAGGTTTTGGCTGTACACGGTGTGGTGTGCCCCTCCGGCATGGATCCAGGCTGCAGCGGCAACTGGCAGGCCAGGCTCCGGCTCCCACAGCACCCGGGCCACCGGCAATTTTGGCAGTTCCTGCTCCGGTGCCAGCCCTTTCACGGGGTTTACAAGCAGTCGAAAGCGGTCTCCCAAATCAATCATTGAGGCGTTGAGCGCCTGGCCGGGGGCTGCGTCAAACACCAGTCGCACGGGGTCTTCCTTGCCGCCGATGCCCAGCGGGTGTACTTCGCAGCGAATATCTGAGCCGGTAATGGACGGACAAATCTCCAGCATGTGGGCACCCAGCACCTGATTTTTTCCCGGAGCAAAATGGTAGGTGTAATCCTCCATGAAGCTGTTTCCGCCAGGCATGTCCTCGGCCATCACCTTCATCACGCGGGTGAGAGCTGCCGTTTTCCAGTCGCCCTCCGCACCAAACCCATAGCCTTCGGCCATCAGCCGCTGAACAGCGATGCCCGGCAACTGCTTCAGGGTGCCCAGGTTTTCGAAGGTATCGGTGAAGGCCATGAAGCCTCCCGATTGCAAAAAGGCCCTCAGGCCCAGCTCAATGCGGGCTGCATCCAGCAGGCTCTGGCGCTTTGCACCGCCGGGAAGGAGCGAGGCCATCAGGCGGTAGCTGTCTTCATATTCTGCCACCAGCCGATGCACATCTGTTTCGCTCACCGCTTCCACCTGCTTCTCCAATTCGCTGATGCCGTAGCCATTCACCTCATAGCCAAACTGAATCTGAGCGGAGACCTTGTTGCCTTCCGTCACGGCCACCTGCCGCATGTTGTCGCCGAGGCGGGCCACTTTCAGGCGCTGCGTTTCTGCCCAGCCACCCGCAGCGCGGCTCCAGATCCCCACCTGGCGGCGCACTTCCTCCTGCTGCCAGTGGCCTACCACGACCTTCCGGGAAATGCCCATCCGGGTGTTGAGGAAGCCGAATTCGCGCCCCCCGTGTGCCGACTGGTTCAGGTTCATGAAGTCCATGTCGATCTCCGCCCAGGGAATGTCGCGGTTAAACTGTGTGTGCAAATGCAGCAAGGGCTTTTGCAGTACCTTTAGGCCGCCGATCCACATTTTGGCCGGAGAAAAGGTGTGCATCCATGCCACGATCCCCGCACAGTTCGGGGCCGCATTCGCCTCCAGACACAGCCGGGTGATTTCGTCAGGAAGGGTCAGCACAGCTTTGAACACCACCTTCAGGGGAATCTCCTCCGCGCTGTTCAGGCTTCTGGCCACTTCCTGTGCATGGTCGGCTACCTGTTGCAAGGTTTCAGGGCCGTAGAGGTGCTGAGATCCGGTTACAAACCAGAGTTCGAGTTGGGAAAGGGTAGACATAGAATGAGTTTTGAGTTGGGAGTTTTGTGTTGGGAAGAAAATATTCTGGTCCCGGTTCCTGGTTCTTTCCGCGATTCATCGCGCCTGCTTCGCGAGTAGAGACGCGATTAATCGCGTCTCTACTCGCGTGCTGGGTTCTGGATTCCGGTTTCCGGGGTTTCCGGATTCGGGCGCCGCCGCTCAGGGCGACATGTTTATAGAATCCGGCACACCCTTTCTTTTTCCCCTTCCTGCGGCCTTGAGGCCGCAGGAAGATCTGCAAAATCGGGCCCGCCGACGGCTATTGACATCCCGCACCTCCGGTGCTAAGAGCGGCTTCGCCTCCGGTCCCGCCTCTCGCAGCGAAGCGGTCTGACTTCTCGCTTCTTAAACCCTTGTCAGGGCCGAAGCCAAACCCTGACAAGGGTTGGAAGATCGGCTTCGCCTCCAGTCTCGGCTCTCGGCTCTCGGTTCTCGACTCTCGGCTCTCATCCCTCACCAAAACACCGCATACAACAGCCCCACAATCACCACAATGCCAAGGGCACCGAGGTTGAAAATGAAGCCGGTTTTGAACAAATCCGGGGTATAGCGAATGGCATGGCGATCTGCTGTCGGGCTGGTGGCGTTTGTGTACAGCACCACGCCGATCATGCAAAGGGCGGTGGCAAAAAACACAAATGCTTCCACCCCGATATCGGCGAGGGAACTGAAGCCAAACACAAACAAGGCCAGGGAAGCCAGGGCTACCCCGCCAAAGAGATAGGACACCCGCTTCATCATCGCTTTCACGCGCTCACTCAGCATGGCAGGGGCCTTGCCGGCGGCAGCATCGAAATCGTCGCGGTGATGGGCCTGGTCATCGGGCACTTTGTCGTGCTTGTCGAAAAAGGTAATGACCGAGGCAATCGCCACCAGGGCAATGAAAACATAGCCCATGCGCAGCAGGAAGGGAACCTCATTAAAGGCCAGCATGGCCCCGATGCCAACGGGAAAGGTGCTCAGCGCCACGGCAACAGCTGCGCGGGAACTGGCTTTTTTCCAAAAAAGACCCATCGAAAACACCACTGCTACGCCCGGATAAATGAGGCCGGTATATTCCTGGATGTACTGAAACACCTGATCGAAGCCTCCCAGCAAGGGCTGGGCTGCTGCCGTGGAAACCACCAGGGCAACCAACGCCACCCAGCGGCCCATGCTCACCAGTTTCTTGTCGCTGGCCTGCTTGTTGATCAATGGCTTGTAAATGTCGATTGTGAAAATGGTCGAGGTCGAATTGATCATCGAAGCCAGCGACGACACAATGGCTGCCACCAGCGCAGCGAAAGCCAGGCCGCGGATGCCCGTGGGCACAAAGTTTTTCAGCAGCCAGGGATAGGCACCGTCAGATTTGCTGATGACCCCGATGTCTTCTGCCGATTTTCCCAGCAAATTCGACAAAAACCCGGGCTGAGCCTGATCCATGTCAAACAGCACATAAGCTGCGATGCCGGGAATCACCACGATCAGAGGAACGAGAATTTTGAGGTATCCGGCGAAAATGAGCCCTTTTTTCGCTTCTTCGATGCTTTTGGCCGCCAATCCCTTCTGGATAATGTACTGGTTAAAACCCCAGTAGCCGATGTTGGTGAGCCACATGGCCCCGAAAATCACGGCAAGCCCCGGCAGGTTGAAGTAGGCATCCTGCAAGCCGCCCTTCCCATCGGGAATGAAGGTGGTTCCCTGCTGAATCACCATGTCGAAATGCTCAGAAGCGTTGACATACAGCACTTGAAGACCGTCTATCACTGATCCTGGCGACACGGCATCCAGCACCAGATAGGTCGTAATCAGGCCACCACCCACGAGAAACGCTACCTGGATCACGTCGGTCCAGGCCACAGCCACCAGCCCTCCATAAATCGAATACACCCCCGCTACCACGGCCAGTCCGATGATGCCATACAAAACAGGAATGCCCAGAATAGCTTCCATCGCCACCGCTCCGAGGTAGGTCACGGAGGTGAGGTTCACAAACACATATACCAGCAGCCACATGATCGCGAAGGCCGAACTAACGCCCTGGTTGAAGCGCCCGGCGAGAAACTGGTTGGTGGTGTAAATGCCTTTTTGAAGGAAAATGGGAAGGAAATACTTGCCAACAATGATCAGTGTAATGGCTGCCATCCATTCGTAGGCCGCGATCGCCAGGCCAATAGCATAGCCCGATCCCGACATCCCGATGAAGTGCTCGGCAGAAATGTTGGCCGCAATCAGCGAAGCCCCGATGGCCCACCACGTGAGGTTGCGCCCGGCCAGGAAATAATCCTCGCCCGATCGCTCCACACCTTTTTTGCTTCTCGACAAATACAAGCCGACAAACACAATCAGAACCACATACAGCCCGAAGACGACGTAGTCCAGCGTTTCAAATCCAGAGTTCATAGTAGGTAGCAGTCCATTGTGGGTGAAAAAAAGGAGACAGGAAGGGTCAAAAAAGGGCCAGGCTCATTCAATTTCTCTGGTCAGGATTGACCATAATAGGCCTGGGATCCGTGTTTTCGTTCAAAATGCTTGCTGATCAGGGCTTCTTTGAGCCGGGGCGCTTCGGGGTTGATTGCCAGGGCCAGGTAAGCCATTTTCGCCACTTCTTCCAGCACGGCGGCATGGTAAACTGCCTTCTCAGCGCTGCTGCCCCAGGCAAAAGGGGCATGATTGCCGACAAGCACCATGGGAACTTCCCGCGGGTCAAGCTGCCTGTCGCGAAAGCAGTCCAGGATCTGAAATCCGGTTTCCCGTTCATAATTCCCCCTGATTCGCTCGTCTTCCATCGGGGCAGCGCAGGGAATATCTTCGGTGAGATGGTCGGCATGGGTGGTTCCCATGATCGGAATGTCGCGCTGAGCCTGAGCCCAGGCTGTTCCGTACGTGCTGTGGGTGTGGCAAATGCCGCCAAGGCTCTCCCAATGCCGGTACAGTACGGCATGCGTCAGGGTATCCGACGAAGGCCGCATGGTTCCCTCCACCACCTTTCCCTCAAAATCAACAACCACCATGTCCTGTGGCTTCAGCTTTGAATAGGCAACGCCACTGGGCTTGATGGCAAACAGCCCCGCTGCCCGGTCGGCAGCGCTCACATTGCCAAAGGTGAACAGCACTAGCCCGAGTTCCGGCAGTTGCATATTCGCTTCGTAGGCTTCCTCCCGGATTCGTTGGTAGTTCATGTCGGTGAAGGAGAATGGTTAATTAAAAAAAATGAACGTCAGCCAATTACGCTGATTTCCTTGTAGCTTCTTCCACAAAGGCACCCAGAGACTGGTAGCGCCGGTATTGTTCATCGTACCTGGCCGCTGCTGCTGCTTCCGGCTGGTATTCGGCATCAAACCCCTGGCCCATGGCTTTCATGGCTTCTTCCACGGAGCCAAACAGGCCCGCCGAAGTGGCGGCAAACATCGCGGCACCCAGGGCGCAGGTTTGCTCGGTGGTGGCAATCTTGATGGGGCGATTCAGCACATTGGCCAGGGTCTGCATGGCGAATGGCGCTTTTTTCGACACGCCCCCCAGCCCGATCAGCCCCTGAATCGCCACACCCTGCTCTTCAAACCGCTCCACGATGGCCCGCGCTCCAAAGGCGGTGCTTTCTACAAGGGCTTTAAAGATGCGCGGAGCGTCGCTGCCGAGGCTCAGCCCGGTGATGGCCGCTTTCAGCCGCTGGTTCGCATCGGGGGTCCGCCGGCCATTCAGCCAGTCGAGCGCCAGCTCCGACCCGGAATCTCCTGGCAGGGCTGCCGCCTGCTCCGAGAGCCGCGCCAGGGTATTGTCCGAAAGTTCTTTCACAAGACGGCTTTTCCAGGGCTCCGGCAGCTCGGGATGCCCGGCGATGAATTCCCGCACAGGCCAGTTCAGCAGGTCGCGAAACCAGGCATACACGTCGCCGAAGGCAGATTGCCCGGCCTCCAGTCCCACCATCCCCGGAATCACAGAGCCGTCCACCTGCCCGCAAATCCCCGCCACCGTGCAATCGCCAAGACTGGCCTCCGGTGCCACCAGGATGTCGCAGGTGGAGGTGCCCATCACCCGGCTGAGGAAATAGGGCTCGATTTCTCCGCCAACGGCTCCCATGTGGGCATCGAAAGCCCCGACTGCAACGACAACGTCGGGACGCAGTCCCAGTTTGGCTGCCCAGGCTTCACTCAGGGTTCCGGCGGGAACGTCGGAGGGAAAGGTATCGGCAAACAGGCGATCACGCCAGCCCGCCAGCCGGGGATCCAGCCCGGTGAAATAGTCTTCCGGGGGCAGGCCGCCCCAGCCTGCGTGCCAGAGGGCTTTGTGGCCTGCGGCGCAGCGGCTCCGTTTCATGGCCTGCACATCGGTGCCGCCACAGAGCCAGAAAGGCAGCCAGTCGCAATGCTCCACCCATGACCAGGCCGCGCCAGCCACAGCAGGGTCTTCGCGGAGAATGTGGAGCAATTTGGCCCAAAACCACTCGGAGGAATAGATCCCGCCCACAAACCGGAGGTAGTCTGAAGGCCAGGCAGCGTTGTGTGCGTTGATTTCCTCGGCCTCCGCCACGGCGGTGTGGTCTTTCCACAGCACAAACATGGCGTTGGGGTTATCGGCAAAGGCGGGGTCGAGGGCCAGGGGCTTGCCAGAGCGGTCAACTGCCACCGGAGTGGAGCCTGTTGTATCAATGCCAATGCCGCGGATGCGGTCGGCTACGCCTGCGGGTGCCTGGGCAATCGCTTCGCGCACAGCTTCTTCCAGGCTGTCGAGGTAGTCCTGAGGGTGCTGGCGAAACTGGTTGCGGGCCGGGTCGCAAAACTGCTTTTCTTTCCAGCGGGGATAGTAGCTCACGGCTGTGGAAACGAGCTCGCCGTCAGTAGAAACGATCAGGGCACGGACGGAGTCGGTGCCATAGTCGAGGCCGAGTGTGTAGTCCTTTGTGTTCATGAGGGAAAGATGAAAATATTTTTACAAATGTCAAAATAACACTTATAAAATTTGCAGGTTCACGCCAGTGGCTTTGAGCTCGCGGTAGCGTTGTTCGTCGAACATGAAGAAAAAGGCTCCTTTTTTGGACCCGGCCATGTCCTTTTCCTCGAGTTTTCTGAGGATGCCGAGGGATTTGATTCTTCGGTGGAAATTACCGCGGTCGAGGGAGGTTTCAAGAATGGCTTCGTAGAGTCGCTGAAGCTGGGGCATGGTAAATTTGGCTGGAAGGAGGGCAAATCCAATGGGCTCGTGAACAGCCTTCCAGCGCAGGCGCTCCTTGGCGATGTTCACCATTTGCTGGTGATCGAAGATGAGCGGAGGGTATTCGTTCGCCGGAAACCATGCCGCCTGATACTGGGCAGATGGCTGATTGTCATACTTTTCAAGGTTGATCAGGGCAAAATAAGCCACCGACACTACGCGGTCCACGGGGTCGCGGTGAAGGCTGCCAAAGGTGTGGAGCTGCTCCAGGTAAATATCGGTGAGGCCCGTGAGGCGATACAGCACCCGGATGGCGGCTTCGTCCACCGTCTCGCCCCTTTGCACAAAGCCTCCCATGAGCGACCATTTCCCCTGCTCTGGCTCAAACCCACGCTTGACCAGCAGCACCTTCAGTCCGGTTTCATCAAAACCAAAGATGATGCAGTCCGCCGCCAGGTAAAACCGCTCCTGATCGTGATAAGGGGTCATGGAGAATGAAGAATTGACAATTGCGGGAGAAGGCAGTCAAATATGTGTAAATTTGACTTTTGATCAAAACGACTCTCTCTCCCCCTACCTCACCGAAAACCGATGCAGGGTACTTGTGCGGTAGGTTTCTCCGGGGCGCAGCAGGGTGGAGGGAAAATCAGGCTGGTTGGGGCTGTCGGGGAAATGCTGGGTTTCGAGGCAAAATCCTTCCTGAAAGCCATAGGCCCTGCCGCTTTTGCCGGCAAAAGACCCGTCCATGAAGTTGCCGCCATAAAACTGAATCCCCGGCTCCATCGTCAGGATTTCCATCCGGATGCCGGTTTGGTCGCCCAGCACCTCGGCAGCCAGGTGCAGGCTGTCGGTCACACCCGCATCCAGCACAAAGTTGTGGTCATAGCCTTTGCCGTAGCCCAGTTGCACATCCTCCACCCCCAGCTCCGACCCGATCGCCTTGAGGCTGCGGAAGTCAAATGGATTTCCCTCCACCGTGGCCAGCTCTCCAAATGGAATCAGGGTGCTGTCCACAGGGGTGTATCGCCCTGCCGGGATCCGGAGCAGGTGCTTGTTGATGCTGCCTCTTCCCTCGCCGTTGAGGTTGAAATAGGCGTGGTTCGTGAGGTTGACATGCGTCGGTGCATCGGTCATCGCCTGGTAGTCGATGCGGAGGCCGGGATCTGCTGTGAGGGTGTAGGTTACAGTCACGTCGAGGTTACCGGGAAAACCCATCTCGCCATCCGGGGAGCGGTAGCGCAGCACTAGGCTGCCGGAATCTGGCTGACTGGCCTCCCACACCACGGCATGAAAACCGCCGGGGCCGCCGTGCAGGGTATTGGGACCGTTGTTTTTTGGCAAATCAAACACCTTGCCTTCCAGCGAAAAGGTGCCGCCGCCAATCCGGTTGCCATACCGCCCGATGGTGGCGCCATAGAATCCGCCATTTTTCTCATACTCAGCCGCAGTGTTGAAGCCCAGCACCACGTCAGTCCATTCACCTTTTTCATCCTTCACCCAAAGGCTCACGAGGGTTCCGCCATAACTGCTCACGGCAGCCTGTATCCCGGCAGGGTGCGAAAGCAGGTAGAGGTCGCTGTTGGCCGCTGCCTGGAAGCCGCTTTTTGCCGGAAAGACAACAGGTACAGCAGGAGCGGAATTCGTTTCGGCGGGCTTGGAAGCGGGCTCACAGGCTGCGAGCAGGGCCAGCAAAAAAAGCGGAAGCAGGAGTCGGATGTTCATGTGAGGAGGAGGTTTGTCCGGTAAATCAAGGGAATTATCGCAACTGTGGCCACAATTCCTCCTCCCACAGCAGAGGGAGCAGGATGAGCTTGGGCTTGCCTTCGTCTTCGCTGTCGTAGCCATGGCAGAGGAGGTAGTCGGTTTCCCCGATCTTCACAACTGCATTATGCCCTACTGCCGACCAGCGGCCGCCGCCTTGCATCAGCAGGGTGCCGCCACCATCAAGCAGGGAAATGCCCTCGCGGTCGAGGAATGGCCCGGCAAGGCTCCTGGCCCGCCCAACGCGGATATGGTAGGTGCTTTTTTCGCCACGGCAGCAATAATCGTAGGAAGCAAACAGGTAATACCAGCCATGCCTGTGAATGATGAAGGGCGCTTCAATCGCCCCGTCTCCCGGCAGCAGCAGGCTGTCGGGGGCTGTTCTGGGCCGGGAAGCGATGGTGCGGATGCCGGATCCGGGCAGCGGTCTGGTCAGGCCTGGATCAAGCGGGAAGAGTTGGAGGCCGCTCCAGAAAGACCCGAACGACAACCACGCCTGCCCGCTTTCGTCGAGCACCAGGTTGGGGTCAATGGCATTCCAGTCGTCTTTGCCCGGCTCGGAGCAAATCACCGGCCCGTGGTCGGTCCACACGCTGAGGCTGTCTTCGGGGTGCAGGCTCGGACTGCTCACCATTCCGATGCAGGAGCTGTTTTTGCCAAAGGCCGACACCGAATAATACACCACATAGCGGCTTCCATCGAAAAAAATATCAGGGGCCCACACATGGTTTTTGAAGTCCGGAAGGGTATCCATCACCCAGTCAGGAGCTGCTTGAAAAACGCCGGGCAGGCGCTCCCAGTAAACGAGATCGGTGCTCCTGTATCGCCCGATGCCACGCCCGGTGCAGAAAAGGTAGTAGGTTGAATCCTGCCGGATCATCACAGGGTCGTGGACCACAATATCGGTCAGCAGAGCTCCCGCTTCCTGAGGCTGGGCAGAAGCTGCCAGGGAGGCCATCATTGTGAGGAACAGCAACAGCCCGGACCCCGCCCGTCTGACACCAGGGGCATTTTGCTTATTGAACAGATTTCTCATCAGGGTTTTTATTTCAATTGCTTGCCCCAGACCGCGGTTCCGTCTCCGTCAAAGCCAGTGAAAACGAGGGTACTGGCCACCTGCTTTTCCCAGTCTCTTTCCCGGGAAACATGGACCTTTTCCGTCCGGCCATCTGCCCAGCTCAACGTGAGCCAGGGCGAGGAATAGGTCCAGGTACTGCCTGCACTTCCGGTAATGGTGCCATCTGCATTCAGCGTGAGGGCCGTGGCAAGCTGGAGATCAGGATCAGTTTGCTCATCGGCGAAGCCCGGAACAATCCGGTATCCAAACCGGATCCGCTCCCAGTTTCCGGCAAGCTCGGCAGCTGAAACAGGGCTTTGTGCCACATTGGCGTATCGCTGCGGCGAGGCCACCGGCCAGCCGTCTTCGGTCCAGAACAATTTCCGGACGTGCAGCACCATGTAGGCCGGGCTCACGGCTGGCCGCCCCTGGTGAGCGATAAAAAATTCGTTGTTTTCTCCCTTGAACACGCCGGGATGTGAAACGCCCTGCCACCCGGAATGCCCCCCAAAGGCATAAGGCGCCACGATCATGGGGCCATTGTCATCGAAGGTGTTGGCGATGTTGCCGTCGAAATCATAGAAAGGACCCTCGGGGCTGCTGGACCGGACGACGCGAACGTTGTACTTGGTGGCCAGCCAGTCGTAGGCGATGAAGAGGTAGTACATCCCGAATTCCTCGTTGTAGATGACCTCCGGCCCTTCGATGTTGCCGTTTGTGTTGTTGTTGGTGCGGCCCCTGTGGGCTACACGCACCCCGCGCGAACCAGAGGCTTTCGAGAGCCCTGTTGCCGGGTCAAGTTCGAGGCGGTAAATGCCATCCCACGATGAACCATAGAACATCCAGTGCCTGCCGGCCTCGTCCACGATCACGCTGGGATCAATGGCGTTGGTCATGTTGCCATTGGGCACGGAGGTCACGACGAGGCCTTTTTCGGTCCATGGTCCTTCGGGGTGCGGGGCGCTGGCCATGCCAATGCAGCTGAGGCGTGGCACTGCCGAAGAAAGCGAATAATACAGCCTGAACTCGTTCTCATGCTTGAGGATGCAGGGTGCCCATAAGTTTTCAAAAGGGGTGCCGCCGCCGTCTTCGATGTATTTTTTGCCTGATGGCGGATATTCGGTGAAAGCGGTTCCCCGGTATTCCCATTCGACAAGATCTCTCGACCGCCGGATCTGGTGCCCGGCTGTTTTTCCAAACTCCACCGTTCGCCCAAAGGCCACATCGGTGTTGTAGCAATAGTAGTAATCGCCCTCTTTGAGGATCACCGGGTCGTGAACATTGTAGGGACCCCAGGCCGAAGGATCTCCGGCAGCTACCCCAGGGTAGGTGTCGGAAATGTCTTCGAGCTTTACCGGGGTGCCGGGGCTCACATTTTTGCAGGTGTCGCAAGTGGGAGGAATCACGGGCTCGTAGGGCTCGAAAATGGGCGGTTCCTTGTCGCAGGAACTGAGCACAAGCACGGCTGCGAGACCGAAACTGCCAGCCAGGCGTGAAAAGGGAATTCGCTGAGTAGGGTTCATGGGCTAGTTGATTAGGGCGGCTGTGCTGATGGGTCGGGTGAAAAAGCCGACCTCCGCCGCTCCAATGGAGGGAAAGATCGGCCTGGGAATCATTCGATACTACTGCATGATGACTTTTTTGAAAAAATGGCTGTTGCCGGACCGCAGCCGCAGCAGATAGGCTCCGGCTGGCACCTCAGCGTTCAGGTCGAGGCGGCCTCCCAGGTTGCGAATCTCCTGCTGAAACACGGTTCTGCCGTCAGCAGTGAGCAGCGTAGCCTCCACCATGGTGCCTTCCAATGCTGGCACTTCGCTCAGGTCGATGGTCAGGTGGCCGTCAGCACTGGGGTTAGGATACACTTTCACCTGCTGAAAGCGGTCGCTTTCCCGGTCGATTGCCGTGGTGCTGCTGGTATCTGCCGCGCCCAGCCGCACGAGGCGCACCCGGTCCATATAGATCTGATAGTCGGTTCCGGCAGGCAGATTCGCCTGGAAAATTTTGTGCAGAATGGTATTGTCCAGCGCGCGGGTCGTCTGGATGGTGTAATGCTGCGAATCTGTCGTGGCATCAATGGCGAGGAAAAAATGGTCACCAATGGCTCCCCATGGCTCTTCGTTCATCGCCGAACTGAAGGAGGCATTTTGCGAAGCCACCACGTCAAACTGATACTCGTAGGTTTCTCCCTGGTGTGCCCAGAAGAAAATGAAGTTGAAGCCGTGCCAAAAGTCGGTGGTGGTTTTGCTGTTCACGTCGATGTAAAAGGAGTTGTCGCCTGAGAGTTTTCCGGTTGAATCAACGCCAAACACCACATCGAGGTCTCCGATGGCAGGATCAGTGAAACCGCCTTCCCAGCCTCCGTCAAGCCAGGGGGTAGGGCTAAAGGTAAGCTGCGCAGTTCTTTCATCGGGCAGGCTGGCATCTCTTGCAAACAGCTCATCCAGCTCAAAATTTGGGAGGATGTTTCCATCCCAGGGAGCCTGGGTTTGGCGAATCACCACGCTGTCAATCCAGATGGAAACGCCGCTTGGGATGTTCCCGACCAAAAAGCTGATTTTGTAGTTGGCGTCGGAATAAGGCGAGGTTGCCTTATAGCTCAGGGTCTGAGCATCGGTTGTAACAGCGATGTTGCTGGTGGCTACCACATTGGCGCTGCTGCGGATAATGGGGTCGAAATCACCATAAGCGCGGCACACTTCAAAATTGATCGTTGTGGCAGCGCTGGCCTTCACCTTGAACAGCACTTCAACCTCCTGGCCTTTGTGGATGGTAAACCGCTGCTCCAGGGCAGCATGAAATGGCTCCAGGCCGGTGCCGTTGATGTCGAGTTTGGCCGATTTGGCTCCATCAAGGGCCGCTCCGGATTCAATCGAGAAGGCAACATCGGCACCATTGGCCAGATCCGAATAAAAACTCCAGCCGCGGAAATCGTCTTCAAAACCGCCGTTAACGAGGTAGTTGCCAGGCTGGGCAAAAGCTGGCATGGCCAGGCCCGCCAAAGCGAGGAAAAGGAAGTAATGGTTTCGCATAGTAGAAGCTTGAAAAAAGTGGTTACAGGAAAAATGATTTTTGTGGGAGCGCTGCCTCAGGGCCAGGCGGCGGGAAGAAGGCCGGAAAGCGCCTTCTTCCGCCACCTGCTGAGGTGCGTGCATCTGAACCTATGGATCTTTCCCGGCGAGCGCTTAGTTAGCGCTGTTGCGCTCCAGGTTGGGGTTGGCGTCAAGCTCGCTTTGAGGAATGGGCAAATACTCATTCCCCACACTGTAGGTGTTGAAATCGGGGTCGCGGAGCTTGAGCTCGGCCAGCTTTGCGGCGTCGTTGAGCCAGCCCCAGCGGCGCAGGTCATGGATGCGGATGCCCTCCACGGCGAGTTCGAGGTAGCGCTCATGGGCGATCTGGTCGCGCATCTGAGCCTGGGAGTAGCTGCCGAATTCAGCACTGCGGTCGGGCAAATCGGCACGGTTGCGCACCTGCTGAATCAGAGCAGCGGCCTCTGTTGTGCGGCTCAACTCATTCAGGGCTTCGGCAGCCATCAGCAGGATGTCGGCATAGCGGAGTACCCGGTAGTTGATGGCCGAATAGGTCGCGGTGCCACCACCTTCTGAGGTATAACCGGGCACAGTGGCGTAGGTGTACTTGGCCGGGAAAATGTTGGTTTGAGGCACTGCCGTTGGCCAGGGCCGGTTGTAGGCAGTGGTGTCTTCGCCGGGCTCGTAGGAAACAATGGTGGCATTGAGCCGAGGGTCGAGCTTGCCATCTATTGTTCTTTCCTGCTTAAAGGCGGCATACAATCCTGCCGATGGACGGAAGTCGCCCCAGCCCCCGAATGCGGTCATGGCATAGGTCTGGCCCAGCCCGGTCACGTTCATCCAGGTGTTCACAGGTTCGCAGCACCAGTTCACCGTGGTGCCGCCGATGTCCTGCGAATACTGGATTTCATACAGGGATTCGGCGTTGTTTTCGTAGTCTTTCCCTGGCCAGAAGTTGGCGTTGTAGTTGGCAACGAGGGCATAACGGCCCGACTGGATCAGCTCGTTGAACTGGTCGTAGGCTGGCTGCCATTCCTGCTGGTAGAGGTGGGCCTTGCCCAGCATCCCAATGGCGGCTCCTTTTGTGGCGCGGCCTTTCTGGCCGGCATCGGGTCCCGTTACGTCGTCAAAGCTCCAGGGAAGCAACTGCCCTGCTGCCGCAAAATCCGCCTCAATCTGGGCCCAGGCCTCCTCGGTTGTCGCCTGGCGCGGGAAGAAAAACTCACTCCGGTTATAAGTGTCTTCTGTCAGAACCGGGATTTTTTCATAGTTGACAAGCAGGTTGAAGTAGGCAAGTCCGCGCAAAAAGCTCGCCTGGCCAATGATGCGGTTTTTGTAGTCGGCATCTTCAAACTCAATATCCCGGATTTTATCCAGCACCTGATTAGCCCGGAAAACAACCTGGTAATGGTCTCTCCACACCCACTGCACGGTGGCATCGCCGGGAGGAATGGTGAAAGTGCTCTGTTGCACATAAGCTACCCAGGGGCTGCTTCCGCGGAAATCGTCGCCGCGTCCATCGGTGGAGGCAGGAAGCATCCGCATGTAGGTACCCTCGATGATGAAGCCGGAGTAAACAGCAATCAGGCCTTCGGCAGCATGCTGAGGGGTCTTCCAGAAATCGGCAGTAGTGGGCGTGTTGGGGTTGGCAATGTCCAGCCTATTGTCGCAGCTTCCCAGCAGGCTGAGGGCCAGCAAGGCTGTGAGCGTAATTTTGATGTTGTTCATGACGAATGAATTAGTCCTTTTTGAAAAAGAGGAAGGAAAAATGGCCAGGCCAGGCAGACAGGGATGGGCAGGCAAAGGCCTCGTCCCTGTCTGTGCTGGTTCAGGCATTAGAATTTGACATCAATTCCCACCATGGAGGAACGGGGCCGTGGGTAGGATCCACCATCAAAGCCCTGGGAGAACACCCCGGCAGAGTAGTCGGGGTTGTAGCTCTTGTAGCTCTGAAAGGTGTAGAGGTTCTGCAGGGTGAGGTAGAGCCTGGCTGATTTGATCACGCGGTCAAACAGGGCATTAGAAGGCAGGGTGTAGCCCACCTGGATGGTGGCCAGGCGCAGGTGAGCGCCGTTTTGCAGCCAGCCTGGCCGGTTGGAGTCGCGGTTGTTGTTGTTCGGGTCGTTATCCACCAGCCGCGGAATGTCGGTATTGGTGTTGGTGGGCGTCCAGCGGTCGTAGATGTCAGTGTGCCAGTTGTGGTAGCCGGAGGAGTGCATCATCGTGCGGTAAAGGCCGCTGTTGATGAGGTAGCCAGCGGCACCGGCTGCAAACAGGCTGAAGTCAAAGCCTTCGTAGCGAAGGGAGAGGTTCAGACCGAAATAATGCTTTGGCACCCCGCTGCCGAGGTACATCCTGTCGTCGTCGTTGATGGTGTCGTTGCCGTCGATGTCGCGGAAAATGGCGTCACCAGGGGCAGTGTTGGCATCCTGAAAAGCGTGGTTGTCAATTTCTTCCTGGGTCTGGAAAATGCCGAGGTAGTCCCACCCGAAATGCTGGGCAATGGGCAGTCCCACTTCGGTGCGGGAACCCGCTCCATACACATACTCCACCTGGTTGGCGAGGGCCAGCACCTTGTTCACCATGTAGCTGTAGTTCGCGCCGAGGTCGTACTCAAGCTTGCCAAGGCTGCCGTGCACCGTTGCTTGTGCCTCAATGCCTTTGTTGTTGATGCTGCCCGCATTCACTGTCGGGGCCAGGTTGATGGACCCTGTAGAAGCCGGAATGGGCACACCCAGCAGGATGTCGGCAGTTGTGCGGTCGAACGCTTCCACAGTAGCGTCGACCCGGCCATTAAACAGTACAAAGTCCACGGCCAGGTTGCTGGTGGTGAGCTCTTCCCATTTGATGGACTCATCCACGATGTTGGTCTGGATGCTGCCGATCACGCGCTGGTCGTCGAAATTGTAGATGATGTTGCGGTTTACCCCGGTGAGGTAGAGGTAGGGGGCAATGTTTTCATTGCCCAGAATCCCGTAGCTCGCCCGGATCTTGATGTCGGTAAACACGCTCGGGTTGAGGTCGAGCCATGGCTCGTTTGTCAGCCTCCAGGCCACGGAAGCGGCCGGGAAATAGCCAAAGCGGCTCAGTTCGCCAAATTTGGAGGAGCCATCGCGGCGCATGGTGAGGGTCACCAGGAAGCGGTTGTCGAAATTGTAGTTCAGGCGGCCCAGGTAGGAGCTGAGGTAGTTGTATTCTTCATACTGCCCGACTTCAGGGGTGGCTCCGTTTGACAGGATCGGGTAGTAGGGAATGGTGAAGTCGTTGGCACCGGCAAATATGCTTTTGAAGCTCCGCTCCTGGTAGGTGTAGCCAGCGGTGAGGTCCAGGCCATGTTTGCCAAACTGCTTCTTGTAGGTAAGGATGTTCTCAAGCACAAAGTTGCCGAGGATGCGGTGGGTTTCGTCCAGGCGAGCGATGTCAGAATAGTAAAAATAGCCGAGGTCAAAGGCTGGCGCGAAGGAGTGGTCGCGGGTATGGGTGGCTTCGAGGCCCACATTGATCCGATACGACAAGTCGTGACCGTTCCGCTCCACCAGCTTCAGTTCGCCAAAGCCCGTTGCAAAGACCTTGTCCACATCCACATAATTGGTGAACATGCTGTTGACGCCAATGGCATTGAGGGAAATGGCATCGTGGATGTTCTCCTCTGTTCCGCCAAAGCCGCCGAGGTTGTTTTCGTCATAAATCTGCTGGGTGGGAATGGCCATCACCAGGGTGGTGACCAGCGGCGCAACCCCGCCAAACAGGATGTCGTCGCGGAAGGTGAGGGTATTTTCCTTGGATTTGGTGTAGAACAAATTGGTTCCCACCTTAAACCGTCCGCGCTCCGCCGTGGTGTTGATGCGGGCCGTGATCCGTTCGTAGTCGGGGCCGTTGCCCACATAGGTCCCTTCCTGGTTGAAATAGTCAAGCGACATGAGGTAGGTGGTGTTGTCGCTGCCGCCCGAGAACTGCACATTGTGGTTTTGGCGGGCCCCGTTTTTGATCCCGGATTCCTGCCAGTCGGTGTTCACATCGCCCACATACAAGGGAGAAGAGGGGTCGTAGCCCGGCACAACCACCGGGGAGGTACCGCCATTGGCGCGCACCTCGGCGTGCAGGGATTTGTAAACCTCAGCATCTGCCACCGGAATTCGCTGCCACACCTGGTCGATGCCATAGTAGCCGCTGTAACTCACGTCGAGGGCCTGGTTCTTTTTCCCGAGCCGGGTGGTGATGATGATCACCCCATTGGCGGCGCGCGACCCATAAATGGCCGAGGCCGAGGCATCTTTCAGCACCTGCATGGTCTCGATGTCGTTGGGGTTGAAGTCGCGGGGAATGCCCTGGATAGGAATGCCGTCGATGACATAAAGAGGCTGGGCGTCGCCAAAGGTGGAGATCCCGCGGATCCGCACGTTGGGAATAGCGCCCGGCTGGCCGTCGGTTGTGACCCGAACCCCAGCCACCCGGCCCTGCAATTGCTGCGACAGGTCGTTTGACGAGACTTTCTGCATCTCTTCCACGTCCACCACGGCCACCGAACCGGTAACGTCGGCCTTGCGCTGGGTTCCGTAGCCTACCACTACCACCTCATCGAGGAGGTTGCTGGCTGGTACCATCACCACGGTCAGGGTGCGCTGGCCATTCAGAACAATTACCTGCTTTTCGAAGCCGATGTAGGAAAAAGTCAGGGATGCGCTGGCATCAGAGAGGGATAATCGGAAGCTGCCATCCTCTGCCGTCAGGACGCCGTTGCCGGTACCCGTCTCCAGCACCGAAGCGCCAAAGAGAGGTTCCTGGTCTTCTCCACTAAGGACTTTGCCGCTCACCTGCACCTGCGCCCAGGCGGGCACAAAGCCCAGAAGGCAGATCAGCAGGAGGGCAAGCTGTTTCAATTGTATGAACATGATTCTTTGGAGTTAGTAGTATATAACCTGACTCCAAGTTAGGGCACGCCCCCGCCCACGGAGGTGGACAGGGGCGTATCAGAGGTGGACGAAATGGGAAATGTGGAGATCGCGAGGGGTTGCGGGAAAAAACAGGAAGGAATTGAGAGATTTGAAAAGGACTTACGAGATTTTTTTCCAAAGGCCGAAGCCTGATGAATGCAGATCGAAACGGCAATGGCACGTTGGAAGCCAAGGTTGATTGCCGCTATCGGGTTTCCGTTTTTCCAATGTGCTTACCGCGAAGTGATCACACGAGAATGGAAGGGATGCACACAACCCGGTGTTTTGAGAACGGCAGCGGACTCCGGTACTCGGTTGCCCGTTGAAATTTGCAGGCCGGGCGCGGCCTGATTTCCTGCAAAGCAGTGGCCTCAGCCCTATCTCCCGCGGATCTCCAGCCGCTGGCTGATCATTTCCTGCGACGTTTTCGCCACCACCACATATAGCCCCGCAGGCAGCGACAGCTCCAGCTCGAGGTCCTGCGCAGGCAAGGCCGGCAGCATTTGACGATGCACCAGTTTGCCCACTTGATCGTAGATCATCAACTCGCCGGGGGCTGGAAACGCCCATTCGAGGGTAACGGAGAACCTGTCTTGTGCCGGATTGGGATATACACGCAAAGTTCCTGCCCGCCCGGCTTCGATCAGGTCGGAAGTGCCGTTGGCTGCGCAGGTCACGCGTGGGGCTTCCTTGCCCGCCGTCCAGCCCATCGTAAACTGCTCGTAAATGTCGGCTCCGAAATCAGCCTGAAAAGATTGCTTGGTGGTGCCGTTGGGGTTGAGCAAACGGGCGTACCCGTTGCCGTCATTATTCGCCCACCAGGAAAGGCCGTCGTTGCCATACACGCCCTCGTCGATGAGGTGAAACAGGTAGCAGCCATCGGGCAGGTTGAGGCTGTCGCGGTAAATGGTGTTGTTGAACAGGTTCTTCCGGTCCAGCACCACGCTGCCATCGTCCATGTTGATGATCTGGTAGCGGTTCTCAACAGCAGCGGCGTTGGTTTTGACTTCCAGGATAGATCCTCTGGTCCAGCGGGGGGCCACCTCGAACGGGACTTCCAGGTAGTCGTTGCGGGTATTTTCGTCAGTGGATCCATTCACGCTGTTGATTTCAACATAAAAGCGGGGATCGTTTTCGTCAAGGCCTGTCCAGTTAAACAAAGGCAACTCAATTTCTTCGCTCTCCAGAAAATCGAGGGAGCCGTTCCAGCGATAGTAGCAGGGCATGAAGCCTCCAATCACCCCAAAAGTGAAGTCGATTGTGGTGAGGGTGGTCGCGCCGGAGTTGCGGATCTGGATTTTGGGCTGCCCGCAAATGGGGTTTCTGCGGCTGTATTCGAAATGGGAGTTGGGCGAAAGGATTTTTTCAATCCCGGCATCGAGGCTGCGGTTGGGCGCGCCATAGGTGAGGAGCTGGCCCTCCAGCACGAAGTTTCCTTCGGGTGGCGAAGAGTTTTGCAGGGCATAATCGATCACAAGGGTGTCGCCGGGGTTGAACATGGCGGTAAGCTCGTGGTCGAAGGTGGAAACTTCCTCGCCGGGGCACCAGCCTGCGCGGTCATAGACCCAGGTGCCGCCCTGCGGATAAATTTCATTGGTGGCGCATTCGTTCCACACCAGCCAGGAAAAAAGGCGGTTGCCGTTGATGTCGAGGTAGTGGTCGCGGGGGCAAAACTCAGCACAGTTGGTGGGGCCGCCAAAGCCGTGGCCGCTGGTTCGGGTTTTGATGCGGTAGCCAGCCGCATCGGTATCCAGCACTTTGCTCACAGGTCCGCCCTGGCTGTTGGCCAGCAGGGCGCTGTAGTTGTAGGAACCCGACCACAGGTTTTCAATTTTTTTCACCTCTCTGGGCGGTGTTCCCTTGATCATCACAAACTTCAGGTCGAGAAGCTCCTGGTTGTTGCCCGCCCGGAGATACACCGAGTTCCGGAGCAGGGGCGCATAGTCGGTCACGTCGTAAATCCAGGTTCTGCCCTGCGGCCCGAGGTTGAGGTTGATGCCATAAGGCGTGATAAACCGCAGGATTTCGTATTCCACGATGTTGCTGAAAAAGCGGTGGTCGTTGCGGTAGCGAATGGTGTCGGCAGGCACAAACACGGAGTCCACCACCTGGCCGTTCTCGTCCAGCACATAGCTGTAGCGGTTGGCTTCCCACACCAGCAGGGTATCTGTCGGGGTGGTGGGTTGAAGCGGGTTGTCGTGGCGAATGATATAGGGTCCGCTGGGGTTGTCAAACAGGATCAATTGGGCAGCATGATCGGGCAGGCTGTCGAGGGTAAAAGTTTCTGTGACGGTGCTGGCAAACTGCCCCTGCACGAGGGTCATGGCGGGCCTGGCGCTGGCACCGTTTCTGTCGAGGAGCAGCTCGTGGCTGTCGCGGAAAAGGCGTGTGGGCAAGCCCAGCAATTGCCCGGCAGGTTGCTGCCCGGAGGCGTCATTTGCCAGCACCCCACCAGCCTCATTGAACGGATAATACCCCACGAGATGAGCCGCCTCCGGGTGATTTGGGCTGAAGCTGCGCCGGTGCCAGTCACGAATCGTGCTCTGGCTCAGGGCTTTGTTCCACACCCTTACCTCGTCAATTTTCCCCTGAAAACGGGTGCCGCCCCAGCTTCCCAGCAGGAGGTCGTTGGCCCCGGTTTGCAGGGCGAAGGACTTCTGCCCCACGAGAATTCCATCGACATACAGCCGGGTGATGCTGCCGTCAAAGGTCACGGCAAAATGCCGCCAGGCCAGCTTGCTGCCCGGTACTGTCACGTCAAAATCAGGGGTTCCCCAGAGCTGCACGCGCCACACATTGTCGGTGGGCATGGTGCGCAGGGAAAAATCTTTGCCGGTGGTGCCGGTGCTGCCTGCTTCAAACACGCCGCCACCATTGAAAGCTTCGGTAAACACCCAGCATTCGATTGTGCGGGGGGCATTGTTCTTTATCTGCGGACCGCTGCCAAGGTTTACGTAGTCGGTGCTGCCATTAAACTGCAGGTAGCCGTCTGTGCCAGCCAGGAAGCTCGCCGCCGGGAAAGCGCTGCTGTCCATGCTGATGCCGGTATCGAAGCCGGGGTTGTTGTGGTCGAAGGAGAAGGTGACGACAATGTTGGAAAGGCCATCCCAGGCGAAGGGGGTGTGGAAGAGAAAATCCTGCGGGCTGGCAACCGGGAAGCTGGTGTTCCGGAAATAAGCTTCGCTGAAGCCGCCAGTAAGGAAGGTTTGTTGGTCGAGGCTGTCGAGGGTGGTGGCGGAAAGGGAAATGCGCAGGTTGCGAATTTCGCTGCCAAGCTGGCTGAGGTCGAGTTTCAGGCCGCTGAGGTCACCGGCAGAAAGCCCGGCTGCCGTGAGTTCGCCAGCCCGCCAGAGAAACTGGGCCTGGCTGCTGCGCTGGCTGCCAGGCAGGGAGTAGGTGGCTGTGTGGTCGGCTGTGCCCAGGTTGGCCGCCAGGATGCTGAGGGTATCGGTATAGGTGATTGTTTTTTGCCTGCGGCGGAGGTAGGTCCAGGTGGGCGAATTCACCGAAGCAAAAGAATCGGGGGCACCGCCTGTTACCCAGGAAAAGCGGGGTGCCGTGCGAAGGCTGGAGTCCATGATCCCGGCGCTGTCAACAACCACGGTGTAGGTGAGGTAATCCCACTCCCCGCAGGGATAGTTGTCCTGGGCGGTTTTGGCGTCGCACTTGAGGGTGTAGTACATCAGGATTTTCTCGAAGCGCTCTGCCGTATCGGGAAACTGAAAGGTCCCGCGGTAGGGTGCTGAGAAGCCGGTGGGGCTGGGGGCGTCGAAGGTAAAGGTTTGCACCACGAGGGTATCCTGGGCGCGCAGGCTGCCAGCGAAGAGCAGCACAACGAAAAGGCTACGAAGCAGGGATCGCATAAGGTGTTGGGATTGGCTAAAGGTAAAGATGGGGATTTTTTTTGGTGCAGCATGATTCCCCACCGCGCCTCCGCCCATCTTTTGCCTAAGAATCAACGGGCCGGATAAGCGTTACAACGACATCCCGACACTGATCCTCACAGACCTGTTCTGGATTTTACCGGCATACCAATAGAGCGGATTGAAGGCAAATTTATAGTCCGCTTTGAGGTTCAGGTGGGCCCGCCCCACGGGAACGCGAACCCCGATTCCGCCAAAACATCCCACCGTATTTGCCAGATCCGCATTCCCCTCCACCTTTCTGACACTGCGCTGAATGTCGCCCAATCCGGTTGGCATGTACCTTTCTGCCGTGCCGGATTTGGTGGCGCGGAGCACCAGATCTCCGAATGCTCCCGCCTCCAGGAAGACTTTTTTGCCTGCAACAGGATACACCCGAAGCCCAAGCGGGGTGGACAGGCAGTTGTAGGTATAGGTTACGTTTTTTAAATTTTCAAACCGGCCCGCGTATACTCGCTTCTTGAATTGGTTTGTCTGGTTGAATTCAAAGCCCAGCACAATCTGCCAACGCTTCTCCGGCCTGAAGACGTGGTGGGCCCCCACACCAAATCCCAGCCTGTTTTCTGTGTTGTCATCAAACAGGCTTGTCCGGTTGACGGAGAGATACACCTCGTTAAAGAAGAAGTCGTTGTCCTGCTGTCCATAGGAAGCTGCGGAGAGCGAAAAAACCCAGGCGAGGATGGCAATGCGATGTTTCATGCTGGAAGGGATTCTGGCCAGTTATGTTCCTTTCAATTCGGGTCGGATACTGTGCAGAAAAGATAAGCAATGATTGCGTTCTGCACAATCGTGTCCATGTTGAGTTAGGGTTGCAATGGTTTTTTGATGCGTAATTTGATCCATTTCTCCAGCTCAACCGCATGAAAAACAACGACGGAGGCACCAATGCAGATTCCCAGCTCTGTGAGGGAAAGGGGTTGTGTGTGGAAAATGGCGTTCATAAAGGGCAGATAGACCACGGCTAATTGCAGCAGAAAGGTGCCAGCCACAGACAAAATCAGAGGGGCATTGCTGAAAATGCCCTGCCTGTAGAGAAAGGTCCGGTCGCTGCGCACAGCCAGCACATGCCCTAGTTGAGACAGGGACAGCACGGTGAACACCATGGTTTGCCAATGTTCAAGGCCTTGATTCAGCGACCATGCCTGGGTTGCGAGCGTAACGCCTGCCATCAGGAAGCCCGCCCAGAGGATGTGGTAGCCCACCCCGTCAGAAAAGAGGCTTTCTTTGGGATGTCGCGGTGGCCGCTGCATGAGGTCAGTTTCTGCTTTTTCATTTGCCAGGGCCAGGGCTGGCAGGCCGTCTGTGACAAGGTTGATCCACAAAATGTGAATCGGCAGCAGCGGAATCGGCATTCCGAGCAGCGGGGCGGTGAAAATGGTCAGGATTTCGGCGCTGTTGCAGGTCATGATGTATTTGACAAATTTCCGGATGTTGTCAAAAATGCGCCTGCCTTCTTTGACTGCTTTGACAATGGTGGCAAAATTGTCATCGAGCAGCACGAGGTCGGCTGCTTCTTTGCTGACATCCGTTCCGTTGATGCCCATGGCAATGCCAATGTTGGCGGCTTTCAGGGAAGGGGCATCGTTGACGCCATCGCCAGTCATGGCTGCAAAATGCCCCTTGCTTTGCAAGGTGTGGATAATGCGCAATTTCTGGCCGGGAGACACGCGGGCATACACGGCCACTTTTTCTACCTGCTCTGCAAATGCTTCCTCTGAAAGCTGCTTTAGCCCGGGGCCGGTGAGCATCAGATCTCCTTCTGCGAGGATGCCGATTTCCCGGGCAATGGCTTTGGCTGTTTCGGGGTGGTCGCCTGTGATCATCACGGGTTTAATGCCGGCAGATCTACATTCGGCAATGGCGATTTTTGCTTCCTCGCGGGGTGGGTCTATCAGGCCTGCCATTCCTGCCAGGGTGAGTTCCTTTTCGGCTGTTTTGGGGGTAAATGGTTCGGGCAGTGTGTCCACAATCCGGAAGGCGTAGGCCAGCACCCGTTTTCCTTCGGTGGCCCATTCGGTTGAATATTTCGCCAGGATCTGTTGCTCGGTTGAATGCAGCAGCACCGCCCCGATCGCTTCGCTTGCTCCCTTTGTGACGATCAGGATCTTACCCTGGTAGGGGTGCGCCGTGGTCATGCACTTTCTGGCTGAGTCAAAAGGCAGTTCTTTGAGCCGGGGATGGGTTTTGATCAGCTTTTGATAGGCTTCATTGCCGCTATCTGCCAGCACGTTCTGCACCAAAGCCAGCTCAGTGGCTTCTCCGAAGGGCTCTTTCCGTTCGTTGAATTTCACGTTGTGATTGAGCGCCATGCACAAAGGAAGCAGCGGCGAAACTTCGTGTTTTGCTACCACCTGCATTTTATTTTGGGTTAAGGTTCCCGTTTTATCGCTGCAGATGTAGGTAACAGAACCGAGGGTTTCCACGGCAGGCAGCTTGCGAACGAGGGCCTGGTTTTTGGCGAGACGGCCTGCGCCGCGGGCAAGGGCAATGGTGATCAGGGCGGGCAAGGCCTCCGGAATGGCTGCTACGGCCAGGCTGATGGAGAGCAGCAACAGCGAATAGGGTTCTTCGCCCCGCAACACCCCGGACACAAAAATAATGGCACAGATGAGCAGAACGCCATAGGAAATCATTTTCCCAAAATGCGCCATCCGCACCTGCAAGGGGGTCATGACCTCTTTCCCTTGCAGCAGACCGGCGATTTTTCCCAGTTCGGTGTTCATGCCGGTGGTTGCCACAACGCCTTTGGCCCTGCCACCTGTTACCAGAGTGCCCTTAAACGCCATGTTCAGCTGGTCGCCAACCGGGAGGTCTTCTTCAGGTAAACTGTCAGAAATCTTGTCAATCGGAATCGATTCGCCGGTCAGGGAGGACTCATCAATCCGCAGGCTGTGGGTTTCCATCAGCCGCATATCGGCAGGAACCACGTCGCCGGCTTCCATGATCACAACATCTCCCGGCACCAGCTCAGTGGAAGAAATCCTGATCGGGTGATTGTCGCGCAGCACCTGGGCCTGGGTAACCGTCATTTTTTTGAGAGCCGCCATGGTTTGCTCGGCGCGGTACTCCTGCACAAATCCCACAGTGGCATTGAGCAGCACGATGACCAGGATGATGATGGTGTCGGTCAAATCACCCACAATGCCTGAGATCACGGCCGCGGCTATGAGAAACAGGATCATGAAATCCTTGAACTGATTCAAAAAGGAGCGCCAGGCCGGGGTGGCCTTTTTTTCCTGAAGCTCATTCGGCCCGGCTTCTGCGAGCCGTTTGCTGGCCTCGGCTGCCGTCAGCCCCCGCGCAGTGGTGCTGAGGGTTTGCAGGATGTGTTCAATGGGTTGGTTGTGCATAAAGGAAGGTAATTATTCAACTCGATAAGAAAAACAGCAGGACCATGTTCACGACGTAGAGTCCGAAAATGGTGAAGGTATCCCAGGATAATGCGATTCTTTTCGACTTACTGGGGAAGATAAACCCGATAATCGCCACGCCCGTCATGATTAACACAAAAAAAGCTGTCATTAAATTGATATCAGAGGCATCATTCATCAAATGGCCTTTGGTGTAAAACAGGTCATCTATGAATAAGATCAGGACATTAAACAGGTTGCTGCCCATTAAATTGCCGATGGCCATGTCTGTCGATCCCATCCTGACCGCCGCAAGCGAGACCGCAATTTCGGGCAGTGAGGTGGAAGCGGCGAGGAACAAGGTGCCGACAAAGGACTTTCCAAGATTGGCTTCCTCAGCAATGTGCTCGGCAAAATAGGGAAGCGCCAGCGCCGCCAGGATGATCACAAGGGCAAACATCGCATAGCGAAGGACGGTCTGAGAAAGCGTCAGCGTGGTGGAAATTTCCTCATGGGCAGCGGACGTTGCCGGATTGTCCTTTTGGTAGTTGAAAATGATTTTCACTGCCGCCAGATACACGACGAGAAATAGAATGCTGGTAACTCCCAGAGTAGGAGTGGTCAAAAAGTCGTCCTTCAAAAACAAACTCAGACCGGCCAGCGCAATCAAAACGATTCCAAACGCAGCGGCCAGGATATGGCTGCGCGATACATTGCTGAACAGCGGGTTGCTTCTGGGTGTGAAAATATCCATCAAGGACAGCACCCCGAGGTTGAATGCACAGCTTCCCAGGATATCCCCAACAGCCAAATCCGCCGATTGAAGGATTGTAACTGAGCTGATTCCCACCATCAGCTCAGGCAAAGAGGTAACTGCAGCCATCAGAATCAGGCCGATCCATGCCTTGCCCAAACCCGATAGTTCAGCCAGTAAATCCCCATAGTAGGACAACTTTTTCCCCGCAAAAAAAATGATGATTGCGCAAGTCAAAAAGCCCAGGATATGATAAACCATACTCAATAAAAGTTGCTGTCTTCGCCTCTTCATTGGCGCTCAGGCAAATCTTTCACAACTAAATCTGCCCTTTGTACATCCATTTTTTCACCTCCAGGCTGGAACTCCAAGTCTCCTTTCAATGGCAGGGCAATCCGGGCCGGGAGTTTTCCTGGAAGTTTGACAAAGTAGGCAAAAAGGATTCTTTGCACAAGACCACCAAAGCCAGATACAGATAATCCCATTCACCTCACGGGCCCCAACGCCAACATTCCCCCGATAGCTTCCATCATTGTTATCTCTGTCATAACCGTCATCTCTGTCACCCCTACCATCTCTGCCAGCTCTGTCATCTCTGTCACCCCTGTCATCTCTGTTTTTTCCTTAGGTTTGATCATGAAAACCTCGCACTGGCTCTCTCCGTCCGGAAAAATGGCTGGCCTGGCAATTTTGCTGGGGGCCATGTCTGTGCTGCTGGCTTTCCGCTTCCCCGACGGCAATAACCTCAACCGAATTGCAGCCGATGCCGAGGGGTATTACAACTACCTCCCGGCGTTGTTTATTTATGGCAACCTGACCGACATTCGCTATACCCCTCTTCAGTATAGCCATTATCCCGGTACTGAAAAGGTCGATCTCAAGGTCACCTGCGGCGTGGCCTGGATGGAAGCTCCTTTTTTTGGGGTGGCGCATCTCCTTTCGGCCCTTCGCTTGTTTGGTGCCCGCGACACGGGTGGCTATGGCGGCACCTACAGCGATGCCGTGGTGGTGTCTTCCATTTTTTACGTCATGCTGGGCCTCTGGCTGCTGGGCCGCCTGCTCGTTCAAACCCTGCCCGCCTGGCAAAGTGGCCTCGTTCTTCTGGCCCTCTATTTTGGAACGAACCTTTTCTTCTACACCGCAGGGCAATCGGGGATGTCGCACCCCTATTCCTTTTTTCTGGCCTGCTGCCTGCTGTTTCTCACGCCTGCTTTTTATGCCCAACCCAGCCCAGGGCGCTTTGCCCTCATGGGTTTTGTGATTGGCCTGGCCCTGCTCGTTCGCCCCACCAACGCTTTGATGGGCCTCTACCCGCTGCTCTATGGGCTGTCGTCCCGGGCCGATGTTGTAGCGAGGCTTCAATGGTACCGGCAGCAAGCGCCATGGCTGGCCTTGGCCATTGTGGTGGCGGCCCTTCCCTGGATTCCGCAATTGCTCTATTGGAAATACCTTACAGGCAGCTACTGGTACTATGCCTATCAGCACGAAACCTTCAGCAACTGGGCCAGTCCACACCTGTCCGATATTTTCCTCAACGTCCAGAACGGCCTGCTCATCTACAGTCCGGTGCTGTTGCTGGCCTTTGCGGGGTTGTTGCGGCTCGCATGGGCGGGCCGGGAGCAGGGGCGGGTGTTGCTGCTCATTTTCGCGCTGGCCAGCTATGCGTTTGCCAGTTGGTGGGCCTGGTGGTTTGGGGCAGCCTTTGGTCACAGGGCTTTCGTGGAGTTTTTGCCCTTTCTGGCCCTTCCGATGGGGGTTGTGGTGAATCGAATGATGGGAACGGTGCCCTGGCGGCAATGGGCCACCGGCCTGCTGCTGCTCGCGTGCATGTACTACACCACAGGCCTGAGCTACCTCTACCGGGCACCCTGGGACGGGCCGGGGTGGACCTGGGAAAAATTCGGCTGGATTGTGTTACAACTCATTCACGGATAGACCCTTGGGGTTAAAATTGCCAGGAAACAGGTTGTAGCGAACGATACAATAGAGCGTTCGGAAGGCGTCTTTCCAGCCAATCTTTTTCCCCTGGGCCCGGGTGCGGCCATAGTAGGAAATGCCCACCTCGTACATGCGGATCCCGGGGATTTTGGAGATTTTGGCCGTCACCTCCGGTTCAAAGCCAAAGCGCTTTTCCTTCAGCACAATTCCCTTGACGAGCTCACTCCGAAACAGCTTATAGCAGGTTTCCATGTCGGTGAGGTTGAGGTTGGTGAAGATGTTGGAGGCGAAGGTGAGAAAGCGATTGCCGAAGGAGTGCCAGAAGAACAACTTGCGGTGGGGCAGCCCGCCGACGTAGCGGGATCCATAAACCACATCGGCGCGGCCATTCAGGATGGGCAGGAGAAGCCGGTTGTATTCCTGCGGGTCGGTTTCGACATCAGCGTCCTGGACGATGATGAGCGTGCCAGTGGCGAGGCGAATGCCGGTATGGACCGCAGCACCCTTGCCCTGGTTCACTTCATGTTTGAAGTAGCGGATCGCCGATTCAGCATGTTCGGCGATGCAGGCTTGTGCCACAGCATCGGTGTTGTCTGTGGAGCAATCGTTGATGATGATGATCTCCTTGCCCATTCCGGGCGGCAGGACCACGTCCACTACAGCCCGCAGGATGGCGGCAAGGGTTCGCGCTTCATTATACGCCGGGATGATGACTGAAAGGGTGTGCAGGTCGGGAGACTGGATCCCGCTGGCTGGGCCGACCATCAGATGGCTAGGTGTCATACACGTTGGGAGAGCAGGAATTGTGCAGGAAAGATAAGGGGATTTTTGAAGCAAAAAAGTAGTGCCGGTGCAACGGGAACGAGTTGAGCCATCTGCCTGAATTTGAAAGGAAGTGGCTGATTTTAAGTTGTTTATAAAACGAAAATGGATGACAACTAAAAATATCCGATTACGTAACACCACCAAACTTCAATTTTCTTAATATCAAAATTGCTTCCAGAGCAGCCATACACCCAATGGCTTTCGGGGGTTAGAGTTCGTTCATTTCAAACGTGTTTAATTTTATTACCCTCTTATGCGATTCGATGAAAATTTTTATAAAATTCATGGTTACGATTCGCTGCAAAATGGCAGTGAAGGCAGCGCTTAACACAATGGGAATCAAGTATAGTGCCCTAGAACTAGGTGAAGTGGATCTGCTTGAACCAATAACAAATGAACAACGTGAAGTTTTGCAATCAATTTTAAAAACATCAGGCTTGTTTCTGATGGATGATAAGAAATCAATATTGATACAGAGGATTAAAAATGTGATTGTTGAGATGATTCACTATCTTGATGAAGCACCAAAGGTGAAAATATCTACCTATCTTGCCGAAAAACTTGATTTTGACTACACCTATCTTGCAAATTTATTTACCGAGTTTACCGGGATGACCATTGAGCATTACACCATTCTGCACAAAACTGAACGGGTAAAAGAGCTGCTGATGTACGATGAACTGACCCTCACGGAAATAGCTTATATGCTGAATTACAGCAGTGTAGCTCATTTATCTAATCAATTTAAGAAGGTGACTGGTCTCACCCCCACCTACTTCAAGCAACTGAAGAACAGAAGGCGCAAAGAACTGGATTCGATGTGAATTTTGTAACTCCTTTGGTTAATGATGTAATATCCTTCTAAGCGAGAAACACCAAGTTTGCTGATGAAGATTTTAACCTCTTCATCCTTCCCGCATGGAATTCACATTTCCAGGCAGGGCGTGCGATCTTGAGAAGGTCGTATGATCTTGCTTGTTTGTCAAATTTCTGATGACTTTAAGCCACAGGAGAGGTGTGCTCTATCCAGAAGTATGAATGAATAAACGTCTTCAGGTTTTTTCAGTTAAAAACCTTCAAAATTTCGCATAAAAACGAAGCAGGCCACTTTCGTGTGCCTGTCCTTTTCATCCTGTTAACACAAAAAGTCATGGGTTCTATTCTGTATCTGTTGGTCGTTGGATTGATCGCTGTGTGGGCAATCGGATTTTTCGGTTTCCACGTAGGGGGCATCATCCACCTGGTGCTTGTTGGCGCAGCCGTTGTGCTGGTCATCCGGCTGATGCAGGGAAGGAAGGTCTAACTTCTGCTGCCATTTTTCATCTCTCACTCAACGTACCTCATTATGCCTTTACTCACTGTGCTCATCGTCCTGATCCTGGTAGGAGTTGCCTTATGGGCAGTCAACACCTACATCCCCATGGATCGCAAAATCAAGAACATCCTGAACGTGGTCGTGGTGATCCTCCTTGTACTTTGGCTGCTCCAGGCGTTTGGGTTGCTGGATTCAGTCAGCTCTGTCCGGATTTGAGCGCGTTGGCCAAGTGTTTCCCCGGTCTGGTCAATGAGTATAAAGAACTCGCCGGATTGAATGAACCCTTAATTTGATAAGTTGATGGCCTATGTGGGAATGATGCAATACCATCCACCAATTTTGTAAGGCATCTGACCAGAATCACCCCGACCTTTGGATCTCATTCATCACTTTTTCAAATGAAAAATTTCATCCGCAAGTTTTACGCACATCTGGGCCTTAGCATGTTGCTAGTGTCCTGCGTTATGCCTGCCATGGCTCAGAACGGTGTAGTAGGTATTCGCTTTATGCCAACCGTTTCCTCGTTGGAAGTAAAGAGTTCAACAGGAAATGAAATCTCAGCAGACGGAAAAGTAGGGTTTGGCGCTGGTATTTTTGTGGGGTATGGATTCAATGACTTCATTGGTGTCCAGGCCGAAGCAATTTACTCGTCATTGTCTCAAAAATATTCTGAACTCGACCGTGAGTACAGCATAAATCTGAGATACCTGAGCATTCCCCTTCTTCTTTCGCTCAACACGGGCAAAAGTAACCTGGTGAATCTGAACGTGGTTGGGGGTCCTCAACTTGGCATCAGCGCCGGCAGCGACCTCACCTTTACCAACAATCCTGGCACCACGGCTCCAAATCCTGTATTATCTGTGAAAAAAGGTGATCTCGGATTTGCTTACGGTGCAGGGTTGGATTTTGGCCTGAACACTGCACGCTCCTTCCGGTTGGGAATTGGGTACCGCGGAGTGACCGGACTGTTTGACATCAGCGAAAACAGCAAAACGCTTGTGACAAACAACTATTATCTGCTTGACCGCTCACAGCTTCAAACACACGCAGCCTTTGTAGGAGTGTCCTATTTGTTCTAGCACAACCCGGATCCAGCACAACCCGGAATTGTCACAACTCTGTTCCAGCACAACCATGAGTTAGCACAACCATGACCTAGCACAATCCTGGCCCTCCTCCTTGACCGCCTCACAGGCTCATTTCGAAAGAAGTGGACTGTGAGGTTTTTTTTTGTTCAATTGAACAGGTTTTAAGGGATTCTTTGCCCGGCAGATGGCGACCTGGAGCAAGATTAGCTATTTTTAGCTTATGAAGTTTGAATGCAAATAAGACAACCAGAGGCAGTTGGTGCGAATCTTGCAATCAGTTGATGAAATTATGTAAGCTGATCATCATAAGATATGAGCTTATTTGTAATATCAAAAGCAAGCAGCAGAATTTGGATAGCAACTGAAGGAAGCTGCATTTTTTTTCTATCTCGAAATCAACGTCACAACACAAACTGGCTTGAGCTCGGATATTCATTTTCACTTATAACAACAGAAACATGAGCGCTGAAAAAGTATTGGTTGGCGTCCTGAGCGGAGTGGCCATCGGAGTTACCCTGGGTGTTTTATTTGCTCCTGACAAAGGATCAGCTACCCGCAAGAAAATTGTGACCAAAAGCCAGGATTACGTGCACGACCTTGAAGGCCGTCTCTCGGAAGCCACAAGTGCCTTAACCCGCAAGGTTGAATCAATGGCCCATGACTCTCTTGAGGCTGTAGAAAACGGGGCAAGGCGCCTGGAAGAAAGAAAGACAATCTAAAGCTTGAAGTATCCACGCCGGCAATAGGTATTCCTTCACAAGATGCCTGTTGCCGTTCTTTTATTTGTCGCGCTATGAAAACGATTCAAACTGAAAACCCAATTGAGTCTTTGGTTGAATACACCGAAAGATTCAGCGTAACCACGTTAAAGCTCCTGAGGCTTCAGTTGCTGGAGCAGTCTACCTTTATTACCACCCTGGTAGTCACCCGGCTGGTGGTAATCGTGATGTACCTTTTCTGCTTCATCATGGGCAGCATCGGGATTGCCGTTTGGGCAGGTCACATGTTGGGTGAAATGTATCTCGGCTTTGTCGTCATGACAGCCTTTTATCTGCTGGCAGGTATCCTTTTCCAAAATTACCTGTACCGGTGGATCAGGAAGCCAGTTTCTGATTTGCTGATCCGCCAGGTGCAACAATAACCTCCACATGATGAACCCCATCCACACTGCGGCTGAGTTAAAGGCCGCCATTGCAGCGCTGGAAATTCAGCAGGCAGAAGATGTGAACCAGCTCAAATCGCAGCTTTTGCACACATACGATTACATCCAGCCCATCAACCTGATCAAGCGGACTTTCCGGGAGGCATCCGGATCCAGGGAGCTCAAAAACCAGATGATCACTTCCTCCATCGGGATGGCTTTGGGCTATTTGTCTAAAACATTGTATGTAGGAAAATCATCCAACCCTGTCAAAAACATGGTTGGTGCGGCCATCATGTTCGGCGTTTCTGATGCCATCTCAAACAACCCCAAAATGATGGGCACGGTTGGCCAGGGCATCCTTCGGTGGATCGTTGGTTCAAGGAAGGCAGAGAGCCCTCTTCTTCCTGAACCAGCAGATACTTCCGGGCATGTCTAGAACCATTCGTTTGCCCTTCTATGCCAGGGCCACTGTTATCATGATAGGGTGTTATGTTCTGGTTACGATTCTGATCGTTGCCCAGGGCATAATTTTGCCGGTTATTTATGCCACCATCATTGCCATATTGGTGAGCCCGCTCGTGCATTTTTTGGTTCGCAGGCGTGTGCCCAGAGGCCTTGCCATCCTGATCGTATCGCTGATAGCCATCGTGCTTCTCGCCGGATTGCTGGCCCTCATCATTTCTCAGGCAAACCAGCTAAGCCGCTCTCTGCCACAGTTTGTGGCTAAGGTTGAGGAGCTATTCAGCCAGACCATGGTCTGGATTTCGGGTATCCTTAACGTCCCTCTTATTGATATCGACTCGTGGCTTGCTCAATCGCAGGATGACTTTATCCAAAAAAGCAGCGGCCGGATCGGAATGACCATCACCACAGTAGGGGGGGCCATTACCACCATCCTCCTGACCCCTGTTTACATTGTGATGCTCCTTTTTTACCAGTCCCATCTTCGGGAATTTTTGCAGTGGATTTTTAGGTCACATGAGGGAATTGAGATCAATGACATTTTATTCAAAACCAAAAAAATTATTCAAAGCTACCTCACAGGCCTGTTTTTTGAATTCCTGATTGTAGCTACCCTCAATTCTATCGGGCTCCTGATTATCGGAATAGAATACGCCATCCTGTTGGCCATCACAGCATCCGTGCTCAATGTGATCCCCTACGTGGGTGCCATGGCAGGCGTAGGAATGTACATGATCGTGGCCCTGGTCACAGAGGAGCCCATTTATGTGCTGTATGTTTTCATTTTATACATGGTTATCCAGTTTCTCGATAACAATTTCATCATTCCTAAGATTGTGGGGTCAAAAGTCAAGCTCAACGCCCTCGTCTCCTTCTTCGCTGTGATCGTTGGAGCAGGGCTCTGGGGGATCCCGGGAATGCTGCTGTCGATTCCAATGGTTGCCGTCCTTAAGCTGATTTTCGACCACATAGAGCCCATGAAGGCCTGGGGCTTTCTGTTGGGTGAAACCCTGCCTGAAACACATAAAGCTGAAGCACCCTCACCGCAATAAGTGAGAATCATGCAATCAAATGGCTTTATTCTGTAATATGACTTTTTTAAACATGTGCGATCTTGCTGCTATGAAACATGTTTCTACTTTCTCCAGCACTCCAGATTGTTAACCTCCTGAACTGCCTCCCTTTTCAACCTGGTTTCACGTAGCCCCACCTGTTAACGCAGTAACTGGCCTTGCAAAAGGTGGTTAAATGTGTATGCTACAGGCCGTGTTGTCCAGGGTGAATAGAAGGAAGGTTGCTTTATGCTCCAAAGAAACGGACAATGTGTCCACTGATGAAGCAGCAAACCAACCATGGTGGTTACACAAAACTATTTTTTTGCTGCGACTTTCGTCGCCTTAATTTTCACCTGTTTTCAAAATTGTATGAAAAACAAATTGTTCACTATCGCAATGGCGTTAAGTCTCACCACATTCTTCGGTTGCCAATCCGCAACAGAAAAGGTGGAATCAGCCCAGGAAAATGCCCGTGACGCCAAATCCGAGCTCAGAGAAGCGCGCGAAGACGCCGTTACTGCCGCTGCCACTGACGAATGGAAGGAGTACAAGCTCCAAACACGGGAAAGAATGGAGAAAAACGATCTCCGCATCGCTGAACTCCGTGCCCGCCGGGCAGAGTCAGGAAAGGTGATGGACAACGTCTATTCCAGCCGCATTGATGCTCTGCAAAAGACAAACAAAGACTTACAGGATCGTCTCGACAATTACGACAGAAATGGCGGCGACTGGGACAAGTTTAAAAGAGAATTCAGCTACGACCTCGACGAGCTCGGTAAAGCCCTTGATGGCTTTACTGACGAGGAAAACTAGTCCATAAAAAAAACACCCACGAGACAGGAAATCTCCTGTTTTATGGGTGCTTTTATATCACTTTGTAATAATCAACACCATGGACGCTAAAGAGATTGAAAAAGCAATACCCCATATTACTGTGGAAATCATCGAGTACATGGCTAACTCTGTGGTAATAAAGACCATTCTGAAAAAATCCACTGGCAACATCAGCGTGATGTCGTTTGACAGTGGCGAGGGTCTTACTGAGAAAACTGCTCCCTTCGACAGCTACGCCCAGATCATCGAAGGCCAGGCAACAATCGTAATTGCTGGCATTTCTCACCTGCTCAAAATGGGCCAATCCATCGTGATTCCTGCTCATTCGCCCAATTTCATCAGGCCAAACGGCCGGTTCAAAATGATCCTGACCATCATCAAAAGTGGCTACGAAGACCTTTCCCCAGGTTTATAGAGCCCAGCACTTTTTCCCGACCCCCCACTTTTTAGCCGAAGCTCAAACCCTTCCTATTCTCTCTCCAACTCGCATGCCCGCAGAAAATTGGGACGCCTTCTTCATCAGCTAACATCACTTGCGTTTGACGGCAAGGGCAAGTTGTCAACTAATGTGGTGTTTTCGAAGTGAGTATCCTGCCCTCCTTTTTCTGCCACGAGTCTTAAACAGGCCCATCCGCAAGGATGGGCTTTTTTGCGTAGCAGCATTTGCCTCACAGGCGCTTCCCCTTTCTGTCCTCCCGCCCTTCCTGGTGCATGATCACAGAGAAAGAGGCGGTGCCTTCCTCCTGAACAAACTCAAGCTCAACGTCGAAGCCCTTCATGAAAAAATAGGCTTCGCTCTGAGCATAGAGCAGCATTTTGTTGTCTTCGCCTTGTCGCCGGATCAGTAAGCGGTCGTTTTCCAGCAGCACTTCCAGCACAAAGTATTCTGATATCTGGTATTCACCAACGTAGCGAGCCAGCACGGCCGGGCTTACCTGCATGGCGGCCCTGACCTCAGGAAACGACACAGGTTGGTCGTAGAGCAGGGCCAGCAGGCTGGTTTGAATCTGCTCCATGGCTGGATTGTCATAGTTGTTGAGCAAAATGATCGCGACACTGTCTTCCTGCACCCGCGTGATCCAACTGGTAAACCCGAAAATGCCGCCGCTGTGGTAAGTAACTTTCTTCCCGACCCTGGCACTCATGGCGGAATCAACCGCCCAACCATAGCCATATCCGTTTCGAAGCGGCGTTGTGGCTAATTCGTAGGCATCGGGCGAGAGCACATTGTGGGCCAGCAAGGCCTGGTGCCAGCGCAACATGTCTTCGGCAGTGCTATAAATGGCCCCGCCGGCCCCGCTAAAACTTGAATCTACCACAAGGGCAGGTTGATGCCCCGCTTCGCTCAACTGAAAGTACCCAACGGCTTTGTCTGGGTGGCTCAAATGGGCAAAATCGAATCCGGAGCGCTGCATTCCCACGCGGTCAAAAATGCGCTCCCGGATGTTGACCTCATAAGGCTTGCCTGTGCTGCGTTCGATGAGATAGCCCAGAATGCAGTAGGCGCTGTTGTTGTAGGCCCACCCGCTTCCGGGCGAAAAGGAATAGGGCTTGCTTTTCAGATAGGCCATCATTTCCGCTTCGGTAATCGGTAAATGCGCCCGCGTTTCCAGAAACTCCCCATCGTCGGTGTAGTTGTAAATCCCCGAAGTGTGGCCCAGCAAATGGTGCACAGTGACGCTGTCGGCTTTGGGGAAATCCGGAAAAAATCGGCTCAGCTTGTCGTCGAGGGTCAATTTTTTCTCCTCTGCCAGTTGCAAAATAACCGCAACGGTAAACTGCTTGGTCAGAGACCCAATCTGGAAAATGCCATCCGGCTGATTCGGAACGCCATTTTCTGCGTTCTGCATCCCGTAAGGCTGGTGAAGCAGCACCTGGTTTCCCCTCGCAATCAGGGCCACGCCGTTGAATTGCTCGTTGGCAGCGAAGGCTGTGAGCATAGAGTCCAACAACTCGGAACCGGGCTGAGCCGACAATGGCAGATTTGCTCCAACCACCCACAGGGCGAGCAAAAAAGTGACAGGATTTTTCATCGGGATCTTGGTTTTCACCAACGACCCCTGCAGCCCGGCTATAGTTGGAGGGTATCTCCCTGCTTCTGAAGGGCTTTCCGCTTTCCCGGCTTTTTCCCTACAGCCACAGCATCAGCAACGTCAGCACAATGCCACCAGCGGTGAAATACATCCCTTTGCGAAAAATGGAGGTTTTGGGGGTAAACATCCACAACGACGAGACGGAAAAAAACAGCAGCGAAAAGCCGAAAAACACATTGAGAAAAAACAGGGGGTCCGACGATTTCGCCTTGTGTAGATGGGTCATTTTTTCGAGCAAAACTGGGAGCTGCTTCACCGTGTAGGCCGCTTCGCCCGTGGATTTGTCGTAGGTGCCATTGTCGAAATACATCAGGTTCCCTTCCTCCTTTGTCACTTTGAGCTGCCGGATGCCGAGCATCTGACCCAGTTCTTCTGGGCTTGCTTCGGGCTTCACCTGCTTGCTCATTTGCTTTTCCTGCTTCAGAAAATCAGTGTCGCGAAACACCAGCACCATACCGCTCAGGGCATAGACCGACATAATGCCAATCAAAAAAAAGCCGAGATAGCGGTGAATGATCCGCATGGAGAAATGGAGGGTGAGCTTTTTTGCCATGATGAGGAAGTGGAAATGGAGAATGAAAAGGGAACATTGTCTTTGAAACCAGCCAGGGTGGCTGTGCCCGGGAAGCACCCGCCAGGCGATAGTCCGGGATTCGGGCGGGAAATTGCTTCACGGAAGCGGATTCACAAAAAATGTTCAACCAATTGGCCTCGCCAACCCATGAACGCCACCCGCTGCCCGGTCAACGACCCCAGGAGCTTCCAGCCAGCGGCAGGGAAATCTCCTTCCGCCTGCGGGTCCGGTCATTTAAACTCCCACCTGACAAAGACGCCGTAGTTGTCATTGAAAAAGCGGCCTGGGCCAGCCCAGTCCAGGTTGGCTGCCGCACCTGCCGCCAGGGCCTTCCAGCGCAGTCCCGCCCGGAGATAGACATAGCTGTTGTTGTGGCTGTTCTCCCGCAAACTGCGGTTATACACAAACTGAAAGCGGGTGTATCCGGTCCAGGCGTTGTTGATGGGGGGCTTGTATTCGTACAGCCCGAAGAACTTCAGGTCGGCATCCGCATTCGCAAAGAAAGAAACGACAGTCACAGCCAGCCATTGCCTGTTCGCAAAATTGTGCTGGGCCCCGGCCACTGGCGCGATCCCCGCAACTGAATTCATATCGGCCCCGGCCATCAGTCCAAAGCCCTTGCCGAGCGAATAGCTGACCTGAGAGATGTTGATGATGCGGTGGTCGGGAATGATGTTTTCATAATTGGCGGTGTAGGTGGACAGCCCGAAAAAGGAAAATTTGCCTGCAGCATCAAAATTGCGCTTCACCACCATCTGTGCATACAGGGCCTCATGGCCGGCAAAGAACTCCACCGGAATCGGGGCAACGGGAGGCTGTGCCTTCAGGCAGGTGCAAGCAAGCATCAGGGCAAAAAGGAGACAGGGAACTGCTCTCATTGTAGTCCGGGTTAAGAGGTTTCGTCAAATCTCCGGCCCGGGTGGTTTGAAAAGATTGCTCTACAGCAAGAAAACAGGCAGCAGGCGGGGAACATGATCCGCGGTTCAGGGCATTTGTCTTTCCTTCAGGCGGCTCAGGGTGTAGGGCGTAACGCCAAGGTAGGAGGCCAGCACCTTGCCCGACACCCGCCTGAGCAGCTCCGGCTGATGCTGCCGCAGCCAGCAGAGGCGCTCAAAAGCCTGCTGGCTTTGCAGGCCGTAAATCCGCTTCTGCGACGTGATATAGGCCATTTCCAGAATGTCGCGATAGACAATATTCATCGCGGAGGAAGTGGCCACCAGGCTGAAAAAGGACTCCCGGTCGATCCGGAGGACTTCCGTTTTTTCAAGGGCCTGCACATTCTCCACCGATTCCGACTGCTCGATGAAACTCGTCAGGGCAGTGCCGAACTTACCCTCCAGCGCGATGTACCGCGTGTGTTCAATTCCCTGCTCATCAATGTAATACATCCTGATCATGCCTGTTGTCACAAAAAACAGATGGCGGCAAACGCTGCCTTCCATCACCAGCTGCTGGCCCCTGCGAAACTTCGCAGCATGAAAGTGCCGGCTGATCTCCTCAAACGCTTCCAGCGAAAGGCCTGTCCGGGAATGGAGGTATTCGTAGAGCAACTGCTGCATAAAAGGGGCTTTCTTCAAATTACATCATTCGCCCGGCACTCCCAATTCATTCGCAGCACGGCACCTGCAAGCGGGTGGCGACCACCGGTTTATTTCCCCTGCCCGAATTTCAGCCCTCCCACAGGATACACCCCATCCTTCTCCTGCTTATCTTTCTGAACAGGCATTTGCCCCGGATCCTTCCTTCCTTCACCCCTCAACCTCTTTTCTCATGATTCGCCAGTCCCAAACAGGTATTCTCTTTTTGCTTCTCACCACCTTTTGTCTCCACGCCTCCGCCCAGAAAGTCGTGGAGCTTTCTTCGCTCCCCAACCCCGAAACAATCGTCTGGACCACGCCCGAGCGGGAGTATTTCAGCAAGGACTGGCAAACAGAGGTGGTCACCAACGTATCGAAGCCGACGCTCACGGTCTATCTGCCTGATCCTGCCATTGCGACCGGAACGGCCCTCATCATTGCGCCCGGCGGCGGCTACATGGCCCTGAGCATCAACAGCGAAGGCAACATGGTGGCCGACTGGTGTGTGAAACACGGCATCGCCGCCTTTGTGCTGAAATACCGCGTGGCTCCTACCGGCGAGGATGGCGTGGCCGAATTCAGCCAGGCCTCCGGTGGCGGAGAATCTTTTATGCAGCGGGTGGGCCCTGTGATTCCGCTGGCCATTGCCGATGGAAAGGCCGCCATTGAGTATGTGCGCAGCCATGCCGCAGAGCTTGGCGTGAAGCCCGACCAGATCGGCATCATGGGCTTTTCTGCCGGAGGCACTGTGGTGCAGGGAGCCGTTTTCGACCCTACCCCCGCCAGCCGCCCCGATTTTGCCGTGCCCATTTACCCCGCCCTGCAAATCACCGACAGCACCGCCGTACCCGAAAATGCCATGCCGCTGTTCATCATCTGCTCCGCCGACGATAGCTATGGCTTCCAGCGCCAAAGCGCCGACCTCTTCCGCATCTGGAACCGCGCCGGGAAACCCGCCGAGCTCCACCTCTACGAGCGGGGAGGCCATGGCTATGGTGCCAAACCACAGGGAAACCCCAGCGACCAGTGGCTGGAGTCCTTCGGCATCTGGCTGGCGTCGAGAGGCTGGATGGCCAAATAATTCACCATCATGGCAGACGAACCTCAATCCCTCTCCGCCGAATTTGAGCGCGAACCCGTGCCGGCATCGCACTGGAAAGGCTGGAAAAGCTTTCTGGGTATGTATGCCGGGGAGCACGCCGCCGGAACCGAGTTTGTGATCGGGCCCCTGTTTCTCACGGCCGGGGTCAGCGCCTTCGACCTGATTGTGGGACTGCTGCTGGGAAACTTCCTGGCCGTGCTGTCGTGGCGGTTTCTCACTGCCGAAATCGCAGTGCGGCATCGCCTCACGCTCTACTATCAGCTGGAAAAAATCTGTGGCCGCCAGCTCGTGACCCTCTACAACCTGGCCAACGGAGTGCTGTTCTGCTTCCTGGCGGGCAGCATGATCACCGTGTCGGCCACGGCGGTGGGGATCCCCTTTGGCATGGACATGCCCCGGCTCAGCGACACCCTGCCCAATGGCGTTACCTGGGTGGTGGTGGTGCTGGCCCTGGGTGCGTTGTTCACCTTCGTGGCGGCCAGAGGCTACAACACTGTGGCCAAAGCCGCCAACCTGATGGCCCCCGTCATTGTGCTGGGCTTTCTCCTGGCGGGCTTCGCGGCGCTGCGGCAACTGGGGGTGAGCAGCCTGGGCGAGTTCTGGGCGATCTGGGGGGAAGGCAGCGATCCTTTCCCCGGGCAGGTCAAATACACCTTCTGGCATGTGGTGATCTGGTCGTGGTTTTGCAACGCCGCGATGCACATCGGGATGAGCGATTTGTCTGTGTTTCGCTTCGCCAAAAAAGCAAGTGCCGGCTGGACCACCGCCGCCGGGATGTACATCGGGCACTACATGGCCTGGATTGCGGCGGCGCTGCTCTACGCGGCCTACCTGCGCACACCCGATGCCGCTGCCATGCTGGCAGCCGGGCAGGCGCCTTCCGTGGCCCCCGGGCCTCTGGCGTTCAATGCCATCGGCGTGTTTGGCATCCTCACCGTGATCCTCGCGGGCTGGACCACAGCCAACCCGACGATTTACCGCTCCGGGCTCGCTTTTCAGGCTATTCTGCCGCGACTCAGCACCTTTTCCGTTACCCTCATCGCCGGAGGGCTCGCCACCGTGGCCGGTCTGTTTCCCGCCTTCGCCATGCGGCTGCTCGATTTTGTGGCGGTCTATGGATTTATCCTCGCGCCGGTGGGAGCCGTGATTGTGTTCGAACATTTTCTCGCAGACAGAGCGGGCATTGTGCGCAACTACGCCGAGCGCAGCGGAAGCGCCTTCAATTGGGCCGTGCTGCTGGCCTGGGCCCTGAGCGGCGGCCTGTTGTATGCCATTTCCCACACCCAGGGCATTTTCCTATCCTTTCTCACCCTCCCGGCCTGGCTCCTGTGCGGATTGCTGTACCTGGCTTTCAGCAAATGGATGCTCCCGCGCCGTTTTTCCAACCTGCAACATCAATGAAATACCCCGCCATTGAAGACCTGCGGCAACGCGCCAGGCAGCGGATTCCGCGGTTCGCCTTTGAATACCTCGACGGCGGCTGCAACGAAGATGTGAACCTGCACAAAAACACCGCCGAGCTAAGGGAGGTGGAACTGAAGCCCTACTACCTGAGCAACCACAGGTCCTCCAGCCTGAAAACCGTTTTGTTTGGCCGGGAGTACGACGCTCCCTTTGGCATTGCCCCGATTGGCCTGCAGGGGCTGATGTGGCCGGGCGCACCGGAGATCCTGGCCCGGGCAGCAGTGCAGCACAACCTGCCTTTTGTGCTCAGCACTGTGACAACGGCCAGCATCGAAACAATCGGGAAGATCACGGATGGCAACTTCTGGTTTCAGCTGTACCATCCCGCCGAAGACCGTCTTCGCGACGACCTGCTCGACCGCGCCGAAGCTGCGGGCTGCGAGGTACTCTGTGTGCTGTGCGATGTGCCGAGCTTCGGCTACCGGCCCCGCGACATCCGCAACGGCCTGGCGATGCCGCCGAAAATGACCCTTCAGAACATGCTCCAGATTCTTGGCAAGCCCAACTGGGCCCTTCGCACGCTGCTGCACGGCCAGCCGGAGTTTGCCAACCTCAAAAAATACATGCCCAGGGGCCTGGACATGGGCCAGCTTGGGCAGTACATGAACCAGACGTTTTCGGGGCGGGTGAACGAGGCGAAAATTGCCCCGATCCGCGACCGCTGGAAGGGGAAACTGGTGCTGAAGGGCGTGGCCAGCGAGGAGGATACGGAGATGGCCGTCCGGCTGGGCTTTGATGGGATCATTGTGTCCAACCACGGGGGGCGGCAGCTGGATGCCGGGCAGTCGAGCCTGCGGTCGATGGAGCCGATCGTGGCCAGCCACAAAGGCAAGCTCACGATCATGATGGACAGCGGGATCCGGTCGGGGGTGGATGTGGCGCGGGCCCTGGCCAGCGGGGCGGAGTTTACCTTTCTGGGGCGCTCCTTCATGTATGGCGTAGCGGCGATGGGCGCAGCAGGCGGCGATCATGTGGCTGCCATCCTGAAAAAGCAGCTGCAGCAGGTGATGGAGCAGGTCTGTTGCGAGCGGGTGGAGGATTTGCCGCGGCATTTGATTGGGAGGTGAGAGGGGGAGTGGATCTTCGGTCTTGAGGATGTTTCCCAGATCCGGCCTCGCCCCAATCCTGTTACTCACCTACCCGTTTTTTCCGAGGGTTCCTTGCACGAGACAACGTGAATACGCATATTGCTTAAGCAATGGCGTAAAAACTTGGTCGCTATCTTAAGCCCTAAAAAGACGACAATGACATAATAAAAAATTAACATGGACTTGTCAAAACTTACCAACCCGGTCATAAAAAGTGCAATTGAAGTGTTGCAGGCAAACGATCTTAAAGCTTGGTATTCGTACTTTACCGATGATACTGTTTTTACAGATGATGGAAGGACTTTAGGCTTCAAATCCTTCTTTGACAACGCGTTTGACAAAAAGGAAAAATTCCTGACCATTGACAAAGTTGAGAATGGTGGAAAAAATATTTACGGTAAATTCTATGCCGGGCAATGGGGAACATTCAATGTATTCTTCAAATTCACAGTAAACGAGGAAGGTAAAATAACACGCTTAGACATTGGTCAAGGACAGCAAAATGAACATTAAGAGTTTCTTGCATAAAAGAAAATATGAGCTGTTACTAATTGCTCTTATACAGCATCTTTACATAGGTATTGTTGTTCGTGACATGCCTTTCTACACAGAAATTCTTTGGCCTATCAATATGGTAATCCTGGGATTGGCAAGTGTGGGTGTGTTCATTGAAAAAGGCAGACTAAAAAACATTGTTAAAAATATATTAACACTTATTGTCATTGCCTTTCCTGTATTGCTTCCCTTTTTCAAAGGTGTTGCGGAATTTATGTTCTTGCTGAATGTGAGTTATGTGATTTTCTTTTCCTTTATTTTTCTGGAAGTGTTTAAATTTTTAATCAAACCCAGCTATATCAATAAAGATATTATTTCTGCAGCAGCATGCGGATTATTTTTATTAATCGAAACTTTTGTTTTTCTTTTTCAAATATGGGTTTATGCAGATCAAAATTCATTTAAAGGAATTGATTATTCAAGTCCTGCACATACGTTTATCGACTTGGTTTACTATTGCTCTATCACCTTAACAACCATTGGATATGGCGACATCACACCCAATGCTCACTACACAAAATTAGCCGCATCACTTATCGGAATTGCGGGTCAATTTTATTCTGTGGTATTGGTCGGTATTTTAATCAGCAAGTTCTCCAATCATTCAAACCCTCAATAATATGCACACTGGAAGCCACTATAAAATATCAGAATTTTTACTTTGGACAAGACGGGATATTTACGTCTTGATAATTTTAGCAACGATCCCAACTGTTCTATTTCAAGTTTTTGATTTGAAATGGATTGCTATTCCCTGGGTTCCTGTTGCGTTGGTTGGTACAGCAGCCGCCTTCATAGTTGGCTTTAAAAATACTCAAACTTATAACCGACTTTGGGAGGCACGACAAATCTGGGGAGCCATTGTAAACACCAGTCGCACTTGGGGTATTATGAGCAAAGATTTTGTAAAAGCTGATAATTCGGATATTCAACAACTCATTTACAGGCATTGTGCCTGGCTTACTGCCTTGCGTTTCCAATTACGGAAACCACAATCTTGGGAAAACTCCAACAAGAAACACAACATTGAATATCGTAATTACTTTTCTGTTCCTGAATGGGAAAGTAATCTAGAAGAAGAGTTGAAAATATATCTTCCAGAAGAAGAATATAATTATGTTTTAGGCAAAAAAAATAGAGCTACCCAATTGATTGCTTTACAATCAAAGCATATCAAAAATCTGAGAGCAAATGGAAAAATAGAACACTACGAATATGTAGAAATGGAAAGGCGATTAGCTGATTTGTATGACCATCAAGGCAAATGTGAGCGCATCAAAAACTTTCCATATCCGAGGCAATTTGCGAGCATCAATCTGTTTTTTGTTTGGCTTTTGGTTTTGATGCTGCCTTTCGGTATGCTCAACGAATTTCAAAAATTAGGCGAACATTTTGTTTGGCTCACCATTCCATTTACGGTCATCGTCTCCTGGGTTTTTACTTCAATGGAAAAAGTTGGCGAAGCAACGGAAAATCCATTTGAAGGTGGCGCAAATGATATTCCTATGGCAGCGTTAAGCCGAACCATAGAAATTGATTTGAGAGATATGCTTGACGAAGGCCAATTACCCAACCCAATTACACCAACTAACAACATTTTAATGTAATTTAACCCAGCTGCCAAATGAAGAAAAGAGAAAAATTAGCTGTCATTCAAAAGTGGTATCCGAGAGCGATAACCACTATTGACAGCGTAAACAAAATTATTGACTTCGTGGAATCCGATTTGGACTTAGAGCCGAAACAGGTAATGCTTGCCGACAGCGTTTGCAGTGATGATGTGAACAGTATTCAATATCCTGCAAGAACACAAGAGTTTTTAGGACCTTTCAAAATGGGAGGATTGGATGGATTTCCATTTACAGGTTTAACAGGGATGGGAGCATTTGCCAGCCACGTGCCAGACGAAGGAGCAGTATTTATTTACTATGGCCCGCACATAGGGATAACTAAAAACGGAACGATTGGAGAAATTCACCGCTTTGGACAGAATAGAAATAGTGGTTGTTGCGGTGCTGCAAAAGGTGCATTAGGTAAGTTGGCAAACAACCAAATTACAGCGGGAAACATTACCGAGTTGGACTACCAAATGAACACCATTGAGCAAATTCTTTATAACGAAAAAGAACGTGTGCTTAATGCCAGCACACCTATATTTGAAGCAACAGAGGTAATCTATGAAGCCATTGACCGACGCATAAACGAACTGGTTGACATGACAAATTACAATTGCAAATACGTAATACTTGTAGGAGCAATCCTTATCAACAGCGATAGTGATATGGGTTCGTTTACTGAAGTTAGACGCTTTGACGTTATCGACCTAACAACCAAAGTAAGACAGAACTACATTGAACGCTTTCCATAAGGATGGGGAGAAGGGCAGCGGATAACAGCGTATGTGTGGCGGTAGCGGGTGAAGTTAGGATTCGAAGGTCTCTGCTTTTAAGAAACCTTGTGCCAAACTGAAAGGTAAGAGCTTCAAATCCGCTATTGCATATACATATTCAACCACTTCCAACCCCATCCCACCAGAAACAGAACCACCTGCAACCAGAACCAGGCTGCACAATCGCCTCCAGCTTCCCGGCTTTCGCAGACCGGTTTCGCTGCTGGTCACGGTAGCAGATGCCCACCGGATGGCCTTGCGTGTGTCCTCTTCCCATTGCTCGTAACCGCTGAAAAGTAGAAAGAAACATGTACATTTCAACATTCAAAAAGAACCCGCCATGCGGAAGAGTCAATTTAGTGAAAGTCAGCGACAAGCGATCGTCGCCAAGCTGGACGCAG
>JBGSKC010000079.1:0-168321 GCA_041741415.1 Bacteroidia bacterium | reverse complement strand
TTGCTGAGAGAAGTCAGACAAGAGGCGAAGCCGGTCTTGTCTGACTTCTGCCTTCTGACCTCTCGCTTCCCGACAGGGTTGGCTTCGACCCTGACAAGGGTTTAGGAAGCACGAGGCGAGACTGGAGTCGGATACGGCTTTAGTCTCGCCTCTGGCGTTTGAGAAGATCGCTGCGCTGCGGGAGGCGAAGCCGGTCTTGTCTGACTTCCGACACTTGAAACCTCCCTTACTGCCTGGCCGCGAGCTCTTCAGCCGTAAATTCGTGGGCCCATGTGAGCGGAAACAGGCCTTGTTCCACGAGGTTGAGGTAGCCATGATAATCGGAATGATTGCGGCCTGTGGCAATCCAGAGGTCGGACTGGGCCCCAAGCCCAAGGTGCAGGTGGAGGTGCCCCAACACGGGCGGCATAGTGGGGGTTTTCCTTGCCTGAAAGATGGGATCTTCTTTCCTGGCAAAATGATTCATCCCGATATCGCGGTACCCCAGCTTGCTGAGCCAGGCTCTGCCCCGTTGTTGGAGGGAAGCGAGGTGGCTCCCTGTTGGAAAATCTTCAGACTTAAAAGGATAGGGAAGCTGCTGCCGGGCCTGCGAATCGATTGGAGAGAAGGTAATGCGCTCAGGGGCAAGAGCCTGAACTTCTTCGAAGGTTTGGTCAAGGCTACTGGTTGACTGAAAGGGAAGGCCGTATGTGAGGCTGAAAGTAACGGATTCGAAGCGGGCGCGCTGTGCCCAGCGGTGGATCATGGCGACTTCCGACACGGGTTGAATCCAGCCGATGGCTTCTTGCACCACGGGATCGAAGTCTCGCACCTGGAAGCTCAGGCGCCGGAATCCCATGTCGGCCAATTGGGTGAGGTGAGTTCGGGCTAAGGAGCGGGGAGCAGCTTTAAGGAGAAAATATGCATCGGGATGGAGCTGAACCCCCGCGAGCATGCTTTTCAGAAAGGCACGGAGCTGGCTTGGGTCAAAAAAAGCGGGATCTGGTCCGGTAAGCGTGAGGCTTCGGAGCAGGATGGGAGCATCCATGGCCTGCCGGTAGAGGTTCCACTCCTGTTTCAGGGCCTGGAGGTAGCGCTCTCCAAGGGAACGATCGTGGGTAACAATGCAGGGAAGCTTGGAAAAAGGGACAGGCTGTTGCGAAAAAGGGAGGTGAACCTGGAGGCGAAGGCCGCGGGAGGTATTCACTGTATGAAAAGCGGTTTTCGCCAGAACCGGCCAACGATGTGCCACCCAAGACTGAGGCGGCAAAGCCCCAGGCCAGCCGCCTGGGTGGCTCGCAGCAAAATATGTCGAATGAATTGACACCCGCCGTGGAATTCCAGATTGTTCGGTAATATGCCCATCCTGTCAGTAAACAGGAAATTGCCGAGCCGAAAGTACGCCCATCCTACAGTCAAACTGATGATTTTTGTCAGGATCAACGAAATCGTTGTACAAACATCGAAGGAAAGTCCCCGGGCAGTGTAATTAACAGATCGAATGGCTTTTATTTCTCTCTTTACAATGAAGCCTTGCTCCTCGCCGTCGGGCTCCGGCCATGCTTATCCTGCTTTACCCGGCCTGATTTACGCCATTGCCAATAAAAAAAACCAGGGGACTCTATTCTGCGCCGCAGAAGAATCTACCCTGGCCCTTGCTCTTGTAATTCCAGGATTACCGTCCTGTTGAGTCAAAATTGGCCTCCTTCTCCGGGTCGCCCAAGTCAATTCTCATTCAGGTGTAACATGCCCTCAGGCTTTCACCCGCACGATTTAAGCAGCTGAACCACAACGAATTTTCTGTCAGAATGCACACAGTGGATCTTCCTTTTCTCTCCGTTTTTCCCGGGATCTGACACGATCTCCCTCAGGGTCGCCTGAGTTGTCCTAAGAATCGACACACCTGCTGTCTGGTAATGAATACACGACTATTAGTTTCTGTCTAACAATGACTACAGCCGTGGCGTAACATTCCTCAGAAACCAACTCCCTCCTAATCTTATACATGATGAAACGATTACTTTTTCTCCTCCCTTTGCTGATCATGGCCACCTTCGCCTTCGGGCAGGATGGCTACTGGTCGCACCAGTCCAGCAGTGACGATGATGATGACGACCGTTCCCGCAGCCGCAATCGCCAGCGCATCCAGATGGCGCTGATTCTCGACACCAGCGGCAGCATGGACGACCTGATCGATCAGGCCAGAGGGCAGATGTGGTCAATGGTGCAGGACATCATTTACAGCGTTGAGGCCGAATACGGCGCTGCCCCCGATCTTGAAATTGCTCTCTACGAGTATGGCAGCAGCCGCCTGAACCGCGGGCAGGACTACATTGCCCTCCACACGCCACTGACCCGGGACCTTGACTGGGTGGCCGACGAGCTTTTTACCCTCCGAACTGGCGGTAGTGTGGAATACCACGGCGCGGCTGTGAGCCGGGCAGTGAATGAACTTCGTTGGAGCCGCGACCCGCGCGACCTCAAAATCATCTTCATTGCCGGCAATGAATCCTTCCGCCAGGGGCCTGTTGATCCACGCAGGGCCATGGCCGAAGCCCAGAGCCAAGACATCATTGTGAACACGATTTTCTGTGGCGACTGGAACGACGGCCGCCGCCTCGGTTGGGAAGAAGGAGCCTATCTCTCCGGAGGTGAATACCTGGCCATTGATGGCTACTACCGCGACAACCAGTATGATCCCCGCTTCCAATCCCAACTGCTGGGCCTCAACACTGCCTACAACGCCACTTACCTGCCTTATGGCGCTTATGGCCGCGACCGCTACGACCGCCTTTGCAGGATCGACAACTACGCAGTGAACTACGGCCAAACCGTGATCATCAACCGCACCCTGGTGAAGGTGTCTACGATCTACGTTTATCCTGAGTGGGATCTGGTGGATGCCTACCGCCTCGGTTTGATCGACATTCGCACAATGGCCGACGCCGACTTTCCTCCTTCGATGCGGGGAATGAGCTTTGCCCAGCGCCAGGCCTACCTGATTCGGATGCAGCAGGATCGTGATCGTATTCGCAGGGAAATTACCCAGGTCACTGCTCCAAGACGGCCGATGGCTCCTCCGAGAAACGCGCCCACCGCCAACTCGCAGGCACCCCGTCAGGCCAGCCCTGGCAGCAGCCCCCGGGCCGCACAGCAGCCTAACAACCTTGATCGGGCAGTTTCCCAGACTGTGATTCAGCAGCAGGCTCGCCGCGCCAATCCAGGCTCTGCCGTTCCTGCGCCTTCGCGGCAGCCGGCGACACAGCAATCGATCGCACCCCGGGAGTCAAGCCGCCCTGCAACCCGGCCCACAACCACGACTCCCCAACGCCCCACACAGGTAGAAGCTCCTGCCAGAACAACCAATCCTGGCAACAGCAGCTACCAGCGCCCGGCAGCGACGCCATCACGTGAAAGTGCGCCTGCTCCGGCAGCCCGCCCCGCAGCAGAAAGCAGGCCAGCTAGTCAACCAGCAGCCCGCCAGACATCGCAACCAGCACCAGCGGCCCGCCCGGCAGCAGAAAGCAGGCCAGCTACTCAGCCAGCGGCCCGCCCAACAACGCAGCCAGCACCAGCGGCCCGTCAGGCAGCAGAAACCAGGCCAGCTACTCAGCAACCTGCGACCGGGAGAACAACCAGCCCGGCCGCTGAGAGCAGCACCGAAGGGCGCCAACCTGCCACCACAACCAGCCCTGCTCCACGCACCCCAGCCAGCAGAAGGCCCTAGTGTCTGGATTTGGTAATCTACATAGAAAGCTATCCAGGAGCGATCCGCAGCGGGGCACCCGTCTGCGGATCGTCTTTTTCATTCGAAGGCTTAAGGATTGCACGGATTAATTTGATTCCAACATCCTTCGCTGGTTGAATTGTTTTAGACTAAAAAAATACATTACAACCAATTGGGAGAAAATTTTAGTTAACAACAAATTGAATAGCAGCAGATTATGAATCAAAATGCTTGTAATAAAGTTTTGCCGAATAGAGACAAAAGAAAATGAGCTGGATTCTCAGGAGTCTTTCCTGGCCGGATAATCCAATTAGGAAAGATTTTATCATGGGGCTGGCATCGGAAAAAATATAGTGGTAGATTAATACACAGAAAACAATTTGATAACACTGCCATAATGAAACATCTCTTCCTCCTAATCCTTGCCTTCGTTCTGTTCGCCTGCACTTCCTTTTCCCAGGAGGAGGAGCAGTACCCAGCCGAATTTGAATACCTGGACCTGGATCAGGAAGCGGTGGCCGAAAATCTCCCGGAAATCCTCCACGCCATTGCCTCGCCGGCGGGTGTCCTGAAAAGTAAACAAGAGCTTCGCGTTCATTGCCGGGTGCTCGTTGATGAGCAGGGCCGCTATATCCGCCACTTGTTCACCCGCGTGGACGATCCCCGGCTCATGGGTCCGATTTCGGTGCAAATTCCCAACATGCGATTTGCCCCGGCCCTCAAAGACAACGAGTGGGTGGCTTCCTGGGTGAATGTTCCCCTGATATTCAGCCCCGACATGAAACCCATTCCATCGCGCAGGATGGTGCTTCAGCAACGCAGGATGGCCATTTTTCGGGGACAAATCGACGAAGAAGACCTGCTGATGGAAATACAGCTGATGGCAGATCGCCAGCATTGGCCTGAATTGCTCGGAACAGCGACACAGGCCCTGGGCCGCCACCGCACCCAATTGAGCCGGAAAAATCCTGCCGCTTTAGCCGAGCTCTACCATCAGCGGGCCAGCGCCCTGCTTTGGCTTGGCTATGAAGAACAGGCCCTGCAAGACTTGAATGAGGCCCTTGTGCTGACCCCTGCTTCAGACGAATATTCTGAACTGGAGGCCCGCCTCAGGGCGCTGCGCTGCCTGGTTTGGATGATGAACGGCCAGCCCGAGCGACTGATCGCTGAATTTGCATGGTTTCAGCAGGACTGGCAGACCTCTTTGGCCAAAGAAACCTGGACTCAGTTGCTCCACTCTCAGGAGCTGAGAGCAGACCTGACCATGGCACCCCTGGCCTGGCTGGGTGAACAAATGCCATTGCCTTTTCGGTCGCTTTGCCTGGGCCTGGCCTGGCAGGAACAGCAGGAGTTTGGTAAAGCCATTCCTTTTCTTCAGGCCGAGCTCGCCAACGTGGGTCGTGGCCCCTGGCAGCGGGATCTGAGCCTTCGCCTCGCCGAATGCCACCGCCAGCAAGGCCAATATGAAGCGGCGCTAAACCTGGTGCAGGTAGTGCTGGAAGCTGCGCCTTTAGATCCCATACCACATTTCATGAAAGGCCTGGTTTTCCTGGACCTTCAAAACGACACTCTTGCCACAGACGCTTTTCGAAAGGCGCTGGCATTGGGCATCGAAGGCCATGCCCGGTCATTTGCCATTGTCCAGTTGGGTCAACAACAGGCCTCTATCCTCGCCGAAGGAACCTGGTAAGTGCTGGCAGGTCCCATTTTTCTGAGCAGCAAGTTCAAAGAAATCCTTACATAAATCGCTCCCTGGCAAGGGCTGCGGTGCATGGTTTGCAGTGGCTACACGAAGGGGAAAAACCCTGATTGTCAAGAGTCTGCGAATGATATAGCAGGTAAAACGTGCGTACTAAGTAAAATTTTTCTTCGGAATCGGTCAAAAATCTTACGACTGGGCAGGTTTGCTGCTCCCGGTTATGCCATTGTCCAGATTTTCTTCACCTTACGAAGCACCTTATTTTCTGCTGAACGGAAGGCAAAAGGGAAAAATCTCAGATTATCAGGTATTTAGGCATAAATAGATTGATTCGGTTTTCAAACAATTTAACTCCTAAAATCAACTACTCATTCCAGTTTAGTAACGGTTTCCCCCGCCGAATCAACCAAACACACGAAATACTTGAGCCCCGCCGGCCACTTTGGTACTCTCCTTGCAAGTGTAGGTTCAGATCGTTGAAATGGTGGTTGACAGCCGGTTTGGTTGGTGCTTTCGAAGAAAGCCCGTCCAGACTTTTTCAGAGCAAGGGCTGGAGTTGATTCGTTTGCAATGCGAGCAGAGTCCTCCAGTTTTTCAGAGCAAGGGCTGGAGTTGATTCGTTTGCGATGCGAACAGAGTCCTCCAGTTTTTCAGAGCAAGGGCTGGAGTTGATTCGTTTGCAATGCGAACAGAGTCCTCCAGTTTTTCAGAGCAAGGGCTGGAGTCGATTCGTTTGCAATGCGAGCAGAGTCCTCCAGTTTTTCAGAGCAAGGGCTGGGGTCGATTCGTTTGCGATGCGAACAGAGTCCTCCAGTTTTTCATTGTGGGTATTGGTTCTGGCCCATAGCCTGTCAACGACGCCTGTTGGTCAAGAACAAATGGTTTTTACAGTCATGTAACAGCGATTTCCGTGCGGAGGTCGCTGTTTTTTGTTGTGGCTGGGGAGTTAAGGGAAGGCTCCGACTCTGATGGTTGAATTCACAATCGCCTCTGCCTGATACATCGCAAGGCAAGTGTAAAAGGGCCGTTTTAGCGGAGGGCCGGAGAATTTGAAGGTGATTTTGCGGCTCGGCCATATTTTTTGCTCCCCGATTTTGAGCAAATCAGCGAAAAAACAGCCTTTGGAGAGAATTAAGGCACTTTTTCGCCAGTTAAGCCTGAGCAAACCTCAAAAAACGTGTTTTGCCAGGCAGAAAAAGCGATTGAATTTTCAGCTCAGAGCAATTGTTTTTGTAAGGCGAAGAAGTGAGCACCAGCGATCCGGGAGGGTCGCTGGTCTCATGTTGGGGGGATGCTATGGGGATCGTGCCCGGGAACCTGACCGACCAGCGCCATCATAATTGACCGGGCAATCTAAAAAGTGAGCGTCGCTTCCCTCTGCCGTTTTTGTTGGGATTGAAGTCCTTGATCAGACAAACCGAAAATCCGTATCTTCACCTAAAGTACAAGACCATGCTGCTCAGAGACACCGAAGATCATATCGCCGCCATCCTCGAAAGCCCTGATGCGCCGAACCTGATCGCCCGGCTCCAGACCCAACTGGAGCAGGAGCAGCAACGCCGCCAGCAGTTCTATGCGGATGTGGACGAAGACATGAAGGCCGAGTTCATCAACGGCGAGGTGATCATTCACTCTCCGGTGAAAAAGGAGCACACCGATGCTGCCGGGGCATTGTATAAGCTTCTAAGCACCTTCGTTCAGGTCCGTCAGCTGGGGTACGTGGGCAATGAAAAAGTGATGACGGCCTTCACGCGGAACGACTACGAGCCGGATGTGGTGTTTTTCGGGCTGGAAAAATCACAGCATTTCCGGAAGGGCTTGTGGAAGTACCCGCCGCCGGATTTTGTGGCCGAGGTCTTGTCAGACAGCACCGAAGCCCGCGACCGGGGGGTAAAGTTTCAGGATTTCGAGGCCCATGGCGTTCAGGAATACTGGATCATAGATCCGGATGACGAAACAGTGGAACAATACCTCCTGCATAACGGCACTTATAAGCTCCACCTGAAAGCGGGGGCAGGACCCATTACCAGCCGTGCTGTGGCAGGCTTTGAGGTGCCAATTCGGGCATTGTTTCACGAAGAGACACAACTGGCTGCATTGCGGGGGATGCTGGGGGAGGGCTGATAGCGCGGTTTGTGTTCACCTATGCAAGGCTGGAAATCGGACGCTGACGCTAAGGGAAGTACAGGCGAGGCAAGCGCATTTGATATCGCTTTTTACGGCTCAGCCCGGCTTTTTTTCTACCCGCTTTTGAGCAAATCAGCGAAAAAACAGCCTTCGGAGAGAATGAAGGCGGTTTTTCGCCAGTTAAGCCTGAGCAAACCTCAAAATCTGTGTTTTGCCAGGCAGAAAAAGAGAGCCAATTTCCAGCTCCAGAGCAATTGTTTTTGTAAGGCGAAGAAGTGAGCACCAGCGATCCGGGAGGGTCGCTGGTCTCATGTTGGGGGGGCATAGTTCCTGAATAAGAAACCAAAGGGAAGGCCCACCCTCATCCGCGTATTCTTCCATGCGGGAGGCAAACGGTGGCGGTGCCTTGCAGGGCCGCTTCGCAGGGGTGCATGAATTTCATCGGGAGAGTTGTATTTTCACCTGTCGCGTGCCCCGTTTCAATGCCTTCTCCTATGACCCTTGATGATTTCGAATCCAGCGTTTCCCCCAAAATCCTCCAACGGGGCCGGGTATATTTTCAGGAAAATGCCGTTGATGAACTGGAAAAGGTTAGCCGGAACAAATGGGAGGCGACCGTGACCGGCAGCGAGGAATACCTCGTGGAAATCAAACTGAAAGAACGGGAGGTCCAAAGCTGGGAGTGCGATTGCCCCTTTGAGGCAGAAGACGTTTGCAAACACGTGGTGGCGGTGCTCTATGCTTTGCAGGAAGAGGTGACCCTCAGGCCAGCGACCGGGGCCAAAAGCAAAAGCCGGACAGAAAGGCTGAAAGAGCTTCTCGGAAAGCTCTCTCCGGAGGATCTGCACAGGTTCGTGCTGGAAGCCGGCAAGTCGGACAAGCACTTCGCAGATGCCTTCCTGCTGTTTTTTGCCGACAAAGATCCTCAATTCGACGTTGGCAAACACTATCGCGGGATCATCCGCAACCTCGTGAAGGAATACAGTGACCATGGGTTCATGGCCTACCGGGAAACCATCCAATTTAGCCGGGAAGTCAGCAGCATCCTGGATCATGGCGAGAGATTGGTACAAGCCAACAACCTTCGGGATGCCCAGATCATTGCCGAGTTGGGATGCGAGGAATTGCTCAAGGTCCTGAACGTCTGCGACGATTCAAACGGCAGTGCAGGGGCTTGCATTGAACAGGCGATCTCGATCATGAAGGCCATTGCGGGCCATTCGGCAGTTGCACCGGGCTTGCTGGAACGGATCCTGGACTGGATCGAGGCACAGCTCCAAAACCCCGATTGGATGAACTACGGTGATTTCGGGTATCATTTGCTGGAGGTGCATGAAGAAATCTGCTTCAGCTTCGACCCTGACCGCTTCCTGCGGCTGGTTGATCTGATGCTGCCTGTGTCTGGCAAAGGATGGTCCCGGGACTACCGAATGGAAGCCCTGTCCACCCAGAAGCATCAGTTTCTTCTGCGTGCAGGCCGGACCAAAGAGGCTGAAGCCCTGCTGGAGAAGAATATCCACATGCCAGCATTTCGGGAAGCTGCCGTATTGCAGGCGATCGGCGATGGTGCATTTGGGCGGGCCAGGAAATTGCTGGAGGAGGGAATTCTCCTTTCCAGGCAGGCAAACCTCTCCGGCCTCACCCTCAAATGGGAAAATTATGTTCTTCAAATCGCCCGGAAAGAGCAGGACATCCCCACCATCCGCCGGATTGCGCATCATATTGCCTTTTCAAACATTCAACTGGATGAGCCGCATTACCTTCTCTGGAAGAGCACTTACTCCCGGGAGGAGTGGCCCGAAGTTCTCAATGCCTTCCTGCAGGAGGAGCGGTCCAGGGCGATCGCGTCGGCAAGGCAATGGGGAGATCCCGGCAACCGGCTGTTCGAGCGCCTTTGGAAAGTGTATGTGCTGGAGGAGGAATGGGAGCAACTGTTACAACTCATCCCGGCTCAGCCCGGCCTTCCGATCCTGAAGAAGGTCCGGACCCACCTGATGAGCAGGTATCCACAGAAAATGCTGGATCTGTATCTGGCTGCATTTGAGCAGGCTGCCGGGCGGGCGTCCAACCGCACTCAATACGCTCAACTGGTACAGGACATGCTGGAACTCAGGAAGGAGTTCAGGGAAACCGAATCCGCGATCAACCAGCTTGCCAGTTCACTAAGGGAAACGTATGCCCGGCGGCCTGCGATGGTAGAGGAGTTGGGTAGATTGGTTGGGGCAGGTAACAGAAAATGATGGTCACCCTGGCATAGGAGGCGGGTGATATTCACCAGTTGAGTCCGGTTATTCCCATCTCTCCCTTCCCCCTTTTGGCCTTTTCGCATGGCTCCACTATCTTCAAAGGCGCTTACCACCAACCTCCCCGCCCATGAACCTTGCCAATTTCGAAACCAGCATTCCGCCTGCCATCCTGGAACTCGGGCAGGAATACTTCCGCGACAAAGCCGTTGATTCTCTCGAAGAACTTGCCCAGGGCAGGTGGGAGGCCATCGTGGTGGGTAACGAGGAATATACCGTCCAGATCGCCATCGAAGATGAGCAGGTGCCCGAATGGAGCTGCACCTGCCCCTACGACAAGGGCCCTGTTTGCAAGCACGTGGTGGCTACGCTGCTGGCCATCCGCGAAGCAGAACAACAGCCTGCCGCCAGGAAGGAGACGACAGCCAGACCCAAAGCCAAAGCTGCCCCTAAAACTCCGAAGAAGCCCAAGGCCAAACCCGCCCCCAAGCCCAGAACCAAGCCATTCAGTTTCAACGAAATGCTGGATCAGCTCAGCTTTGAAGAACTGCGCGGCTTCGTCCGGGAAAAACACGGCAAAGACAAAAACCTTGTCAAAGAATTTCTGCTCTATTTCGCCGACAAAGACCCCAATATCGACCTGGCCAAGCTGTTGCGGGAGCGTTTCCGGCAAATTGTGAAAAACCACAGCTCCCGAGGCTTTTTGTACGATGACGATATCCCCGCATTTATCCTGGACATATCGGAGGTCGTGAACACTACCATGCAGACCAGGGAAACCGGCAACTTTCGGCAGGCCATTCGCCTCGGGCAGATGGTATGCGAAGAGCTAGTCAGGGTGCTGGACAAATCCCACGACTCCGAAGAGATGATCAGTGACCTGCACGGGGTCGTGGCGGGATATCTGGAGGATCTTGCCCGCGACGAGCGGGTGGAGCAGGCTCTTGTGGAAAAGCTGATGACCTGGGCAGAAGCCGCTTTGGAGAACATCAGATGGAACCAGGATGGTGCTTTTATCGCCACACTCAATGTGGCCCGCGCCTGTAGCCGCCGGGGAATGGAAAAACGCTACCTGGACCTGCTCGGGAGCGTGGCAGAAGCCGGGGAGGATTATGAATATTTTGAGATGAACCTACTGGGATGGGTGCTGAAGGAACAAATCGAGGTGCTGCGGGATCTCGGGAAGGTCAGGGAGGCGAAGGCCCTGATGAAAAAGAACATGGGATATTTCGAGGTGCACATGGCAGCAGTTGATTGGGCCATTCTGGACAAGGATCTTGTGCTTGCCAAGAAGTTGCTGCAGGAGCTCGTAGATGAGGCAGACTCTGAGTATGAATACGAAGATATATTTTGGAGCAATCCAAATGCTCAGGAGGTGGCCCTTATTTACGGGAAGCTGAAGGAAATTGCCCTGCTGGAAAACGACACAGAGTCCATGATTCAAATTCTGCGGAAGTCTGTGCTGGGGCCGCAAGCCGACTTTGAGAGCTACCAGGAGTGGAAAGCTTTCTACTCTCCGGAGGAATGGCCAGCTGTGCGGGATGCAGCCATTGAGGAAGCGATTGCGGAAGAAAAGCTAAAAACCCTGCGCGAGCATCCGGAAGCGGAAGACAAGCGAATCTTTCACAAGCTGCTCCGGCTTCTTGCAGAGGAGGAGCTGTGGGAACAACTCCTGGGAGCTGTCCCGCGGCCCCCTGATATGGAGTACCTGATGCTGGTGCAGCCTTTCCTGGGTGACCGCTACCCGAAGGAAATAACGGCCCTCCTGCTGGAAGCGGTGGAACAAATGATCTACGAATTCAGCGAAGGCATGATGTTCTATCCACTGGTTGACATCCTGCCCGATGTACTGGATCAATTTCCGCAAAGCCGCGATGCAGTGAACAAACTGCTGACAAAGTTGACGAAAACCTACAGCAGCAAACCAAATCTGGTGGCAATGCTGAAGAGGTTGATGGTGTGAAGTGAGAGAATGGATTTGCCCCCTATCAGCTTTCCAGAAACCGCCTGATTCCGCTCACCAGGTGCCCGAGGCTTTTGCTGGTATTGGCAGAGGTTGATGTGGGGCGAAATGTTTCAACCCACATGGCTGCAATGGCGGGCGCGGCTGATCCGGAGCCCGGAAGGAATGGTTGCTCTTCCATCTACATAACAGCTGGATGACTTCCTTCGAGATAGCCCTGTTGCCAGAGTGAGCCAAGCTGGTCACCGGCTTCTGATCAGGATTATTCCCTCTCCTCCTCTGCCGGAGCCGTTGCTTCGCCCGAAGGCTGCGGCGGAATCAGCTCCGGCGGCAGGGTCCAGGGCTCGTCCACCTGGCGGGGATCAGGCAGATACAGGCGCTTTTCCTGGCGGATCAGTTCCAGGGAATGATACCCGAACTCCCGCACAACCCGCGCCTCCAGCAGGTACACCCCGCGCCCCGACAACGGGTTGTTTCTCACTTCATTGGGAAACAGGGTGAGATCAACCATCTCCCCTTCCGGATCGAGGAAGGTCGCAAATTGCATGCGCTCGCCTTTGACCGTTGTGGTTGTTTTCACAGTAACCAGGTAGCCCAGCATCCTGACGACCTGCTGGTTGTGCTCAGACAGCAACCGCGCGGGGGTGAGAGCGGGCAGGGAAGCCTGATCCGGCAGCAGGGAAAAGGGCGAACAGAGCGGAAATCCCAGCAGCTCAATTTCGTCGTAGGCATCTTCAATGGCTTCAGGCTGAAGCGCAGGCAGCTGATACATTTCGCCTTCGGGAACAAAAAGCACATCCGGCTGGCGCTTGTCGCGCTTAGGCTTGAGGTGCAGCTTGAGCTCCCAGAGAAGCTGTGGCTTGGTTTTGCCTGTAAAACGAAAAGCCCCGATGCGGATGAGCAGGGTAAGTTGCTCCTCCCCGATGGCAACCCGCCGGGTAAAGTCTGCCAAATCCAGAAAAGCTCCCCTCCGCTCCCGCTCCCCGCAAATGGTTGCAGCCAGTTGCTTTTCGAGGTCTTTCAAATGAACAAACCCCAGATACAAATCGCTGCCCTCCAGGTGCGATACATGCCGGCTGTTGTTCACACAGGGGGCGTGAATGGTGGCCCCCAGCATCCGGGCTTCGTGCAGGTAGATCTCGCTGTCGTAGAACCCGCCGAAATTGTTGACCACCGCCGTGATGAATTCCAGCGGAAAGTAGGCCCGAAGATACAGGCTCTGGAAGCTTTCCACGGCAAAACTCGCAGAATGGGCCTTGGAAAAAGAATAGGCGGCAAAGCTTTCAATTTGCTTCCACAACTCATTCACCACCCCGGCATCATAGCCTTTTGCCTCGCAGGAGCGGAAAAATTTATCCTTCACCTCCTCAAACTCCTTCTTCCCCCGCGATTTTCCGGTCATGGCGCGGCGCAGCATATCCGCCTCGGCGAGGTCGAGCCCGGCAAATTCGTGCACCACCTTGATCACATCCTCCTGATAGACCATTACGCCATACGTGTCGCGGAGAATGTCGCCGATGAGGGGATGCAGGGGCTGAAAGATCCGTCCATTGTGCCGCTCAATGTAGGCGCGCATCATCCCGGAGTTGGAAACGCCGGGCCGGATGATGGAGCTGGCCGCCACCAGGGTGGGATAATCCTCGCAGCGCAGCTTGCGCAGCAGCATCCGCATCGCCGGCGACTCAATGTAAAAAGCCCCTATGGTGCGGCCCTTCGCCAGCAGGGCACGCACCTTCGCATCTGTCTTAAACCGCTCCACCTCGTGAATCTCAATGGCCTTCCCCTGGTTTTCCCTCACCAGCTGAACGGCATCCTTGATATGGCCCAGGCCGCGCTGGCTCAGAATGTCAAACTTGTGCAGCCCGATTTCTTCGGCTACATACATATCGAAATGCGTGGTCGGGAAGCCTTTGGGCGGCAGGTTGGTGGCAGTGTAGGAATAAATGGGTTCTTCCGAAATCAAAATGCCTCCGGCGTGAATGCCCAGGTGGTTGGGAAAGCCCTCGATGAGCTGCGCATAGTGCAGCAATTGCCGCGAAACCTTGTCAATGTCGGGCGCAGTCTGGCCGGAATGGGCGTCGGAAACCAGCTTGTCGATTTCCTGTTTAGGCAGGCCAAACACTTTGCCAAGCTCCCGCACGGTGGCGCGGTCGCGGAAACAGGTGTAGGTAGCCAACAGGGCCGTGTGGCTTTCTCGGTAGCGCCGGATGGCATAGTCAATCACAGCATCGCGGTCCTGCCAGGAAAAGTCGATGTCGAAATCGGGAGGGGAACTGCGCTTGGGGTTGAGGAAGCGCTCGAAATAGAGGTTGAGCTCAATCGGATCCACATCGGTGATGCCGAGACAATAAGCCACAATGCTGTTGGCTCCGGAGCCCCGCCCGACGTGGAAAAAGCCCTGGGAACGGCCATACTGGATCAGGTCCCAGGTAATGAGGTAATAGGCGTTAAAGTCGAGCTGGTCGATGACCTCCAATTCGCGGGCCACCCGCCGGTGGGCTTCCCGGTGCTGAGGACCGTAGCGCCTCCCCAGGCCTTCCTGTGCCAGCTTTTCAAGCAGGAGCATGTCGTCATATTTGCTGCCGGTGAAGGTTTGCTTGGAAAGCCGCCGCCCAAACACAAAAGAAAAGCTGCAGTCGGCGAGGAGTTGCTGGCTGTTGTGAAGGATCTGGGGGTAATCAGCGAAGGCTGCCCGCAGCTCGCCGGGAGGAATGAACTGCTCGCGGGTGCCGCCATGGCTGGTATCGCGAAGCTTTGACAGCACGACGTTGTGGTCGATGGCACGCAGGAGGCGATGAACGTTGTAGCCCCGTTTGTCGGTGAACGTGAGGGGCGCGAGTGCCACGAGGCGGTCGGAGCGGTGGCGGTAGCGGGAGCGGAGGAGCTGGCCGAGCTGGTCGGGGTGAATACCGAGGAACTCGTTTTCGCCGAGGCTCACAAGGTCGCGGCGAAGCCAGGGATACACCACATAGACATGGCTCCACCGCGGGGGGAGATCCGGGAAAGGAGCACCCTGCCGGGCGAACTGGGAGTAAAATTCATTGATTTCGCGAAACCCCTGCATGTTGCGGGCCAGGGCCACATAGAGGAGGTCGTCGCCCTGCCGGAACTCCATGCCCACAACGGCGTGAATCCCGGCCTCGCGGCAGGCTTTGAGAAAGTCGTAGCAGGCAGAGGTGGAGTGAATATCGGTGAGCGCAAGCGCCTCGATGCCGTTCAAACGAGCCAGGGCCACGAGTTCTTCGGGGCTCAGGGTGCCGTATCGCAGGCTGAAGGTGCTGTGGCAGTTGAGGTACATTCGCAATCAAAATTAGCTAATTCTATTTTATTAGCTATATTTAATCGAAAAAATATTCAACATTGCACACAAATTGAGGAAGAGAGAAGCGGGAAGTCAGACCGCTGCGCTGTGAGAGGCGAGACCGGAATAACCCCTGTCAGGGTTTGGCTTCGACCCTGACAAGGGTTTGGGGAAGAGGGATGTTTGGAGGCGGGAGCCGGGACCGGAGGCGGGAGCCGGTCTTGTCTGACCTCCGACTTCTGACCTCTGACTTCCCGCTTCCTGCATCCGGCCCTCTCGCCGGTCTTTCGATCTCTTCGACGGGCTCTGGGACCGAAAGATCGTCGCCGAACCATGGCCCGGTTAATCTCACCTCTGAATTCCGGAAAAAACCTGACAGGGTTCCGCCCGGGATCACAAAATCATTCCCTCGCGAACCAGAGCTCCCAACTCTTCCCTCAATCTCGTATATTGAGGCGATGAACCAATATGCCTGGCACAAACACATCGGTTCCTTCCGCCAGGTTCATAATACAAAGCATTCTATGGACCTCCTCAGCCGCATCAGTCTTGACCCCATGGTGAACCACGGTAAACCCACTATCCGCGGAAAGCGATACCCGGTTCAATCTCTGCTGGAATACCTGGCTGGTGGAGACAGCATGGAAGACTTGCTGGAAGCATTCGACGACCTGGACCATGAAGATCTGCTGGCTTGCCTGGCATACGCTGCCCGAATGATTGAGGTGAAAAACACCGTCATAGCCGCATGAACTGGCTCCTGGACGCTCATATTCCTCCCTCTCTGGCAGAGCCACTAACAAGAGCAGGAGAATCGGTTCTCCATACCCGTGATTTGCCCAGGGCAAATTCAACACCTGATTCCGAAGTTTGCCGCGTCTCAGTAGCAGAAAGGCGTATCGTTGTGACGAAAGACAGCGATTTTTACCATAGCTACCTCTTGAAAGGAGAGCCCTGGAAATTATTGTTAGTGAGAACAGGTAATATGAACTTGTCTGCTTTTCAGGCATTGTTTATAAAGTACCTCCCTTTGCTTCTGGAAGAATTTAAAGAAGGAAATCTCATCGAGCTCCATGCTGGTGGTTTGAGGATTTTGCAATAAAAATCAGTCTGTTTTGGTCAAAAAGGTTTGACCATTGCCAATGGCATTCCCTTCCATGGTGAGCAGGGCCATTTGAGCCAATGGCCGGTGGCTGGACCCGTCGAAGCCCGGGCCAAGGTCTAAGCGTGTTTACGGTAATCGGCCTTCTCGCTGTTCCTTCGATCCCTTCGACGTGCTCAGGGACCGAAAGATCGTCGCCGAACCATGACAACCAGGCGTCCTCCTTCGACGACGGCCTGGAGGCCTGCTCAGGATGACGCGAAGCAGGCGATGCCTCCCACTGTCATGGTGAGCAGGCTGCTTCAGCCGTCGCCGAACCATGATAAAGCCGAACGATGACAACCAGGCGTCCTCCTTCGACGACGGCCTGGAGGCCTGCTCAGGATGACGCGAAGCAGGCGACGCCTCCCACTGTCATGGTGAGCAGGCTGCTTCAGCCGTCGCCGAACCATGATAAAGCCGAACCATGACAACCAGGCGTCCTCCTTCGGCGACGGCCTGGAGGCCTGCTCAGGATGACGCGAAGCAGGCGATGCCTCCCACTGTCATGGTGAGCAGGCTGCTTCAGCCGTCGCCGAACCATGACAATGCCGCACCATGACCCTCCCGTCTGACCTCCGACCTCTGACATCTGACCTCTGACATCTCAAAAGGCTATCACCTCTGCAGCGCCGATCTCACCCGCACGCATTTCTCCAAAATCGCCTTCAGTTGCTCCATCGGCAGCATCGACTGCCCGTCGCTGAGGGCCTCCCAGGGGCGCGGGTGGGTTTCGATGAACAGGCCATCAGCGCCGGTGGCCACCGCCGAAAGGGCCACTGTTTCAATCATGGCGGGATTGCCGCCGCTCACGCCTTCGGCTTTGTTGGGTTGCTGCAGCGAATGCGTGCAGTCCATCACCACCGGCACGCCGTGCTGCTTCAGCCGGGCGATCGCCGTGGCGTCCACAATCAGGTTTTCGTACCCAAACGTAAAGCCCCGCTCACAGAGCCACACCTTGTCATTGCCGGTAGAAAGCACCTTTTCCAGCGGAAACTTCATCGCCTCGGGCGACACAAACTGCCCTTTTTTGATGTTCACCCCCTTGCCGGTTTCGCCAGCCGCCAGCAGCAGATCTGTTTGCCTGCACAGAAACGCCGGAATCTGCAGATAATCCACATAAGGTGCCACCTCGGCAGGTTCGTGGCTTTCGTGTACGTCCGTAATTGTAGGCACGCCCAACTCTGCCCCTACGGCCTGAATAATCCCGAGGGCTTCGCTTTTGTTCATGCCCATGAAGCTGTCGAGCTTCGTGCGGTTGGCTTTTTTGAAGCTGGCCTTGAAGATCATCTCAATGCCGAGGCGGTCGCAAACCTCTTTCACGTGGCGGCCAATTTCAAAGGGAGTGCGGTCATTTTCGACTACACAGGGGCCTGCAATGAGGAACAGGGGCTTTGTCATGTTCTGCTTTTTTGTCCCAGGTAGCCGCTGTGATGGCGTTTGGCGTAGTCCTGGCGGGTGAATTGGATTTTTTTCATGAGCAGCACCACGAGCACATCACCGAGCACAGACATGGCGGTGGTGCTGGTGGTGGGGGTGAGGCCGAGGGGGCAAATTTCTTCGGGAGCGCCGGTAGCGAGGCAAATATCGGCGAGTTGCCCCAGTTCATGGTCGGGGTGGCCGGTGAGGCAGATCACGGGCATGGCAGGGAAGAGGGCCCTGGCGAGATCCACCAGCTGGAGGATTTCCTGGGTTTTGCCGGAGTTGGAAATGAGAAACAGGAGGTCCTGCGCCTGGAGCAGCCCGAGATCGCCGTGCTGGGCTTCGGAAGGATGCAGAAAAACGGCGGGCGTGCCCGTGGAGCAAAACGTGGTGGCCATGTTGTGGCCAATCTGGCCGGCCTTGCCGATGCCGCTGATCACGAGCTTACCGCCCTGCCCGTGCACACAGCGGTGGATCAGGTCCACCGCCTGCGGAATTGCCTCCGTTACCGGAATGCTGCCCAGCGCCTTCGCCTCCTGCGCAATCAGGGCCCTGATGTCTTCGAGCGGGTTTGCCATCTCAGAAAATTGAACCACAAAGGTAGGGGGGAATGTAACACGCCCGGCAGTTCAGATGGGATGCACCGGGAAGATTCTCGCGCGGATCCAATCTTCAGAAATCGTAGATTTTTTCGCTGCACCTGCAGGTTTTCTCTTATCTTTCGCTCATAACCCACTTTTAAACTTACTTGCCATGAGCAAATTGCACCGCATCCTGGGTCTCCTCTTGCTTGTCCTGAGCCTGAGTACCCTCTCCTCCTGTAATCCCGAAACCGTTCTCGCCAAATCCCTCGAAGGCGATTGGAACGTCACATCTTTCACCGAAGATGGAACTGAATTGATTGGATTTCTGGTCAATCGCTTTGACATCGAATACAAAGAATACGACGGCGACGAAGGCGATTTCACCTTTACCATTATCTACATCTCCGGCGCTACTGAAACCCTCTCCGGCGAGTATGAGCTTAATGCCGAAGGCACCGATATCGACCTCACCTACACCGATGGCACCGTTGAAAAATGGGACATCGAAGTGGAAGATGACGACCTCACTCTGGAAACCAACATCGACGGCACCCGCTACGTCATGAACGCCGAGCGCGACTAAGGAGCATCTCTGATGCCTAAAAAAATAAGGAATGGGGCCCGGTGGGCCCCATTTTTGTTTGCTCAGAACCAGGTCCCTTACTGAATCACAGGCAGATCGCCAACAATTTGCCATCGGCCATCAGGCAATTTCACCAGGGAGAGATAGCTTGTAAAATGAAGCTTTTCGCCTGCCATGATGACTTTCACCTGAGCCAGGTTTTGAAGCTGGTCCATCTGCAGCAAATAGACATTGCGCTTATCTCCGCCAATTTTTTTCTCGCGAATCAACTGGAGATACACGTCTCTGGTCATCAGGCTGGTTTCCTCACTGCCAAAAGCACGATGCACCACAGAACGAAAGCCGGGATGCAACAATGACTCCAGCGCGGCCGCGTCCTGCTGGTCGCCGGCAGCAGAAAAGGCTTCTACCACCGTCCGGATCTGGTCCCAGTCTTCGCTGCTCTGTGCAAATGAAAAGACAGGAAAAAGAAGAAAGCTCATGAGAATGAATTGCGTTCGCATATGAAAAAATGGTTAAAGGGTAATGGACAAAGTCGTTCGCATCATGGAGTGATGAAAAAAATCATCTTCGCGGCTGAAAGCCACCAGAAGAAAGAGCTGCTGCCCCGGAACGAGGTTTTTGTGCCAGCGATCTGCAGCCGCCAGCGGCAAGGTGAAGCGAATGCGGGTTCCGGCGGCATCTTCCTCTCCCTCCCCCAGGCGCAACACCGGGGTTCCGCCCAGTCGCTCAATGGCCTCATGCTGTCCCGGCTGCCTGATATAGCGGTCAGATAGTTCCACCGCCTCTCCCCTCACCGCTCCCATGATCAGGTGGGTGCCACTCAGCTCGTTTCGCTCATTGAACCCGATGGCCAGCCAGCCGCGGGTCGGGGCCTGCATTTCTACTTCGAGCAGGCTGCCTTTTACCTCCCAGCTCACCTTCATGCCACCATAGGAAACTGTCTGCCTGTTGTTTGGCGAAAGCAGCGACAGGAAAACGAATGCTGTGCAAAATCCAATCAATTGTGCCATGTGTTTGAATTTGAAATAATTGATTAATCAACGTTTTAGGCAAAAAAACCAGATGCCCGATGCAGTGGATTTATTGGTAGTTCTCATAAATTTTATTGAGGATGCTGCGCAAAGCGCCTACCTCCTCCTGACTCAACCCTCTGAGCCCGCGGGCACGCACTTCCAAGGCAACCGGGGTGATTGTCGCTACGAGGGCCTGCCCGGCCTCTGTGAGGTGCAACTGATAAGCCCTGCGGTCATTCGGCACCTCCTGCCGCTCCACGAGGCCCCGGGCCTGCAACTGGTCCAGGGCGCGGGTCACCGCAGCAGGATCTTTGAAAGTGAGCGCTGCAATTTCCCGCTGGTTCAGGTTGGCCTGCTCGCTGATCCGCTTGAGAATTACCCACTGCTCGGGGGTGATTTCCACACCCGCCTCCCGAAGCGCAGCATCCGCAAACCGCTTGGCCTGACGCTCAGTCCTTTCCAGCCAATAGATGAAGACATCGTCGAGGAGCAGGTCATTCATTTTAAAATCAATAATTGATTTATCAACAATATTAGATCAGTGTTTTCTTTATTCCAAGCCTTTCCCCTATTTTTTTCGCCGGGCAGCAAATTAGTTCCTGCAGCGCATGCTCAAGCCACGGTTCCCAAATCCTGGTGCGCCCTGGCGAAGGCCCTGTAAGCAGCCTGCAGGCTCTGGTGCTCAGGTGCCTGCAGCAGCGGATCCTCCTCCACGATGTCGAACGCCGCCTGGCGGGCCTGCTCCAAAATCAGGCGGTCCTCCACGATGTTGGCGAGGGTAAACACGGGCAACCCGCTCTGCCGGGTGCCGAGAAAATCGCCGGGGCCGCGCAGCTCCAGGTCAATTTCTGAAATGCGAAAACCGTCGTTGGTATCGCGCATGGCCTCGAGCCTTTTGCGGCCATCAGTGGAAAGCTTGGCTCCGGCCATCAGCAGGCAATAGCTCTGCTCGGCACCGCGCCCCACCCGGCCACGAAGCTGGTGCAACTGCGACAGCCCAAAGCGCTCCGCATTTTCAATCATCATCACCGAAGCATTTGGCACATCCACCCCCACTTCAATCACGGTGGTGGATACCAAAATCTGGGTTTCGTTTTTCACAAACCGCTTCATTTCCAGCTCCTTGTCATCAGGATCCTGCCGCCCGTGCACAATGCCCACCCGGTGATTTTTGAAATAGCGCTCCAGCTGTTCAAAGCCCTGAACAGCTGCCAGGTAATCCAGCTTTTCCGATTCTTCCACAAGCGGATACACCACATAAGCCTGCCGCCCCTTTTCGAGTTCGCGGCGAATGAACCCAAAGACCTCCAGCCGCTTTTTCTCGGTCACAATGAGGGTGTCGATGGGTTTACGGCCCGGGGGCAATTCGTCAATCACCGACACTTCCACGTCTCCGTAGAGGCTCATGGCCAGGGTCCGGGGAATGGGCGTGGCCGTCATGATCATGTTGTGGGGAAAGGGGTTGCCTTTGGCGAATAATTTGGCCCGCTGCATCACCCCGAATTTGTGCTGTTCGTCCACCACCACGAGGCCAAGCCGCTGAAACTGAACGGGATCTTCGATCAGGGCGTGGGTACCTACGATGATGTCGGTCTGGCCGTCTGCCAGCCGCTGGAGTACCTCCCTTCGCTCGGCGGCTTTTTGTCCGCCCACGATGATGTCCACGGTAATGCCTACCTCCCCTGCCATGTGGCTCAGCTTGCGAAAGTGCTGCTCAGCCAGAATAGCGGTAGGAGCCATCATGGCCGACTGAAAGCCGTTGTCTTTGGCCATGAGCATGGTCATAAATGCGACCATTGTTTTTCCGCTGCCCACATCGCCCTGCACAAGGCGGTTCATCTGGGTAGACTGGGCGAGGTCGCGGCGAATTTCTTTGAGCACCCTTTTCTGCGCATTGGTGAGCTCGAAGGGCATGTGATGCTCAAAAAAAGTGTGAAAATACTGCCCAACGTGGGTAAAAGGCGGGGCCGGGCGCTCTCCCTGGCGCACTTTGCGGCGGCGGGCGAGCATGAGCTGAAAGAAAAACAGCTCCTCAAACTTGAGCCTGCGGCGGGCAGCTTCCAGTTGCTCGGCAGAGGCAGGAAAATGAATGGCCATCAGGGCATCCCGGCGGTTGGTGAGGGCATATTTAGCACAAAAGACTGGGGGCAAGGTTTCGTGAATGTGGGGGGCAACTTCCTCAATGAGCCGCTGCATCAGGCCGCGGATGCCGCGGGCGTCGAGGCCGAGGCGCACCAGTTTTTCGGTCGAAGAATAGTAGGGCACAAACCGCATCGGCAGACCGCCCTCCTCCCCGGTGAGGTTGTCGATCTCGGGATGGGTCATTTGGAGGGTACCGGCATAGCGCACGGGCTTGCCATAAATGGCGATCTCTTCGCCTGCTTTCAGGTTTTTTTCCAGCCACTTCACCCCCTGAAACCAAACCAGCTCCATGAACCCGGAGCCATCTGTGAAGGAAGCCTGCAAGCGGGGCCTGCCGGTTTTGGCCCGAATCATCTCCAGCCCCAGGATTTTCCCCACCAACACCACCTGGTTTTCCTCTCCATGCAACGACGAAATTTTCGACAGGTGGCTCCTGTCCACATATTTGCGGGGAAAGTAGTGCAGCAAATCGCTGTATGTGCGAATGGCCAGCTCCTGAAGCAGGGCTTCTGCGCGCACAGGGCCTACCTTTTTGAGGTAGGTAATCTCCTTGGTCCAGATGTCGAATCCTGGGTTCATCCCTGCTAAAGTAGCAGGAAAACTGCATTTCCCCGCATCAGCGCGGGATCGTGAGCTGGTGTCAGAGGGTGGTAGGATCGGGATCAAGTTGGCTGGCGGCTTCTTGCGGCAGCATCCAGCGGGCGAGGGTCTCGCGCAGCTTGTCCAGCCGCACCGGCTTGGAGAGAAAGTCGTCCATTCCCGCCTCGTAGCAGCGGTCTATGTCTTCTTTCATCACGTTGGCCGTCATGGAAATGATGGTGCTCCGATGCCCGTTGGGTCGTTCTTTCCGGCGGATATGCTCTGTGGCTTCGATCCCGTCCATGACCGGCATCATCATATCCATGAGGATGAGGTCGTAGTGGATGGTTTGGCAAATATCCACTGCCTCCTGGCCGTTGCCCACCACATCGGCCTCCAGGCCAAGTTTGGAGAGCATTCGCAGGGCCACGCGCTGGTTCACGGAGTTATCTTCCACCAGGAGAAGCTTCATTTTCGGCAGGGGCAGGTACACGTTGCCCGGCAACCGGAGCGTGTCGGTGACTGGCCGCAGTTGCAGGGCCTGCATTACCACCTGAAGGAGCAAATGCTGGCGTCCCGGCTTGGAAAGCGACCCGTTGATCAGGGTTTCCATCCCGGGTTCCAGGCGGTGGATGCCCGAGGTAAACAGAATTACAGGCAGAACCTCCCGTGACTTGAAGCGCCGCAGCTCCCGCACCATGGCAGGGCCGCTCATATCGGGCATCAGCCCGTCGGTGATGATCAGGTCGAGGTCGTCGTGGTGAAGGGCGTGGTCCAGCGCTTCGTAGGGAGAAGTGAAAGCAATGACTTCCAGGCCCCAGCGCTGAAGGGTTTGTTCCAGAATCTGGATGTTTACTTCGTTGTCGTCCACCACCAGCACCCTTTTGCCCTGAAGCTGCTGCACATCATCGGCCTCCTGGCGCAGGATTTCGGCTTTGGCTTCAAAGGTAAAACAGAAGGTGGAGCCCTTCCCCCATTCGCTTGTTACCCACATGGTGCCTCCCAACTGCTCCACGATGCCCTTGCTGATGGCCAGGCCAAGACCGGTTCCACCGTATTTTCTGCTGATCGAAGCATCCACCTGCGAAAAAGCCTGAAAAAGGGTGTCGAGGCGGTCTTTGGGAATGCCTACGCCAGAATCCTGAACCGCGACAGTGAATAGGTAATGCTCAGGCTGGCTGGTGGGAGTGGCATCAATCCTCACCACAATTTCACCCTTTTCAGTAAACTTAATGGCGTTCCCCACCAGGTTTACGAGCACCTGGCGAATGCGGGTGATGTCGCTATGGAGAATCGTTGGCAGGCCAGGGGCTGCATCATAAAGCAGCTCCAGGCTTTTATCATGGGCCTTCCCGGCGAGGAGGTCCATGGTGTCTTCGATGGGTTCGAGGGTGGGAAACGGAATGACCTCCAGCTGGAGGCGGTTGGATTCGATTTTTGAGAAATCGAGGATATCGTTGATGATGGCCAGCAGGGCCTCCCCACCTGTTTTGATGGTGTGCACATACTCGCTCTGTTCCATAGACAGGGGCGTGTCGGTGAGGATGCTGGTCATGCCAATGACGGCGTTGAGCGGTGTGCGGATTTCATGGCTCATGGTGGAAAGAAATTCCGCCTTGGATTGTGCCAGGGCCTCGGCCTTTTCCTTCGCCTGAATCAGGGCTTGTTCAGCTTCTTTTCGCGGGCTAATGTCGCGGAGGATGGCCAGGAAAAAGCTCCTCTCTTCGAGGGAAATTTCGCTTACCGACAGCTCCGCCGGGAAGCTGCTGCCGTCGAGCCGGTGACCGGTTAGCTCACATTCCAGACCATCAATCAGAGATTGATGGTCTGGAAAGGAAAACAGATCCTTAAAATTGGTGCGCAGCAAGTCGTCTTCCTGCGCCTGGAAGATGTCGATAGCCGCCGCATTGACCTTGGCAATGCGAAAGTTGCGGTCCACGGTGATCACCCCATCAACCACGTTTTCCACGAGGGTAGAAACGTAGGCTTCCTGGCTGGCCATGGCCACGCGGTTCATTTCAAGCAATTCCTCCGACATGAGGCGAAGAGACCGATCTTTTTTTTGTCGCTCTTCCTCCAGTTGCTGGTAGGTCTCGCTCACAAGGTCGAGTAATTCCTTCAGCGGAAGCTCCTGATCGGGATGCTTTCGCTGCAAGCGACGTAGTTGCCGTTCCAGCAGTGGGTGTATCATGATCTTTCGGAAAAGTAGGTGATGGTCATGGTTTGGTTGTGCAGTTCACAAAAGCCCTGGTGCTGCGGGCTGATTTCGCCATAGGAATAGTAGCCGGCAAAGACTGTGTCGGCGGGAAAGAGATCTGCCACTGCCTCCACCTCTTCTTCGATGCGGTGATTGAGCACGAGTTTTCGGCCCACACAGGAGATCATGAGCACGAGGTGATCGCCGGGGGCATCGCGCATCACGGCTGTTGCCGCATGGGTGGCTGCGGCTGCGGCACCTTCCACCAGCGATTCGTAGCTGGCCATCATGAGCTGGGCAGTATGGCCTTCGGGCATATTGCCGGCGAAGGTGAGCGATTGCTTGTCGTCGTCGATGGAGAGAATGGTGCGAACCAGGCCTTCCTCCTGGTCGCTTTCTGGCCGGATCATGATGGGGAAATGCAGGGCGCTTCCGGGAAGCTGTTCGGCTGAATCTCCGAGGTAGGATTTGTACAGGCCAAGTGCTGGTTTGCCATCCAGCTCATACAACACGTTGGCCTCCGAGCGGGTAATGCGGCGCAGCGGCCCGAAGGGCGTCCACCCGCCTACAGAGCCCCAGCCGATCTGAAGCGATTCGCCATAAAACCCCACCACCGCAATCTGACCGGCCAAGGCATCTCCGTTAAAACTCACCCCGGTTTCTTCAAATTTTCCGCCATCGCCTGCCAGGCCGCCCGCAATGAACACCGATTCTCCCACATGGTCGCGAAGCCCCTGCACCAGTTCGGAGCCATTGACCCGGTTGCCGTCGGAAATCACAAACAGCGCCTGAAGCTGGTCATGCCGGAGGCTTTCCGCCAGGGTTGCCCCCGCCTGGTAGGAGCCCGCCATGCCCGAAAGCAGGATGCCAGCTGTGCGAATCTGGGTGCTGGCAAATTCAAGCGCTACTGCTACGCCGCCCTCCTCAGTTACCTCATACCCGGAGATTTCGCCAGCCGTGGAGCAGCCCAGAATTTCTGCCGCCGGGAAAAGTGACGCCAATCTCCGATAGCGCAGGCTGGTTTGGGCAGGATCGGTCCCGCCAAAAAAAAGAACAAGTTGAGGCTGAGCAGGGTTAACAGCACCGGGATATTGCCATTGGCTTCCATCCCAGCTCAAATGCGTAACTTTCATGCGGGTTCGATACCTTGTTGATGAGGGAGGAAAAATAATCGACCAGCAGCAATTGATTGAATACTCATTGTCAAAATGCTAACATCCCATTGCTTTTGTTAGCAGATAAAAATTGACTGTTTCCCGCAATTTTTCCAGACAACCCCTGCGCCCTGGTTTCCGTCTCTCACAAAAAAAATCCTGAATGCCCCATTTTACTTTCCTCCGTAAGGCTGTTTTGCTCGCTCTTGGCTGTGTGCTGGGGGGGCTGCTACAGGCCCAGGAGCTTCGCGGCAGGGTGCTGGATGGAGCCGGTGAGGGCATTCCATTTGTCAGGATTGAGGTGGACTCCCGCAGCACCCGCGGGAGCATCAGCGATGAGGACGGGCGTTTTTCCCTCGCCCTCAGGCCGGGAACCTACCAATTGGTCTTTCACCATGTAGGCTTTATTTCCGATACAATTCAGGCCGGGGTTCCGGGCAATGAGCTGCAAGTGGTGCTGGCTGACAATCCGTTTACCATACAGCAGGTAGAAATTCAAGCAGGAAAAAAAGACCCTGCTTATGAGATTATTCGCCAAACCATCGAAAACAAGCGCGAAAACCGCGACGGCCCGGATGCTTTCGTTTGCCAGACCTACGTGCAGGCGACCCTGATCCAGGATGATTCCACCTTGTTCAAGTACAAGCCTCCGAAGGAGCGGGAAATCGAGGCGGTGGTGAAAGAAGACAGCCTCCGGCGTGTGAACGACAGTACCCTGGCCGATACCCTGCGAAGCGACAGCCTGCTGCAGGCGGCCATGACACAGTTATTTGACAGCATTCCCCCCAGCCCCACCATTCAGACTTTCGTCGAATTCGTAGCCCAAACCTATTACCTCGCCCCGGGCATGGTGAAAACCATCATGGAGGGCTACCGCGATTATCACCCGCAGTCGGTGGAGGGCGGTGGCATTACAGTGAGCTTCGGCGACGCAAACAGCTCGCAGGACTACCGAACGGAACTGAACAACCCCTTTCTGTTTCTGCCAAAATTTCCCGGAGCAGGGTTCACCTTTTACCAGAATCTCATCCCCATCCAGGAACTTGGCGACCGCCCCTTCATCAGCCCGCTGCACAGCACCCTGTGGCAGTTGATTTATGAGTACAAGCTCCTGAGCCGGACCTATGTGGACGGACAGGTGGTGTTTGAAATCGCCGTGACCCCGCGCAACCCGGAAGGACCCTATTTTTCGGGCACAATTTGGATCGTGAATGGCGACTGGGCCATCAAACAGGTGGATCTCTCGATCCAGCCCTCGGGCCTGAGCCTGTTCAGGAACTTCCGCTTTCAACATCAGTATGAACGTCGCCCCGGGGCCGTCTGGCTGCTTACTGATGCAGAATACAAGTATGCCATCCAGGGTGGAAGAACCATTCATCAGGCTACCACGAAAGCCCAATACCGCGAATACAATTTGGCGGCCGAGCTTAGCCCCAGGATGTTTAAGCAGGAAGTGCTCAGAACCGATGCCGAGGCATTCGAGCAGGACAGCAGCTTCTGGACGCGGATGAGACCCTACGCCCTCGAACAAAAGGTGGAGCAGTTTGTGGTGAAACAGGACTCCATCAGCCTTTATCACAACAGCGCCGAATACATCCAGAAGCAGGATTCTATCTACAACCACCTTGCCTGGGATGATTTCCTGTTCAATGGCATTGCCTACCTGGACCGGGGCCACGGGATGCACTACTTTCTCGATCCCCTTGCCAGCCAGCCCAGGCCCTTCGGGGTGGGAGGCTACCGCCACTCGGTGGGAGGCTCGGTGGTAAAAACGTGGAACCGCCAGAAGCAACTTCGCGTGCGGGCCAGCATGGATTATGGCTTCAACAACCGCGACCTCAAGGGGGAGGGAGGCCTTTATTTCCTCTACGATCCCCGCAAGGCAGGCCGGGTATTTGCCTCGGTGGGCGACAATTATTCCACCATCACCAACTTCACCAACCTGGGGGCTATTCTTAGCCGGAGCAACTTTGTCAACAAGCGCTTTATCCGCTTCGGCGCGTCGCGGGAGCTGCTGAATGGCCTGTTTTTAGGCTTTGAGACCGATATGGCCGATTACAGGGCCATTGATCAGCTCAAGCTCTCCGAATTTGGCAACAACCTCTTCGGCGAGCTCAACATCCCGCTCGAGTTTGACCCTTTCCGGCAGATGATCCTGGAGGTAAACCTTCGCTATACCCCTTTCCAGAAATTCTACATGGAGCCCTTCCGGAAGGTGTATCTGCCCAGCCCCTGGCCAACGTTTGCGATTCAGTACCGGCATTCGATTCCGGGCGTGTTTGGCAGCAAAATTCACTTTTCGGCGGTCACCTTTTCCATCGACCATGAGTTCAGACCAGGTGCCATGGGCATCGCCCGCTGGCGGGTGAGGGCCGGTACATTTCCCATCCAGCAAGGGCTGCGTTTTACTGACTACACCTTTTTCCGCGGCAGCGACCCCTACTTATTTGCCAACCCGCTTGCCGCATTTCAGTTGCTTGGCCCCACCATCAGCACGCCCAACGAATACGTCGAAGGCCATTTCCTCCACGATTTTGGCGGGGCGCTGATCGATAAAATTCCCTTGCTGAAACGTACTCCGCTCATGATCACCGTGGGCGCTGGCGGCCTCTACATCGAGGACCAGGATTTCTGGCACAGTGAAGTGTTTGGAGGCTTGTTGTGGCCCATTCGCATCAAAACCCTGCGCTTTAAAATCGGAGCCTACTACGTGACTTCCTACAGCAACCACAGCGATGCCATTGCCAGCCAGATCAAATTCGGTGTTTCCTTCTACGACCCTTCCCGGCAGCGCTGGGATTATTGATCTGCGGCTAAAAGTCGGCCAGATATTGATGCACAAAGCTGATGCTCATGGCGCCCTCGCCCACTGCTGAGGCCACGCGGTTCATGGCTCCTGCGCGCACATCGCCTGCTGCAAACACCCCCGGAACGCAGGTTTCCAGCAAATGAGGGTCGCGCTTCAGTTTCCAGACCCTGTTAAAGCCTTCGCAGTTCATCACCTCCCGGCCTGTGAGCAGGTAGCCCTTGTCGTTTCGGAACAGCTGCAGGCCCAGCCAGTCGGTGTAGGGCTTCGCCCCGATGAAAATAAACAAGGCCCCTGCTCCCCGCACCTCGTGCTGGCTGTTTCGGCAATCTTCCAGGGTGAGCCTTTCCAACTGGCCGTTGCCTTCTGCCTTCACCACTTCGGTGTAGGGAAGAACCTCGATGTTGGGCGTGGCATTGATCTGGTCGATCAGATACTGCGACATGGTAGAGGAAAGGTCTTCGCGGCGAATGACTATGAAGACTTTACTGGCGAAATTGCTCAGATACATGGCCCCCTGGCCTGCTGAGTTGCCGCCACCTACCACAAACACATCTTTGTTCTTGCAGGCAAATGCTTCTGTGGTGGCAGCCCCGTAGTAAACGCCCGCGCCGGTAAACTGGTCCACGCCTTCTCCCGGCAGGCGGCGGTAGTCCACGCCGGTGGTCACAACAAGGGCTTTACTCGTGATGGTTTGGCCGTTTGCGAGGGTAATGACTTTGTACTTGTCCTGGAGATCGATTTTGGCCACTTCCGCGGGAGAAAGAAATTCTGAGCCAAAGCGCTCGGCCTGGGTAATGGCACGGCGGGCGAGGTCGGCACCGCTCAACCCGCTGGGAAAACCAAGGTAGTTTTCGATGCGGCTGCTGGTGCCAGCCTGGCCGCCCGGGGCGCGTTTTTCGATGAGGATGGTTTTGAGGCCTTCCGAGCCACCATACACCGCCGCCGACAAACCAGCGGGTCCGGCACCAATGATGGCTACATCATACAAATCAGCCTTCGATTCGGTGTTTTTGCCTAACCGCTTCGCAATCTCCTCCACCGTGGGGTCTGTCAAATGTGAGCCATCTTCAAAGAACAGGGCAGGCAGCTGCTGTTCAGTGATGCCGTGGAGGTCCAGCAGTTCGCGTGCTTTGTCAGCCGTCTGGATGTCGAGCCACTGATAAGACAGCAAGTTGCCGCTGAGAAAATCCTTGATGTCGTGCGACTTGGGCGACCATTGGTAGCCCACCACTTGCAGGCCTGTGTAGTCGGGCATGTAGGATCCGTGCCAGGCTGCCAGCAAATCGTCGAGCACAGGAAAAAGCTTTTCCTCCGGCGGATCCCAGGGCTTGGTGAGGTAATAATCGAGCTGAACTTCGTTGATGGCCCGGATCGCGGCGTCTATGTCGGAATAGGCGGTGAGCAACACGCGTTTGGCATCGGGGAAAATAGCCCGTGCCTGCTCCAGGAATTCCACCCCCATCATTTCGGGCATGCGCTGGTCGGAGAGAAAGAGGGAAACCACTTCCTGCTGCTTTTTCAGTTCGCGCAGTGCATGCAGGGCCTCTGCTGCTGAGGTAGTGGAAAAAATCTGATACTCAGGGCGGTATTTTTTGCGAAGGTCGCGGCGAACAGCCTGAAGTACCTGGGGGTCGTCGTCGATGAAAAAGATGATGGGGGCTTTCATGAGCTGGAGATGGGTTTGGCTGGGAAAATACGAAGCTTCGTGTGATTCCAAAACCCATAACACCATGTCGGGCTGAAATGTGACAGGATGGTTGATAAGGAAAAAGAAGGATTGAACCTGAAAACGACACCAGGCGGCTTATGAAGAGAATTTATCAGTTCACATTGGACATATTCGGCGAAGTGGTTTTTTGATTTTTTTCGGATAAAATGAATGATTTTGAAGAAAACCTCCTCTATGCTGCTTCACAAACCATTTATCTCATTGTAGGCGAACTCTTTGCTGGTTTGCTAGTTTTGACAACACCTACCTTCAATCCTGTTACCATGACCCGAATCATTCTCTGGGGGCTGATGCTCAGCACGCTGATCCCTCATGCACTTCAGGGCCAGGAACAGCGCTGGCTGCTGCCTCCTGCTCTCACCGACCGGATCGCCGGAACAGAAAGCCGCCCTGTTTCCCTTGCCGCAGGCTGGCGGCTCGCCTCATTACCTGCCCTGCCTCCTGCACAGGATGCTGCCCGCAGCCAGCGCCTCCGGGCACTCGGCGCAGAACCCGACCAGCTCTGGGAGGCTGCTGCCCTGCCCAACGACCCCTTCCTGCCCCAACAATGGGCATTCGCCAGCCAGGCTCCCTTGCCGGGCCAGCGCATCTTTGCCCCCGAAGCCTGGGATGCACAATCCTCCGCCCCCGGGATCATCGTCGCCGTCATCGACGCCGGCGTGGACTGGCAGCACGAAGACCTCGCCGACAACATCTGGAACAACCTCGCCGAAGACGCCGACGGCGACGGCCGCACCCTCGAATTCATCAATGGCGAGTGGCAACTCGACCCCGGCGACCTCGACGGCATCGACAACGACAACAACGGCTATGTCGATGACCTCATCGGCTGGGATTTTGTCAACAACGACAACAACCCCTACGACGACCATTTTGCCGGCCATGGCACCCACGTTGCCGGGATCATCGGCGCCAGGGGAAACAATGGCAAAGGCATTGCCGGGGTAGCCTGGGAAGTGCAGCTCATGCCCCTCAAATTCCTCGATGAAAGCGGAAAAGGCTACACCTCCGGGGCCATTGCCGCCCTCCAGTACGCCGCCGACATGGGTGCCCAGCTCAGCAACAACAGCTGGGGAGGGCCGCTCGTGAGCCAGGCCCTTTCCGATGCCATTGCCCTCACCGCCCAAAACAACCACCTCGTGGTGGCAGCCGCGGGCAACAACTACGGCAACGACAACGACCTCAACGCCTTTTTTCCTGCCTCCTATCCGTTTGGCCACCTTGTGTCGGTTGGCTCCAGCGACCCCGAGGGAAAGCCTTCCGTTTTCTCCAACAAAGGCACCCTGAGTGTGGACCTCAGCGCTCCCGGAACCGGCATTTTCTCCACCCTGCCCAACAACGGATATGGCCATTTCAGCGGCACCTCCATGGCAGCGCCCATGGTGTCGGGGGCACTGGCCCTGCTGCTGGCCTCCCGCCCCGACTTGTCGCCCGAAGCAGCCATTGCCCGCCTGCTGCGCAGTGCGGAGCCGTTGCCGGTGTTTGCTGGCCAAACCCTGAGCGGTGGCATCCTTCACCTTGGCAGGCTCCTGGAGCAGCCGGGCCGCTTCCGGCTGGACCTGGCAGGGCAGGGCGCTCCCAGGCTGGCGACCTCTTCCTTTGCCCATTTGCTGCTTCACAACGAAAACGGAATCAGCCGCCTGAGCCAGCTCGGGCAGGGAGGCCAGGTGAACTGGACACGTTCCTTTCCCGCCAACACCACCATGCAGGCAATCGGCGAGGCCCCGGATGGCTGGGTGGTTGCAGGAAAACAGGGTACCCAGACAATCATGGCACACTGGCTTTACAATGGCGAGCCTGCCTGGATCCGCACAGGAGTGGGCCCAGCCAATGCAACTGTGAGTCAGGTGGTCGTGGCAAATGATCAATGGGCCCTGGCCGGATCCACTGCCAACAGCCTTTGGATCACTGCCATGGACAGCGCCGGGAGTTTTTTGTGGGGAAAAGAATTCCCGGTTTCGGCCAATAGCCCCTTTCTGCTGGGCTGGGAAGGAAAATGGCTCCTGATCGCCGATGGCTGGGGCGGCAACCCGCAACAAGTCGGCGGCTGGGTGCTGAGCGACCAGGGCAACATCCTCGATGCCTGGACCTGGACTTACCCATCAGCGGTCAGCATTCAAAACATTGCGCTCATGGACCCGGACGATGACCCCGAGCCACTCATTGCCCTCAACAGCCCAACGAGCGACGGCAACACCCTGGGGTTTCTCACGCTCGATGATGAGGAGCCCTCCGGGAATATTTCTCAGGGAATCACCCTGGCAGATGCTGGTGCGGCCTGGGCCTGGGCTTCGGCGGGAGGCGGCAAGTGGTGGCTGGCAGCCGCGGACACCTTGCAGAACAACCTCATTCTGGCAAAGATTCAGGCAGATTTTGTTGTCGAATGGGCGAATGCCATCCCAGCCGGAAGCACAGGCCAGGAGGTAGTGGACTTGCTGGGCCGCCCCGACGGCGGCGGACTGATGCTCCCTAATGCCAGTCTGGCTGGCAACAGCGAACTCAGCCTGCTCGGCTTTGACCTCCGCGGGCAGTTGCCATGCACCTCCACGACTGCCTCTCCTTTTTCCGTTTCTTTCCCCTGGCCCGTGAGAAGCCCCGGATCCGCCATGGCTACGACCCTTGCCTTCACTTCTGCCTCTGCAACGATGTTGACCGGCAGTCAACTCATCGCCCCGCAGCTACCCTGCGGTGTTGACACCTGCCAGGTGGAAGCCTTTTTTCTGCTCCCCGAAGGACCATTTTGCGAGGAAGACAGCCTCATCATCCCCAGCCGGTCACTCGGTGCCAGCCAGTGGAATTGGTTTGTGGATGACGAACTGGCTTCCAACCAACCTGTCCTCAGGATAGAAATCCCCGACGATGACGACCCCGAAACCCTGCTCATTACGCTGGAAGTGAGCAACGGCGCCTGCAGCGACCAGATGAGCCTCCTGCTGGAAGTGGAACCAGACTATCTGCTGCTGCCCATCGAAACGAGCCGCTGCGCCGGGAGCATCCTACTGCGTGGCCCCGAGTGGGCAAGCAGCTACCAGTGGCTGGATGCCCAGGACCAGGAAATCGGAACCGCCATTTCCCAGCGCTTCACCCAAACCGGTGTTTATCGCCTCCTGGCCACAGACCGATGCGGCTCGGAGGTAGAGCAATTCATCTCCGTGACCCTCACCGGCGACTGTGTGTGGCCGGGAGATGTGAATGCCGATGGCGCGGTTGACCAGCTTGACTTCCTGCTGCTCGGTCTGGCAAGCGGCGAAACAGGCCCCGCCAGGCCAAATGCCAGCAGCAGCTACACACAGCAACAGGCTCCGGATTGGCCTGACAGCTTTGCTACGGCCCTGCCCTGGGCACCGGGCATTAACCTCAAGCACGCCGACTGCAACGGAGATGGGGTCGTTTCAGTGGACGCGGATGGGGCAGTTATTTTGCAAAATCGCACCGGGGCCTTCATTCCACCGGCGGAGCTGCAGCCATCCGGTCTTTCGCTCACCCTCACCCTCCCGCAGGCTTCCGTTGTGCTGGGTGATACCATTCCGCTCACCATTTCGGTGGAAGACAGCTCCGGGCAATCGCCGCCACTGCTGGGCCTTTCTCTGGGAATCCGGTACAATTTGCCGCTGAACAACGGGGTCAGTTTCAGTGTGCCGCCTTCGTGGCTGGGCATTCCGGGCCAGGACATGGAGCCTATGATCAGCGGCAAGGCAGGCCCCAACGCCAGCGAGGTGACCCTGGTGCGCACAGATCGCGGCAACCGGCTGGGGCAGGGCAAAATGATTGGTGGCGGGGTCGTGATCCAGATTGACGACATCGGCAACAACGGCGTTCTGGGCCAGCAAACGTATTTTACCATGGACCTCACCCACGCCTTCGCCATCAACGCCCAAGGGCAGCGGGTGCCGATCCACAACCTGCGGGTGCAGGGAAACCAGACGGTCCGCATCCTGGCAGACACCTCAGGCACCAATTCGGTGGATAATCAATTGGAAAATACCTGGCATGAGGGCTGGAGCATTTTCCCCAACCCAACAGAAGACAAGGTCTCGGTTTCCTTGCCGCTGCCACCGCTTCCGGGAACATACCTCGAGCTAATGAACCTGCAGGGGCAAATTTTGCTTCAACAGGTGCTTCAGGACCAACATACCAGCGTGGATCTGAGCAGTCTGCCTTCGGGAATGTACCTCATCCGGATTCACCCCGCGGGCGGCAGGGTTGTGAGCAAGAAGCTGATTCGAAGATAAGGTTATGGCTGGTCGGTTTGGACCAGACAAGTAAGCGGGAAGATGGGCCCTTTCAGGGAAAGGTGCCTATCTTCCTTTTTCTCTGCTTTCTCTGCCAAATGACTCTTCCCTGCTGGCTTCGGCCTTTTCGTAGGCCGTGATGATTTCTCGCACGAGGCGGTGGCGCACCACGTCGGTGGTTTTGAGATGAACGAAGGCTATGCCGGGGATGTCCTGCAGGATCCTTTTGGCATGAACGAGGCCAGAGCGCTGCTTGGGCGGCAGGTCGATCTGGGTTTCGTCGCCGGTTACAACCACCCTGGAATGCTCGCCCATGCGGGTGAGGAACATTTTCATCTGGGCTTCGGTGGCATTCTGGGCTTCGTCCATGATAACGAAAGCGTGGTTGAGGGTTCGCCCGCGCATGTAGGCGAGAGGCACAATTTCTACGACGTTTGTTTCGAGGTAATACTTCAGCTTTTCGGTGTGAAGCATGTCTTCGAGGGCATCGTAGAGAGGCCTGAGGTAGGGATCGACCTTTTCTTTGAGGTCGCCGGGCAAGAAGCCAAGGCTTTCCCCGGCATCAACTGCGGGGCGGCACAGCACAATTTTTTTGACCCGTTTTTCCTTCAGCGCCCTGACAGCGAGTGCCACAGCGATGTAGGTTTTGCCGGTTCCTGCGGGCCCTGTGGCGAAAACGATGTCGTGGTTTTGCGCGGCCCCTACGATGAGTTGCTGACCCTGGTTTTTGGGTCGAACAAGCAAACCACTGCTGCCGTGCACAAGCACGGTATCCGGCGACACAGGATCGAAGCTGGGCTGAGGAGGCGGGCCGCCTGGCCGGGCGAGCAGTTCTGTGAACCGATGCTCGGGCACATGGCCCTTGCGCTTCACCTCCTCGAGGAGTGCGGCCATGAGTTGTTTGAGCTGGTCAATGCGTTCCGTTTCACCCTGGGCTTTCAGTTCGGAGCCCCTTGCCACGAAGGAAAGTTCGGGGAAACTTTGTTCAATCTGGTGGAGCCGGAGGTTATTTACCCCATACACCTCGAGTGGGCTTATGTCTTCGAGGAAAAAAGTATGTTCAGTCAAATGAAGAAGATTGGGTTTCTGGGGAGGAAGTTAGGTGGTGGAGCAGAATTTACCGAATTTTCGTCCGCGATTGAGACCGAAATTCGACCGAAAAAAAGGAAGCCTGATAAACGGAGTTCTGTGCCTTGTTCGTTGATGAACAACAAGCGACCGTACGGAAAGCGAAAAGCACTGGTTTCCCCATAGACAGTTGAATCACTGGTGCATATATCGTAACATGGTGCCGCTGTTCGAGACCACCCAACATGCCCATCATCACCTTGACATCTGACCTCGGGGAAGGCAGTCACTATGCAGCGATCGTGAAAGGATCGGTGCTGCGCTTGCTGCCCTCTACCAACCTGGTGGATGTGACACATGCCATTGCCAACTACGACATTCTGCACGCTGCTTACGTCGTGGGAAGGAGCTTCCGTGCCTTTCCTGAAGGGAGTGTGCACCTGGTGGCCATTGACCCCGAGCAAGGCGAAGACCTCGCCGAACCTGTCGCTGCGACCTGCGAAGGGCATTTTTTTGTTGGTCCCAACAACGGCCTTATCAGCCTCATCTGCGATCACGCGCAGGCCAGCTGCCACCGGATCGAATCCCCGGGGCTGTTTCTCGAAGAATATCCCCGCTCCTTTCGCGCCGCCCGGGTGTTTGCCCCTGCTGCCGCTTTTCTGGCTTCAGGTGGAGAGCTCGAAGAACTGGGCCCGCCAACCAGGCTCAAAGACATCCGCTGGGGCGACCCCAGCTACAGCAATAACTGCCTGCGCGGCAAGATTATCCATATCGACCGATTCGGTAACGCCATTACCAATATTCAAAAAGTCGAATTCCTTGACCTTAAGCAGGAACGCCGCTTCGAGATTTTTATCCGGAATGTGCGCCTGCGGCGCATTGTGAGTACCTATTCCGACGTGAGCAAAGCTGATGCCCTGGCGATTTTCGGAGAAAGCAACCGCCTTGAAATTGCCATGCGTGAGGCTTCCGCTGCGGAGCTCCTGGGCCTCAAAATCAACGACATGATTACCATCGAGTTTACCGCTTAGTCCCAATTCCCGTCTTTTTAACACTCCGGCTACCCTCACTTTGGCGGGTTCATCTGACAAAAGGAAAATCAGCCGACGAAGAACCTGACAAAAGGGCAGCATGAGCCGCCAGATCGGCACCCGGAGCGCCGTGGCACCTTGATTGTAAGTTCATGGAAACTTTAGATTGGATTCCATGAACGACGGACCGCGCAAACCAGAAGATCAGCTTCGGCAAATGGCCGACAATTTCACCGACGTGATGTCTTCTCTCCGCAAAAAAGTGGGGGGAATGGTAGATGAACTATTTACCCACGACGCTCCCGGCGAGGTGCCCGTTTCAGTGGATGCTTATTTCACAGCGGCTGAGTTCGTCATTGAAGTAGAGCTTCCCGGAGTCCAAAAGGAGGATGTTTCCCTGCAAATCCTGGATCAGGTGCTGCACGTGAAAGGTGCAAAGCGCCTTCCTGCAGGGCACGAGTCTTTCGAGTACCTGGGCAGAGAGCGCCGCGTGGGCGAGTTTATGCGGACTTTTGAATTGCCCGGCGAAATCGACCTGGAAAAAATCAAAGCTAAATACGAGCACGGCATTCTGCGCGTGTCCTTTTCCCGGATCCTGCCTGCTTCCGAAAAAGCTGGTACTTCCGTGAACATTGAGTAACTGAACTTCAAACCTACTTCAAAGTAACACACAGATGAGCAAGATCATCGGCATTGACCTTGGGACAACCAACTCCGTGGTAGCCATCATGGAGGGCAACGAGCCCACGGTTATCATCAACTCCGAAGGAAAGCGGACCACCCCTTCTGTGGTTTCCTTCAACAAAGAAGGCGAGCGCGTGGTAGGCGAGCAAGCCAAGCGCCAGGCTCTGGCCAACCCCCAAAAAACCATTCGCTCCATCAAGCGATTCATGGGCCGCACCTTCTCCGACAGCAAGAAGGACATGGCGGATGTTTCCTACGAACTCACCAGCGGCCGCAACGACCTCGTGATGGCACGGGTGGATGATCGCAGCTACACCCCGCAGGAAATTTCGGCCATGATTCTTCAGAAAATGAAGAAAACAGCCGAAGATTACCTCGGCCATGAAGTCAAAGAAGCGGTTATCACCGTTCCTGCCTACTTCAACGATGCCCAGCGCAACGCCACCAAAGAAGCAGGCGAAATCGCCGGCCTCAAAGTGCGTCGCATCATCAACGAGCCCACAGCTGCTGCCCTGGCTTATGGCCTCGACAAGCAGCACAAAAACCTCAAAGTTGCGGTTTTTGACCTTGGCGGCGGAACCTTCGACATCTCTGTGCTTGAGCTCGGCGATGGCGTATTTGAAGTTCTCTCCACCAATGGCGATACCCACCTCGGTGGCGACGATTTTGACCAGGTGATCTTCAACTGGCTGGCCGAAGAGTTCAAAACGGAAAGCGGAATCGACGCCCGGAAGGACCCCAAAGCCATGCAGCGCATCAAGGAAGCTGCCGAAACCGCGAAAATCGAGCTGTCTTCTGCTAACTCTGCCGAAATCAGCCTCGCCTACCTTGGCATGGCTGCCGACGGTCCCAAAAACCTGGAGCGCACCCTCAGCCGCGCCAAGTTTGAACAACTCGCCGACAAGCTTTTCCAGCGCTGCCTCGAGCCTTGCAAAGCTGCGCTCAAATCAGCCAAACTCAACGTTACCGACATCGATGAGGTCATCCTCGTAGGAGGTTCCACCCGCATCCCCAAGGTGCAGGAGCTTGTAAAAGAATTCTTTAAAAAGGAGCCAAACCGCAGCGTAAACCCTGACGAAGTTGTCGCCGTGGGTGCTGCTATCCAGGGTGGTGTGCTTTCCGGCGATGTGCAGGGCGTGCTTCTGCTCGACGTGACCCCGCTCTCCCTCGGCATTGAAACCATGGGCGGCGTGTTCACCAAGCTAATCGAAGCCAATACCACGATCCCCACCCAGCGCTCGGAGACTTTCTCCACTGCTTCTGAAAGCCAGACCTCGGTGGAAATCAACGTGCTGCAGGGCGAACGCCCCATGGCACTCGACAACCGCTCCCTCGGCAAGTTTAACCTCGACGGCATTCCCCCAGCACCCCGCGGCGTCCCTCAGATCGAAGTGACCTTCGACATTGACGCCAACGGTATTCTGAATGTGAGCGCCCGCGACAAAGCCACCGGCAAAGAGCAAAAAATCCGGATTGAAGCCTCTACCGGCCTCAGCGACGCTGAAATCGAACGGATGAAGCGCGAAGCAAAGGAAAATGAGGATGGCGACCGCCGCCGCAGAGAAGAAGCCGATAAGCTCAACCAAGCCGATTCGCTCCTCTTCTCCACCGAAAAACAACTCAGCGAGCTGGGTGACAAAATCCAGCCCGGAGAAAAAAGTGAACTCGAAGGTCTTGTCAAAGAACTGCGTGAGGCTCATGCAGCCAAAGACCTCGCCCGCATCGATTCGGTTTCTGGTCAGCTGAATGCTGCCTGGATGAAAATCTCAACGGCCATGTATGCCGCTGGCAATGCAGGCCCGGGCGCAGCAGATCCCGGTAACCCCGGCGCAGGTTTCAACGGCACCCAGGACCCTGAAGTGACCGATGTGGAATTTGAAGAAGTGGACGACGAGAAGAAATAAGTCTCGCCCGGCATTTATACAGAAATCCCTCCGAATCCTGACGGGTTCGGAGGGATCTTTTTTAACACCTGACCTGAGACTTCGGAGCATTCGCGGGCCTGAGACCCGTATGCCCGGCAAACTCAGAAACGGTTGCGGAGGAGAGCAACAAATTCTTTCACTACCGGATCCTCGCGGTCGAGGTCGTCTACGGAAAGAACAAATTTGTTGAGAATATCCTCCACTTCAGCCGCATCACGGGCATCGTTTACGCGGTCTACAATGATCCGAAAGCGGACGTTGTTTCCGGCAAACACCTTTTGGACAAACTGGTATTGCTTGTGGATGGCGATTTCATCGAGCTTGATTTTGCCGCCACCGGAGGAGAGGCTTTCGTGCAGTTTGCGCTGGCGGTTTTGCTCGGCAAATTTATCTGCAATGCTCTGCGGCTTTTCCTGGAGTTGATCCAGAACCGAGGCAGCAGGCTCTTTGGGGGTTTCTTTCGGCTCCAATGGTACGACAGGAGCAGGCTTGTCGGCTTTTGCAGACTGAAAGCGATCGAGAAAGGAGTCCGAGCCGTTGGTGCCATGGTGTGGTGTCATCGGGATGACTGGCTTTGCTGGTTCGGGCGCGGGCTCCAGGGCCACGGCCATTTCGAGGAATTCTTTGTCTTCGTCGGAAGCAGGCGTTTCAGCAACGGGAGCCGGAGCTGCGGGAACCTCAGGAGCTGGTGCGACAGGAGCGGGTGCCGGGGTTTCTGCGATGGGTGCAGGTGCAGGGGCTTCCGCTACGGGAGCGGGCGCCGGAGTTGCCGGCCCGGCCACCGGGGCAGGCTTGGCGGGAGTGGCGAGGAGGTCGTCGTCGAGGTCAAGCGCCTCGACGGTGCGGGAGGAAAACTGGTCAAAGATGGTGCGCTTTTTGGCTTCTTCCTCTTCGCGGCGGCGGCGTTCTTCTTCTTCGCGGGCGATGCGCTCGGCTTCGAGGCGGGCCTGCTCGGCTTCTGCGATGCGGCGCACTTCCTCCAAACGACGGCGATCCTCTGCCTCTTTGGCCTGGCGCTCGGCTGCGAGCTTGGCTTCCCGCTCTGAATCGAGCTGGTTGAGGAGGCTTTGGAGATCTTCGCCGGTGAGAGACTTGTACAGCCCAGCGCGATACTCCTGCAGGGTCTGGTCTTTTTTCTGCTCGTAGATCTCGGCTACGCGGTTCATTTTTTCCTCAAACCCGGCCCAGTCAACTGCAGTTTCCTCGTGCTTCTGGTAAAAGCGCAGGATGCTGTTCACCACAAAATCCCAGTCGGTGAAGAAGCTGGCATACTGGGCAAAGCGCTCGACGGGGAGGGAGGGCTGCTGGGTGAAGAAGAAGGAGCGAAAGCTGCTGCGGGGATCAAAAATGAAATTGAGCGCATTGGCCACGGCGCGCTCCAGGAGGCCGGTGAAGGCTTCCCGGTCGATGCGAATGTGGTGGGCCAGTTTATTTTTGAGCGTATCGAGAACTGATTGGACCTCCTCAGAGGCGAAATCAAAGAAGGGGTGCTTGAGTTGCTCGATTCTCTCATCCCAGACCTGGTAAATCTGGAAGAGGAGGAAGGCATTGACTTGCTGGTGGGAGGCGAAAGATTGAATCTCGTCTCCGGAGATAACTCCTTGATGGAGAGGCTTTTGCTCCATAAGCTGGGCAGCGATGCGCTGGGCCATGGTGTGGAGTTGGGATTCCGGGACCAGGATGGCGTTCATAGGAGAGGGTGAGATTAAGTTCGCAGACTGCATGGTAGGCGTTACGAAGATAACAAAATGTTGGGTACTGGGGTGGTGCTCTTTCCGACAAGCAGGCTGGAGCGATGCTGGCGCAGCCCCCGGGTGCTTAGGAGGAAAGAGAGAAAGCGAGGGTAAAAAGTACAATGATCATGCCGGAAGCGAAATTCAGTAGCCGGGCAGGAGGAATTTTCAGGCTAAAATCACCTGATCGTCAACAAATTAGCCTGCGTCGCCTTCCTGATTTCCACAAGAGTGTGGAGATCTTCTCCGAAAGAACGAATCATATTTGGTCAAATTGGATTAACTTGGTTATGTGGACAGGATCCCCTACATCCCGGCGATCGTGGTTTGCCTCCACCTCGCTGCGTGCCAGCCTCTGGCGCGGGAAGCCCATCTGGTCAAGGTCGTGTCTCCCGACAGCCTTTACCAGGTCGGGGTCCCCTCCTTTATGCACCCCGGTTACGACATGCATCCCTTCGCCAGCCTCCAGTATTACGACACTACCAAGCAGTTTTTTGTGCTTGGACTGGAGGATTCGAAAGACAATCTAGGAGCCATCAAGCGGCGAAGGCTCAAGCTAAAAGGTTATTTCAATTACGCAGAAACAATCGCCCTCGAGCGGGTAGATTCCTTCGTGCAGGAAGCTGGTTTTCAGGACACTTTACCCCATGGACTGGTTGTCCAGAGCCAGGATTATTTCGCCCTCAATCGCCCTTTCCCGGATCTCCCCCTCTTTTACCGCGTCGCTGCCTTCGAAAACAACGAGTATTTCTACCAACTCGTGATCTGGATGCCCTACGAAACGCATTGTGCCAACATTCACTGGATCGACTCAATCACCCGCTCCCTGGCTTTTCTCCCCCCCGTCAACCCTTTGACCAGGGCCCGGTGAGTTTTATCCCTCCGATCTTCCATTCCTTTTCCTATGGCCATTCTTTCTCCCGCCCAACCCGTGGTTCACATTCACCCCCAGGATGAGGTGATGGTTGCCCTCCAAAACCTGCCTGCCGGTGCGCGCTTTTCCGGCCCCTGGGGCGAAGTGGTACTGCCAGCGCCAGTGCCAGCCAAGCACAAATTCCTCCTGCTCGACAAAAACGAGGGTGAAACCGTGAAAATGTACGGCGTAACAGTTGGAAAAGCCACCGCTCCGCTTGCCGCCGGAATACAGCTCACCACGGCCAACCTCCACCACGCCGCCGACGCCTACGACATCGGCGAGGCTTCTTTCACCTGGGAAGCCCCGGAGGTGGAAGATCTCCGCGACCTGCAATTCATGGGCTATCACCGCCCCGACGGGCAGGTTGGCACTGCCAATTACTGGCTGGTGGTGCCGCTGGTGTTTTGCGAAAACCGCAACATCATGGCCCTCCAGAAAGCCTTTTCCGAGGCCCTCGGCTATGCCCGCCCCGACCCTTACACGGCCCTTGTGCAGCAACTCAAAGGAGCAGCCGCCAGCGGAGCCGGGGCAGAAGCCATCCGAAATGGTCATTGGCAGATCGGCAGCAGCGCAACAAGCTCCAGCCAGTTTTTCCCGAACCTCGACGGCATCCGCTTTCTTACCCATGCTGGCGGCTGCGGAGGCACCCGCCAGGATGCCCGCGACCTCGCAGGCCTGCTCGCAGGATACATTCACCACCCCAACGTGGCCGGAGCCACCGTGCTGAGCCTCGGCTGCCAGCATACCCAGATCGACATCCTCCACGAAGAGATTGCCAAACGAACCCCACAGCTCCGGAAGCCCCTGCATATATTTGAGCAGCAGGCATTTGGAACAGAATCGGCACTGTTGCAGGCAGCCATTCGCGATACTTTTGCCGGCATGATGGAGGCCAATGAACAACGCCGCGCCCCGGCCTCTCTCCGGCATTTGCGGGTGGGGGTAGAATGCGGAGGCTCTGATGGTTTTTCGGGAATATCGGCCAACCCCGCCATGGGCAGGGCAGCAGATTTGCTTGTGGCCCTCGGCGGCACTGTCATTCTCTCAGAATTTCCGGAACTGTGCGGGGTGGAGCAGGACCTCATTCGCCGCTGCACCTCCCCGGAAATTGCCCAGGAATTTGTCACCCTCATGCGGCGCTACCAGGGCTGGGCAGAAGCCGTGGGCTCCGGATTTGACATGAACCCTTCGCCCGGAAATATCCGCGACGGCCTGATCACCGATGCGATGAAATCTGCCGGAGCAGCCAAAAAAGGTGGCACCTCCCCTGTGACCGAAGTGCTCGATTACCCCGAATACAGCCGCAAACCTGGCCTTAGCCTCCTTTGCACACCCGGCAATGATGTGGAATCCACAACAGCCCTCGCAGCAGCAGGAGCGCAGGTGATCCTGTTCTCGACCGGGCTTGGCACCCCAACCGGCAATCCGCTGGCTTCTGTCATCAAGGTTTCGACAAACACAACCCTCGCCAGCAAGATGCCGGACATCATTGACTACGACGCCGGAAAAATCATCACGGGCGAAAAAACGATTGAAACCGCAGGCGAAGAACTGCTCAGAATGGTGGCAGCCACTGCCTCCGGCGAGTATGAGCCCTGTGCTGAGCGGCTGGGGCAGTATGATTTTATCCCCTGGAAAAGAGGCGTGTCGTTGTAAAAGTTGACAAGGTTGACAGCAAAAGACCGTCTCCGACTCTTGTCCCGGCTCTCGGCTCCCGGCTCCCCCTCTGACCTCTGACTTCTGACCTCTCTCTTCTCCAATGAACACTGACCTCTGGCTCATCATGGGCGTCTCCGGCAGCGGAAAAAGTACCATCGGCACCTTGCTGGCGGAGCGGCTGGGGCTGGGCTTCTGGGATGCGGATGATTTCCACCCGCCGGAAAACGTCGCCAAAATGTCGCAGGGAATTCCCCTCACGGACGAAGACCGCTGGCCCTGGCTGGCGAATATCCGTGAGGAGATGACCCGGCAGGCGACTCAGGGAGGGGTATTTGCCTGCTCGGCCCTTAAGGCTGCCTATCGGAAAGTGCTGGAGACGGGGCCGGGAAAGGTTCGCATCGTTTTTCTGCAGGGCAGCCCGGAACTGCTAACGGCCCGCATGAAGTCGAGAAGCAACCATTTTATGCCTGCCTCTTTGCTGGAGAGCCAGCTTGCCACCCTGGAGGTTCCCGTCATGGCGCTGACGGTGGATGTGGGAGAGACGCCGGAAAAGATTGTGGAAGACATTCTGACAAAAAGCCACTGGATCAGCGCCCGTTGATGGCTTCCACGCGGGTAATTTCCGGGGCTACCCGAAAAATCACCTGCTCCACGCCCGCTTTCATTGTCATGCTGCTCATGCTGCAGGATTCGCAGTTCCCCATCAACTCCACCTTCACCACACCGGCTTCGGCGTCGATTTCCCTGACCACCACATTGCCTCCGTCTGAGCGCAAATAATCCCGGATCGAATCCAGGGCAGTCTCAATGCGTTGCTGTAAGTCGTTGCTGCTGATTACCATATTCAAATAAAGGTATTTTTTGCCGATTCAGGAAATGTTGCCGGACAGCGGTGCGCGGACTGTCTGCCGCCTGACCACCGCAGACGCTACATGCCAAACAGTCGGGGCAACCACATGACCAGGCCTTCCCAGTAGGTGATGAGCATGAGTACAGCCAGCATGGCGGCCAAATACGGCATCAGGGGCCTGATGACCTGCTCTACAGGCACTTTTGCCACGCTGCTGCTCACAAACAGAATGCTTCCTACCGGCGGGGTCACCAGTCCGATGCAAAGATTCAGCACCATCACCAGGCCAAAGTGAACGGGATCCATCCCCAGTTCGGTTACGACCGGCAGAAAAATGGGCGTAAAAATCAACACGGCGGGCGTCATATCCATGAAGGTACCCACGACGAGCAGGGTGAGGTTGATGAGGAGGAAGGCGAAGAAGGGATGCTGAATGTGCTCCACAAACAGCGAGCTGATTTGGTTGGGAAGCTGCTGATAGGAAAAAATCCAGGACATGGCCATCGAGGTTCCGACCAGGAACATCACCATGGCGGTAGTTTTGGCGCTGCCCAGGAGCAGGCGCGGCAGGTGCTGAACCCTGATTTCGCGGTAGGCCATGCCCAGCCCGAGGGCATACACAACGGCGATGCCGGCAGCTTCGGTGGCAGTGAAAACGCCGCCCACGATACCGCCCACCACCAGAAACAACATGGAAAGCCCCAGCAGGGCATCTCCAAAACTAACGAGCAGCTCCCGGCGGCTGGCCCGTTGCCCTGCACGAAAGCCCTGCTTTTTTGCCCGCAGCGCAATCACCAGCATCAGGGCGAGCCCTACCAGAATGCCGGGGATATACCCGGCCAGAAACAAGGCCGCCACCGAGGCTGTGCCACCGCTGGCCAGGGCATACACGATCATCACGTTGCTTGGTGGAATGAGCAGGCCCGTTGTCGAGGCCGAACCATTCAGCGCGGCAGATTCCCTTCTGCTGAATCCTTCCTTTTCCATTTCGTCTGTCATGATCGACCCGATGGCAGAGGCTGCCGCCATGGCCGAGCCAGACACGGCCCCCAGCAGCATCGCCGAGAGCACATTCACATAGCCCAACCCGCCCGCCAACTGGCCCGCAAGCGCCTTCGCAAACCGGATCATTCGCCGGGCAATGCCGCCCTGGTTCATCAGATCGCCGGCCAGAATGAACAGCGGAATGGCCAGCAGGGGAAAGCTGTCAACCCCGGTAGTCATGCGCTGGGCCACTGTGGTGAGCGCAGGCAATGGATTCATTACCAGCAACAAAGCCCCCGCAGCAGCCAGGCCAATGCCAATTGCCACCGGCACCCGCAGCGAAAGCAGGAGAAAAAACACAACAAACAGAACCACAATGCTCGCCAGGATCATGGGCTGGGGGTGGAGGTGGAAGGAAAGAGGCAATAAAACATCATCAGCAGGCCGCTGAAAGGAACCACCCCGTAGATGAAGCCCAGCGGAATGCGCATGGCTGGCGACAACTGGCCCAGGTGCAGGGTGAGGTACACCAGGTTTCCGCCTCCCACCACCATGACCAGAGAGGAGAAAGCGAACACCGCCACAAGCACACCCAGCCGCATGAGCCGCTGCCTGCCTGGCCGGAGCCTGTCATACAAAAAATCCATGGAGATATGCTCTCCGCGCCCCGTGAGATAGGCGGCGCCCAGCACGGTGAGCCAGATCAGGCTGTAACGGGAGATTTCCTCGGTCCAGGTGCTGGGCGCGCCCAGCACAAAGCGCGACAACACCTGCCAGGCCACGCTGATAACCATGATGGCAAAAACAGCCACCAGCAGGCCTTCCAGCAGGCGATCCAGCGCCGCGCGCAGCTTTCTGATCATGGCTGTTGCTGAATGAGGGTGATGAGTCTGCGCAGGCTGCTGTCCTGGCTGGCTTGCCGGCGAATGCCTTCGGTTGCCTCAAAAAATGGCGACTGATCGGGCTCAATGATTTCGACGCCAGCTTCCCTGAGGCGGTCCATGCACTCGGCCACAGAGGCCGACCAGTAGCCTTTTTGATTGTGTGAGGAGGCGGCGGCGGCTTTCCGGAGCCAGCCCCGGGCCTGGGGCGACAGGCGATCCCAGGCTTTGGTGCCGATCACGAGCACATCCGGCACGGCACTGTGCCGGTCGAGGGTATAGTAACGGCACACCTCAAAATGCCGCGAGGTGAGCAGCGAAGGCGGGTTGTTCTCCGCTCCGTCCACAACGCCCTGCTGCAGGGCGGTGTACAATTCTCCGAAGGGCATCGGGGTGGCGGCAGCACCAAGTGCGTTCACCGTCTGCACAGATAGCGGATCATCCATTACCCTGATTTTCAAGCCCTTCAAATCCTCCGGGCTGGAAATTTTGCGTTCCCTTGTGTAAAAGCTGCGGTTGCCTGCATCGTAAAAAGCAAGGCCCCTGAGCCAGAATTCGACCCCGCCTTCCAGCAGTTCCTCTCCTACCCTGCCTTCCAGCACGGCAAAGCGGTGTTCATCGCTGCGAAACAGATACGGCAGGCCCAGCACGGCATAGGCGGGTGAAAAATTGGTCATCACGGCGGCGCTCACCTTGGTGATGTCTATTGAGCCGATTTGCAGCATTTCCACCACCTCCCGTTCGGAGCCGAGCTGCCCGTCGGGATAAATGCGCACCTCCAGCTGACCGCCTGAGTACAACGCCACTGAGTCGCGGAAATCTTCTATTCCTTTGTGGACCGGGTGGGTGACCGGCAGGGTATGGGCCAGGGTCAGCACCTGAACGCCAGACTGTTCGGCGCAAGCCCCCATCCAGATGAGCAGGAGCCAGCAACATTTTCTCACGCTTTTCCTCAAGGTGTTCATCCTGTTATTGGCATTGGTTTGCTTCGCCAGATGGCCATTTCCAGCCCCCTGAGCTCGGCCAGCCCTTTGAGCCGCCCGATAGCAGTGTAGCCGGGGTTGCCCTGCTTGTGCTGGTCGTCGAGCAACTGGTGGCCGTGGTCGGGCCGCATGGGGATACCGCTGCCCGGGCCTGCCACGCCGCGGCGCTGCTCTTCCGCCGCAATGGCCGACACGATGTCGAACATATCCGCATGGCCTGCCAGGTGGTCGGATTCAAAAAAAGTGCGGTAGCCCCGGAAGGCAATGTTCCGAAGGTGGATGAAATGCAGGCGGGAACCGTGCCGCTGCACCATGCCGGCGAGGTCGTTGGCGGGGTCCGCTCCGAAGGAGCCCGTGCAAAGGGTGAAACCGTTGGCAGGCTCGTCCACCATGTTCAGCATCTGAGCGAGGTCGTTTTCGGTGCTGAGAATGCGGGGAAGGCCAAAAAGCGAAAAGGGAGGATCATCGGGGTGAATGGCCAGGCGAACCCCCGCTTCGGTGGCAGCCGGAACCACAGCTTCGAGAAAATAGCGGAGGTTGGCCCTGTAGTCGTCTTCGGAAATGTCGTTATAAGCGGCCAGCCTGTCCCGGAAGCCCTCCATGCCGTAGCCTTCCTGCCCGCCCGGCAGCCCGGCAATGATGACTTTCACGAGGGTTTGCTGCTCATCGCTGGTGCTGGCAGCCCAACGCTGTTCGGCGGCGGCGAGGGTGGCTGAATCGTAGTCGCGTTCGGCACCGGGTCTTTTGAGCAGGAACAGGTCGAACATGGCGAGGGCGGCCCAGTCAAAGGCGAGGGCGATGGCCTCATTGGGCAGGCGCAGGCGCAGGTCGGTGCGGGTCCAATCGACTACGGGCATGAAGTTGTAGCAAACCGTCCGGACCCCTGCCTGGCCGAGGTGGCGCAGGGTGGTTTGGTAGGCCTCGAGGAGTTCGTCGCGGCGGGGCTTGCCCTGTTTGATGTCTTCGTGCACCGGGACCGACTCCACGACCGACCACCGGAGCGGGGTTTTGAGGTTGTTGGCTTGTTCAATGGCCTGGACGCGGGCGCTGATGTCTGATTGAGACCATGCGGCCCCGATGGGCAGATGATGAAGGGAGGTCACGATGCCGGTGGCACCCGCCTGCCTGACGGCGTCAAGCGAAACGGGGTCCTGGGGGCCAAACCAACGCCAGGTATGTTCCATGCAGAAAAAACGTAGAGAGAAACGGAGAAAAAACCGGGAGCTGGAAAATAAGAAGAGTCTGCGAGAAGGGCGTCGGTGGTGTCGGTGGAAGGGAGGCGGGATGTTTGGAGGCGGGAGCCGAGAGCCGGGAGCCGGGACTGGAGGCGAAGCCGGTCTTCCACCCTTGTCAGGGTTTGGCTTCGACCCTGACAAGGGTTTAGGGAACTGGGAGTTTGGAGGCGAGAGCCGGGACCGGAGGCGAGGCCGGTCTCCCACCCTTGTCAGGGTTTGGCTTCGACCCTGACAAGGGTTTTGGGAATTGGGAGTTTGGAACCGGGAACCGGGAACCGAGAGCCGGGACTGGAGGCGGAGCCGGTCTTCCACCCTTGTCAGGGTTTGGCTTCGACCCTGACAAGGGTTTAGGCAGTTTGGAGGCTTGGCGGAACCTTCCTCAGAACCCAGCACAGTTATTTGAATAGTCTCAACACTCCCTCTGAATCTTCTGCTATAAATGGTAGCGAACAAAAACTTGTGTTGGGTACTTTTTGCCTTTACAGTTCACAACCTCCCAAGGTGAGGCATTTTTTATTTTTTCATATATCCAAATATCAAAGATAGAGCTATTTAGCCCATCCGCACTTCTAAAGCAGCAGGGAGTTCCGGATGTATCAACAATAAATAGAATCAGATTATATGGGCGGACTTCTCTAGCCAACGATGCTATTAATGTTGTGTCCTCAAAGACGGCTTCCATTAAGGTTTCTTTACGCATGTCATACGCATCCGATATCATCACACTGTCTCCGAATAAGGTGTCAAACTTGATTATGCACTGATCCTTCCAGTGATTCGTAGCACCAGTAGCTGGAAAAATGGTAGTATTCCAAGCGAATAGTACACCAAAGCAGATAGCGGCCCAGAAAAGAACGATTATTTTTGTTTTTGCAACAGTCATATTAGGTCATGTCTGAAAAATAATCATGCTTGCGAAAGCTCGCCTTCCATCCTTTCCTTGAATATCGCATATCCACTGGGGATTTCACAGCTTTTTCTGTGTTTCCAAGCAGGGAGGGGCGATTTGGGGGTTGTTCAGGAATGTATATGTAAAATCCTAATCAAAATCCACCGCTGAAAAAGGAGATTGACGGAAACTTTACAGCTAAAGAATCGCGACGTTTTAATGCCCATTCCTTACCCTCACGGCACGCCTTTCCAAAGTAGGTAGCAGAAAAATTAACACTCAAATAATTTACCCTCTCTGAGCCGTCAGGAATACTTATATTCTCAACAGAACTACCAAAAACATTGATATCAATTAGCGAATCACACGAAATAAGATTCTCGCCTATGATAGCCAATTTACTTTTTCCATAACTAATAGATAGGTGGTTGACAGATTCTGGCAATAAAATTGTTGTCAAAGAGTGATTTCTTGCCGAATTCAAATCAAGATACTTTAAATTTGGGAAATTCAACAGGCCTTTTGGCTGGATATACAAATCAACAGCCCATACACTAAGAATTTATAAGCTGTCATTAGGCGAAAGTTGATTTTCGATCATAACATTAGGCAAGCAAACTGTGGCCGACTCAATAGAAGTATTCCGAATTACGTTATGAATTTCCGAAAACGATAGCCTTATCTTAAAAAAATCCACTAATCTTTCTGGATCCTTAAGTACGAAAGATCTAAAACGGTACATTTCTAGCATTTCTCGCAAACAAAGTAGGACAGAATCCTGATTGTATGATTCAACAACGATTTTATTCTGGAAACAGGAAGCCACCACACCGGAGCAGCCGCTTTCCAGACCAAATTGGTCGTCAGGATCAGGGCTCCCACTTCCAGTGCTTGAACACCAAGCCACTAAAAGAGACATGCCGAGTAAAAAGGCAAGATGCAAATTCCATTTTCTCATGACACTATTCATGCGGTTTTTTTACCATCCTAAGACCTCTATCTGTAACAATGTCACTCATCTCCATCCCCTTTGGTTGCATCAAAAAGGTGACTGCCGATGCGTCTAACAAAATTTTTTCATTGTAATTAAAGCCACCATTAGCTTGCTGTTCCAAGGCAAACGCTCCAATGGCATCAATCATTTGCTGTGTAACTTGTGGACTGTTCTCGTACAAGCCTTTTCCTAAGATTGAATTCTCAGGGGTTCCGGGAAGTTCTCCACTCCTTCATCTCCTGCTTTTTCTGCTAGGCAATGCCTGAAAAATAAACATACCTAAAAATAGCTCTTTAGCAGAAACCCTGGCAATCAGGACATCATGAAAGGGATCCAACCCCAAGCCTGATTCCTGCGGAGCAAAGCCCAGGTGTGCCGCACCCTGTGAGTAATATACCAAGCGGGCACAAAGATTACTTTCCTTGATGGTGGGAGAAAGATATTCCTTTTTTTGACTGAGACCGGCTTCAACATGGTCTTGGCTGGATTTTGGTGGGAAGCAGAGTAGGATCGCTGCGCTGGGGGATGTTGAGAGGCGAGAAGCATTTGAGAGGCGGGAAGTCAGACCGCTTCGCTGTGAGAAGCGGGACCACTTCGCTGCGAGAGGCGAGACTGGAGGCGGAGACCGTTTGAGAGGCGAGAAGTTTGGAGGCGAGAACCGGGAGTTGGGACACGCACACATCTTGGCATTCGGGCTGAAATCAAGAGGAAAGGGATGTTCAACCTCATCCACAAGGGAACAGCTATTCGGGTAGATTGTATCGTCCGGCAGGATTCTCCTTATCGATTGGCCGAGTTTGAGCGGCGCCAGTTGCTGGATATTGGTGGATTTGAGGCGTATGTCACGACCCTCGAAGACCTCATTCTCTCTAAACTGATCTGGGTGCAGGAGCTTCAGAGTGAAAAGCAATTTCAGGATATTCGCATGCTCCTTGACACTGGCAAAGCCGATCCGGCTTATCTTCGATATTGGGTTGACCGCCTTCGCCTGCAAACATTTTCCCTCCTATGACCCTGCCCCGCGACGTACACCCCGCAGCTTACCAGCAACAATGGGACATGATCATGGCCATGACGCCCGCCCAGCGCTTTCAACTTGGGATGCGCTGGATCGAAATGGGGCGGCAGGTCATGGAAGCCCGGATCAGGGCAGAGCAGCCGGGAATCTCAACAGGAGAACTCACAGTCGTCGTGTTTGAGCGTTGCCATGGCCATCTTTTCAGCGATGACCAAAAAGCCCGGATTACGGCCAGTATTCTGGAGGCCCATGGCTGATGGGCGGGGATGAAGGGAGGCGGATGAGAGGCGGGAAGTCAGGGTCATGCTTCGGCGACGGCTGAAGCAGCCTGCTCACCATGACATTGAGAGGCGTCGCCTGCTTCGCGTCATCCTGAGCAGGCCTCGTCGCCGAAGGAGGACGCCTGGTTGCCATGGTTCGGCGCCGGTCTTTCGGTCCCTGATCCCGTCGAAGGGATCGAAAGACCGGCGAGAGGGCCGGATGCGGGAAGTCAGAGGTCAGACAAGACCGGCTTCGCCTCCGCTCCGCGCTCTCACCCAACAAACCTGCTATACCGCCTGGCCGCAGCGACAGACCCAGCAACAAGGGCCGTGATCTCGTCAAATTTTCCTGCTTCGATCATCTCCGCCGGAAACAGCTGCGACCCCAGCCCGGCGCAGGCTACCCCGGCTTCAAACCAGGACCTGAGGCTGCCTTCCTCAGGCTTTACCCCGCCGGAAGCCAGGATCAGGGTCCAGGGCTGGGGGCCCAGCAGGGCTTTCACAAAACCCGGCCCGCCGACTGCATCCGCCGGAAACAGCTTGATGATCTCTGCGCCCAGCTCCTCGGCCTGGGAAATTTCGGAGGCCGTTCCGCAGCCGGGCACCCACAGCACTTTGCGGCGGTGACACACTTTTGCGACCTCCGGCACCAGCACCGGCGACACCACAAACCGGGCCCCCAACTGCAGGTACAGGGCCGCCGTTCCCGCGTCGTGGATCGTGCCAATGCCCAGGGCCAGGTCGGGAAGCTCCTTGTGTGCGAAGCGGCTCAATTCGCCAAACACCTCATGGGCAAAATCGCCCCGGTTGGTGAACTCAAACGTTCGGATTCCGCCCCGGTAGCAGGCCAGCATTACCTCCCGGGCCACCTGAACATCAGGATGGTAGAACGTGGGCACAAGCCCGGTGGAGAGCAGGGCCTGAACAACTTGATGTCGGTATTGCAGGTGCATGGATTTATCTGTTTACCCGACCGCTCCCATCCCCCTTCATCAGGGTTTCCACCTCAGCCACCGACACCACGTTGAAGTCGCCGTGGATGGTGTGCTTGAGGCTGGAAGCTGCGGTGGCAAAATGAAGTGCCTGCTGGTTGTCGAAGCCTTGCACGAGGCCATAGATCAGCCCGGCCATGAAGGAGTCGCCGCCGCCTACGCGGTCCACGATGTGGGTGAGCTGGTAGGTCGGAACCTGGAAGAGCTGTTTTCCATCAAACAACACGCCCGACCAGGTATTGTGGTTGGCATTGAGGGACCCCCGCAGGGTAATGGCGATCCGGCTGGCTTTGGGAAAACGGGCCTGAAGCTGGCGGCAAACATCCTCATAACCAGCTACTTCCAAATGACCGCTTGTGATGTCCTGATGGGCAGGCCGGATGCCGAAGACCTTTTCCGCATCTTCTTCATTCGCCAGAACCAGATCACAGTACTGAACAAGGTCTGGCATTACTTCCCCTGCTGTTTTGCCCCATTTCCAGAGGTTTTTCCGGAAATTGAGGTCGGTTGAAATGGGAATGCCGAGCCTGTGGGCCGCCTGCACCGCCTCGAGGCACATGCTGGCTGCCTTTTCGGAGATCGCCGGGGTAATGCCTGTCCAGTGAAACCATGTGGCTCCCTCAAAAATGCGCTCCCAGTCAAAGCTGCCCGCCCGAACCTCGGCCATGGCCGACCCAGCCCGGTCGTAAAGCACTGTGCTGGCGCGGTTAATGGCCCCGGTTTCCAGAAAATAAAGCCCGAGCCTGTCGCCGCCCCACTGGACAAAGTCTGTGCCGACCCCGTACTTCCGCAGATCCATCCGGGCTGCCCGTCCGAGATCATTGAGCGGGAGGCAGGTTACAAACTGCGTGTCCAGGCCCAAATGCGCCAGAGAAACTGCCACATTGGCCTCCCCACCGCCAAAGGTGAGCTCCAGGGAGCGCGCTTGCAGCAGGCGCTGGAACCCCGGCGGAGCCAGGCGCATCATGATTTCGCCGAAGGTGACGACCATACTGAGAAGGGCTGGGTGAGGTTGGAAAGGAATGTCACAAGCTCTTTGTGACGCCTGTGAAGGGGTTGTTTTGTCTGAAATTTTCAAAGAAAAAGGCCTCTCTGCATCCTGTTCCGAACGGCCCATGCGGGGTTCCTCAGGTACCGGACAGCCTTTTGAAAGGAAGCAGTTAACTTCCAATGCCTTACTCCCCCAGTTTCAGCACATGGATTCAACGATTCAAAAAAAGGCGACCATTCACGACATTGCCAGATCGCTGGGCCTCAACAGCTCAACGGTTTCGCGTGCGTTGCATGATCACCCCAAGATCAGCGAAGCCACAAAGGTGCTTGTGCGGCAAAAGGCTGAAGAACTCGCTTATCACCCCAACCAGCTTGCCTCTCAGCTTCGCACCGGGCGCAGCAACAGCATCGGGCTGGTGGTGCCACGCATCAACAGGAGTTTTTTTGCGAATGTGATTTTCGGGGTGGAGCAAATTTGTTCGGAGGCCGGATACAGCCTGCTGATTTGCCAGTCGATCGAGGGCAAAAAAAAGGAAATGGCCGACCTGGAGGCCCTGCGTAACAGCCGGGTGGACGGTCTGCTGCTGTCGTTGTCGGTAGAATCTGCAGGGGTTGACCATGTGCTTTCTTTGCAGAAGTCCGGAATTCCGGTTGTTCAGTTTGACCGGACCAGCCAGCAGGTACCCTCACACAAGGTGGCCAACCAGGACCGGGAGGCTTCTTATCGGCTCACCCGCCATTTGGTGGAGCAGGGTTACCGGCGCATCATGCACTTTGGCGGCCCGATGTACCTGGGCTCCTACCGGCAGCGGTTTGAGGGCTACCGGCATGCCCTCGAAGAGGAAGGGCTGCCGCTGCTGGCCCCGCCGGGAGAGGGTTTTGTGCTCACCTACGAGCGCGGCTACGAGACCTGCAAGGCCTGCTTTCAGTGGAAAAGCCCGCCTGACGCCATTTTCTCTGCGAGCGACTACTCTGCACACGGGGCCCTGGATGCCCTTCTGGCCATGGGCCTGAAGGTGCCCGAAGAAGTGGGCGTGGCCGGCTATGCCAATGAACCCTTTACCGCCCTGATCCGTCCTTCCCTCACCTCCGTGGATTTGTTTCCCATTGACATGGGCAAAACCGCAGCCAGGCTGCTGATAGATACCCTGAACGGGAACCGCGAGGGCCAGCCCTTTGCCGATATCCGCATCGAGCCCAGCCTCTGCCTGAGAGAATCGACGCAAAGAAAGGGAGCATAATCCCCGGCCTCCCGCTCCTTGAGTCGACATCGTGACTGCATGAGTAGATTTGCATTCGGGAAAACCACAAAAACCCCTGGCCTTTGACAACCAGGGATTTTTCGGGCAGGTAACTTGCTGCTAAAAATAACGGACCAGAGAGACAGAAGCATACCAGGGAATTGTCGGGCTGTCAGCGAAAAATTGACCCCAGCTCCTTCCCAGTTTTACCGAGAGGAGGTTTTGGCCCAGGGCAACATTCGCCAAAAGGCCCAGCCTGGCAGTTCCTCCCATGGACTTGTACCAGCCATCGTAAACAGAAGGGTAGGTCTCTTTCAGTAGTCCATGCTGAAGATGGGATGCCAGACTTTGATCCACGGAAGCTTCCACCAAAGCACCCCAGCGGTTTGTGAGATATCCACCGGAAACGCTCAGCCCTGCATTGAGGCTCACGATTTTAGCCACGGGAGATTCAACCCTGCGCAAGCCCAGAGAAGGTTTCAGCGTGGCTGACCATGAGCCCTTGCGCCACAATTCTCCCTGCATTGTGGCCATCAGGTTCCAGTCGTCGATGAATCGATTCCCAAAAGGAGCCCAGTATTCAATTCCGGCCGCTGCCGGGATCCCCATGGGAAGCCGGTTGGCAACGGAGAGCCCGTAAGCTGTATTGATATCCATGCCAATCTGAACACCCACGACAGTATTGACTGAATCAAACGCCCGCCAGTTTACCTGCTGGGCCATGGTGGAAAGGCCCGGCACAAGCAGGCCAAGCAACAGAAATATGGTGTTTTTCATTTCAGAGAGCTTAAATAAGTACGTACCTGCGGAGCGAATCCCTCCCAGCCAAACCACAGCATTTCATGGCCGCTGCCCGGCACCACGCTCAACTGAACGGCCGAAAACGGTGCTGAAACTTCTTCTGCCCAGGCTCTGCCATATGCAGTGTTCAGTTCGCTGTAGAGAAACAGGACGGGCGGCTGGAAGGAGTTAAGGTTGGAGGTAAAATCAAGGCCGTAGGTAGATCCGGTCTCAAACAAAGCATCGAATGCAACTGCTCCGTTTCTCCAAAAAGGATACGGCCCGGCATTGCCGATGGGGTTCCCGGGAGCATTCTCAACACTGGTGAAATAGGCTGCTTTGTAATCAAGGATTTCATGCTCTGACCGGCCCGAGAAGAGCTGCTCAGGAAACAAGGCATCGTTGAGCTCCTCGCTGAACAGTCGAATCTTGTTGGAACGGCTCAGGTAGGCCTCCACCTGCGGCCATGTCAATCCGCCCGGTTCAGATAAAATGGCACCCTGAACTTTTTCGGGGAATTGATTGATAAACGCGGTGGCCAGCATGGCGCCCCAGGAATGCCCGAACAAAAAGACCTTCTGAGAATCAGCTTCCCGATAATGTCCGATCACGGCATCCAGGTCGTTCACCATGAGGGAGATAGCCTCCGCGCCTGCAAACTGGCTCTTCGGAACCCGCTCCGAAAGACCCGTGCCACGCTGGTCATAAAACACGACAAAATAGCCTTCATCTGCCAGGCTGGCGGCCTTCAGCAGGGAGCGGTAGTCCCCGCCCGGGCCGCCGTGAATAAGCACCACCATGGGGTCGCCGGGGGTGCCGAATGCCTCGGCGTGGAGGGTTGTCCCATTCACCTGCACAAATGGCAAGGTTGGATCTTCTGCCACGGTGAGCGGAACCAGCAAACCGGGGCTTAACGGGTCTGCCGGGCTACAACCCAAAAGGCCAAGCGTAAGCGTCAAAAACGAAAAGGGCTTCATGTTGAAAATTGTTTCCGGCAAAGCAAAGCCAGAAAGCCCCGGCAATCGACGCAGCCTGTAAGGAAGGACTATTTGCAGGTGCAGGCCTGCAAGGAGGATGCTGTATTCGCCTGAATATCAATCAGCTAATTTCTCAACATACTCCGAAGGATTTTCTCCGGTCATGCTCCGAAAGTACTTGTTGAAGGTGGATTTTGAGTTAAATCCGCAATCGAAAGCAAGGGCCAGGATGGTAAACCTCTTGTTTTCAGGCCGGGCGGCCAGCCGGATGAACTCCTCCACCCGAAGGCTGTTCAGGTAGGCGTAGAAGTTCTTTCCTTCACGCTCGTTGATCACCTGCGAAAGATAATTGGGGTGGGTGTCGAGCACTTTCGCCAGGTCCGTCAACTTGAGTTCGCTGTTTTTAAACAAGGCTTCGCGGGCCATCAAGGCACTCAGCCGATCGTGCAGGCGGTCGGCTTCAGCCTCCGTCAAACCAGACTTAGTATATCGGGGGGCCGTAATTTCTTTCTCCAATTGCACAGCCGGCGCCTCCTCCATAGCCGCAACCGGTACCAGTTGGCCCGACGGAAAAATGGGTACCCGACTGATCCCGTAATACCCGATGAATAACACCAGGCAGGCCACCCCCGTGAAAATCAGGTTGTCGTCAAAAAACAACACGAGCACCCAAATGCCGCCCAGCGCAACCGACAAGAGCTGGAGCCATTGCAGCTCCCTGGTTGAACCAGCAGTCTGCGCTTCCACCTTCCTGCGGTGTCGCCGAATCGTTAGCAAGGACCAAATGGCATAGCCCCAGCCAGAAACCGTAACAGCAACAAACTGGATGGCCTGAAACCATTCATAACCTGCACCTTCCTGCTCAAATACCCGGATCTTTTCTTCTCCTGAAAGCCTGAAAAACGGAACCGCCAGCAAAATGAGGAGAAGGAAGGGCAGGAAATGTGGCAGCGCTTGTTTCCAGCCCGGAATGCGCCCTTTTGTGAGCGCCGTAACATAAAACAGCAGCAGCACCCCATGCAGCAGAGGAAAAGGGATCGCCAGCCCCAGCAGGTGAGGAAACTGGTAGCCTATGCCGAAATTGCTCAGGTAAAACAACACCTGATGCACCCCAATTACTGCCATCCAGGCCATCAGGACCCGGTCAGCCGACGATTTCCCCCGCTTCATGACCAACAAAAAGAGCAGAAAAAACGACAAAACGATTCCGACGAGGTATTGCATGGGGCAAGGAAGCTGACAGAGTAAGCATGGCATTCACAACCGGCTGGGCCTTCAGGCCAAAGAACCGAAAGCTGAATGCCAAGTTGCAGCGGATAACCGGATTTTAGCGGCTTCTTCGTTCATTTGCTTCTTCGGCAAAACCAATCTCTTTTCCCACCTGCTTACAGGCTAATTCCATCGCATGAGCACCAGCATTTTTTCGTCTTCCCGCCTTTGGTTGTTTTCGCTCCTCGCCCTGGTCTCTCTGCTGGCAGCGAACTGCAAATCCACCTCGCAGCAAAAACCTGTGCAGGAACTCACCGTGGCCGACAATGGGATTAACACCCGGGTCAGTGTTGGCGAAACATTCCAGGTGGCCCTGAACGAATGCGTCGGCTGCCGCTATGTGTGGGAAATCACGGAGATGGACACCACCGTGGTGGCCATGGTGGAAAGAACCCACCGCGACCGCTCCTGCGAAGACTGCACAGGAGGCTCCCTCACCCGGGTATTCCGCTTCGAAGGCCGCCAGCCCGGCAACACCGTCATCGAAATGGGTTACTTCGACGATACCCTCCGCTTCTCTGTCGAGATTTACAAGATGGGGGGAGATTCCCGCTAAAGACCAGCCGCAAACCCTGCTGCGGGGAATAGATCCAGTTGATGTTTCAACACAGGGCCGGGATAATTTGAAAAGCCGAACAGGAACCATTTTTCTGCAATAGTTTGATTGCCAGTAAATTAACTTTCTATTTTCCCTTTATTCGGTCCCCATTTCGAAAAAAAGAGTTCCCCGGCCCCGGCCTTTGTTGGAAAAACAGACCCACAGGGCTTGCATTCGTCCTTGCAGCCACAGACTTTTGCAGCGACGCTCCGATCCCTATGCGCCAGCAGATTCTGTCCATTTTTTGCCCGCTGCTTCTGGTGCTGGCCATGATTGGCCTGCAGGAGTACCGCGTGGCCTGCGCGCCGGATGCGTCTATCCCGCTGGAAGCGACTCATTTTTCACAGCAAACACCAGCCAGCCATTCCTCTTTTCATCATTCGCCCTCCATCTCCGAAACCTCCGAAGAAGAGGCTGCCTCCGTGCGGCAGATTCCTGGCAAAATTGCAGCTGCTATCCCTCCCGCTGCCCCGGTGGTAAACAGAGCGGGCTGGGCATATCAGGCAAATGAGCTCATCCTTCCCGGTTGTAGTTTTCTGTTGAACTGCAACCTCAGACTTTGACTTCAGACCACCCTCAGGGCCCGGCTTCTTTGTAAACAGGAAGCAGGCCCGGCGACAGCGCCTGCCTTTGGCAAGCCTCGTCGCAGTCGTTCCTCTGCTGGTCTGATTGTTCAAAGCAAATTGTATGAATTCGTCATTCAAACCTCCTGATGAGGCTTTTCCCAGTGATGGTTTGTCGGGGCTGCGCGACCACTGGCTCGCCGACGCTAAAGCTGGCTTCGTTGTGTTTCTTCTGGCCCTGCCGCTGAGCCTGGGGATTGCCAAAGCCTCTGAATTTCCGCCGCTCATGGGCCTGATCACGGCCATCATTGGCGGGATGGTAACAAGCTTCTTGGCGGGTTCCCGCCTCTCAGTCAAAGGCCCCGCAGCGGGGCTCATCGTGATTCTGGCAGGAGCTGTCACCGATTTTGGCGGTGGCATAACGGGCTGGCACCTCGCCCTGGGCGCTCTGGTGGCGGCAGGGGTTCTCCAGATCCTGTTTGGGCTGTTTCGCCTGGGCAGGCTCATCGACTTTTTCCCCCTCACCGCCATTCACGGCATGCTGGCCGCCATCGGCCTCATCATCATTGCCAAACAAATCCCGGTGCTGCTCGACATCAACCCTGCCGATTACAGGGGCCTCAGCACCCTGGATTCCTTTGCCGCCATCCCCCGTTTTCTGCTGCACCTCGACCCCCGCGCCACCCTCATCGGGGTGCTGAGCCTGGCCATTCTCATTGGCTGGCCTCATCTCAGGCAGGGCTGGCTCAAACAGATCCCGGCCCCGCTGGCAGTGCTTGCAATGGCCATCCCGGCAGAACTGCTCATGGATTTTCAGCACACAGAGCCGCCTTATGCCCTCGTGCACATCGGCAATTTGCTCGACAGCGTGCAGGTGAACGTGGATTTTTCCGGGGCCAGAGAAGTCGGGTTGTTCATCAAATATGTGCTCCTGATCTCGGTCATCGGCAGCCTCGAATCCCTGCTCACGGTGAAGGCCGTGGACCTGATGGACCCCTGGCATCGCAAATCAGACCCCAACCGCGACCTGATGGCAGTGGGCGTCGGCAACACGCTGGCAGCAGTGCTGGGCGGCCTGCCGATGATTTCGGAGGTGGCAAGAAGTTCGGCAAATGTGGCCCAGGGAGCGAAAACCCGCTGGGCGAATTTTTTCCACGGCCTCTTTTTGCTCGCCTTTGTGCTGCTGGCCATGCCCCTGATCGAAATGATCCCCAATACCGCCCTCGCGGCGATGCTCATCATGGTGGGAGTGAAACTGTCGCACCCGAAGGAGTTTGTGCGAACCATCCGCATCGGGCGGGAGCAACTGCTCATTTTCGTTGTCACCATCTTTTTCACCCTCGCCGAAGACCTCCTCGTGGGGATGCTTGCAGGCATGACCCTCGAAATCGTATTGCACTGGGTGCTGGGAACGCCGGTCAGCTCCTTTTTCAAGGCACAGGCCCGGGTTTCGTTTGAAGGAGACCAGTACCTGGTGGAAATCAACCAGTCGGCGATTTTCACCAATTTTCTCGGAATCAAAAACAAGCTGCACGATATCCCGCCTGGCTTTCAGGTGATCATTGACCTCACCTCCACGCGGCTGGTGGACCACTCGGCCATGGAAAACCTGCACCAGTTTCAGCGGGAGTATGAACGGGAAGGCGGGAAAGTGTTCATTGTGGGTCTGAACGAGCATCGGGCCGTGTCGGAACATCAATTAGCAGCCAGGGTCAAATGAAAACAACGGTTCACGCAACAGCACTTTTCGACGAAGCACGGGTTCTGCACGACCTGAGCCACTACCTGCCTGCCCAGGCACCTCTCAAGGATTTCGTTCACCACAACACCCTCCACGCCTTCCAGGACCGGTCCTTTTTTGAGGCGCTCCGCGAAAGCTCGGAGATATTTGGCTACAAAAGCTCCCTCACCATTGAAGAGTTTCGCGAGTTGTATCGCAGGGGCTTGATTCAGGAACGTATTCTGCAACAGCAGTTGAAGGATGCCTACGGCGAGCAGCACCTCAAAATGTGGCTCCAGCGGATGTTCCAACAGCCCTACGATGACCCGGGCCAGCCCAGAATCGGGGCGCTTCGCGACCAATGGAAACAGTGCCACCACATCGACCTCGACAACCTCGTTCACCCCACGCTCTTCCGGCTGCTCTGCAACTACCTGGACCAGGGCATTTCCATCTGGCCCTTTCCGCTTGCCAACCTGAGCCTGCTCGAAGCCCTGCGCCATCTGGAGCGCGATAGCTGGGTAAGTTTGTTTCAAAGTAAACGAGCAAAGGCCCTGCTGCTGGATGAGCAAATTGGCCTTCGCGACCTGCTGGCACTGGTGGTAGGAAAGGAAGAATGGTTTGATCAGTATCTCTTTGACCAGCAATTCAGGCACCAGGGTTGGTCGGGGATGGTAGCTGCGGTGGAAAATCAGCCCATGGGCCTGCTGGACAGCCGCGCGGCCAGCCTTCGCGACCTCATTCATGTGGAGCTGTTGCTTGAAATTGACGCACTCGACAGGGTGCTGGGACCTGGTTGGCAACCTCTGGCCGCCGACACCGGCGAAGCACCCGAAGCGCTGTTGGCACCTGTGCTCCCAACCGAGCGCGACGAGGTCATCCGCAGGTGGCAGGAAGCCCTGGAATGGTCCTTTTTTGACCAAATTCTCGCTGGCATTCAGCAAAATCGCCTCGTGATGCCTGCGGTAAGGGAAAAGTCTTTCCAGGCCCTCTTCTGCATCGACGACCGCGAAGGTTCCTTTCGCCGCTACCTCGAATCCTACGACCCGAACTGCGAAACCTTCGGCACGCCAGGATTTTTTGGGGTGGACACCTACTTCCAGCCGCAGGACGGCCAGTTTTACACCAAAGTGTGCCCCAACCCTGTCCGGCCAAAGCACCTGATCAAAGAGTACCAGTCGGCTAAAAAGCGCCAGCGGGACGCCCATTTTTCCAAGCATGCCCATTCCTTCCACAGCGGCTGGTTGATTACCCAAACCCTGGGGTTTTGGTCGGCCCTCAGGTTGTTCATCAACCTGTTCCGGCCATCGATGAGCCCGGCTACCTCCTCTTCCTTCCAGCACATGGACCCATTTGCCCGGCTCACGATCGAAAACAGAGATCCGGCGGACGTGGAAAACGAGCTGCAAATCGGCTACACCGTGGACGAAATGGCCGAAAGGGTGTACCGGGTGCTGGGAAGCATTGGTCTGGTGAAAGAGTTTGCCCCGCTGGTGTATGTGGTGGGCCACGGCGCCAGCAGCGTGAACAACCCACATTATGCAGCCTACGACTGCGGGGCTTGTTCGGGTCGTGCGGGCTCAGTGAATGCCAGGGCCTTTGCCTACATGGCCAATCACCTCAGTGTGAGAGAATTGCTGCGAAAGCGCGGCATTGACATCCCTGCTTCGACCCACTTTCTGGGAGCCCTGCGCGACACCACCCGCGATGACATCACCTTTTTCGACATCGACAGCCTGTCGCTGGCCAACCAGCAACGGCACGCGGTGAACGAGGCTGTGTACACCCGGGCTTCCCAATGCAACGCCAAGGAGCGGTCGCGCCGCTTCGATTCAATTGAATCACACCTGGCACCTGAAGTCATTCACAAGCTGGTCCAGCGACGGTCTGTTTCCCTGTTTGAGCCCAGGCCCGAGCTAAACCACGCCACCAATGCCCTGTGCATTGTGGGCCAGCGGTCGCTGTCGAGGGGCATGTTCATGGACCGCAGGGCCTTTCTCAACTCCTACGACTGGCGGCTGGATGCCGATGGGGCGCATTTGCTCAACATCCTGAACGCAGCGGTTCCGGTGTGCGGGGGTATCAACCTGGAGTATTATTTCTCGCGGGTGGACAACCAGAAACTGGGGGCAGGCAGCAAGCTTCCGCACAATGTGATGGGACTGGTGGGTGTGGCCAACGGCATGGACGGTGATCTTCGGCCGGGCCTGCCCAAACAAATGATTGAGGTCCACGACCCGCTGCGCCTGCTTTTGATCGTGGAGCAGCGCCCGGACCTGGTGATGGACGTGATCCGGCGAAACGAGGCCACCTACGGATGGATTCGCGGGGGCTGGGTGTTGCTGGTGGCGGTCGAGCCCGAAACGAGGGCAATGTACCGGTTTGAGGAAGGCAAATGGCTGCCCTACGAACCCTTAACCGGGCCGCTGGAACAGGTGAATAATCTCGAAACCCTGATTGAATCGCACCAGGATAATTTTCCTGTTTACCTCATCAACCAGCCCAACTGACATGGAAACCTGGCTCATTATCTTTATTCTGCTGCCGGTCCTGGGCTTTCTGATCAGCCTGATCATGCCGGACTCCCGGGAAAACCTGGTTGCCTGGTCGGCATTTGGCACCCTGGGCATTCACCTGAACCTCGCGGTGCTGTTTGTGGGCTGGTGGCTGATCCAGGGAATGCCTGTGCTGCATGGCAAAGAATGGATCCTCTACGAAACGACTGGATACACCTTTTTCCTGACCCTGTATTTCGACCGGATCACGGCGGCCTATCTGCTGGTCGGCAGCCTGCTGATTTTTCTCGTGATGCTCTACAGCAAAACCTACCTTCACCGGGAGGCGGGCTACAAACGCTATTTCAACACCACCCTGCTATTCTTCAGCGGCTTTTCCCTGGCCATTTTTGCAGGCAATTTCGAGACCCTGTTCATGGGGTGGGAGATCCTGGGGATTTCCTCCTTTTTGCTCATTTCCTTTTACCGGAACCGCTACCTGCCCGTCAAAAACGCGGTCAAGATTTTCTCCATTTACCGGATCGGCGACGTGGGGATCCTCCTGGCGATGTGGATGAGCCATCATTTGTGGCACGAGAACATTACCTTTTTGAAATTGGGGAATGACGCCCTGGTGAGTCATCACTTGGAGGAGCACAGCATGGTAGGCGCCTTTGTATCGCTGGCTTTGCTGGTGGCGGCGGCTGCCAAGTCTGCCCAACTGCCCTTTTCCTCCTGGCTGCCGCGGGCCATGGAAGGGCCGACACCGTCGAGTGCGATTTTTTACGGCTCGCTGGCGGTTCACATGGGCGTGTTTCTGATGCTGCGAACCTTTCCTTTTTGGGAGCACCAGGCTTCTGTGCGGGTGTTGGTGGGGCTCATGGGCCTGACAACGGCCCTGGTAGCCTCGGGCATTGCCCGGGTGCAGTCGTCGATCAAAAGCCAGATCGCCTACGCCTCCATTGCCCAGATCGGGCTGATGTTCATTGAGCTGGCCCTGGGCTTTCGGGATCTGGTGCTGTTGCATGTTGCCGGAAACGCCTTTCTGCGAACCTACCAGTTGCTCGTGTCGCCTTCGGCAGTGACCTACCTGATCCGGGAGCAATTTTATTCCTACTCCCCCAACCAGCGGAGCCTCGAAAACTGGCTACCCTGCCGCCTGAGAAACAGCCTGTATCTGCTCAGCCTGAAGGAATGGAACCTCGATTCGCTGATGTACCGAACCTTGTGGAACCCGCTCAAGTGGCTGGGGCACAAACTCGATTTTTTGGACCTGAAGCGCGCCCTGTTGATTCTGCTGCCGATTTATGCGGCAGGGCTGATGTTGCTGTGGCAGGAAGACCACATTCCGGCATCACTGCACACCTGGTTACCGGAGTTGTTTGCCCTTATCGGCCTGCTGGCTGTGCTGAAGTCGTTTGTGGAGCGCAAAAAGGTGCGGCTCAGCCTGGCCCTGATCGTGATGAATCACTTCTGGATTGCCCTGGCCATTTCCTTCAATGAAAAATTTGAAGCTGTTCACACGCTGCTTTATCTCTCCGGCATCGTGCTGTCAGGAGCAGTTGGCTGGGCAGCCCTTCACTGGCTTAAAAAGCAGGACTACGGCATTGACCTCGACCAATTTCACGGCCATGTATACCAGTATCCGCGAACGGCGCTGCTGTTTTTTCTCGCGGCTGTGGGGCTAACTGGCTTTCCCATTACCCCAACCGCGATTGGCGAAGATCTGCTGTTCTCTCACATCCATGAAAACCAGATGCTGCTGGCCACCTTCGTTTCCCTAAGCCTGATCATCGACGGCCTTGCGGCCATCCGCATTTATGCCCGGGTGTTTCTTGGGCCACATGTCAAAACTTACCACGAAGTGGCGCACCGCTCTTCGTGAAGGCTCTCAGGTAGATTTTTTCCGTTGGTTGTGTCTCTACAAGGCAATCGGTTGATCCGGTTGTTCTTGTGGAGGCGCTTTTTCATGTTCTGGCAATCAATTCTTCATTTCAGGGCAACGCGGAATTGCCGATTTTTGCGGGACGAATTATTCCCCCGACAACATGAACGAACTCTCGACCCTGGGCCTGGTGGCTTTTACCTCCTTTTTTACGATCATCAACCCGCTGGGCACCATGCCCATTTTCATGACCATGACCGCAGATTTGGAGCAGCGGCATCGGAGTCTCATCGCCAGGAAGGCCTCAATCGTGGCTTTCGCGACCATTTTGCTGTTTGCATTTTCTGGCCAGGTGCTGTTCGATTTTTTTGGAATCTCGGTCAACAGCCTGCGTGTAGTGGGCGGGGTGATCTTCTTTTTGATGGGCATGGACATGCTGCAAGCCCGGCTCGCCAAGGTGAAACTCAACGACTCTGAGGTCAAATCCTATGTCAACGACATCTCCGTGACGCCGCTGGCCATCCCGATGATTTGCGGGCCGGGTGCTATCACCAACGCCATCGTGATGATGGAAGACGCCGATACAACGGCCAAAAAAGCGGTTCTGATCCTCGTGATTGCAGTGGTGATGCTGATCACCTACCTGGTGCTGTATTCGGCTTCGCGTCTCATCAAAGTTCTGGGGGAAACAGGCAACAATGTCATGTTGCGCCTTATGGGCCTGATTGTGATGGTGATCGCGGTGGAGTTTTTCTTCAGCGGGCTCAAGCCGATTTTGGTAGACATCCTGGTGAGCAGCCGCGCATAACAGCTACTCTTTCCTGGCGGCCATGTTCACAAAAAAAGCCAGGGATTCCGGGTTGCGCATTGCATCATGGCTCACAGCTTTGGCCGGGTCGGCGCCCATCAGGATCTTCTTCACAGGCGTTTCCATTTTTTTGCCGCTGATTGTGTAGGGAATGTCGGGGGTAGCGATGATCTGATCGGGAACGTGGCGGGGCGAATACTGCGTTCTCAACGCCTGCTGTATTCGCCTGACAAGCCCTTCGTCCAGTTCCACACCGGGTGCCAGCTTCACAAACAGGGGCATGAAATAGCTGCCGTCCTCCTTCTCGATGCTCAGCACGAGGCTGTCGAACACCTCCGGCACGGTGTCCACGGCGCTGTACACCTCGCTGGTGCCGATCCTCACGCCGCCCCGGTTGAGGGTGGCATCGGAGCGGCCATAAATGACGAGGGAACCTTCGGGGCTGATCCGCACCCAGTCGCCATGCCGCCACAGGCCGGGAAAATCTTCGAAGTAACTGCTCCGGTAGCGCTGCTGGCCGGGATCGTTCCAAAAATACACTGGCATGGACGGCATCGGAGCCGTGATGACCATTTCGCCTACTTCCCCGATCAGACTTTCGCCCGATTCGCCAAAAGCTTCCACCTTGCAGCCCAGCATCCGGCACTGGATTTCTCCGGCGCGAACGGGCAGGTAGGGGCTGCCGCCCACAAACCCGCTGCAGACATCGGTGCCGCCGCTCAGGGAAATGAGCCAGAGATCCGGCCCTAACTGCTCATAGAGCCAGCGAAAAGCCTCCGGCGGCAGGGGAGAACCGGTGGACCCGAGGGTGCGGAGCTTGCTGAGGCTGGCCAGCTGGCGCAGCGGCAAACCCGCCTTCATACAGGCAATGTAGTACGCGGCACCGCTGCCCATGTGGTGAATCCCGGCTTCCTCTGCGAGTTGCCAGAGCCGCTCCATCTTTGGATAGGTCGCCGACCCGTCGTAGATCACCAGCGTGCCGCCGCAAAGCAGGGCGGAGTTGGCGTAGTTCCACATCATCCAGCCGGTTGTCGAATACCAGAAAAACCGCTCACCGGGCTTCACATCCTGGTGCAGGGAAAGCGCCTTGAGGTGTTCCAGCAAAATGCCGCCGACGCTGTGGGTAATGGCTTTGGGCTTGCCTGTTGTGCCGGAGGAATACAAAATCCACATGGGGTGATCGAAGGGAACAGCCTCAAAATGAAGGGGTTCCACCGGTCTGTCGAGCAGTTCCTGCCAGTGGGTGTAAGCTCCGGGCGCAACGGTTTGCCCGACGCTGGGCACCACCACGACTGCCTCCAGAGAAGGGAGCGCGTCTTGCAGGGCGAGCCGCTCGGCTTCCCGGGAGAACACCTTTCCATTGTAGTGGTAGGCGTCGGGGCAAAAGAGGATGCGGGGTTCAATCTGCTGGAAGCGGTCAATCACGCTGGCGGTGCCAAAGTCGGGGGAGCAACTGGACCAGACCCCGCCGAGGGTCTGGGTGGCGAGGAAGGCGACGAGGGCTTCGGGGGTATTGGGCAGGTAGGAAGCCACCCTGTCGCCGGGGCGGAGGCCCGTTTGCCGGAGCCAGGCCGCCACCCGGCTCACCTGAGCGGTGAGTTCGGCCCAGGAAATCGACACAAGCGGCTGATATTCAGCGGCAAACATGACTGCAGGATGCTCTTCATTTGCCTGCCGGAAAATATGTTCTGCATAATTGACTGTGGCTCCTTCCAGCCATCTGGCCCCCATCACCTCCCCGTTGTTTGTTTGCAAAACAGCAGAATAAGGCGAATGCAACTGTACCTCAAAATAGGCCAGGATGGCTTCCCAGAATTCGGGGAGCTGCTCCACCGACCATTGCCAGAGGCTGTGATAATCAGCAAACTGGTGCCCGGTGCGCTGCTCAAGCCAGGAGGCAAAGGCGAACATGTTGGAGCTGCGGAGCGAGGCTTCGTTTGGAGACCAAAGGACTGTTTCCGGGGCTTGAGGAGGATTCACAGAGATAGATTTAGCCTGGAAGATCCGAAACAGCGGGTAGAAAGAGAAATTTTCTTCGGATTCATCTGCGGCAGGCGGGCACCTTTCTGTGGCGGGCTTCCTGTCAGACAAAAAAACTCCCGGCCTCGTGGAAGAACCGGGAGCTCTAACGCTTTTGTATGAGACTACTGTGAACCTGAAAATCCAACTCCAGGTCGTCTCCACCAACGGGGTGCGAGGGAGAAGACAGTATCTGTAACGAAAATAATAGCTTTGTGTTTAAAATTGAAAGCAAAACTATCATTTTCTTAACCAGGATGGGGAATGGGTTGGCGGTGGGCCTCCGACTCCAAAAAAAACAATGAATTGCCGCCTGCGGCAACACATGAAAGCCGACTCCAGCGGAGTCGAAGCTTTGTAGCCACGCGAGGTGGTAGTATTTACTCATCGGTCGACCTCCGGAGGTCGACCGATGGCTCTTGCAGGAAACTGCTCTCAGCTACAAAGCCTGGCCCCTTCAGCGTTCGCGTTCACCCTGCGGGGCTGCAGAAGCGAGAGGTCAGAAGTCGGAGGTCAGATTGGACCGGCTTCGCCTCCAGTCCCGGCTCTCGGTTCTCGCATCCATCACCCAAAACCCTTGTCAGGGTCGAAGCCAAACCTTTCCAGAAGCGGGAAGTCAGAGGTCAGAAGTCAGACGGGATTGGCATCGCCTCCGGTCTCGCTTCTCACAGCGCAGCGGTCTGACTTCTCGCCTCTCGGTTCCCCTACTCCACCGAAAACCGGGCTTCCTCCACCGAATCGGCAGTGAAAATATCAGGCATAACGAGGGGGAATTCCTGGCCATCGCGCAGGCGGGTGCCGCGGTTGCCGGACAACAAAATGCGGCCCTGGCGCTGGTAATCCAGCCAGGGATTGACAAAGGCAGGCAGGGAGTCGGTTGCCTCAGGGAAATAAGCCCACTGAGAGACAAGCCGGGTTTGGGCATCCACCCACACCTGGTATTTGTTCTGCGGCGTGACGCCCACATTGGCGAAACGAAGCTCCAGCAGGTCGGCAGGCTGCCCCGCTTCGGTGCTGTCGGTGCCGACATAGCGGAGGGTGACCCCGCTGTCCTTGAGCTTGAAGGGCATCACGAGCCAGTAGGAATCGTTGATCCAGGTTTGTTTGGCCATGTCCATGAGCGGAGCCAGCGAATCAGGCTCTGTGACAGAAACTCCGTCTTTTACAGCCTGCCCTTCCCCGGATTCGAGGTTGGTAACAAGGAGAAGGTTCTGCGAGGGAAACTCGATCCTGACGCGGTGCTGATGCTTGTCCCACAGCAGCTTGCGTCCGCTGAGGAAGGTCCAGCCGACATAGCGGGTGCTGTCCCAGGCGCTTCTGCCGCCCATGGCTGCCATCACCTCATCGGCAATGGCCATGGCGAGAGAATCGGAGCCGGCGAGATCGAAGCCGGTTGCCGGAGGGTTTTGATCGGCGAGAGAGGGCGCTTCCTGGGCAGGAGGATTGGAACATGCCACCAGGAAGGCGAGGAGGAGGAGGGCGCAGCTTCGGACAAGCATGGGGAAATGGATGAAGGTGAGGATACAAAGGTAGCGCCTTTTGCTGTTGGCAGCCCGAAATCTTTCGCAGCAGGAGATGAATTGAAAAAGAGCCGGGACACATCTGTACAATCACAGGGAAGGAATCGCACGGGAAGCGACACGCTCCTTCAGTATCGGCGAACAGCCCCGGAAGGCGGGCGTATCTGAGGGTGTGTTCGACGCAGAACACCTGCTAACAAGACCAACATTAACCTCTTATACCGATGAGCCCGAACGCATTTACCCGATTTTCCCTCTTTGCCACCAGCGTGATGATGCTCACTGCCGTTTCCTGTGTGGGTCCGGTTGGACCGCAGGGACCACAGGGCCGGGATGGCCGCGATGGCAACGCCAATGTGTGGTCGATCAACTACCTGGCAATCGAGTCGGATTGGTATGGAGTGGGAACAGCCGGAGACCCGGGATATTTTCTCGCCCTCGACCTCAACGTGCCGGAAATCACGACTGACATTGTGAACAACGGCGTGGTGATGGTCTATTACCGCGAAACCGACGGTTCTCCCTGGGTGGCATTGCCCTACACCTTTATCTCTCACGACCCTGAATACATCGAAAAGCTCGACTTCATCTATGACCTGAGCTTTGTGGGCATGCAAAGCCAGGCCAGCGACCGCCAGGCCACTCCGTATGCCGGAACTTACCGGGTGATTGTTGCCACAGCTGTGCCCCTTGGAAAAAAGGACATCGACTGGAGCGACTACGACACGGTGGCCGAATACCTGGGCGTGGACGAAGACAACCAAACCTACCGCATGATCGACAAGCCGGAGAAACCCCGCCAGGAATAGCCCAGCCTTTTGCTCTGATCCTGTTTTTTGCCCAATTCGACTTTCCTTGTCATGTCTGATGGCCGGCCCGCGACAATTGTCCGGGCCGGTTTTTTCATTGGCCCCCTTGTGCTGGCACTGCTTTAGGCCGAGCCGATGAGATACAAAAAAGCCGGGAACAGGAAAATGTGGCAGAAATGATCAAAAAGGCCTAACTTTCTGTCTAATCACTTCTACTGCGTCACTATGCGTTTATCCGCTGAGATTCGCAGGATCAGCCTGATCCTTCTCCCCCTTATTGCCCTGGCTGCATGCAAAGAACCTGTGCCTGTTACTCCCGAGTTGCCGGGTCTCAGCATCGACGAACCCACGGTTCTGGAAGGCTCTGCGAGCGCTCCAGGATTAGCCGAATTTACCGTGAGCCTCAGCAAAGCATTTGACCAGGCCGTTACCTTTGACTATGCCACCCAGGACCTGAGCGCCCAGGCGGGTATCGATTACCGTGGGGCACGGGGGTCTCTGAGTATTCCCGCCGGGCAAACCACTGTATCTTTTACCATTTCCCTCGTGGGCGACGAGATCCGGGAGCGGGGCGAAACGTTTGAAGTACTGCTCAGCCAGTTGGTGAACGCAACAGGCACCAAAACCCGCTCGGTAGTGAACATCGGCGACGACGACGCCACCCTGCCCAAAGAAGCAGACGGTTACATCACCCCCAACATGTACCCCGAATTTTCCCTTGTTTGGGCAGATGAATTTGACGGCACGACGATGGACCCCGGGCAGTACAATTTTGAGCAGGGCAACAACAACGGCTGGGGAAACAAAGAGCTCGAATATTATACCTCCAACAACCATTCCCTCACCGACGGCAAGCTGATCATCGAGGCCAGGAACGAAGGCAGTGCAGCTTCGCCCTATTACACCTCCTCCAGGATCACGACGCAGGGAAAGAAGGAGTTTCAGTATGGCCGGATCGACATCCGGGCGAAGGTTCCTGCGGCCCGCGGGCTGTGGCCAGCCCTGTGGATGATTGGTGGAAACTTCGGGCAGGTGGGCTGGCCAGCCTGCGGGGAGATCGACATCATGGAGCTCGTGGGCCAGAACCCCTCCACCGTGGTGGGCAGTGCGCATTGGGGCAGCAGTGCCGCCCTTCACCGCTACAAGAACAATTCTATCTCCATCAGCCCTGACACCTACGATGAGGAGTACCACGTTTTTTCCATCGCCTGGCGGCGCGACTACATCGCCTGGTACATGGATGACCAGCTGTACTTCAGCATCACCCCGGCAGACATGGGCGACCAGCCCTGGCCGTTCAATACCCCGCAGTTTTTCATCATGAACGTGGCTGTTGGCGGCGAATGGCCTGGCCCGCCCCCGGCCACCACGGTGTTTCCACAGAGAATGTCTGTGGATTATGTCCGCGTTTTCCAACATACCGACTGAGAAAAGGAAAAAGCCAATTGAGCATTCATTCAATCAGTTGATCCGTAATTTGCAGGAACTGCCAGAGGTAAGTCGAATTATTGCGCCACCGACCCCGAAACTAACGCTTCCCCATTAATATTGACCTAACTATCAACCAGCACAATGCAACTTTGGGACGGAATCATTGATGTCAATCAGATTCCGAGTATCCCTCCGCCGAAGAAGAAAGACGTATGGATCATGCGGGGCCTTATCCTTGTCGGGTCGATCTCACTTCTGTATTTCCTCTTTTGGTTTTTCGACGGAGACTACATCGGAAATCCTTTTCTTTATTGGAGTCTTGCCATTGCAGTGGCGTTCAAACTGCTGCGAGCTATCCACGAATGGTACCATTACGCCGGAGTTTCGGTGCCGGAAAAGCCAGAGCTGACCCGGGAGTATACGGTGGACATGTTCACCACCTTTGTTCCGGGAGAACCCTACGACATGATCCTGGACACGCTCCAGGCCATGGTCAAGGTGCGCTACCCGCACACCACCTACCTCTGCGACGAGGGCAACGACCCTTACCTGAAACAGGTTTGTGAAGAGCTGGGGGTGGTGCATGTGTATCGGGGAACCGACAAGAAAAACGCCAAGGCGGGCAACATCAACTACGCCCTGCAGCAAGCCACTGGCGAAATCGCTGTGGTGCTCGACCCCGACCACAAGCCGGCGGAATCCTTCCTGGACCGGGTACTGCCCTATTTTGAAACCAAAGACATCGGCTACGTCCAGTCGGTGCAGGCCTACCACAACCGCGACGAGAGCTTCATTGCCAAAGGCGCTGCCGAGCAAACTTACCATTTCTATGGCCCGATGATGATGTCGATGAACCGGTACGGCACGGTTCAGGCGATCGGGGCCAACTGCGCTTTTCGGCGGGAGGCCCTCGACTCCATCGGGGGCCACGCCGCAGGCCTTTCTGAGGATATGCACACCGCAATGCAACTCCATGCCAAGGGCTGGAAATCCATTTACGTGCCCGAAGCCCTTACCCGGGGCCAGGTGCCAGCCACCCTGGCAGCCTACTACCAGCAGCAGCTCAAATGGACTCGCGGATCGCTCGATTTGCTGTTTCACACAGTGCCCAAGCTGCTGAAGCATTTTACCTGGGCACAGGCACTCCATTACCTCACGCTGCCGCTCTACTTTCTCTTTGGCATCGTGGCTGCCATCGATTTGTCCATTCCCATTATTTCCCTCTTCACCTCCGAAGTTCCCTGGCTGGTGGAAATGGACGACCTCCTGCTGCACGCCCTACCGCTGTTATCCATGATCCTCATCATCCGGCAATTTGCCCAGCGTTGGTTGCTCGAAGTCCACGAAAGAGGCGTTCACTTTCTCGGAGGCACCCTCATGATCGGCACCTGGTGGATCTTTCTGATCGGATTTGTGTACACGGTCATCGGCAAAAAGGTGCCCTATATTCCGACTCCGAAAAACGACGTTGCCCGCAACGAACTGAAGCTCAGCACCCCCAATATTGCAGTCATCCTGCTTTCGCTCGTCGCCATTGTGTATGGCCTTGCCAAAGACTGGAGTCCCTACATGCTCATGATGGCAGGCTTTGCCCTGGTGAATGTGGTCATGCTGGGGCTGGTGGTGCTGATGGGTCAGCAAAAAATGATCATGGGTTTTTACAAATGGCTCTATGGCGGGGTGCTGGATCCGGTGCGGGTGAAATGGTACCTCTTTCGCCAGAATTTTATTTACCGCCCTCTGCGGAGCGCCTACATGGCCCTCGGCGTGATCATCGCCCTCATTTTCGGCATCATTGCCCTGCCTGCCCTTACCAAAATCGAGCTCTCTGACCTCAAGCCTCCGCAAGTCAAGGAATCAGAAGGGCATTACCTGGGGCTGCCGTTGGCCTCTTTCGCTAATCTGCCTCAAGCCCAGGTAGTAACAGTGAATCTTCCGGCAAATGTCGGGGAATGGCCTCAGGTCCTTCCCGTTATGGCCAAACTTGGGCAGCAGCAACGCATTCCCCTGCTGGTATGGGAACCCTGGCTAACAGACAGCCTGCACAAGCCAATTACCTACCAGGCCATTGCAGAAGGAGAATGGGACGAGGTTTTGAAACCTTTATTGGGTCAGGCAAACAGGCTGGGCCTGCCGGTTTACTGGCTTTTTGGGCCTGCACCCGACCGGCAGGACAGCATCTGGCAGACGACACCGGGCAACGAACCCAAAGCCTACGGCCAAGCCTGGACACACATTCGCAGCATGGCCACAGACCAGGGCTGGTACAACCTGGTATTTTTCTTCCAGGCATTCGGCACCCCTACCCTGTTTGGTTATTTGCCAGAAGAACGCATCGACATCCTTGCCTTGTCTGCAGCCCCGCATGACAGCACAGAGCTCCCCTTCGACCAGCGCCTGAACCTCTTCTCGCGCCTGCTCAGGGAGTCTCCCACCTGGATCATGGACATTCAGCCCAGCGATACCATCGAAGCATTTCTCGCCCATCTGGACCGCCTGCTGCCAGAAGCGCAGGGTTTTGTTTTTTCGGATGAGCAGGCCCTGCCCCCCGCCAAATGGGCTGCCTGGCTTCGCAACAAGAAACTGGCCCCAGCCATCATGCCCCCGGACAGGAATGGGGAAGAAAAGACGCACATGGTTCAGGTGGGGAATGAAGCCACACCAAAAGTTACCCTGGACCAGCAAAGTGGAATGCAGTTGCTGGTGAACGGTGAGCCATTTTACATCAAAGGCCTTGCCTACAACCCCAGCCACGACTGGCGCGACGGCTTTTACCCACTCACGCGCCAGGTTCTCGAGGAGGATTTTCAGCAGGTAAAAGACCTGGGGGCAAATACCATCCGGCGATACAGTCCGGGCATCTATGATTACAACCTTCTTAAGGTGGCCCATGAACACGATATCAAGGTGCTGTATGGGTTTTGGTTTGATCCCGAGGTGGATTATTACCGGGATCCGGCCCAGGTAAAAAAATACAAGCGCGAAGTAATTGCGCGGGTGAAGGAACTAAAAGACCGGGATGCCATTCTGGCCTGGGGCATTGGCAACGAGACATGGGGCCTGCTCAAACACCATTTCCGCCGCACCTACCTCCCGACTGTTCGCATGGCCTACCTGCGCATGATTGAAGACATCGCCCGGGAAATCCATGCCATCGACCCCAACCACCCGGTGTTTGCTGCCTGTGAGCACTCCCCCGATCTGGCACTGGCCCTGGCCTCCTACCAAGAGCAGGTTCCTTCCCTCGATTTCATGGCGGTGAACTCCTACTTTGAGGAGCAGATCAGCCAGCTGGACCGCCTCTGCACCCAGTTTTTCCCAGACAAACCCTATCTCGTTTCGGAGTTTGGACCGGAAGGATACTGGGACCTGGAATATGCCGAATTCAACAGCCTGGGGCAATCCAAAGAACCCAGCTCCTACGAGAAGGCAGCCTCCTATAACCATCACTGGCTCCACCATGTGGCACCGCATGCCGACCATAACCTCGGCGGTGTGGCCTTTTGCTGGCGCGACCGCATGGAGGAAACAGTTACCTGGTTCGGGCTCACAGACAGCAAAGGGCGGATTCGCCCAGGATATATGGCCCTGCAGGCGGCCTGGCGCGGCGATTCTACCTATACCTTTCCCGTTCCTGACCTCTACTTTCCCCAGGCATCCTATCCTTTTGGCGGCTTTTTGCTCAAAGCCACCACGGCCCTCGACTCGCTCGACGACTTTCAGGTTGAATGGTTTGTGCGCGAGGATCATATCCTGGAGCCCGTGGAAGGCCTGGAAGCATACCCTGGCACCCTCAAAGCCTGGGTCGAAGGCAGCGTCCTGAAACATGGCCAGGAATACAGGGCTTACGTTTCCCTCATCGATTCCACCGGCCGCTTCGCCACCTCCGCCTCTCTTCCCCTTTATTTCCCCGAATAGCCAACCATTTTGCACCCTGATCTTCCCACCAATATGTCCGTTCAGACTTCCCTACCACACAGGCCCTTTCCCTTCGCCCCATTGCTGTGGGCAGCCTGGCTGGCCGTGCACATCACTGGTTGCCAAACCCCTTCTTTGGAAACTCCTCTGAGGAAAACAACGCCAACAGGCAAGGGAGTTGAGGTTATCCAGGTGGCAGAAGGGCAATACCAGTTATTCCGCCACGGAAAACCATTCGTGATCCAGGGAGCATCGGGCTGGGGTTTTTGGACAGAACTGGCTGGACGCGGTGCCAACACAGCCAGAACTTATAGCACCTGGAAGCTGGATAGCCTCCTGAACCTCGCCAGAGACCTCAACCTCACAGTGGCTGTGGGCCTGGATGTGCCGCTCATGCGCAACGGCGCCAATTATGCCGACAAAGCTTTTGCAAAAGCGATCCAGGACTCTGCCCTGGCCGTCGTCGCCCGCTTTCGGCACCACCCTGCCGTGCTCTGCTGGGTGCTGGGAAATGAAGTCAACCTCATGCACCACGCCGATAAAGCATATTGGCAATGGACCAACGAAACCGCCAAAGCCATTCACGAAGCCGATCCCTTCCATCCGGTCATGGTCTGTGTGAACGAAATGCGGAAAAACTACGAAATGGCAGCCAAATATGCTCCCGCAGTAGATATCCTCGGCATCAATGCCTTCCAAACCGTGGAGGACGCCCTCGGCCACCTGCAGGCCAAAGACACCTGGCAAGGCCCGGTTGTGCTGGCAGAATTTTCTCCTGTCGGCTATTGGGAAGCCGAGCAGACAGACTGGGCTGCTCCTATTGAAGACAGCGACTTGCGAAAGGCGGCCCTGATTAAATGGTATTGCGAAACCTATCTCCGCCCCACACCTCCCAGGCTGCTGGGCTCTCTGGCGTTTTTCTGGGGGCAAAAGCAGGAAAGAACCCACACCTGGTTCAGCATGTTTTCGGAGGACGGGGAGCCCACGGCAGTTGTCGATCAACTGGGGCAGCTCTGGGGCGATACCCTCCCGCATAACCACGCCCCCACCATCGGAGCTCTCTACTTTGGCGAAATGGAGGCTTTTGAGAGCATGTACCTTCCCGCGGGTGATTCGGCGGTAGTGAGGTCATTCCCCCAAGACCCCGACGGCGACAGCCTTACCTTCACCTGGGAACTTCTCCCCGAAGGCGACTACATGAACGTAACCGGCGGCGATGGAGAAATCCGCCCAGAGCCTTTGTTTGTCATGGAAAATCAGGGGAAAACGCTTCGCTTTCAGATCCCGGAAAAAGTGGGGGCCTACCGGCTGTTTGCCTATGTCCGGGACGGAAAGGGCGGATTTGGGTACCACAACATTCCTTTTTTTGTAAAGCGCTGAGGCGGAGAACAGTTACTTTCTCACCCGCTCCAGCCATTGCTGCCAGTCGGCAAAAGCCGCCGCCAATTCTGAACGGCCAGCTGCAGGCTCATACTGTTGCTCCACCCCTGCGTGTGCCAGCGCCTCCCGGGCCCAGGCCTCCCCGCGATGGGCAAAGCCAGCTCCGATCGCGGCTCCCACCGCTCCGGACGTGGCTCTCACCTCGATGCTGGCCCCGGTAAGGGTGGAAACAGTTTGGGCGAAAATGGCCGAACGAAACAAATTATCGTTCCCCACCCGCAGCAAATCGAGTTTCATCCCCATGTCTTTCATGGCTTCCATGCCATACACGAAGGCAAAAGCGATGCCTTCGAGGGTGGCCCGCACCAGATGGCCGCGGCCATGGCGGGCAAAATGGAGACCGAGGACATGCGCCCCAGGGTTCTCATTGTTCAGCAAACGCTCGGCACCATTGCCAAAAGGCAACACACGCAGGCCCTCGCTCCCTGCCTCCACCTGGCTGGCCATGGCTTCCATTTCGGCATACATCAGGTCCTTTCCGCCGAGTTGCTGCCGCAGCCAGGCATACATCGACCCGGCTCCGTTGATGCAGAGCAGCACCCCGATCCGCGGATCTGTGCCCTGGTGGTTCACGTGTGCAAAACTGTTGACGCGGTCCTGCACATCTCCGATCAGTTGGTCGGTCACGGCATAGACCACCCCCGAAGTGCCACCGGTGGCGGCCACTTCTCCCGGTGCCAGCACCCCGAGGGCAAAGGCGTTATTTGGCTGGTCACCAGCGCGATAGGTAACGGGAATTCCCTCTGGCAGGCCCAATTCGTCAGCCGCTTCACTGGTGAGCCTGCCTTGCAGTCCGAAAGTCGGAACCAGTTCCGGAATGAGCCGGGCAGGTAATTCGTAGTGTTCAAAGAGATCAGTGGCCACCTCATTCGCCGAAAAATTCCACAACACCCCTTCCGAAAGGCCGGAGGCAGTGGTGGAGAGCTTGCCTGTGAGCCGAAAGGCAGCAAAATCACCCGGAAGCATCATGGCCTTTGCGCGGTCCACAAGGTCAGGCTCGTGTTCCTTTACCCAGCGCAGCTTGGAGGCAGTAAAATTGCCGGGAGTATTGAGGCAGGAACCATAAGTGAAAGTGGGGCTCAGGCTGGCCGCAGCACGTTTGCCAATCTCCACCGCCCTGCTGTCGCACCAGATGATCGAGGGGCGCAGAACGGCTCCGGCTTCATCCACCAGCACGAGGCCGTGCATCTGATAGGCAATCCCGATCCCTTCGATGTGCTGCCTGGCCTCGGGGTGCTGCGCAAACAATTGCCGGGCGGCCAGCACCATGTGCTCCCACCAGGCTGCCGGGTCTTGCTCGGCCCAGTCGGGCTGTGGTGCCTGGACAGGCATTTCAGTGTCAGGAGACTGGGCAGTGGCCACAATCTGGCCATTGTCTGCATTCACCAGCGCCACTTTGATCGAAGAGGTGCCGAGGTCGAAGCCGAGGAGAAACATGAGGAGTTCGTTGAGCCAGTTGGAAAAATCAGCATCAGAAATCCGGCCTTTGCCAGGCAGGTGGTTCTTCCGGTAAATTAGCCTGAATCTGACTCCCGACAGTCCTGCTCCTGCAAAAGGCCAGGATCAGTTCAGGGGAAACCACAGCAGGAAACGGGTTTCGCCGGGCACGCTTTCGACATCGATGGAAGCATTGTGGGCGCGCATGATGCGAAGCACGATGTCGAGCCCAAGCCCTGTTCCCTTGCCGATGCCTTTGGTGGTGAAAAAAGGGTCAAAAATCTGCGATTTCACAGAGTCCGGAATGCCCGGCCCGTTGTCTTGTACCACCACCTTGAGACAGGGTCCATCAACATGCGCGCTGATCCTGATCACGGCTCCCTCTCTTGATTCCAGCGCGTCCAGCGCATTGTCGATAAGGTTGGTCCACACCTGATTCAACTCTCCGGGATTGGCATGAATGGTGGGAAACGGTTCGCCAAAGTCTTCCTCAAACTGAATGCTCCCCTTCCTGAATTTATGCTCCAGCATCCGCCGCGTGCTCCGGATCCCCTCACGGATGTCCACCTGGCCCCGGTCTATGTCCTGGTCCATGTGCGAATAGGACTTGATGGAAGTCACCAGGTCGTTGATTCGCTGAGAGGCGTCGTGAATTTCACCGACATATTTTTCCGTTGTGAGCACGTTGCCCATCCAGTTCAGCACCGGGGCAAGGTCTCGCTCACCCGTTTGCGACAGCACGAAATCGAAATCCTCTTCTTCAAAGCCAAAATCTACCAGCGCGTCAAGGGCATCTGCCTGGAGAGGAACATCATGGTCGTCGAGCCAGTCTTCGAGGCATTCTTCCCTGCGGCTGCGGTCGAGGATCGGGTAGCTGCGAATCCCCCCACCGATGTGCTCAAAGAGCATTTCATTCACCGCATCCACCTGTGCCTCTTCTATGCGAATGGAGATCACGCGCTTGAAATTGTCGGGCAGGTAGGCCAAATGCGACTTGAGGTCTTTGGCCACGCGCACCACGGCGGAGGAGGGGTTATTGAGTTCGTGGGCGAGCCCGGCCGACAGTTTTCCAAGGGCCACCAACTTTTCATTCTGGACCTGGAGGGTGGTGAAATTTCGGATCCGATTGGCCATGACGTGAACCAATGCCTCCACCAGTTCATACTGGGTGCGGATCATGTCGGGAAACGTGGACCGGTGGGTCATGAGGATCCGGGCTTTTTGAAGCACATCGCCATTGCCTCTGGCTTCTTTGAGCCGGGAATAGGGAAGTACACCCGTGATTTCGTCCTTTTCCATTCGCCCCATTTCACGGCTGGTCCCGTTTTGCTCAAACCAGATGCGAATTCGCCCTTCGAGGATGATGAACAGGTGCTGGGAAAAATCGCCCCGGCCAAACAGGCGCTCGCCTGCCTGAAACTCGCGCAGCTCGGAGTGGTCAATGAGCCACTGGAGTTGTTCGTCGGGAACCTGGCTAAGGTCGGGAATAGCTTTGAGTTGGGAGAGTATGCTCATCGGGAGGCTAATTCAGGGAAATGGGGGGAACTTCGTGGGTGGCCATGTCGTGGAACATCAGTTCGTGAATGGTGGCTACACAATGCTCCATGATGGGAAAGGTATCGAGCATTTCTTCGATATGATCTTCATCCCGGCCATTCATCACCACCCAAAGGCGGCTACGGTCGAGGGAGAGGGTATAGCTTCGAATGTCGCCTTGAATGAGCAGCTGGTTGATTCGTGCGCGTTGCGCAGGAATCAGGCTTGCGAAATCAGAGGTAAAAATCGCCGGAAGGGCGATTTCGACCATGTATTGCTGGTGCATTGCTTCAGGGCTTTACAAGGTTCCCAACTTCCGGGGCAGTGTCCGCCTGCGGGATCAGGCTTTATACCGACCGACAGGCCTAAACGTAGGAAAGGAAAGGGAGTTTGACAAATGCTTTCTACTTGCCAAGCAGAAAAAGCAGGGCAGCCTGGGCCGCATACACCCGGTTTTCTGCCTCATCCAATACAATGGAGTTAGCTCCGTCGATTACTTCATCGGCCACCACCACATTTCGCCGCACGGGCAGGCAGTGCATAAATTTGCCTTCACTGGTGAGGGCCATTTTTTCTGCCGTCACGGTCCAGGCCGGGTCTTGCGACAGAATCTGGCCATACTCCCGGTAGCCCGACCAGTTTTTCACATACACAAAATCGGCATCCCGAAGGGCTTCGTCCTGGTCGTGGGTCACCTCATGCCCGGCAGAAAAGGCCGTATTCAGCTCATACCCCTCCGGGTGAGCAATCACGATCCGGTAGCCTCCGGCACGCATCCATTCTGCAAACGAATTGGGCACCGCCTGCGGAAGTGCGCGTGGATGGGGTGCCCAGGTCATCACGATTTTGGGCTGCTCCACCATTTTTTTTTCTTCGATGGTGAGCAAATCGGCGAATGACTGCAACGGATGCCGGGTCGCGCTTTCAAGGCTGAGAATCGGCACGCCGGCGTATCGCTTAAACGCCTCAATCACCGTTTCCGCATCGTCCATCGCCTTGTCTTTGAGGCCGGGGAAAGACCGGATTCCGATAATGTCGCAGTAGCGTCCCATCACGGCAGCGGCATCTTTCACGTGTTCTGCTGTTCCGCCATTCATCACCGCCCCGTCCTGAAACTCCAACTGCCAGCCGTCGGCCCCGATGTTCATCACAACGCACTGGAGCCCCAGGTTGTGGGCGGCTTTTTGGGTGCTGAGCCGGGTGCGCAGGCTGGGGTTAAAAAAGATGAGCCCGATGGTTTTCCCATAGCCAGCATCTTTGTAGCGAAGGGGATCTGCCTTGCATTTCGCAGCCTGGACAAGCAATGCCGGCAGATCTTCAACATCGGAAGCGGAGGTAAAATGGCGCATGAAACGAGAGGTGGAGCGGGTATGACGAGGTGAACCGCCCGAAAGATAAGGAGGTCCGGGGGGATGAGAAAATGAGAAATGAAACCTGACAGGGAAAATAAAGCGAACTCAGGAGCCCACGGCTACTCTTTCCATCACGGCCCCGGCAGCGGCCTGGAAGCGGGCCACATGGATGGCTTGCAGGGTGAGCGGCGGCAGCAGGCGCAGCACAGTGGGCTGGGAAGCTGATCCGGTGAAAATCCGGTGCTCCTTCAGCAGGGCATTGCGCGGACCGGCAGCAGACTGCTCCAGGTCCACCCCCAGCATAAGGCCGCGGCCGCGCACTTCTTTCACGCCGGGCAGGGCCCGCAACTGTGGAATCCAGGCCCTGCCGAGGGCATCGGCATGGGCCACCAGGCCTTCGGCCTTGATCACATCCAGCACGGCAATGGCAGCAGCGCAGGCCAGGTGGTTGCCCCCAAACGTGGTGCCCAGCATTCCGTGCCATGCCTTGAATTGCGGGCTGATCAGCACGCCGCCGATCGGAAAGCCATTGCCCATGCCCTTGGCCATGGTGATCAGATCTGCGCGAATGCCCGCATGCTGGTGGGCAAAAAACTGGCCCGTGCGGCCATAGCCCGATTGGATTTCGTCGAGAATGAGCACTGTGCCAGTCTCGTCGCACAACTGCCGGGCCATCCGCAAAAAGTCAGTCGCAGGCTCATAAATCCCCCCCACTCCCTGGATGCCTTCCACCACCAGCGCACAAAAGCTTTGGCTGCGCAGGGCCTCCTCCAATGCCTCCACGTCATCAAACGGAATGCGAACCATGTGACCACTGCGATTTACCGGTGCCACAATTTTCGGGTTGTCGGTGATCTCCACAGCCGCCGAAGTGCGCCCGTGAAAAGCGCCGCTGAGAAACAGCACTTTCGCCCGCCCCGTGTGAAAGGAGGCCAGCTTAATGGCGTTTTCATTCGCCTCCGCCCCCGAATTACAGAGAAACAAGCTAAAGTCGTCATAACCGCTCAGCTCGCCGAGCTTGTCTGCCAGCTCTTCCTGAAGCGGGTTTTGTACCGAATTGGAATAAAAACCGATTGCCTGAAGCTGCCGCCCCACCAGCTCCAGGTAGTGCGGGTGGGCATGGCCGATGGAAATCACGGCATGACCGCCATACAAGTCGAGGTACTCATTGCCCTGCTCGTCAAAAACAGAACAATCCTTCGCCCGAACGGGGGTGATATCGAAGAGGGGGTAAACGTCGAACAGTTTCACAGTGACAGGGATGACGGTGATGACAGAAGGGGAGCCGGGAGCTGGGTCAGAAGGTACTGGGTTTGAGCTGAAGGCCCATGGTTTCGGGGAGGCCAAACATGAGGTTAAAATTCTGTACGGCCTGGCCGGAAGCGCCTTTGGTGAGGTTGTCGATCATAGAAATGACGAGGAGCTGGTCTTCGTGTTTTTCCAGGTAAACAACGGCTTTATTGGTGTTAATGACCTGCTTGAGGTGCGGGTTTTCCCTGGTCACGTGGGTGAAGGGGTGAGATTCGTAGAACGCTTCGAAATGGCCGTAGGCTTCTTCGAGGGTCCAGACGCTGGTGAGCAGGCTGGTGGCGAAAATGCCCCTGGGAAAATCGCCGCGCAGCGGAATGAAATGAACCCGCTGCTGATGCGGCTGCAGCCGTTGGGTGCTCTGGTAAATTTCCGGCAAATGCTGGTGCGTGAAGGCTTTGTACACGCTCAGGTTGTTGTTTCGCCAGGAAAAATGGGTCGTGGGCCCAGGGGCCTGCCCGGCTCCGGTGGAGCCGGTTGTGGCATTCACAACCACATCGCTGAGCAGAGCCTGATGGGCAGCCAATGGCAGGAGAGCCAGCTGAATGGCAGTTGCAAAACAGCCTGGGTTGGCCAGAAAGCGGGCATGGCGAATGCGTTCGCGCTGCCATTCGGGCAGTCCATAAACAAATTCATGCTCAGGACCTTCCATCCGAAACTCGTTGCTCAGGTCGATCACGCGGGTTCTGGGACCCAGGGTCACGCTGTCCAAAAAGGGCTGTGTTTTACCGTGGCCCCCGCACAAAAACAGGGCATCCACCGTGGGGTCAATCTCGGCAGTGAACCGCAGGGCGGTGTCGCCAATGAGGTCGTCGTGAACGCTGGCCACGGATTTGCCTGCCTGGCTGGAAGACTGCACAAAGCGGATCTCCGCCTGAGGGTGATGAATCAGGATCCGGAGCAGTTCGCCTGCTGTGTATCCGGCCCCGCCAATGATACCGATGGAAATGCCCATGTTCGTTTCGCTGTCAGGTAATCTGCCGGGATGGAGGCAAAAAAAGCTTATTCCTCGTTCACCAACCGGTGCAGCTTGCCCTGGATGCCCAGGATTTTGGTGAAGCCCTTCACATCGTCGCCGGTCCAGGCGCGGTTCATTTCGCCATAGGTACCAAATTTGGCCGACATCATATCATGCTTCGACTCAATTCCCAGCACCTGGAACTGGTAGGGCGCCAGCCGAACCCGCACCTTGCCAGTCACAGAGGCCTGGGTTTCAGTCAAAAAGGCCTCGATGTTGCGCATCACCGGATCCAGAAACTGAGCTTCGTGCAGCATCATGCCATACCAGTCGCCGAGCTGCTTTTTCCAGTGTTGCTGCCACTTGGTGAGCACGTGTTTTTCGAGCAAATGGTGAGATTTGATCAAAATCAGCGGGGCCGCAGCCTCAAATCCAACCCGGCCTTTGATGCCGATGATGGTATCGCCTACGTGCACATCGCGGCCCACAGCATAGGGCCCGGCCAAGGCCTGCAGGGCCTGGATCACTTCCACAGGATGACCATGGCGGGTGCCGTTCAAGCCCACAGGTTCGCCATGTTCAAACTCAATGATCACCTCCTCCGAACCATCCCGCTGGAGCTGGGTGGGCCACGCCGATTCTGGCAGGCTCTCCCAACTGGTCAGGGTTTCTTTTCCGCCCACGCTCGTTCCCCACAAACCCTGGTTGATCGAATATTGGGTCTTTGTCCACTCCAGTTCCACCCCTTTTCCCTTCAGGTACTCAATTTCTGCCTCGCGGCTCAGCTTCAGGTCGCGGATCGGGGTGAGAATGGTTGTGCCGGGAGCCATCACCTCAAACACCAGATCAAAGCGGACCTGGTCGTTGCCTGCCCCTGTGCTGCCATGAGCAATGGAGCTGGCTCCGATCTCTTTGGCATAGGCAGCAATGGCCATGGCCTGGAAGGTGCGCTCGGCTGAGACAGACAAGGGATAAGTGTCGTTTTTCAACACATTGCCAAACAGCAAATACCGCAGACAGTCTTCGTAGTAGGACTTGGTTTCATCGATGACCACATGGCTGGCAACACCCAGCATTTCGGCCCTTGCAGCAATGCGGGCCAGGTCTTCGGTGGAAAAACCACCCGTATCGACGATAGCAGTGTGGACTTCAAGCCCTTGATCTTCTGCGAGGTACTTGACACAAAAGGAAGTATCCAGGCCACCTGAGAAGGCAAGGACGACTTTGTTTGACATGGAAAGAAGGTTGGAAGTTGGTGGTGACAAGATGGGAAAAAAAGGGATTCGCCGGGTGGCAAATCAGAAGATAACAGCAGGCTGCCGGGGGTTTGGACCTCAGGCATTGAGCCATTTGAGCGCCGGAACGCGAAACTGCATGGGTTTTCCGAAGAGGTTTTCGCGGATTTTTTGCAACACCTGGTTGGAGCGGCGCTTGCGCAGGTGGGCTTTGTACTGCTGCCAGCGGAGCTCAAGAGCAGCAGAGCGCTCTTCGAAGGAAGGCTCAGGTTGCTTAACGGCTACCACTTCGGCTTTGGGAGCCTCCCCGGCAGTCTTGGCCTTGGCGGGGTCGAAGAGCATGCCTGTGCAAAGGCACAGCTTGCGATTGTTCCGGCTGAGGATGTCGAAGTTGGGGCAGCTTTGGCAGCCAGCCCAAAAGACCTCATCGGTGGTAAGCTCCGAGAAAGTAACAGGCTTGTAGCCGAGGTCCGAGTTGATTTTCATCACGGCGAGGGAGGTCGTGATGCCGAAGAGTTTGGCTTCGGGATATTTTTTCCGGGAGAGCTCAAAGGCTTTTTCTTTGATTTGGCGGGCCAGCCCAACATTGCGATACTGAGGGGCCACGATGAGGCCGGAGTTAGCGACATACTGCCCGTGGCTCCATGTTTCGATGTAGCAAAATCCGGCTAAAAGATCATTTTCCAGGGCAATAATGGCCTTTCCCTCGGCCATCTTGGTCTGGATATAAGCCGCTTCTCGCTTGGCAATCCCCGTTCCACGTGCTTTGGCGGCCTCATACATGAGGTCGCAGATGGCTTGGGCGTAGGGAAAATGCACTTCGGATGCAATGAGAATGTCCAAATTCATAGCATGAACGCACAAAAGGCCTTGAGGGTGGAGGGAAAATGAATAGAAGGGAGGAAAGGGGTGAAAACAAAAAATCCGGCCTGCAGACTGTATAAATCGTCGGGGCCGGGCTTCTGCTCTGCGTATAACGCAATGAGGATGTTAACTAGGGTCTTCGTTCCCAGTAACATCGCAGCCCGCACACCGGTCGGCGTGGGCTGTGAATAGGACTGTAATATGAGAGGCTTTGGTTCATTGCGGCGTAAAAGTATGAATTCTCTACGTTTGTCCTAATAATCCGTTATCTCTTTTTTTCAAATGTGAATTTATTCCGTGTTTTGCTGTCAGATCGATCCTTATGCGTGCCATCCTTCAGCGAGTTGCCCATGCCAGTGTTGCTATCGACGGGCAAATTCACGGGGCCATAAATCACGGCCTGCTCATCCTGTTGGCCGTTACCCACGACGATACCCCGCAGGACATTGATTGGATGATCCGAAAAATCATCCAGCTTCGCATTTTTAACGACCCGGAGGGCAAAATGAACCTTTCCGTTCAGGATGCAGGCGGTGGCCTCCTGGTGGTGTCGCAGTTTACCCTCTACGCCGACAGCAAAAAGGGAAACCGGCCCTCCTACCTTCGCTCTGCCCCGCCAGCCATTGCCATTCCGCTGTATGAGGCCTTCCTTGTGGCTCTTCGCCAACAGTTTTCCGGGCCAGTTGCCACGGGTTCTTTTGGTGCCGACATGGCTGTTTCCCTCCTCAATGACGGGCCAGTTACGATTATCCTCGACTCCAAAGAGGCTTAAACGACCCTTCGTCTCGTTTCGGCTTGGCTTTCCGGGGTTAAAAAACGAAATTAGCTGATCCGGATCGTAGCTTACTCTTCATGAACCCAGCCGTTGACGTCTATTTTGCTGAAGGCTGCGCCCGCTGCTCACTGGGTGGCACGCCCAATTGCAAAGTCCATACATGGCCCCTGGAGCTGGCAGAACTTCGGAGAATTGTGCTCGAATGCGGCCTTACCGAAGAGCGCAAATGGGGCGTTCCCTGCTATACCTTCATGGGGAAAAATGTGCTGATTGTGAGTGCATTCGCTGACCACGCCTCCATCAGTTTTTTCAAAGGATCTCTGCTGCAGGATCCCGATAATCTGCTGGAAAAGCCAGGGGAAAATTCGCAGGCGGCCCGCGTGGCAAGGTTTACCTCGGTGGAAAAGGTGCTGGCATGGGAGGCGGACCTGAAAAGGTTCATTTTCGACGCCATTGAACTGGAAAAATCCGGGGCCAAAGTGGATTTTAAGGCGAAGGAGGAGCTCATTTTGCCGGAAGAGCTATATGGGAAATTTGCCGAAATCCCCGGGCTGCAGGATGCTTTTGAGGCCCTGACACCCGGTCGGCAACGAGGCTACGTGTTGTTTTTTACTGCGCCCAAGCAGTCGAAGACCCGCGTTTCCAGGATCGAAAAGTGGGTTCCGTCGATTTTTGAGGGGAAGGGCATCCACGACTAAGGAAGTCTCTGGCTACAGTTCCGGGGGCATGGGTGCCTGGTGGGGCCGTGCCTGCTCTCCCTCGAGGAAACAGGTTCGGCATCGGGGCTCATACACATCTTTTTCGCCGAGCAGCACGGTGGCATTGCTGGTGTTGTGGCGGTACGAAAAATTGGCGAGGCTTCCGCACACCTGGCAAATGGCGTGGACCTTGGTCACAAATTCGGCCACTGCAAGCAACCCGGGCATGGGGCCAAAGGGTTGCCCCCGGAAATCCATGTCCAGGCCTGCCACGATCACGCGAATCCCCCGGTTGGCCAGCTCTTCCGCTACTCCAATGATGCCCGGGTCGAAAAATTGGGCTTCATCAATCCCGACGACCTGCACCTCCCCTATCCGCCGGAGCACTTCCGTAGAATCCTCCACCGCCAGGGAATAAATCGAGTTTTGGTTGTGAGACACAATCTCATGCTCAGCATAGCGCTTGTCGAGCGAGGGCTTGAAGATCTCTACCGACTGGTTGGCGATCTGGGCGCGGCGCATACGTCGGATCAGTTCCTCGGTCTTTCCTGAAAACATGCTGCCGCAAATGACCTCAATCCAGCCAGCTTTGCGATTGGCGGAGTTGAATTCGATGAACATTGAAAGGGGTTAAGCAGGCCTGAAATTGGTCTGGAAGGTACAAAAGAGATTGGGAAGAGAAAGTCGAATTGCTGGCCGATCCTCACAGGGTCAGTCGTCGGTGAGCAGGTTGAGCTTTTGGAGCGCATCTTCGCTGGCGCGCTGCTCCGCAGATTTTTTGTTTTTCCCTTCGCCTACGCCCAGCACTTTCTGCCCGGCTTTGGCCTGAATGCGGAAGACTTTGTTACGCCCGTCGCCATTTTCGGAAAGCACCTCGAAGGTGAGCAGGCCCAGTTTGGCCTTCTGCACATACTCGATCAGCTTGTTTTTGTGGCTAATGATCTGGATTTCCACCTCTTTGAGGTGGATGTAGGGCTCAATGATGCGGCGGTAGATAAAACGCTTGACCTTAACGTAGCCGAGATCAAGGTACACGGCTCCGATGAATGCCTCAAGGGCGTCGCCATACATGGATTCATTAACCGATCCCGACTGATTGTGCCTGACGAGCTGGTCGATGTGCAGCTTTTGGCAAATTTCGTTGAGGGATTTGCGGTTCACGATTTTGGACCGCATTTCGGTGAGGAACCCTTCGTCGCGGAGAGGGTATATCTTGAAAAGGTATTCGGCGATGACAGAATCGAGGATGGAGTCGCCGAGGAATTCAAGGCGTTCATTACACCCTTTGGCCACATCCTTGTCCTGGAAAACCTGTCCATTTTTTCGCATGGACGAGGAGTGGGTCATGGCGAGGCGATAAAGGAATATCTCTTTGGGAGCAAACCCAGAGATAGATTGAATCTGCCTGGCGAACGCGCGTTCGGAGGAGAGAAATGTGTTGAAAATCTGGCGCGGAGAAATCATACCAAATAAGGTCCCTATGCTTAGCCAACCCGCGTGGAAAAGTACGCAGGAGCACGCGAAATACCAAGTATTCAGGGCGGCAGGAATCTGCAAGTGCCAGGGAAAAGGGCAGAAGCCCGACCCATGCGGGTCAGGCTTCTAATTTTTTGAACAGCACTGTGGCATTGTGTCCACCGAAGCCAAAGGTATTGCTGATGGCGACCTTGACTTCACGGGGCTGGGCTTGGTTGAACGTGTAGTTCAGATCGCACTCGGGGTCGTCCACAACATGGTGAACGGTCGGAGGGATGAGCCCATGTTTCATTGCCAGGAGGGAAGCAATAGCCTCGATAGCACCAGCAGCTCCGAGGAGGTGGCCGGTCATCGATTTGGTGGAGCTAATATTGATGTGCCGGGCATGATCGCCAAAAACCTGTTTGATGGCCTTGGTTTCTGCAACGTCGCCGAGGGGGGTGGAAGTTCCGTGAACATTGACATAGTCCACTTCATGTACCTGAACCCCTGCATCGGCGAGGACCGATTTCATAACCCTGACAGCGCCATTGCCATCGGGGGCTGGTGCCGTGATATGGTGAGCATCGGCAGACATGCCGACGCCAGCCAACTCGGCATAAATTTTGGCGCCCCGGCGCCTGGCGTGTTCGTAGTCTTCGAGGATGAGGGCACCGGCACCTTCACCGATCACGAAACCGTCGCGCCGGGAGTCGAAAGGACGGCTGGCCGACTGGTATTCCTCGTTGTTTTCGGAGAGGGCCTTCATGGCATTGAAGCCACCAACCCCTGTTTCATTGATGGGGGCCTCGGAACCACCAGCCAAAATCACATCGGCATAGCCCATTTTGATGAGCATATAACCATCGATGAGACAGTTGGTTGAGGTGGCGCAAGCCGACACACTCGAATAGTTGGGGCCGCGAAGACCGTACTTGATCGAGATGTGGCCCGAGGTGATGTCAATGATCATTTTGGGGATCAAAAAGGGGCTAAAGCGGGGGGTGCCATCGCCTTGGGTGTACTCGGCCACCTGCTCAGTGTGGAACTGAATGCCCCCGATACCGGACCCCATGATCACGCCGAAGCGGTCACGGTCGATGGTGTCGAGGTGAAACTCAGCATCTTTCATGGCCTCATCAGCGGCCACGATCCCAAACTGGGCAAATGGGTCGAGTTTACGGGCTTCTTTCCGGTCGAAGTAGCCTTCGCTGTCGAAGTTTTTGACTTCACAGGCAAACTTGGTTCTGAACTTGGAAGCGTCAAACAGCTTGATCCAATCAGATCCGCTCACGCCATTGGACAGGCCATGCCAGTAATCCTGGATGTTATTGCCAATGGGCGTGATGGCACCCATTCCGGTTACGACAACCCTTCTTTGCTGCATGTATGCAAGTTAGTTGGACACGTTTTCTTCCATGTAAGCGATGGAGTCGCCTACAGTGACGATCTTCTCAGCAGCCTCGTCAGGAATGCTGATGTTGAATTCTTTCTCAAATTCCATGATCAGCTCCACGGTGTCGAGGGAGTCTGCTCCCAGGTCGTTGGCGAAGCTGGCCTCAGGGGTCACCTCAGAAGGCTCCACACCGAGTTTGTCCACAATGATTTCTTTGATTCTCTCTGCGATGCTAGACATTGCTCAAGTGATTTTGGTTGATCCAATTTGGTTCAGGGTGAACCTGCGAAAAAGTTGGGCAAATATAAAACATTTTGCCAATCGCTCAGGTAATTGCCCCAGGGATTTTTATCTTTGCTTCCTAACTTTTTCCCGTGGCAAAGCGAATTGAATTCTCGCATACTACTGACTTTCAAGACCTTGTGATCGGAATCGCCACGGATGTCCGCTCCTGGAAATTGTGCTACGAGCTCAATCAAATTCTTGGGCTTCAGCTCCGAAACACCGATCACCCCCATCCAAAGGAGCCAATTCCCGACCAGGATCCGGAATATTCCCTCCTGCCTCCCGATAGTGCAGGGCCATTTGTCGAAGAATTTTATGAAGACCACGACTCCTTCCCTTCGCGTGAGGTGGTTCTTTATTCCAAAGATCCGCAGAATATCCCCGCAGAAGCGCGGCCCTTTCGCTTTTTTCTCTTAATTCGCAGTGAAATTGGGCAACAAACCCTGCCGGGTGCCTTGCTCAGTGCCCTGGGGCAGTCACCGCTGATCACCTCCGCAGTGGATCTCTCCAGCATCAAACAACTGCAACACTTACTGCCTTGAAACTTTTCCACCTGCGCAAGACCAAGATCGTGGCCACCATCGGGCCCGCTTGTTCCGACTTCGAAACCCTTCTTAAAATGGCAGAAGCCGGGATGGATGTGGCTCGCCTCAACTTTTCCCACGCCGACCACGCCACCCACGCCAACTGGCTCGCGCTCGTGAGAGGCATCAACGAAAAGTACGGCACCAACATCTCCATCCTCCAGGATCTTCAGGGGCCTAAGATTCGCCTCGGCGACCTCACCGAAGTCGTTAAAATCAAGCCCGGTGACGTTATTACCCTCCGAACAGACACCAAAGAGCACAAAGGCTCTGTGTTGCCAATCAAATACGACACCTTCGCCAAAGATGTCAACCCCGGCGACCCCATCGTATTTGACGACGGAAAAGCTGAAGCCATTGTGCTCGAAACCAACGGCATCAACCGGGTGAAACTTCAGATTGTGGCTGGCGATGAGCTCAAAAGCCGCAAGGGGGTGAACCTGCCAAAAACCAAGATTTCTCTCCCCACCATTACGGAGAAAGATTTCCGCGACATCGATTTTGCCATCGAAAACCGCGTCGATTGGCTGGCTCTTTCGTTCGTTCGTACTGCCGACGACATTCGCCTGCTCAAGGAATTGATCCGCCTCAAAAACGGAATCTCCAAGGTGATTGCCAAAATCGAAAAACCTGAGGCCCTCGAAAACATCGAATCCATCATCCAGGTGGCCGATGGCATCATGGTGGCCCGCGGCGACCTTGGCGTGGAAATCCCAATGGAAGAAGTTCCAGCCTGGCAAAAGCGCATCATTAAGCTGAGCAACAAGCATGGCAAGCCCGTGATCCTGGCCACCCAGGTTATGGAATCCATGATCGAAAATACCCGCCCCACCCGTGCTGAAGCCTCCGACGTGGCCAATGCCCTCGTGGATGGTGCCGACGCGGTGATGCTGTCAGGCGAAACTTCCGTAGGCCGCTGGCCCGTCGAGGTGGTTTCCAGCATCGACCGCATCCTTCGCTCCGTTGAGCGAGAAGAAGAGGGCATCTACTACCGAAACCTCGAAACCATGCCCGCCGGGGCCGAGCCGCTCTCTACCTCCATCATTGCCACCGCCTGCAAACTCGCCGAGCAAACGGACGCCAAGGCCCTGCTGGCCATGACCAAATCCGGCTACACAGCCATTCAGCTTTCCCGCTGCAGGCCCAAGGCACAGGTGTATGCCTTCACCCCCGACCGCCAGGTGCTGCAAATGCTCAACCTCGTTTGGGGCGTCAGGGGCTTTCTCTACGACCGCGACGTATCGACAGACGAAACGATCCAGGAAGTGCACGAAATCCTCAAGGAGCGCGACCTCGTTAATCCTGGCGATGTGATGATCAATACCGGTTCCATGCCCCTCCACGAGCAGGGACTCACCAACATGATCAAGATCAGCAAGGTGAGAGAAAAGGGCCGGGTGCGGGAGTAGATAACATCCTGATCCATTGTTCATGATCTCCGCTGTCATCATTACCCTGAATGAGGAGAACAACATCGCCCGGTGTCTGGCTTCTCTGGAAGGGGTGGCTGATGAAGTGGTGGTGGTGGATGCGGGCAGCACAGACCGCACGGAGAAAATTTGCCGCAGCTTTGGTGTCAGGTGGGTAACATTGTGGTGGAACGGATATGGGCAGCAAAAAAATGCAGCCAATGCCCTGGCACACGGCCCATATCTCTTGTCGCTTGACGCCGACGAGGTGCTTTCCCCGGAGCTGCGCGCAGCTATTCTGAAGGCGAAGCCACGGTTAACTGGCGCTTATGCCATGTCCCGCCTGAGCTGGTATGCCGGGCGCTGGATTCGCCACAGCGGCTGGTACCCCGACACGAAGGTGAGACTCTTTCCCAAGGGCTGCCGTTGGAGCGAAGACCCTGTGCACGAGCAGCTTATTTTGCCCGAAGGAATGCCCGTTTCCCTGCTGGCAGGCGACCTGTGGCATTTCTCCTACCGCGACGAAGCCGACCATAAAGCCCGCCAGGCCCGCTACGCTAAACTGGCAGCGGAGGCTTTGTTTCGCAAAGGAAAACGACGCCAGTGGTGGCAGCGGGTGCTCAAGCCAGTCTTCACCTGGTTTCGCGTGCTGGTGCTGAGAAGCGGCTGGCGAGACGGAGAGGCAGGTTGGCAAATTGCGAGGATCAGCGCGTGGGGAACCCGGGAGCGCTACCGTGCGCTGGACAGGCGCTGGCAGGAAGCAAAAAAGCCGGAGACAGGCTCCGGCTTGGGGTAACTTGGTGAGGTTGCGGCCAGGATTTACGCCACCAGGAGGTCTTTCACCTCTGCCTCCGGGGCGTTGGACATCACGGACTTGATGCCGTTTTCCATGCCGTCTTTGGAGGTGTAGTTTTGCGAATTGCCGATCACCTGGCTGTTTCCAGCTTTGAGGCTGAAGCGCCAGTTGCCGCCGTCGGTTTGCTTGCGGTCGTAGCGCTCGTCGAGAGCTGCGTTTTTCTTCACCGACTCGATGCCATTCAACGCGCCAGCCTTGGCAGAATAGCCTTCGCTGGAGAGGATAATCTGGCCGTTTTTGGCTTTCAGGCGAAAGTAGAACTCGCCGCTCTTCTCACTTTGATACAGTTCAAACATGATTTCAGAAGGTTGATGGATGCCAAATGAAAAATGGTTGTAAAAGAAAGATAAGGAAAATTTGGGCAAAAGAACCAGCCGAAACGACTGATACCCTTCCTGGACGGCGGAAACCATGGCAGGTCACTGTTTATTCACTGATTATTCTGTTGATTAATCAACCCAAACGGTTTTGTTGTTTGAACATAGTTGGTTAGTTTTTGAACCTGAATCAATGGAGGAACGAATCTTTTTCCCTGGCAAACCTTATGAGGGTCAACCTTTGTGTCCCGTTCATATTTTCCCGATACACAGTTTTACTATTGGCCTTGCTAATGGGGGTGCTTTCTGTAAACGGGCAGGGCGGATCAGAACTGGTGAGAACCTATCCGCTGGAGGAGCCGCTCATTCTTGCTAAGATTCGATCCAACGCCCGAAGCGCTGAAACCCTGGCCAGAAAAGAGGCCAGTTTCTATAAAAGCTGGGATCTCCAGACAAAAATCCGCTACGACATCATCCTCGCCACGACCTATCTCCAGCTGGGAGAATACGACTCTGCACTCGCCAGACTTGCCTGGCTTCTGGACGATCAGGCAGAACCAGAAGGCCTCCTCTACCCCGAGGTCATGAATGGCCAGATCGTGATGGGATATATTCGCTATTACCAGGATGCGTTCTCAGAAGCCTACGAGTGGCAGAAAAAGGCAAAAACCATTGCTGAACACAAGGGGAAACGCGTCGATCTGGCCTTTCTCGAAAGCCTTCAGGGCCTCACATTGCTGCGTATGGGCGTTCTGGAAAAAGGGATGGAAGTCTACCAACAGTCGATGGAGGGCTTTATTTCACTCGGTTACAAGCGCGAAGCCCTGGTTGGTGCATCCAACCTCGCGGCCATGTACATCAATGCATCCAAATTTCAGGCAGCTATCGACCTGATTTCTAATGCCTTTCCAAAGCTTGATTCCACTGCCTCCCCCATGTTTCTGATCCTCATCAGGGTGAACCGGGCCCTGGCACATCTCAAGCTCGGTGAGGAAGACAGTGCGCTTTTCTATGCCTTGCCTGCTATCGGGATGGCCGATCAATTAAACGAACCCATCTCCAAAACCTACTCAAGGCTGGTGAGCAGTTTTGCCTGCCAGGAGAGCGGAGATTGGACAAGGGCCAGGGAACTCGCAGAGCAAGCAGGGGTGGCTTTGCAAAAAATACCCCACAATAAAGACCTTGCTTCCTATTTTTTTCAGGTTAAAGGGGCTATCGCTGAGCACGATGGGGCTTTGGATTCAGCGCTCGTCTATTATCTCCGGGCCGCTGATCTTGCCACACCCGGCAACGTGTTTCCAAGTTTTAACGAGTCCATTGAAGGAGCACACAGAATCAGCCTCAGGCTCAACCGCCTCGAAGTGGCACAACAAGCCTTCCTGAGGATGTCTTACGTTAAAGACAGCATTTTTCAATCCCGGAAGGTGGCCAATCTCGATTTGTACCAGGCCCAGGCCGACCTCCGGGAAAAAGAAAATCAGCTCGGCGACGCCCAGAACGCCATTCAGATCCAGGCACTTTCCCGGCAATTGCTGCTGGGGGCCCTTGTTGGGATGTTTCTGGTTTCTGCCCTGCTTTTCCTGTACTTCCGTTTACGAAATATTCGAGACCGCTCCGGGCAAATTGAGGCCCACAACCAGGTGCTGGCCAGCTACACCAAAGAACTCGAAGAGCTGGCCTTTGTCGTGTCGCACAACCTTCGGGAAAGCACCCGCAACATTCACACCTACACCGGCCTGTTTGTTCGGAAAATGGGCGATCAGGTGCCCGAGGAAGTCAAAAAACCTATCCAGAGAATTCTGGAGGCCTCCTCCCGCTCCCTGCTCATGCTCCAGGACCTGGAGACTTATGTAGAAATCGGCCGTAACCTGCCACCTGCCCATCCTGTGGCCCTCGGTCCCTTGCTGGAAGAACTCATCGCCGCACGGCGGGAGACCTGGAATGACGCAGGTGCCACCATTTCCCTCGGACCCATGCCCATTCTTCACGGCCATTCCTTTTTGTTCCGCCAGTTGTTCAGCGAATTGATTGACAACGCCTTTAAATATCGCAGCCAGCAGGCGCTCCGGCTCGACATTCGCTGGGAAGACTCCGACAAGGCTCACCGCATTTTCCTGTCCGACAACGGCGTCGGGTTTAACCAGGAGTATGCCGAAAAGATTTTCCGGATCTTTCAGCGGCTTCATGATCAGGAGGAGATCGAAGGAACGGGCATTGGGTTGGCCATGGTGGATAAAATCGTCCGCTTATATGGCGGAACCGTTTCTGCGACCAGCAAAGAAGGAAAAGGATGCCAATTTGAGCTAATCTTCCCTGTCAGCAGTGGGCTATCCACCTTCACGGACTGAACTTCTGCCAAATAAATCGCCTGGCTAAACGCCCACCATTTTGGACTTCACCATGGCCACAACTGCCGGTGGGAGCAGCCCTTCGATGTTCCCGTGGTATTTGATCACCTCCCGAACGATGGTGGAGGAAATAGCCGAAGTCTCGGGTTTTGATATGAGGTGAACCGTTTCAATATCAGGGGCCATGTGCTTGTTAATCAGCTCAATAGGCTGTTCGTAGGCGAGATCCTGCGGCCCTCTCAGCCCACGGAGCAAAAAACCTGCGCCCTGCTGCCGGGCGAAATTCACCGTCAAATCCTGATAGCTCATCACCCTTACCGCAGGCTCGTCTTCAAAGGTGATCCGCAGCATATCAAGGCGTTCTTCGAGGGTAAAAAGGTAGTTTTTTTGGCTGTTGACCCCGATTGCCACGATAATTTGGTCAAACAGCCGGAGGCCGCGCCGCACAATCTCTTCGTGGCCAGAGGTAATCGGGTCAAAGGAGCCGGGAAACACTGCAATCCTCTTCATGCAATTGGGGTGAATGTGAAAACGTGGCCAAACCGGTTTGACAAGCGCGGGGCTATGGCTCTCAGCCCTGCCGGGCCAACATCTGCCGGGGTGCCATCCTGAAGTTACTCGATCTGCTGCTCAGAAGGAAGGGAAAAAAAGGAAAACTGGCTGTCGCCATAGGTGCGGGTCTCCTCCCAGCCGGGCAGGGCCTCCAGGCTGCGCGAACTGCGGTGCTCGGCCACGAGAAGCCCATCCGGCTGGAGCCAGTCCGGGCTGACAAGAGTCGTTACCAGCGGCTCCAGCCCGTCCCAGTCATAAGGTGGGTCGAGGAAAATAAAGCCAAACGGCCCGGTTTCGTGTTGCACAAACAGCCTTACTTCAGCCTTCTTCGCCGTGAGCTGCGCAATGTCCCACTCGCGGATGGTGGCCTGCAGAGCCTGGATGCTTTTGTGATCCTGGTCCACAGCCAGCACGGTTCGGGCCCCGCGGCTGGCACATTCCACTGCGATGTTGCCCGTGCCGGTAAACAGATCGAGCACATCGGTGTCTTCCCAGTCGAGTTGGTGGTGGAGAATGTTGAACAAAGCCTGTTTGGCTTTGTCGGTGGTAGGCCTGGCAGGGAGGCCTTTGGGCAGCTTAAGGACCCTGCCGCCATATTTGCCGCTGATAATGCGCATGAAAAGAGAGGCTAGAAAAAAAGATCAGGTAGGAGAATGGCTGGCGAGCAGGCAAATGAAGCGCCACCAAGGGCTGTGGGAAAGGGCATTGGGCCAGGGCCGCAGGAGCGAGCGGGGGGCGGCAGGCCTGAGGCCTTCCCATTGGAGCCAGCCCGGCGGTGGCGCCTGGTCCAGTTCGCCTGCGCAAAGCACATGCACCTCCTCGTTTTCCCAGCCCAGCACTTCCCGCACTGCCTGAACATAATAAGGCCTGTCGGCTTCGTCGCGGCAGGGATAGGCATTGAGCAACCGCAGGGTACTGCCCTCTCTGGCAGCAATGAGCAGGGTGCGGTCTTCGAGCACGTGTACCCACATGGTTCGGAGTTCCTGGCTCACAAGGGCCTGCATGGATTCCCAGATGAGGCCTGCTGCGTGGCGAACCTGATAATGAGGCCAATATTCGTCGAGGGCATCGGTCCAGTTGCGGGTGGGCAGCAGGAGGGCACCCCAATCCGATTGCGGTTCGGGAAAGAACATCACATTGCCCGTAGAAGCCTGCGGAGAAATGACCCATTGGGCGGCAGTAGCCGGGCCTACTTCCTGCACCCAGGCCTGAGGCAGAATGGCCAGGGGCGTTTCGGTGAGAATCAGTTCGCGGTGGCGGGCGTCTGTGCGGCAGCCCGGACACACAAGCATGATTTGCCGGAGAAAATCGGCAGGAGAAAAGGCCCCTTCATTGCGGAATTCAGTGACTTGCACGAGCCTTCCGCTGGCGGCCAGCCGGGCGGCATAAATCCGCACGGGCGACACCCACAAGCGCAGCAGCGTAACCGGATCCTTCGCAGAATCGGCGATCTGGAAATGGTGGCGAAAGGAAACAGGCGCGTGGGGCTTGTTGCTCACTGGAAAACAATTTAGGCACGGCAATCTTTTCTCTCAACACGCCAGCAGCGATGTTGGTAGCAGTGCGTCTGGAAAATACGTACTTTTACCTGATGTTGACAAGGGAAGGACCGGAGATTCAGCAGATCGTGAAGAATGCACACGCGCCGGAGGGAGTTTTTCCCGGAGGCACATTCATCTGCAACAGGAACACCCCTTCTTTTTGTCAATTTCCCGGTTCATTTCCCACCACGGCTACCACCATTTTATAATCCATTTCACAATGAAAAAAGCAGCCATCTTTTTCGCCTTTGTATGGACCCTTGCCATGGCTCCTGCTTATGGCCAGATCATCGATAAATTCGTTCCCCACTCCGGGTTTATGTATGAAATCGTGACCTTGCAGGACCCACGTTCTGTGTCCGGGGAAACCTTTTCATTTGCCTATTACACCCTGAACCTTGGCACTTACTACAGCCTTGCCCATAAAAACGACATCGTGAGCGTGGGGGTTGATGCCAGTGTGAACTTCGGCATTAATTTCCCCTTCACAGCCAATCGCGGCACTGTTGTCACCCTGATCACCCAGGTGCCTGTGTTTGCCATGGCACGGCTTGGTGCGTTGTCCACGAGCTATAACCAGCAGCCCGTTGGAATGGGAGTTGGAATCGGGGGCGTTTACACCTACTTCAGTGATGTGGCTGATTATGTTTCAGGAAATAAAATCCGGGCAAGCTACGTCGTTCCTGCCGCCATGGTCGAGGCTACCCTCCGCTCGCGGGGCAGTACCCTCACGATTCGCGGGCACTTTTCCCTCGCACCCACCAATGCCCTGCTCAAAGGCGACAACCGCCCCGAGCTTGAATACAACATGGGCAACTTTGGCCTCGGTTTGATTTATAGCCTGTAAAATCCTGCCGAATTCGCTTCGCCAACCTTGGGGTTTCCGGGAGGGAATGTTATCTTGCCAGCGAAAATTCTCTACACCGCTGACTCATACCATTCCCTCCCATGAGCATTCTCGTTAACAAAGATACCAAGATCATCGTGCAGGGCTTTACAGGCAAGGAAGGCTCTTTCCACGCCTCCCAGATGATCGAGTATGGCACGCAAATCGTCGGGGGGGTAACTCCCGGCAAAGGGGGAACCCTCCACCTCGACCGCCCCGTGTTCAACACCGCCTACGAAGCCGTGAAAGAAACCGGAGCAACCGTTTCCATCATCTTCGTGCCCCCGGCCTACGCCGCCGATGCCATCATGGAGTCTGCTGATGCAGGGGTGGATCTCATCGTGACCATTACCGAAGGCATTCCGGTGAGGGACATGATCTACGCCAAAAAATACATCGACGACCGCGGCGTCCGCATGATCGGGCCAAACTGCCCCGGTGTCATCACGCCCGGCGAGTGCAAGCTCGGCATCATGCCCGGCTTTATCCACCGCCCCGGCCATGTCGGCATCATCAGCCGTTCCGGAACCCTCACCTACGAAGCCGTGGACCAGGTTACCAAGCAGGGCCTCGGCCAGTCCACCTGCGTTGGCATCGGTGGTGACCCCATCATCGGCTCACCCCACATCGAGATTGTGAAGCTTTTCAACCAGGATCCTGATACCCATGGCATCATCCTGATTGGTGAAATCGGCGGCTCCAACGAGGAAATCGCTGCCGAATGGATCCGCGACAACGTGACCAAACCGGTGGTGGGCTTCATCGCCGGGCAAACAGCCCCTCCCGGGCGTCGCATGGGCCACGCGGGTGCCATCGTCTCGGGCGGACAGGGAACTGCCCGCGCCAAAATGGACGTGATGGAAGCCTGCGGCATCCACGTTGTGGAAACCCCCGCCGAAATCGGAATCACCATGGCCCGCGCCCTCGGCCAACTGGCCTAACCCTCCGGCATCAGCCATCCACGAGGAACAGGAACCTGTCATGAGCTCCCCGCGAGCATCTGCCTGTTTCCTGTTCCTCTTTTTTTTTACCCCAGTACCTCCTGCTCTGTGGACCCATACCAGTGGACCCCCTTCACAGCCACGGCAGCCACCGCCGCTTCCCTGCCCCTGATCACCTGGGCGGGGAGCCTCCTGTGGCCCCGCGCCGCCCTGTGGCAGAAGGGGCCCCTGGTCCCGCTCGGTGCCTCTTTTCTGCTCGCCATCGGCCTGCTGCTTCTCCGCGAACAAGGATCTGTCTGGGACAGCAGCACCCACTGGATTGACATTGGCACCGCAGGCTCCCGGCTTGTGCTCACCGCAGGACTGCGTCTCGACGGCCTCGCCACGGCCATGCTGGCCATGGTTGCGGGTATTTCCTGGCTCGTTCACCTGTTTTCCCTGGCCTATCTGCGCAAAGATCCCGGCCTCACCCGCTACATCGGCTACCTGGGGTTTTTCACCGCCGCGATGATGTGGCTGGTGCTGGCTGATAACCTCCTCACCCTGTTTGTCTGCTGGGAACTGGTGGGCTTTGCCTCCTGGCTGCTCATCGGGTTCTGGCGCGAAGAGGAGGCCCCGGCCCGCGCCGCCCAGCAGGCGTTCATCGTCAACCGCGTGGGCGACGCCGGTTTTCTCATTGGCATCCTGATCCTCATCGCCGGGACCGGCACACTTGACCTGGCTGCACTGCCCGACCGCCTCAGGATGCTCACGCCCGGCTGGCAACTGGCTGCAGCGCTGTGCCTGTTTGTGGGTGTTGCCGGGAAATCGGCGCAGTTTCCCTTGCAGGGCTGGCTGCCTGCCGCGATGGAAGGCCCCACGCCTGTGTCGGCCCTGATCCACGCCGCTACCATGGTGGCCGCCGGGGTCTATCTCCTGGCCAGGGTGGCCTTTTTGCTGCCGCCGGTGGCCGGCACCGTTGTCGCCGTGGTGGGTGCCCTCACCGCCCTGATGGCGGCGCTCTCGGCCCTCACCCAGTGGGACATCAAGCGGGTGCTGGCCTTTTCCACCATTTCGCAGCTCGGCTTTATGGTGCTGGGCATCGGGGTGGGCGCGCGCGACATGGCCCTGCTGCACCTGTTTACCCACGCCTTTTTCAAAAGCGCCCTCTTTCTCGGGGCCGGGGCGGTGATCCACGCCGTTCACAGCCAGGACATGCGGCAGATGGGCGGCCTGGCCCGGAGCATGCCCCGCCTGTTTGGGCTCTACCTCGTGCCTGCGCTGGCTTTGTCGGGCTTGCCGCTGTTTTCTGGTTTTTTGTCAAAAGATGGGATTCTGGTCGGGGCGGTGTTGTGGGCGAATGAGCTGGGCGGCCTGGCCTGGCTGGTGCCTGTTTCGGCGCTGTTCACGAGTTTTCTCACAGCCCTGTACATGGGGCGGCAGCTGTGGCTGGTGTTTGGCGGCGAATCGCGGGGCGCAGTGCCTGCCCATCCTGCGCTGGAGGCGAAGATGTTCTGGCCCCTGCTGCTGCTGGCCATCATGAGCCTGTGGCTGCCATTTGGCTGGCACCCCGGCCACCCGGAGGGGAGCTGGTGGCTGGCCCTGTGGTCGGCGGGGGATGCCGCCACGACCACCCACGCGGCCTGGGTGCCGCCGCTGTCGATTTTGCTGGCCGGGGCGGGGCTGGGCCAGGCCTGGTGGCAGCGCAGGAACTGGCTGCTTCTCAGCTGGGAAGGCAGGCTGGGGCGGATGCTGGCCGGGCATTTTGGCTGGGAAAAAGGATACCAGGCCATAGCTTTGGCGGCTTTCTGGCTGTCGCGGGCGGCAGCCTGGGTGGACCGGGCGGTGATTGACGGCAGCATTCACCTGTTTACCCGCGCCATGGTGAACCACCGCGGAGGGCCTTCGGTGGCCACCCTCGCCGAACGGGTGGACGACCACCTGATTGACGGCGCCGTGAACGGCATCGCGAAGGGCGTGCTGCGCCTGGGCAAGCGCCTGCGCAGCCTGCACCGCGGCAAGGTGCAGGACAACCTCTGGCTGGGCCTGCTGCTGCTGGGCCTGCTGATGTGGGTGTTGTGGGGATGAGGGGAAATTTTTCCATAAATTCACCCCATGAAGAAGAAATTCAACATCACCGGCACCTGCCTCCCTGGCCAGCACTATATGATGGATGCCAGCGCCAAGCTGGCGGGAGTCATGGAGATGATTGAAGCGGGGGAGTACTTCACAATCAACCGCCCGAGGCAGTATGGGAAGACCACTACCCTGCTGGCGATTTACCACCATCTTCAGGCCCGGCAGGACTATCTGCCGGTTGAAATGAACTTCCAGGGCATTGACGAACAATGGCATGTGTCTGACGGTGCCTTTGCCAGTATGTTTGCGCGATTGCTCCGCGAATCCATGGAACTGGCTGCGCCAGACCTGCACCAGCTTCTCGAAGACCGGAAAGGAGAGGCTCAGGACATGGACAGCCTCTCACGGCTCATCACCCGGCTGGCACATCAGAGCAACCGCCGCATCGTGCTACTGATTGATGAAGTGGACGCGAGCAGTAATTTCGATCCTTTTCTGCGTTTTCTGGGTATGCTGCGCAACAAGTTTCTCCGCCGCGAGATTCCCACGCACAAAACCTTCCACAGCGTAGTGCTCGCCGGGGTTCACGACATCAAGAGTCTTAAGCTCAAAGTCCGCGACGACCAGACCGCGCAGTACAACAGCCCCTGGAACATTGCCTCCGACTTTAAAGTCGAAATGAGCTTTAGACCCCACGAAATCGCCCCCATGCTCGTGGACTACAGCCTTGCCGAAAGCGTCGAAATCGATGTTCCCGCCTTCGCCGATAAACTCTACTACTACACCTCCGGCTACCCGTTTCTGGTGTCAAAACTCTGCAAAACCATCGCCGAGAAGATTCTGCCGAAGAAAACGGAGAAAACCTGGACGATGGACGACCTCGAAGAAGCGGTTCAGCTTCTGCTGCGCGAGAATAACACCAACTTCGACAGCCTCATCAAAAATCTGGAGAACAATCCGGAGCTCTACCGGCTCTCCCTCGAAATCATCGTCAACGGGGTGAAAGTTCCCTTCAATCCCGATGAACCGACGATCAGCCTCGGGCGGCTCTATGGCGTCTTCAAGCTCAACGGCACGGTGAAGGTTCATAACCGCATCTATGAGCAACGAATTTATAACTACCTGATTGCCAAGATGTACCAGGAGAAGCTCTCGCAGGGGCAGGCTGCTTCACCACCCAACTACGAAAAACCCGACGGCTCCCTTGACATCGAACGTGCTTTGGTTCGCTTTCAGCTTTTCCTGCGCGAGCAATACAGCGGCAAGGACCAGGATTTTCTCGAGCGCGAATGGCGGCTGGTGTTTCTCGCTTTTTTCAAGCCGATCCTCAACGGCAAAGGCCACGATTTCAAACAAGTACAAGTCTCCGACGAACGCCGCCTGGACGTGGTGGTGACCTATCTTCAGTACAAATACATCATCGAACTCAAGCGCTGGTACGGCGAAAGCTATCACCAAAAGGGCCTCGACCAGTTAGCCGATTACCTCGACCGCCAGCAAGTGGACGAAGGCTACCTGGTGATTTTTGAAGGCGAAAAAGAAAAAACCCAGCGCCAGGCCTGGATTGAGCACAAGGGCAAGCGGGTCTTTGCGGTGTGGGTGTGAGGGAAATGTTCAGTTATCCCGGTCCCGATCGGCAACATCGCCTGCATCTTTCGGTCTGTCAGTATCAGTTGTCGGACAACTTTGAGTTGTCTGACAACTGATGGCTGGCTCTGATAATCTTGACCTGCATGGGAAAATGTGATCGTTTGCCCATCATTCGACGCTACCAAAAGAGACTGTGGAACCTTTTCTCCCTTCACCGCCGCTGGGGGCTGCGCCCCCAGACCCCCAGCCTCGGCTCGTGCAGGGAGGCCTGTCGTCGCTCGTCCCTCGCTCCCAGGCCTCCCGCACGGCCTCGGCACTTTTCTTTTTTCTGGCTGGCTGTCTTTAGCTCTCAAGCAAGCTGGATGAACTGCCTCCAAACTAGCGGGCGAGGCGGAAGCCTAAGGTGCCGTCGCGATACCCGGGGACGTTGAGGTTGCGATAAGCCACGCGACAACGGACCGGGCCGTTGACCCAACCACCACCGCGAAGCACACGGTCAGAGCCACGGGGGCTGTCCACCCAGGCAGAGCCATTTGCCGGGGCCCCTCTGAAATCCTGATGCCAGTCGTCTTCGCACCACTCCCACACGTTGCCGCTCATATCATACAAGCCCAGCCCGTTCGGCTGCTTTTGGCCCACGGGGTGAGTTTTGTCGCCGCTGTTTTCATCGTACCAGGCGTAATTCCCCAGGCTGCTTTCGTCATTGGTGCCTGCAAATAAAGTGCGCGCTCCGCTGCCGCCTCCGGCGGCATACTCCCACTCCGCCTCCGTGGGAAGCCGGTAGCGCTGGCCCGTTTGCTGGTTCAGCTTTTGGATGAACTGCTGCACATCCTCCCAGGAAACTTGCTCTACGGGGCACTCATCGCAGCCGGAGAAATAGCTGGGGTTGTCTCCCATCACGGCCCGCCACGCTGCCTGGGTCACCTCATATTTTCCGAGGGAGAAATCACCCACTGTTATCTTGCGAGGCTTGCCGGGGTTTCCATTTGCCTCCGATTCGATCGCAAATGACCCGCCAGTGATCAGCACCATTTCGGGAGGCTTTATTTTTTTTACTTGCTCAGCAGCCGGAGCGGCGGCCAATTCTTCTGTCGTTGTTGCTCCTGCGCCAGGATTGGAAGTGGTTCCATTTGGCCAAAAAGCCCAAACGAGTGTGCCGATTGCCCCGGCTCCTGCAAGCAATACCCAGTATCGGCGAATCGGTGAAGGATCCTCCTTTTTTGTTTGGGAAACTCCCGGCAGCTCCGGTACTGATTTTTGGGGAGAGGCAACTGGTTGCTTTGGCCGTTCTTCTTCTGCCAATCGTCGCTTTTCCGCTTCGCGCTTCTTCGCCTGCTCTTTGGCAAGCCGGGCTTGTTCCTGGGCAGCGGCTTCTTCTGCTTGTTGCTTTCGAAGAGATTCTGCGGCCTCCTGCCGTTTCCTTTCCGCTTCCAGTGCTTGCGCCCTGCGGGCATCGTCTTCCCGCTGGGTGGCGTCCCGCTCAGCGGCGAGGATGCGGTCGAGCGCGGCCCGGGCCTCGACAGCAAAACTGCCATCTGGATAATCCATCAGAAAGCGGCGAAGGCCAGCCTCGCCCCGGCGCAGCGCTTCCTGGTAGCGCGCCTCCTGATCCAGCATTTCAATCCGCTCGATGGCAGCACGGGCATAAATGCCCCATGGAAACTGATCCAGATAAGCCCGATAGCTTCGTTTGTCCTGAGGTTGCAAACACGCCATCTGCCAGCTCGCCTCTTCGGCATGGCCCCCCTGCGGATATGCCTCCAGGTAACGGCGGTAACCGTCAGGGGAGTTGTCAGCCTGGGCATCGGCCCAGTCGCGGGCTTCGTCGCGTTTGGGGTGGAAAACAAATTTCCCGCTCTGGTCGCCCACGCCCAGGATAAAGTCAGCCTCCGGCAGTTGGTTGGCTGTGCGGGGCGTGTTGTGGATGACGTAGTTTTCGAGCTCGATGGCGGAAAGGGGCTGACCCTGGCTCAACTGGTGCCGGATGCAGTCGAAAAATGGGCTGTGCCCGCCGGGTTTACCATCCGACACCACCTCCTGCCGCCCGGAGGTGAGCACCCGCCGCGAGGGGTTTTGTTCCAGCAGTTCGTGCGCGGCAGCGCTGCTGCGCAGGATCATGCTCCCCGAAAAACAGGCATCCACGATCAGGTAGATGTGGTGGGCCTCCATGTCGCCGATCATGGCCCGCACCCGGTCGTTGGGCAGGTAGTCGGCACTGGTTTTCTCTGCATCGACCGGCACCCAAAAGCCCTGGCTCTTTTTGGCATTCATCGTGCCGTGGCCGGAGAAATAGATGAGCAGGTTGTCGGTGGGCCTGAGGCTGCGCTCCAAACTTTCAAGCGTTTCGATGATCCGGCGGAGCGTGGCTTGTTCGTCGTAGAGTTCGATTACCCTGCCGGGGTCGAACTGGTAGCGGGTTGTGAGCAGACTGCGAAACGCCTCGGCGTCGCGGCGGGCATTGTTGAGCCTGGGATGATGCAGGTACGCATCAATCCCAATCACCAACAGGTGATTCACCCCGCCGGTTGAGGCAGGAATATCCACGGGTTTGAAGTGGAGGGAACGATCTTGTTCAGCTTCCTGAGACATGAGAAAAGGCAGCACTGCTTTTGCGGCCATAAATTGCATAGTTCATGGCTGAGAAGCAAATGGGGGGAGAGGGAGAGCTTTTGACGATATCTATTTCAATCAGGAAACTGCTTGCTCGTACCAGTCAGTTTTGCCGGGCTGGTAGCTGGCGTGGCGGAGGGTTCCTTTGAAGCGGTTTCCCACAGCCACGCGGTGGGCGCGGGCCTCGGGCGAAACTTCGTCGAGGCCCTCGATCTGCACACGCGCCTGAAAAGCCGCTGCCAACTCCGCCATCAAACGGATCACCTGCTCGTTATTGGACTCAATTACCAAAATCATCCCTGGTACTTTTCCCTAATATACGCTTTTTTAACGATTGCGGAGGAGCCGAAAGGATCTACCCCGGCCTCATAACCCACCACAGCACCCGCCAGCCATTTCCCCTCAGCCCGCCTCCTCTTCCCAATCCGCGATGTTCTGGGTTTCCGGGTCAAAGCCGGATTCAGCTTCCTGAGCCATGACAGAAGGCAGTACTGCTTTTGCGGCCATAAATTGCATAGTTCATGGCTGAGAAGCAAATGGGAGGGGGAAGGTGACGGAGGGTTAGATCACCAGATCCGTCGAATGGAGTAAGCGTCTAATTGCGAATCGGCACTGATAATGGACATATCTTCGGCGATAGCCTGGGAAACGATCATGCGGTCGAATGGGTCCCGATGGTGAAAGGGAAGCTTGTACTGCTGTAAAGTGTGATAGAAGGTAATGGGCAGGAGCTGAATTCCATTGCCGTAGATGTCGTCCATCACTTCTTCAAAGGATCCTGAAATATCAAGTTTTCCGAGGGAAACTTTGATAGACATCTCCCACACACTCGCTATACTCATCCAGGGTTCGGTCATGGCATCAGCAATGGTCGCCTTTGCAGTCTCGCTCAACCGCGGACTCCCGGTAACCCACCAGAGAAATGTATGCGTATCCCAGAGACACTTCATTCCATATACTCTTTGAAGTCATCCAGCGGAGCGTCAAAATCCGGGGCAAGGCGATATTTCCCCGGTGCGCTGCCAAATGCAGGCCGCTTTCTTTGAACCCCATGCTTCCTAATCAAAAACTCCATGAAGTCAAGCACCTCCTGCTGCAAGACTGGAGGCAATTGTGCAAATTGGTGCTGAATGGCGTTAGGATCCGGCATTTGACTAACAGGTTGATCCCGCGATGGGTTTCATGCCTGAACATACGACTTTTTTTGATCATTAGCCAATGCGGTCTGACCGGTTCGGCTCGAAACCGTCCCACAGCACCCGCCAGCCGCTCCCCTCAACCGGCTTCTTCTTCCCAATCCTGGTGTCTTTCATTGTGGGCAGGCCGACCCCGGTCAATCTTCGGGGGAGAGAGATTCCCAACTAATGAACTGATGGCCACCGGACCACTTTTGGTTAATATTTCCGCCATAATATACCCGCCCGGAAGACTGGCTCTCCGTGATTTTTTTCCAGTACTCCAGACCCTTCAGAAAATGCTGGCTTATGGTCTGGCTCGACTTGATCTCCACCGGAACCACGTGAGTCCCCTCATCAATCAGGAGATCCAACTCATGATCACCCTGATCCCGCCAATAGTAAAGGTTGGAACGCTGACCCTGGTTGAGCCTGTTTTTGAGCAACTCGTTAACAATGAAATTTTCAAACAACGGCCCCCGCATGGGGTGCTGGTCCAGGATTTCAGGATCTCTGATACGCAGCAAGTAAGCAGCAAGGCCCGTGTCGTAGAAATACAGTTTGGGGGTTTTGACTACCCGCTTGTTGAAGTTTTTGTAGTAGGGGGGCAGAAAATGGATCAGATAGCTGGCATGAAGCACGCCCAGCCAATTTTGGATAGTTTTCACATCCAGGCCAAGCTCATTGCTGAGATGGCTCAGATTCAGCATTTGACCGACGCGCCCTGCACAGAGGGCGAGCAATCGCTCAAAAGCGAGCAGATTGCCCAGGTTTTTGATTTGCCGCACATCCCGCTCCACGTAGGTACGCACATAAGCGGAAAACCAATCCTGCGGAGGAACACCCTCAGCCAGCACAGGAGGGTAACCACCGCGAAAGAGAACCTCATTCAGGCTGGCTCGGCCAGTTTGGTTCTCCCGCCACTCTGAAAATGCAAGTGGGAGCAGATCAAGATAGGCAACGCGTCCGGCCAGAGATTGGGTGATCTGCTCCAGAAGAAGAAAGTTATTCGAGCCTGTGAGAACAAACAAGCCCCTCCGGCCATCCTCATCAAGGCGCTGCTGGAGCCAGGAAAGGAGCTGAGGGACACGTTGAATTTCATCCAGAATGGCACCGTCGGGGTAGTTTTCCAGAAACCCTCTGGGATCTTGTTCTGCGAACTGCCTGGGCTCAGGGGTTTCCAGTGAAACATAGGGCTTCTCAGGAAAGCAAGCCCTGGCAAGGGTGGTTTTTCCGCTTTGCCTTGGACCAATGATGGCCACCGCCTTGAATTGTTTGGACAAGGACAAGATCTTGGCAGCGGCATGACGTGGAATCATTTCTGACAAATTTGGACCCGACTCCCAAATTTGTCAGAAAAAAGTGGGTTATCCAAACTTGGAGAGGGGTGGGTGATTTTTTGTGCCTTCTTTTCATTCTACAATCCCCTCACCGAAAAGTCGAAGCCGCGCTGAAACTAAGCCCCGGCAATTCAGTCTCCAGGAACTCTCGCAGGCTGATCACGGTAACTCCTTTTGCAGTCGGGTACTTTTCTCCGCCGGGCGTGATCACAAAAGCGGCTGAGGGGCGGAGGTCTTCTATGCTTTCATAAAACCCGCGGGTGATCTGGGGAGCTGCGGATGATTTGATCTCAATGCAAATCCTTTCTGACCGCGGGGTGATGAGAAGCAGGTCCACCTCAGCTCCATGTTGGGTTCGGTAAAAGGTGTACTCCAACTGGCGGCCTGCCACCCGGTATATCTGCTCAATCACATACCCCTCCCAGGAGGCTCCGATGGCAGGCGAGCCATACAGACTCTCCCAGTCGTGGATGCGGGAAAGGGCATGGAACATGCCGGAATCCCGAAAGTAGAATTTCGGGGACTTCGTGAGCCGCTTGCCAAGGTTGGCAAAAAAAGGTTCGAGCCGCCGAATCAGGAAGGCATGTTCGAGCAGGTCAAGGTATTTGTTGATCGTGGCCCGCGCCATCCCGATAGCATTGCTGAGCTCCTGAACATTCAGGCTTTTCCCGTGATAATGGCCCAGCATTCTCAACAGCCTGAGCATGCTGGTGGAGTTGATCTCTTTTCCCAGGAGCATCCCGAGGTCGCGCTCAACATAGGTGGTATAGAACTGAATCAGCCAGTTGGCGGCAAAACGGTCCGTGGGTGCCAGGAAAGCCGGAGGAAATCCTCCCCTGAGCCAATGGGTCTTCCCATCAGCAGCGGGGACCTCCAGCAGGGAAAGCGGACTCAGTTCATGGTAGGCAATGCGCCCGGCCAGTGACTCAGCCGTGTCTGCATGAAGCTGAGGTGAAGCAGAGCCGAGCAAGATGAACCTGGCGGGCTCTCTTTGCTGGTCCACCAGTGAACGCAGTAATGGAAACAGGGAAGGCATCAATTGAACCTCGTCGATGACCACGCACTTATCTGCATGATACCGAAGGTAAGTACCAGGATCGCTGAGCTTCCTGCGGTCTTCCTCCCATTCCAGGTCCAGGTAGTGAACCGGCTTCCCCGACGGAAGCTGAAGTTGCCTCGCAAGTGTGGTTTTGCCAACCTGCCTTGGCCCCAGAATCGTTACCACAGGGAAAAACTGGAGATCTTCCAGGATGGCTTGCTGATGTGCACGCTGGATCATACAACAAATATAACCGAGTAATTTGCAAAGTCAATGTTACAAATTACTCGGTTACAGCCATGCTCTCCGAACCTTGCCCCCCGAAACAACCTACCGGGGCTTGCTCATTCGCCTGAAAACTCCCGGGCTGAAACCGCGATGTTCTTCCCAAACACCTGCCCTACCCCACCACCACGGTCTGGATGGCGTGAGCAGGAATGTCAATCGCAACAGCGTGGCTGCCGATGTAGAGTTTGTAGGAAATGGCCGTGTCGGTGTGGTTCATGACAACCGTGGCCAACTTGCCGTTTTCGTTGAGGAAGGAGGTGCTCATCAGCTGGCTTCGGCTGCAGGCACTGCTGACTCTTTTGGCAGCAGGGCGAATAAACCGGGAAAAATGCCCGATGTAGTAATACGAGGGGGTGAAAACTAGCTCTCCGGCCTGGATGTTGCCGTGAACGGGGGCAAAGCAGAAGTTGCCCACGTGGTTGGGGCCGCCTTTGTCGTCGAGCAGGATGTTCCAGTCGGTCCAGGCCACCGTGCCCTGGTTGAAGTCATTGATCATGGAACGGCCATAGCGCTCGGCATTCGGCCAAAACTCATACTTCGCCGGGTCAAATTTCTCGTTACAGCCTTCCGTAAAAATGAGGTTGGCAGCAGGAAAGGAGGCGCTGATGTCGCCCAGATTGCTGAACATCGGCTCGCCGCCGGTCCAGGTTTCGTACCAGTGAAAACCCACACCCCAGACGTACTTCGCGGCTTCCGGATCGCCGAGGATGGTGTGAACCCGGTGGTTGATCAGGTCGCGGTTGTGGTCCCACACGATGATCTTCTTCGCGCCGAGACCTTCGCTTGCCAGGGTGGGGCCCAGGTGGTTTTTGAGAAAATCGCGCTCCTCCTCAGCCGTTAAGATGCAGGACTCCCAGCGTTGGGTGGCCATGGGCTCGTTCTGGATGGTGAGTCCCCAAACCGGCATTCCCTCGGCTTCATAGGCCTTGATGAATTTGGCGTAGTACCTCGCCCAGGTGTCGCGGAATTCGGGCAGGAGCTTGCCGCCCTGGAGCATGTTCTGGTTGGTTTTCATGAAAGCTGGCGGGCTCCAAGGACTCACATACAGGGGAATGTTTCCTCCGGCGGTGGCCATGGCCTGCTTGATCAGCGGAATGCGAAAGGCCCTGTCGTGGTCGATGTTGAAAGTGCTGAGGGCGGTGTCGCCGTCTTCGATGTAGGTGTAGCTGCCCGGGCTAAAGTCGCAGCTGTGAATGGTGGTCCGCAGGAGGGAATAGCCAATGCCTTCCCCTGCGTCGAAATAAGCGCGCAGCAGCTCCGCCTTTCTGGCTTCGGGCAGGGCGGCAAACACTTCTGCAGAAGCATCCGTGATGGCACCGCCAATTCCCAGCAGGGACTGGAAAGTCCTGCCGGGATGTACAAAAACAGCGATTTCTGTTTCGAGGGGCTGCCCCGCCTCCTCGAAGCTCACCACTCCGGTCCGTGAAAGCCGGAGGTCTGTGCCGTGGGCCGTGGTGTACACGGTGGCGGCTTTGCCTGCAACTGTAAAGGAGCTTGTCATTTGCTGCTCGTTTGGGTTAACAGGTGCTGCAGCGTCGTTGGCGGGCTGCTGACAGCCAGGCAGCAAAAGGCTTAGCAGAGACAGGAGGGTGAGCTTTTTCATGAGGAAATGCGTTGGGCAGTGTTTGGATGCAGGGACAAGGTAACCATTGTCCACAAGGAAAGGCGGGATCAGGGCTGCATTTTCACCAGCTTCTGAGCATAAACGCTTCCGTTTTCCAGGCGCAGCACGAGGGAATAGACCCCTGCAGGATGGCTGGCCAGGGAAATTTGCTCGGTAAGCTGCAGAACATGTTTCCGCTCCTCCGCGAGAACCAGTTGCCCGGCGGCGTTGAACAGTTCCCAACGAAGGTCCTGCACCTCAGTGAGGCTGGCGTTCAGGTGAAAAATGCCTGTGGAAGGATTGGGAAACAGCTCCACGGCTTCCAGCCCGCGGATGGGCTCTGCCAGCCCGGTGCTGATCAGCGTGAAGTCGAGCCAGTTCAGGTTGAATGGCGCGGCGGTGATGAGCAAACGAAGGGTGTGGCGCCCGGCCGGGAGGGTGGCGGTGTCGCTGGTGGTGGCCCATGTTTGCCAGCCGCCCGTGACGGCAAAGGAAGTCGAATGCAGGGCGGTTGGGGGACCGTTTGCTTCCAGCAGTTGCAGCACAATGCCGCCGGTGCCATTGAGCGAGGCGTGGCGGTAATCGACCCGGTACATGCCGCCTGCGGTGATGTTGACCTCATAATCAAGGTAATCGTTGGGGTCGAGGAAGCCGATGTTCTGGCCGCCGCCTGCATCGGTGCTTGTTTCCAGAGACACGCCCGACTGGAAGGAAAACGCCTCTGCCTGCACCCTGCCGGGGAGTTGGTGAACGAAAGGAAGGGTGTTCACCACTTCCTGGAGGGTGAAATTGCCCAGGTTGGTTCCGTCGGTTGCCTGGATGGCGGTTCCCTGGTAGGAAATGCGGATCACATCGGTGGAGTTGAGCAAATGGTTCACCACAAAAACGAGGCTGCGCGGGTTGTCAGGATCGGCAGTGATGGAGCTGATGGGCACGCTGACTCCGTCCACCAGGATCTGAAAGCCACCGGGCAGCGCAGGCAGGCTGCCGTTGAGGAATTTGTTGACATTCATCCGGATGGCATATTCATCCACTGTGGAAGCCGACATGAACTGCGTGGGCAGGCTGGAGGCCGCCACGCCCGTGGCGATGAACTCGAAGCTGCTCACGTTGTAGCCTTCGTTTTTCACTTCCAGCCGGATCTTATTGTCGCTGGCATCCAGGATCACATTCGGAATCACGAGGGTTTGCCAGTTCTGCCAGCCGCCGGTGGGTGGCGCAAAGCTGACAGGGGTGATGGCCCCGCCATTGGAGCTGAAAAAGAGGGTGCCGCCGGAACCGCCCGAGGCTGTGCGGACATGCAGGTCGTACACGCCGCTCTGGGCCACATCCACCTCATACTGGATCCATTCTCCGTTTTCCATAAACCCGACATTGTAGCCATTGGCATTCACAGTGTCGGCGCTGAACTCAACATCAACGCCGTCATTGCGATAGGCCCAGCCGCTGTTCCAGGCGGTGTAGTCGCCGCCCGAGACATGGTAGGTGGCCGTTGTGTTGTCGAAATAGGCCTCGCCCAGCACGCCCATGTCAAAGTCGCTGGCATAGACAACGCCGGGAATGAGCTGAGCGCCTTTGTAGGGCCGGGTTTCGTTCGAATACACCTGCCGGAACATGGCATCAGGCACATCCGGCTGGAACACGCAGTTTTCTGTCTTCAGCCCTTCGGCAATCCCCATCAGGGTGGCGGTGGCCACTGACACGCTCGGGGCGGGGCCGTTTCCGCTCCAGTAGTCGAGTAGGTCCTGGTAGCCTTCGGTTTTCACAACCGACAGAGGGCAGGAGATGGATTCGATCTTTTTCAAAGGCCACCAGGCCCAGCCGATGTCGAGGTCTTCGAGCAGACGGATGGCGTCGGCAAACCAGACGTTGGAGTTTTCGCCGCTTTCCCCGAGGTAGAGGGGCACATTGTGGGCATTTCGCAGGTCAATGACCCACTGCATGGTGGCCACGTCGTTGTTGGACCAGTATTTATGCGGCGAATACACGAGGTTATTGTCCCAGGGGGGCGTGAGGCCGGTGAAGTCATTGGCGAACCAGTTTCCTTCGATGAAGATGATGTGATCGGGGTCCACCGCGCGGATGCTGTCGGTTACTTCTTCGTAGAGGTTGCGCAGGGCGACGTTGCCGGGCAGGTTCCAGTTGGGTTCGTTGAGGATGTCATAACCGGCCACCCACTGTTCGTTCACATAGCGTTCGGCAAGTCTTTTCCAGAGCGCCACCATTTTGTCGCGGTTGGCCTTGCTCTCCCACAGGGAGGGTTTGGTGTCGTCGTAATCGGAGATCCCGGCATCGTAGCCCTGGCCGCCGGGCGCGGCGTGGAGGTCGAGGATGACATACATTTCGTTCTGCCTGCACCAGGACACGACGCTGTCTGTGAGCTCAAAGCCTTTTGTGAGCCAGGTTTGCTGGCCAGCGACGGGCTCCGATTCGATGGGCAGGGTGAACAGGTTGTAGTGCATGGGCAGGCGCACCGAGTTGAACCCCCAGGCTTTGAGGGAGTCGAGGTCGGATTTGCGGAAATGATTGGCCAGCCAGGCTTCATAGAAAAGGTCGGTGTTGGCGGGCCCGATGAGAGCCTGGATGGTGGCCCTGATCTTGTGCTGGGGGTTGGCGAAAGAGGCCGTCTGCAGCATGTAGCCCTCCTGAACCATCCAGCCGCCGAGGCCCATGCCGCGCAGCAAAATGGTGTCCTGGTTTTCGTTGACAATGGCCTTGCCGTTTGCCCTCAAAAAATGCTGCGCAGGCAGCGGGGCAGCCAGGGCTAGCAGCAGGCCCGGAATACAAAGCAGGTGTTTGAGTAGTTTCATTGCGAGTAGGGTTGAAGCGGGAACATGAAAAAGGTGAATGCGGCCGGATGCTTCCCTGCCTCAGGCTGTCAGGCGGTGGAGGCGCGCCTGCTGGCAGGAGGGAGAGAGATCATTCAGCTGCAACCAATGATCCAAAACTAACAGCAGATTCTCCGCTTTTGGCCCTACGACAATTCTACGACGAGGAAAAAATAGTTTTACAAAAACCTGATTATCAAATTTTTATAAATATTTCATTCACCAACTCCCTACGACAGCCCTTCCGGCCTGAAGCCTGTGATGTATTTGTTCAGGTCGTCTTCCCGGTCGAGGCCGAGGCGTTTTTTGAGGCGGTAGCGACCCTGCTCCACGGCCCTTGGCGAGATGTTGAGGAGGAAGGCAATCTCTTTGGTGCTGAGGTTGATGCGGATCAGGGAACACATCCGCAGGTCGTTTTGGGTGAGGTCGGGGTGCTTGTGCAGCAGCGACTGAAAGAACTCCTGGTCCACCTGGTTGAAGTAAATGTCGAATTCCTTCCAGTGGTCTTCATTTCGCAGCTCGGCATCCAGCTTGCGCACCAGTGCCCTGATGTCGGCTGCCTGGCTGGTCTGGAGCAGGTCCTGCTTGAGGTCGGAGAGGATTTCGTTTTTGTGCGCCATCTGAATGGCCGAAAACATGAGCTTGGAGGCCTTGCTTTCCACTTCTGAGGCCAGCTTTTCGTTTTGCAACTGCAGCACCTGCCGCTTGTGCGCAGCTTCTCTTCGCCGGGTCATTTCATAAAAAATCGCCGAAACAGTGCCCAGAAAGAGCAGTGCTGCCAGCAGCCGGAACCAGATTGTTTGCCAGAAAGGTGGGTCAATCACCACCTCAATGGAGGCAATCTGATCCTTACACCTCACCCGGAAGGTGTAGCTGCCGGGGTCCAGGTTGGTGTAGCTCACGCTGTTCTGACCAGGTGCCAGCTCCTGCCATTCTTTGTCGAATCCCACCATCTGGCAGGCGTAGCGGTGATCGAGCGGGCTGGTGAAGTCGATGGCGGAAAAGGAAAATGAGAAGGATTTGTCGGAATAACGAAGGTGGATGCGGTTGGCCTCTTCGATGGGGCGGTCGAGGATCATGCGGCCATCGGGCAGGAGCCCGGCAGAAACGGGGTGATTGAACAGGCTGAAGCGGGTAAAAATGACCCTGGCGGGCTGCTCTCCGCTGCTCAGTTGCCCGGGGTGAAGGGTGTTCAGGCCGTTGGTGCCGCCAAAAAACAGCTTGCCGTTGCTGGCTGCGAGAATAGCCGATTGGTTGAACTGGTTGGCCCGCTCCGCCGTGCGGAAATCAAAATTCCGGATCATCCCGCTTTCCGGATCCAACCGGCTGATGCCCTCAAATGTCGTGACCCACAGCATTCCCGCCTGATCTTCTGCAATGCCCATCACGCTGTTTGCCACCAGCCCTTCCGCCTTGCCCAGCCTCTCAAAGGTGCCTTCTCCTGTCCATTTGTTCAGGCCGCCGCCTTCGGTTCCAATCCAGATGCGGCCCTTGCTGTCCTGAAAAATGGCCCGAATGGCGTTGCTGCTGATGGACTGCGGGTCTCCGGGGTCATGACGATAATGGCGGAAAGCCTGCTGCTGTTCGTCCCACAGTTCCAGGCCCTGGTCCATGGTTCCGGCCCAGACCCTGTCCTCGCGGTCCACAAACACGACCATCACGTTGAGGTCCACGAGGCTGCCCGGCTTGCCGGGGTCGTGGCGGTGGTGGGTTCTGGCCAGGGTTTCGGGATCCAGCACCACGATGCCGTCGCCCATGGTGGCAATCCAGAGCTGTCCCTCCTTCCGCGCCGCCATGGACCACACGCTGAGCGGTGGCCCGAGAATCTGCTCAAATCGCTCCGCGTCCAGCCGACAGAGGCCGTTGCCAAAAAGGCCTACCCACAGCCGCTGACGGTTATCTTCCAGCAGGGCCTTGACGACATTGCCGCCCAGGCTTCCCGGCTTTGAAGGGTCGTGCCGCCAGGGCGGGGTGGAAAAGCGGCTGGTCTCCGCGCTGATTCTGTTCAGCCCGCCGCCGTCACTGCCCACCCAGATGCTGCCATCGCGGGACTGGAGCAGGGATAAAATCGAGCGGTTCTGGAGGGTTTCGCTCCCGGCGAGGTCAGGCGCAAAACGCTCAAACCATACTTTGCCGGGCTTGTAAATGTTGAGGCCGCCGTTGAAGGTGCCGATCCAGATATTGCCAGTCCGGTCGCCCCAGAAGCAAAACAGGGCATCGCTGTTCAGGCCGTTGGTTCGCTTTGCCTCGTAGCGGTGCACCGTGACCTCACCGCTTGCCGGGTCATAGACGTTGAGCCCGCCGCCATCGGTGGCGATGAACCATTTTCCGTCGCTGGTTTTGAACATGTCGCGAACGCCGTGGGAGCTGATCGAACGCGGGCCGTTGCCCGGTGCGAAATGCTGGTAGCTGCGGTCGCGGAGGTTCATCTGATAGAGGCCGGTTCCTTCTGTGCCGATCCAGAGGAATTCCCCGTCGAGGCGGAGCTTTTTGTGGTAGCCGCTCAGGTTGGGATGATTGGGCAGCATGGGGTGACTGAGCTCAAAGCGGTCGTTGCTGCCCAGCACATTGAGTCCGCCGCCTGCTGTGGCGACCCAGATCGTGCCGGAGGAATCTTCCACCACATCAAACACGACCTCACTCGACAGGCCGCTGTTGGCGCTGGTAAAATGGCGGAAATTGCCGCTGGCAGGGTCGTGGCGCAGGAGCCCGGCCCCGATTGTTGTTATCCAGAGATGTCCTGCGCGGTCTTCGAAAAAGGCGGTGATCTCGTGGTCGCCGATCCCGCTGAAGGCCGGATCCCGGCGGCGGCTCACGAATCTGTCGCTCCGGGCAGCCCGGTAGTGGATGCCGCTTTTGCCGGTTCCCACCCAGAGGTTGCCTGCGCGGTCTTCGAACAGGGCGGTGATTTTTTGGCCGTCGAGGCCTTCCGGTTCGTCGCTCTGCTGCGCGTTGCGGATGATGTCAAAGCTGTAGCCGTCGTATTTGTTGAGACCGAGCTGGGTACCGATCCAGAAAAAGCCGTGGCGGTCCTGCAGGAGGCAGTGCACCGTGTTGTGAGACAACCCGTCGCTGATGGTGAGGTGATCCACATGGAGGGCAGCCGGGAGCGCCTGCGCCCGCAGTGCTGCCGGTAACAGCAGCGCGGCAGCCAGTTGCAGCCCCATCCGGATGTTTCTCCAACCTTGACCTGGCATAGGTTTGCCCTGTGAGTGCGGTGTTGTTTTCCGCAGATTTTGCCCCGGAGCGGGACGACCCGCCTGCTCCGGAAGGATAAATTACGACGATCGCGACGAAAAAACAGGAAGAGGGGGAGATGGGAGGAGATTCTGATGCATTCTGTTCGGCGGGGACTTAACAAGGAGTTGGAGACATATTCAGCGGGGTCGCCTGCTTTGCACATGCCGGTGGCTGAGTCCGTCGAAGCCCGGGCTTGGGTCGGGGAGTGCTGGGCGGGTCTTGGTCCCCTAGCCACTCTTCCGGCCCTTCGGCGGGCTCAAGGACCGGAAGAGCGACGCCGTTCTTGTCTGACATCCGACCTCTGACCTCTCGCTTCTGAAAACGCCCGTCGCCGAACCATGACCAGTACACGGGTTGACGTATTTTTCTGCAAATGCTTCCAGGTGGACCGTTCGGGTGACGTGGCTATTTTCCCAATAACACCACAACCGACGGCTGCGACCCAATCTGAATGGCCGGGGCCGTCAAAACCGATTGTCAGAACTTGTTCCGTCAACTTAAGCTTTTCCCAATTGGCCACTCGCATCGGTGTTGATCAATGGCCTGATTTTATCTCAGCCAGTGCAGCTTTCAGGGCAAGGTTTTCTGCTTCAAGTTTTGCCACATAAGCTTTCTGAGGAGCCAAGGCCGCCTCTACCTCCTCTACTGTGAAGCGTGGGGTAATGTGCTGCGGGCAGTTCCAGTCAAATGCCTGCACGTCCAGCACGAGCATCCTCTCTGGCCTGTGGGGATAAGCAGCAGGGTCAATCCTGTCGAACAGCGACGGATCATCAGCGAGGGCTACTATCCGGGCCTTTGCATAGATTTTCAGGCGGGCCCGCTGCGGATACGACACCATGATGAGCGCCACATTTGGGTTAGTTTGCAGGTTGCCCATGCTGATGTACTGCTTGTTGCCCGTAAAATCAACAAAAGCGAGCGTGGTTGCATCGAGCACTTTCAAAAAGCCAGCCGGGCCGCCCCTGTGCTGGAGATAGGGGTATCCATTTTCGCCAAAAGATGCCATGAAAAAATGATCCTGATCTCCGATAAAAGCGATTTCATTTTCGCCCAGTCCATCAGGTACATTCAGTTTTTCCATGCGGTCGTATGACCTGCGGCTGCCATTTTCTTCCTGCAGAGCCTTGACAGCAGCTGTGAAGGCGAGTTCGGAGTAATTCATCTTATGCAAGTTTTCGGTCCTTTTCATGAATGGCCAGGTCGTTGATGCTGGCGTAGCGTTTTGACATCAGGCCATTCGCATCAAATTCCCAGTTTTCGTTGCCATAGGCGCGAAACCATTGGCCGTGTTCGTCGTGGTATTCATACTCAAAACGTACCGCAATGCGGTTGCCGGAGTGCGACCAATATTCTTTTTTGAGTTTATACTCTTTCTCCCTTTGCCATTTTTCGGTGAGAAACTGCACAATTTCTTCCCTTCCGCTCAGGAATATATGCCGGTTGCGCCACTCGCTGTCAACAGTATAAGCACGCGAGACCCGTTCCGGATCTTTGCTGTTCCAGGCATCTTCGGCCAGTTGGATCTTTTGTTTCGCAGTCTCCTCAGTAAACGGGGGCAAAGGTGGCCGTTGATTTTCCATCATATAAAAGCTTGATGTTGAAAAATAGTCGTCTGGCGGGTGCATCACCCGCCAGACGACCAGAACCATTCAGACAGGTTGCACAATTGATTGAAGCGGGTCCGAATTCAGTTTTTTAAGCGGAAACCGTATCCAACTCCTCAGCAAGGGGGAAATCAATCGCAAACTGGCCCACGCCGTGCAGGTAATTGCTGATAATTTTGTCGCCAATGACCATGAGAATATCCACGACATTGCCTTTGTTGTAGCCCGCTGTGAACAAGTTATCCACCACCTCAGCAGAGGGCTTGCCCCGGTTGATGGTTGTTTCCTGGACAAATTTCACGAGCGCATCAAGTTTGGGGTCGAAGCTGGCATTACCACCGCGGATTTCCAGGATTTGCTCATCAGTGAAGCCGTTCATTCTCCCCAAAACAGTGTGGGCGCTTTGGCAATAACGGCAGCCGTTCACCTGGCTCACCACGAGGTTGATCACTTCCCGTTCTTTGGCCCGAAGGCTGCTTTTGCGATTTTGGAGGGCAAGGTAATCGCCGAGGGCTGTCTCACTGTGGGCAAAACTGGCGTAGAGATTGGGCACAAACCCGAGGCCTTTTTGCAGGTTGTCGAAGTTGGTTTGGTTGTTTGCACTTACCTCCTCACGGGTCGGAACATTAAACTGGGTCATGTTTTTGAATGTTAAAACTGTGATACAATTGATGACCCAAAGATGGTGGCAGGCATGAGCGAATGGGTAGGCAGGGATTCCCGAAGGCTTGGCAATTCTTCCCGACATCAATGTTGTTCCCGGAAGGCGCTCGGTGACACACCCTCCTGCGACTTAAAGAAGCGGGAAAAGGTCTGCACATCCTCATAACCGATCGCATAGGCAATCTCGCTAATGGCCTGGTCTGAGTAGCGCAGCAGCCTGCGCGCTTCGAGCATTTTTCGCTCATTAATGATTTGCAGCGGCGTTTTAGAACTCACCTGTGCGAACAGGTTGGAAAGGGTTTTGGGTGAACGGTGGAGGAGTTCGGCGTAGTCGGCAACTGTGTGCCTGGTTTTAAAATGAGACTCAACCAAAAAATTAAACTCACGCACCAGCTCCAGGTTATTTTTTGCCAAAGGCGCAAGCTGGCGCTGTTCTTTGTAGAGTCGCGTGCAAAGTATCAGCAGTCGCTTGAGCATCATTTGCAGCATTTCAATTTGAAGATCGTCTTTCGACTGCATTTCAATTAAGAACATCTTCCACAGAATGTCGAATTTTTCCAGCTCGTCGTCCGGAATCCGAAAAACCGGCAATTGCGAAGCACCGAAAAATAGAATCCCTTTGCATCCCACTTCCGAGTCATGGTCAATGATGCAAAAGAAAGACCGGTTGAAACGCACCATGCGCATGGAGGTAACCTCCTGTACTTCCGTACGGTGAAATTCGGTCAGGCAGAGAACTTCATTTTTCTGAAATACACATTCCTTGCCGTCAATCTTGAGGCGATTGCCATCGGCTGTCATCCAGATCAGGGTCAGGCTGCTCCCCACTGTTTCTTTTACGATAGAACAATTGTCTGAAGTAATTTGCTCCAGGCGAAGGTATTCATGTGTATTCCCTTTGAATTCCATGATGAAAACCGGATGGATGATTGGTGGATTCGAAAGGCTAATCTATACGGCGGAAGTTAACTATTTGGTCGGAATAGCAGGTTGTTGCTTGATGTCAGGCGGGAGGGCTGAGCACTGCCCCTTAAGACTTCGCTGCGAGAGGCGAGACTAGAGGCGAAGCCGGTCTTGTCTGACTTCTGACCTCTGACCTCCGACTTCCGACTTCTGACCTCTCTCTTCCGACCGAAATCCTTTTCGATCTCCACACAAAGCCAGATAACAAACATTTCGATCCGGCGGTGTAGCTTTAGACTAAAGGACGACCTTCAACTTCTGCTCCCATGGCAAACTTCCCTGCTTTCCCCATCTGGCTGCTCGGCCTGCTGGGCCTCACGCTGGCCTGCGAATCTGAGCCTTCGCTTCCCGACTCCGTCAGTTCTCCCAACGGCAGACTCACCGTCGAGGTGTTCACCGTGGGGCGCGGCCAGCCAGCCTACCTCCTCAGGCGCGACGGCAAAACCCTGCTCGACACCGCCACCCTGGGCTTTTCTATCCAGGACAAGCCCTATCTCGGCGAAAACATGAGCCTCAGCGCCAGCGACACCAGCAGCTTCAGCGAAACCTGGGAACTCCCCTGGGGAGAGCAGCGCGAAGTGAAGAACCACTATCACCAGCTCAGCAGCACCTTCACCGAGGCTGGGGAGAACCCCCGCAGCATGACGGTGGAATTCCGCCTGTTTGACGATGGCTTCGCTTTCCGATACCGCCTGCCAGGCCAGGATTCCATCGTGATCATGGATGAGCACAGCCAGTTTGTCCTCACCTCCGACCCCATGGTGTGGTGGATTCCCGGCGACTGGGACTCGTATGAGCATCTTTACAACGAAACCCGCTTTTCAGCCATCAATGCCCTGAGCAAGGTTAACCACCCCAACCTCATTGCCTCCTACATCCCGGAAAATGCAGTGAACACGCCCGTTACCATGAAAACCGACGAGGGGGTGTACCTCAGTTTCCACGAAGCCGCCCTGATCGATTATGCAGGCATTACCCTGAAAATCGACACCGCAGCCCTGAAAATGGAAAGCGAGCTCGTGGGTGGCATCGGCGACATCAAAGCCAGGGTGGCCCTGCCCTTTACCTCGCCATGGCGCAGCGTGCACATCGCAGACCGCGCAGGTGACCTCATCGAATCCAACCTTACCCTCAACCTCAATGAGCCCAACCAGCTCGGCGACATCTCCTCCTACTTCAAACCGATGAAGTACATGGGAATCTGGTGGCACATGCACTTGGGAAAAAACTCCTGGGACTACGCCTCCGGCAAGCACGGCGCCACCACCGAAGAAGCCAAACGCATGATCGATTATGCTTCGGCAAATGGGATTGAAGGACTGCTTGTGGAAGGATGGAACACCGGCTGGGAGCACTGGATCGGGTTTGAAGACCGCGAAGGGGTGTTTGACTTCGTGACCCCTTACCCTGACTATGACATTGAGGAAGTGATCCGCTACGGAAAGGAAAAGGGGGTACAACTCATCATGCACCATGAAACCTCTGCCGCGCCGCGCACCTATGACCAGCAGATGGATACGGCCTACCAGTTCATGCAGAAACTGGGCATTCACGCCGTGAAAACAGGGTATGTAGGACCCATTATCCCGAAAGGCGAGCACCACCACAGCCAATGGATGGTGCAGCACTACCACCGTGCCGAGCTGGCAGGAGCCAAATACCAGGTTGCAGTGAATGCCCACGAACCCATTGCCGCCACCGGTCTGCGCCGCACCTGGCCCAATATCATTGCGAGAGAAGGCCTTCGTGGTCAGGAGTTTAATACCTGGTCCATCGAAAAAGGGAACCCCACCGACCACCTTACCATTGTTCCTTTCACCCGGATGTTGTCGGGCCCGATTGACTACACCCCCGGCGTGTTCAAACGCGACCTGCGGCCCTATCGCGACAATGAGCTGAACACGACCCTGGGCCACGAGCTGGCCCTCTACGTGGTGATTTACAGTCCTGTGCAAATGATCGCCGACCTTCCCGAGCACATCGGCGACCATCCCGGAATGCAGTTTGTGCGGGATGTCGGCGTGGATTGGGAGCAAACGCAGGTGCTGGATGGCGAAATCGGCGAATTTGTTGTGATCGCCCGCGAAGAGCGAAGCAGCGGCAACTGGTTTCTCGGAGCCGTGACAGACGAGGATGCCCGGATGGTGGACGTGACATTCGACTTTCTGCCTGACGGGCAGGTATTTGAAGCGAAGCTCTACCTCGACGGCCCCGCCGCCGGCTACCGCAGCAACCTCACAGATCTTCGCGTGGAAACCCGCGAGGTGCGCAAAGGCGACAAGCTGACCCTCGCCCTGGCCCCTGGCGGCGGCGCAGCCGTGAGCGTGATGAAGCCTTAACCCGGTTTGCCGAAGAGCAGGACTTTCCCGCAAAGCCCCACGGATTGGTGCAGAGGAAGACAGCAGTTCTTCCCTGTGACAATCTGTGGGAGGAAATCTGCGATTCAATGACCGCCTGGTCATTTTCAATACGGACCGAAATAAACCGTCCGGTGTTACTATCTGATTTCTTTGGTAAGTGGCAAAAGCCCGATTCCAGCTATGCCCAAGAAATCGTTCACATTAGCAGTAACGATGACATCTACCCCATTGGCCATTGCCACCGAAACTATTTCCATGTCGAAAATTCGGTTGCCGCGCGGTTGGTACAGTTGCAGGAGTTCCTCAAAATAACCTATGCTCGTAGCACTTGGATATAAAAAGGACGCATTTCTTTGAATCTCGCGGTAAAAGCTCATCGCGTTTGCAAATGAGACATTTAACTTTGAACAAACTGCAAAGAATTCAGAAATCACCTTTGTCGGAACCAGCAGTTCAAACGAAGGGTCTTTTAAAACCGCAACAGCTGATGCGTGAAAATTGGATTGGGCATCCAGGCTGTAAACCAGGACGTTGGTATCCAGTACCACCTTATTCATGGTCATGGGCAAAGTCCCGAATATTTATTTCATCCATTTGTCCGCCGAGATGAACGCTACCAAGCAGGCTCCACTCCCTTTTGGGGGATTCGGGAGCTTCCTCCAGCTCTATTACAGTCACAATCACCCGCTTACCTAAAAAACGCTTCAGATGCGCCTGACGAAGCAGGGATTCTCCCCAATGGCCTTCTATCGTAATTGCTTGCATAGGTTGTCTTTTAGGTGAATATACGCATTTGCAAACAGATGAAACAAGCCGGATAACCCAAATAACCATTTGCAACGGTTCAAACCATCAGATTTCCCCGCACAACGAGGAGGATTATTGGCTACCTTTCTGTACCGAATTCCCTCCTTATGACCCATGCCCCCCTTTCTGTCAGGAGTCGCCTCGCCTACGGACTCGGCGATGTCGGACAAAACATCCTGTTCCAGATCACGGTGTTTCACCTGCTTTTTTTTCTCACCGAAGAAGCGGGGATTTCCTCTGTATTTGCCGGGAGCCTTTTCCTCCTTGCCCGCATCTGGGATGGCATCAACGACCCCATCATGGGCTACCTGGCTGCAAGAACCAGCACCCGCTGGGGCAGCTACAGGCCTTACCTGCTCTGGGGCGCGCCGCTCATCGGCCTCTCCCTGTACCTGCTCTTCGCCATTCCGGAGGGCTCCCCAGCGTTTCGCGAAGGCTATGTCGCCCTGACCTACCTGTTCTACGGAATGGTATTCACCCTTTTTAACATCCCCTACGGCTCCCTCACCGCCGTGATGACATCCAGCTACGAAGAAAGGGGCATCCTCACCGGCTACCGCATGACCTTTGCCATGGCAGGCGGGCTCCTGGGGGCAACGGCTTTCCTGCCGGTGGTGAGGGCTTTTGGCGGAGGAGCAACAGGCTATGCCCTCGCTGCGGCCTTGTTTGGCTTGCTGGTATGGCTGTTCAGCATGCCGACGTTTTTCGGCGTGAGGGAGCGCCTGCGGATTCAGCCGGAGGAAAAGCCCCGGCCCCGGCAGGCATGGAGCTATTTGCAGCGCAATACTCCTTTCTGGTGGCTCTGTATGGCATTCGGCACCACCTTCGCCGCCTATGCCCTCTATGCTGCCAGTTTGCCCTACGCCGCCAAATACCTTTTCCAGCGGGAAACCCTCACTGTGCCGCTGGTGCTCACCCTCATGGCCATCACAGGCCTGGCAGTGCCCGCCTGGACCTGGGCCTCGGGCCGCATCGGCAAAAAGAAGGTTTTCCTCTTCGGCTCTGCCGGGTATTTCCTGGGCTTCCTGCTCCTCGGGCTCCTTCCCGCCCATGCAGATCCCGCCTTGCTGTACCTGGCCCTCGCCATCCAGGGCATTGGCAATGGGGCAGCTGCCTACACCAGTTGGGCCATGCTCCCCGACACCGTGGAATTTGGCCAGTGGAAAACCGGCATGAGCGCCCCCGGCCTCGTGTATGGCGTGTATGGCTTCTTTTTCAAACTGGGCCTCGGAATCGGCTCGGCCCTCGCCGGGGGCCTCGTAGCCTGGGCGGGAATACAGGCAACCGGGGGCGCCATCTCGCCGGGCTGGATCCGGGCGGGGATTTCCTGGTTGCCCATGGGCATGATGGCCCTGGCCTGGCTCGCCATCTGGCGCTACCCGATCACCTCAGCCCTCCACGCCGAAATCCGCGATTATCTGGCAGCCGCCGATTAGCCCCGGCCCTTCTCTCACTGCCTGATCAGCAGGGTAACACACTCGCTGGTGTCGCCGTTGTGGATGAGCTGGTAGCTGAATTCAATTGCGCCGTCGAGGCGGAAGCTGCCCTGCCCGCTCACCTGGCCGAAGGCCATGTACTGGGTGTAAATCTGGAATACCTTGCTGTTCACGAGGTTGCCGACAACTTTTGCTGGGATGCTGCCCGGTTGCTGGTTGGCAAAATTGACGAGGGTGACCTGGCCGGGGTCGGGCCCAGCCTGAACGGCCATCGGAAAGTTGCCCACGAGGCTGCCGCAATCTTCGGCAGCGTTGTAGTTTCCGGCGAATTTGGCTTCCCAGCGGTCGGCGCAGCGCTCGCCTTCATAACCAGTGGCGCAGAGGCAGCGGGCCTCGCCTGTGACCGTTGAAACCAGGCAGGTGTCGGTGCCGGGTGCCGAACAAGGAGATTGCAGACAGGGATCGAGTGGAATCTCGCAGCGTGCCCCGGTGAAACCATCCGGGCAGTTGCAGAAGCCGCCCTGGCAGGATCCGCCGTTTTCACACACAACAGTCTCACAAAAATCGGCTTTGCAGCCAGCCACACAGATCGCGACCATTCCAAGGAGAACCAACCAGCTTTTCATACAACGACATCAGGATTTGGACTTCCGTCGGGGAAGACGTGCAAGTATATGTGGAAAGGGTGGATTTGCCCTCCTTCACAGCATCAGACGGCGCGGGCGGGTTACTCGTTGGTTTCCTGCGGATTGCGCTCGCGGGTGGAGGCTTTGCCGGCGCGGAAGTCGAGGTAGAGGATTTCGGGATCTTTTTCGAGGGGTACGGAAACGGGCCGTGCGGGCCGGGAGCCTTTGGGGCCCCGCTTGATGAGCGGGCTGCGGGCCTCGTAGGGCTTGAGGAGGGCGGCTTCAGCCTGCTGGCCGAGGTCGAGGCGCTTTTGCTGTGCCTGGAGCTTGGGGTTGCGCTGGAGGGCGCGGGAGACGGCAGGTGGATCCTGGGCCAGCATCCAGGTGCTGCCCATGAGGAGGATCACCAGCGCGAACAAGGGGCGAAGAATTCGGCGCATGGCAATAAGGGTTGAATTTCGAAAAATACCTGATTTTACGGGAGGAAACAACCCAGGATGGGGAAAAGTTGGGAGGGGGATTTGAGAATATTCGATTTTGTTCCAAAACCAATGGTTACCTTACACGCTGATCAGCATGGCGGCTCAGATGAACATCTATAAGTTGACGAATGAAATTACCGGCTTCTATGGCAAAAATTTCAGACTCAGATAGGCAAGAATACCTGACCTGGCATCTGCCTTATCGAATCAACATGATGCTAGCACAGGCACTGATGGAACATCGGATCTCGACCAACCATCCATTCAAAGATGCTTATCAAGACGGACTTGCTAATGGTGCAGCTTTTGAACTTTCCTCTATCATTGGACGGAAGCTGCTGGAGTTTTTGGGAATTAAATGGATCCAAAAGTCGGATGATCTGAGTAACGACAAGAGACCCCGCAGCATTGACGATGTCGATGTCAAATCCCTCTTTCCAAATCGAGACTACTTTGAAGTTGGAGAGAGCCTGGTGAAGGACAACAAGGAAATCCTCATCCAATTGATCAAAACAGGAAACAAAAATGTTGCTCACTTTACCGACCACATCGTAGTGCCATACAACCAGTCTCAAATTCCTCAGGCCTGCCTAGTTGTTTATAAGATGATGATGCAACATGTTCCGGAAATAGATCCGAACAGAATTTGGTGGCACAATCAAGTGGAGAAGAATTCTTTCCCTCATCCAAATGAACCGTAGTCTGGATTTCTTTGTTAACCAGTTATGGTTCCATCCTGTTTTACTCCATGCGCCAATCTTACTACAGATGCTGCCTCTCCTGGCGATCAGACCATGAAAAATCTATCAATAGCCTGAGTCACTCCTCCCCCGCCCAAACCGCCAAAAATTTCTGCACAAATAGCCAGTGGCCTGTTTTCCCGGGTTCGGGCAACCTTGCCTGACGCCTCTGCCTTCCAACAAGCCCAACAACCTCCTCCGCACGCCCTGCATTGCCCCAGGTCCTGCGTTTTCTCAGCACAACTTATTCCCGCAACCTGTATATTTACAAGGTCTGAGCTAACCAGCCAATCCTATTTATGCCGCACCTAAAACTTTCCGCTGCCCGCTGGAGCCTGCTGGCTCTGCTGGCCATGTTCACCGCCTGTAAACAGGACCCGATTGTTCCTGCCACCGACCGAAACATCCAGGGGGTAGTGACCGATGAAACCGGCAGGCCTCTGCCGGGTGTTACCGTGAATGCTCACGGTAAAACGACAATCACCGACCAACAGGGCCTCTTTGAGCTTGAGCAGGTTGAGGCACCCGAAGCCCGCACCGTCGTTACGGCCAGCAGGGAAGGGTACTACAACGGCGCTGTGGGCATGGTTCCCGGCGATGCCAACGACCTCACCGTGAAAATTGCGCTCATGGAGAAAGAAATCGTCAGCACGTTTGACGTCTCCACGGGCGGGAAATCCGAACTGAGCAACGGGGCCGGAGTGGACATTCCCGCCAATGCTGTGACCCGCGCCGACGGCTCGGCCTACAGCGGTACTGTGGAAGTGGCCCTCGCCCACCTCGACCCCACTGATCCCGATTTTGCCACCCTCGTGGCAGGCGGCGACCTCCAGGCCGAGCGCACAGATGGCACCGAGGCTTCGCTCTATTCCTACGGCATCCTGCGGGTAGAATTACAAGACGCATCTGGCAACGAACTCCAGCTCGGCAGCGGCTCCTCCGCCACCATTCGCGTGCCGGTGCCTGCTTCCATGCAGGGCGACGCACCCACCACCATTCCGCTCTGGTACCTCGACGAAGAAACCGGCATCTGGATGGAAGAGGGGCAGGCAACCCTGCAAGGCAACGAATATGTGGGCACCGTTACCCACTTCACCGACTGGAACTGCGATGTGCCGGAAGGCACCGGCACCGTCACGGGCCGCGTTGTGGATTGCAACGGCAACCCCGTGGCCAACCTGCCACTCAAAATCGGGCAGGGAACCGTGAACACAGATGCAGATGGCTACTTTAGCCGCCGCGTTCCTGCCAGCACCGACTTCGTGATCCTGCCAGGCAGCAATATCGTGGATTTTGACCCCGTGGGCGTCCCCAACGTGTCAGAAGGCCAGTCTCTCAATGTGGGCACCATCGAGGCTACCTGCCCCGCCTACATTCGGGTGAACCTCTCCAGCTGCACCGGCACCCTCCTCTTCCCTGTGTATGTGCAGGTCGTGGGATCAACCGGAGCCATCGACTATTGGGCCTCAGAAGCTACGTTCGACGTGCCAGCCGGGCCTTCGCAGAATGTGACCGTCATTGCCTGGGATTATCAGGGCAATGTGGCCTCCGCGACTGTTGAAACAGGTCCCGTTTCCACTTCCGAAGAAGTTGATCTGACCCTTTGTGACGGCGTTGTGCTCACCCCCACAGTTGTGATTCTGGATGGCGGGCCGTTTACCAACCAGCGCTACACCCTGGCTCCGGTCGTTTTCTTTGGCTTCTCCACCTCGACGGGGATCTACAATACAACAGATCAGACGACGGACCTTAGCATCGTCGCAACGGCAGGTACTGCTGTGCTGGCATTCAACACTATCCCGGGCAATCAACCTGGCAGCTTCCCGCTCAGTCCCGGGGGCAACATCACCGTTGTGTTCCAGCAAACCGACAGCACCAGCACCAACGAATGGGTGTTTCTGAATGAGGCCCAATCCGGCACCTTGGTGATCGATCGCTACGAGCAGGTGGGGGGCAAAATCTCCGGCAGCTTTGACATCATCATGGACGGGGAAACATTCAACACCTCCACCCAGGTTTCCACCCCGCTCACCGGAATCCGGATGCGCGGCACCTTTGAGGCTCTGCGGGGCGAAGATGAATAGGCTCAAAGCCCGATAAGCATCCAATTTCACAGAATGGGGCGGCCACATGAAAGGTCGCCCCATTTGCTGAAAACTGGTAAACACAGCATTCTCACAAAACCCGCAGAATGGAAACCACTTTCCAGGCCATGGGCCTTTCGGAAGCTGCCGCTGGCGAACTGGCGGCTGCTTGCTTCCCGAAAACGATCAGCAGAGGGGAGTTTTTCGTGCGCGCTGGCGGGCGAAACCAGGAGCTTGCCTGGGTGGAAGCAGGCTATTTTCAGTATGTGGTGACCCAGGACGGCGAGGAGCGAACGACCTATTCGGTGGGTGCCGGGCAATGGCTGGCTTCGCTTCGCAGCTATTTCCTGGGGGTGGCGGCGGAGGAAAGCATCCGGGCACTGGTTGATTCGAATGTTTGGCTGCTGCCGAAAGAGCCATTTGACCAGCTCCGGAGCCGGTTTCCCGAAATTCAGCACTTGTATGTCCACTTGCTGGAGCATCAAATTTGCTGCATCGACGAAAGCCGTCTGCAAAGCATTCTCTGGACCCCGGAGCAGCGATATTTGCACTATCTGCAATCCTCACCCGAGCTGTTTCAGCACCTGCCTCTCCAGGAATTAGCCTCTATCATCGGGATCACCCCCCGCCACCTGAGCCGGATCCGCAAGAAAATTCTGTAGCCCCTGGTTTTCTGGACAAATGTCTGATGCACTGGCTGTTTTTTTGGGTGAGCGGCTTGGGTCCACTCGTCAAAACCCTGACACAGTTGGCTGAACACACCCGAACCAGAAAGGCTTGTGTTTTGAATGGGAGTTTCATGAATGATTGATCAGGTTTAAAATGCGCTTTCCGGACGCTGTTGTGTAATAGGTTTGTCCGGGATGGGTAAGCTCATTCGGGAATTCCATTGCTACCCAACCGACTGATAACAAGGGGTCAAGAAATTTGGCCCGGTTTCTACTCTGATTCGTCAGGTCCATTGCATCGAACAAATCACTGCGACTGAGCGGGTTCAGTAAAAGCGTTAGCATTTCCGGAGTGCGGTCATGAAGGGTTTCCCCTATAACCTCATTTGCCAACCGGCCAGCTCCGTTACCAGCTCCGTTACCAGCCCCGTTACCAAATGCCACCAAATCCTCTAAACTATTGAAGGTCAGTGCTGAAGCTCCGATACCAACTCCGATACTACCACCATTGTGAGCCGGTAATGTCACCTCATCTGCCCTCTATGCATCTTCAAGAGGGTTTAAGTCGTTACTTGCAAAATAGGAGATAATTCTGGCATCCGACATCTTCCGGTTAAAAATCGCTCGAAAATCCCCATACACATTGCCTTGGTCTCCTCCATCACCCGCAACGTAGAACCTGCTTCCCATTATCGGCATCACCCCCCGCCACCTGAGCCGGATCCGTAAGAAAATTTGTAGCCCCTGGTTTTCTGGACAAATGTCTTGCAGACAACCCGCCCCCGGGCCTGAGCTTTGTGTCGGATTTTAATCATTCGACAATGAACAAACAAAGCTTCCTTCTCCTGCTCCTCATTTTTGGCTTGAATATCCTTCAGGCTCAGGGCCTTCGGCAAACCAGAGAACTCTCCGTCAACGGATTTCGGAACCCTTCCATTGGCCTCGAATACCGCCATGGCCTGGTATCGGCACATGCAGGCTGGTACCTGACGAATTTTGAGTCGGGGGTAACCACCCAATTCGTCAAAACGGGCCTCACCTGGTGGCTGCTGCCGGTTGGCAAGCGCGAGGTTCCTTCGTCCTTTTATGTGGGAGCTTCTTACCTGCGTGGCCTCACGCGAGACTATGAGGGAACCAATGCCCTTGGTCTGGAAACGGGCTTTCGCTGGATGATCTGGCGGGGCCTGCAACTGAGAATCGGGGCAATTGTGCTGCTGGCTCCCAACCAGCCAGCCAAGCTCAATCCTACCCCTGGCCTGAGCTATTCATTCAACTTGTAGCACCTCCACCCCGCGATGTTTATGACTTTGCACGATTCGGAGCAGAAAGGATTCAGGCTAACAGGCTGGTTGCTGATGGCTGGAGCCTGGGGAGTGCTTATTCCCTACATTTTGCTGAGCATACATTTTGAGTATCCCCAGATCCTGCGGGAAGACCCGCTTGTGATTTTGAGCAAATTTCAAGCGGGTGGTGTGCCCTTGATCATGACATGGCTGGCTTTTGCCGTGCTGGGCCTGCCGCTGCTGGTGGCCTATGTGATGCTGGGAAAAAAGCTAGAAGGTAAATGGGCTCCGGCCCGCTGGCTCACCACCTTCGGGGTGATTTCGATGGTGGCGCAAATGGCGGGACTGCTTCGCTGGGTGTTTGTGGTGCCGGTGCTGGCCCGGCATCTTCCTGCTGGCGACCCTGCCACGGAACAGGCCCTGAGGATCGCCTTCGAAGTGCAGCACCAGGCGGGCGGGGTGTTGCTGGGCGAATTTGTGGGGCAATTCTTCACTGTGGTCTGGACCATCGGCATGGCCTGGGGGCTCTGGAAACAAGGGTTAATTCCGGGCTGGCTGATGTGGGTTGGGTTGATTGGCGCGGGGATTTATGGGTTGGGGCAGGGAGAATTATTCGCCACTGTGATTCCGGGCCTGGCGCACATTTCCTGGGCGGGGTTTGCGGGAAGTTCCCTGTGGCTGATCTGGCTGATGCTGCTGGGAGGGAGATGGGTGTGGCTGCCGGGAAAAGTAGCTGACGCAACGTAATGGTATCAGCTACAAACTGGCCAAACATGTTTTCAGTCAATCACTGTTCAGGCTAGCCTTTTCAGCTTAGTCGTCGTCTCGTGACAGGTTTTCAGTTTCGAAGTTTTTCACTTCCTCCATCAGCAGGAATTCCAGTTCCTGTGTCGGCAGGAGGAGTTGATATTCGGCAACCCCAATGGGTTTGTGGACGTCTTGCAGGGCGATTTCCACCTCCAGGTGGTCTTTGTCGGCGCAGAGAATGATGCCGACGGAGGGATTTTCTTCGGGATTTTTTTCGAGCCTGTCGAGCAAACCCAGGTAAAAATTCATTTTGCCGATGTATTCAGGCTTAAAAGTGCCGATTTTAAGTTCCACGGCGACGAGGCAGCGCAGCCCGCGGTGGTAAAGCAGGATATCAACAAAATACTCCTTCTCATTGAATTCGAGGCGATGCTGGTTGCTGATGAAGGTAAATCCCTTGCCCAGTTCCAGCACAAAATGCTTGATTTTTTCTACCAGGCGTTGTTCCAGTTGCTTTTCCCTGACGGCCTGTGTTAAGCCTAAAAAGCCCAGGTTATAGCTGCTTTTCAGCATGTCGTTGGCTTGTTCGGCAAGGATCTCGGGAAGAGTAGCGCGGAAGTTATGGGATTTGGGCAGGCTCTTTTCAGTCTGAAAGGCGTCTGCTTTGAGGTAGTTGAGCAAAATATCGCGCGACCACCCCAGAGAAATGGCCTTTTCGGCGTAGAAGAGGGCGGCTTCATGTGTTAATGACTTACTCAGAATCAATAGATTATGCTTCCACGGTAAAACTGCGACGGCCTGTCGCAGTTTTGGAGGAGCATCTTTGTATTGCTAATAAAAACGCTTCATATCCCACAGGTTGCGCGGAGAAAGCCCCATGTCGGGAAACTCCGACTTGAGGTCAACAGAGAGCCTGTTCACCACACCGGCACCGTGTCCTTTTTCGATTTTCTTTTCTGAAAGCAGTTTGCCAAGGTTCCAATAGACCCCAATCGCCGCTGCATTCACCTGCCGGGCAATGGATGTTCTGGCCGTTCTGATCTCAGTAACAGCCTGATTGAAAATATCAGCATAGAAAGGATCTGGTTGCATCGTCTTGTCTTCATTATTTCTGCTGCACCAGGTGAACTTACGCAGGGCAGGGCCCATGATGCAAGCCCTCTGTGGCAAATCTGGCTGATGCTGGCGGGAGAGATGGGTGTGGTTAACCGGGAACAACAGATGGGCCAGGAAACACCGGGGAAAGACCAGAAAGAGAAAGTCGAAAAATTCCGGAAAATCAACCAGGAGAGTTTGAGCAAAAATCTCCGGATTGAAGGGCAGAACCAGCCCGTTGCATGCGGAGGCCTCTCCGGCACGATGATCCAAAGCTACATTCCTGAGCAAACCCCAAAATTTACGTTTTTCTGCGCACCGCTCCGGTGCGAGGTTTGGGCATGCTGACACCCGACATTCTCTGGAAAGGCATCATCGAAGATTTCTTTCCGCAACTTGTTGCTTTCTTTTTCCCCGACCTCGCTGGCGAGATCGACTATGAGCGCGTTGAGTTTCTCGAGCAGGAGCTCAACCAGCTCTTTCCTGAAAGAGAAGGGAAAGTGCGGCGTGTGGACAAGCTCGTGAAAGTATGGCTGCTCAATGGCGAGGAAAAGTGGCTGCTCATTCATCTGGAGGTGCAAAGCTACCGCGACAAAGAATTCGAACTGAGGATGTTTTCCTACGCCTACCGGATCTTTGACCGGTACGGCAGGCTCGTGGAGGCTCTCGCGATTTTGACAGACCCCTACAAAACCTACCACCCGAAGGCCTTCACCCTGAAAAGCAGAGAAAACGGGGAAAAAGGAAAAAAAGGGAAAAGCGGGCAGTATGGGATTCGGTATGATTTTCGCACCTACAAGCTGCTGGACCAGTCGCGGGAGGAGCTGGCGGCAAGCGACAATCCCATTGCGCTGGCCTTGCTGGTGGCGTATGATTCGATTCAAAAAAAGAAGCAGAGGAGGTCGGGAAAAGTACCTGACAGTGAGCAGTTTGAACTAAAAACAGCCTGGTTCAGGTTGTTGCTGGAGAAGGGCTTTGACCGGGAGGCGATTGAGAAGCTGACCACCTTTATCAAACATTACCTCCCGTTTTCCGAATCAAAAATGATTGTTACATTTGAACAACACATCACTGACCTGACACAAAAGCAAACAGGTATGGGCATCATCGAGCGCGTTGAAACTGAGTTGAAAAGGATGGCCTTCGAGGAGGGCTTCGGAGAAGGCGTTGCCAAGGGCAAGCAGGAAGGGAAACAGGAAGGTAAGCAGGAAGGCAAGCTGGAGGGTAAGCTCTTAGCCAGTATCCAGAATCTGTCAGCACTTCGAAGTACCATTTACTTTTCCTTGTCGACCAACCAAGACCTCGCCACCACCTTCCAGGTCCCATTGGCCTGGGTGGAGCGGATCCGAAAGGGAGATATACCTGGCAGGGAAGAAGTAGAGAAATTTCTGGCCGACCAGAGTGGAAACGGGCACTAGACAAAGTTAATTATGTTACCATATTTGGTAAGTATCTGACAAAAATAAAACCTGCGCGTATTGCCGGGGATGCTGTTTGGTCCTTTTGTTGTCGTCTAGGCAGCTATTTCCACGCCAAGGCCGATCAACGGAAAAGGCACAGTTGGTTTATCTGAGAACAAAGACCTGTTTGACGGTCCTGTGTACCTAAAATGCTATGCAAATCGGGCCAAGGGCCAAAATGTAGGAAATACCGTGCTTGGCTGGGGGGCATGGCTCATCTTTGTCCTCATCGCCAATTCAGGAAACCAGGCCTGCCTTTTCCTCCCAACGCCCCCCGCTAGCCTCGCTGGCGGGGGGCTTCGTTTTATACACCCCTCGGCATACAGAAGCTGTGACAAAAGTCATTCTCCCCTTTGAGACCGGTCATATAGCTGGCTGCTCATATCCTCTAGTTTTGAGGCACCTGATCACCCTACCCATGAGCGCGATTTATCTTTTGATTGGCTTCAGCCTCATTGTTGCCCTGGTCTTCCTCGGAATATTTCTGTGGGCGGTCCGAAGTGGCCAATATGAGGATTCCTATACCCCGTCGGTGCGGATGCTCTTCGACGACGGCACCATTTCACCAGATTCCTCTAACATCGATCCTTCAGAACTCGACAAGCGATGACCAACAATCCAACAATCACCAAAGGCGTGGGAAATCCGGTGCAAACGCTAGAGCGTTTCGCCTACGACAATGTACTTGTCAGGAATTTCGCCATCGCCTCCATTGTCTGGGGATTTGCCGGCATGCTCGTGGGCCTCATTGTGGCCCTGCAGATGGTTTATCCCAGCTTTTTCCTGTGGGACGGCATTTCGTGGCTGTCTTTCGGCCGTTTGCGCCCCCTACACACCAATGCTGTGATTTTCGCCTTCGTCGGAAACGGCATTTTCATGGGCGTTTACTATTCACTCCAGCGCCTTCTCAAGACGCGCATGTACAGCGACCTGCTTGGCCAGATTCACTTCTGGGGCTGGCAAACCATCATTGTGGCGGCCCTGGTGTCGCTTCCGCTTGGCATCAGTTCCGGCAAGGAGTATGCCGAGCTCGAATGGCCCATTGACATCGCCATTACCCTCATTTGGGTGGTGTTTGGCCTGAACATGATCATGACCATCGTCAAACGGCGCGAGCGCCATATCTACGTGGCCATCTGGTTCTACATCGCCACATGGGTAACTGTTGCCGTGCTGCACATCGTCAACAACCTCGAAATCCCGGTCAACTTCCTTAAAAGCTACACCGTCTTCGCAGGGGTTCAGGATGCGCTCGTTCAGTGGTGGTATGGCCACAATGCTGTGGCTTTCTTCCTCACCACGCCCTACCTCGGCCTGATGTATTACTTCATCCCCAAGGCCGTTAACCGCCCGGTGTATTCTTATCGCCTGTCGATCATCCACTTCTGGGCCCTCATTTTTATCTACATCTGGGCTGGTCCTCACCACTTGCTCTACACAGCACTGCCTGACTGGGCCCAGTCTCTCGGCACCGTTTTCTCCATCATGCTGATCGCCCCCTCATGGGGGGGGATGCTCAACGGCCTGCTCACCCTGCGTGGTGCCTGGGACCGCGTGCGAAACGAGCCTGCCCTGAAGTTCCTCGTTGTGGCCGTAACCGCCTACGGGATGTCCACCTTTGAAGGCCCCATGCTCTCGATCAAGAGTGTGAACGCCATTTCCCACTACACCGACTGGACCATCGCCCACGTGCACGTAGGCACCCTCGGCTGGAACGGTTTCCTCACCTTCGGGATTTTCTACTGGCTCTTCCCCCGCATGTGGAAAACCAAGCTCTACTCAATGAAGTCGGCCAACACGCACTTCTGGCTCGGCACCCTGGGCATCATCATGTACACCATTCCGATGTACTGGGCTGGCCTGACCCAAAGCCTGATGTGGAAAGAATTCGATGCCGACGGCATGTTGGTTTATCGCAACTTCCTCGACACCGTAACCCAGCTCATCCCGATGTATGGCATTCGTGCCCTGGGTGGTGCCATTTATCTGGTTGGGGTGATCATGATGATCTGGAACCTGATCAAAACCGCGCAAAGCGGAATTTTCCAGCGCGAAGAAAGCGCAGAGGCACCAGCCCTGCAGCGTGCATACCAGCCCGAACACAATGAACACTGGCACCGCAAAATTGAGCGCCGCCCGCTGCAGATGCTTTTCTGGGCCACCGTGCTGGTGCTCATCGGAGGGCTGGTAGAAATGGTTCCCACCTTCATGGTGAAGGAAAATATCCCGACCATTGCCTCGGTGCAGCCATACACGCCGCTGGAACTCGAAGGCCGCGACATTTATGTGCGGGAAGGATGCTACACCTGCCACTCACAAATGATCAGGCCCTTCCGTTCCGAAACGGAACGCTATGGCGAATACTCCAAAGCCGGTGAGTTTGTCTATGACCACCCCTTCCAGTGGGGATCCAAGCGGACTGGTCCCGACCTGGCCCGCGAAGGCTATGGCAAACTGAGAAAATCCAACTCCTGGCACTACAATCACATGATCGACCCGCGCTCCACCTCCAGCGGCTCCATCATGCCTGGTTATCCATGGCTGGCAGACGACCTATTGAATACCAGTTCTACTGCGGATAAAATCAGCGTGATGCAGACCCTCGGGGTTCCCTATGCAGAAGGCTATTCTGCACAGGCAGTAGCCGATTTGCAGGCCCAGGCCAAGGAAATTGCTGCCTCGATTGCCACCGAACTGGGCGAGCCCAGCCTCCAGCAACTCGAGGACCGTGAGATCGTGGCCATGATCGCCTACCTCCAGCGCCTCGGCACCGACGTCTTCAAAGAAGCCAAATAACCCTCCACAACCTGCCCCGGTAGCAAGCTGCTGTTAGCCGAATGCGGCCGGGGCCCTTTCCTTTCGCCCTATGTACAAGGATGTTCTTCGTTCCATCGCCGATATCGACCTCTTCCCTGTGTTCGCCTTCGTGATCTTCATCACCTTTTTTGTCGGACTGCTGGTGTATGTATTTCGCCTCGACAAAAAGGATGTGAGCCGAATGGCTGCCATGCCCCTGGAAGACCAGGTCCCGGCCGAACCCATCGTCCCATTCTCCTTTAACGGACAAGTCAAGAACTCATGAAACTCTTTCGCTATCCCTTAGCCCTGGCGCTGTTTGCGCTGGTATCCAGCCTCACAGGGGCCAGTGCCCAGTCTCCCCAAGGCGGCGTAACCGAGCAAGACCTGCTCCTGGCGCTGATTGCCACGATGATTGTGATCTCGCTGGTGTCGCTTCTGCTGGTCATTACCATCCTGAGCCTCGTTCGGCAAAAGAAAGCTGCTCTCAAGGCTTCTACCAACACTGCTGCTGAAGGCCTGGCGGCTCCCGCTGCTGAAGCAGCTCCTGCTTTAAGCTGGAATTGGTGGAACAAAAAACTCACCAACGCTGTGCCCATCGCAGAAGAGGGCTCCATCGACCTGGGCCACGAATACGACGGCATCCGGGAGCTGGACAACAACCTGCCGCCCTGGTGGAAATATGGCTTCTATTTTACCATTGCCTGGTCGGTGGTTTATCTGCTCGTGTTCCATGTGTTTGGCGAGTGGTCATCTAAAGGCGAATATGAAAACGAACTGGCTGAAGCTGAAGTGCTGAAAGCCAAATACCTGGAAAGGGTGGGAAGCCTCGTTGATGAAAGCTCTGCTACCCTGCTCACCGACGCTTCCGACATCCAGGCTGGAAAGGCCATTTACACCACCAACTGCGTGGCCTGCCACCTTGCCAACGGCGGCGGCGGCATTGGTCCCAACCTCACCGATGCGTACTGGATCCACGGCGGTGACGTCAAGGACTTGTTCAAAACCATCAAATACGGAGTCATTGAAAAAGGAATGACTCCCTGGCAGGACTTGCTCAAGCCAAAAGAAATGCAACAAGTGGCCAGTTACATCCTGAGCGAACTCCAGGGAACCTCTCCAGAAGGTGGAAAAGAGCCTCAAGGAGTACTGTGGACGCCCAATGCTGCTCCCGCGGATACCCTGGCGACTGACACTGCTTCCATTGCCCTGAACAACTGATTCTACCCATGGCCACCGTCTCCGATCCCAAACAACCCCTCCGCGACGCATTGATCGAAGAGATCTACGCCGATGATTCCTTCCGCGATTCCTTTGCGACTGTGGATAAGGAGGGAAAACGCAACTGGATTTTTGCCAAAAAGCCCAAAGGCAGTTATACCTTCTGGCGAGCGGTGGTGGCCTATGTGGTGATTGCTGTGCTGTTTGTCGGCCCGTTCCTTCGCTGGAACGGCCAGCCGATGTTCCTCTTCAACATCCTCGAACGGAAATTCATCCTCTTCGGGGTCACCTTCTGGCCGCAGGATTTCCACCTGTTTGTGCTGGCGATGATCACCTTCTTCATCTTCATTGTGTTGTTCACGGTGATCTTTGGCCGCATCTGGTGCGGGTGGACCTGCCCCCAGACGGTGTTCATGGAAATGGTGTTCCGACGAATAGAATACTGGATTGAAGGCGATGCCCCTGCCCAGCGCCGCCTGGCAAAAGCTCACTGGAATACGGAGAAAATCCTGAAAAAAGGAGGTAAACTCCTCATCTTCTACGCCATCTCCCTGCTGATCGCCAACATCGTGATGTCCTACATTGTCGGGGTGGAGGAGCTGTCGAAAATGGTAACCGAAGGCCCTGCCGAGCATTGGGGGAAATTTACCTTTACCCTCGCCTTTTCCGGTATTTTCTACTTCGTTTTTGCCTGGTTCCGCGAGCAGGCCTGCCTGGTAGTTTGCCCTTATGGCCGCTTGCAGGGCGTATTGCTTGGCAAAGATTCGCTGGTTGTTACCTACGACTGGCTGCGCGGGGAGCCGAGAGGCAAATTGAAAAAAGGGAAAAAAGTGCCCGCAGCTGAATCGGTTGAATTTGCCGAACAGGCAATTGCCTCTACTGCCGACAAACAGGGCGATTGCATCGACTGTAACGCCTGTGTGGCTGTTTGCCCCACCGGCATCGACATTCGCCACGGCACCCAGATGGAATGCGTGAGCTGCACGGCCTGCATTGATGCCTGCAATGAAATCATGGACAAGGTTGACAAACCCCGTGGCCTCATCCGCCACGAGTCCTACAATGGCGTGGCCAATGGAACTCCCTTCCGGGTTACCCCCCGCATCATCGCCTACTCTGTGGTGCTGGCTGCCCTCCTTGGTATCCTCACCTTTCTGCTCATTACCCGCAGCGATGTGGAATTCCTGATGCTGAGAACGCCTGGCACCCTCTTCCAGAAAAATGAGCAAGGTGAAATCACCAACATCTATCAGGTGGAGGTGATCAACAAAACAGCCGTGGAATATCCGCTTTCCTTCCGCCTGGTGGACCAGCCGGGTACCATCTCCATCGCTGGCAACAGCATGACGGTGAGGCCCCGCGACCTGGCCAAGGCTGTTGTAATCGTGGCAATCCCTCCTGATCAGGTCACAGGCCGCAAAACAGACCTCGAAATCGAAGTTTGGTCGGGAGATCAGCTCCTGGACAAAACCAAGGCAAGTTTTCTGGGGCCGGGACTGTAAGAGAGGTCAGAAGTCAGATGCCGGGGACTTCTGGTTCAGGTACTTGCTTCGGGTTTTCAGCATCTCCTCCTTCCAGGGGGAGGGAGACAGAAAAGAGCGGCGATGCCGCACAACCCCAGCGGGGCGCCATGTCAATAGCACGCCATGATTATTGTTCTTTCCCAGACCGGCGACCTTAGAAGGTCGCCGGATGAAACAAAAAACGCGACAGCCTGCGGCTAGTAACATGCCGCTCCGCTGGAGCTAAGAAAAGGCTTCGCCTGGTGCCTGTCCCGGGCATCGGGGCCTGCTCCAACTTCCCAGAGATCCCGCCTCTGACCTCTCACTTCTGACCTCCGACCTCTCGCCTCTCAACCTATACACTATGAACTGGGGATTTCGCATTACCCTTCTTTATACCAGCTTCGTTGCCTTCATGCTTTTTATGGTGTTTGCCGCGGCGCGCCAGGATTTTCAGCTTGTGACTGAAGACTACTACGCCGAAGAGCTGAGCTTCGATGAGCAGGTAACGGCTGCCCGCATGGCAGACAACCTGGCCGATCCGCTGCAGGTGGAACCCGACTGGACCAACAAGCTGCTGCATGTACAATGGCCTTCCGATCAGGCCGCCATTGAGGGCACCATCACCTTTTACAAACCCGACAACGCCAAAGAAGACCAACTCGTGGCAGCCAGCCCTGCTGGGGGCAGCCAGGAGATTTCTCTTGCAGGCTTTCGCCACGGTCGCTGGAGCGTGAAGGTGGACTGGCAGGCGAATGGCGTCCGGTATTTCCACGAAGAGTCCCTTTTTATCCCCTGAGCCATGGCATTATGGACGGCATTGCTGGCCGGATTGATCGGCAGCCTGCACTGCGTGGGCATGTGCGGACCTATTGCCCTGGCTTTGCCGGGGCAGGGCCGGGGCTGGCAGCGCATTCTGCCCGGGAGGGTGCTCTACAACCTCGGCAGGGTCGTGACTTACAGCTTTCTCGGCTTGCTGATGGGCGCTTTTGGCCGCGGGCTCAGCATTGCAGGCTGGCAGCAGGGCTTGTCGGTTGTGCTGGGCAGCCTGCTGGTGCTCCTGGCCCTTTCCCAAATTCAATTGGAATCGAGGGTGCTGAGCCTTCCTTCTGTGGACAAAGCCCTGTTTTGGCTGCGTAAGCAACTCGGTAAATGGATGAAAGACGGGCGGCCGCATTCCCTCTTTCAAGTGGGCCTGCTGAATGGATTATTGCCCTGCGGATTTGTCTATCTCGCACTGGCCGGTGCGCTCAGTGTGGGCGGAATGTGGGAGGCCAGCCTCTACATGGCCCTGTTTGGTCTCGGCACTTTTCCTGCCATGCTCGTGATGTCAATGGCCGGGCATTGGCTTCACCGCAGGCTGAAGCGCGGCTTTCAGCCGATTCTGACTGGCTTTACCGTCGTTTTTGGCCTTCTCCTCATTCTCCGCGGCCTCAATCTCGGCATTCCTTACCTCAGCCCCGACCTCTCCGGAGTGGAGCCGGGCTGCGAATAGGCCCTACGGAATATCCAGGTATTTATGCGTCTGGATGCTGAGGCGCCAGTTGGGATGCTGCTTCACAAACTCCACGAGGCGCGGCCCCTGCTGCTCGCGGCGGCTCCACTCCGGCTGAACAAACAGCAGGGTTTCCGGCGGGCAGAGCAAAGCGTGGGTTTCTGCCCAGCGCAGGTCGTCTTCATTATAAACGACCACTTTTAGCTCATGAACCCGGGCATAGATTTCCGGGAGCGGCGGCAGAAATTTTTTGGGAGACAAACATACCCAGTCGAGATCGCCGCGAAGGGGATAGGGCCCCGCCGTTTCGATGTGAACGAGAAGACCCGCCTGGTGAAGCTTGTCACAGAGAATGCTGAGGTCGTAAATAGTGGGCTCTCCGCCTGTGATGACTACCCGCCTGGCACCACTGGCTTTTGCTGCCGCTACCAACGCTTCGCAGGGTTGATATTGGTTCTCATTCGGCGACCAGCTCTCCTTCACGTCACACCAAAAGCACCCCACGTCGCAGCCCGCCAGTCGAATAAAATAGGATGCCGTGCCCGCCCAGTGGCCTTCGCCCTGGAGCGTATAGAATTGTTCCATCACCGGCAGGGGATCGGCGAGGTCTCTGCGAAGAGCAATTTGCTTGACTTGGGTGCGCGTCATGGCCGGCAAAGGTACGTATTTTCCTTTTCCGCTTTACCTTCTCCTCAGCTACCTTTCTGCCAACCGCCAAGCCAGCGCTTCCACCAGGGTGCAGCCGGCTTTTCTTCAGCAGGTACCTGGCCATGTGCGATGTCGAATGCCTGCTGCCATTGGGCCAGGGTGGCAGGAGATAATTGCGCGGGACTCATTCCTGCGGAAGCGAGCCGCTCGGCAACATATTCAAGGAAAGGATACGGTTGCCGGTGAGAAAATATCACGTTCACCACAGCTTCTGTAACGGGTTCCCGGCTTCCGCTGCGCCGCTGAAGTTCTTCACCAAAGCGCTTGAAACTGAGCGGCGGGAGCTTGTGCGGCTCGGGGTCAAGGTCTGCCTGGGCCAGAAATTTATCAACGTTTGTCAGGCGAATTTCCCAGGGCTGGCGGGTGACCAGGACAAGCGACAGGGTGGGAATGAACGCCACCCGCTGAAGCGCTGCCCAAAAGCTGTCGTTGAACCCGGCACTTGCAGCATCACGGATCTGGTCGGCATGGTGCAGAATCAGGCAAAAGCGACCGCCGTGAAGTTGCAGGGCATCCATGATTTCGTTGAGATCCTCGGCAGGTTCATCAAACCCCAGGGCCAGACTGAGGCCCTCCACGATGCGGATTGCCGAGTGGGAAAACTCGCGCATATCTATCCGAATCATCCTCAGCCCCTCTATTTCCATTCCCATCAGGTCGTCGAGCAGGCGGCTCATGCCATCTTCTTCCCGCCCTATTAGGTTCATGACCGCGCCGCTGTGGAGTCTCTGGGCAAGGCGGCGGGTAAAGACCGGGCGGAGTAAATGTGATGTGTGTGCCATAAAACAATGCTTGAGAGAGGAATCAAAAGAACGAATCATCAATAGAAAAAAGCCCCGGGCAGTTGCAAATTGCCCGGGGCCTTATCTGCCTAAAAAATTATTCCCGGGGAAGGAGGCTTCCTGTGAGCTGTAAAAGAGTTAGCTCATTCAGGCGGGTATCAAACAGAAGATCGTTGAGGCGATTTTCTGCCAGGAGCAGGTTGAGCTGCGCCTCACGAAAAGCAATGCTGGTGCTCTGCCCGAGGCGAAAGCGTTCTTCGGTTCTCGCATAATTCTCCCTGGCTGCTTCTACGGACAACTGCTGCAGGCGGTAAATCTGCAGGTTGTTTTGATAGCTGAAGTAGGCATTCCGAAGGTCGCGAAGCACCTGCTGCTGCACTTGGGTGAGCTGGGCGTTGCTCTGCGCCACGGTAATTTCCGACTGCTGGATTCCCCGGGTGAGACGGCTGCCGTTGTAAATGGGCACATTCAACGAAACACCCCCGGCAAAGCCATAGCTTACAATTTTGGGGGCGAAGCTGAACGGCCCATTGTTGGCGTAGTTGAGCCCGTAGCTGCTGTTTAAGCTAAGAGTCGGGTAGCGCGCGGCTTCTGACACCCTCAGGCTCAGCTCGTTCAGCTGAAGGCTTTGCTCAGCCGTTTGAATGGACACGTTATTGGCTGCCACCATGTTCTCCAACTCTTCCAGGGAGGGCAATTCGCTGAGGGCCACCTCCACGTCAATATTAGCCTGGTTATCCAGGTCTTTTCCCATCAGGAAGTTGAGGTTCCTGCGGGAATTATCAAGGCTGAGCAGGGTAATGGCGAGGTTCACGGAGTCGGTGTTTACATCGACACGGGCGTTGAGCACAGCCAGGGAATTCGCTACACCAAACTCTGCCTGATTCTGCACAAAGGCGAGCCGTTCCTTGGAGCGCTCCAGGGTTTGTGCCTGGATACGCTGGGTGCGCGACAGGCGGGCCAGCTGGTAGTAGGCATTGGCAACCTGAATCACTTGCTGCTCCACAATGTTGCGAAGCTGTTCCCGCGACAACTCGGCAGTAGCTGCCAGGATTTCGAAGCGGCGCGTGTTGGCAAAACCGTTGAAAACGGTCCAGTTCAGGTTCAGGCCCAGGTTGGCGGAGGAAGTTTCCACGCCATTGGCCTCGCGGGTTTCGGTGATCGGGGCACCGGTAACGGGGTCGGTACCTGCGATGATGTCCACCCGGGCGTTGTTGTTGTTGTAGTTGGCTCCTCCCTGCACACCGAGGGTGGGAAGGAGACCTGCATTACCCCGATATACAGTGTTTTCGCTTGCCTGCACATCATATTGTGCGACGCGAATGCCGTAGTTGGACACAAGAGCCGCCTGGATGGCCTCTTCGAGGCTAAGCTGGTCCTGGGCAACCAGCCCGCTCCAACTCATTTGCAGGGCTGCGAAAGCCAGAAGGGGAAGGAAAAATGATGACTTTTTCATAGAAATCTGTCTTTCATCAACTGAAAAGAGTAGGCAGGGCAGCCAAAAACACGAAGAAGGCAACGATGGCCAAGCTGGCGAGCATCCACAGGTTGAAGTAGCTTTTGCGGCCTTCGAGAGCGGGCTCGACTTCAATCGGATCTGGCTCCACCCCTTCCCAGGCAAGTACCAGCTTGCGCTTGTACCAGTTGAGCATCAGCAAGATAGAGGGTAGAGTTACCAGCACCAGCAGGGTAGAAACAAAGAGGCCGAAAGCGATTGTAATGGCCATCGGGATGAGGAACTGTGCTTGCAGGCTTTTTTCAAAGATCAGCGGAAGAAGGCCCGCGATGGTGGTTACGGAGGTAAGAAAAATGGGGCGGAACCGCGAGGAAGCTGCTTCAAACAGGGCTTCTTTGAATGGTTTGCCCTCTTTCACCAGGATGTTAAACTGGCTCACCAACACCAGTGCATCATTCACCATCACCCCTACCAGCGCCAGAACCCCAAGGCCGGAGAGAATGAAGCTAAATGGTTTGCCCAGCAAGTAATGGCCAAACAATACACCAATCAGTCCGAAGGGGATAAGGGCCAGAACTGAAAAGGTTTGGCTCAGAGAACCGAAGGTGAGCAGGATGATTACGACCAGAACCAGCAGAATAATCGGCCCGACTTTGCCCACCGAGGCTTGGGTTTTGGCATTGTCTCTCACTTGTCCTTCCATCGAAAACTTGACGGCGGGATACATGGCCAGCACTTGTGGCAGCACCCGGTTTTCAATTTCGGCGAGCACGTCGTTGGTCGAAACATCGGCAGAGGCGGCATCGGCTTCCACACGAATTTCGCGTTTGCCATCGAGGTGATTGATCGCGATAACGCCGCGGGTTGGGGCGATGTTGGCGATTTCCCGCAAAGGATAGGAAGCACCGCTGCTGGTTCGGATGCGCATATCTTCTAGGTCACCGATAGTTCCTCTGTCACTCAAGTCGTAGCGCACCCAGATTCGCACCTCGTCTTCGCCACGCTGAAGGCGCTGAACCTCAGCCCCAAAGAAGCCTTGCCGCACCTGGGCTACCACAGTCTGCAAATCAAGCCCCAGCAGGCGAGCTTTTTCTTTGAGGGTAATATTTAGCTCCCGGAGACCACTCTGGTTATTGTCTACGACGTTTCGCAGGTCGGAAAATTCGTTCAGGCTGTCTTTAAGGGTTTCCACTGCCTGCTCCAGTTCCTGCAAGTTACTGGAATACAAGGCTACCGAGACTGCCTTTCCAAAAGGACTGGCGAGGGTATAGCTCACCTCCTCCGCACCGAGGATCATGCCAGCTTCTTTTTTGATCGAATCTGCGATAGACAACGAGGAAGCTTGTGGCAGATAGTTTTGCCTGGTCTCGCTGTCGAGCAGGTTGATCAAAATATTGCCCTCATAAGTGGTTCCTGCCTGGGTTTGGTTTACGATTTTCACCACATCCAGCCCGTCGGGACGGCGGGCCTTCATGCGGTCATTGACGCGCCAGGCCGCTTCCTCCACATGGTCCATCCATTTTTGGGTTACATCCTGGGGAGTGCCCGCCGGCATTTTGATGTTGGCAGTAACGAAGTCGCCCTCGATCACCGGGAAAATGGTTGTTTTCAACAACCCACCCGAGATCAGCGAAAATGAAATCATGAGCAGCGCTACCGGAATGGCAATTCCCAGCGGCGGAAAGCGGAAAATGATCCGCAGTTGGGGCTCATAGAGTTTCACCCGCATGAATTCCATCACTCCGCTGAGCGAGTTCTGGATCTTGTCCACAGCATTTGGCTTGCGGTTTTCATCCCTGATAAGTGCCTTGGAATGGGCCACGTGGGCAGGGAGAATGAGTGCACCTTCCACAAGGGAGAAACCAAGGGTAAGGATTACCACGATCGCCACATCCTTGAAGAAGTCGCCCGTGATGCCATCAAGGAAGAAAAACAGCGAGAATGCCACAATGGTAGTCAGCACAGCAGACACTACGGCAGGAAGAACTTCCAGCGTGCCGTCGATGGCTGCCTGTGTGGGATCTTTGCCACGCTCCCAGTGGGAGAAGATGTTTTCTGAAATCACAATTCCATCATCAACCAGGATCCCGATTACGAGAATCATGCCGAAGAGGGACAATACGTTGATTTGCAGGCCAATCAAGGCCCCAATGAGGAACATTCCAGCAAATGCCACGGGGATAGACAAGGCAACCCAAAAGGCAAGGCGAAGCTGAAGGAACATGGCCAGCAGCAGCACCACCAGGATCATTCCGATGAGGCCATTGGCTGAGAGCAGGTCGATCCGTTGACGAAGCAACACTGAGCCATCATTCACGACAGTTGCCTTCACATCCGAATGGCTTTCATTGAAGGTGCCCACGTATTCGTTGACCTTATCAGCAATGTCGAGCAGGTCTTCGTCGATGGTGTTGCTCACGCTTACCTGGACCGATCTCTGCTTGTTGATGCTGGATCCGTTGGGAGTATCTGCAAACTGGTCACGCACCTCGGCCACTTCCCGAAGTTTCACATCGCGGCCGTCGGCCTTGGTTGCGATCACGATCTCGCCGAGAGAATTGGCATAATAGCCCTTGGATCGGGTGCGAATCAGCACCTCTTCCTTGTCGCTTTTAATGGTACCGCCAGTGAGTTCGAGGTTGGCTGTAGCCACGGCTCTGCTCACCTGATCGAAGGTGATGCCAAAGCTCTGGAGGACGTCTTCCCGCACCCGAATCTCAATTTCTTCCTCTGGAAATCCCCGCAATTCTACTTTGGAAATGCCGTCCAATGCCAGCAAATCCGTTTCGACCTCGCGGCCATAGCGTTTTAAGGTAGGCAGATCAACATCGCCGCTGATGGCGAAATTGAGAGCTACAGTGAGGAATTCCTGCTTGAAAACCACCGGAGGCTCCAGGCTCACAGGAAAAGAGGGAATACGATCCACAGCATTTTTGACATCCTGAAGCATCAGGTCGATGTCATAGCCGCGTTTGATTTCCACCGTCACAACCCCGGCATTTTCTCGCGACACCGACGAAACCCGGTCGATGCCACTGAGGCCTTTGAGGTTGTCTTCAATTTTATTCACCACCCCTTCCTCGATTTCCTCAGGCGAGGCACCGGGATACACCAGGTTGATGGCGATCAGTTTGGATTCTGTTTCCGGGAAAAAGGTGCTCTTGAGGCTGGTTAAGCCGAACATGCCCATCAACAGAATAACTACTGTCAAGACATTGCCCGTGATGGGATACTTGATAAAGTAGGTAATGATTTGTCTCATTAAAAAAAGTGTTGGGCGAGCTTAATCGAGTTGAAACAAGGAGACAGTCATGCCTTCATAGGCGCCGGGAATCACCTGATCCACCAGCCAGGAGCCGTTGGCCAGTCCTTTGATCATCACGCGGTCGTCGGCAAACTGCAGGGGTTCCACCACCACTTTTTTGAGGGTGCCAGTCCTGAGGAATTTGCCATCAGCAGTGGAATCGCCTTCCTGGCTGGGAATGGCCACAAACACGCTGTTATCATCATACAGGAGCCCACGGTCAATGGCTACCACTTCGGTTAGAGCCTTTCCGTTGGCTGTTCCGAGGAGGTACATGCCTTCTTTGAGCGATTCTCCGCTGACCCCAATGAAGACCCTCACTGTCTGGGTTTGGGCATCAATCACGTCAGAAACGCGCAGCACCCTGCCGGTCCATTTTCCGGGAACGTCTTCTGAGCGAAGGTCCACGGAACTACCCTGCTGGAGGTAGGGCAGTTCGCGGAGGCTTACCGAAGCTTCCATTTCGTAGGAGCTGGGATTGAAAAACTCACCAAGTTTCTGACCTGCCCGCACGAGAGTTCCCTCTGTGATGCTGGCAACCGATACCTTTCCGCTGAAAGGAGCATAAATCTGATACTTGGCCAGCCGCGCCTCCTGACTGCGGATAGAGTAGTACAGATTCATGATGTTTTTGGCGCTGAGGTAATAGCGTTCCTGATCGGAAGCGGGCTGGGGCAGTTCTGGCAGGCGCTGATCGGGCTGGATGCTGTCGAGGTAGGCACTCCAGGTGGGAAAGCTCGCCGGGTAGTCGCTCTTCATGTCAGGGAGCATCAGGGTGATCTGGTTCATGAACGAGCTGCGCTGGGCGCGCAGGGTCATGAGAAACTCCTGGTCAGCCATGTTAAACATCACCTCTCCCTGCTTAAAGAAGGCACCTTCTTTGAACAATTTGCCTCCACTTCGGTAGGTGCCACTCACCTCCGAATACAGTTCCACGCGGTCGCGGGCCACCAGCCTGCCGTTTACTTCCACAACAGCGGGGAGGTTGCTATTCTGGGCAATGCGGTAGGACACCTGCGTTACGTTTTCGATTGAAGGGAGCCGGGGAGCTTCCTCTTTTTGAGAGGAAATCATGCTGGAAATGCCAATCCCCCCGGCGAGGATCAAGGCAAACAGGATAAAGGAAACAATGGCCGATCTCATATGGTGATGGATTTCAAAAGGGTAGCAGTTACAGAAGCAACTAATAGAAAAAAGTTCATAGGTGACTCCTGACGTTTTCGAGGATTTTGTGGAGAGTGGTTTGGCAAGCCTTGATTTCGTCCTGGGAGATCCCATTCATGGCTTCTTCGTGGGTGGCCATGGCAAGGGGGATGAGCTGTCGCTTTAACTCTTTACCTGATTTGGTGAGGTAAATGAGCTTGTTTCGGCGGTCTTGCTGGTGAGGCACCCTCACGACCAGGTTCATGTCTTCGAGGTTGTCTATGGCTCTGGTAACGGCGGTTTTGTGCCTGCCAGCGGTTTCACCGAGGCGGGATTGATTCTGGCCGTCTTCCTCCCAGAGGTGAACAAGCACGATCCAGTGCTCCATGTTAAGCTCGTGGCCTGCCTGGTGCATGCGCTCAGTGAGCGATTTGGCCATAGCTTTGCCAATCAGGCCAATGAGCCTGCCAAAAGAGGGAGGAATGGAGGTAGAGGGATCCAGGATTTTTTTGTTACGAACGCAACTAACGACGACTAATCGGATTTGTTTGTGCGTTTCCGTAAAATTTTTGTAAAAAAACACCCCGCTACCGTAGCAGCGGGGTGGTATCAGGTACCTGCACAAGCATCAGAGGTTGATGAAACCCCTATGAAACATGATTAGAGACGCCAAATGATCTCGGTAATCCTCCGTGCTACCCGCAGGTGCTCCCTTCGAAAAGGGTGAGGCCCGCCCTTGATCTCCCTGAGCAATCTCCGATGGTCTTTCCTGTTAGGTTCAAAAACAGCTGGTGACGCTCATGCAGGATGTCGTGAGTCAAAAAAACGGCGTTGACAGCAGGCAAATTTGCTGTTTGCAGCGAGATTTTCTCCGTTGTTCAACACCTAAAATTACCAAGCACTTTGCAAAAATTCAAGCGCGGAAACAGGTCGCTTTCTTACATTCTGCGAATTTCGACCAATCGAAGGCGATAATAGGGAATTGTGAGCACGGCTTCTTCTACCACCCCCCTGCGGCTGGCATGGATCATGGTAAGTTCTTTCCCGGCTTCGCTGGTGACGATGCCCACATGGCCGATGAGGTTGGAAGTGGTTCGCCGACCCTTAAAAAAGATCAGATCGCCAGGCTGGGCTTCTTCCGGCCTGATTTTCTCCCCAAGCAGAGCCTGCGACCGGCTGTCGCGGGGGAGTTCCTGGCCGAGGCCCTGGTACACGTGCCGCACAAAGCCAGAGCAATCAAACGAAGCAGGGCCCGTGCTTCCCATGCAGTAAGGCGTGCCGAGATAAGTTCGGGCGAGGTGAACGATAGGTTGAGGTGGCTCTGCGTCGGGCGTAATGGCCGGGAGGCTGTCGGAAGCAGTAGGCGTTTGTGCCAACTGCAGCGCCGAGTGCTCTGCAGGATAGGCTGATTTAGCGGTGCTATCTGCCTGGATGAGCACTTGTGCCATTAGCGGCGATAATCCCAGCGCCCAAAAAACAGCAGCCAGGGCGCTAATCCGAAGGAGATCTCCCGGCTGAGAAGCAGAAAATGGTGGTGTTCGTTTCATTCGGAATGACTTGGAGCAGGTCATCAGTTCGCAAATGAAAGGATTTTTTGAATATGGTGAGAAAATGGATGGGATAGGGCGTGTTTTGGGTGAAAGAGCAATTGAGGAACAATACCTTCGTGAACCGTCCTGCCAACGTAATTGGGTGCATTAACCATCCTGCCAACGCAAATGAGTTACGTTAATCGGCCTGCCAACGCAAGTGAGTTTCGTTAACCGGCCTGCCAACGCAAGTGAGTTACGTTAATCGTGCTGCCAACGCAAGTGAGTTGCGTTAACCGGCCTGCCAACGCAATCTCGGAGTGGCGTTAACCTTCCTGCCAACGCAAGTGAGTTACGTTAACCATCCTGCCAACGCAAGTGAGATACGTTAATCGGCCTGCCAACGCAAGTGAGTTGCGTTAACCATCCTGCCAACGCAATCTCGGAGTGGCATTAACCATCCTGCCAACGCAATCTCGGAGTGGCGTTAACCTTCCTGCCAACGCAAGTGAGTTACGTTAATCGTTCTACCAACGCAAGTGAGTTGCGTTAACCATCCTGCCAACGCAATCTCGGAGTGGCGTTAACCATCCTGCCAACGCACCTAAACAACCTCTACTCAACCTCCTCCTCCATCCGCACAACCCATGTCGGCCTGCCAGAATGCTTTTTCATCGCAGGGGAGAGATAGTACATGCTTCGGGTTGTGGCCAGCCGAATTGCTGATCCAAGCAACAGCTCCCCGGCCCCTAACATTGTGATTGATTGCACGCTTTCATTCCTGATCCACCCTCCGGTAAAAAGGGTAGCGCCACCCAGCATGATCAGAAAGTTCCCTCCCTGGGTCGCCCAGCGGTGCAACCGAACCTGGTTCTGCCGCGGACTGAGCATGATTGCCTGCACCTGATCCAGCGGAATAGCCTCCCGAACCGGAACTGAAAACGTCGAAATGGAATGTTGCACCCCGGCACCTGTTTCTGTCTGCCGGATAACTGGCTGTACCTCTTCTTCCCGCCACACCATCAACAAAACACTGTCGGCGGTAGACCGAAGCAATTGACCAGTAACCTGCAGGTGCTGGCCGAGCCCTGCACCAACCACTTCGGAGATGGAAGGGTAGCAGACCCAAACCGTAATGTTCCGGCCTTCCCGAAAGGTTTTTGACCTGAAGCCTTTCTCCAGCACAATCGGCTGCGCGACCAGGCAAGGGAGTGTAATGATCAATAACAAGGCAAAAGTGAAAATGCGAGTGGTCATAAGTGTTTTTTTTGCGGGTCAGATGCCTGGGGCAGATTCAAGGTTGCATGTTAAACGTTAGACTTAAACCTTTCCTGTACAGTGACCTCCTCTATTCGTCTCCTTCCAAAGGGAGTATTACCATGCCGATATTTTCTGTATTTTCTCGTCTTCTTTCCCAACGTTCCCATTCAACTATCAACATTATGACCCAATCCATTTTTTTCCCCCTACAACGAGCGACTCTGCTCGCCATGACCCTCATGCTGATGGCATTTCTGCCAGCCTCCGCTCTGGCACAAGCCGACGCCTGCATTGGCTACTGGAAAACCGTAGACGATGAAACTGGCCGCGTGAAGTCGGTGGTCCAGATTTACAAATCTGGCAACAAGTATTTTGGCAAGGTCGTCAAGCTCTATCGCCTGCCCGAAGAAGACCAGGACCCCGTTTGCAGCGAGTGTGACAGCGACGACTCCCGCTACAACAAGCGCGTGCTCGGCATGGTGATTCTCACCGACCTTGTGTGGGAAGCCAGCGACAGCGAATGGGACGACGGAGAAATCCTCGATCCCAAAAGTGGCAGCGTGTATGACTGCTACCTTAAGCTCGAAGGCAACGACAAAATGATGGTGCGTGGCTACATGGGCTTTTCGGTTCTGGGCCGTACACAGTACTGGTATAGGGTGGATAAACCGGAATAACAGCTACCTTGAAACAAGTTTCGTCGCAGTTCCGGGAGCTTCCCGGACTGCGACTTGTTTTTTGCCCAAAAAAAGCGCGACATTGAACCGCAAGTCTGCAAGTGACCTCGCCGACATGACAGGGAAACAGCTCTATATATTCGATTTTGACGGAACGCTCGCCGACTCGGTCCCTGCTGCCCTGTCGATCATTGACCACCTCCGCGAGGAATATACCCTCCCCGAGCTAAGCCCTTCGCTCGCAGCTGAGCTCAAGCACAAAAGTATCCGGGAATTGCTGCATTTGTCTGGCCTCAATTGGCTGCAGCTTCCAGGTTTCCTCAAAAAAGCCCGCATCGCTTTCCGCCACCTCATCGACGAGGTGCAACCGATTGAGGGAATCCTTCCGCTCGTTCAGGCGATGAAAGACCGCAACCTGCGGCTGGGAATTCTCACTTCCAACCACGAAACCAACGTCCGGCATTTTCTGGACAAACATCAGATGGATGGATTCGAGTTCGTCGAATCTTCCACATCGCTGTTTGGCAAGGCAAAAAAACTGCGCAAAATCCTCAAGCACACGCGGCTTTCTCCCGAGGCACTCGTGATGATCGGCGATGAGGTGCGCGACATGACAGCAGCCAGAAAGGCAGGGGTCAGCTCTGTTGCAGTGACCTGGGGCTTCAATTCTGAACAATTACTCCTCAGCAGCCAGCCCGATCACCTGGTGCACAATGTCGCGGAGTTGTCTCAATTGCTGCTGCCAGGCCCCATGGCAGGTACCACAAAGCTCTGATTGGCTTCCAGTTGGGCAAGCATGTCTGCCACCATGGCTGCCAGGTCATAGCTGGGTTCCCAGCCCCAGTCGGTACGGGCCGCGCTATCGTCGATGGACCCTGGCCAACTATCTGCAATGGCCTGCCGAAAATCGGGAGCAAAGCTCGTTTGCAACCCAGGCACCAGCTTACGGATCTCAGCAAAGATCTCGCCGGGCGTGAAGCTCATTCCGGCGAGGTTGTATGACGATCGCACCCGAATGCTTGCAGGGTCCGCTTCCATCAGGTCGATCGTGGCCCGAATGGCATCCGGCATATACATCATCGGCAGCAGGGTGTCTTCGCGGAGGAAACACGTGTAGGGGTCTTGACGCAGCGCGTGGTGGAAAATGTCCACTGCATAATCGGTGGTGCCGCCGCCCGGCTTGGCCCGGTAGCTGATAAGTCCGGGGTAGCGAAGGCTGCGAACGTCCACGCCATATTTTTCATGGTAGTAAGCGCACCAGCGTTCTCCGGCCAGCTTGGAAATGCCATAAACGGTGCTGGGATCCATAACGGAATCCTGAGGAGTATGCAGCTTCGGGGAACCAGGCCCAAAAACTGCGATGGAGCTTGGCCAAAAAAGCCGGTTGATGCCTGTGATGCGCATGGCCTCAAGGGTCACGAGCAAGCCATCCATGTTGATGCGCCAGGCGTTGAGGGGGTCCTGCTCGCCACGGGCCGAGAGAATGGCGGCAAGGTTGTAAATGGTGGTGATGTGATGGGCGCGAATAACTTCGAGCTGTGCGGGCAGATCGAGCGCGTCCAGTTGCAGATACTGGCCTTGATAATGGGCGGGTTGAGGCCGAATGTCGGCGGCGATAACGCGATCCGGGCCATAGCGGCGGCGAAGCTCCACAACGAGGTCGCTGCCGATCTGGCCCAGCGCGCCAATCACCAGAATGGTGCCTGAGGTTTCCTTGCTTTGCATGAGGGCGGGGAGTTGAGATCGGAAAATAGCCCGAAATCTTGGCTAAAAACGCCAAAAAAACAACCCGAATTTGCCCTTTTGTTAAAAAGAAAGCCCATTTGGCTGCCTGAATACCTTTCCGGAACCATGCAAGGCTCGAAGGGGAATTGAGTTTCGATTAAAGAAATAATCTACAAATTTTACAATCCAACAAACTGCAATAAGTCCATGGACCGATCACCCATCCAGAAGCCCCTTCTGCTCCTGCTGGCCCTGGCCACCTGGACGCCCCTGCTCGCGCAGGTGTCGTATCAGCCTGCCTATCACCCCGGCGCCGGCAACCCCGGCAACCTCAACCAGGAAGCTGATTTCAGCACCACTGGCTGGAACCTCCTCATGGATGGCAGCCTCCTGAGCAACCAGTGGTCAAACCCGGGAAATATCCCGTTCAATTTTGAGTTTTTCGGCGAACAGGTCTCCTTCTTCAAGGCTAGCGCCAACGGCCTGATCACCTTCGACATGACCACCTCCAGTCCGCCAGGAAACAACGCATTGCTGCCCAGCAGCTCCGTACCCGACAGCACAATCCTATGCTTTTGGGAGCAATTCACCACCTCTCCGCCCATCGGCAGCAACGACCGCGTGGAAACCAAACTCTTCGGCAATGCCCCCAACCGCCAGCTTTGGATTCGCTGGCATTCCTACGAATGGGGGCCCTGTTCCTTTGCCTACCTCGCCGTGGTCCTCGAAGAAAGCAGCAACAAGGTTTATGTAGTGGACCTTTTTTCCAGCACCAACGCCAACCTCGTTTCCAGCACCGTAGGCATTCAGGCGCATCCGTCCTTTGCCATTCCCGCCGCCCACAATGTGCCCCTCTCTGGCGCAGGATCCAACAACAGCGACAACAGCTACTATTCATTTACCCCTTTCCAAATTGAACCCTACGACACCCACGGCATAGCCATCGAAGGGCCTTCGGGTGATGTGTGTGGCCTGGGAAATGAGCCGGTCACCATCCGCTTCAGCAATATTGGCTTGTTTACCGCCACTGGCATGACAGCCAAACTGGCGGTGGACGCTGGTTCTTTCTCCGCACCGGAAGCGATTCCAGGCAGCCTTGCCCCCGGCGATACCATGACCTACACCCTCACTACCAAAGCCAACCTCAGCCAGATCGGCCCGCACGAACTCCGGGTGGTAGTCCAGGTGAATGGTGATAATAACCACGGCAATGACACCATCCGTGGCGCTGTGCGGCATTTGGTGAATGTCGCCACTTTCCCCTACGAAGAGAATTTTGAAAATGGAGCGGGTGGGTGGATTGTTGGCGGGAGCAATACCTCCTGGGAGCTTGGCTATCCCAACAAAACCACCATCAAAGGCGCTGCTTCCGGGGTAAATGCCTGGGTAACAGGGCGAACCCTTCCCCACAACGGCAACGAAAGCTCCTGGGTCACCAGCCCCTGCTTCGATTTGTCAACCCTGACCACCAATCCCGTCATCGCAATGAAGGTGTGGTGGGAAAGCGAATACAGTTGGGATGGCGCGGTGCTGCAATACTCCCTCGACGACGGCAGCAGCTGGCAGCGAATTGGCAACATCGGCCAGGGCATCAGTGGCTACAACGACAACAGCATCAACAGCCTGCCTGGCGGGCAAATGGTGGGTTGGTCGGGGCAAAAAATCGGAGGTACAGGCTCCTCCGGTTGGGTTGCCACGCAGTTTGCCCTGCCTGCGGCTGTGGTGGGGCAACCCAAAGTGCTGTTTCGCATTGCCTTCGCCTCCGACGGCTCCAGCAACCTCGACGGCTTCGCCTTTGACGACATCGTGATCGGAAACGCCCCTGTTGTGAACCTCGGCACAAACCAGTTTTTCTGCCCGGGTGCCCAGCTGTCGGTAGGAGTAGCCAACAACAATGCCTCCATTCTCTGGTCCACAGGGGCAACTTCGCCCTCCATTACGCTGCAAAATGCGACCGGTGCTCCGATTATCGACTCTGTGATCACGGTGAAAGTGACGAATGCGCAGGGCCTGGAAAGCCGCGACACGATCCGGATGTCGATGACAGTGCCGCCCTCGGCGCAGGTGGCCGCAGTTACCTCTGTGGCCTGCCACGGAGAGGCCACCGGAGCCATTGACCTGACAATGGTGGGCGGGGCCTCGCCATTCACCTACGCCTGGGCACACGGAGCCACCACGCAGGACCTCACCGGCCTTGCCGCCGGAACCTATCAGGGCCAGGTAACCGATATCAATGGCTGCAAGGCCACCATCGCGCCGGTCACAGTCACACAAAACGATCCATTAGCCGCCACCTTCGACCCTGCCCTGCCTGCCTGCCATGGCGACAGCACAGGAGAGCTGGAGGTACTCGCAAGCGGCGGGGCAGGCCCCTATCAGATCAGTTGGGCGCATGGCGCCACAGGAAACCTTGCACAGGCCCTTCCGGCCGGGGATTATTCGGTTACCATTACCGACAGCGAAGGTTGCTCATCTGCCTTCGACGCCACCCTCACGGAGCCTGCCCCGCTGGAGCTGTTTTCCCAAAGCTTCCGCGATGCAAGCTGCCCCATTGCAGCGGACGGCAGCATCAGCCTGGAGCTGTCAGGCGGAACCGCCCCTTACAGCTTTGCCTGGAACCATGGCAGCACAGCCGAAGACCCCGACAGCCTGGGGACGGGCATTTACACAGGCATTGCCACCGATCAGAACGGTTGCGAACTGCCTTTGCCGGTGTTTACCATTTCCTTTGCCGACAGTTTCCCGACAGCGGCTTTCAGCTATGGCATGGCCGGGGCACAGGTTGGCTTTCAGGACAGCTCCATCGGAGCGGTGAACTGGTTCTGGGACTTTGGCGACGGCAACAGCAGTACGTTGCAGCATCCGGGCCATTTGTATGAAGAAAATGGTGTGTATGCAGTGACCCTGATCGTGTCGAACCCTTGCGGCAGCGACACTGTGGCGGGTGAGGTCAACATCATTTCTGCCTCGCTGGAGGCGGCGACAGTTGCCACCCTGCGTGTATTTCCCAACCCCAGCGAAGGCGGGCTAAGCGTAGAGCTGGGCAGCAGCTGGGCCGGACAGACACACTTTGAGCTGAGCAACCCCGCAGGGCAGGTAGTCTGGTCGTCGGAGCAAATGGTGCAACCCGGGCAAACAGTCAGCCTGACTATGCCCGCGAGCCTGGCGAGAGGCATGTATCTGCTCAGCGCCCGGCAGGGCCGCCAGCGAAGCATGACACGGGTAGAACTGCGGTAGCCAAACTGTGATGGTTCAAGCCTGCCTAAACATCGCCCGAAGCAGGCTTGAACCTGTTCTGCATTTTTAGCGCAACATTTACCAGCAGGATCAGCACAGGAACCTCGATCAGCGGGCCTACCACACAGGCGAAGGCCTCCCCCGAGTTGATGCCAAACACGGCGATGGCCACGGCAATGCCAAGCTCAAAATTGTTGCCTGCAGCCGTGAAGGCCAGAGAAGTGGATTTTGCATAATCTGCCCCTGCCCTTTTCCCCATGAAAAATGCGGAAAAGAACATGATCACGAAGTAAAAGCTGAGCGGGATGGCGATCCTCACCACATCAAACGGAATGGAAACGATGAGCCCGCCTTTGAGGCTGAACATGACCATGATTGTGAACAGCAGGGCAATCAGGGTAATGGGGCTGATTTTGGGGATGAACACCGTTGTGTACCAGTCTTTTCCTTTGGCCCTGATGAGCAGGTAGCGCACCAGCATGCCTGCAAAAAAGGGAATGCCGAGGTAGATCAGGACACTTTCTGCGATTTGCCAAATGCTGATTTCCACCAAAGCGCCAGGCAAGCCAAACAAGGGTGGAAGGTAGGTCACGAATACATAGGCATAAATGCTGTAGAACAGGACCTGAAAAATGCTGTTGAACGCGACAAGCCCGGCAGCATACTCGTTGTCGCCTTTGGCAAGGTCGTTCCACACAATCACCATCGCAATGCAGCGGGCGATGCCGATCATGATCAGCCCGGTCATGTACTCGGGCTTGTCGGGCAGAAAAATGACTGCCAGGCCAAACATCAGGACAGGGCCCACCACCCAGTTTTGGACCAAAGAGATGGCCAGAATCCGTTTGTTTCGGAAAACGGTGTGCAACTCCTCATACTTTACCTTTGCCAGGGGCGGAAACATCATCAGGATCAGGCCGATGGCGATGGGCACATTGGTCGTGCCAACCTGAAACTGATTGATAAATCCTTCTGTATCAGGCACAAAATACCCGATTCCAACCCCCAGCCCCATGGCCAGAAAAATCCACAGGGTGAGGTAGCGGTCGAGGAAGGAGAGCCTTTTGCGGTTATCCGGAGCAGGTTTCATGGGGATCTCTGATGAAGTAGCTGGAACAAAATTGGCCGGGCAGAGGGTGAAAAACATCGGTTGATCCCCTGGTCCGTTGTGCAGCGCAATGTACTTTTCTCAGGCAGATTTTTCGCCAGGCTTGTCCGCCATTTTCGCTATTTCCGCCGCTTCGGATTTGCTAGCTTGAGGCGAAGCTGCTCATTCAGCCTATCACTTCCAGCGATGCAAAAATTCCTCCTCCTAGCCTGCCTTTTCGGGCTCGGCCATCTGTCAGCCCAGACAAGCGACAGCGCACAAATTCATTCGCTCATCCACGACTTCTATTTTGAGGGGTGGATGACCGGCGACTCAGCCCTTGTGGGCAGGGCAATGCACCCCAGCTGCCACCTCAAGTATTTCCGGGACCACAGCTTCGGCGACATTTCCCGCAACGACTACCTGTCGCGGTTTAGCCCCCACCCGAAGGAGCCTGGCACAGAAGGCCGCATCCTTTCGCTCGACATTACGGGCAATATCGCCGCAGCGAAGTGCGAAATCGAGATTCCACAGGCGATTTTTGTCGATTATTTCAACCTCATCAAAACGGATGAAGGCTGGTTCATCGTGGACAAAATCTCCACGCGCATGAACAAGGAGCTCTGAGGGGTGGGTGCTGGCTGGTACCCCCGCGCAGGGAATCCAAGGGATTTTTCTCCAGCGCGCATGCCCGCAAGCAGTGGTGGTCCGCCCTGAACCTCAGAAAAAATGGCAGGGCCATTAAGCGCCCAAACGGCTATTATTCAGGTAGCTATATCCTCTTGTTTCTTCAGATCATTTGGCAAATTGTTCCAGCTCCATCGACCAGTCATACTCCGCAAACTTCAGGCCCGGCACCACCCCCGAAGGCAGCAACCCAAAGTCTCTGCAAATGCGGAGGATTCCCTTTTTTCCGCCGAAATCTGCATAATAGAATTTCATCAAAGGCGTCACCGTGAGGATCCTGGTCTTCCCGTCGAAGTGGCAGTGCGCCACGAGGTAAGCCCTCGCCCTGCGGTCGAGCTGCTCCTGCAAGCCCTCCGGCGTGAACACCTCAATGGGCGGACAGGACCTCGCCCCGCAATTAAGCGCCATGTGCAAACGCCAGTCCACCCGCTTCACCCGCTGCCTCCGCTCAAATGCCGGTACCCACAGTTTGTTCCAGTAGCCCAGGCTGGTCTTGATCTTCGATCGCCGCAGCAGGCCATGCTCTATGTCGTCGAAAGACAGAGCCTGCCTTGCAACTGTGAGGCGGGGCTGGGTAAAAAACGCCTTTCTTTGTTCAAATAAGGACGGATCTGCCCGAAGCAGCAGGAGGATATAGCTGTTGTACACATTGATCCAAAACACCATCCGGTCCTCGTCGGTGGGCAGGGCCATGGCCAGTTCTGCGGCATCGGCTTCAGCCAGGGCCTGCTCCAGTGCCGCTGTATCGCGCTTTTCCTTCACAGCCCGGATGAGTTGCACAGAGAGGGTCAGGTAGTTTTTCATCGTTTTTGCAGGCAAATGGACGCATTCGGTTGCAGCGGAATTGTCGGGCAGCGGGCAAAGCCCATTTCCTTCCAGTTGGAAACCAAAGTACGGTTTCGGTAATTTGCACACAAACCCTAAGCCCGTCAGCTATGAACGCCCGCACCCTTTTTCTGCCGCTGATTTTCGCATTTCTGAGCGGCCAGCTCCTCCCGGCCCAGCCGCTGGATTCCCTCCACCAGATCCGGGTGGACCTGGTGTACCTGGCCAGCGACTACCTTGAAGGCCGCGAAACAGGCAAAGAAGGCGAAGCCATGGCTGCCCAATATATCGCCAGCCGCTTCCAGGCCCTCGGGCTGCAGCCCAAAGGCAGCCAGGGCTGGTTCCAGTCTTTCGACTTCCGCTTTAACCCCAACCCTCACGCCGACCCTGCCGCCGGAGAAGCCCGCACAGGCAGGAACGTGCTCGGCTACCTCGACCGCGGTGCTGCCCGCACCATCGTGATCGGTGCCCACTACGACCACCTCGGCCATGGCGCTTTTGGCTCCCGCGCCCCCGGCGACTCCGCCATCCACAACGGCGCTGATGACAACGCCAGCGGTGTGGCTGCCCTGCTCGACATCGCTGCGCAGCTCATCGCCTCCCCCGCCCGGAACAACAATTATCTTTTTCTGGCATTTTCCGGCGAAGAACTCGGCCTCTATGGTTCCAAGCATTTCGTTGATGCTCCCACCCTCGGCCTCGACCAGCTCAACTACATGATCAACCTCGACATGGTGGGCCGCCTCAATGCCGACAACATCCTCGCTGTAAACGGCGCCGGAACCTCCCCCGCCTGGAAGCCTGCCTTTGAGCAAATCAACCAGCAGGGTCTCCAAATCAAGCCCTCTGACTCGGGCGTGGGCCCCTCCGACCACACCTCCTTTTACCTGAAGGAAATCCCTGTTTTGCACCTCTTCACCGGGCAGCACCAGGACTATCACAAGCCCGAAGACGACAGCCACCTGATCAATTTTGAGGGCATTCGCACCATTTCCAACTGGGTGGTGGCGTTGATCGAAGCACTCGACGACCAGGGTGAACTGGCCTATGTGAAGACCCAGGACCAGCAGGAAGGCAGGCAGGCCGCCCGCTACAAAGTATCGCTCGGGGTGATGCCCGACTATGTGAGCGACGGCGAAGGCATGCGTATTGATGCTGTGCTGGACGGCAGACCTGCACAGGTGGCGGGGCTGCTGGATGGCGATGTGATCATCCGGATCGGCGACAAAGCCGTGGCCGATGTGTATGGCTACATGGAAGCTCTGGCGGCCTACAAAGCCGGTGACCAAACCGAGGTGACCGTCCGCCGGGGCGAGGAGATCGTGAAGGTGAAGGTGGTGTTTTAGGCAAACGAAAGATCTCCCGCTCCCAAAAAAACCATAATTTCACACCAGATTCCCCCCAACGAGTCTGTTTCACCCGAAAGTCCGGGCCAGGTGGCCATGGAGCAACTAGATTGATGCGATGAAAAACCTGAGTTTGGGAATTCTGCTGTTACTGTTCTCTGTGGGCACTGCCTTTGCCCAGCCCTATGAAACGGCTGCGGGCCTTCGCCTGGGGGGCTGGTATGGCCTGCAGGTCAAGCATTTCATGACCAGCACCAAGGCTGTGGAGGCCATTCTGACTCCCGTGCCGCGGGGCATGCACATCTCTGTTTTGTGGGAGCAGCACGCCAGCCCGTTTGACGTGGCCGGGCTGAGTGCCTATGCCGGTATCGGTCCGCACCTCGCTTTCTGGACAGACGGCCGCTACAACCCCTGGTGGAGCGACGGCCGCTATTTCCCCGGCAACCCCAGAAAATACTACGACAACAACGGCGACCCCTACGTGGGCAGGGTGGCCTTTGGCGTGGACATGATCCTCGGGCTGGAATACAGGATCCGGAACTTCCCGCTGAGCCTGGCCCTGGACTGGAAGCCGGGCGTGCTGATTTTTGCCCGCGTCGGCGGGATCTGGGACGACACCGCGCTGTCGCTCCGGTATGTGTTTTGAGGAGGGGAGGCGGAAGCCGATTGAGAAGCGAGAAGTCAGACCGCTTCGCTGAGAGAAGCGAGACCGGAGGCGAAGCCGATTGAGAAGCGAGAAGTCAAACCGCTTCGCTGAAAGAAGCGAGACCGGAGGCGAAGCCGGTCTTGTCTGACCTCTGACTTCTGACCTCCGACTTCTGGCTTCTCACCCCTACTTCACCGCCGTCACGGTGTAGCCAGCCTGGCGCAGGAGGTTGATCACGCCTTTTTCACCGGGAAGGTGCCCAGCGCCGAAGGCAAAGAAGGTAGGTTTGGCAGCAGCGGCTTCGCGAATCACAGGAATCCATTTTTCATTGCGGTTGTCCAGCATCAGGACCCGGGAGCTTTCGTCCATCTCAGGCGAATCCATCATGAAGCCATACAAAGCCTCCACGTCCTGCGACACATAAATGTCCACCATTTCCTGAAGGCGGGCCTTTTCCGTCGGGAAGTCCTCCACATAGGTCATCAGCATCTCGACCTGGTCTTCCACTGGAATCTGGGCGATCATCGCCAGTTGGTCCTCCACGGTTTCCACGCCAGCCACGCTGAGCTCGCGCTTTTTGGCCCGCTCCACGAGCTCCATTTCGTAGAATTTGGGGTCTCCGTCGATCATTTTTCCATAAAACATCGACATCAGGAGCATGGGCTGCATTTTGTCGACCATTCCGAGCGGCGTGCCAACAGAGTCCTTAAAAAAAGTTTTCACGAGCTCATATTCCTCTTCGGTCACAAGATCCTTGAGGCTTCTGCCGTCTTTCATCATCCCTCCGCTCATCATTTTCATGAGCTCTCTGGTGTTGGACATATCGATTTCGAGGTAAAGCGCCTGTGTTTGGGCGAAAGCAGCTTCCCAGGAAGTCGGGAAAATGAAATCGTTGCTGCCAATGATGTGGATGGTGCCAAACAAGTAACTTGGCTGGGCAAGGCCGTTTCCGCTGATTTCCCACAGCAGCGAACTGCCATCGGTGGGCGTGGGGAGCGAGGAGCTTGTGCTGGCAGGAGTAGTTACAAGAGGGGTCTCAGCTACTTCTTTGGTGGATTTACATCCCACCACAAAGCCCAAAACCAACAACAGGGGAAGCGTGAATGAAAAGCGGGTCATGTGAATAAAAGATTGGTGGTGATTGGTGGTCAAACGAGAATTCAGGGGCGGTCGCTTTCTGTTAATTCTGCGAGAAAACCCCGGAGGGTATCGATGTGCTGGCCATAGAGTTTTCTGGCATACCAGCGGGCAAACCACATGGCGAGGAAAGTATAGGCCACGGTAACCGCTCCGAGCAAGGCCCAGATGGCAGGCGGCACATCGTCGAGGCCTTTGCCATCTTCGGCGCGGGCGAGGGTGAACCCATACATGATTCCGATGAGCGACAACACCGGGACCAGATAGGTCATGGTGATTTTGTAGGTGGTGAGGTAGCGGTCGAATCGCTGGATGTATTGTTCGAGCGAATGAGCGAGATCTTCGGAAAGATCGCTTCGCTGAATGAATGCCCTGATTTTGTACCAGTACAAGAGAGCATTTCCGGGGAACAGAGCGATAAACATCAGCCATTCGCCCCAGTGAACGGGCAGGCTTCTGAAGGCAAACCAGACGAGCACGGCGACAGCAGAAATCGCCAGAAAGACGATTTCTGCGAGGATATTCCGGCGAATTTTCCCGAGGGTACCCTGTCCCTTATTTCGCAGGAGCGCGCGGAGCTGCTCCCGGTTAAAATCGGGGTCGGGGGCCGTGGCTGCCTCCCACAGTTCTTTGAAATCTTCCAACTTCATGATCTGGCTTCGCGCATATGTGGTAGGAGAAGGTCTTTGAGCTTGGCTTTGATGCGGTTGATCTTTACCCCTACGTAGTTGGGGGTAATGCCGATAATCTGGCCGATTTCCTCATAGCTCTGCTCGTCGAGGTAGAGCATGATGATGGCCCGCTCCAGGTCGGAGAGCAGGGAAATGGCCTTGTACAACAGTTGTTTCTCTTCCTCAGCTTCGGTGTTGGGCGCATCGGCGGCCAGCTGATAGGCCTGGCCTTCGAGGTCGGTCATCGCGGGGCGGCGCGAGCTTTTCCGGAAACCGGAAATGGCCGTGTTGAGCGCCACGCGGTACATCCAGGTGCTGACCTTAGATTCGCCCTTGAAGGAACCAAACGAACGCCACAACTGAAGCAGGACTTCCTGAAAGAGGTCCTCCCGATCATCGGCGGTGTGGGCGTAGAGCCGGCACACCTTGTGGATGATCCGCTGATGGGCCGCGATAACTTCCAAAAACTGGTCCTGCAGATTCACAAGGAAAGAGTTGATTCCTGGTTTGGTTTCTTTGTCGTGCCCCTCGGCGAAACCTTACAGGTTTTTTGTTGTTTCAAAGTCATCTCTTTATTTCTTTCGCCTCTGATCCAGAGCATCAGGATTTTCTCCCCTGCCCCACCGAACCTGTTTCTATCCTTTCATTTTTTCACCATCTCTGCTTTATGGCTTCTGTAACCCTCAAAGGAACCCCCTTCCCCCTGATTGGCGAACTGCCGCAAGGGGGCGCAGCCGCAGATTTTACCTTTGTGAAAGCCGACCTCTCCGACGCCCGGATGAGTGATTTTGGCGACAAAGTAAAGGTACTGATTGCCGTGCCAAGTCTCGACACCGGCGTTTGCCAGCGTGAAACCCGCAAGTTCAATGAAGCCCTCAGTGAACGCGAAGGTGCTGTTGGCCTGATTATCTCCAAAGACCTCCCCTTCGCCATGAATCGCTTCTGCGAGGCGGAAGGCATCAAAAACGTGACGGTAGCTTCCGATTTTCGCCATGGGGAATTCACCAAAGCCTACCACACCGAAGTAGCCGAAGGCCCGTTTGCAGGCCTCAGCGCCCGCGCAGTGTTTGTTGTGGATCAGCACAACCACATTCGCTACACCGAACTCGTTCCTGAAATCGGGCAGGAGCCTGACTACGACGCCGTGATGGCCGCCGTGGACGCTCTGCTCTAAGCACACTTCCATGTTGCGAAATCCACAAAAGAAGGGCTGCGGTCCTTCTTTTTTTTTTCCAGAATGGGTATCGGTACCAGCTGGTAAGCGAAAAAAAAGCATGAAGAAAGCTTCATCTGAAGAACTTGCGGCACAGGAAAAAGCCATTATCTTTCCTGTTCCAAGTCTTGAAAAATGCCGCTCAAACTCCTCATTTTGTTCTATTTGCTTCGCTATCAGTGGCTACCTCGCTGGCGAAGCCGCATGGAGCTTGAGGCCTGGCAGGAGAGGAAAATCGGGCGGTTTATTCGCCAAATGAGCCGGAAATCGCCCTGGCTGGCCCGGCAACTGGGTATTTTCCAGAACTGGCGCGCAATTCCCCCGATCGATAAGCGGCAGTTTATGGCTCAGTTTAACGACATCAACACAGCGGGCCTCGACCGGGAAGAAGCCATGCATCTTGCCCTCCATGCAGAACGGGACCGCAACTTCTCTCCTACCCTTCGCGGCATCACTGTGGGCCTGAGCACAGGCACCTCCGGGAACCGTGGCTTGTTTCTGGCCAGCAAGCAGGAGCGTGCGCAATGGGTGGCAGCCGTTTTTCTCAAAGTGCTTAAGCCATGGAAATGGAGACGCAAAGTGAAAGTGGCGTTTTTCCTCCGCGCCAACAGCAACCTGTATAATGCCGTGCAGTCGCGGTTGGTGGAATTTCGCTTTTTTGACCTGCTCCGCCAGGAAAGTGAGCTGGTGAAAGAACTTCAGGCATTTCAGCCGGACGTGGTGGTGGCCCAGCCTTCCCTGCTCGACATGCTGGCCAGAGCCGCCACGCGAGGCGAGTTGAAGATTGCCCCTGACAAGGTCATCTCTGTGGCCGAAGTACTGGATCCCGAAACAGAGGAGCGCGTTGGCAGGGTGTTTGGGCTGCGGATTGATCAGGTGTATCAATGCACCGAAGGCTTCCTGGGCTGCACCTGCGAGGCGGGCACCATGCACCTGAATGAAGAATTTGTGCACATTGAGCCGGCGTGGCTGGATGAGGGAAAAACTCGTTTTCAGCCCATTATCACCGATTTTACCAGAACCACCCAGCCCGTGATCCGCTATTTGCTCAATGATGTGCTGGTAATGAGGCCAACCCCTTGCCCCTGCGGCTCGCCGATGCTGGCTATTGAGCGAATCGAGGGCAGGAGCGATGATATGTTTGAACTGGCAGACCGCCACGGGAACCCGCGGCGCGTGTACCCGGATTTTTTGCGACGGGCTGTGGCGGAGGCAGGAGAAGGGATAGAAGAATACAGGATCATCCAGGACGGGCCTTCTCATTTGCAAGTCCTGCTGGACCTCGAAACAGGAGCAACTATCGAAGCCATTGAGGCCGCACTCCGGCAGTCTTTTCTTCTGATGGAAGACAGCCTTTCTCTTGCACCCTTGCATGTTCAGATCAGCACAGGCATACCCGCCCTGAATGGTCAAAAAAGACGCACCCTCCAACGAACCTATTTCCCTCAACCACCAACGCCATGATTGAATCTGCCACCCGCCCTCAACTTCGCATCCGGGCAACAGGCAAATATCTTCCCGCTCAGGTTGTCCATTCCGAAACCCTCGAAGCGGCCATTGGCCTGCCCGCTGGCTGGATGGCCCAGCGCTCTGGGGTCGTTACCCGGCACTGGGTGACCGACGAAAAACCCTCGTACATGGGCGCGCGTGCATTGGAGCAGGCCCTCGCTTCGGCTGGGCTCGCCTTTGAAGATCTTGACCTGCTGATTTGCTCTGCAGCCAGCTACGATTATATCATTCCATTCACCGCCTGCATGATTCAGCGGGAAATCGGAAAGACAGAAACGGGAATGCCCTGTTTCGACATAGACGCCACCTGCCTGTCGTTTGTGGCCGGCCTGGATGTAGCGAATGCCTTCATCACAAGCGGTCGATATCGCCGAATTGCCATTGTGAGCGCAGAAATGGCTTCGTTGAACCTCAATCCCAACGATCCGGAGACCTACAGCTTGCTGGGCGACGGTGCCGCAGCAGCGATAGTGGAAGCGGCGAATCCGGGAGAGGAGAGCCGGGTGTTGAATGCCTATATGACCACCCACGCAGCGGGCGCAGAGTACACGATCCTCCGTGCCTGGGGCTGTGCGGAACATCCTGCCAAATGCGAGCCCTACCCGGAGGCGCACCGATACTTCCACATGGAAGGAAAGCATTTGTTAAAGTTCACGTTTGAGAAAATGCCCGCTTTTCTGGAGGCCCTGTATCGCCCGCTGTCATTTCGCTTGCAGGACACAGATCTGATCATTCCACACCAGGCGAGCGCTGCCGGACTGGCTTATTTTAAGCGGATGTACCAGTTGAAGGAGGAGCAGGTATTCGGCAACCTGGAAACCCATGGAAATTGCATTTCCGCCTCTATCCCGATGGCGCTGCATGACGCCATTCAGCTGGGAAAAATTCAGCGGGGCCAGCACCTTGCCCTGATGGGAACCGCCGCAGGCGTGTCGCTGGGCGGGGTTGTAATGGTGTATTGAGGTGGGATTTAGCCAACGTTCCGAAAGAGCAAGTCTTGCAAGAAGATTCAAATAGCCGAACGTGTTTTTGGGCATTTGCTCAAAAACAGCCCTGAAAAAAATCAGTGGGAATGACCATTTCCGTTGCCATTCTGGCTGGCAAGGAGTTGCCTGACCTCCTCCATGCCCGGCACATCCCCCTTGCGGATGCGCTCCACCCAGGCCAGCGGAAGCTGGAAAGTAATGGCGAGGTCTTCATTGCTGGTGATGGTGATCATGGAGCTGAGCAGCAGAGAAACCAACATTTTGATCCTGCCAAGGACTTCGCCTTCTTGTTTGCCTTCCTGCAAACCGAGCTCTTTGCCTTTGTTCAAGCCCTCGTTCAAACCAAGCTCCTTCCCTTTGCTAAGGCCTTCATGCAGCCCAAGCTCTTTGCCTTTGTTCAGGCCCTCGTTCAAACCAAGTTCTTTGCCCTCGTTCAGGCCAAGTTCTTTGCCTTTCTCCAATCCATCCTTCCGCCCGGAGCGGAAGCCTTTCTTGTAGGCTTGCTCCTTCAATTCTTCTTCAATTCGCTCGAGGATTCCCATAGGTTCCTTAGTTTGTGTTAGTTGGATGATGCTTTGTTCAAAAGTAGCATTCATTTTTGGGTTTGAAAAGCGCAGGTAATAATTCAAAAAACCGATCAGCCTGCTGATTTGGACATGGCT
>JBGSKC010000078.1:0-41604 GCA_041741415.1 Bacteroidia bacterium | reverse complement strand
TTGCTGAGAGAAGTCAGACAAGAGGCGAAGCCGGTCTTGTCTGACTTCTGCCTTCTGACCTCTCGCTTCCCGACAGGGTTGGCTTCGACCCTGACAAGGGTTTAGGAAGCACGAGGCGAGACTGGAGTCGGATACGGCTTTGGTCTCGCCTCTGGCGTTTGAGAAGATCGCTGCGCTGCGGGAGGCGAAGCCGGTCTTGTCTGACTTCCGACTTCTGACCTCTGGCTTCTGACTTCTGGCCTCTCTCCTCTTCCCTCCCACATTTTTTTTCAAAAGAAGGGTTACCTCAGGGGAACTTGTGCAACAGAGAAGGGAAATCCTATTCAGGCTAACCCAATCTTCACAAATGAAACCGACCCATCACATCTTATTCACCCTCCTTTTGCTGTGCGGAGTGGTTCAGGCGCAATTCAACCGCCAGGATCCGCTTGGAGGGACCCGCACACTGATCAAACAGCACGAGTTCGTGCTATTCTACGGCCAAACCTCCAATGCCAGCAGTTCGGTTCACGAAACAGGCAGCTTCACCTACCAGGCCATTGGCAGTAACCTGGTTCAGACCACGAGCAACACCGGCAGTGCGGGCCTGAGCGGTGCTTATGGCATTCCGGTAACAGAAATTGCGGGCGGCAGCTTTTTCGGCCCCGAATTTTCAGACGGCATTTTGTATGCCTACCGCAGCCGCAGCGGCAACACCGACGTGGCGGCCTACCGCCTGGAGGTTCAGCGCCGCTTCAATGCAGGAAACGGCTTCAACGCCACCCCGCTGCAGGCATCGCTTGGCAACATCCAAACCAGCAACCAGGGCAACCTCACACCGAGGGTGGTGGCAGCCAGCGGCTTTTTTGGCGACCCCGACCGGGAGGAAGCCATCATCGCCTGGCACGATGCCAATGGCCGCATCATGATCAACCGTCTTCGTTTCGACATTACCCCCACCAGTCCGGGCAGCAACAGCTTCTCCCTCTCTGCCTCCGTGCTCGACAACCTCCAGGGCCCGCTGTTTGACACAGACAACAAACGGGTGCCTTCCGGCCTTTCCGCTACGGCGGTGGACCTTGACCTCGACGGCCGCGACGAACTGGCCCTGGCCTATGAAAAAAACGACGACCTGTTTGTGGAGATCTATGGGGTTGACAGCCTGGGCGTACTGGGGTTGCGATCCAGCCAGAAGGTACTCGACATGGGCGTGAACCCCTGCACGGGCCAGGCGCAAAGCTACAATTTCTCCGACCTGAGCATCAAGCTATCGGCAGGCGACCTCAATTTCGCCTTTGCGGGCGAGGAAATCGTGCTGGCAGCCCATTACGGCCTGCAAAGCGGAATCGGCTCTGCCGGTAGCAACCAGGGTTTGTATGTGATCCCCATTCGCCGCGACCACACCACGGGCAACCTCACCTTCATGGCTGCCTGCACAGATCCCGGTGCTGCCAGTTTCGCCACAGGAGCAGCCTTCACCTCCACAGACAATCACTTTCGCGACCAGCCTACCAGCCTCGATGTAGCCGTTGGCGACCTGGACGGAGACCTCGACCTCGAGATCGTGGTTGGCGTGGGCTCCAGCATTCGTTGCCTCAATGTGACGAAAGGGGAATCTGGGTCGGTTAATTATTTGCAAATGAACCAGCTGGCCAGTATTTCGGTGGCGGAGACCTCTAACTCCAACGCCAACAACGGCGGCGAAGGAGAATATGCCAACCGCTGGCTGGCAGTGGGCAACATCGACAACCTGAACACAGGTGCGGCCCATGATTTCAGGGCAGAAATTTTTGTCGGCAAAAACATCAATTTCGTAAGCGACCCCAGCAGTGGCGACATTCAGCAGTCTTTCAGATTGCAGGTATGGGGCTTCCAGACAAGCGGTGCGCAGGGTGCGATCGACTTTAACAACCCTTTGCTGCGCGCAGAGCTGAACAACATTGCCTCGCAAAACGCCAATAACAACCTCCGGCATTTCTCTGTGGCCATGCTCGACCTCGACGGAGGCTCCGTTCGGCTGGGAACCCCAACCCGCACCGAGCGCTCGGATGTGCTCACCCCGCTGGTGGTGCTGAATGCCCCGCCCACCCATTTTGACCTCATTGGCAGCCAGTCCTATGACGTGTGCAACCTGTATGGCAGCGATGCCCCTCCGGCCAACATCAGCCATTTCAACTCGGTGTATGAGCAGATTACCACCCAGGAATTTTCATTCGAGACCCAATTCAACAGCGACTGGGCAGTTTCGGCAGAGGTGAATGCGGGTTTTTCAATGGGAGGATTTGATCTGGGGGCCAAAATGTCGCGCACTTATGGCGAGCGCTTTTCCCAGGTGCAGGGCAGCGAATTTGTGCGAACCATTACCAACCAGCGCACGGCACTGCTCGACGACGAGTTGCTGGCCTACTTTGTTGACTACGCCGTGTTTGAGTATCCGGTTTTCAAAGATGGGGAAACCGAAGCCGGTACCCACATCATGGTGGTGGTGCCTCGGGGCGTGCGTGACGGCTTCCGTGGGGCAAGGAGCAACTCCCATCGCTACCTGATCAATCACCAGCACGGCAACCTGTTCTCCTATCCCACCCAGCAGAGCGAACTGCCCATCATTACGGGCAGCCAGGCCAACCTGACAAGCTTCCCTTTCCGGGAAATCAGCAAAACAAGCGGATTTGAAGACCTGTTTGCCATCACACAAGACCAGGCAACTTCCGCAGGAGTTGAATCTGAGCAATTTACCTCCACCACAGTGGGCGCAAATGCAGGGGGTGCTTTCAAAGGATTTGGCCTGAGCGTGTCGGTGGAAGGAACCTACGAAGAAAGTGAGGTCCAGACCCGCACCAACCGGTACCGCGACCAGGTTACCCTCAAGGGCTTCTTTGGGCAGGGAGAAACAAGCACCATCCCCGGCGACTACCCTTATGAAGTAACCCCCGTCGTGTATTGGGATGCCAGCGGAGCCCTTGTGCTCGACTACTTTGTTGATATCGACAAATCGGGCTTCTGGGCCAGCTTGTATGACACCTACGATCCTGCCTTCCTGTTGCTTGACCCCCTCAAGCCGGAGAAAGGACTGGAAGACCCAGCCACCTTCAACAATGCTGCCCGTTATCAAACCCGCGATATTTTGTTTGACAGGCTTCCCGCACCCGGAAAAGAGACGACCATCCGCGCAAGGGTTCATAACTACGGCTTCAAAGGCACCCCGGCCCAGACACCGATCAGGGTCAACTTCTATTCCCTCGACCCGGCTGGTTCCGACACCCTGGAGTTCATCGGTGCCGACAGCGTGGTAGTTGGCATGCTGGGCCGCGAAGACGGCTTTGATACAGAGTTTGTGGAAGTGGATTGGACCATTCCTGCAGGCCTTGGCCCCAACACCAAAGTGGTGGCCATCATTGACGAAGCTAATGTGCTTTCTGCAGAAGTCCACGACTACCCACAGGGCAACGGCATTTCCAACAACGTGGGCTGGACCTGCCTGTTTGGCCAGGATTGCACCCTCCCAACCAGCGCCTCGGTCTTTTTCCCCGACGGAACCACCTCCATTGGCCGCCCTGTGGAATCCATGAAACTGCGCCTTGGCCCGAACCCCGCCACCGAAACAGCCTGGTTGTACCTCCCCGGCGAATGGCAGGGAGCACTCCGGATGGAAGCTGTGAACCAGATGGGCCAGGTGGTGTACCAGCAAGCCCTGATGAAAGCCCCAGGCGAACAAACCTACCGCATCGACTGCGCCAGCTGGCCTGCAGGCGTGTATCACCTGCGGGTGAGCAGCCGGGACCGCAGCGGCCACGTTTCGCTGATCAAGGTTGAATAACCCTTGCTGAGGTGCCAAAGCTTGTCCCGGCATTTGGCATGAACCTCAGCCTGCGGCAGCCAGCCCGGTTTTCACCCTCGCGGTGAGAACCGGGTGGCTGCTTTTTGGTTAATTGGGCTGGAAAGACTAATTTTTTCTCATGTCGAAAGGATGCGTGAATGAATGGGCCAGGTGTACAGTGCTTATTCTTGGGTTTCTGGGCGCTTTGCAGGCGGCCAGGGCTCAGGCGCCAGACAGCGTGATCGCATGGGAACATTATCAACTGGGGGCAGATCTGCTTAACCGACGGGACGACCCCAGGCAGGCAGAAATTCTGCTGATGCAGGCAGTTGACTGCTTTCAGGGCGACACGGTGCGTGCCATGCTGGCCAGGCTGGACCTGAGCATCGCCTGGGTGAGAACAGGAGAAATCACAAGGGCCAACGACAGTCTGAATGCCTGGATGCCCCTGGTTCAAAGGCTGCATCCTCAATGGCCGGGAATGCTTGGAATGGCGAACCGGAGGCTGGCAGCAGCTTTGTATCAGGATGCGAAATTTGAGCCTGCCATGGAGGCGCTTGACGAAGCTGAAAAGGATTTGACCCTCCAGCCGGATTCCCTTCATATCGAATGGGGCTGGGTGTACACCATCCGCGGCAATATCCACTTCCGGCAAGGCGATTTTGCACAGGCAGGCCCCAACTATGTAGCGGCTTACCGCCATTTTTCTCAAACCACCCTTGGCAAAGATCTCGCCGGGACCTGCAACAATGTGGGCATCTTCCATTTAGCCAGAAACCAGATGGAGGAAGCCCTTCCCTGGTTTGAGCTGGCGCAGCAGCACTATGCCACAGCAGGCATCGATTCCTCGGGCTGGGCAAATCTGTTTCAGAACATGGGCATCCTGTTTACCAAAAAAAACGACCCCCATCAGGCCCTGACCTATTTTGAGAAAGTAGCACGCATCCGAAAAGCTGCCGGAGAGCCCTGCGACCGCCGCCACCTCGAAGCCCTGCTCAACCTCGCTTATACCAACTCCCAGCTTCAACGAATCCAGGAAGCTTCTGCCTGTGGCAACCAGGCCGTTGCCCTGCTCAACGCCTGTCCCACAATGCCCGAATATGCCCGTGCCAACACCTGGAGCAGGCTCGCCGACATCAAAGCCACCAGTGGCGACACTGCCCTGGCCCTTCAATATTACGATGCAGCCATCGGCATTCTTCAGCACAATATCACCGACCAGATGCTGGCAGCTGGCACCATGATCCGCGCTGGAAACCTCTCCCTGGCCCTCGGAGAAAAAGGAGAAGCAGAAGCACTCTTTTACCGAAGCCTCAACACCCTTGCCCCCGCTGCCCGGCCCTCCTCCCCTAGCGCCATAGAAGCCCTGGAAAGGATTGCAGCAGTGAAGCGGATGCGGGGCGAATGGCTTACTGCACTCAGCTCCATTCAGGAGGCAGTCGCACTTCAGGTTACGCTGGAACATCCCGAAGATCTGCTCTGGGAGCAGATCCCACCTGCTATTCCGGCCACAAACCTCATGGCCACAGTTCTGGCGCAGCGAAGCCTGATCCTGGAGGAGGGCGCAACGAAAGGCAACATGCCTCCCGACTGGCTTTTTGCAGCCTACCGCAACTGCGAAGCAGAGATGGACCTTCTCTCGCAGATCCAGCGGGAGGTGGTGCAGGAAGCCAGCCGGATCGAACAGCAGCAAACAGCCAACAGGGTGTATCAGCGGGCAATGCGCCTGGCATACCTGCTGTGGGAAAAAACAGGCAACCCTTACTGGCAGCACGAAGCCTTTGCCATCGCCGAACGAAACCAGGCGGTTTCCCTGCTCATTTCCCTCAAAGCCGACCGGCTGGGCCAGCGCAGCATCAAAAACAAGCCTTTCCTCGCGAGAGAAGATTCCCTCCGGCGGGAGCTCGCCTTCTACGGTCAGCTTCTGGCAGAACCAGGATCTTCAGCAGCCAACCAAACAGCCTGGAAAGAGCAGCAGTTTGCCCTGCAAAGGGCCATGGAAGCCTGGAAAGATTCTCTTGCGCGATTTTTTCCCGATTACTACCGCGCCGTCTATGCCCATAACCAGCCGGAAGTTGCTGAGGTTCAGGCTTATTTGCAGCAAGACAGCGCGGCACTTGTCGAATACTTCTGGGGGAGCGATGCCCTCTATGCCTGCTGGTTCAGCGCGGATACCTTCTTTGTGCAATCCCTTCCGCTGGACAGTCTGGAAGAGCGTGTCCAATCGTTTCGGCGGGGAGTGGAAACTGTGGGGAGCGAGGCAGGGCAACTTGCCAGAGATGCTTACTCCCTGTTTCAAACCCTCCTGGCACCAGGGCTCGAAGCCTTTCCCCAAATGCCTCAGCGCCTGCTTGTTGTGACGGATGGCATGCTGGCTTATGTCCCCTTTTCGGCGTTGCTGACTTCCCTGCCAGCGGCACAAGACGAGATTAGCTCCTGGCCTTTTTTGATCCGGCAAATGTCGGTTGGGCACACGCACTCGGCGGAGTGGCACCTGCTTGTTTCGGGCGAGCCGCAGACTGCCGCAACGGCCTACCTGGGGTTTGCGCCAAGTTTTCGTGGAGAAGGGCAAACGAGGGGAGAGGGGGAAAGTCAAATGAACTGGTCGGAGCTGCCAGGAGCAAAAAGGGAAATGGCCGCACTGGCCGGATCGTACACCGGCACAAGCTGGCAGGGTGCGGAGGTCAATGAGCAGTTGTTCAAACGGCAGGCCCGGGCCCCCGGCATTTTGCATGTAACAACCCACGGCGTGCTCGACGATGCCCAGCCAATGAGCAGTTTCCTGGTGTTCAGCCCCTCACAGGAAGGTTCAGAAGAAGACGGGCGCCTGTTTGCCTGGGAGCTGTATGACGTCAAAATGAAGGCATCGCTGGTGGTGTTGTCGGCATGCAACACAGCATCGGGAGCTTTCCGGCGGGGTGAGGGCCTGATGAGCCTGGCCCGGGCCTTTCATTTTGCTGGAAGTCCCTCCCTTGTTGCGACCCTTTGGCAGGTGCAGGACCAGAGCACAGCCGAGGTGATGGAGGGATTTTACCCGAACCTTGCGGCAGGAATGACGAAGGAAGCGGCCCTGGCCTCAGCCCAGCAGGCCTATCTGGCAAAGTGTGATCCTTTGCTGGCCCATCCGTTTTACTGGGCGGGGCTGGTTTCCCTGGGAGATCAGCGGCCCCTGCCACCAGCAGCGTATTCGTGGCCGTGGCTCTGGCTGCTATTGCTGGGGTGGCTGGTATTCAGAGAGATAGCCCATCAGCCAGGGCGGGGTAGGAGATTACCGGGAAGGCAAAAACTCCGAAATGAAGCCAGAAACTGAGCCCGGAAGCGAAAGCACGCTTATCCGGCATCAGACTTCTCTCCCAAAAGCCTTATCTTGCTGTCCTCAGTTCTGCCTGCTCATGAAACAGTATTTCCTTCTCGGTTGTGTGCTGGCAACCATCCTTCCTGGCCTGGCCCAGACAACAGGTCCTCTTCAGCTTCAGGGCAGGGAGCCCCGCCATGCCGGTACCCTCACCAGTTCCCGCTATCAGGCCCTCCTTTTCATGTCGCCCGAATGCCCGCTCTGCGAAAATTACAGCGCCACCCTTCGCAGCCTGCGCACAGAATTCAGCGCGGAACAGGTCACGTTTGTGGGGGTTTTCAGCGGCGAATGGTACTCCCGCGAGGACATCATCTCTTTCCTGGCCAGGTTTCAGGCTCCGGTTCGGGTGCTCTACGACCCTGATTATCACCTCAAAACCCTCTACAAAGCCACCGTGACCCCGGAGGTGGTGGTGATCGACCGGGAAGGTCGTGTCCAATATCAGGGGAAGATCGACAACTGGGTCGTGGCATTAGGCAAAAAAAGAACCCAGACAACGGAGTTTTACCTGCGCGACGCCCTACTGGCCCTGATCGCTGGCAGGGAACCTGTTATTCGCCAAACAGAACCAGTGGGATGCTTCATCGAATAGTATTCATCATCCTGGCAGGCCTGCTGGCAGCCTGCGGCGGTGCAGCACCTGCGCCGGAGTCGGCAGCGGTTCCGCTGCCCGACACAGTGACCTTTGCCAGCCACATTGCCCCGGTGATCTGGGTCAATTGTATGCCCTGCCACCGGCCCGGAAGTGCAGGTCCTTTCCCCCTCATCAGCTACCGCGACGTGGCCAAGCGGGCAAAAATGGTGGCTCACGTCACCGCCACCCGCTACATGCCTCCCTGGCCCGCCGACCCTGGTTACCGGCATTTTGTGGAGGAAAGGGTGCTGAGCGAATATGACATCGCCCTGATCGGCAAATGGGCGGAGCAAGGCGCAGCCGCCGGAGACCTCTCCCAACTCCCCGAACCACCCCGTTACCCCGAAGGATCCATGCTCGGCAAGCCAGACCTCGTGGTATCCATGAAAGAAGCCTTTCCGCTGCGGGGCGACAACTGCGACCGCTTCCTGTTCATGAAGCTCCCCTATGAAATTCCCCGCGACACCTTTATCCGCGCCATCGAGTTTGTGCCGGGAAACAGGCAGGCCGTTCACCACATGAACGGGCACCTGATCAGTTTTTTGCCGGAGAAAAAAGCCGATGTATTCGCCGGAACCGACTATGTGGACAGAGAGGAAGTGGCTGTGAATGAGGCCTATCCGAGCATGGGGCTGCTCCACGATGATGGCAGTTATCCCAGCCTCACCCCGCTGGTGTGCAGCTACCTGCCCGGTGTGAGTCCCAGCCTGTATCCGGAAGGCATTGGCGGCTATGTAATGAGCAAAAAAGGCGCTTTCCTGCTCAATGACCTCCACTACGGCCCCCTCGGCGCTGATACGAGTGACCTCTCCAGCTTCAACATTTTCTTTGCCCCCAACCCACCGGAACGGCCCACCCTGGAGCTGCAGCTTGGTACCCTTGGCATTTCACCCATTGTGCCGCCCCTCGTCATTCCTCCCGACACCATCATGACCTTCCGCACCCGGGCTGTGATCCGGCAGGACGTTTCCCTGCTTACAATCAACCCGCACATGCACCTGATCGGGAAGACCTTTCTGGCCTACGCCATTACCCCTGCCAACGACACGATTCCCCTGATCCGCATTCCGCAGTGGGACTTCAGGTGGCAGTATTTTTACACCTTCGAAACCATGGTTCACCTGCCTCCCGGAACCGTGGTGGAAGTGGAAGCAACATTTGACAACACCACAGCCAACCCCAGCAACCCCTTTGACCCGCCCCGGACCATCTCTGAGCGGGAAGGATCCATGCGCACCACCGACGAGATGCTCCAGTGCATCCTCACCTTTGTGCCCTACCAGCCGGGAGATGAGAACATCAGGCTGGGGCAGGAAACCGGCTTGCAGGGAGCGAAGTGAGCGAATATCAGGGCTTACCGAGTGCGTTGAGCAGGTTTTCTGCGCGGCTGGTGTAACTACCCGACTGGCTGATAATGGCCTCCAGCGCTGCAGTTGCGCCGGGCACATCTCCAGAACTAAGGCGGGCGAGGGCGCGATACCATTCGGCGGCACTGCGCAATGCAGGTTGTGTCGTTTCAAACGAAAGGGAAGCCAGGGCTTTTCCAGGGTTGTTGATGGCCAGATAACTGATCCCGAGGTAGAGGCTGATTTCTTCAGAGCGGGGATGATCCTGCGGGAGGAGGCTCCACGACGCAATGGCCTCTTCATAGCGCCCGGCTTCGTAAGCGACGGCACCGTGCTGCAGGAGGCTGTCGGGCTGGTCGCCACCCCGCACGAGGAAGGGGCTTGCCGGAGCCTGGAAATGGCTGGCCATCAGGCTTTGGGGATCCGGGGTTTGGGGGCGGATGACAAACCAGACAGCAGCAGACACGACGAGCAGGAGCAGCACGGCGGCGGCAGCGAGTTGCCAGGAAAAAAGGGTTTTGATAGGTTTGGCTTCCCGGTCCACATTGTTCATCGCAGCCGACAGTGCCTGCCGAAACTCCAGAGTTGGGGTTTGGAGAGCCTGCTGACTTTCCTGAAAAATGCGAAACCGCCTGCCCAGCACAGGATCCTGACTGAGTTGCTTGTCAAATGCAGATTGCTCCTCAGCGGAGAGGTTGCCAGCCAGGGCGCGTTCAAAGAGGTCGAGGTCTTGCTCTTCCATGGGGGTCATTGGCTCAGTTCGTGGAAACGGGGATCGGCTTCGATGGCTTCGATGAGGCTCTTCTGGCAGAGGAACTTTCGCTTTTTGGCGTAATTCTCAGTGGTGTCGAGGCGTGCGGCAATTTGGCGAAGCGATTCCCCTGCGAGAAACCACTGGAGGATCTGCTGGCAGGTTTCCCCCAGTTTCGCGAAATGATGCCGGTACACCTGATAGCGGTCCCGGCGCTGCAGGTCATCGGCGATGCTGGCGCCAAGGTCGGGCCCTGCGAGGCTGTCGTCCAACTCTGTCATTGCCTTTTTGCGCAACTGCATCAACCACAAGTTTTTGCCGATTCCCATCAGGTAGCCCTGAAAGGAATGCGTTAGTTGAAAATCGGGTTGGTGGATTTTTTCAAACATGATCACCATGGCTTCCTGAAAAATGTCTCTGGCGGCCTCTTCCGACCCCTGGTTGCGGCTTATCCAGGCGCGCAGCAGGGGAAAATAGATTCGGTAAAGGGCCTCCAGGACCTGTGGGTCTCGGGAGCGGACACCTTGAATCAATTGGGCATCGGAAAAAGGCGAACGCATACCTGAGACAAGAGTAGGTTGCAGGAAAAAGGAAAAGGTAACCCCGGAAGCATGGATTAATTAGGTGAAGATAAAGAAAAACAACAAAATCAGGGTCATTGGCAGGCTGATGCAGGATTCGGTGCTACGCTTCTCTTTGTACCTTTCCTCTCCTAATTGATCGACACATTACCCAAGAACCCCGCCATGCGCTTCTTATCCGCCCTGTTCTGTTTGATGTTACTCTTCCTGCTGGCTTGTGAACAATTGCCGCCCACCGTACCTCCAACGGTGATCGCCCGGCTCGACGCAGCAGAGGCCCGCCGCATTTCTGATTCCATCCGGCAGGCCACCCCTGTTCAGCTCGCCGAAGGCCTCGACCTCACCCTCTGGGCTTCCGACTCCCTGTTGCTGGATCCTATCGCTCTTCACCTCGACCCGCAGGGCAGGGCCTACGTTACCAGCACCCGCCGCGGCACCAGCTCCGAATTTGATATCCGCGGCCACCGCAACTGGATGACCCTGTCTATCTCCTGGGACAGCCTCCAGCAGCGCCACCGCTTCCTGCGCGATTCCCTTTCACCCGAGCGCAGCGACCTGCACCCATGGATCGCCGACCTCAACGGCGACAGCCTTAATGACTGGCGCGACCTCGCCGTGGAAGCCGAGCGTGTTATTCGGATCGAAGACAGCGACAACGACGGCCTGGCCGACTATTCGCAAGTCTTTGTTGAAGGCTTCAAAGAGGAGTTTACCGACGTGGCAGGCGCCCTGCTCGGCTATGAGGGTGATTTTTTCCTGGGCGTGGCCCCCGACCTCTGGCGGTTGCGCGACCGTAACAACGACGGCACTGTCGATGAAATGACCTCTCTCGTGCATGGTTTTCAGGTGCACATCGGCTTCGGTGGCCACGGTATGTCGGGGCTCACCGTGGGCCCGGATGGCCGCCTCTACTGGTCTATCGGCGACATTGGTTTTGACATTACCGGCCCCGACGGCAGAAAATGGCATTACCCCCACCAGGGCGCCATTTTCCGCTCCAACCTCGACGGCTCCGAATTTGAAGTCTATGCCGCCGGGCTGCGCAACACCCACGAATTCGACTTCGACGCCCACGGCAACCTCATCACTGTTGACAACGACGGCGACCACGAAGGCGAAGAAGAGCGCCTGATGTATGTGGTGGAAGGTTCAGATGCTGGCTGGCGCGCCAACTGGCAATATGGCAAGTACACCGACCCCGACAACAACGGCTACAACGTGTGGATGGACGAAAAACTTTTCAAACCACGCCACGACAGTCAGGCAGCCTACATTGTCCCGCCGATCCAGAATTACCACAGCGGTCCCACCGGCCTGAAATACCAGCCGGGAACTGCGCTGGGCGGTCGCTGGGCAAACCATTTTTTCGTTGTTGAATTCCCCGGAGCGCCTTCCCGGGCCAAAATCCACGCTTTTGAGCTCGAAGAACAGGGCGCTGGCTTCAAGCTGAAGCAGGAAGAAGTGCTGGCACAGGGCGTGCTGGCAACTGGCCTCGACATCGGCTCCGACGGAGCGATGTATTTCAGCGACTGGATCACAGGCTGGGTGCCAAAAGGATATGGCCGCATCTGGAAAATGGACTCCGAAGGCCCGCAGCCCGAAGCCCTTCGGCAGGAGGTGCAGGACCTGCTCCGCAGCCCCTGGGACAAGCGCAGCACCGACGAACTTGTGAACCTGCTCGGTCATCCCGACATGCGGGTGAGGAAAAAAGCGCAATTCGCCCTCGCCGGGAAAGGGGCTTCCTCTGCCAAATCCTTTTTGTCCGTTCTCGAAGGCAACACCGACCAGTTGGCCCGCATTCACGCCATCTGGGGCTATGGCCAGTTGCTTCGCCAGAAAAAAGGCGACCTCAGCACCCTGATGCCCTATCTGAATGATGAAGACCCCGAAATCCAGGCGCAGGTAATCAAAACCCTCGGCGACCTCCGGGATGCCCGGGTGGCGGAACAGCTCATCGCCCTCCTTCGCCATGAAAGTCCCAGGGTGAAATTCTTCGCCGCTGAAGCACTTGGCAAAATTCGCCACCAGCCCGCCATTCAACCCCTGATCGACATGCTGGCGGCTAACAACGACAACGACGTGTACCTGCGTCATAGCGGTGCCTTTGCCCTTGCCCAGATCGGACAGGTAGATCCATTGCTTGCCCTTGCGAAGCATCCGTCGGAGGCCGTTCGCCTCGCAGCTGTGGTGGCCCTTCGCCGGATGCAGGCCCCCGGCCTTGCCCTCTTTCTCGATGACGCCAGCGAAAAAGTGGTCACGGAGGCTGCCCGCGCCATCCACGACGACAACTCCGTGCCGGAAGCGCTTCCTGCCCTGGCTGCCTATGCTGAAAAGCCTTCGCTGTTCATGAACGAGCCCCTGCTGCGCCGGGTCGTGAGTGCGGCTTCGCGGCTGGGCAGGGCTGAAGACCTTGACCGCCTCCTGAAACTGGTTCAGCGGGAGGATCTCCCTGCCGCTATCCGCGAGGAAGCCCTTTCTGCCCTGGCTGTCTGGGCCCTGCCATCGCCGCTCGACCGCGTTGATGGCCGTTACCGGGGAGAAAGCACCCGCGACGCGGGTCCGGTGGTAACTGCCCTCACCCCTTTGCTGCCACAACTGTGGAAAGATCCTTCTCCCTCCATGCTCGTGGCCGCGGTGAAAGCTGTTGGCAAACTCAAGGTGCCCGAGCAAGGAAATAAGCTGATGGAGTTTTTGCGCAGCGGTAAAACGACAGATCTTCGGATTGCGAGCCTGGAGTCGCTGGCGTTGCTGGGTGGCGACTGGCCAGGGCAGGCTATTCGAACAGGGCTGGCCGCCTCCGATCCGGCGATTCGCAGCAAGGCCCTTTCCCTGCTACCCACCTTGAACCTGCCGGGCGACCAGACGCCCACTTTGCTGGCACAAGTCATTCGCCAGGGACAAACCAGCGAAAAGCAGGCTGCGATGGCTACCCTGGGCAAGCTGCCTGTGGAGCAGGCGCGGCCGGTTGTGGAGGCCCAGCTGATTGCCTGGGAGGAAAACCGTTTGGCCGCAGATCTCCAGGTAGAACTGGCAGAGGTGATCGACCGCTCGGCGGAGACTTCCTGGAAGAGCAGGCTCGGTGCCATTCGTGCTGCAGACTCTGACGACCCGCTGCTTGGCTACGCTGATGCTTTGCTCGGGGGCAACGAACGGGCCGGGCGGCGCATTTTCTACCAGCACGAAGCGGCGCAGTGTCTGCGTTGCCATGCCCTGGACCAGCCGGGTTCGGAGGTGGGCCCACGCCTCACGGGAGTGGGTGCGCGCCTGAAGCGCGAGGATTTGCTGCTGTCGCTGGTGGCACCGAGTCAGCGGCTGGCGCCGGGCTACGGAACCGCTTTCGTGAAGATGAAAGACGGCAGCGAAGTACAGGGCCTGCTGCTGAGCGAGAATGAGCGGGAGATCCGCCTGCAAACCGAGCAGGCCGAGCCGATTCGCTACGCCAAATCCGACATTGAGACCCTGCGGATGGCCCCCTCCTCGATGCCCCCGATGGGCCAGATCCTGACCCGCCGCGAGCTGCGGGACGTGGTGGCGTTTTTGGCGGAGTTGAAGTAGAGATTGATTGAAGGAGAGATACATCCCCCCGTGCCAGGTTGGTGCGGGGGGAATTTTTTTGGAGGGGATCCGCTGACCCTAATCACCCCTTTCATCCCACCCCAACTATCCCTATTTTGCAAAAATTCTACGAAATAGGCCATGTTGATTGAATTTAAGGTCTCCAACTACAGGTCCATCGGGGAAGAACAGACCATCAGCCTGCTCCCGGCACCGAAGCAGCGGGAGCACCCGGACAACATCCTCAGCCGGGGGCGTTTTCAGGCCCTCAATGCCATTGCTCTATATGGCCCAAACGGCGGGGGCAAGTCCAACATCCTGAGGGCCATGAGCCTCCTGGACAGGATGGTTCACACCTCTGCCAGAACCTCTTCCACTTCCCGTTTGCCGTATGACCCCTTTTTGCTGCGGGAAGGCTGGGAAAATAAACCTACAGGGCTGGAAATCGCCTTTGTCCTCGGTGAGAACCGCTATCGCTACCGGCTGGAATACACAGCTACTGAAATCCGGCTGGAATGGCTCTCCAGAAAAGGCACTGGCAGGGAGGTGACCCTGTTTGAAAGAGAAGGAGACCTGATTGAGGTTAGCTCAGGGTTTCACGGCTCTAAAAAGGTCATCGACGCAGCGATCGAAGCCACCCGAAGCAATTCCCTGTTCCTCTCCACCTGCGACACCCTGAATGTGGAGGAGGCAAAAGCCATTCTTCAGTGGTTCAAGCAGTTGAATATGCTGGATGGGCTCAATATCGACGAAGACATCACCACCTTTTCGCTCTCCGCGGAGGCGGCCTACAATGAGAAGATCCGCAACTACCTGACGAGCATCGCCGTGGGGCTGGCGGATGTTCAGATTACGACGAAAGAATTTGAGGATTCGGACCTTCCCGCAGAAATGCCGGAGGGGTTGCGCAACCAGCTTGCCGAAAAACTCCTGGGCACGCAGAGCTTTGCCGTATCAGCCTTGCACCGGCGATATGATGCGGAAGGAAATCCAACCGATCAGTTTCACCGCTGGGATTTTCATGAACGAGAATCTGCAGGAACCCAGAAAGCCATGAAACTGAGCGGTCCTGTTCTGTGGACCCTGGCCCATGGCGGTGTGCTCATCATTGATGAAATCGAAGCTGCCACCCACCCCGTGATGACCCTGAGCATCATTGAATTGTTTCTGAACAAGGCGAGCAACCCCCATCAGGCTCAATTGATTTTCGCCACCCACGACACCAATCTGCTCAGCTATTCAACCCTCAGGCGGGATCAGATTTGCTTCGCAGAAAAAAATAAGTGGGAGAGCACCGAGGTCTATTCCCTTTCGGATTTCGTCTATTTTGGTGAAAAAAATGGCGGATTCACCACAGAAAAAGAAAGACCCGATACCGACAAGGAAAAGCGCTACATCGAAGGCAGGTATGGTGCCATCCCTTCCCTCGGACAGTTTCAACACATGATCCGGAGCAGTAATGGCTAAGAAGGGGACAAGCAGGTAAACCCACCTAAAGTGATCGGAGCAACCTTGTCAACAGGTGATGAGCAGGCAGCGATTCAGCGTGCAGAAATGCTACTGGCAGCACATCACGGCAAACAGCCAATCAAGGCCAACCCCAGCACGACGGTTCATTTGCTCGTCAGAAAACTAAGAGACCTCATCGAATGGTATTCTGATCCTGCAACATGATTTCCGGGATCAGGACTCCCCAACTTCTGGCAGATTCCGTTAAGGCCTCTCTTTAGACAACTGACGAATCAGCCTTTCAGCCTTTGGTGTTCCAAAAAAACCTTCCTCCCCACCCCCAAAATCCCTACCTTACCACTGCGCGCTGCCTGGCCAGCTGAAACATCCTTTCGCCCCATTCACCTTTCACAGAAACGATGATGACAACTCCAAGAGCCTTCACCACTGCTCTTGCCTTTTCGGCCCTGGTCCTGCTCACGCTTAGCGCCTGCGATCCGGGGAGGGTTTTTGTGATCAAAACATCGGGAGAACCGGATGCCTCCGTCGCGATTTATGCCAGCGACAAGCTCCTCCCACAGGGCGGTCACAGCACCAGCCAGGACATCGTGATCAGGGTTCCCTCGCCTGAGGCCTGGCAGGGCCGGGAGATTGTGTACTATTATGGCCTCGGAACCTGGAGCGAGGTGAACCTGATGCCCTCATTTGCCCAACACATCGACTCCATTATCATTGTCAACCACAACCAGGAAGTGACAGCCCTCCGGAGCCAGCCTGAGATTCTTGCCTATCTGCTGGAGCAGCGGCACGGGTTCGCCAAAAGCAGACTGACAATTGAAGCCAAATAGAGGCCTGTGTGTTTCCAGCTCAGCCCGCCTGATCAATTTCCTTTTAATACAGCGCTTTAGGGGCTCAGCCTCGGGCTTCTTCCAGTTCCATGCGCCTTTTGCGCGACAAGTACCACCAAATTCCGCCTACCAGCAGAGGCAAGAACACCGGCAGAGCCAGTAAATAGAGCACGCCTGAGTTCAGGCTGGTAGCGATGAGGTTTCCATTTTCGTCGGTGGCAGCCGCTGCTGCCTTACACTGGGAGCACTGGGCCGCCACATCTGAGCAAAGGCCAAGCAACACCACGCCCAGCACGGCGGCACGAAGCAGAAAGATGTTGAGGTACTTTTTCATATTAATAACACGGGGCGTTCATGATCACTACCAGGACGCCCGTCACTGATACGTAAAGCCACAGTGGAAAGGTGATTCTGGCCAGGCGTTTATGCCGGTCGAAAGTCTGGTTCCAGGCCCTGAAAATGGTGAAAGACGCCAGCGGAACGATGCTCACAGAGAGGCCGATGTGGGTGATAAGCACGAAAAAATACAGCCATTTGGGAGCCAGGTTTGCTTCGCAGTGGCCTACATGGCCCACAGCCAGGTGATACGTTACATAGCTGACCAGAAACAGGGCCGAGAGTCCGAATGCCGACAGCATGGCCCGCTGATGCCACACACGTTCTCCCCGCTTAATCAACACAAGTCCCAGTACCAGGAAGATCGACACGAGGCTGTTGATCGTGGCATTCACAAAAGGGAGCTTTCTGGCCAACTCCACAAAGCTTTCGGGAAAGGCAATTAAGCCTTCCATTCGTGGATTGAGCAACACGCCCACCACCACTGGAATGATGATCGAAACGGCCCAGATCAAGGGAATCCAGCGCTGCCGTTGGGGAGCCTGCGTAGCTTGCATTGTTCGCCTGATTACAACTTGTTGGATTTCAGATAGTCAAGCAGCCCCTGGCCCTGGTCTCTGGAGTTAGACAGGTCGTCGGGATATTCCAGCCTGAACAGGGTGATCAGATCTTCCTGCATCTTGCGCTCTTCGGCGAGGTCGGTACCGGTAAAATATTTCCTGGCATAGCCCTCTTTATCCAAAAACACGACGGTTTGGGAAGTAAAAGGCTGCTGACCCGGCATTTGCTTAGAGAAATCGGGAATCTGAAAGGCATCACCCAGCCGCAGAAGGTCTTCCTGCGAAACTGTGACTATTTGCCAGCCCGGCGCTTCCGCCTCCAGGCTGCTCGCGTGGGCCTGCAATTCTTCGAGCTGATCGCCGGTGCTAATGCTCACAAACCGGATCGGTGGGTTGCGCTCCCACATTACGTTGTCGTGGGTTCTTTTCAGGTTGCCATGCAAAACCGCGGTGAGCTTGAGGCTATCCTGGCGTAGGGTAAAAAAATCGAGAAACACGAGGTTTCCTTCCAGCTCGGAAGCAGGAAAACTGCGCCCGTTCAGGTCGGTAAAAACCACATCGGGGATGCGGTGAAACACCGAATCCCCGTTTTCGATGAGGTCATGTTCATAGGGAAGCCTTGTGAAGTTTTGTTGGGTGAAATTGTACATGAACAAAAACACCGCGATGGGCAAAGCCAGCACCAGCAACAAAATCCAGACAGCGCGACGGCCAAAAGTCATGGTAACAGCATTAGGCAGGGGAAACGATCAATTCTGAAGTAGAAACAGGTTCTGCCTCAGAAAGTTTGCCCCAATAATCGCCTTCGACAGTGAGACCAATGAGTAGCCAGATAATGAACAGAAAAGGCACGAGAATGGTCAGAGCGAGGCGCTTCACTTCATGCTTCAGGTGCATGAATTCGGCCACGATGTAGAAAGCCTTGAACAAAGTAAGGATCACGAACGTGACCACCACGATGAGCTGAGCCGCGGCCTCAGAAATCCCGAAAATGGAGGGATAGGATTGCTTGGTGAACGCAATGAAGAATTCAAAAGCGGTCAGGCCGGTAAGAATCAGCGCGGTGCGAACGATCGATTGTCTTGCTGCACTACCTTCAGTTGCCATGGGAAGAAGGATTGGAGGTGAAATATGCCGGAGCCTTGGCTTCCGAATCAGATGAGGTAAAAGAAGGTAAACACAAAGACCCAAACCAGGTCTACAAAGTGCCAGTAAAGGCCGATTTTCTCGGTCATTTCGTAGTGACCGCGGCGCTCGTAGGTTCCTTTCCGCACGTTGAGGAACAGGATCAGGAGCAGCACCACCCCGGAGAACACGTGGGTTCCGTGGAAACCAGTCACGAAGAAAAAGAGAGCGGCAAAGCCCTGAGGACCATATTCGTTGGCAAGGAGGTTGGCACCGCCCTGGGTAGTCCAGTGGTTAGACTCCTGCTGCGCGGCAGCGAGGAAGCTTTTAGGACCGTTGATCTGGCGGCCATTTGTGAGGCGAAATGCTGCTACTTCGCCATCTGTGCTTTTTACCCAATAGCCTTTCACCATCAGGTTCTTGTCGAGGTTTGGAATGCGGAGGCTTTCGGCTTCTTCCCTGGTCACATAATAAGTTCCTGCATGGGTATGGTGAGCCTCATCCAGGATTTTTTCGACAGCTTCGGCGTCTTTGATTTCGTCATGCGAGAACAACGTCAGGGCCGTAACAGCAGCATGCCCGTCGTGGCTGCCATGATCACCTTCGGCCCCATGGCCTGGCAGGTGAAACTCTACAATTTGCTTGTCGTCACCGCGGCTCACCCCGTGTTCTTCCATCAGGGCAGCTGGCACGAGCACACCGCCATCGGGTGTTCCGGAGATGAAGTGATACCACTCATAAGCCTGGCAAGAGAGGAACATGACACCACCGATAATGGTGTAAAACACCCATTTCTGAACTTCTTTTTTGGATTTGCGATGCCCTGCTTCAACCGCCAGCACCATCGTAACGGAGCTGAGAATGAGGATGAAGGTCATGATCCCAACGAACACCAGTGGCGCTTCAATGTGCCAGATTTCGTAGAGGAGCGGGGTGTGGGTAAATACCACTTCGGGGAAGGCCCAGGCCCAGCCCTCAGAGGTGGCAGAAATACGGAGCGCCCCGTAGGCGACCAGGAGGGAGGAGAAGGTGAATGCGTCGGACACGAGGAAGAACCACATCATGAGCTTGCCATAACTGGCGTTCATGCTGGGGCGTTCTCCTTCGACTAGTGCCTGCTTGTCTACCGCGACGTTAGCCATTGTCAGTGGTGGTTGGAAGAAATTGAATGGGCCGAAATTAAGATTTCCCGCGGATTATTCCTCACCTGAATCGATCAATCCTGGGTAAAATGCAAAAACCAATACAAGTAAAGCCAAAGTATTCCGAGAAAATGCCAGAAAGTTGCAACCATTTCATACACGGTCTTCACTCTGTGGGCCTTCAAACGCCCCGTTGCAGTGTTGATTCCCGTGATCAGCAGCATGAGCAGTCCGCCCAACAGGTGCGCACCATGGAGCAGCACGAACACAAAAAAGAAGGATCCGCTATTGCCAATCCCCGCACCGCGGTTGTTGTTCACCATGTAAACACCGGAGGCAATCATGTCTTGCATCCCGTCTAACTGTCCAACCAGAAACACAATGCCCATCACAAGTGTCAGTGCCAGGGTCCAGAGTGCTTTTTTCATTTCTCCACGGCGGGCTGCAGAGAAGGATACCTGCATGGGGATGCTGCTCAGGAGGACCACAATCAGGTTCCAGGTCAGGACGGAGGGCAGGTCAAACAATAATGGGTTACGGGCATTGCCGCGGTCCACGATGTAAGCACTGGTCATTCCACCGAAAATCATGATCACGGTGATGATAAACAGCCAGAGAGCGAATTTTTGAGGGTCGATCAGTTGATTGCTGTTTTTTTCGGGGCTATAGGTCGATGGCATCATGGCGGTTAATTTCGTTGTTTAGCCTAATAAAAAGGCAGTTTGAATAAGGGGCAAATACAAAAAAGAGGCGAACATAAGCTGCTTCGCATACTTGGCGTCGAGGGTCTGATGCAATTTCCAGGCAGGCCAGCTAAAGGCCAGACCCAGCACTGCAAGCACAACCGCCCCCCAAACTCCCGTTAGGCCGCTGCTCCAGGCAAACATAGCAATGGGGGCGAGGCAAAGGGTGTACACAAGGATCATCCGGGTGCTGAAGCGGGTTTTGCCTTTGGCAGAAGGCAGCATCAGAAAGCCCGCTCGCTGGTAATCTTCATCCAATAACCAGGCAATGGCCCAGAAATGGGGAAACTGCCAGAAAAATTGGAAGATAAACAACAGCACGCCGCCTGCATCGAGGGAACCTGTCACAGCCACCCAGCCAATCAAAGGAGGCAAGCCACCGGGAATCGCTCCCACAAACACGCAGAACGGAGTCACCCGCTTGAGCGGGGTGTAAACAAAGGCATAGCTCAGCAACCCTATGATCGCCAGTAAGGCTGCAGGTAAATTAAACATGAACCCGATGAGGCCCACGCCAACGACTGCTAATACCATGGCATAAATCAGGGCCTCGCCATCTTCCAGCAAGCCCAGCGGCAGCGGGCGGTTCATGGTGCGGTTCATTTTCGCATCCAGGCTTCGCTCCAGGATTTGGTTCAGCACATTCGAGGCTCCTGTCACAAGCAAGCCACCCAATCCAATCCATAACAAGCCAAAGCTCCAGGTTCCTGACGCCATGGCGTAGCCAAATACAGCAGACAAGGCCACCAGCATCGACAGGCGCAGCTTGAGCAACTGCACCAGAGCCCGGCTTTTTACCCGCCAGGGCGACAAGGAGGAACTGACTTCTGTTGTGATCATTCGTTTTTGTTACCGTTCTGCTACTAATCCCACCTTCGACATCCATACCCAGCGCAAAGCCAGGAAATGAGAGGCAAATAACAATGTCGCAAACAATAAATGCAAAGGCTGAAGCAACCTGGGAACTTCCAAATGGTGCATCCCCAATCCCATCAACACCTCTGCTCCTGCAAAGAGAAGGCTCAGCAACACTACCCGCCGAACGCTGCCATTGGCTCGCTTCCACACAAGGAAGCTCCACCAAACCAAAGCTGCACCCAAAGCATAGTGCGAAAATTTGTGGATGCCGTAAGCGCCTTCCAGCATCCCAATCCAAGCTGCCCGGTCAACCCCGGCTTTGTGAAGGGCGTCCACCTGCTCCCGAACCTGTGTGCCCAGCACGACCTGGCTCAGCAGCAACACCAACACCATCAGACCAACCCAGCGGGCCATTGACGGCATTGACATGGTCGGGACCTCTGCCTGCCGGGAAATAGCCCACAAATAACAGGTGAGCACCCCCAAAGCAACCACCATGTGAATGGTGATCATCCCCTCCGACAGGTTCGTTTTGACTACGTATGCTCCCAATCCTGCAGCCACCACGATCAGAAATAGCCCTCCCAGGCTCCACCATACAACTGCAGGGTCGCTTCGGCGCTGCTGAAGGCTCACAGCAAATGTGCCTAAGCCAAACAACCCCACCAGCACCCCAAACAACCGGTTCAGGTACTCAATCCAGGTTTTAGTGGCTTCAAATGGCGCAATCTCTCTGCCTGCTACTGCAAAACGGGTCTGATAGTCGGCCGGGAGTTGGGAAATGTCGGTCGGAGGAATCCACTGTCCGAAACACTTTGGCCAGTCGGGGCATCCCATTCCGGAGCCAGTCATTCTAACCAGGCTCCCAATCAGGATCAATAGAATAACGGCCCCCGCCGTGATTGTCGCCATGCGTCGATAGCGGCGTGTCACTGCAGGTGCCGTTAAGTATGTATTCACTGCCAATGGATTAATGGCCAGTTTCGACGTCTTCCACTTTCAGCGGCTTCGATGGGCTGTGAGAAGGTGCAACCGCTGGTCTTGGGAACCCTTCCTCATATTCCACTTCTTCGTCGGGCACATGCTGAGGCAGATAATCCAGCTTCACGCCAGGCTTGCTGTAGTCGTATGGCCAGCGGTAAACACTCGGAATTTCACCAACCCAGTTCCCGTGGCCGGGCTTCAGGGGCGTCGTCCACTCAAGCGTGTTGGAATTCCAGGGGTTCAAGGAAGCCTCTTTGCCAAAGAAAATGCTGTAAAAGAAGTTCCACAGGAAGAACAATTGACCCACAAACCCAAAGATGGCTGCAAATGTGATGAACACATGGACATCAGTCCAGCCTTCCATGAATGTGAAGCCAGTATTGCTGTAATAGTGGCGTGCAACTCCTCCCAGACCAATGAAGTGCATCGGGAAGAACACAAGGTAAAGCGAACTGAAGGTAAACCAGAAGTGGATGTACCCGAGTCGGGCGTTCATCATTCTGCCAAAAAACTTCGGAAACCACTGGTAAATCCCTGCGAAGAAGCCAAAGGCTGAAGCGGAACCCATTACCAGGTGGAAGTGAGCCGTTACGAAGTAGGTGTCGTGCAGCGGAATGTCAAGGGCAGCATTGCCAAGGAAAATCCCCGTGATCCCACCCGTGATAAAAAAGGACACCAACCCGATCGCAAACAGCATCGGAGGAGTAAAATGGATATTTCCTTTCCAGAGCGTGGTGATGTAATTAAACGCCTTGATAGCCGAGGGCACTGCAATCACCAGGGTGAAGAGCATGAAGACTGTTCCAAGGAAGGGGTTCATCCCCGACACGAACATGTGGTGAGCCCACACAATGAAGGATAGCAGGGCGATCCCGATCATCGACCCGATCATGGCTTTGTAACCAAAAATCGGCTTGCGGGAGTGCACAGAGATGATCTCAGAAGAAATTCCCAGAGCAGGCAGCAACACGATATACACCTCAGGGTGGCCGAGGAACCAGAACAAGTGCTGGAACAAAATCGGGCTGCCACCAGTGTGGTGAAGGACTTCGCCTTGAATGAAGATATCAGAAAGGTAGAAGCTCGTTCCAAGAAGTCGGTCAAACATGAGCAGCAGGGCTGCAGCAAACAGAACCGGGAAAGAAAGCACACCAATGATGGCAGTCAGGAAGAATGCCCAAATGGTGAGTGGCAAACGATCCATGCTCATACCCTTGGTTCGAAGGTTCAGCACCGTGGTGATGTAGTTAATGCCGCCCATCAGCGAAGAGGCAATAAACAGCGTCATCGCAATCAGCCAAAGGGTCATCCCCATGCCGGAACCGGGAATCGCCTGAGGTAGCGCGCTCAAAGGTGGATAAACGGTCCATCCGGCAGCTGCAGGGCCCGTGCTGATGAACAAAGACACCAGCATGATCACCGAAGAGGTGAAGAAGAACCAATAGGAAAGCATGTTGATGAAGCCCGAAGCCATGTCGCGGGCACCAATCTGAAGCGGAATGAGGAAGTTGGAAAATGTTCCGCTCAACCCTGCCGTCAGCACGAAGAATACCATGAAGGTTCCGTGCATCGTCACGAGGGCCAGATAAAAGTTAGGATCCAACACGCCGTCCGGAGCCCATTTTCCGAGGAAAAACTCCAAAATGGCGAATTTAGTTCCAGGGAATGCGAGTTGAAGGCGGAACAGGGTGGACATCCCGATTCCGATCACAGCCATGATGATCCCTGTGATCATGAACTGTTTGGCGATCACTTTGTGGTCGGTCGAGAACACATAGTTAGTCCAGAAGTTCCCGTGGTGGTGGTGGTCGTGGTGACCTTCTCCATGAGCGTGATGCTCATCGTGAAAAGCGTGGCCACCGTGTGTGATTGAAGTTGCCTCTGCCATATCTCAGGTTGCCTAATCAGGGTTTCGATGAAGAACAATTAACGGACAGCAATTTCGGGAGTGGTGCCCGATGTGCGTGCTGCCACGGGAGTGGTTGCTTCGAAGGAAGGATTTAACTCTTTGTATGAAGCGATGAAAGTCCGTTGCTGGTTCAGCCAGGCCTGGTACTCTTCCATGGTTTCCACCACAACGATGGCACCCATGTTCCAGTGACCACCGCCACAAATCTGCTGACAGCTCATCTGGTAGTTGAACTCAGGATCGCCAAGGTCTTCGCGCATTTCCAAAGTAGTTTTGGTCGGCACAAAGTGGAAGTTGGTTGTGATTCCTGAAACAGCATCCATTTTCACCCGAAAATGGGCCAGGGTAGCACTGTGGAGCACATCACGGGTGCGGATGTTGAGGTTGACAGGAACACCCACCGGAAAGTGAAGCTCTCTGGTAACGATGTCGTCAAACCCGCGCTTGTCGTCCAGGTTCATTCCCAGCTCATTTCCTTTTCCTTCGTTAATAAAGGTTACGTTCGAGTTTCCAAACTCTTGGTCGGCACCAGGGTAGCGAAAGGTCCAGGCAAACTGTTTGCCATTTACCTCTACCTGAATGGCATTAGCAGGAGGGTCAGACATGATCTTGTGCCATACTCCCACCCCATCAAATACCAGCAGGGCCAGCACAACAGCGGGTACCAAGGTCCAGATCAACTCCAGACGGTTGTTGTGAGAGTAGTATAGTGCCTTCCTTCCGGGTTTTGTACGGTAACGCCAAGAGTAATAGAACAGCAGCCCATTCGTGATGAACACCACCAGAATCGTGACGATCATGGTGTTGTTGAACATCCGGTCGATTTCTGCTCCATGCTCGGAGGCAGGGTTCACAATCAGCGTGAGGTCGTTGTAAACACTAGCCGAAGACCAGACCGCGGCAACCATGCCTAAGAGGTAAAAGAGAAAAAGGCCGCCGCCGTTCAGGAAACTTGGATTCCACTTCGCGAAAGGATCTATGTCTTTCAAGCGGAATACAAGGTACAGGTTGAGGGCTACCATCACTACGATGAGCGCCAGCAACAACTGAATGGAACCTAAAAGAAGTGAAAAGTCCATAAGTTCTGATTCGACTACCAGCTTTTTATAGCGAAAAGACTATGTCAGCCAGGGGAATGTTTGTCCAAAGAGAAAAAATGCCATCGAAAGGCTAGACGTCACCAGTGGTATGATGAAGGCTTTCCTGCAAGTATGGATGATTAACCGCCACGAGATTTGCACGAGACAGCGCCGTGAACACAACGAAGAGGAAGATTCCTGCAAACATCAGGAAAAACCCGATTTCCATCAATCCAAAGTCCCAGTAAGTGCCCAGGGCTCCTGGCTGCACCATTTGGAAAATATCGATGTAGTGGCCCGTCAAAGCTATGATGGAGATCGGAATAAATGCCTTCGGCACCCGCTTGGCGTTCCGGGTCATCAGGCCGAGGAATGGCGTCACGAAGCAAAGCAACAGGTTGATGATCCACACCACGTTAAATGAACCGCCAATGTAGGCGGGGTCCCCCACGCGATAGCGCTTCACGAAGTAGATGCTTTCCTCAGGAATGTTGGCATACCAAATCAACAGGTACTGCGACACCCAGATATAAGCCCAGAACACAGTGAAACCGAATGCAAATTTGTACACATCATGCAGGTGAGCATCATTCACATAGCTCAGGTAGCCCTGACGCTTCAGGAATGTGATCAGCAAGCCAAGGGTGAACATAGCTGATCCGAAAGAACCGGCAAATACATACACCCCAAAAATGGTAGAGAACCAGTGTGGCTCGAGCGACTTAATCCAGTCAAACGAGAACAATGTGTAGGAGAATGCAAACAACACCACGAACCCTGCAGCAATTCCTGTGCTTCTTTTGAAGTAAGGAAGCCCGTCCTGCCAGGAACCTACTTTGTCCTGGTTCACGGAAAGGCGGCGAAGCAGCAGCGCCGCTCCCACCCAAATGGTGAAATAAATCACAGTGCGGATGCCAAACCCGGTCATGTTTAACCAGCCGCGCTTTTTATCGATGAGTTCATCGGCTCCTTCAGGCAAAATCGCCCATTCGTACAAATCACCGACAAAAAAGAGCAACACCAGGAACACAACCCCGGCTACGGGCACAAACATCGACATAGCCTCTGGTACCCGGCGAATGGCAGTATGCCAGCCCCCATTGCCAATTTGCAGCACAGCCAGGAAGAAAAGGGCACCCATGGCGATGGTAAGGAAGAAGAGGGTAGACATGAGGGTGCCGGTGAGCATCCGGGTGCCAACGGTGGGCACATGGTGACCATGGCCATGATCCTCTTCGCCGTGGGTATCGGCAACTGGTGTTACCGGCGAATGCACGGACTCAACGGCCGCATGGCCGTCGGTGGCGTGGGCAGCGGCTTCGCCGCCGTCGCTCAGCAGCCAGGAGGCCAGGATCAGAGCCAGCCCCACCCCGATCAAACCGAAAATCACAGTCCTGTATTTACCCAGGAACTCAAAGCGCTCGGTCAGCTGCTCGGTGGTATAATGATGTGCGTGTGCCAAGATGTCTCGATTATGAGGTGAATCCCTATGGAAAAACGGTCGGTAGCGCAGGTTAAGGAGTTGCTGTAGCGCTGGCAGTAGCATCCGCAGGCGCAGCTGCTGGCGCATCAAACCATTGCTGAATATAACAAATCACTTCCCAGCGCTCATTGGGGGTAAGCTGAGAGGCATAAGACCCCATCAACCCTTTGCCGTGGGTGAGCGTGTGATACATTTTCCCGACTGGCAGTCCTGCCAATTGCGGGCCCGAGTAGGATGGAACCCCACCCAGTGCGCCCTTCGTTACCAAAGAGCCCTGGCCGTTTCCGTTTGCACCATGGCACATCACACAAAAACGCAGGTAGAGCTCTTTGCCCTGGTTGAAGGATTTCTCTGTGCAATTGATCCCTTCGCTGTTCAACCCAGGTTGATTGATCGGGGAAAGAATGCCCACAGAAGCTTCGTAGGCCTCGGCAGTGGCGGGCAGATCGTAGGGATCGTAGGCCTCGGGTGTGTACCAGCTTTCTGTGCGGGGAATAGTGCCAGATGGAGCTGGTTGTGCGCTCTGGCGATTGTTGAACACTGCAATCGTGTCCAGGCCAGCACCTGCAGAAGGAAAGTTTCCCCCAATGTCGGTGTTCCAATACTCCGTTTGGGAATATGGCTCCAGCGGCAGTGAGTTGTACATGTTGGGCGCATACTCGATGTTCCGCTTGGACTTGTCGTAGTAGCAACCTGTCAGGCTGGTGGCCAAAACCATGACCAGCAGCAGAGAAGTTATGATGGTCTTGCGGTTCATCATTTCACGTATTCGGTTTCAGAAATGTCGTAGGCACCAGTTTGCTCAAATACGGCCTTTACCGCAGCTTCGTCGCTCACCTTGCTCTTGTCGATGGCAATGATGAAAACGTCGTCGGTTTGGCGAATGTCCAGCAGGCGGGCACGCTTGCCGGGCCAATAGCTGCCTACAATGAAAAAGGTGATCACCATGCCGTGTGCGGCAAAGAGCACCGTTAGCTCAAAAGTAATGGGCACAAAGCTCGGGAAAGCAAGAGCAGGTTTTCCGCCGATGTTCATCGGCCATACCACTCCGTAGATCAGGCTCATCATCGTCACAGCTGTCAGGAAGCCCAAACAACCATAAATGAAAGCCGCAACAGTGAGGCGGGTCCGCTTTGAACCGAGATAAGGGTCAATCCCGTGAATGGGGAAGGGAGAGAAGACGTCGAAAATCCGCACGCCCTGACTGGTCAGTTTGTCCAGGCCTTCCAGCACCGCTTCTGGATCCCAGTATTTTCCGATGAGGAGATTACGTTTCATAAGGTGTGGACAATTTCCAGTTACACGGTTACGGGTTCACTGCCAGTCTTCAGACCTTCTGGCTTTTTAGGGTGCTTGAGCAGGGTCTTCACTTCGAACATGTTCACCACAGGGGCAAACTTCGCGAAAAGGAAGAACAGGAAGAAGAACAGACCGAAGGACCCGATCAGGATTCCAAACTCCACATAAGTAGGAGAATAGCTGGCCCAGCTTGACGGCAGGTAGTCCTGGTGCAGCGAAGTCACAATGATCACGAAACGCTCAAACCACATCCCGATGTTCACGAAGATCGAGATAATGAAGGTCAGCACCATGCTCGTCCGGATTTTTCTGAACCAGAACAGCTGTGGTGTAATCACGTTGCAGCTAAACATGATCCAGTATGACCAGCCAAACGGACCGAATGCCCGGTTGATGAAGATATAGCGCTCCCAGAGGGAACCAGAGTACCAGGCAGTGAAGAACTCGGTCATGTAGGCAAGGCCCACCAGAGAGCCGGTTGCAAGCACAATCTTGGCGATAGACTCCATGTGGTCCATCGTGATGTAGTTCTCCAGCTTGTACACTTTGCGGGTCACGATCATCAGCGTTTGTACCATTCCGAAACCAGAGAAAATAGCTCCGGCAACGAAGTAAGGCGGGAAGATGGTGGTGTGCCAGCCGGGAATCACCGAGGTGGCAAAGTCCATGGACACGATCGTGTGCACCGAAAGTACCAGCGGAGTGGCGAGGCCGGAGAGAATGAGCGAAATCACCTCATAACGGGACCAGTTCCGGGAAGAGCCTTCCCAACCGAAGCTCAGGATTCCGTAGATGCGGGAAATGGCCATTTTGCCCTTCATTGCAAATCTGTCGCGGATAGTGGCAAAATCTGGAATCATCCCCAGGTACCAGAACACCAGCGACACCGAGAGGTAGGTCGAGATGGCGAACACGTCCCAAAGAAGGGGAGAGTTGAAGTTTACCCAGAGAGAACCACGGGTGTTGGGGAAGGGCAAAAACCACAATCCCAGCCAGATCCGGCCCATGTGCAGCAGCGGGAAAATTCCGGCACATACCACGGCAAAGATCGTCATGGCCTCTGAAGCGCGGTTGATAGAGTTTCGCCACTCCTGGCGGAACAACAGCAACACGGCTGAGATCAGGGTTCCGGCGTGACCGATACCCACCCAAAACACGAAGTTTGTGATGTCAAAGGCCCATCCAACGGTTTTGTTCAGGCCCCAGGTGCCGATTCCTTCCCAGATTGTCCATCCGATCATGGCGAAGCCCATAAGCATCACCAGGCCGGAAAAGGCCGTTACTCCCAGCCAGAGCAGGTTGGGCTTGGCTTCGATCGGCCGCGCTACGTCGGCTGTGATCTGGCCATAGGTTTCGGTGTTCGTAACCCACTTCTGGCGAATGGGCGATCTGACGTGACTCATATCAGCGAGAGATTAGGCTAGTCGTTTCAGTCAATGATGAATTCTGTCAAAAAAATCAGTGTGCTTCGGTGTGCACAGCTTCGCCGTGGCCGCCGCTCATGTCAACACCGAAAATCTCGGTCTTGTATCCGGCAATCGCTGCTGCCTGGGCCTCTGCCTCCTCCGCAGTCCTGTTGCGCACTTTCGTCAGGTAAGCAATCGACGACAAGGTCTTTACTTCCTCAATCACGTGGTATTTCCGCTCGTTTTCCTTCGAAGCCGGGTCAAACCAAATCTTATTGATTTCTGACTTCGGATCGTTGCGGTCTCCAAACACGATTGCACCAGTAGGACAGCTCTGCTGGCAGGCTGTGAAGCCCCGGTCATTCGGGTCAGGCTTGGCAAAGCTCGTTTGATCCTTCAGCTTGGCGCGAAGTTTCTTGTCTTGCAGGCGCTGCACACAGAAAGAACATTTTTCCATCACCCCACGGAAACGCACCGTCACATCAGGGTTCAGCACCAGGCGGCCTACTTCGCTCTGTGAAGGGTTGATGTCTGTGAACTCGCTGCCGTTGGTGTAGTTGAACCAGTTGAAGCGGCGAACTTTGTAAGGGCAGTTGTTGGCACAATAGCGGGTTCCGACGCAGCGGTTATAGGCCATTTGGTTCAATCCCTCCGTAGAGTGGATGGTCGCCAAAACCGGGCAAACTGTTTCGCAGGGAGCGTTGTCGCAATGCTGGCACAGCATCGGCTGGAACACGGTATCAACGGTGTCGGGGTTGGTTGGGTCGCCGCTGTAATAGCGGTCAATCCGCATCCAGTGCATCTCACGGCGGGTAAGCACTTCTTTCTTGCCCACCACCGGCACGTTGTTTTCTGCGTTGCAGGAAACAACGCAAGCACCGCAACCTGTACACTTGTTCAGGTCGATGGCCATCGCCCAGTGAAGGTACTGGGAGGTTTCAGGATCTTCAAAGTGGGATTCCCACAGCGTCACCAGGTGAGCCTTTTTGTCTTCGTATTTTTTGAGCGACTTGTGGTAAGGATTGTTGGCGTCTTCGCTCTGGTAATATCCGAGCACAGTCTCTTTCACAATCTCGTGAGAGCGGTCAAACTCATACTCCTTGCCCCATGACTTCGCAAAGCGCTTTCCGATGTTCTCATCGTAAAGGAGGCTGTAGGTCTGAACGCGTGCCAGCTCATACTCGCCGCCGGTTTTGCTCATCGACACATTGCTGGTCACAGCATTTCCGCTCGCAGGCATGAAGGGGTATACATTCACCCCGCCCACTTTTTTGGCAACACGGCCCGCATCGGTGCGACCATAGCCGAGAGCCACAGCAATCACGCCGTTGGCCTGGCCGGGCTGCACAATCACTGGCAGACTAAAGCTCGATTCGCCTGCTTTCACCTCCACCACATCGCCGTCTTTCAGGCCTTCTTCCTCTGCCAGGGTGTAGGGAACAGAGACATAGTCATCCCATACCACGCGGGAAACAGGGTCAGGAAGTTCCTGCAACCAGGGATTGTTGGCCTGGCGTCCGTCGCGAATTCCGACTTTTTGGTAAAAAGCCAGCTCCAGGTCGCTGCCAGCTGTGTTCAGTCTGCCCGTGGCAGTTTGAAGTGCTTCAGCATTAAATGTGAGCGGAGCGGCAACAGCGGCTTCTTTGGTGAAAATGCCTTTGCGCAGGGTTTCTTCCCAAAACTTTCCGAAGCCCAGGCCCTCTCCATAGAGATTGCTCTGCCAGTAAGCCATCACGTAATCGCGGTAGCTGCCCTGAACCCCTGCCCAGCGAAGCAGGGTTTCTTCGGCCTGCCGGGTCTTGAAAATGGGGTAAATAGCTGGCTGGACCAGGCTGTAGGTATAAGCATTTTGCTGTGCGTCGCCCCAGCTTTCCAGGAAGTGGCTGGAGGGCACATAATAGGTGCAAAATTTGGAGGTCTCATCTGCCTTGAGGGAGATGGAAACCGAAAGGCCAACAGTTGGCAATGCCTGGGCAATTGCCGCTCCGTAGGCCGTATCATAAACTGGGTTGGCCTCCAACAGCACGAGGGCTGCAATTTTGCCGCCTTTGAGCTCATCTACCAAAGTGGCAAGAGCAACATCGTCGGCCTGGTGCAACATGCTGGGGTTGGCGAGGTCCACTGTTGTGCCGTAGTTGCCAAGCATCGAGTTGATGCCATTCACCACGCGCTGGAGAACCACATCGTTGGTGCCACACACCACGAGCGATTCGCCTTTGGCAGCCACCAGCTCAGTGGCGAGTTTGTCGAGGCCGTTGGCGGCCACGTTAAATTCGGTTACGCCGCGAAGACTTGGCTGGCCAAGCAGGCGGGCAACTTTGTTGTACAGGTTCAGCAGGGCAAGTCCTTCCTGAGAAGGCTTCACCGTGAAGCGAAGGTCGGCGTTGGCTCCTGTGTTGGAGAGCACAGACTCCACCTGGTAGTGCCGGGACATCCAGGCGCCGTCAGGATTGCGGCGGGAGGCCCATTGGTGCAAAAATTCTACAGGAGAAACCCAGGAACCCAGGAAGTCGCAGGAGAAGGAGGCGATCACCTTCGCTTTGTCAAAGCGGTAGGAAGGAAAAGCCTTCACCCCAAAATCAGCTTCGTGAGCCTGAGAGATGGCAGAGGCTGAAACAGCTTCGTAGGTTACGTGACTTCCGTTTTCTCCAAATGGTGCCAGGAAAGCCGCAATGGCAGCCTTCGCACTGGGGCTGCTGATCGTGCGGGAAAGCACCCGAACAGCTCCTCCACTGGCAGCGATCTGCTGGAAAGCAGGGATCATGGCCGAGTCGAGGTCGCTCCAGTCCACAAAGGCATCGCCCTTGCTGGGTTTGCGGCCCCGATCCTGATCATACAGGTCGAGGAGAATGGCTTGACCTGCGGCATCGAGCCCACCACCTGTATGGCTGCTGTCGGGGTTCCCCTCCAGCTTGATGGGTCGGCCTTCGCGGGTTTTCACCAGAACAGGAACCCCGGCAGGAGTGGTCGAAGCGTACCAGTTGGCCACACCAGGAACCACATCATCAGGCTTGTTGACGTAAGGAATGGCCTTTTTAACGGGTCCCTCGGCACAAGCAGCCAGGGTCGCCGCCGTGATGCCGAATCCCATGACTTTCATGAAGTCGCGGCGGCTGGCGGTGGTGCCCAGAGCTTCGTCGGCTTTGTCGGTCAGCATATCCTCAAGGGGCATGCTGGTTGGAAACTCGTTCTTGGCTTCCTCCAGGAATTCCGGAGTTTGCTTCAACTCATCCAGCCCTCTCCAGTATGTAGGTTGGCTCATGTATCGATGGAGTTAACGGAGTTCTTGTTTTGAAAAAAGTGAGTGGTGGTTTTCGGAGAACAGAGGCTTCTCCTCACCGGAATTCAATTAGTAGTGGCAGGCTGCGCAGTTGAGACCGCCCATTTCAGCCACCGTTTTATCGGAGGCTTCCCCAAGCACCTTCACCTTCTCCTGGCGGTGGCAGCTAATGCACCAGCCCATGCCAAGTTCAGTGTATTGGTACACAACTTCCATTTCCTGCACAGGGCCGTGGCAGGTTTGGCATTCAATGCCACCGGCCACCACGTGCTGGGCGTGGTTGAAGTAAGCGTGGTCGGGCATGTTGTGAATGCGCACCCATTCAATGGCTTTCTGCTCGTAGCCTTCAATGTATTGGGCATTCACAGGGTCGTAGCCAACGGCGTTGTAGATCTTCTGAATCTCAGGAGAGATGTAGTTGGGATCGGCCTTGGCCTCGGGAGAGAGGTGGCGGTTTTGAATGCCCTTGTGGCAGTTCATACACACGTTGGCAGAAGGAATCCAGGCACTTTTCGACTTGGTGGTTCCGGTGTGGCAATATTTACAGTCGATTTCGTATTCCCCGGCATGAACCGCGTGAGAGAAAGCGATGGGCTGAGTCGGCATGTACCCCTGGTGCAGGCCAATGGTGCGAGCCTCTGTTACCCATTTCGCACCGCCGCCAATCACAACAAAGATGGCGATTGCCGTAATGGCGAATTTGTTCTGAAGAATGTTGCGGGTTTGAGAGATGATCTCCCCAAACCGGATGGGCTCCTGGTTTTCCTTGGCACGCACAGCTGAGATCAGTGTGGCGGTGATGACAACCAGAAGTAGGGCGATCAGAACGAGGAGACCTACGAGGCCCAGCAGTGCATAATAGATCGATGGATCATTCAGCGCACCGCCTTCGGCTGGAACTCCTGTCACCGCCGCAGGCGGGTTCTGGATGATCTGCCACTCCTGCTCCACGTAGGCCAGCACGTTGTCGATGTCGGCGTCGGTGAGATAAGTAAAAGCAGACATGGCTGCTTTGTTGTTGGCCTCCCAGAGGGCAACGGCCTTGGGGTCGCCGGCGGCGATCATCCCGGGAGCGTTTTTAATCCAGGCATACAGCCATTCCTTGTCGGCGGCGTATTTTTCGTTGACGCCACCAAGCTGGGGACCAACGAGTTTGCCCTGGATCTTGTGGCAAGCCGCACATTGTGCGAAGACGGTCTTACCAGCGGCCGGATCTCCCTGAGACCACGCCAAAGGCATAGTCGCGGAAAGCAGCAGAAGAAGGCTCAAAACCGTGCGTATAGGCTGCATGGAGTTGCGAAACATAGCAGAAGCGTTGTTGGCGCGGTTGAAATCGGAAGTGACTCTCAATAGAATGGTCTCAAAATCGGACGGCAAATTAGCACGGCCCCCATTTTCCTCAAAGCATCCCTGTGCAAAGAAACCTGACAAACGGTGATTTAGAATCGTTCTAAATTATCTTTGCCATTCCCGAAAGAACGCCTTCGGTTCGAATTCTTCTTTCACCACACTGCCTTGAGGAGGTTGACATAAAGGGCTGCCAGCATTTAACCTAATCAATTGATTTTGAAATGGTTAAACAAGGGAATTTACCCTCAATGAACTGGGCAATTGCTCCCGGAGACAGGCTTCATATTACCGGGGCGAAATATGTAGATTCTTGTCTGAACTCGCAACCTGCTCCAAAATTTCCGCTACTGCGTGCTTTTTGTGTCACATCTTACACTTGCTCTGCCAGTCAGTGCCTTTCTCTTCTCCGTACCTTTGTTGCCATCGAAGGTTTTTAGCCGAAATAAGTACAGCAAATGATGAAAATGTACGACGTAGTCATTGTCGGCGCAGGCCCGATCGGGGTCGCAACCGGCATTGAAGCCCAGCGTCACGGGCTTTCTTTCCTGATTTTAGAAAAGGGATGCCTGGTCAATTCGATCTTCCACTACCCTACCAACATGACTTTTTTCTCTACCTCGAAGAAAATCGAGATTGGCGGGGTTCCCTTTGTTTCCCACAACATTAAGCCCAACCGCCGCGAAGCCCTTGAATACTACCGCCGCGTGGCCCAGAGCTTTGAACTCCCCATCCACACCTATGAGTCTGTGGAAGGTTTTCAGCCGAATGCCGGTGGCTATGAGGTGCGGAGTTCCCGGGGATCCTACCTCACCCGCACCATCGTCATTGCCACGGGCTTTTTTGACCACCCCAACCTCATGGGCGTTCCCGGCGAGGACCTTCCCAAGGTGAAGCACTATTTCGACGACCCGCACCCCTATGCCGGGCAGCAGGTTCTGGTGGTGGGCGCGGCCAACTCCGCCGTTGATGCCGCCCTCGAAACCTGGCACAGCGGGGCCGGGGTCGCCCTGATTCACCACGGCCCCGAAATCAGCCCGAGGGTGAAATACTGGGTCAGGCCCGACATTGACAACCGGATTTCTGAAGGATCCATCAAAGCTTATTTCAACAGCCGGATCGTGGAAATTACCCCGCAGGAGGTTGTAATTGAAGGACCTGAAGGGCAAACCCGCCTGCCCAACGACTTTGTGCTGGCCATGACGGGCTTTCAGCCGGATTTTGACTGGCTCACCCGAAACGGCATTGCCCTGGGCGAGGAGCCGCTGCGCATGCCCGTCCGCGACGAAGTCACCTTTGAAAGCAACCTCCGGGGCGTGTTCCTGGCAGGAACAGTGTGTGGCGGCATGCACACCAACCGCTGGTTCATCGAAAACTCCATCGAGCACGCCACCGCTGTGATTGGGGAAATAGTGAGGCGAATGGAATAAATCCGCACAACCCTCACCTGAGCGTCCCGCTGTCCCATTTTCGCCGCCATCTGCCTGGTTTTTCCCTACCTTTATTCCTTCAAACCATCCAGGGGCGCATTCGTTATTCCCTCCCAAGCCAATTTTCCCATGAATCAACAGGTAGTTACGCCTTCCCGGGTTTCGCTTCTCCACAACATTCTCGCTCAGCGCATCATGGTGCTGGATGGCGCCATGGGCACGATGATCCAGCGCTACCAGCTCAATGAGGCAGATTTCAGGGGGGAGGTGTTTGCCAACCACCACAAGCCCCTGCAAGGAAACAACGACCTGCTGGCCCTCACCCAGCCGGATATCCTGGCAACCATTCATAAGCAGTACCTCGCTGCGGGTTCCGATATCATCGAAACGAACACCTTCAGCTCCACCTCCATTGCCCAGGCCGACTATGGGCTGGAGGAATGGGTCTATGAGCTCAACCTCGCTTCGGCCCGGATTGCCCGCCAGGCAGCAGACGAATACAGCGCGCTCGACCCGGAAAAACCGCGCTTTGTGGCCGGTGCCATGGGCCCCACCAACCGCTCGGCGTCCATGTCGCCGGATGTGAACGACCCCGGCTTCCGGAACGTGACCTTCCACGACCTCGTGGAAGCTTATTATGAGCAGGCCCGCGGCCTCCTCGATGGCGGCGTCGATCTCCTGCTCATCGAAACGGTGTTCGACACGCTCAACGCCAAAGCCGCGCTTTTTGCCATCCAGCAACTGAAAGACGAGCGCAACCTCCACAACCTCCCCGTGATGGTCTCCGGCACCATCACCGACGCCAGCGGGCGCACCCTCTCCGGCCAGGTAACGGAAGCGTTTTACATCTCGATGTCTCACGGGCCGCTCTTCAGCATCGGGTTGAACTGCGCCCTCGGTGCCCAGCAACTCCGGCAATACATCCGCGACCTGAGCCGCATCGCCCCGATGTATGTAACGGCTTACCCCAATGCCGGCCTGCCAAATGAGTTTGGCGAATACGACCAGTCACCTGCTGCTATGGCCCGCCTCATTCGCCCTTTCCTGGAAGAAGGGATTGTGAACGTGGTGGGCGGCTGCTGCGGATCTACCCCCGACCACATTGCCGCCATTGCCGAAGAAGCCGCCAAGTTCCCGCCCAGGATCCTGCTTCAACCCTCGCCGTATCCTATGTTGTCGGGTCTGGAGCCGCTTATCATTACCCCCGAAACCAATTATGTCAATGTTGGCGAGCGCACCAACGTGACCGGCTCCCGGCAGTTTGCCCGCCTGATCAAAGAAAGCCGCTTCGATGAAGCCCTCTCTGTGGCGCGCCAGCAGGTGGAAGGCGGTGCCCAGGTCATCGACGTGAACATGGATGAAGGCATGCTCGACTCAAAGGCTGCCATGGTGAAATTCCTTCACCTCATCGCCTCCGAGCCCGACATCGCCCGCGTGCCCGTGATGATCGACTCCTCTAAGTGGGAGGTGATCGAGGCCGGCTTGCAGTGTATCCAGGGCAAAGGAATCGTGAACTCCATCTCGATGAAAGAAGGGGTGGAAGAATTCAAACGGCAGGCCCGCCTTGTTCGCCAGTATGGCGCATCCGTTGTGGTGATGGCCTTCGATGAGCAGGGCCAGGCCGATACCTATCAGAAAAAAATCGACATCTGCGCAAGGGCATACCGCATTTTGACCGAAGAGCTGGGTTTCCCGCCGCAGGACATCATTTTCGACCCCAACATTTTCGCCATCGCCACGGGCATTGAGGAGCACAACAACTACGCCGTCGATTTCATCGAAGCCACCCGCTGGATCAAGCAAAACCTGCCGGGAGCCATGGTGAGCGGTGGTGTGTCGAATGTTTCCTTCTCGTTTCGCGGCAATGACGCTGTTCGCGAAGCCATTCACGCCGTTTTTCTCTACCACGCCATCCAGGCAGGCATGGACATGGGCATCGTGAATGCCGGCATGCTCCAGGTCTATGATGAAGTGCCCTGCGAACTCCGGGAAAAAGTCGAAGACGTGGTGCTCAACCGCCACCCCGAAGCGACCGAAGCGCTGGTAACCTATGCCAACACGGTCAAATCTGCCGGGAAAACCCGCGAGGTGGACCTGGCCTGGCGCGAAGCAACTGTAGAAAAACGCCTCGAGCATGCGCTCATCAATGGCATTGTAGAATTCATTGACGAGGACACCGAGGAGGCCCGCCAGAAGCTGGGCCGTCCGCTGCACGTCATCGAAGGCCCCCTGATGGATGGCATGAACGTGGTGGGCGACCTGTTTGGATCGGGAAAAATGTTCCTGCCCCAGGTGGTGAAGTCGGCCAGGGTCATGAAAAAGGCAGTGGCCTATCTCACCCCCTACCTCGAAGCCGAAAAGGAAGGACAGGTGAGCACAGGAGCAGGCAAAATCCTGTTGGCCACAGTCAAAGGCGACGTGCACGACATTGGTAAAAACATCGTGGGCGTGGTGTTAGCCTGCAACAGCTATGAAGTGGTGGACCTCGGCGTGATGGTGCCGCTGGACAAAATCCTTGACACGGCTGCTGAGGTGGGCGCCGACATCATCGGGTTGTCGGGCCTGATTACTCCTTCGCTCGACGAGATGGTGAACGTGGCGAAGGAAATGGAAAAGCGCGGGTTAACAACGCCCCTGCTGATTGGCGGAGCCACGACCTCCCGCATTCACACGGCGGTGAAAATCAACCCGGTGTACAGCGGGCCGGTGATCCATGTGCTGGATGCCTCCAAGGCCGTGCCTGTGGCGCAGCACCTGCTCAGCGAAGAGGAGGAAAACCGGGCAGCCTACGCCAGCCAGATCAAGGCGGAATACGTCCACATGGCCGAAGGCCATGCCCGCCGCCAGGCAGCTAAGTACTTCCTTTCCCTCGAAGCAGCACAAGCGGCCAAATTCCAGATCGACTGGAGCCAGGGCGTGGCTGCTGCTCCGAAGCGGAAGGGCGTTCGGGTTCTCCGCAACTACGACATCAGCAAGCTGATCCCATATATCGACTGGACGCCCTTTTTCTACACCTGGGAATTGAAGGGGCGCTACCCACAGATTCTCGACGACCCGGAAAAAGGCACGCAGGCACGCAGCCTGTTTGCAGATGCCCGGCAGATGCTGAACCAGATTGTGGAGGAGGGATGGCTGGAGGCCAGAGCAGTGTTGGGGCTGTTTCCTGCCAACAGCGTGAATCACGACGACCTGGAAGTGTACAGCGACGAGAGCCGCGAGGAAGTGCTGGCGCGGTTTGTGAACCCCCGGCAGCAGGCCGTAAAAGAAGGGCAGCCGACCTTGTCGCTTGGCGACTTCGTGGCACCGAAAGAGAGCGGGCTGCCCGACCATGTGGGGGCTTTTGCCGTGACGACGGGCGTTGGTATCGAAGCGAAAATCGCGGAGTTTGAGGCCGATCACGACGACTACCGGAGCATTCTGCTCAAGGCCCTTGCCGACAGGCTGGCGGAGGCCTTTGCCGAGCATTTGCACGAGCGCGTGAGGAAGGAATTCTGGGGCTATGCGGAGCAGGAGCAATTCAGCAACGAAGACCTGATTCATGAGGCCTACGACGGTATCCGGCCCGCGCCGGGCTACCCCGCCAACCCCGACCACACCGAAAAGGTGACCATCTGGGAACTGCTCCAGGTCGAAGAAAATACCGGCATCCGCCTGACGGAGTCGTTGGCCATGTACCCAACGGCGAGCGTAAGCGGCCTGTATTTCTCGCACCCGGCGAGCCGCTATTTTGGCCTGGGCCAGATTACCCGCGAGCAGGTGGAGAGCCTGGCCGCCCGCAAGGGAATGACAGCAGAGGAAGTGGAACGCTGGCTGGGCTCGGTGCTGGGGTATTGAGGGATGCGGGAGCCGGGAGCCGGGAGCCGGGACCGGAGGGCTTCGCCTGTTTGCAGGAACCCACCCCTGGCCCCTCCGTGGAGGGGAAAGTGATTTGTGGCGTCGCCTGGGCTGTTAAAGTCCCCTCTTGAGAGGGGATTGAGGGGTGTGTTCGAGAGGTTGGATGCGAGAACCGGAACCGGGACCAGAGGCTCCGCCGCTCCCAGCACCGGCGGTGCGTCATGTCAATAGCCGCAGGCTGGCCCGTTTTTGTGGATCCTTCTGCGGCCTCAAGGCCGCAGAAGGGTAAAAAAGAAAATACCCGCCGTAGGCTATTAACATAGCGCCCCTGCCGGGGCTGGGAGGCGAAGCCGTTTGAGAAGCGGGAGGCGGGAAGAGAAGCCTGTACCCAAGAATCCATCCCTGGTACCTCTGCAGGAGGGAAAAGTATCAGATAGAGTCATGAAAGCCACGATCGGCGAGGATGCCGCTACTGACCCCGCTCAGGTCGGTCAGGGCGAATACCGAGTCCATCATCACTTGAAGGGTTGGCGCCGTGCTGCTGTCCTGGATTTGGAACGTAGGCGCCTGGGCAGAGAGCGTGGCAATGCCGGCTCCCCAGAGGAGGGAGAAAAGGAAACGTTTCATGTTAGAAAAATTACTGGTCAATAAAACAAGCAGGGCGTGCTTATCAATGCTCAAAGGATGATTTAGGAAGTCGGGAGGTAGGTGAGCATGAGAAAAAGGGAGTCAAAATTGAGCTACTGGGGCAAACGTACATCAAAGCGCCCATCAGAGACATGCAATGTGCGAGTAGAGTCTGCTTCGTCCCGGACATAGAAGTCAAATATCCCTGCTACGTGTCGATTCTCAGATCGATGGGTGGTGTCCATACTGGTGATTACCACATATCCTGATTTTAGCCAAGCAGAATAATACCCTCCGTTAGCTTTGTTGATATACTGGCCTCGCCCAAATCGTTCTAAGTTAGAGGGATCGCTAACAAATTCTTCCATCCAAAAAGTATCAATAGATACTAAATTTTCTATTCGAATATCAAATCCTTGATCCGCTGTATCGTTGATCATATTGGTGGAAATTTGTAACGTCTTCCTGCCAAAAGTAGCCACTACTCCTCGCCTCGAAAAGGCAAAGGAGGCTGGGCTTCTGCCAATATACACCTCCCCATCAATCCGGCACCCAAAGGTATTGGCTCCTTCATTGGTAAGCGGGGGCAGCTGCGGCGCGGGTGTCGGTCTATCCCGGTCAAAAAAAGGGAACAACTGCTCATCAAGAGCAAGGCGGAAAAAGCGGGAGCTAAAAAAAGCTTCATGAGATGCACTGTTAGGTTGTTTCGGTTACTGAATGTTTCGTCACTCAAGATATCAATGGGAAGAGAAAAAAGTCAAGCGTTCGCCGATATGTATTTTCTTATTTGACAAAAATAAAAATTGAGCAAATGATCATTGTTTGTGGTAACCAGTTCACGTTCCCTTATGCTCTGAAAGTAGTGAAGCAGGCAAGCATCCGATTGCAAATGAATCTCATAAGGCATGGGCGGTGTATCCTGATAGAGGTTAATGGTCACCCCCTGCACCACATTGGATACCTCCTGAAACACATAATCTGCCACATTTCCGGATGTTTGGATCGCCTGGCTGGCATCCACCAGTTCGGGAACCGGGATCTGGTTCTGTACGTTGTAAAAAACTTGCGCAAGCGCGGAATGATGGAGACATAGCAATCCCATCAAAAGGCCGGTGAAGGTCTTTTTCATGATTGGAAATAGTAAAAAAGTGAGAAAACTAGTTAAAAGCGGATTTCAACATCGCAGGTGTCGAATTCAGGGCAGATGACGCTGGGGAGACGCATGATTGATCCCAACGTATTAGGGCGGTCATAGACCAATGCATAAAATAGCGGTAAATATCCAATGGAGTACTCAACAGGATCTGCTTCCATAATAATGGTAGTATCCAACGGAAACTGCATTACCGTATCCCACGGCACATAGGTCGTGTGAGACAACTTCATCCCCACATACTTCGAGTAATCATAGGGGTACTCATCCTCAATCCTCACCCGGAGGTAGGTTTTGGGGTAAAAATCGACGATGGTGGAGTCGGTGCTCAGGCCCATGTAAGAGCCTGCGTCTGTGAGAATAAAAAAACCTTCTTTATAGCCTTTGACAGCTAGCAAAGCCTCCCTGACATCCCGTGAGGGAGTGACGTAATCGATACTGAAATAGCCATCAGCATCACTGATAGCAGTACCTATTACAGTCCAGCATTCATCTGCCTGACGATTATAGCATTTGTCCATCAATCGCAAATGAATCTCTGCGCCTGGCACATGCTGCCGGGTGGCGATGTTGAGGGTGCGGCCTGCGATGGTTCCTGGGAAGCCGGGTTCTTCCCGGTCGCAACCTGCAACCGCAACCGCGGCAAAAAGGAGAAAAATGAGGTGGGTTTTCATAGAAAAGGGATTGTGGAGTG
>JBGSKC010000077.1:0-102675 GCA_041741415.1 Bacteroidia bacterium | reverse complement strand
ACCTCCAGATTCCCACCCTCGAAGCCCTGCTTTTCCTCTCCCAATCCGAACAAAAAATCGAAATGTTTCTGCGCAAAGGCCAGGAATGGATCTTCTCCGTCCACACCCGCCCCGATGACACCCTCCACATCGGAGACCTTGCCCTGAGCGTCGCGGAACTGTATGAAGGCGTGAACTGGAAGGCAATGGCAGAGGAGGATAAGGGCACAGAAACTACCTGAATAAGCGTTTTTTCTGCGAATACCCCGCCCATGTCTGCCTGTTCTCCCCTCAGGATCGACTCTTTCCGCAGAAATCTTCATCCGGCCAACTCTGTTCAGCAGTTCGGAACAAAAGTTGTATGAACAGGCTGTTCATCAACCCACCTGCATGGAGACCTTCCCCTTTTCCATTGACCCCAATATTCGCAAGGCGCGCACTCTCCCCGGCGAATTTTACCGCAACCCCGTCTGGTTTGAGCGCTGCCGGGAAAAAGTGTTTCCCAAAGTATGGCATTGCATCGGCCTCAAGGACGAGCTGGAAGAGCGGGAAGCCGCCCAGCCTTTTGAGCTGCTGCCCGGCTTTCTCTCGGAGCCGCTGGTCCTCACCCGCGACGCCCAGGGCCAGCGCCGCTGCCTGTCGAATGTTTGCACCCACCGCGCCAACCTCCTCGTCACAGAAGGCGGGGCCTGCAAGGAAATCCGCTGCCGCTACCATGGCAGGCGGTTTTCGCTCGATGGCCGCATGATCTCCATGCCCGAGTTTGCCGGTGTGGAAGGCTTCCCCGGCGATACCGACCATTTGCCCTCCCTGCCCACCGAATCTTTTGGGCCGCTGCTTTTCACCAACCTCGACCGCAGCGCCCGCTTCTCCGACTGGACCCGCCCCATCCTCGACCGCATCGGCTGGCTCAGGCCCGAAACCTTTTACCACGCCCCGGAATATTCTGCCCTCTTTGAGGTGGAGTCGCACTGGGCCCTCTATGTCGATAATTACCTCGAAGGCTTTCACATTCCTTTCGTTCACCCCGGCCTCAACCAGGTGCTCGAATACGGCGACTACCGCTACGAGATGTTCCCGCAGGGCGTGCTCCAGATCGGCATGGCCAAGCCCGACCAACTGGCTTTTGAGGTGCCAGCCGGGCAGCGCGAGGCAGGCCAGCGCGTGGCCGCATACTACTTCTGGATGTTCCCCAACCTGATGCTCAATTTCTATCCCTGGGGACTTTCCCTCAACATCGTGGAGCCCGTTTCGCCGTCTCACACCCGCATTCGCTACGAAACCTTCCTCCGGCCCGATATGCCCTTCGATGAGGAAGACTGGCAGTTTACCCACACAGTCGAAATGGAAGATGAGGCTGTGGTGGAAGCGGTTCAGAAAGGGATCAACTCCCGGCTGTACAAGCAGGGGCGCTTTTCTCCGAACCGCGAGCCGGGGGTACACCATTTCCACAAGCTCCTCTCCGAGGCCCTGCGCTGAGGTCTGAGGAAGATTTCGCATCTTGACGGCTCCCCAACGCCGCCTGATGCCCATGTTTGCCAGACATTTTCTCCATGCACTGTGGTTCAACCTCGCCCGGGGCCGCGATGGCGACACCCGCCTGAGCGCCCGCAGGCTGGGGCTGCTGCTCTGGCTTACTCCGGCTTACCTCCTGCTGCAACTGTTTCACAGGCTCTGCTTCGCCCTCGACTGGCTGCTCTTTCCGGGGTTCAGGAAGGTGGTCATCAAACAGCCCGTGTTCATCGCAGGTTTGCCGCGAAGCGGAACCACCTTTTTTCACAGGCTCCTCGCCGCCGACAAAGAGACCTTCACAAGTTTTCGCACCTGGGAACTGCTCCTCGCCCCGGCCATTTGCCAGAAAAAACTGGCGCTTCTGATCGGCAAGCTGGACCGCCGCATTGGCAACCCGCTGCGAAAGGCCATCCTTCGCTTTGAAGACAGGCACTTCGCTGTACTCAGAACCATGCATCCGCTCGGCTTCTTTGAGGCGGAAGAGGATGAGGTGCTGCTCGTGCACCACGGGTCTTCGGTTTATCTGTCCCTCATTTTTCCGTTCCCCGGCCCGGAGGCCCACCGTTTTTTTGACCGCGACATTTCCCCCCGCACCCAACGGGCAACAATGGCTTTTTACCGGGCCTGTGTGCAGCGGCATCTCTTTCAGTTTGGTCAGGAGAAGCGTTTTTTGTCTAAAAATCCTCCTTTCAGTGCCAAGCTAATCGCCCTGCACGAGACTTTCCCCGACGCCTGCTTCCTGTATCCGCTCAGACAGCCCGCCCAGGTCATTCCCTCGGCCTGGAGCCTGCTCGCCTTTCTCTACACCCGTTTTTGCGAAGTGTCCGACCTTTCTGCCTACCAGCAAAAGGTGCTCGAAGTCCTCATTTTCTGGATGGAACACCCGCTCCGCGTATTCGCCAACTGGCCTGCTCAGCGGTTTGCCGTGCTGCCATTTGAAGAGATGACCCGGCAGCCGGTGGCCGTTGTGGAGCGCCTCTACCGGGAGCAGTTGGGTCTTGCGCTCAGCGAACAGTACCGCGCCCGCCTGGTGGAAGAAGAACAGGCGTCCCGGGCCTACAAAAGCCAGCATCGCTATGCCAGCCAGTATCTCAGCGAGCCGGGCCAGGCCTGGATGGACCGTTTTGGGCTGGCGTATGAGGCGCTTGCTTCTCTTTCTGCCGGGCAAGCACCAGCAGGAGGGCCGGGAGCAGAAACAGATCGGCCAGCAGGCCCAGGAGAAGCGAGCTCGTGATGAGCAGGCCAATGAGCCAGGTGGCCTCCAGTTGGGAGAGCAGAAAGGGGGCAAATCCAGCGGCAATCACCACTGAAGAGAGGATCATGGCCTTGCCGGTTGTGAGAAAGGTCTGCTCCAGGGCAACTTCATGACTGGCCCCCCGGCGCAGCTGATGCCGGTAGTTTGCCAAAAAATGAAGCGTATTGTCCAGCACGATGCCCAGCCCGATTGTAAATACAACTGCCGACGCCGATCGAAGGTCGATTTGCAAAAAGCCCATCAGCCCCAGCACGGTGGCCAGGGGAATGAGATTTGGCAGAGCACTCAACCACCCGAGTCGCCATGACCTGAAGAGCCACATGATGATGAGCACCGACACCACGAGTGCCAGGAGGAGTCCCTGTGCCACACTTCCGGGGATTTCGGCGGTGTTTTTGTCAAATAAAAAGGCGCCTCCTGTCAGATAAACAACGCTTCCCGGAAACCACCCGCTCAGCCTGGCCTGCAACGCCTGGTTGGCCGGAATGGCCACCGCGCTGCCTTCATCTACGAGCTGGGCGGAAATCCGCAGGCTGCGGCTTTCTTCATGGACAAGGGGCAAAGGCAGTTCCTGCTGGCGCAGGCGCAGGGCCTGCCGCACTGCCGACCAGTCGCGAGGGCTCTCCGGCAGCCGGAAAGCCTCCGCTTCTCCGCCCTTCACGGCATAATGGGCCGTGCGGAGCAGGGCCAGCGGCGACAATACCTGCCTTGCACCCATGGTGTCGCGCAGGTAAGCCTCTGCTTTTTCCATTCCGCTCACAAGTCCGGGGTCGGTCCAGGTCAGGGAATCGGTCCATTCCACCACGATTTCCACGTTGCGAAGGCCATAAAAATGGGTCTCCACAGCGGCCAAATCCCGCATGATCTGGCTGCTTTCCTCCTGCCCGTCAATCAGGTAGCTGTTTACCCGCACCAGGCTGATTCCCCATCCTGCAATGGCCAGCAGGGCGAGGTGCCCCCACAGGATGGTTCTCCTGTTCCCCGAAATCCAGTTCCAGCGCCGCCGGAGCCAGGCTTCCCACTGGTCTTCGCGCTGAACAGCAGGCAACTGCCAGTGCCGGGGCAGCCAGGCTATTCCCCAGGCAAAAATGGCCATTGTGAGCCCGTAGGTGATCATCACCCCGACCGCGGCAAAGCTGCCCAATTGCCGGAAGGCGGCAACTCCTGAGGTGAGCAGCGCCAGAAAACCCAGGGCCGTTGTGAAGGAAGTCAGGAAAGTGGAAAGCCCCAGCTCCCTGAATGCCTGGCGAAAGGCTTCCCTTGGCGGGTGGTTGCGGAGTTCAAGGAGGTAGCGGCTGGTAAAATGGACGATGTCGGACATGCCCACTACCAGCAACAGCGTCGGCATGAGGGTGGTGAGGAAATTGAGCTGAAAGCCCATTTCCACAACCAGGCCGAGGGTCCAGACGATGGCGAGGAAGATGATGCCCAGCGGGGCCAGCACCCATACCAGGCGCCGGAAGGAAAGTGCCAGGCTGGCCAGCATCAGGCAGGCTGCCAGGGCATAGAACAGAACGCCTTCCTCGCGGATCACTCGGGTCATGTGGCCCTGGTAGGCGGCCTTTCCGGCCAGGTGGCAGAGTGGCAGGCCCGCCTGCTCCCAACTCAGCCGGATGCTGTCGCACAAAGCCGCACTTTGTCGGCTATCGAGGCCCGGCCGGGTCGCAATGAGAAGGGCCAGGGCTTTTTCTTTGACAAGTTGCAGCGGAAAAACAGGCAAATTCAGCACTTCCGGCAGGCCGCCCTGCCAGGTGCTGTCGCGCCAGGGCAGCACTGGAAGGTCCACGACAACCGGACCTTTCATTTCAGGCAGGGTAAGGTCGGCGGGCGACACCACCGCCCGGACTCCCTGCAATAGCCGGATCGCATCAGTTGCCACCTGTACCTTCTCCAGAGTAGCCCGGTTGAGTACCCCCGCCTCGCCGGTATGAACCAGCACGAGGAAATCATCGTCGGAGCCAAACCGCTCCTGAAAGCGGGCATACTGCTCCAGTTCCAGCTCTGCCTTTCCCAAAAAGTCACCCAGAGAAAACCCTATGCTCACCCGGCTGGCCTGCCAGGCTTGCAACAGGCTCAGGGCCAGTAAACAAAGGAGGCCGATGGTTCTGGTCAAAAGAAGGAAATTAGGTTCAGCGAGGAAAATCAGGGAATGGACAGCAGGCTTTCAAATAAAATGGCCTGTTCGCCGCCGCAGGTTCCGGGCCCGATGCGGGTCATCCCGATTTTTTCAAGCACCCGCACGGAAGCTATGTTTCCCACCATGACGCGGCCCAGAATGCGGGGCAGTCCGGCCTGCCGGTGCCCCCAGGCGAGGCAGGCTTCCGCGGCTTCGGAGGCATAGCCAAGGCCCCATTTGCGCCGAAACAACCGAAACCCCAGATCCACCTCCCCGCTTTCAGCGTCCGTTTTGAGTCCGCACCAGCCGAGGAGCCGACCGTCGTCTTTGGCCACCATGGCCCAGCGACCCATGCCAAAGCGCTCGTAGGCATCGTAGCCCGACAAAAAAGAACGGGCTTCTTCCTCGCTGGCAAAAGGAGCATCGCCAGTGTAGCGCATCACTTCGGGGTCGGCGTTGAGCTTGTAGAAAAAATCGGCGTCAGCCGGGCTGAGCTCCCGGAGGGTCATTCGTTCGGTTTCGAGGGAAAAAGGTTGTCGGACGCTGATCATGTTGCCTGGCGGTGAGAGATCGTTGTCCGGGAGGTGATCCTGGGGTTCATGACCGAAAACCACAGCGGCGGAATGAGGGCCATGACCATCATGCCGGGATAGCCTGTGGGCATCTGGGGGCTGTTGTCGTGGTGGCGAAGGATCTGGTATTTTCGGGCGGCGATGTAGTGGTGGTCGGAGTGGCGCGACAGCTCAAACAGCAGCAGGCGGCCCACCACGTGGTCGGAGTTCCAGGAGTGTTCGGGGCGCACTTTTTCATAGACTCCCTGCTCATTTTGCTGGCGGCTCAGGCCGTAGTGTTCGATGTAATTGACAGTTTCGAGGAGCAAAAAGCCAAAAACTGCCGCGGCGAGGTACCATCCCAGCACAGCGGGGCCCAGTCCCCAGCCGATGAGGGCGAGCATTGCGGCCTGCACGACAGTGAACCGGATCATTTCATTGCTCCACGACAGCAGCCTGGCACCTGTGAGGCGCAGGCGTTTGGCTTCGAGAGCCCAGGCATCGAGGTAGCTGTGAGTCACCGACCGCACCCAAAAAGCGAAGATCCATTCGCCATAGCGGGCCGAGGCCGGGTCGTTGGGCGTGGAGACCTGCTGGTGATGGCCGCGGTTGTGTTCAATGAAAAAATGCAGATACTGCGAACTGAGCAGGCACAGCTGTGCCAGAAGACGCTCGTGCCGCTTGCGGCGGTGGCCGAGTTCATGCCCGACATTGATGCCAAAAACGCCGCACATCAGGCCCATGGCCGAGACCAGCCCAAGGCGTTCCCACAGCGGAAACTCCCCCTGCATCAGCCACAAAAACCAACCCAGGCAGAGGTACAGCACCGGCACGGTGAGATAGACAAACCAGTCGTAGAGCGGCGATTCTTTGATGAGGTCTTCCCCGGCTTTGCTGAGGTTGGCGGGGTCGGGCGGGAAGAGCAGTTCGATCAGGGGAATGAAGCCAAAGGCATATGCGAGCGGCAGCCAGGCCCAGGGCCCCTGCAGCCAGAAGGCCATGGCGACAGTGAGGGGCAGGGTGTAACTGAGCAGGTATTTGAGCGGGCGCATGGGCAAGGAACTTGTGGGCGGAGAACGAAGGGTAAGTTAGCACTTGAAGGGGAAAGAAGCGAGTGGAAGAACCGGGTGAGGGGGAAAGAAAAAATTGGATATCTTGCCGGGCCCTGAACAAAACCCTCGCTTGCTTCTGGCCTCTGCTTGTTCTCTGGGAAGAGCAACTATACTTGTATCTGCCTGCCTGGCAAACGGAATCCTCTATCTAAAAAGGGCAATTTTTGACAGATGGCAGAATTTTCGGATAGAGTCATGCAAGAATGTGTCGTCTATATTCTCCGCTGTGCAGATGGGAGCTATTACACTGGCAGCACCACGGACTTGAGCCGCAGGCTTGCTCAACGCCAGAATGGTGAAGGAGCCAATTTTACCCAGACCCGACTGCCCGTAGAGTTGGTTTATATGGAACAGTATGCCCGGATTGAGGACGCATTTCGTCGCGAAAAACAAATTCAGGGCTGGGCGAGGTAAAAGAAAGAGGCCCTGATAAACGGAACACCGGAGTTGCTTCCTGAACTGGCTAAATCAAGGTCAAGGCGAGCAGATGGAGGCCCTGAGTTAACAGACCCGGCACTCCCGGCGCCTGATTCGATCGAAGGGAGCGAAATCCGTCGAATCGGCTGAAAGTTGAGGAAGGGACAAAAGCCTGGAGGTACTCTTAGACTTTTGCCCGGGCTTCGACGTCCTCAGCCACCGGACGTGGGAGGCATCGCCTGCTTCGCGTCATCCTGAGCAGGCTTGCCAGAAGCGAGAAGTCAGAGGTGGGAAGTCAGTCAAGAATGGCTTCGCCTGCTTCGCGTCATCTTGAGCAGGCCTGCCAGAAGCGAGAAGTCAGAGGTCGGGTGTCAGACAAGAACGGCGTCGCCTGCTTTGCGTCATCCTGAGCAGGCCTTCCAGAAGCGGGAAGTCAGAGGTCGGATGTCAGACAAGACCGGCTACGCCTTCCGGAAGTCGCGATGAATCGCGTCTCTACTGTCATTCCAGTCTCGCTTTTCGCAGCGGTCTGAAGGTAGATGTTGAGATATGCGATGTTGAGAGGCGGGACTGGAGCATATCTTTGATTCCGGTCTCGCCTCCCGCTTCTCAACGTCCCGCTTCTCAAACGGCTTCGCCGTACAGCCCCGGCAGGGGCGCTATGTTAATAGCCTTCGGCGGATATGTTCTTTTTTACCCTTCTGCGGCCTTGAGGCCGCAGAAGGATCCTCAAAAATGGGTCTGCCTGCGGCTATTGACATGACGCACCTTCGGTGCTGAGAGCGGCAGAGCCTCTGGTCCCGGCTCCCAGTTCCCGCTTCCAAACTCCTGAAACCCACCCCTGAATCCCCTCTCAAGAGAGGACTTAAGAGCCCAAGCGACGCCACGAATCACTTTCCCCTCCGCGGAGGGGCCAGGGGTGAATTTCTGAGTACTGGCGAAGCCCTCCAGTCCCGGCTCTCGGCTCTCGGCTCCAAATCCTGACAAGGGAAAGGCGAAAAATATTTCTTCACACGCTTGCATTTTTCAGGGGGGGGGCATAGATTGCCTTTGTACTTTCAAAAATTAACCTAACAGCATCTTGCTATGAGACTACCTCTTTTTGGGGCGGGCCTGCTTGTGGCCCTGCTCTTCGTTTCGCCTGTTTCGTCTGTTGCCCAAGTGTTTCGAACAGTGACTCTTCCTGGTGGAACACTGGACTGCCAAAGCAACCTTCCATACCAGCTTGTGTTTCATGATGAATTTGAAGGAAGCGTGTTGGATACTCAAAAATGGTATACGTTTTTTCCATATGGCCCCTCTATAGCTAACGCTGATCAATGCTTTTTTTGCAGAACGCGCGATGAGGATGAGACTCCCAACAGCGGCGAGGGCGAAAACCAGGTATTTCTGGATCAAAATCTGGTTCTTCAAAATGGGAGGCTTCTGATTCGCTCCAAAGCAGAGGCAGCCACATGGATGGGGAAGACCTACCCATACAGCTCGGGACTTGTCACCTCAAAACACCACTATTTCATGCCTGAAGAAGACAGGATCAACTTTCAGTATGGCAGGGTTTGAAATCAGGTGTAACCTTCCAGATCACCCAGACTGGTGGCCCTCGTTTTGGCTCATCCACCTCGGCTGCTGGGAAGAGATTGATATATTTGAGGTTTTCTATGATAATGCTAACAAGCTAACTCACACCATTCATGCCTCTGATGGAATGTTGAATGGAGCAGTGGTATGTGACACTTCGTTTAAGAATGAACTGCGTCACAGCCATCCCGGCGGATCTGGCTTTCGGACACAATTTCATACAGTGACTTTGGACTGGACTCCGTTTGAGATTAAGTTCTATTATGATGGGGTTCTTACGTGGAGCAAGTCCCGATACTATTCGATTGCGGGATCCCCTTTACCCTGCGGAACTAATTATGCAGCAGGCCCTTATCTGGAAGATCTCTCGTTTCCAACCAAGTCAATGTACCTTACTTCAGGTGTTGGGGTAGATGACGATCCGGATGTTGCTCCTTTAACCAGCCAAATGGAAATTGACTATATCCGTGTCTGGCAGCGGACTCCCAATGAGCGTTACACCGATTGCAACCTTCGTACCTTGACAGGCCCACAAACACTTTGCGATACAGCTACTTACCGGGTTGGTGGAGAAAATTTGCAGGTGGTCTGGGAATGTGGCCCTGGCGCTCAGATCATCTCCCAGTCCGGAGCTCAGGCACTCATAGACGCGCTTCCCAACTACACCGGCTGGTGCACGATCAAGGCTAAAGCCAGTTCTGAATACTGTGCATACAAAGAATTTACCAAAACTGTCTGGATTGGGAAGCCTCAAAAGCCAGTTGTTGAAACCTCCCCCATTGGCAATCCTGTTGTATCGCTGGCTCCTCAGCAAACCATGACTGCCATCATGACTGAATTTGTCGGAGCATCTCCGGGGGCTTCGGTCTGGGCTGCGTACGGATCCCTCACCCGAATCGGGCCAACCCAGGGCTTGCAAACCCTCTACAAAGCGGGAAATGCAGGGAATGGTACTTTCTATGTTTACACCCACAACGCCTGCGGACAATCCCCGATCCGGTATGGCGATATTTCCATCCAGCAGGGAGGAGGATTTTTTTCTCTTTCCCCTAATCCTGCCGATGAGTATATTTCCCTCTTAGGAGACGCTTCAGCGCTGGAGGACATTGTGGCAGTATCCCTTGTAACGCCCGCGGGAGAAACAACGCCGCTACCTGTTCAGAAGTCCAACCGCGGCGATTCCGGGCAGATCATGATCTCCACCAGGAACATCGCCGAAGGTCTTTATGAACTTTCCATCCAGCTCCGCTCAGGAGAAACCGAACACCACCTTATCCGGATTAGCCATGAATAAGCAATTACTGGGATTCGCTTTACTTCTTCCTCTCCTGTCCCTGCCTTTGATGAGCCAGGGGCAGGAAGAGGGTGGGAAGTCTTCTCCGTGGTCTGTGGGCGTTTGGGGAGCTGGCTCGCTGTCGTGGTACCGGGATCTGGGAGATATTGAACAGAATTACTTGAGTTTGAGTCCTCGCTGGGGGAGCAGCATCATCGTAGGGTACCGGTTCGGTCAAAGTGATTTTCGGCTGGATGGAATAGTGGGAATTGCGAGGAGGAGGGATTTAGGAGGTAGGGCAACGTATTATCTTTCCTTTGCGCTAACACCAGGTTACTTCTTCAAAAGGCCTAACATTTTAATTGGGATAGGGCCGCAGTTCAGCGGCCGAAAGCATTGGGACTTGTATAGAAATGAATTCCGCCCTGGTGTTCATTATGAATTGGAATACCTTTTTCGCGTACAGAAGCGGTGGTATTTAGGAAAAAAGTACCAGTTGTTCGTGGAGGGTCGCTCAGAGTACGGGCTAACCCCGTTTTCTGTCTCGAGCAGCAGGGGTTTAACAAAGATTCTATACAGCCGTGGTGTGTACCTGGGTATTGGGATTGAATGGGGAGGATGAGCAATGTGGCGAGGGTTGGCTGTGTCAACCTACCTTGGTACGCGACCCTCAACGTCCCGCAGCGGTCTGAAGGTAGATGTTGAGATATAAGATGTTGAGAGGCGAGACTGGAGCATATCTTTGATGCCGGTCTCGCCTCCAGTCCCGGCTCCCGCATCCTGACTTCCCGCTTCTCAAACGGCTTTGCCTCCAGTCCCGGCTCTCGGTTCCCGGCTCCCGCATCCAGGCTCAAACCTCTCCAAACTTCCGCTTCCTGCGCCAGTGCAGCAGCAGGCCCAGTGCCGCCAGTAACACCACCGGCAAGCCCACATTCAGGGCCCTGATGAGGCCTTCTCCGCCCGCGATTTTGTCGGGGTCCAGTTTGCGGACTGTTACTTCCTTCGCGCGGATGCCCGTGAGGGAAGCATCGCCGACGAGGTAATCCACCACATTGAGCAGCAGGGTCTTGTTGTCGTAGGGAAGGTATTGCCGCTCGCCGCGGTACAGGGCGCCGAGGGGAAACTCGCCATCAGAAATCAGGGCCATGCGGCGGGTATCGGTGAGGCCCTGGAGGTAGGCCCGGGTGCGCGGGTCGCTCACCTGCTCCGCAATCCGTTGCTGATAGGTCTCAATCGTTTCTCCTGGCTGCAGCACCCGGGAATTCGCCACAAAGGGTGCCCTCGGCGGCGATGGGGTGAAACTGTCTGTTGGGGCGGGCCGCCCGGCAAACAGGGAACTCATTTGCCCTTCCACCAGGTCGCCCACCACTTTGGGACCCGAGCGGAACAGCTCCTCGGGCGGCGGGTTGTTCAGGTATTCGGTAATGTCGATGAACTGACTGCCCTGGATGGTTCGGCTGCCGGGGGAGGTGACAAGAAAGGGTTCGTGCCGCAGCCCTTCCACAGAAAAGGTGTCGAGGCTGGAAGCATAGCGGAGCAGCACAAAATCGAGGTTGCGCGTAACGGGCGACAAAGGCAGGTCAAAGGCCATGGGGTAAAAAATCCAGGGGCGCTCCACAAACTGCACCCGTTCTCCGGCGATGGCCACCTCAATTTTTTCACAGGAAAGGTCCTGCACGAGGTCGTAATTCAGCTTCCAGCCGTGCTGCATGAAAAAGTCGTCGAGGTTCAGGCGAATGAGCTCCGTGACGGTGGACTGTTTGTTGTACATGTCCATGTCCACCCGTTGCGGGTCCAGCACCCAAAAAATGCTGCCGCCACGCATGAGGTACTGGTCGAGCTCATATTTTTCGCGCTCGGTGAAGGGAATTTGGGGCTGCAGTACCAGCATCACATCGATGTCCTGGCTGATGGGCAGACCGGCATATTGCTGGGAGCGGATGTTGTAATCGACAAGGGCGTAGCGGTTGGACAATTCTGCCCCGAACTCCCGGATCACTTCGTTGGGGTATTCGCCATGGCCCCGCAGCAATCCCACGATTTTGGGCTTGGCACTGTTGAGGCTGAGGATGGCAGAGGTGAGCTTGTATTCGAGGTCGGCTTCGGCTTTGGCGAAATTGGCCTGCGGCCCCATGGGCGTGGCTTCGGCGCAGCCTTTGAGCAGGTCGATGTAGGTTTCCTGGTCGCGGTAGCGGATCGTTACAAGCGGCCACATGAGCTGCTGCCGTTCTTCGAGGGCCGACACGCGCTCGCGCACCGGCACACCAGTGTAGCCCCGCTCCTGGAAGCTGCGGATCAGTTCCACATTGTTGCGCGGGTCTTCAAAGGTGAATTGCAGGTTGTTGCCTGCATACTGCTTCATTTCCAGCAGGGTTGTTCTGAGCGCCTCCTGAAAGGCCCGGATATCTGCCGGAAATTCCCCTTCCAGATAAGCTGTCACGAACAGCGGGTAATCCAGGCTGTCCATCGTTGCGAGGGTGATGTCGCTGAGGGAATACCTGCCTTCGGCAGTGAGGTCGATCCTCCTGAAATAGCGGTCACCCAGCAAATTGACCAGCAACAGGGCCAGAAACAGAATGCCAAGGCGAATGGTGGATGAAACGGAGGGCATGGGAAGGAATTAGAACATGTGAAGACCAGGAATCGTGCGTTACAGGCGAATGGCGGCTATCTTTTTTGCTCTCTCGTCAGCAGGTAATGGGTCGAAAACAGGGCCATGGTAATCACGCTGAGGAAGTAGAGGGCATCCCGGGTGTCGATCACGCCCCGGCTGATGGAGGCGTAGTGTTCCATCAGGCCCAGCTTGATGAGGAAGGGATTGATGGCGCGAAGCCCGGGCAGCCCGGCGAGCAGTTCAAAGGCGAAGAAAAAAGCGAAGCAGATGAAAGCGCCCAGCACCCAGGCCACAAATTGTTCTTCCACAAGCACCGAGGCAAAGAGCCCGATGGAAGCAAACACGGCCCCCAGAAAAAACAGGCCCAGGTAGGCCCCGATTGTTGCGCCGAGGTCGAGGTTGCCGACAGGCTGCCCCAGCCGCCACACGGTGAGCAGGTACACGAGGGTGGGCAGCAGGGTCACCAGCACGAGAAACACAGCGGCGAGGTATTTTCCGCCGATGATCTGCCAGTGGGTGAGGGGCTTGGTAGCCAGCAGTTCCATGGTTCCCTGCTTTTTTTCCTCCGAAAACGCCCGCATCGTGATAGCAGGCACCATGAAGAGAAACAGATAGGGCCCGATGAAAAAGAGGCTGTCGAGCTCTGCCCGGCGGGTTTCGAGGATGTTGTATTCAAACACCCAGACAAACAGCCCGGTGGAGACCAGGAAGACCCCGAGGAACACATAGCCGATCAGGGAGTTGAAAAAGCTGCCGACTTCTTTGCGAAAAATGGTGAACACAGAGTTCATGCTCGCTGCTGGGTAAGGGTTCTGAAAATATTTTCCAGGCTCAGGGCCTCCTGGTGAAGTTCGAGGATGGGATTGTTTTGGGCCACACACAGCTCAAAGAGCCTGGGCCGGAGGTCTTCTTCGCCATTTCCCCGCAAACTGAAGCGGGTGGAGCTGTGGCGGTCAATGAGCAAATCCGGCAGTTCTGCAAGGCTGGCGAGGTCGAGGCCGGGGCGCATTACTTCCAGGGTAATGATATTGGCGTAGGCAGAGGCCTTCCGCAGCTCTTCCACAGGCGCATCAGCGAGCATTACCCCCTTGTCGATGATGAGCACCCTGTCGGAGATGGCCTCCACTTCGGAGAGGATGTGGGAGGAGAATAAGATTGTTTTGTTTTTGCCCACCTCCCTGATCAGCAGGCGGATGTCCACGATCTGGTTGGGGTCGAGGCCGGTGGTGGGTTCGTCGAGGATGAGGACTTCGGGCTGATGGAGGAGGGCCTGCGAAAGGCCCACCCGCTGGCGGTAGCCTTTGGAGAGCTGCCGGATCTGCTTGTGCTGCTCGGAGCCAAGGCCTGTTTGCTCAATGACTTCTGCCACCCTGCGCTTCCGCTCCTGCCTGCCTAACTGGTGAATCCTGGCGCTGAAATCCAGGAATTCCAGCACATACATATCGAGATAGAGGGGGTTGTGCTCGGGCAGGTAGCCCACTTTTTTTCGCACCTCCAGGGGCTCTTCGGCGATGTCGTGACCGGCCACGATGGCCTGGCCGCTGCTGGGCGGCACGAAGCCGGTGAGCATCTTCATGGTGGTGCTTTTGCCGGCACCATTGGGGCCGAGAAAACCCAGAATTTCACCCTGCTTCACGGAAAAACTGAGGTCCTGGACCGCGAGTTGGGTGCCGTAGGCCTTGCTCAGATGATGAACACTGATCATCGATAAATTAAGATTGCGAGGAAAACGCCGATCTTCCGGGCAGTGTTGTTCATTCTTTGTATTTTCCCCTGCCGAAACTCCGGCGTTGATGCCGCCCTGCTTCCTCTGATTCCGTCAATATTATCCACAAAATTCATGACACCCAAACGATTCCTCACCTATCTGCTGCTGCCGCTTCTGTGGGCCTGCTCGGAGGAGAAAACCCCCACAGGCCTGTACACCCCCTCGGATGATGCCTGGACAGAGGTACTCTATGCCGGTGACCTCAGTGATTCGGTGGTGGTTCAGATTGAATCGGATCCCCCCAGCCTTCACCCTACCAACGGCCGCACTACCTACCGCGACCTTATTCTGGGGCTTACTTATCAGCGCCTGCATTTTCTTGACCTTACACAGCCGGGCAACCTCTACCCTTCTCTGGCGGTAGGCCAGCCGGTGCCGCTCCGCAATGATTCCACCTACAGCATCACCATCCACCCCGACGCCGTGTGGCCCGATGGCAGCCCCGTGACTGCCAAAGATGTTATTTTTACAATCAAAGCGGTGGGTTGCCCCCTCACCCAAAACGGCCCCCAGAAAAGCTATCTCGAATACCTCACTGACGTGCGGGAGGAGCCGGGCAATCCCAAGGTCGTACACTTCGACTTCCGGGAGTATTACATGAACAACAAAAATATCAGCATCCTGAGCTATGTGCTGGATGCCAGGAAGTTTGACCCCGAAGGCACGATGGCCGCCATTCCGGTGAGTGAATTCCTGGGAGAAGCTGCCGACAAGCTCGCAACCGACCCCGGGGTAGTGGCCTGGGCCGCTTTTTTCAACGACGGCAAGCTGGGTACCGACCTCGAATGGCTCAATGCAGGATCGGGCCCCTACAGAATTTTGTCGTGGATTCCCGAACAGGAAATTGTGCTCGAACGCCGCGCCGATTACTGGGGCAAAGATTTGCCGGGCTATGCTCACCGCGCCACGCCTCCCCGGATCATTTTTCGCATGATTCAGGAAGATGCCAGCCTTGAGCTTCAGATCAAGGAGCAGCGCATCGACATTGCTTATCCCAGTGTGCAGAGCTATCAAAACCTGTCTGAAAGCGAGCTTGTGAACACCCATTACCGCATGGCCCGGCCTTCCAAAACCAGCATTGCGGTGATTGCCTGGAACCTTCGGCCCGAGGCCAGTGGCCGGGCACCCATCTTCAACGATGTGCGGGTGCGCAGGGCCGTGGCCATGGCCATTCCGCTCGATTCGATGCTGGTACAGCATTTCCCGCTTGCCCAGCAGCGCGCTGTTTCCCCGGTTTCTCCTGGAAATCCTGATCACAACGACACCATTCGCCCAATCCCTCACCAACCCGTGATGGCCGCCCAACTCCTGAAAGAAGCTGGCTGGGCCGATTCCGACAACAACGGTTACCTCGACCGCGTCGTGAATGGCGCTTCTGTCGAGCTGTCGTTTGAACTGATGTTTGCGCCCAACAGCGATGCTGTCACGGCCATCATGAACAGAATGGAACAGGAGTTGGCCAAGGTCGGCGTTCGCATGGTGCAGAAACCTGCCTCCATGCAGGAGTACCTCCCGCTCGTGAGCAACCACGAGTTTGATGCAGCCCTTTTCGCGTTTGGCTCCTCCGACCTCCCCTACGATTTTAAGCAACTGTTCCATTCCGAATCCTGGGGCGAGCAGGGCAGCAACCTGTTTGGCTACCGCGACCAGGAAGTTGACGGCTGGATCGACGAGGCCCGCATTGAGCGGGATCCTGCCAGGCGGAAAGACCTTGTCAACCGCATCCAGGCCCGCCTGTACCACGACCAGCCGATGCTGTTTTTCTTCCACCCCCGCAGCGAGGTAATTGTGCATCGCCGTTTCTCCGGAGCCACATTTTACCCCGTTACTCCCCACCTGATCCTCAACGCCATGGAGGTGAAGCGGTAGCAGCAACTGCTTTTGCCCGTTCCGTTTCCTCTGGCTAAGTTGCATGCCTGTTTGGCGTATCTTTCTGAACCCCCATGATTCGTATCATCCTTTTCTCCCTTCTGTTTGCGGGCCTGCTGGCTACCGGCTGTCAGTCTCCTTCTGCCAGCAGCGCAGAGCAACCTGCTCCCTCCGACCTTCATAAACGGCTCGGCCAGTATGTGCCCTTTCGCCTGGAGGCTGATCTCAACCACCTCAGCGACAGCCAGCAACAGATGATCAGGCTGTTTGTGGAGGCTGCTCAAATCATGGATGAATGTTTTTGGTTCGAAGCCTACGGCCCAAACTGGGAGCAATTTCTCGATAGCCTGCCGGACAAAGACCTGCGCCAGTATGCTATCATCAACTACGGCCCCTGGGATCGCCTTGACGGCAACACGCCCTTCATGCCGGGGGTAGGGGCCAAGCCTGCCGGAGCTAATTTTTACCCTGCCGACATGACCAAAGAGGAGTATGAGCAGGCTGATTTACCCGGAAAAGCCTCTCTTTACACCTTTCTGCGCCGGGACAGTGCAGGGAGCCTTATTGTTGTTCCTTACCACCGGATGTTTGCGGAGAAGGTTGAAAAAGTGGCAGGATTGCTTCGCCAGGCAGCAGATCTGGCGCAGGACAGCGCTTTTGCCAGCTACCTGCGCCTGAGGGCTGATGCGTTCCTCAGCGACGATTATTTTGCCAGCGACCTGGCCTGGATGAGCGCCAAAACCAACATGCTGGACCTGGTGATCGGGCCGATTGAGACCTACGAAGATCAGCTGTTTGGCCAAAAAGCTGCCCACGAAGCCTATGTGCTTGTAAAAGACATGGCCTGGAGTGAGCGGCTGTCGAAGTATGCCTCCTTCCTGCCTGCCCTTCAGGCGGGTTTGCCTGTTCCTGCTGCCTACAAAAAAGAATCCGCCGGCAGCGACGCCGATCTGAATGCATATGACGTGGTCTATTATGCCGGCGACTGCAACGCAGGGTCCAAAACCATTGCCATTAACCTGCCCAACGACGAACAGGTCCAGTTACAGAAAGGTACGCGCAGGTTGCAATTGAAAAACGCGATGCGGGCTAAATTCGACAAGATCATGCTCCCGATCGCAGAGACGCTGATTGACTCCAGCCAGCGGCAGCACATTACTTTTGACGCCTTTTTCGGAAATACCATGTTCCACGAAGTGGCTCATGGCCTGGGCATTAAATTTACAATCGACGGGAGAGGCAGTGTCCGGGACGCCCTCAAAGAACATGCTTCCGCGCTGGAAGAAGGCAAGGCCGACATTCTGGGCCTCTACATGATCAGGCAGTTGCATGAGCAGGGCGAGCTGGAGGCAGATTTGCACGATTACTACGTGACCTTCATGGCAGGCATTTTCCGGTCGGTGCGTTTTGGGGCCAGCTCAGCCCATGGCAAAGCCAACATGATCCGGTTTAGCTATTTTCAGGAGCGGGGCGCCTTTACCCGTGACGAGGCTACCGGATTATACAAAGTCAATTTCGGGGAATTTGAGCAGGCCGTGGAGGATCTTGCCACGCTGATTTTGACCCTGCAGGGAAACGGTGACTACGCTGGCGTAGCTGAGCTGGTGTCCACGAAAGGGGTGATCAGCCCCCAGCTTCAGGCTGACCTCGACAAACTGGCCGCCGCCAATATCCCGGTTGACATTATTTTTGAGCAGGGAATCAGTGTGCTGGGCCTGTGATGGCGGGAGAAGATGAATTGCCTGTACGCCTTCCTCTTCGAATTGCTTATCTTCGTTCATGCAGCCTGATCGATCTGTTTTGAAATGGTCGTTAGCCCTTTTGTTTTCTTTTTTGTGGCAAACATCTCTGGTGGCACAAACCGCCAGCTGGCTGGTTCGTGACCTTGCCGACTGGCGTCCGCTTGGTGGTGTGGAGGTGCTGATGATTGGCCATGACACCGTTTCGTTGGGCAAAACCGATTCTGAAGGCCGCATTTCCCTGCAAACCGAGGGAAATCCCAACAAAAAAATCTGGTTTACCCTGCCTGGCTACCAGTCCAAGGCAGTGATGTGGACGTCCAATCAGCCCGCCGATGAACTAGTGCTGCTGGAGCCGGTTTTGTATTCTTTTGAGGAGGTTGTGTTTACGGCGAATAAGTTTAGAGAAAGCCGTGAGGACATTCCTCAGCCAGTTCAGGTGGTGCGCCGGCAGGAAATCGAGCTCAATAACCCCAACAGTTCAGCGGAATTGTTGGAACAGGCAGGCGTTTTTATTCAGAGGAGCCAGGTTGGCGGCGGCAGCCCGGTGTTGAGGGGGTTTGAGGCGAACCGTGTGTTGCTGGTGGTAGATGGCGTTCGGATGAACAATGCGATTTACCGGTCTGGGCATTTGCAAAATGTCATTACCATTGATCCGGACATGATTGAGCGGGCTGAAGTGCTTTTCGGATCCGGGTCGGTGATGTATGGCAGCGATGCACTGGGCGGGGTGATGCATTTTTACACCCGCCAGCCGGAGTTGAGCAGCACAGGAGAAAGCCGATTGTCGATGAACAGCTATGCCCGGGTTGCGAGTGCAACGGGTGAAACGAGCCTTCATTACGATGCCAGTATCGGGTTTAAAAACTGGGGTGTGATTACCAGCCTGTCGTGGCGGGAGTTTGGCGACCTTCGCATCGGCAGCCGGGATCCTGCTTTGCCGCTGGGGTTTTCGTTTCGCGACAGCCTCATTGAGCGCGTCGGGACAACAGACCGCATCGTGGCCAACCCCAACCCGCGCATCATGGCCCCGAGCGGCTATCAGCAATTGGATCTTTTTCAAAAGTGGTACTTTGTTCCCAGCACCCGGTGGTCGCACACAGTGAACCTTCAGTTTTCAAGCTCCTCCGACATTCCCCGCTATGACCGCCTGGTACTTGAGCGGAATGGCCGCCTGCGCTTTGCGGAGTGGTATTATGGCCCTCAGGAACGGGCCTTGCTCTCCTACCGGCTGCTGCACAGCCCGGTGGATTCGCGCCTGGCGGATGAATGGATCCTCACGGCGGCTTTTCAGGACATTCGCGAAAGCCGCCACGACCGGACCTTCCAAAGCCCCTGGCTCGAAAGCCGGAGCGAAGCGGTGCAGGTAGCCAGTGTGAACCTCGATGTCAGGAAGGAACTGCCTGGCCATCACGAACTGGCCTACGGCCTGGAGGGCTTCATGAATTGGGTGTCATCGTCTGCCGGGGCGCTCAACATCGTGGATCAAAGCACCCGGGCGCTGGATACCCGCTACCCCGACGGGGGTACCACAGTGGCATCGGCGGCAGCGTATGTGACCCATCGCTGGGAAATTTCGCCGAGGTGGATCCTGAGCGACGGCATTCGCCTGAATACCTATTTTCTCCGGTCTGTTTTCATTGACAAGCAATTTTTCCCCTTCGCCGAGGACGAGATTCTCCAGCAAAACCAGGCTCTTTCCGGCAATTTGGGGCTGGTTCACATGGCGGCTAACGATTGGCGGGTGGCGGCCATGCTATCTACTGGTTTTCGCGCCCCCAACCTTGACGACATTGCCAAGGTATTTGACTCACAGCCAGGCAATGTGGTGGTGCCGAATCCCGGTCTGAAGCCGGAGTACACCTACCAGGGGGAGCTGACCGTGGGAAAAAAGTGGGGAAATCTGCTGCAGTCGGAGCTAACCGGCTGGTACACCCATTATGACGATGCCATTGTGGTCCGGGATTTCCGGCTGGGGGAGCGGGATTCGGTTGAATATGCCGGGGTGATGAGCAGGGTTCAGGCGAATGTGAATGCGGAGCAGGCCAGGATTCTGGGCATTACGCAGGGTTTGCGGCTCAACTGGGCGGGGCTTCAGGTCCGCCATCAGGTGACCTGGACTTATGGACAGGAGCTAAGCAGCGATGTTCCGCTAGACCACATTCCCCCGCTCTTTGGCCTGGCAGACGTTCGTTACAGCCTGGGCCGGTGGCAGTGGATGAGCAGGGTAAGCTATCAGGGCTGGAAACCGCTTGACCGGCTGAGCCCGCGGGAGGAGGAAGATGCGACCTTTGCTACTTCGAAAGGCTGGCCAGCCTTCGCTGCCTGGGACCTTGGGGCTACCTACACCCTGAGCAGGCATTTCCGGCTTCAGCTGGGGGTTGATAATGTGCTTGATCAGCATTACCGGCCATTTTCATCCAGAATTTCTGCACCAAGTCGAAATATTTGGGTGGCGATCCGGGTAAAAAGATAATCTTGCCAATTCGGCCTCCTCGTTTTCAACCTGACCGGATTCCATTTCGTTATTTGCCACAAACCGATTATTTTATTGCTATGTCAGATTTACAACGCCTCGAACGAATCGCCAAGAGCCTGATTCCCCGGATTCCCCGCGGGGCCAATCGCCAATACAAGCTGGAAGATGCACGGAACATGATCAACGACATTGGCATGCAGCTGAGTCCGGAGGCCCTTGCCTTTCTGATCAATAACGACGTGTTTCTCGACGAATTTCTTATGGGAGTTTATCACCTTGAAGGCCTGGCAGGCCAGAAGGTGACCACCGATTTTGCCACCATCGACGAACGATTTGGGCCAAAAGCCTATGAGCAGGATGGCAAAATCGTATTTACCGCGATGTGGAAGGACAAAGAGAGGATCTTTGCAGAGTTTGAGCGTTGAGGAGCTGTCAGGCAGTTTTTTCCCCTACCAGCACCACGCTGAGGCCGATTTGGCGGAATAGAAGCTTGTCGATCAGGCGGAAGACCGGCACGAGTCGGTTATAGAGCTTCATTTGGCCGGAGGGAATCACCTCTTTTTTCAGCAGCGTTCCCGACACAAACCAGCCTGCGATGCCGATGGTGTTGAAGTGGAAGCGCTTCGTGACGGGGATCCCTGCCAGGTGAAAAGCCTTGCTGAGGCTGCCGCGGGTGTATCGGCGAAAGTGGTAGAGATTTTCATCAAATTTATTGTACAGCCACTGGTAGGCGGGCACGAGGATCACGATCCTGCCACCTGGCTTCAGGAGTTTCATGCAGTTTTGGAGGGCCAGCACATCGTTTTCGATGTGTTCGATCACATTGAGGGCGTAGAGGTTATTGTATTGGCCGAGATGACCGGCGTAGGTACTTTCAAATTGTGGATGAACGAGGTCGAGCTGGACGATATCCCGCAGGCCGGGTGCGCCTTCAAAAGCCTCTTCGAGGTATCCGCAGTAATTTTCCCTGATGTCGCTGAGGGTAATGTTCCAACCTTCCTGCAAGAAGAGGCCGGAAATATTGCCAATTCCACTGCCGACCTCAATAACGTTGCCGGGAAGCAGGTGCTGTACCACTGTGTCATACATCCAGCGGTTGAACAGGTCGGCGGCGGCGATTGTCTCCAGCGTTTCGAGGCCTTCCTGATCGAGTTCTTTGTAGGCGAATTTTCGGGGCGGCATAGTCGGAATAACATGATCAAACGAGGGCAAGATAGGGGAAGAAAGGGACATTTGCCCAAGGCAGGGAGATCTTTAGGCGGTTCTGGTCGTTGTGCAGGGATGATTGACCGAAGGGAAAAAAATCATATCAGGCGACATACCGAATGCCGGGCTCACTATCTGCCAAAAAGCTATTGAAGGGCATTTTGACGACCGGGTCCGATTCTTTGTATAAATATCGGTATCGTTCTGTGGATTTGATGGTGGCATGGCCGAGGAGAATCTGGACCTGAGCCAAGCCTAACCCCTGCTTTAATAAGTGAAATGCATAACTGTGCCGGAGGGTTTGGACGGTAGAATAAGGGTTGGACTGCGAGAGCAGGATTGCTTGTCTGAAAACACTTTGAACCGTCCGGGGGCTGTAGCGCTCATCGTAGAGGCCTTCAAAGAGCCAATGTTTTGGTTTGAACTGGTTCAGGTATTGTTGCAGCAAGGCGAACGTGGCAAGAGGGGCACTCACGTAGCGTTCCTGCCTGCCCTTGCTTGCCTTGATGCGAATCAGGCCTTGTTCGGGGTACAAGTCTGCCAGGCGGATATTGACCGACTCACTGAGCCGAAGGCCTGCAGCGTATATTAAAGACAGAACCGCCTTGTGTTTGATGTTGTCAATGCTATGCAGAAAGCGTTCTACCTCCTCCTCGCTGAGAATTTCGGGTAAATATTGAGGTACCTGAGGCCTCAGGCTGCTGAAGTTTCTTTCCTGGCCAAGCACAAATTCGTAGTAGCATTTGAGGGTATTGATGGCCTGATTAATGGTTGATTCAGACCAGTTCATGTTTCGGGCCTGGTGCGAAAGGTATTGCCGGAAATCCTCTTTGGCAAGAGATTCGATTGATCGTCCAACCATATGAGAGAGGAAAGCGCGGAAATGTGACCGATAGGACTTGATGGTTCTGTGGCTGTATTCTCTGATCATGAGTTGCTCTGTGAGTTGGAGCATAGCAGTTTCGTCGATGGAATTCTCACCGGGAGCATTGGTTACTTCCCGATGTTCATCCAGCGGCGATTCTGCCATCTTCTGCGGCAGCAGGACGATTTCGTCGCCAGGGAAGATGCTCGCCAAGGTTTCGTACAGTTGGGGTTGATAGGGGAGAAGCCAACCTGCTTCCTGCTGAAAATAAGCGCCGGGAAGAGATTGGAGCTGATGCAGGGAGTCCGTACTGTTTTCCTGAGTGGATACCTGCAAAAAGGGGCGGCCGTCAATGAGCGTGAACAAGGTAAAGATAGGCATGGGTTGTGGGGAGTTAGATTTGAAGGAACAAATAGCGAAGCGAGGCGAAAACCGCATTGGAAAAAAATGGAGGGAATTGCCCTTTTGGGAGATGGAAAGAGGGCAAAAATTGGGGTTTCTGAGGAGTATGAGGGGATTTTGGTAACGGGAGAATTTGTTTTTTTGAGGGGTGGGTGCGTTAACTGGCCTGCCAACGCACCCACTGGCGTTAACCATCCTGCCAACGCACCCACTGACGTTAACCATCCTGCCAACGCACCCACATAATTTTTGCCTTCTTGTTTCTCCCCAATCTTCCTCCTATAAAATCCCATCATCCCGCATATGGTCTTTAAAAAATAGCCTATCAAGAAAAATGAATCAATAAAACAGGAGCATTGGCTGATAATTGAATTTATTTTTATCTAAAATGTTAAAATGATCATTCAATTTGAAATTATTCTCAATAATTAAGCAAAAGATTCTTTGAAATTCATAAAATCATCCACAAATTTGATTCGTCAACCAAACGCTCTCAGCCAATTCCTATGAGTTCTCTCATGAAGCCCAATCTCCTTGCCCTCAACTTGCTCTGTGCCACTTTTCACCTGGCACGGCAGCAACGACAGGACTATGCCAACGTCCACCTGGCAGCAAAAGGAATGGGGCTTCAAGACTGGGAATTCCGACGGGCTTGTCAATTCCTTCTCGGAGAAGGTCTCCTCGAGCGAGTAGCTGGCGACACCAATCTGATGAAGTTGACCTCTTTCGGCCTCGCCGAAGCCAAGCGCCACACCGGCATCAAAGCGCCTCACCCGGTGCATCTCTTTTACCTGGGAGATGTCCAGGAGTCTCGCTTGCCTAATGTGAGTTGATTCTGGGTTCCACCCTCCACGTTGCTAACGTTCTTTGTTCTTGTATGGCTGTTCCCATCACCCCTAGGGCATTTTTTCCAAGGTTCCTGATGTGTCTCTGTTGTCGCTTTGCAATTCCGTTCGCCAGTCTGACGGGCGGGAACAGCCATCTTTTTTTTCTCCACACCAGTAGGGAAATGTCTGGCTGAGCTGATCCAGGCCCGACGTCCTGTCTCCTCAGCCCTTATTCAGGCTTTCCAGCACCCAGTTCCGAAACAACTCCGGATGGCTCTCCGGCCAGGTATGTCCGCCACTCACCTGCCGGAATTCGATCCGGGGAAACCATTCCTGCAACCGCTCACTCTGCTCCAAAGGCCGCACCCTGTCCTCCTTCCCCCAAATCAATCTCACATCCACGGTGTTCGAATTGCCCAGCTTGCTCAAAACCAGGGCCTGGGGCTTTGCCTTTAAATAGTATCGCACCGTAACCAGACCCAGCCGCAACCCCTCAGGGTCGCGTAGCTGCCGCATGGCAAAATAATGCCCGGATTTGTTCATGACTCCCCAGCGAAACAAGCGGTCTGCCCAGGTCTTCGCTGCTTCAGGGCGGGCAATGAGCCAGCGAAGTGCCGTGTAACCTCCCCTCCGATAAAGAAACCAACGCTCGCCAAGGCTTGGCACCAACCCATCCGGGGAAACCAGCAAAATTGTGTGAAGCCCGTTCCGGGCCTGGCTCAGCCAGTTGAGAAGGAGCCTCCCCCCCAAACTATAGCCCAGACAAATAAGGTTCTGAGGAGCAAATCTTGCCTCCAGCGCGTCCCGAAGGCCTTGCCAGTCTGATGGTTGCCACGCCAACGCAGCGGCATCCACTGGTTCTACTGTGCCGGGCAGCCCCAGCAGCAACAACCGCCAGCCTGGCGGAGCTTCTGGCAACCATCGGGTCCAGGTGCTCAGCGTTTGCCGATATCCCGGCAGCACCAGCAACAACCGCTCACCCTCCCCCCGCGACCAGATCGGCAACGATCGCCCCGGCCAGGTCAGCGGAGGAAGGGGTGTTAGGTCCGTTGGTTCAAAAAATGGCATTCAGTTAAGGTAGGATGCTCAGCGATCTCACTTCCTCACCTCGCGAAGACCGAACGCGAAGCCAGTATTGACCCGCTGCTAACCCTTCCGCTTTCACTTCCAGTTGATGGCTCCCCGCCGCGAAATGGCCCTCAGCCACCATCCTCACTTGCTGGCCAAGGTGGTTGTAGAGAATAGCGGAGATAGCCTGGGTTTCTTCAATGTCTAAGTCGAGCAAAGCGCTGGTTTGAAAAGGGTTGGGATAGGCGCTTGACAACGAAAATGGAGCCTCCAAAGGCCTTAATACTTCCACCGTTGGGCCATGAAACACCATCCCGCTGGGGTCTGTAATTTTCAGGCGGTAAAAGCTGAGATTCAGCAACGGGGCCAGATCAAGGAATTGATAGGCCTGCTCGCTGTGGGTGCCCAGACTCGGAACCTGGGCAAGGGCAGAAAAATCATCGCCGTCGGCAGAGCGTTCCACAGTATAGGTCTCATTGCCCTGCTCTCCCTGGATCAGCCACGACAGCTGCACTTTCCCCTGAGCGTTCAGATTGGCAGTAAAATCGAGCAAGTCAACAGGCAGCACGGTGGTGGTCATGATGTCGTCGATGGCCATATCAGAGGTGAAAGAGCTGCCCGTAATGCCGCGGAACCGCAGTTTCACGACCTCGCCAGTGTATGGCCCCAGGTCTGCATAAGCCGTGTACCACACATTTCCCTGGTCCCCCACAATTGGAGAAATGAGGTCATTGGTCCAAACTCCGTCCACCTGAATGTCGAGGTGCAACTCGCCCATGGTGGCCCCATACATGTGGTAGGCAAAAGTGAGGGCATGGGTGCCGCTGCCAATGTTGATGCAGGGACTAATCAAATGCGCCTCCTGGTTGAAACATCCCGATGACTCAATGAAAACGTAGTTGCCAGATATGGTTCCGGGGTTGTAATCGGTAGCAGGACCGGTGCCTCCGGAGGTGGTCCCGTTCTCGTCGATGAACCAGTTGGTATCATCGTCCACGCCATTTTCGCCATTGGTCCAGCCGTTGGGAAGGGTGCAGGAGGTATTTGCGCAGACTGCTGTAGCGCATACCGTCCCGGTTTCAAAATCCTCATTCAACGGCAGCCCCACATAGGCCACGACATTCACATAGTTCGTTCGGGTTTTAACATCCGAGCCGTTTCCATTGGTGGCAGTAAGCTCAATTGTATAGGCCCCCAAGGCATTAAACACAACCTCCGGGTTGGCTGAGGTAGCGCTCGTGCTATTCACAAAATTGTAGGTGCCAGGGGAAATGCTCCATGCAAAATCTGTAGGGTTGTAGGCGGAATTATCGGAAAACACCACTGTTGCCCCCAAACAGGCTTCCAGGGTGGACGCCGTGAAACACGCCACAGGGGCCACACTTCCCGGATCTTTCAGATCCGCCTCCCACAACCCGCGCCCGTAGGTCGAAGCCTTAAGCTTGTCTTCGTTCCGGCAGGCACTGTCATAGTAAATCTCCAGTTCTGTGATTTCAACATTCGGCAGTCCCGTGCTGTAAAGTTCCCAGTCGGCCAGGGTGTTGTCCCGGTAGTAAACGCCCACATCCATCCCCACATACATCGCTTCCACCGGGCTGTGGTCGTCAAATACAATGGTGTTCAGGTTAATCGCCGGCAAGGTGCCCGAAATGTCCGTCCAGGTGCTTCCCCCATCAGTAGACTCATAAATATTGCCGTTAAAGGCAATCCACACGGTGTTGGGGTCGGTTGGGTGAATTTCAATGTCCAGGGGGTAAAAGCTCCCGCCCAGGGGCAGCCCGGCATCAAGGTCGGTCCAGGCAGGGGTTGCCGCAGTGGCGTTCGTGGTTTTGTAAAAATTGGCCGTGCCCGATCTTGACACATAGATCACATCGGGGTCCGACTCGCTGATGGCCAGGTCGCGAACAGTGGCACCCGCCGCAAAAGCCGAAATCGAGGTCCAGGTTGGATTGCCAGCACTTTTACAGTCATAGGATCGCCAGATTTGCTCATACCCGACATACATGGTGTCGGGGTTGCCGGGGTGAAGCTTGTAGGGAGTCACCCAGGCTCCAGATTCTGTAATCCCATTCACTCCATCAGCGGCAATAGTGGTAAAATTAGCCCCGCCATCTGTCGAGCGACGAATATCACCATAATACAGCGCTCCATACATTACATCGTCGTCGGTGTAGTCAATGATGCACTCCATGCCGTCGCCACCAATTTCGGTGTACCAGGCTCCGTCGCGGTAAAAAGCGGTGCCATTGTCCTGATATCCGTTGATGGTGAGGCCGCTTGTGAGCTGTGATTGCCCGATTTTATACACCTGCGCGATCCCCAGCCCCGCTGACAAGTCTGTCCAGGTTGTGCCGCCGTCCGCTGTCATGTGGAGGCCGCCATCGTGGCCAAGATACAGGTTGCCCGAGTGTGGGGAGTACTCCAGCGCGTGGTCATCAGCATGAACAGATGGAAAGCCGCCAGCGCCATACCAGTGTGTCACCATGGTCCAGTTCAAACCAGCGTCAAAAGACTCCCAAACGTTGATCGCTCCTGTAATGAGATGGTTGGCATCAGCAGGATCGGCCACCGCCACGAGGTCATACCAGGCCTGGCTGCCAGCGCCGCCGCCAAGGTCATAGCCGCAAAGGTTGGGGGTGGTGGCCTGGGTGGTAAAGGTGGTGGCACTGTCGGTGGATTGATAAACGCCGACCATCGCCGAGCCTCCCCCGGCAAACAGGTAAACCCGGTCCGGGTCGGCAGCACTTACCGCCAGGGCAATTCTGCTCGCAGCAGGCACCCCAGCCGTGATTTGTGTCCAGCTTTGCCCATTGTCCAGAGAACGATACAAATTTGACCCCGCAGCATACAGCACATTGTGGTTGTCGGGGTGAAGGGCAATGTCTTTGATATTATGACTGGCAAATGGCTGGGTCCAGGTGTCGCCGCCGTCGGTGCTGCGATAAATGCCCGTACTGGCTGCTGCAATCAGGATTTCCGGATTGACAGGATCCATGATGATTTCGCTAATGGTGCGATTGCCCATTCCGGTGTTGTGGGCTGCCCAGGTATTGCCACCGTCGATGCTTCGATAAACGCCATAGCCGGGAGCATCGCCAGCATCGCGGTCGCCTGTTCCGATGAAAATGGTGTCTGGACCTGCAGGGTGAACCACGACCGATGATACGCCCAGCCGCGACAAGCCTGAATTAGTGGTGGTCCAGGTACTTCCACCATCGGTACTTTTCCAGAATCCGCCTGATGGCGACCCAATATAGAGGATGTTGGCATCGCTGGGATGAAAGGCCACGCAGCTGACACGGCCCATGCCATTGGGTTGGCTGGTACCATTGGCTGTTAAAGCGGAAACAGGGCCAAGCTCTGTCCAGTTGCCGCTGCCGGTTTGGTCGCGCCGGGAGGTGTTGGGGTGGGTGCGCCGGTATTCTTCGAATTCCGCCAGGGTGAGGGTAGGCCTTCGTTGGCTGCCGTCGGGGCCCACCCGCTCTTCCATGTAGGCCCGCCAGCGCTGGTAGGGCTTCCAGCCCGAGCCTTTTGTAATTGGCCGCCCTGACCAGTATGCCTCAAAGGCCGAATCTGTCCTCGCAAATTGGGCACCAGGATCTTGCATTAACTCAACCCAAAGTGGAGCCTGGGCCATCAGATACGCCGGCAGGAGGAGAGCAATGAGAACAAAACATCGGGAAAACTTTGAAAGGAAAGCCATCAATCAGTAAGTTGAGTTCAAGTCCAACAGCATAAAAATATTGAAAAGGCCCAACAGTTTTCACTGGATAATCTTCAAAATCATACAGCTTGTCAAAATAAACAGACTGGCGTTTTTCCTGAATCATCGACCATTCGTTTAATTGCCTTACTAAGCTTTTTTGTTTCCCTCCTGCCTTTCGGCTTCTCTGCATCTTTTCCCGGTATCATTTTTTCATTCTCCCGCTTTCCCATTCGTTCTCATTACTTCTTTCTGTATTTTCGCCACCCATTGGTGAAACAACTCGCTGGCATATGTTTGGCCCTGCTGGGCCTTTTGGTTGCAGGAACCACCCTGCAAGGCAGGGAAATTGACCCTGTCTGGACAAACGCGCAGTTGTTTCCCAAGCCACTGCTCGACCTCACAGACGGCTGGGCCACGCCCCAGGGAAAACGGGTGCAGTTTCCATGGCGTGCAGAAGGATTGACCGAGCAGGCATTTCACAAAGTTGTATTCCCTTCCGACTCCCTGCTCAAAGGCGTGGAAGGCGACACCTTATATATATGGATGGAAGGGGTTGCCTGGGAGAGTGAGCTTGTGGTGGATGGTCAATACTGGGGAGTGAGAAAAACGGCCGGGCAGGCATGGTGGGTCGGGATTCCGAAAGAACGCTGGCAGGCCCTCCGCCTTGAACTCATTCTCACCCTGAGGGTGTCTGAACCCGATCCTTTCTCGCCACCCCCGACCCTGTGGGTGCAACCGCCCATTTGCCTGCTCACCCGCCAGCAGCTTACTGCCTACCTCCAGGAAGACCTTCGCCGTGTGCCCGCAGCAGACTCCATCGCAATTGTTCCGGCATATTACCGCGAGTTTGGCTGGGATTTCGATGGATTGGAGGCGCTTCGCACCCTGCAACCCGTGCTGGATCTCGGAATCCGGCACGTGTATTTTCCTTTTCCTGCAGATCGCCGGCTAAAAAAGCTTTGCGCATTTTACGGGCTTACCTCGGTGGCCACCCTCCCGCCTAATGCTACTGTGATGTGGACCTCGGCCTATCCTATGGCCCCAGGCATGTGCCCCATCCCAGAGGCCTACTGGCTCGATGAAACTGCCCTTCGCACCTCCTATTATGGGGTTTGGTTGTCGCTGGATAGACTCGTCCAAATTCCTGGTGAGCCTGAGGGCAGGGAAAGCATCGTGTTTGTGGTGCTGGGGATCCTGGTTTGGTTGCTGTTTTTGCGCTTGTTTTTTCCGGGAATGTTTGATGTTCAGTTGGGCTGGCTCTGGCCTGCCCGCTGGACCACCGAGGCCATCGGCGACCTTGCCGCAGGGCTCCCCGGGCCATTGTGGCTGTGGATGGTCTCCCGCTGGTTCCTTTGGGCCATGGTGGTTACCCTCGCCACCCTGATGCTTCGCGACCAGGGTCTGTGGTTGTCCATTCGCCCGGAGGCCACACCCGGCATTGCCTGGCATTTGCTGAGCGAAGGCAACAGCCTCGGCGGGCTGATGCTGCGCAGCCTTCTGCTTCAACTCATGCTCGACGTGATTCGCTACGGCATCGCAGGTGGGGCTTCCCTCGCTTTTGGCGTGCCGAGGTTTGCCAGGGCTGTGCTTCGACTCGACATGCTTGCCACCTTTCCGATGGTGTATGTGCTCGGCCTCCCCTGGGCTGCCGCTATGCTCTATCCGGAATATGGGGCCTGGGGCACCTGGTTGGGAGGAGGGTTGTTCCTCATTCACCAGCTTCGCCTCATGCTCGCCACCAGCGCGGGATTAAATCAATTTTACAGCTTTTCCGCCGGGGCGATTTTTTTGTATATTTGCACCCTCAAAGTCCTGCCATACATGGTCTTATGGTAGAATGGGGCTTCGAAAGGTTTTTGCCTGGGAAAAAATGGCTTTAGACAGTCCCCAACAAGACAAGGCCTTCTCCGGATGCTCCTGCCTCAAGACCAGCATGGCTTGAATCGTTTCCTTGCCTGATAAATCCCGATCGCAGGACCACAGCAGATCGGCGCTATTTGCAAAAACACGCTTTCAGTCGACTGGCACCTCGTTCTTTTTTTGCCCTGAACTTGCTCTTGCACCACGGCCAGCCAGCCAAATGGATCCGACCCTGTTCCGCAGATCGCCTTTCTGTTCATCGTCTTGGTTCCTCCAACCGTTTTCGAACAAGGCACCATTATCAATTCAGACCCAGCTATGAGTGATCAGGTCGTGAAAAAACTCGTCAAGAGCATTCTCATCTCCCAACCAGCCCCCACAGACCCCGCGCTGTCTCCCTACAAAAGCCTCGTGGACCGATGGGGAATCAAGCTAGACTTCCGCAAGTTTATCCAGGTGGAAGGGGTTAGCGTCAATGATTTCCGAAAGCAGGGGATTAATCCGCTGGACTTTTCGGCTGTCATTTTCTCCAGTAAGGTCGCCGTGGATCACTTCTTTCGCCTGATCCAGGAAATGCGGGTGGAACTTCCGCCTGAAACACGCTTCTTTTGTGTCGGAGAAGCTACCGCCAAATACCTCCAGAAGTACATCGTGATCCGCAAGCGCAAGCTCCATGTTGGCGAAAAAAACCTCATGGATCTTCTGCCTCTCATCAACAAGCACAAGCAGGAAAAATACCTCTTCCCCTGCAGCGATGTAACCCGGAACGAACTCACCAAAGAGCTTGAAAAGGCCAAAATTTCCGTATTCGAATCGGTGATGTACAGGACTGTCGCTTCGGATCTCTCTGATTTGAAGGACATTTTCTACGACATGATCTGCTTCTTCTCTCCTTCCGGGATTGAGTCGCTGTTCAAAAACTTCCCCGACTTCAAGCAAAACGACACCCGGATCGGGGTTTTTGGCAAAACTACTGCAGAAGAGGCCGAAAAAGCGGGCCTCCGCCTTGACGTGGTGGCGCCTCAGCCAAATTTACCTTCCATGAACTCGGCGATTGAAGCCTACCTCAGAAGCATTGATCAAGAAATGCTTTAAAAGTTAATTGGCTGAAAATCAAAAATATAACTCTTTTTTTGCCTCTTTTCGCCCGCTACCTCCTTCTGCAACCGGCCCTCTCAGTTTGGTTTCTATGGAAAAAGTCCTGAGATTTAGACGTCCTGAAAAGACCATCACGTGGTAAGTATGAGAAACCTTGCGCTGACCCTTCTGCTGGTAGCAGGGGTCTTTTCCGTTGGTACATCCCAGGTGTTCATCCAGAACACGATGTACAACTACAATCGCTTTGTGTACAACCCTGCAGCGGCCGGCCTCGGCCAGCTCGGGATGGAAAGCGGAATGAACCTCACCCTGCTCGGCCGGATGCAGTGGGTGGGTGTTGACGGCTCCCCCAATCTTTCAACCCTGGCTTTCCATAGCCCGGTGGCCTCCATTAACAGTGGGCTCGGAGCTTATGTGATTGCTGATCAGATTGGTCCTCTCACAACTACAGGGGTAAATGTGGCCTATGCCTATCACCTGGAAATGGGGAAAAATCGCCTCAGCATCGGGGTAAACGGCGGAATGCTCCAGAAAGCCATCAACGCCAACTGGCGCTATGTCGGCCCGGAAGATCCTCTGGTGCCCCTTGGGCAGTATTCTGCTGGCACCATCGTGCCCAGTTTGGGTGCAGGGCTGTACTTCTCCGGGGTCGACAACAAGTACTTCGTCGGGATCTCCGGCCAGGATTTGCTGGAGCCCTCGCTGGAAAACTTGCTCATGACCCAGGTCGGAGACGACTTTCGGGTGACCCGCAGCTTCTACCTTTCTGCAGGATATACGCACAAGTTGAACAATCAGCAGAGCCTGGAGCCCCAGCTCTTCGTCAGAACCGACGGAACGCTGCCTCCTCAGGTAGATTTATCGCTGTACTGGCGGTTTAGGCCGCTGGTAATCGGCGGTTCTTATCGTTTTTTCAACGATTCTTTCGCGGCTATTTTTGGGGTGAATGTACTAGACAGGACCTTCATTGCGTACTCCTACGACTACACCCTGAATTCACTGAGTGCCAACGGCGACGTTGGATCCCACGAACTGATCATCTCCTTTACCTTCCCAACCAGCACCAGCCAGGGCGGGAAATTGAAGGAAACTTTGGAAAATCCTGACGATTTCTAAGCTGGAAAAAGAGGGAATCCTGGAAGAAGTACGAAGCCTTGTAAAAAAACCCGCGCTTTTACCTTCCCGGCATTCAATAATCTTTTTAAACTAGCGTAATAATTGCGAGCGATTTTTGGCGGCGGCTTTAAAGGACTCACACGATCGTGTATCGAGACACTTTCTTTTTTCACCCTCATCGCACAGTATACTTCTTGAAATTGAGCGCAGATATGAAACAGGCACTCTTCACCCTTTCGGTCCTGGCTTTTGTTGCAACAGGATGCGGGCTGTTTGGCGGCAAAGGCACTGGGCACCACGGGGAGCTCACAGGCGTGTTGGACCGCCCGGAATGGGACCAGTATCAGCCTATGGGCATGGTCTATATCCCACCTGGCAGCTTCCACATGGGTCAAAACGACCAGGACGTTCCCTACTCGCAGATCGCCCACAACCGGCAGATCACCATCAGCGCGTATTTCATGGATGAATACGAGATCACCAACAACCAGTATCGCCAGTTTGTCTATGGACCCGGCGAAAACGAAACTGGCGGTGAGCAGGAAAATGGGGCCCTCGATACCATCGACCCTCGCCTTGCTGAAATCATTATCCCCGATACCACAGTCTGGGTGCGCGATTTCGTCTATGCCTACAACGAGCCGCTCATGGAAAACTATTTCTGGCATCCAGCTTTCGACATGTACCCCGTGGTAGGTGTTAACTGGTATGCTGCCCAGGAGTTTTGCAAATGGCGCACTGCCCACCTCAACCAGTATCGCGAAGAGAGAGAGCTGGCCCCTATGCCCCGCTTCCGCCTCCCAACCGAAGCTGAATGGGAATATGGTGCCCGCGGTGGCTATGAACACAAACTCTACCCATGGGAAGGCCCTTACCTCCGCAACTCCAAGGGTTGTTTCCTGGCCAACTTCAAGCCCGGCCGTGGTGACTATATCGCAGATAACTTCGAATATACCGCACCTGTTGGGTCCTATTTCCCCAACGACTACGGCCTCTATGACATGCCTGGTAACGCTGCCGAGTGGTGTGAAGACGACTTTGAAGAATCTGGCTATGCTTATGCCCACGACCTCAACCCTGTCTATTACAATCCTAAATTCACCGAGCGCGATCGCGAGCCCAACTCCGGGAAGAAGCTTCGCAAGGTGATTCGTGGAGGTTCCTGGAAAGATATTGGTTACTTCCTTTCTAATGGTACCCGCTCCTACGAGTATGCCGACACCGCCAAATCCTTCATCGGTTTCCGTTGCGCCATGACCGTGATCGGTCGCTCCGGTGCAGTTAGCGGCTTCTGATTAAGTTTGGCCCCTCTTTTGACATAACGACATCATGGGGAGTCTGGTGGCGACCAGATTGGTCACGCCTCCTCCTCTTCTCCTTGACTACCAATTTCATCAGGCAAACAGAAAGTCAACTTCAAAGGAAAGTTCAAATGGCAAAGAAAACAGGATTTCTTAAGTCCCGCTCCGGGCAAGTGATCATGAACTTCGTTTACGGTGCAGCCGCAGCGGTTGTAATCGTGGGTGCATTGTTCAAAATTCTCCACTGGGAAGGGGCCAACCTGATGCTTCAGATCGGTATGTTCACCGAAGCCTTCGTGTTCCTCATCTCTGCATTCGATCCCCCCGCAGAAGGCTACCACTGGGAAAGGGTTTATCCCCAGTTGGAAGATGAAAGTGCTGCTCCTGCAGCTGGCCTGCCCGATACTTCGTGGAGCCAGTCCCTTTCTCAGCTCGATGGTTCTGTGTTTGGTGAGCTGTCTTCTACATTGACAGGCCTTAACACTAACGTCAGCAAGCTCTCTGCTGTTACCGACGCTGCTGGTGCTACCAACGATTATGCAGACAAAATCCGCTCTGCCTCTTCGAAAATTGACAGCCTCAACCAAAGCTACGCCGTAGCAGTCGATTCCATGAGTGGATTCGCCAACGCCGCTGCTGACGCCCAGGCTTACCATACCCAGGTACAGGAAGTCACCAAAAACCTCAGTTCCCTCAATTCTATCTACGAATTGGAACTGCAGGATGCCAAGACTCACCTCAAGTCATTGAACCAGTTCTATGGTGCTATGACCGAAGCTATGCAGTCGATGGTAGATGCCTCCAAAGACGCTCAGGAGTACAAAGCCGGCATGTCCGCGCTCAATACCAACCTCAAGCGCCTCAACACTGTGTATGGTAACATGCTGAACGCCATGTCCGGAGGGGTTCAATAAGCCCTCCCCGTTTTCTCGATTTTTCACTTAACAACAGAGAAAAAACATGGCATCAGGACAATTATCTCCTCGTCAGAAAATGATCAACATGATGTATCTCGTGTTGCTCGCGCTTCTGGCGATGAACGTCTCTGCCGAGATTCTGAACGCGTTTGAGATCATCAAAATCAAACTGAACAAATCTGCGGTAGAAGCGAAAGACAACAGCCTCAGCTTCATCGACGCGATGAAGGCTGAAATCCGCGACGAAATTGCCAACCAAGGCAAGCGCGACAATGAAGGTCTTCTGAAGGATACCCTCGACATGATCAGCGGAGAAACCTCCACCATCATTGCGATCATAGATGACCATATCCGGGTAATGGAAGATTCCATTGCTGGCCGCGATCCTGAAACAGGTGCCCTCCTCAACAAAGCCGAAACAGAATTGAACCTTCAGTACTGGATGGGCCAGGGCAAAGTACAGGAAAGCAACGATGGCCGCGGTGCTGGTGAAGCTTTCAAATTGCACCAGCAGCTCGATGACTATGTGAAGTTCATTGTGACCATGTACAATGCCCAGATCCGGTCTACAAGAGACTCGGCTGGCAGGGTTACACAAGGCACACAGATTAACTTTGAAGACGAAAACTTCACAGACGATCCGTCCTCCGATGTGCTTCAAGAAGGAGGCAAAAAAACCTGGGAATTGTACACCTTTGAAGGTCCGGTAGTGGCTAACACCGCTGCCCTCGAAGCTTTGAAGCTGGATGTGCTTGAGAAACAAAAGATGCTTCTCGACCTGCTCAACGAGCGCCTTGGGGTTGCTACCTTTAAAGCAGATAAAGTGGTGGGCCTGATTGCCCCTGATGCTACGATTGTACCAGCAGGTCTGCAATTCCGTGCAAAGCTGTTCGCAGTGCTTTCTTCTGAAAGCATCACGCCGCAGTTTAGCTCTTCTTCCGGCTCTATTACTGCCGATCCCGAAAACAAAAGCGTCGGTGTTCTTACCGTTGCTGCTTCCGGCAGTGTGATCGGTGCCAACAAGGAAGAGGGCGTACAGAGCTACAGGGCCACAATCCGTGTTCCAAAGGCAACAGGAGGGTTTGAAGACCTGCCGATTGAAGGCCAGTTTACCGTGCGCAAGCCAGAAATTGTGGTGACCTCCGCTGCCATCCAGATTCTGTATGCCAACTGTGCCAACGACGTGAACATCGACGTTCCCGCTCTCGGCGATGCCTACAACCCCAGAATCGAAGCTTCTGGTGCCGATGTGATCCCCAACCAGCAGTCCAAAATCAAGTTCCGGATCGTTCCTAAGGCCCGGACCTGCGTGGTGACCGTTAGCTCAAACACCAACGGGCAGAACATCAAGATTGGTGATCTCCCCTACAAAGTGATTCAGCCTCCTAAACCTTCTATTGACATCCGGATCAACGGCCAGAAGAGCAATGGCGCACCTGTGCCTAAGACTTCTACCATTCAGATCGCCCTGATCCCTGATGAAGATTTTAAGTCTTCTCTGCCTCAAGATGCCCGCTACACCATCTCGACAATTGATGTGCTGGCTCAGCTTTCGCTGGGGCCTCCACAGAAAGTGAACTCGGTGAACGTGGGCGGACAAGATGCAACCAAACCCATCAACGTACCGCTCGGTACTGAAGTGCGCCAGGCGCGCCCAGGTACTACCGTGTACATCAAGATCAATGACATTTACCGTGTCAATTTCCGGAATGAACGGCTTGCTGATGGAAGGTTCACAGAGATTGAGAAGACTCTTTCAATTGTTGTGAAATAAACCTTTGACTTGGAAATGAGAAGATTCGCACTCACCGGTTTGCTCCTGGCTGGTTTCGGCCTTTCGGCAGAGGCCCAGATGGTTACTCGTCCTGACGACCATTTCTATCGGCAGAAGGTCGTTAATCGTATCGACCTGCGCGAGAAGATGAACGCCCCGCTGATCAAGCGTGAGAACAAGTTCTACACCGACAACTCCCAATTCTCCGAGAAGGAAGGACTTGTAATGGCCTTGTTCAATGGCTTGAAGGAAGGAAAGTACGTGGCTTACCACCCGGACAGCCTGACTACCCCCCTCAGCTACGACCAGGTGCTGGAAAGAATTCGCGGCTTCGAAGGTGCCTTAACTGGTACTGACGGCTTCGATGACGGCTTTGGCGGGGGCTTTGATGAAGAAGGTGCAGGTGATGGTGCTACCAGCACTGATGACCCCTTCTTTGGAGAGGGCGATGGCTTTGGCGGCTTCGACGAGGGCCTCGGTGACGAAGGTGGATTCGACATGGTTGATGGCGACGACCTGGGTGTTGCACCTGTCGCTGTAGGTGGTGGAGATTTCGATCCCGCACCTTTCGAGAATGTGATCCAGTTTGTGGAAGACCGCGTCTTTGACAAGGTTCGCTCCGCCATGATCTACGACATCCAGTACATCGAAATCATCTGGACCGATCCGGGAGAAACACTTCCTGAAAAGGCCCTTTGTGCTTTCCGCTATGCTGATGTACTCGAAACCCTCGACAACGCACAGTGGAAAAATCGCTTCAACGACGCAGAGTACAAAACCCTCCGGGAAGTGTTTGAACTCCGCATGTTCCACAGCTTCATGACGGTTGTTTCCGGAACGGGTATCCGTACCCTTGAGGAAGCTGAATACCGTCGTCAAAAGATGGTGGAATATGAGCACCACCTCTGGAGCTATTGATTGCGAATGTTCTCATGAGACATACAAGACCGCCCCTCCGGGCGGTCTTTTTTTTGTTGCTGCTTTCGTAACCTTCAGGCTCTCTGCCATTGTTAGGAAGTAAATCAGGTTCTGAAGCCCGGATCCTATCCTGTCAGTATGCTGGATATTTCTGCCGCCGATTGTGTCATGCAGCCGGGGTCATGACCTGTGTTTTTCATTCAAAACACCCTCTCACATGGCATCTTCCAACACCTCCACCCGCCAGCGCATGATCAACGTGATGTATCTTGTGCTGCTGGCCATTCTGGCCCTCACCGTGAGCCCCGAAGTGCTCACATCTTTCCAGCGCCTGCGCGACGAGCTGCGGCTGCATGGCACAGAAGCGGAGTTGCAGGGTCAGAATCTTGTTCAATCCCTCACAGCAGAAATCGTCCGGGAGATAGAGCGCGAAGGCAACCTTCAGCATGCGGGCCTGCTCGATACCATTGAGCAGTTGACCAACGAAACAAGCAGCATCTTGCGTTACCTCGATTCTCTGGAAAAGGAGCTGGAACAGATCGCCGATTTTGATTCTGAGCAGTTGCAATACCGACGGGCAGATGAATCGGAAGAAAATCTTCGGTTTTGGATGGGATACCCCGAGGAGGAGAACGATGGCCGGGGGAATGGTGCTGCGCTTGTGCTGCGAAATGCGCTGAACAAGTATTTTTCTCTGGTCCATGCATCGAGCCGCGCAGAAGGACAGCCTGCAGTGATTCAGGATCCAAGGCCCAACCGAGACCAGCCTGCCCCGCGTTGGGAGCGCTATACATTTGAAGGGCCGGTTCTGGCCAACCTTGCCACCCTGGAGGCGATCAAGCTGGAAGTTCAGCGCCGCCAGCAAGCTGCCTTGCAGCGCATGGCTCAGCGAATCGGTGCCAGGGAAATTGTCGTGGACACCATGTTGCCCATCGTGGTGCCCCGCTCCGAAATCGTGGTGGCCGGTATGCCCTACGAAGCAGAAGTGTACACAGGCATGAGCGCCAAAACCCTTCGCCCGGAATATTTCAGCTCCATGGGGCGGGTGGAGTCCCTGCCAGGTGGCATGGGGGCAAAGATCACCATGCAGGCCAATCCGGGGGTGATCCCCGCCGGGCAAACCTCGGGAAGGCAGGCCTACCGCGTGCGGGTGAAGGTGCCGCTCGCGCAGGGGGGCTATGATTCGCTGATGGTGGAAGAGCAGTTTACGGTGATCAAACCTGCCATTCAGGTGAGTTCTTCGGCTGTTCAGCAACTCTATGCTCAGTGTGCCAACGACCTCCAAGTGGCAGTGCCTGCCCTGCTGCAGATGTATGATCCCGTTTTTAAGGCCAGTGGTGCGGAGGTGGTGCTCAACACCCAGGCCAGGGACAAAATCAGGGTGGTGCCCGGGCGAAACAGGTCGGTGGTATTGTCTGTGTCTAACAGAGTTGGCGGCCAGACCTATCCCGTGGGCGATCTTCAATATGGGGTGCTGTTACCCCCTAAGCCTTCTGTTTCCTTGCTGGTTCAGGGGCAGGTGGCGAATGGACTGACGCCGGTTTCTTCCTCTTCGCGGGTCGAAATCCGGCTGCAGCCCGATGAAGACTTCCGCCGCTTGTCTCCCCAGGATGCCCGCTATCGCATCCAGACCATCAGGGTGCTGCTCAAAGACAGGCTGGGTGCCCCTGAAGTGGTGGCCTCTTATTCGGTCGCGCAGCAGGACCCGACAGGGCGCATCGTGGTGACCCTGCCACAGCAGGTGAGGCAGGCCCCTTCCGGCAGCCGGGTGTTCATTCAGGTGGAAGGGGTTAGCAGGGTAAATTTTCGGGGCGAAGTGATCCCGGAAAGCCGTCTGTCTCCTTCAGAGCTGATTTTTGGGCTCGACCTGCGGTGATTAAATGAGACCTGCTTCTATCGCCTGTTGGATCAACCCGGCGCGGTGTTCGCCTAATTTTGCCTCCCGCTCTTCCTGGCTGGCCGCTTTGAGTTTTTTCAGCGATTTGAACGACGCGAGGATCTCCTTTTCCGCCTGGGGGCCGATTCCTTTAATGGAAGTGAGAGAAGATCGCTGGCCGGGAGCTTTGGAGCGCTGGTCGCGGTGGAAGGTGATGGCGAAGCGGTGGGCCTCGTTGCGGAGTTGCTGAATGAGTTTGAGCCCGTTGCTGCGCTTGTCGATGTGCAGGGGAATGGGGTCGCCAAGCCGATAAATTTCCTCCAGCCGCTTGGCGATCCCGACCACCGGCACTTTGCCAATCAGGTCGAGGGCCTGGAGCGATTTGGCTGCCGCATTAAGCTGACCTTTGCCGCCGTCGATCAGGATGAGTTTTGGCAGGGGTTCGCCCTCATCCAGGACCCTGCGGTATCTCCGGAATACGATCTCCTCCATTGAGGCGAAGTCGTCGGGGCCCACCACAGTTTTGATGTTGAAGTGGCGGTAGTCTTTTTTGCTGGGCTTGCCATCTTTGAATACTACACAGGAAGCGACGGGCGAAGTTCCCTGTATGTTGGAGTTGTCGAAACACTCAATGTGATCGGGGCGCTGCTCCATCCGCAAGGCGGCCTGCAATTCTTCCACCATCACATCTGAAAAGCTTTTTCGCTGCTGAAAAGTTTGTTTGTAGAGCTTTTCAGTGAGCAGGGTATGGCAATTTTTGAGCGACAAATCTACGAGGTGCTTTTTGTCGCCACGCTGGGGCACACTGATGGTGAAGCCCTCGGGAACAGTACCTTCTGCCCATTCGACATTTGACACCACCTCGCGGCCAATTCCTGCGTCCTCGGCGATCATGTGTTCGAGCGTGGCAGCCAGGATTTCGGCTTCGTCTTCCTGGTTTTTTCGCTTGATTTCCCAGGCGTGAGTCTGAACAATGGACCCATCCATCACATGAAAATGGTTGACCACGGCGAGATCCTGCTCCACTTCCACTGTGAGCACATCGAGGTCGCGAATTGATTCCGATACCACGGTGCTCTTCTGCTTGTAACTGCGCAGCTTTTCCAGCTTTCGCTTATGCCATTCGGCCTTTTCAAACTCATATTTTTCCGCTGCCTCCTTCATTTGGTCCTCCACCTGCCTGAGCACGGGGCTGAGGTGGCCTTTGAGGATATGGCGAATCTGGGCAATGCCTTCCATGTACTGAGCCTCGGCTTGAAGGCCTTCGCAGGGCGCAAGGCAATTTCCGATCTGGAATTCTAGGCAACGCTTGAATTTTCCTGCCTGAATATTGGCTTCCGACAAGTGGAAATTGCAGGTTCGAAGGGGAATAAAGCCTCTGATGAGGTTCAGGATGGCTTTCATTGTCATGACACTGGGGTAGGGCCCGTAGTAGGAGGAGCCGTCGTCCACTTTGGTGCGTGTCTGAAAAACGCGTGGGAAGCGTTCGTTTTTGATGCAGATGTAGGGATAGGTTTTGCCGTCTTTGAGGAGGATATTGTATTTGGGCTGATGATTTTTGATGAGGTTATTTTCCAACAACAGGGCTTCCACTTCGCTATGGGTCACGGTGTAGGCGAGGTCGCGGATGAGCCCCACCATTTTATGGATGCGGTAACTATGGCCCCGGCCTGCTAAAAAATAGGAAGAAACCCGTTTTTTGAGGCTTTTTGCCTTTCCGATATAAATGATTTTGCCATCCTTGTCCAGAAAGCGATACACCCCAGGTTCGTCTGGCAGGTTCCGCACTTTGTCGAGCACGGCATCTTGAGCAGAAGGTGAAGCAGATTTCATGCGGGGTAGGCTAGGGGAAAGAGAGCGCAATTTGAGAGGATAAATATACGTCCGGGACCTGTTATCATCAGGGAAATCGCTAGATTTTGGGGTGAATTTCGGGCAAGCTGATGTATTGTTCTGGCCTGCGCTGATGGGTCTGCTGCTGATTGCGGGGGCGCTGTCGGTTGGGGTTTCGCTGTTATCGGGATATTACAGCAGGGAGTGGCTGTCGGGCAGGGAGGCAAGCTGGCTTGCCAGAGGCGACCGCGAAGGTCGATGGGGCTCGGTGCTGATCCTGATGGGCAGCTCACTGATATTTGTGCTGGGCAAGGAAGGCGGATGGTTCGGAAGCGCGATGCCTGGGGCTTCTTTTATTGGGCTAAGCCTTCTCATTGCTGTGGCCGCGACGGCAGAATGGGTAGCCTGGATGATTGGCAAGAGGAGGAGGTAGCAGAAGAACGCCTTTGCAAATCGTCGTTCTCTTTGGGTAACGGCAAGCTGGTTAAGGATCGAACGGTATTTTTTTCCATCGGCTTTTCTTTCTCGCTCCAAGAGAATTCCTTTGCTGAACTTGCTATCTTCTGCCTACCTTCCTTCTGTCTCTCACCACCCCGACGAATGAACCACCTGGAATCACCCCTCGCATACGCTCCCAAAACGCGGCATTTTGTTGCCCCTGATTTTGCCATTTCCGACTGGGAAGGCCTGGAGCCCTACCTGCTCAAGCTCCTGGAAGCCCAGCCACATTCGCTCGATGACTTGCTCGCCTGGATTCGCCAAACGGAAGAGCTCCAGGCTGTTATCAACGAAACGGCTGCCTGGCGATACATCGACATGTCGAGAGACACCCTGAACGAATACAGGCAGCAGGCTTTTCAGGACTATGTCCGGCACATCCAGCCCTCCGTGGCGCAGTATGAGGACAAGCTTCACCGCAAGCTGCTGGCCCACCCGCATTTCGACAAGCTGCCAGCAGAATACGGCCCCTACCTCCGCGCCATCAGCAAACAGGTGGAGCTGTTTCGCGAGGAAAACCTCGCCCTCGCCACTGAAGCCACCACGCTTGCGCAGCAATACTCCACCCTCAACGCCGGGATGGTCATCGAATTTCGCGGCCAGGAGCTCACCCCCCAGCAGGCCGCCAAGCTGCTTGAGGAGCAGGACCGCGAGTTGAGAAAAGACGTTTGGGAAACCATGCACGCCAGGCGCTGGCAGGACCGTGACCGCATGGAGGATATTTTTGACAAGCTCATCGGCCTTCGCCAGCAAATGGCCAAACAGGCTGGATACGCCAATTATACTCGTTTTCGTTTCGAAGAGCGCGGCCGGTTCGATTACAAAATCGAAGACACCTACGCTTTCCACAACTCTGTGGAAAAGGCAGTCAAACCCATTATTTCAGCCCTCCAGCGGGAGCGCAAGGAGCGAATGGGCCTCCATGTGCTTCGCCCCTACGATGTGCATGTGGACATGTATGGCGCCACGCCGCTGCGGCCTTTTGAGGGGGCAGGCCAACTCCTTGAGGGCGTGGTTCATATGTTGGACCAACTCGACCCCCAGCTCGCCCACATGCTCCGGACCATGGACAGCAGGGGCTATCTCGACCTCGAATCGAGGAAGGGGAAAATGCCGGGCGGTTATAACTATCCGCTCATGGAATCGGGAATTCCCTTCATTTTTATGAATGCAGCGGGCACCCCATCGGATGTGATCACGATGCTCCACGAGAGCGGCCACGCGATTCACTCTTTTTTGACCCGCGATTTGCCCGTGAGCCAGCGGAGTTTCCCTTCGGAGGTAGCCGAATTGGCTGCGATGTCGATGGAACTGCTCCCCCTGCCTCTCTACGGAGAATTTTACCCCGACCCTGCAGACAGAAGCCGTGCGCAAAAGACCCAACTCGCCCGCTGCATCACAGTGCTGCCATGGATCGCGGCCATTGACGCCTTTCAGCAGTGGGTGTATGACCACGAGGGCCACACCCGTGAAGAGCGAATGGAAGCCTGGAAGCTGATCTATTTCCGTTTCCACGGCGAAGAGGTCGATTGGTCGGGGTATGAACACTTCCTGCACGTTCAGTGGATCAAGCAAATGCACGTGTTCGAGTATCCTTTTTACTACATCGAGTACGGCCTTGCCCAATTGGGCGCTTTGGCCATTTGGCGCAACAGCCTGAAAGACCCGGCGGGAGCACTGCAAGGGTATTTAAAGGCCCTTTCTCTGGGTTATACCCAGCCGATTCCCAAGATTTATGAGGCGGCGGGTATTCAGTTTGACTTTTCAGAAGACTATGTCAGGCAGTCTGTCGATGATTGCTTTGCTGCTTACCAGTCGTGGTAAATTTTGCGGTCATGATTGAAATGCTGAGAGCACACCTGGAAGCCCGTCTTGGACAGGACACTCACAATATCGACTTGGTGCTGAGCCAGTTCAAGCCTGTGGAAGCCAGGAAAAACACCCTCCTGCTGACCCAGGGGGAGGTGTGCAGGAACGTTTATTTTGTTGTGCAAGGGTGCTTGCAGGTGTTTGTCCATGATGCAGACATGAACGAAACCACCCGCGACCTTGTGATTGAAGACCACTGGTGCAGCGAATTGATGAGCTTTGGCAACCAGCAACCGGCAGCCGAGAATATCAGGGCCATCGAGCCTGTGAAGCTCCTGGCCATCAATCGGGAGGGTTTTCAGGAAATGATGCAGCGGGTTCCTCCGTTTGACCAGGTCTATAAGCAAATTCTGGAGGCTTCCTATGCAAATTCAGTGTATCGGCTCAATGCTTTTGTGTCGCTCTCTGCCCTGGACAGGATCAAATGGCTCATGGAATACCGGCCCGGGCTGATGACCCGCCTGCCCAGCAAAGTGCTCGCATCTTACCTTGGCATCAACAAAGACGTTTTTAGCCGCCTCAAGGCGCACCTCTGATTTGTCGACTTAAGTCGATTTTTTCGACAGGGTGAATGCGGAGCTTTGGTCATCGCTCACAGTTAACCCTACCGACGATGAAAGAGTATTTGTTGATTTTCAGAAACGCCAGCGCAGACAATGGCTACCTGGCTACCACGCAGGACATGGCCGAAGACATGCCCAGGTGGCAGGCATGGATTGGAAATATTGCCATGCAGGGAAAATTGGTCCACACCGCGCCTGTTGAATATGAAGGAACAGTTGTGGGAACAACGGACAAAATGGCCGGACCGCACAAGGAGGCTGGCAGCGTGCTGGTATCCGGATTCCTCATTTGCAAATCAGACAACCCGGAGGAAGTGTTGGAATGGGGCCAGACTTGCCCGATTTTGAAGTATCCGCAAAGCTCGGTCGAAGTCCGGGGCCTTGTCCCTTTCCCAATCAACTAACCCTTACCAAGATGGACAAGATCCTCCAGGTGGGACGATACCTGTTCCCGCTCTCCTTTTTACTCTACGTGGGGTTGCACTTTGGCCTTCCCCAAACTGGGGCCGACATGTTGCCTTCCTGGCTTCCGGCAAGGTTATTCTGGAATTATTTTACTGGTGTGCTCATCGCAGCCTACATCGTAAGCTGTCTGATCGGCAAGTTCGACAAACTGGCCACCCTGCTCATGGCCGTGTATGTGTTGCTAACCATTCTGATCGTTCACATTCCCAACGCCGCGACTTCCCAGAATGATATGCTCAACATTTTCCGAAATTTGATGGTGATCGGAGCTTTGTTGGTCTATGCAAAATATGCTGTAAAGGATAAACGGTTGGTTGGCTAATAACCCAATCGGCAGGTGCTGCATGACCTGGCTGTACAACCGGCCAGGAATCGAAATGAAATTCCCAAAATAGCGGCCCCAGGCCGCTATTTTCTTGTCCGGGAAGTTTGTAACTTCCGGTGAAGATGTGCGAGCCAAGCTAATGAACAACCAAGTTATCCCCTGGACCCTGGTAACCTGCCTGACGCTCTTCGTGTTTGGTCTCACCTACCACGTGGAGCACAGCCAGCCACCAGATCCTACCTACGATTTTTATGACACCGCTTATGTCAAGGTCCACATTCATGGATCAGACATGAGCCACGACCTGTATGGCCGCTACAACCACATTTTGCATGGCCAGCGCGTGCTGATCAAGGCGGAAGAACAATCGCACGGAGAATATCTGCTGGCTTATCCCCTTTACAGCCCAAGGCCGGCCATGTTGTATGTGGATGATGAGGCCATCGAAATTTTTCTCAATCCCGGCGATACCACCCTGCATGTCGAATTGTGGTATGAGCCCGTGGCCTATGCATTTGATTCCGTTCGGTTTTCGGGTACCCTGGCAACGGTGTGCGACTACTACCTGGCCCGCGCCCGGCGCTTCGACCGGGTTCATATTCGCAGCCTCCGAAGCACAGTTGGGGCAGATGAATTTGCCCGATATGCAGCCAGCCTCGACTCCATGGCAGCCTGGGAGCTCGGTCTCCTCGCGGAGCAGGAAGTCCTGACGGAACTCCCCAACTGGTTTGTCGCCTTTGAACGCAACGATATCCTCTACCAGAAAGCTTTTCTCAAGCTCAGCCAATCCTACAACCGCCAGGTGGATCCCGCCTCTCTTGATCAGTTGCCTGTCGACAATCCTGAAGCTGCTTTTTCCTACTACTATTATCTCTACCTCGAAAGCCTGATTTCCCGCCAGGCAGGCCTACCCCTCAACGATGCCCTGCTCGGCGAAGAGGCACTTCGCCACCAGCTTCAGCACGCCGACAGCCTCTTAACCGGGACTTCTCAGGATGTTTTCTTCTCCAGAATTATCTACGAGTTGATTCGGAAAAATGAAATCGATCTTGCCGACAAACTGCTGAGAGAATTCAGGGACCAGTTTGAAAGCAAAATTTATTACCGCTACCTCCGCAAGCACCTCCAGGATGCCACTCCTCCATCGGCCTCAGCACCGAAAAACAACAGGCCAGCGCGGCCTTTCCATTTTTTTTCCTAGCTTTAAGGTTGTATGACTCAGGCTTTCATTTGGCCGGGGGTCTTCCGTTCTTTCATTCCGATCATCAGGCCGATCTGTAAAAACTAAGCAATCGCATTTCAGGGTCTTTGGACCTGTGCCCGGCTGGTTTTGCAGAATCTTGAGGCCTCATTTTCATACACAGCTCCGGTCTGAAGCCGGGTACATGCCAGCACATTCATCCGCCTTGGAGGTTTTCTTCCGAAGGTTTGTTTAGATAGATGCACTGAGATGCCATTGCAAGGCGGAAACCGGATTTTTCGGTTTGGCCCCCTGCCAGGCATTCCACACTGGCTTATGCGCCATGACCTCAGCCCGGAACTGCACGTTCCATTTTAAGCAACAACACCTATGGGTTGCGGATCATGCGGCACTGGCGGCTGCTCGACCAAAGGATGCGGAAGCGGCGGATGCGCCACCGGCGGCTGCAATAAATTGAATACCTACGACTGGCTCAATAACATGCTCCCTCCCGACCAGTCGGAAGCGGACAATATATACGAAGTCAGGTTTAAAGGAACCCGCAAAGCCTTCTACCGGAATGTCAACGGCTTGCGCCTCTACATTGGCGATCACGTGGTAGTGGAGAGTGATCGTGGCTACGACATCGGCGTCCTCTCCCTCGGAGGGGTGCTGGCAGAATTGCAAATGCGTAAAAAAGGCGTCAAAAAGGGCTCCAAAGACCTCCTCCGCATTTACCGCAAGGCCAACGAAGACGATCTCGTCCTTCAGCGGGAAGCCCGTGCGCGTGACCAGGAAACCCTGGCACGGGCAAGGGACATTACCCAAAGCTATCGCCTGGAAATGAAACTCAGTGATGTGGAGTTTCAGGCAGATAACACCAAGGCCATTTTCTATTACATTTCCGACCACCGGGTTGACTTTCGCGAGCTCATCAAAGACTTAGCGAAGGAGTTTAAAATTCGGGTAGAAATGCGTCAAATCGGCCTGCGCCACGAAGCCGGCCTCGTGGGAGGCATCGGCTCCTGCGGCCGCGAACTTTGCTGCTCCACCTGGCTCACTGACTTCCAGACGGTGTCCACCTCCGCAGCCCGATACCAAAATCTCTCGCTCAACCCCATGAAAATTTCCGGCCTCTGCGGTCGGCTTAAGTGCTGCCTCAATTTCGAGCTGGAAGCCTACATGGATGCCCTGAAAGATTTTCCGCAGGTAAACAGCGTCGAAACTTCCAAGGGGAAAGCGTATGTTCAGAAAACAGACATCTTCAAAGGGATCATGTGGTTCAGCTATTATGGCGAAACCTCCTGGTATCCGCTGCGGGTGGATGCTGTGAAAGAGGTATTAGCCCTCAACAAAAAGGGCGAAAAGCCCGAGTTGTTTACTGACAACGCCGTCATCGCATTTGATCCTCAAACGGACGCCGATGCCGACGCCAGTTTTGACTTTGTGGACGGCGTAGGCACGACCGTTTTGACCGAAGACAAAAAGAAGAAAGGCGGTCGCAGGCGCGGCGGCCGCGATGAACGAGACAAGGGATCGAACCCCAGGGGCCGCGCGCAGCAGTCGCGTTCAAAAGAGCCATCAGCCAATGACGGCACCAACCCCGAAGCCTCAAAGCCCGCAGAGGGTCGTCGGCAGGAGGGCCGCAACCAGGAAGGCCGCAGTCAGGAAGGTCGCAATCAGGAGGGCCGCAGTCAGGAAGGTCGCAATCGCGGACAGGGCAACGATAGTAGCAATCGCCGCCGTGGTGGCCGCGGCCCGCGCCCGGAGCGGCAAGCTCCGACAGGAGACGGCGCCCCCACCCCCAACGGTTCCCAGCCCAATGCTCCCTCTGGTGACGGAGCACCACAACAGAACCGCAATCGCAACAAAAAGCGTCGGCCCGGTGGCAACCGGCGTGGCCCCGCTTCTCCATCCACAGGTTCCACGCCCACCTCATGAAGCCGATTTTTGTTCTTCCGCTCGCCTTCGTCCTCGCAGCTTGCGGCCCCTCCATGGAGGCGACCCTCGTCTTTGACGACCAATGCTGGGCCCTCACTGATACCCTTTCTCTGGAGGCAGACCTGAACCAGGGGCCCTTCCAGGCGGAGGTAGAACTGGTGCTGATGCAGGATTTTCCCTACACCCACCTCCACCTGATGGCGCTGTGGGAAGGTCCCGGGCAAGCCCCCGTGGAAGTGCCGCTGAGGAGAGCTTTGCTCACCCCGGGGGGCGATTGGCTCCTAAAGCGAAGTGCCGGCACCTATGCCGACCGCTTCGTGCCGGAGATGGAGTTGCCTGTGGGCCAGGCGGGCCGTTATCGCTTGTCGATCACCCAGAACATGCGGGAAGAGGCAGTTTGTGAGGTGAAATCTGTGGGAATGAGGCAATTAAACAAACCATGATCGAATTAAGCGCCCTGACAGTGGGCCATTTGGCCGATGCCCTCGAAGAATGGGCCCCTCCTGCCCTCGCCGAATCATATGACAATGTGGGGTTGCTGGTTGGCAACCCGCGGGACTTGCTCACGGGCGTGCTGGTGAGCCTCGACATGACCGAAGAAGTAGTGGAAGAAGCGGCAGCGATGGGCTGCAATTTGCTGGTGGCGCATCATCCGATCTGGTTCACAGCGCGAAAGAAATTGGTGAGCGACGACCACGTGAGCCGCGCGATCATGAAGGCGATCCGGCTGGGGGTGAACTTGTATGCTATCCACACCAACCTCGACAATGTGCGCCACGGCGTCAATCAGCGAATGGCTGAAGCGCTGGGCTTGCAGGAGTTGCGCATTCTGAGCCCGCGGCGCGAGGATCCGGGGGTTGGATCGGGCATGATCGGGCGGTTGCCAGCGCCCATGTCTCAGGAAGCTTTTTTGGCCAGGGTAAAGGCAGCATTTGATTGTGGAGGCATCCGATATGCCGAGCCGGCTCGAAATCAAGCGATTGAGCAGGTGGCCATTTGTGGCGGAGCGGGAAGCCTTCTCACGAAAGCTGCTTTGCAGGCAGGAGCTGAGGCCTTTGTGACTGCCGATATTACCTATCACAAATTTTTTGAGAATGAGGCCCGGATCCTGTTGCTGGACATCGGGCACTATGAATCCGAACAATTTACCACTCAGCTCATTGCAGGGTTTTTGTCGGAAAAATTTTCTACCTTTGCCGTTCATTTATCGAAAGTGAAGACCAACCCGGTCCGCTACTTCTCCTGAAGCCGGCCGGAAGGGTGTAACCCACTTTCGTATGAAGAGATAGCCCGGGGTTACCTGGCACTACCATTCACTGTTCACACATTCGAAGACCGAATATGGCTGTCAATCCTGTAGAAGAACGCCTCCGAGCCCTCACGACCCTTCAGGTTCTCGACTCCAAGCTCGATGAAATCCACCGCCTTCGTGGCTCCCTTCCCGAGGAAGTGAACGATCTCGAAGACGACCTCGAAGGCCTGGTAACCCGCCTGGACAGAATTCAGGAGGAGACCAAGCAACTCAAAGATGAGATCGTTCAGAGAAAGGGAAAGATTGAGGAGTTTACTTCTCAGATCAAAAAATACGAAGAGCAGCAAATGCAGGTGAAGAACAACCGCGAATTTGAAGCTCTCCGGAAGGAAATTGAATATGCGAACCTCGAGATCCTCACGTCGGAGAAAAAAATCCGGATGCACACCGAGCTGATCGAGCAGAAGCAGGAAATGCTTGATGAAACCAAGGGCCGGGTGGATGGCAAGCGCCAGGAACTGGACGAGAAGAAGCGCGAGCTGGAGGTGATCATTGAGGACACCAAAGTGGAAGAAACCCGGATCCTCGACCATATCAAAACGGCCGAAGGGCAGGTTGAAAAGCGAATTTTGGTAGGCTACCGCAAAGTTCGGCAGAACATGCGCAACGGTCTCGCAGTGGTCACTACCGACCGCGACGCCTGCGGTGGTTGCTTTTCTCTGATTCCCCCACAAGTTCACATTGAGCTCAAGCAGCGCACACGCCTCATCACCTGCGAAAACTGTGGCCGTATTCTCGTAGACGATACCTTCTTCGAGGAAGTCAACGAGGCTGTATCGGTTTAATTCCCTTTGTTGGGACAAGTCAGAAACCGCGAAGATCCCATGCGGATCTTCGCGGTATTTTTTGCTCTTTTCCGCAGTCTTTCCAGCTTATTCGCCACCAGTTTTCCTCCTTTCGCGCATGCGACCATTGCTTTCCCTGCTTCTTCCCTGCCTGATCCTGCTATCTGTTCCTTCTTTTTCTCAGCCTGCCCATCGCCATGTGGAGAGGTTGCTCCTCGGGTTGCGCTTTTCTGAAGCCGAAACGGCCATCCAGCAACTTCCTTCCCCTTGTTATCAGGCATTTTACCGCTCCAACCTTTTCCTTTACCGCGCGATGAGTACCATGGATCCTGCTGCAATAGCGGCCTTCAAGCAGCCGTGGGACCAGTGGCAAAGCCTTGTTCAGGCGCTGCCAGCACAGGATTCTCTCCGGGAAATGATGCTGGCAGACATGGCCGCCAAAAGGACCATTGTCGAACTTCTCGATCATCACTACCTGAATGCAGCCGTTTATGCCCGGCAGGCAAGGCGCAATCTCGACCAAAGCAAAGCCCGGATCGGCGTATCTGTGGAACAGCACAAACTCGAAGGCTTGTTTGAAATCATGCTGGGTAGCTTACCCGAACGATTTCAGTGGGTAGCCCAGCCCCTCGGTCTCGTGGGCGATGTCGAAAAGGGTTGGAAACTTCTTCTCTCTGCAGCCAATCAGGCCACCATGTTCAATGGCGAAGCGCATCTGCTCCTTGCATTGGTGGAAAAAAATGTCCTCAACCGCCCTGAAGAAGCCCTGATTCGCCTGGAAAAATACCGGCAGCGCCTGAGTGAGCCTGCCATCCTGGTAGATTTTTTCTTAGCGGCTGGTTTTCAGTCAATTAAACGAAATGAGGAAAGCCTGGCTTTGCTCCGAAATACAGCCCCCTACACCAGCCGGGGCGCTGCTCTCTTGCCGTTTTGGTCCTACATGGAGGCGAGAGCGCTCTATGTAAAAGGCGACTATCCGTCGGCGGCAACGGTGTTTGAGCGTTTTTTAAGCCAGTACCGGGGCAGTCTGTTTCAGACAGATGCGACCTTTCGCCTGGGGATGGCTCACACTTTGGCTGGCAATCCCGAGCGCGGGCGGCAGTGGTTTCTTCGCATGACGGAAGACCCTGATCGTTTTGACGAAGACGCCTACGCAGCTGCCATGGCGAGGCACTTTGCAGCACAGGCACCTGGCCCGGTGGTGCTGGCGCTGTTTCGGGCAAGGAATGCCTTCGATGGAGGATACCTTGACAAGGCTGAAGCCATTTTGTCGGAAGTCAAGGCTACTTATGCCCTTCGCCCTGCCGAGTATGTGGAGTGGCACTATCGCCGGGCGCGAATTCGTCACAGCCGCGGCCTCCTGCCCGAAGCCCAGAAGGAATATCTGGCAGCCCTTCGCTACGATGCCAGCGGCTACACCTCGTGGATTCATCCTTATTCGGCGTTTTACCTCGGCGAAATAGATGCGAGCTGGGACAACCAGCCTGCAGCAAGAGGCTGGTACACCAAAGCACTGGCATACGACCAATATTTCTACCAGTCGGGATTGGAAAACCGCTGCAAGGCAGCACTTGCCCGCCTGGAACGCCAGCGGCATCAGGCGTCGTCGAGCAGGCCCTGAACCAAGCCTGGGAGGCCTCTGGTGGCGGGTTCTTCGATAAAAACGACGTTTCTGTTTACATGAGCACCGGGCCGGTTAGGATCCACAACATAGGTTGGAATGCCGTAGCGGGCATAGTCCACAAGGCTGGCAGCCGGATACACCACCAGTGAGGTGCCAACAATGATCAGAATATCGGCCTGGGCAACCAGTTCGGTAGCCTGGTACATCATCGGGACCTCTTCTCCAAACCAAACGATGTGCGGACGGAGCTGAGAGCCATCCGGGCCGAGGTCGCCAAGGTGGATATCGTCGGGGGCAGGCATCACGTAAGCGGGGTCTTCGACGCTTCGGCACTTGTTCAGCTCCCCGTGGAGGTGAAGAATGCGTGACGAACCGGCCCGCTCATGAAGGTCGTCCACGTTTTGGGTAATGATGTCCACCCGGTATTTTCTTTCGAGCTTCACCAGAGCGAAGTGCGCCGCGTTGGGTTGAGCCGCACGGGCCTGCTGTCTTCTTTCGTTGTAAAAGCGAAGAACCAGCTCAGGGTTTCGCAAAAAACCTTCGAAAGAGGCCACCTCCATCACATCCTGGCCTTCCCAGAGGCCATCGTTGCCCCGAAATGTTTTTAGTCCGCTCTCTGCACTGATTCCAGCACCAGTGAGGACGACAATTTTCTTCATGACCCAACGATTTCATGCAAAGGTAGGGGAGGATGGCAAACAACCAGAGGAGAAGAAGAAAATTTCACGAAAAACCTCTTTTCCCGGCGATCCTTCCGTAACTTCCGGCCTGAACCATCCAAGCGACAGACATGAGCTTCGAAGCTACGTTTCAAAAAGTATCTCAGGTGGCCGCCAACGCCGATCCGCTGGGCGCTACCGTTAAGTTTGTTTTTAAAGGGGGCGAAGGCGTCATTTTTATTGACGGCACCCAGGACCCCAACCAGGTGTCGGCAGAAGATCTGGAGGCTGAATGCAGCATTGTGGTGGCGAAGGACGACTTCGACCGCCTCATGACGGGCGAATTAAACCCTATGATGGCCTTCATGGGCGGCAAACTCAAAATAGACGGCAACATGGGCATTGCCATGAAGCTCTCTTCCCTCTTTGGCTGAGCCGGCTCAGTTGCCCAGCACAACTACCTTGCCGATGCAACCCGATTCGCCATTGCGGTCGGCACTCAAGGCCAGATAGACCCCCGCCCGGACCCGGTTGCCACGAACGTCCAGTCCGTCCCAGAGGGCAGTACCGCCTTCGGCTTCGATTTCATTGACCAGCAGCCCTGATACTGTGGTTATTTTCACCACGCTCTCGGGTCCCATGCCACGAATGGTAATGGCCCCGCTGTAATCAGGCAGAACAGGATTGGGGAAAACGCTCAGGCCTTCGCAACCTGCAGAAGGTTCTGTGGCATCGCCCTGGTAGGCGATCAGTCCCCTGGCGGTGGCAAAATATACCACCCCGGTAACCGGATCTACCTCCACGTCATTTACCGTGTTTGACAACAGCGGGCTGTTTGATTCGTCAAATTGCAACAGGATATCATCCCCTTCCGGGCTCACGAGGTAAACACCATCGTCGGTGGCGAGCCATTTTCGGTTGCCGCCATCCACCGCAATGGCCCTGATCACGGCGTCTTTCAGCAAGGGAAAGCGCTGGTAAACAGGCGTGCTGGCATCTACAATCCGCCGCTGGGTAAAGGAATAGGTGTCGTAAAATACGGTAACGCCCTGGGTCGTGCCCACCCACACAAAGCCGTCGAGGTCTTTGGCAAAGGAAGTCACATCATTGGAAGGCAGATTCCCCTGGTTCACCGCGCTGCGCAGGCTGAGGGAAAAGTCGTCGCCAGGATTTTCCGGGGTCTGGTTGTCGTTGTAAATCAGGAGGCCTGCTTCGGAGTTGAGGACCCATTTGTTGCCAAAGTCATCCACCAGGAGGTCCACAAAGTGGTCATCAGAGGGCAGCCGAAGGCCATTCATCGCGATCCATTGCCCATCCGGCGTTTTGACCATCAGCGGGTCGAGGGCAAAGTCGAAGGTTGCCCACAGGTAGCCGTTGTCATCCACCTGAAGGCCCGACACCCTGGTGTTTCCGCGGTTGTTGAGGTTGCAGGGCGGGGCAATGACCGTGAGGCCATCCTGGCAGGTGTAGCTGGCCACGACCTGGCCCTGTTCGATCTCCAAAATTCCAGATCCCCAGGAGCCGAGGTAGGCTTTGCCATTGGGGTGGTCGATGGTAGCACGTGCAAAGCCGGTGCTCACCGCAGGCGGCAGGGCTTTGGAGGTGCTGTCAAGAATGCTCCAGTCGCCGTCGGGTGCGAGGTAATAAATGCCAAGGGCACTTGGATTAGGGCCAAAAGCCTGGTCGTAGCCCACCGGGGCGATATACAGCTCGCCGTTGGCAGCGGCCACCCTGACGCAGTCGTTGGAAGCAGGGCCTTCGGGCGTTGTGTTGGTGATGTTCCAGGAGTCAAAGTGAATACCGCCTAGAAATTCTGTGGCTACGCCAAAGGTGTTTGGCCCCACCACGCAAAGGTCTTTCACGCGGCTTTCCAGAAAAAAATCATAGGTGGGGCCATCATTGTGCTTGACCTTTGCCCGGTTAAACCGCGAAGCTCCAAAGGCTTGTTCGGTCACATACAGCCGGTCCCAGCGCTCGCTCCAACCTTGCAGTTCGGTCCAGGCACTGCCGTCAAACTGCCACACAGCCGAGTCGGTGAGGGCAAACAACTCGTTGGTACGTGCTGCCACCTGATAAAGGGTAAGCTGATCTGACAACCCCAGCCGCCCATTTTCTTCTTGCCAAACAGCCGGGTCGCGGAGGTTGGTGCTTTCTATAGCGGCACTGTAGCATTTGAAGTTTTCGAGCAAAATCCAGACCCTGTCCTGAAACAGCGCAACGGAAATCACAGAGAGCCGGGAGGGATTATCGGCAAATTGGGTGGCATCTGCCTGGGGGAGCTTGCTGTTCAGGTCGTAAATGGCCAAGCCCGATTCCGTGGCAATAAACAGGCTGTTGCTGTTGCTGGCAAATGCGTTAATTCCCTTTTGGGTGATGAAGGTGTTCCGGTTAATGTCGGAAAAGTATCCAACCTGCTGAGGATCAGAAAAATAGTCAATCATGCCATTCGCGTAGCCAACGAATACGAGGCCCGCAGCTTCAGCATGATGTATGGCCGTGGGAGCAATTCCAGAGAACCCATTGACGGTGGAGTAGGTGCTCACCTCGCCAAAGGCAGGGTCATAGCGGTAGAGCCCGCCGCTGGTGATGGTATAGACAAGCCCGCCTTTGGTAGCCGTTCCCACCGCCTGCGAATGGCTGAGGTAGGTTTGCCACTCGCCGGGACGTAGTTTCTGAGCCACTGCACCAAGGGCCGCAAATAAACAAAGGAAGAGAAGGGAATACCGCATAGATCAGTTGATGAGAGGCTGAGGGAATGCCCAAGCCGTCATATTTTCAAAGGTACACCCGAAAGCAGGGATTCGCCAAGGAAGAAAAATTTCCCTGAAAACGGAGGAGCAATGTTTTTTGCGGAAATACCAAAATTCCATTTGGATTCATGCCAGCCAATGTTCTATATTTGCCTCCGCTTTCTTTAAAAACGAGGTGCGGTAGCTCAGTTGGTAGAGCAATGGACTGAAAATCCATGTGTCGGGGGTTCGACTCCCTCCCGCACCACCCACAGATCCCTTTTGAATTCCCGGAGTTCAGAAGGGATTTTTCTTTTGGGCCTGCGGGAAGAGGGAGCCGGGAAATGAGAACCGGGAAACGAGAACCGGGACCGGAGTCAAAGACGATCCCAACTGCCATCTCTGTCACCATGATACTCGACGCTCACCAGCATTTCTGGCACTATCAGCCTCAGCGTGACACCTGGATCTCGGATGACATGCAGGTTCTGCGCCGTGATTTTTTGCCGGATGACCTTTTGCCGCTTCTGAAAGCCAGCGGTATCGACGGCTGTATCGCAGTGCAGGCAGACAGCAGCCTGGAGGAAACGCATTTTTTGCTCGGTCTCGCTGCGCAATACCCGTGGATTGCTGGCGTGGTGGGCTGGGTCGATCTCCGGGCAAATGACCTCGAAGCACAGCTCGAAGCCCTTGCGTCTTTTGAGAAATTGCTGGGCTTCCGTCACATTGTTCAGGCCGAGCCCGACCCGGCGTTTCTCCTCCGGCCCGACGTCATTGGCGGCATTTCGCTCCTCGGCAGGCAGGGCTATTCCTTTGATTTGCTCGTTTTTCCGCACCAGCTACCTGCTGTCCTCGACCTTGTGGGCCTGCTGCCCGATCAGCGCTTTGTGCTTGACCACGCCGCCAAGCCCTACCTCCGCAGCGGGCATTTCCGGGGCTGGGAAGCCAATATCCGTGCGTTGGCTGAATCGCCTAATGTTTCCGTGAAAGTCTCAGGCCTCGTGACCGAAGCCGACTGGCAGCACTGGACCTACGAGCAATGCCTTCCCGTGCTGGAGGTTCTCGCCGAAGCATTTGGCCACAACCGCCTGCTCTATGGCTCAGATTGGCCCGTATGCCTCCTCGCAGGTGAGTACGGCAGGGTGAAAGGCCTGGCAGATCAATGGACTCAGAGCTGGTCGCCCGAGGACAAAGCCGCTTTCCGGGGTGAAAATGCCGCGCGGGTATATCGCATCGGGCGGAAATTCTGATCCACTCGCCAGCTAAAAAGACGACAGCCAGGCATGGCTTGCCTGGCTGTTCCGTCTGCATAACCCCCTGGTCATCTTCTTCGATCAACTAACTAGGAGACAACCTCCCCGCCCGGGATGGGCAGGGTGTGGTTGTCTGGGCTTGAACCGAATTCCGCCGATCTACGAAGAGCTGGTTTGCCCGGATCACGGGGAGATTATTTTTTTCAGATTTTTTTCCGGGTCAAATCGACCCAAAAAACAATCAGGGGGAGAGACGAAACACAACAGATTTTACGCGGTAGCTAATGCTGCCATCGGCTTCTGTTTGCGGAAGAATGAGCTCCCGGGCCTGTGGCAAAGAAAATACCTGCTCCAGATGTTGGATGGGTGCGAGGGGAATGCCCGCCCGGGTGGCACCTTGCATGAGGGTTTCGAGGGAAATAGCTGCCACTGCTTCTTCCAGCGGAATGAGCATGGCATCCCGGTTGGCGAGGCGCAGGGCGTTGGTGGCGAAGCGCGGGTCGCTCAGGAGCTCCGCCCGCCCGATGAGCTGGCAAAATGCCTCCCATTGCCGCTGGGTGCCGATGCCGAGCATCACCCACTGGCCATCTTTGGTGAGGAGCATGTCGCCATAGGGCGCAATGTTGGGGTGGCGGCTGCCCTGCCGCCGGGGCAGAATGCCGGCATGAAGGTAATTGCTTGCCTGATTGGCCAGTGAGGCCACGCCGGTATCAAATAATGAAACAGAAACCCCACAGCCATGGCCGCTTGCTGCCCGCTGCCAGAGGGCCACCAGAATGCCTTCCTTGAGTTGGTGCGCCGCCAGCACATCCATGAGGGCGACAGGCAGCTTGACTGGCTTCCCGTCGGGCTCGCCATTCATGTAGATCCAGCCCGTTTCCGCCTGGATCACAGCATCAAAGCCTGGTCTTGGGTCGTGTTCGGTGTAGGCAAATACGGAGGCATAAATGAGCTTCGGATTCAAAGCGCGCAGGCTGGCCTCGTCCATGCCCAGGCTGCCCGCCGATCCGGGCTTAAAATTCGCCACCACCACATCTGCCTCCCCGATCCATTGCAGCACCTGAAGCCTGTCTGTTTCCTCCTCCAGGTCCAGAAAATGAACTTCCTTGCCCCAGTTCACACTGTGGTAGTAGGCGGAGGCGGGCTGTGAAACATCTTCCTGGGGCATTTTCCAGGCGCGGGTCACGTCTCCGCCGGTTCGCTTGTTTTCCACCTTGATGACGCGGGCACCAAGTTCTGCGAAAAACATCCCCACAGAGGGGCCTGCCAGCACCGAGGCCAGTTCTACCACGAGCAAACCCTGGAATGGGGCTGTGTTCATACAAGAGATTAATCGGAAAATGAGGTCAGCCGCGCTGGCGGGCAGCTTCGGCCAGGGCAATGCCGGCAGCAACCGACACATTGAGCGAACCGACCTGTCCTTTCAGGGGAATGTTTACCAGTTCTTCCACCCGCCGGAGCAGGCGGGGGGAAAGGCCTTTTTCCTCCGAACCCATTGCCAGACAGGTAGGCACCTTCAAATCCACCTCCCAGAGAGTGGCCTGGCCTTTTTCGCTGAGGCCCACGGTCCGAATGCCATAGGCTTGCATGATCAGGACAGCATCCACGAGGTCTTGCACCCGCACAACGGGCAGGTGGTGGAGCGCTCCTGCGGAGGCCCTCACGGCATCGGAGGAGAGGGTGGCTGCGCCGGTGGAGGGCAAAATGACCGCCTGGGCACCCAGGCATTCGGCGCTGCGGGCTATGGCCCCGAAGTTGCGAACGTCGGTCACACCATCCAGCATGACCAGCATGGGGGTTTTTCCCTCTTCCTGAAGGCGGAGCAGGGTGGTTTCGAGGTCGTGGTAGGCGGCGGCGGAGAGCATTGCGACAACGCCCTGGTGGTTGCCGTTATTCGACAATTTCCGCAGCTTGATCTCCGGCACCATTTGCATGGGAATGTCGATTTCCTTGGCCAGCCGTCGCCATTCGCCCATGCGCTCAGGGGCCATGTCCTGGCGAATGAGCAATTTTTCCACCGGGCGGCCAGCGTCAATGGCTTCGCGCACCGGGTGAATTCCGTAAATGATGTCTTCTGTCATACCTGGGCTCAAATGGGCCGCAAGGTACTCAGAAGCCGCCGTTTGTCCTCAATTTTATTGTCCCGGCTGGGCCTGCTTTCTGAATTCCTCGCTCACGGCAAAGCCCATGAGGGAATCCACCTGGGTTGCCACCCGCTGGAAGGCGGCTTCGTCGCCGCGATCGAGGTGAAACTGCATCACATAGAGCATGGCCTGGAAGGGCAGGGAGCGCGGGTTGACTTCTGCTCCATTGGCAGCGAGCGCGGCAAGCTGGGAGAGCCCCCGGGTTTCCAGCGTAGCATAGGCCGTAGCAAGGGGTTCCTCAGCGCGGACTGTAGCCAGCACTGTTGCCTGGCGCAGCAGCAGGTAGAGGTTGTTTTGGGGAATGACAGCCGTCGGAATTCGTTCTTCGCTGGCTTCGAGTGCCCGAACCACAGACTCGCGAAGTTCTTCCATTTCACTATCCAGTGCCTGGATACGGATTTGCAGGCTGTCGGAAGGAGCCGCTGCTGAGTCGATACCGGTTTGAAGGAACTGCACCATGGAATCTCGCCAGGCAAACTCACCGGCATAGGTGGCTGCCAGCCGGTAGAAGCCGTTTCGGTAGTTGGCGATGATCACGTCGCGGATGTGTTCGTCGAAATACACTCCGGGGTCGTTCAGGCCGGTGAACTTGAACTGCTCCATGAGCCGCTGCTCCATGATGTCAGGGCGGAGGGTGCCGTAGAACTCGTCGTTGATGGTTTGTTCGGATTTTTTCAGGGGAATGACGCGGTAGGCGAGGCCCTCATTGCGGAAATAGGGCGTCAGGCTGGCGTAATTATCCTGCGGCATGGTGTTTCCGAAGTAAACGGGCCGCTTCCAGCCGTCGCGGGCCACATTGCGCAGGATGTTGATGATCACGGAGTCTTTCCGCAAAATGTATCCACCTGGCCTGCCTTGAAAATCCCAGACCATTTTTTCATCAGCAAGGGCCGCTTCTTCCAGGCTCAGAACGCCGTTGGCAACGCAGGATTCGAGGTCAACGGGCAAGGTAATTTGTTGATCACCAAAGCCATAAATCACCATGCTCTGGTCTCCGAGGTAGTCTTTTCGCTCCATGGTAATGGGCAGGGCCTCCGACTGGTTTTTCGGTTCTTTCATCTGGTCGATGTACCAGTCGGAAATGAGCAGTTCCAGGTTCACCACCCGCACGTCTGTCCGGTAGCCTTCCACCTCCTGCACATACCAGAGTGGAAAGGTATCGTTGTCGCCGCCGGTGAAGAGAATGGCATTGGGAGCGCAGGAATCGAGTAGGTTTTTGGCGAATTCAATATCGATCCAGCGCCCGGCACGGGTGTGGTCGTCCCAGTTTTGGGCGGCCATGAGGACCGGAGCAGCCAGGGCCAGGCCAAGGGCCACCCAATGGCTGAGCCTTCCCACCCATTTCCGCAGCACATCAGCCAGAAACACTACTCCCAACCCTACCCAGATGCTGAACACCTGGAAAGAACCGGCATAGCTGTAATCCCGCTCGCGGGGCTGGCCGGGATACTGGTTGAGATACAGCACAATGGCAATGCCTGTGAAGAAAAACAGCAGAGCCAGGATCGCAGCATCCTGTTTTTTTACATTTGACTGCCACACGAGGCCCAGCACACCGAGAAACAAGGGAAGGAAAAAATAGTGATTCTTCCCCTTGTTTTCCCCTTCTGCTGCTGTCGCATTCGCTTCTCTGTTCATCTCCAGGCCCGATTCCCAGCGGTCGTCCTGCAGGTCGCTTTCCCGCCCGGCAAAATTCCACATGAAGTAGCGCAGGTACATGTGGCCGATCTGGTAGTCAAGGAAAAAGATCAGGTCTTCCAGGCGGGTGGGTTTGTCGTCGGCAGGATTGCGGGGGTCTTCGCCCTTTTTACTCACATAGTTGATGTAGCCATAGGGGCCGCTGTTGTACCGGCTGGGCTCATACATTCGGGGAAACAACACTTCCTCATCATACTGATAATCAAACTCCTCCACATCCTCCACGTAGCGGCCGGAGTTGTCCATGACCATGAATTTCATTCCCTTCGACTCCCGTACAGGGCTGCCATCGTCTTCGCGCACCAACGCTGCGTTGTACATCGGTCCGTAAACCAGAGGCCGGTCGCCGTATTGTTCCCGCCGCATGTAGGAGAGGAAGGTGAACACGTTTTCGGGGTTGTTCATGTCAATGGCGGGGTCGGCATTGGAGCGAATGTAAATGGTTGTGTAGCTCGATGCGCCGATGAGCACGAGGGTCAGGGCGAGCAAAACGGTGTTCAGCACGACCTTTTGCCTGCGCTGGCTGTAGATGATCAGTAAAACGAGGCTCAGAACCACCAGGAAAATCAGCACGAGTGAGCCGGTTCCCTGCGGCAGGCCCAAGCCACCTGTTACCACGCCTTCCCGGGTTTGGGTGCCGGTAAAGATCAACTCTGCGGAGCGGGCAAGGGAAATGGAATACTGAAGAATTCCATATTGAATGGCGGCAAGAATGGCCACGGAAATGCCCAGGGTGCTCAGAAGTCCTTTGATGGAAAAGGGATATTTGCGGAAAAAGTACATCAATGCCAGGGCTGGCACCGTGAGCAGGTTCAGGAGGTGAACCCCGGTAGAGAGCCCCATGAGGTAGGCGATGAGCAAAATCCACTTGAGGTGATCGGGTTGGTCGGCGCGGGCCTCCCATTTGAGCATGAGCCAGAATACAATCGCGGTGAAAAAGCCGCTCATGGCATATACTTCCGCTTCCACGGCATTGAACCAGACCGAATCTGCAAAGGTGCAAACGAGGCCTGCCACCGCCCCGGCACCCATTGCGGTCCAGGTTTTGGAGGCTTCGTCCCAGTCGAAGTTTGCCAGGCCCTTGCTGGCCAGCATGGTGGTGGACCAGAAGGTGAAGAGCGTAGTAAAGGCGCCTGCCAGCACAGAAAGGAGGTTCACCATCCAGGCCACATTTTCCGAACCGATGGCCAGCATGGCCATGATCCGGCCCATGAGCAGAAAAAGCGGTGCGCCGGGCGGGTGGGTTACTTCCAACTCATTGGCACAGGCAATGAACTCGCCACAGTCCCAAAAGCTCGCCGTCGGGGCCACCGTGAGCAGATAAACAACAAGCGCCACAGCAAAAATGGCCCAGCCTGCGAGGTTGTTGATGCGTTGGTAGGAAGTCATGTCGGAGGGTGGAGGATAATCAATCGAAAGGGCACTCGGAATACCCGGAAGTAGCTAACGGGTTCAAAATTAGCAAAATCCATTGCCGGATTTCGTAACTTTTGCGCATGAAAGCCCCGCACTCCTCCAAGGCACTTTCCAATTTCGTGGAAGCCACCCGCTACCTCAGCGATCATGCCCCGGAGGCCCGGTGGGAGGATGGCAGGCTCGCCCTTTCCGTTGGGCTGCACACAGCTTCTATTTTGATCAGGGAAGCGAATGAAGGGGACAAACTTCCCATTGCCGGGCTGTATTTCCCTTTTTTTGAGCAGCATATTTCCCGCGATACCACCCAGGCCCTGCTCGGCCGGGAGGTTGTGGAGATCCTCATGGCTGCCAGCAGCATCGAGTCCCTCGAAATTCCCCGGCTCCAGCGCCTGATGCTGAGAGAGCAGTATCTGAAAGTCGAAGGAGGCAGAAAAATCGTGATGGCCTGCGCCATCTCTGCCCTCGCTCATAACCCCGAATCCTCCTGGCTCCAAAGCCGCCTGGAAGCCATTCAGGCTTTCGCCCACACGGTGCCCGAACTGGAAAAGCGATTCCTGGAAGTTCTTTCCGCCTCCGGCAGGACAGGATCCTGAAAAAATTTGAGCTAATTGCTCTTTATCAACTCTCACCCCTATGCGTCACCTACTCGCCACTCTCATCCTTGTTACCATTGTCTGGGCTTGTCAGCCCGCAGCCAAAGAGGAGCCCGCCGCTCCCGCCTGGGTTTCCCTGTTTGACGGCAAAACCATGGAAGGCTGGACCCCCAAAATCCGGGGCCACGCCCTGGGCGACAACTACGCCAACACCTTCCGGATAACAGACAGCGCGATCACAGTCGGGTATGAAGGCTATGAGGGCGAGTTTGCAGACCGTTTTGGCCATTTATTTTACAAAAGCCCCTACTCCAGCTACCGCTTCCGGATGCAATATCGATTCTTTGGGGAGCAAGCCACGGCCGGGCCCGACTGGGCCTGGCGCAACAGCGGCATCATGGTGCATTGCCAGGACCCCAACAGCATGGCTGTGGAGCAGGATTTTCCTCTTTGCATCGAGGTGCAACTGCTCGGCGGGCGCGACTCTGGCGAGCGCACAACAGCCAATCTCTGCACACCCGGCACCAACGTGGTGATGGATGGCGAGCTCCGCACAGATCATTGCTTTGTTTCAAATTCCAAAACTTATCCCGGCGATGGCTGGGTAAATGTGATGGTGGAAGTGTTTGCTGATTCCCTTATTCGCCACATCGTGGAGGGCGACACTGTGCTCACCTACACCAAGCCTCAGGTGGGCGGCGGGGCCATTTCTCCGGCCTACCCGGCTGCCGGCCCTGATGGTACGCCACTGGGCAAGGGCTGGATTTCGCTCCAAAGCGAAAGTCACCCTGTGGCCTTCCGCAACATCGAGATCATGGAATTGTAGGCAGGTGGGCCTAATTTTTTGAGAATTTGCTAATTAATTTGGCAAATGGTTTGCGGAATCCAATTCCTCCTCCTATCTTAGCGCCTCATTATTCGGACAAGTCTTGAAGTTCAGCGAGGAATATGGAGTCGAATGGCAGTGTAACACCCGCCGGGGGCGTTGAACCCGGCACGCTCCCCATTTCGGGGATGTACGAAAACTATTTTCTCGACTACGCCTCCTACGTCATTCTGGAGCGGGCGGTGCCGCTGCTCATGGATGGGCTGAAGCCCGTTCAGCGGCGTATCCTGCATGCCATGAAGGAGATGGATGACGGGCGCTTCCATAAAGTGGCCAACGTCATCGGGCAAACGATGCAATACCACCCCCACGGCGATGCTGCCATTGGGGATGCCCTCGTGAACCTCGGCCAGAAAGATTTGCTCATCGACACCCAGGGCAACTGGGGCGATGTGCGCACCGGCGATTCAGCTGCTGCACCCCGCTACATCGAATCCAGGCTGTCCAAGTTTGCCCTCGACGTCGGGTTTAATGGCAAAATCACCGACTGGCAAGCCTCCTACGACGGGCGGAAAAGGGAGCCCATTGCCCTGCCCATGAAGTTTCCACTCGTTCTCGCCCAGGGCGTAGACGGGATTGCGGTGGGCCTTTCGACCAAAATTCTGCCCCACAACTTCATTGAGCTGTGCGAAGGGGCCATTGCCATTCTTCGCGGCCAAACGACCCGCCTCATTCCTGATTTCCCTGCCGGAGGCATGATTGATGCCGGGCATTACCAGGGCGGTGGAAGGGGAGGCAAAGTGAGGGTGCGCGCCCGCATCGAGATTATTGACAAGGCCACCCTGCATGTCAAAGATCTGCCCTACGGCGTCACGACTTCCACGCTCATTGAGTCGATCGTAAAGGCGACCGACAAAGGGAAAATCAAGGTCAAAAAGGTGGTGGACAACACCGCCCAGGAAGTGGAGGTGGAAGTGGAAATCGCCCCAGGCGTTTCGCCGGAGGTGACGATGGATGCCCTTTATGCCTTCACCGATTGCGAGGTGTCGATTTCGCCCAATGCCTGCGTGATTATCGATGACAAGCCCTATTTCCTCGATGTCGATGAAATTCTGCGGATTTCGACCCTCCACACACGCGATCTGCTGAAACGCGACCTGGAGGTTCAGTTGTCGGAACTGCGTGAAAAACTGCTGTTCTCCTCGCTGGAAAAGATTTTCATCGAAAATCGCATCTACCGCGACATCGAAGAATGCGAAACCTGGGAAGCGGTTATCCAAACCATCGACAAAGGGCTGGATCCCTTTAAGCCGAAGTTTTACCGTGAGATCATTGAGGAGGACATTCTGCGCCTCACCGAAATTCGCATCAAGCGCATTTCCCGCTTCAATTCCTTCAAAGCCGACGAGCTGATGCGCGAGCTGGAGGAAGAAATTGCGAAAACGGAGCATCACCTGGCTCATCTTACCGACTTCACAATTGCCCATTATCAGCGCCTGATCGATACCTACGGCAAGGGCCGCGAACGGAAAACCCGCATCCAGTCCTTTGATACCATCCAGGTGCAGCAGGTGGCCGTGGCGAATGAAAAACTCTACGTCAACCGCAAGGAAGGCTTTGTGGGTTATGGCCTGAAGAAAGATGAGTATGTGTGCGATTGCTCCGACCTCGACGATATCATTGTGTTCCGGGCGGATGGCAAATATCTGGTGGTGAAGGTTTCGGACAAGGCTTTTGTGGGCAAAGACATTATCTATGTCGATGTCTGGAAAAAGAACGACGAGCGGAAAGTCTATCATGCTATTTACCGGGACCCTGAGGAAGGTAAAAACTTTGTTAAGCGCTTCTCTGTGACAGCCGTGACGCGCGACCGTGAGTACGACATCACAAAGGGCAGCGCGGGCTCGAAATTGCTGTATTTTCAGGCCCACCCCAACAGCGAGAGCGAGGTGGTGACAGTGCATCTCACCCCGAATTGCCGGGCGAAGATCAAGGTGTTTGACTTCGAATTTGGCGAATTGGCCATCAAAGGCCGCGCCTCGCAGGGAAATGTGCTGTCGAAGTACCCGATCCGGAAAATCACCCAGAAAGAAGTTGGCTCTTCTACCCTTGGCGGCATCAAAATCTGGTATGACCCCCACACGGGCCGCCTCAACACCGACGAGCGAGGCCAGTTTGTCGGAGAATTTGATACCGACGACAAAGTGCTGGTGCTATTCAGCGACGGCACCTACGAGGTGACCGATTTTGAGCTGACGCACCGCTACGATTTCAACAAAGTGCTGGAGGTGAGGCAATTGCAGGAAGATACTGTTATTACGGCCCTGTACTACGACGGCGAATCGAAGGATTACTACGTCAAACGTTTCCACGTCGAAACCGCCACGCTTGACAAGCGCTTCTCATTCATCACCGAAGCCAGCGGATCGAAGCTGGTGCTGGCTACCACCGACGCCCACACCCATGTGCAGTTTTTGGCGTCGACCAAAACAAAGCAGAACGAAGAAGTCACGCTGGATCTGGAGGCCTTCATTGATGTGAAAGGCTGGAAGGCCCTGGGCAACAAGCTCGATCGACGGACGGTGAGCAAAATCCAACGCGTGGCCACCCCACCTGAACTGCTCGAAGAAGAGGAAGAAGAGGCGGAAGAACCGCTGCGCACTGGCGACACCATTGCCTGGGACAAGCCCAGCCTGGACGAAAATGGCCAGACGGCTTTATTTTGAGGAAGCCAGGGAGGTTTTGGGTTGTGGTTCTGAAAGGCACCATAATGTTAGGCTTAGCTTCACCCAAAACCTCTCATCTCACCCTTCGATAGGCTCAGCGCCCAAAACTTCCTAACTTTTCTAATTTTATTTGCAAACAACCTGGCAGCTTCCTAAATTTATTTCACTTTTTTCCCAATCTCTCTTAAATCCACGCCCATGAATCCCATTTCCATTCGACCTTTTATTGGTGCGAAAGATTTCGAGCTGTCGCGCCGTTTTTACCACGCCTGGGGCTTTGCTGAAATTCAGCTCTCCGCAGATTTGTCGGTTTTCAAACTTGGAAATACGGCTTTCTACCTTCAGGATGCCTTTGTGGAAGAGTGGGTGAACAACACGATGGTGTTTTTGGAAGTGCAGAACGTTGAGGCTGCCTTCGAGCATCTGGTTTCGCTGGACCTGCCGGGGCAGTTTCCCGGAGTACGGGTGCTACCCATTCGCTACCAGGACTGGGGCAGCGAGTGCTTCGTCCATGATCCTTCCGGAATTTTGTGGCATGTGGGGGTGTTTGGAGAGTAATGGTTTGGCTGCAAATGGGCCAGCTATGGTATTTTGGCAAGGCACCTGCTAGCTCAGAAGAGCAATTCAAGCAAGTTCAGTAGGCATACTTCGGCCAACTTTCCTTTTCTCATCCGATCTTCACCGAGGTCATGCTGATGCTGCCTCCTACCATCTTGTCATTAAACAGCATCAATTCTTCCTGCTCGCGCCTTACTCCCAGGCTGTAGATCAGCGGCAAGTAATGGTCTGGTGTGGGAATGGCCATCTGCAGGGCCTGCCCTCCCTGGTGATACTGCAGCAACGGCTGCACATCACCTGAAAGCAGATGCTGGTTGACAGTGGCCCTCGCTTCCCGTGCCCAATCGTAGCCATGATCGTCCTTGTCCATGTTCCGGAAATCCATCATGCGGAGGTTGTGGACAATGTTGCCACTCCCCACGATCAGGACCCCTTTGTTGCGGAGGCTTTGCAACTGTTTTGCCAGCCCAAAATGATAGGCCGGAGGCTGGGTGTAGTCGATGCTCATCTGGATCACGGGCACATCTGCACCGGGGTAGAGGTGCTTGATGACTGACCATGCTCCATGGTCGAGGCCCCACTCCTGGCTGAGCTCCACCGCGGTGGGGGCGAGCAGAGCTTGTGTATCACGGGCGAGTTCAGGGCTGCCGGGGGCAGGGTATTGCACCTGAAACAACGCCTCCGGGAAGCCGCCAAAATCGTGGATTGTTGGCGGCATGGCCATGGCCGTCACCTTTGTGCCACGGGTAAACCAATGCGCCGAAACGCACAGTATGGCCGCAGGACGGGGCAAGGCTGCGCCCGTTTCCCGGAATCCTCTCACAAACTGGTTTTCTTCAATAGCATTCATCGGGCTGCCATGCCCGAGAAACAACACAGGCATCGGGTCGGATCCCGGCAGCTCTTCGCTGAAGCGGTGGAGATCTTGTAAACGATTCATTCCCAGTAGGGTAGAAGCACCGGCGAGGCCGGCAAGGTGTAGGAGTTGGCGTCTGTTCATGTGGTTAGGCCCGATAGCAAAGCAAGTCGGAACTGTTGATGGCGAAAGCGTTACTCCTGGCCTTCGGTCAACCATTTGGGGACCTGCGGCGACACAAAAGATTCCATTTTCGCCAACAGTGGCGCTCCGTCTGCGTCATCCAGAACAAGAGATCTATTTTCCTGCCGCAGAAAGCCCTCTTTCACCATGTGGTCAAACATGCCGAGCAAGGGATCGAAATAGCCGGCTACATTGAGCAACCCGATGGGATCGCTGTGAAGCCCAAGCTGGGCCCAGGTCAGGATTTCGTTCAGCTCATCCATGGTGCCAAAACCGCCAGGCATGGCAATAAACCCGTCCGAAAGATCGGCCATGATTTTCTTCCGCTCGTGCATGGTTTCGGTCTGGATCAATTCTGTGAGCCCGGTGTGTCCCACTTCTTTGGCCATGAGAAAATGGGGAATCACCCCGATGACCTCGCCTCCGTGGGCCAGCATTTCATCGGCAATGATGCCCATGAGCCCCACTTTCCCCGCTCCAAAAACCATCCTGATTTTCCGCCCTGCGAGCAACCGTCCCAGGCTCCTGGCAGCTTCGGCATACTCGGTCGAAAACCCGGAATTCGCTCCGCAAAACACACAAATGGTCTTCATCATCATCAGGTAAATGGCCAGAAAGGGAAAAATCTGCAGAATTTCTTTTTCAGGAAAAGAAACCCGGCTCAACACAGTAAGTGGCTTTCCAGGAACCTCCTGTTTCTACGGTGAGGATACCTGGTTTTTCGGTGAGTTCTCCCGAAACGGTGGTGTGATCAGCATGGCCAAACCATGGCTCCAGGCACACAAAATCGCCATTGGGTTTTGCCCAGATGCCATAAAAGGGCCAGCCCTGACTGTGCATCCGCACCCCGTAGCCGCTCAGGCGTGAGCGAATGCCAACCCATGAGGAGTTCAATCCTTCAAAAACGAGGGCGTCCTGGTCAAACAACTCATGTGTCAGGGGCAGGATTCGCTGGTTGTCAAGGATGGGCTCGGTTCGGCCATCAAACAAGCCACCAGTCAGGCGCCAGGTGTTCTGGGTTTCGGGCAATTCAAAGACAAGGTCGTAGTCGGCATAGCTTTCTTTTTCGGGGTCGATTGGGCAGCGAAAACCGGGGTGTGCGCCGAGCGAAAACCACATGGTGCCTTCTCCGCGGTTATGAAGCTGATGATCCACCACCAGCTGGCCTTCTTCGAGGCGATAGGTGAGGTCAAGCACAAAGGAAAAAGGATAGCGCGGGCGTGTGTGCTCGTTGTCTTCGAGGCGAAAGGTGAGGTGTTCGGGCCCCTGGTCCACCAATTCAAAGTCTAGGTCGCGGGCAAACCCATGCTGAGGAAGGGCATATCGCTGTCCTTCAAATACATAGCTGTCGCCCTTCAGTCGGCCCACAACGGGAAACAACACGGGCGCGTGGCGTGGCCACACTGCGGGATCAGCCTGCCACAGAAGCTCTGTGTCGCGCGCGAGGTCGCGAATGGAGCACAATTCGGCCCCCTGGTCCATCACAACGACTTCGAGCAGGGAATTGGAAATGCGGTATTTCATTTGATTCAACAACCAAGCAGAACAGACTGGCCCGTCCTGACCGCCTGAAATTAGGAAGTGCTGGCCAGTTTTCCCGCGATTTGCCGACAAAAGCCTACCATTTCGGTAAAGAGACTTGACGCCAGCCGTTTGTCCTACAATTTCTCCTCTTCCTGGTACTCAATCCGGGGGCGGTAAGGCTGAAAAGGAACCTTCAGCATCGCGCCGATATTGGTTGTTTTTTCGGCCTCCATGTGGGTGTCCACGCCATAGACCAGCTTTTGGTTGTCCACCTGCACAAAGGTTCCAAACAGCCGGTCCCAGAGAGAGAAGAGGTTGCCGTAGTTGGTATCACTGTATGGCAGCCGGTAATGATGGTGAACGCGGTGCATGCCCGGCGTAACGACAAGCCAGGAGAGCGTTTTGTCGAGCCAGGCAGGGAAGCGCCAGTTGGCGTGGTTGAACTGGGTAAACACGACCGAGAGGGTTTGATAAACCATCACGAGCCACATTGGCGCTCCGGCGACCACCACAGCCAGGGAGGTAAAGGCAAAGCGAAAAACGGACTCTCCGGGATGGTGGCGGTTGCCGGAGGTGGTGTCGATTTGCTGGTCGATGTGGTGAACGAGGTGGAAGCGCCACATCCATTTGACGTGGTGTTCGGTGTAATGAATCAGCCAGGCCCCGATGAGGTCGAGCAGCAGCAGGCCCACAATCAATTGTGCCCAGAGGGGCATTTCGATCCATTGCAGCACACCAAAGCCATCTGAAGTGACCCAATCGGAAGTCATGACAAGAAGAAAGGCGAGGGGCAGGTTGACTGCGGCAGTGGTGAGGGTAAAAAAGAGGTTGCTCAGGCCATGCCGCCATTTGTTGTAGGAAAAGTGAAAAAACGGCATGGTGCTTTCAATGACCCAGAAAAGGGTTAATCCTCCCACAAGTAACAGCGTGCGGTGCAGCGAGGGCATGTTGCCGAAGTAGTCGATGAGGGTTTGCATGTGGAGTAGCGTGAAAGTCGGAAACGGAAGATAAGGAAATTTTGCATGGTGGCTTTGGACCACCCCGGAGGTGGCAGGCGGTGGCAAGGCTGGCAGAAAAATTTGGCGGCGAATTCGGAGAATGAAAGCAATTTGCCAGAGCATTTTGCGGGATCCGCAACTTCCTGACAGCATCCTGTTCCATTTTCAGATCAACCTTCAGCCTTCTCTCATGATCCTCGTTTCCTCCACCAACCCGGTCAAAATACAGGCAGCTGCCTCGGCCTTTGAGCTTGCTTTTCCTTCTAATGACCTGAAGCTGAAAGGAATTTCGGTACCATCGGGCGTGGCCGACCAGCCGATGAGCGAGGAAGAAACGCGCGCTGGAGCCTGGAACCGCGTGAAAGCAGCCAGAGAACGAATGCCTGAGGCTAGTTGGTGGGTGGGCATCGAAGGGGGAATCCGGCAGGTGAATGACGGCATGGAAGCCTTTGCCTGGGTGCTGGTGGCGAACCGGGACCGGGAGGGCTGGGGAAGGTCGGCGGGTTTTTTTCTGCCGCCGGAGGTGGCGCGGCTCGTGGCAGGCGGCATGGAGCTCGGCCACGCCGATGACCTTGTGTTTGGAACGAGTAATTCGAAGCAGGCAAATGGGGCTATTGGCTTGCTCACCCATAACCTCATTACCCGGGAAAGCCTCTACGTTCCGGCAGTTCTCATGGCCCTCATTCCTTTCCTGCGCCCGGAACTGTACCCGCTTTCGGCAAATGAAACAACAGCAGGGGCACTAACACCCCCACAAACACAACGCCCACCTGCCGACCCAGCAGGGTCTCAGTGAGCATGGCCGCGCAGCAACTGATCACCCAGAGCAAAGCATACCACTGCCGCCGCTGCCAGGCCATCGAAAACTGGCCCGCCAGCCAAGCGAGCAGCACCAGCAGCCCCGGCAAGCCCAGCGCCAGCCAGGTTGCGAGGTACTGGTTGTGGGGATCCAGCCGCCGCTCATATCCGTACAAAAAACCATCCCGGCGATATTGCTCCACCAATTCTTCCCGGAATGTTCCCGCTCCGAGCCCGCCCAGCCAGGCATGTTTCAGGATCCCGGCAGCGGAAGTCCATACTGCCCGCCGAACCGACATTCCCGTCCAGACTTCTTCTTTCGCTCCGCCTGTTTCCGCCAAATTCTGATCAACTTCCTTCCCGGTCTCTTCTTCTGTCATGTCGGTCACTTCCGCCATTCTGGCTTTGCTCACCGGGGAGAGCAACTGCGTTCCGCCGAACAGTCCCCCCACGACGGCCAGCGGCAGCAAAAATTGCTTCCAGCTCATTCTTCCCCGCAGCACATACACCGCGAGGAACAACAGTACCCCGATGAAAATCAGCTGGTGCATCCGGGAGCTGAGCAGGGCGATGAACAGGTAAACCAATCCCGTGGAAAGGCCCATCCACCAGTGCGGGAAAGGATCACGGCGAAGCCTGGCATCATCCCACAGCCACACCTGAACCAGCAGCACAAACAACAGCAGCAGGCTGAGGTAGCCGGGATGATGGTCAAGGCCGCCGGAGAGGTCGCTGTAGGCAAAAAACGCCAGCGCCCGGTACCAGATCTCAGCTTGTTCGCACTGACCGCCAAGGCAATCCAGCGCCATGTGCCAGTCCAGGCCGATGGCAACGCTTCTGGAGGCAGCCATGCTCAGCATCACCAGCATCCCGAGGCTGGCAATAAGCACGAGCGACCAGAGCAGGCCGCGAACCGTTCGCGCCGGGAGCCTTTCCACACTGGCCAGCACAAGCGGGCACAGAGCCAGCGGAATTTTTTCCACTGCTTCCTCCCAACCTGTAGTTGACGGCAGGGACAGCCCGAGGCTTAGGGCATACAAGCCCACCAATATCAGCCCCAGCCAAGCCCAGGCTGGCACCCTCTGCCAGGATCTTCCGGGCAGGAAAATGCCTATGCTCAGCATGATCACGCCCCAGGAAATGGCGGCGCGGGAAAACATCAGGCCACCCAGAATCAGCAGCAAGGCAAAGGCCAGCCACTGCTCGCTTCTCGCCAGAGGCAACGAAACCCTGAACTGCCGGCCTAGTTGCCCAAAGAGGGATGACCGGGAAAACCGTGGTGCCAGCAAATGAATAGGGGATTGAATCGAACCGTGGAAATAAGTGCAAAACGAACGCCATTTGCCTTGTGCTGCCTTTGCCTTGGCTGGAAAAATGCAGTTGTGTAACCGGCAGACTGGATCGGCTGGTTTGGCAAAAAACGCCTCATCTTCTCAGGATCACAAACTCTACCCGCCGGTTGAGAGGTCGGGTAGCTGGGTTCCGGTTGTCGGCCACGGGGCGCGTGCTGCCAAAGCCATTGGCCACCATTCTGCTTTCTTCGATGCCGCGCTCAGTGAGGTAGCCTTTCACGCGGCTGGCGCGGCGCTCGCTCAGTTGTTGCAGCACGAGGGCATCGCCAATATCGTCTGTGTGGCCCTGAATCTCAATGCCCAGGCTGGGAATTCCCTGCAACAGTGCCAGCAGGCGATCCAGTTCTGCATGGCTTTCCGGCAGCAGCACATCGGTGGCCCGCTCAAAATATACCCGGTCCAGGCGAATGGTGGCACCCACTTCCACTGGCAACACATCAAGGCCCTTGTCCATGTCCCGGTAGCGCTTCACTGCCCGAAGGTCGAGGGTGTCGGTAACGGAAAAGTAGCCGGGCACGGAGGCGTAAATCTGATAGCCCTCACCAAGGGGAACGAGGAAGGATTCCCCGGCATTGGTCACGTTCCATTCTCTCACCCATGATTCGCCGGTAATGGACCTGATCACCACTTGCCCGGTCATGGCCTCGCCGGTTTCGCGCTGCCGGATCTGAACGCGCACATTTGCGACGGGCATGGTGCGGGGATCGGCCGGAAGGTACAAGCCCATGAGGTCGAAGTCCCCCCCCGCACTGTCTCTCACCGAAAAATAGGCGTGCCCCTCCCGGTCGGGATACCACCAACCCTCGTCCTGGGCGCTGTTAACCCGGGGGCCTAAATTTGCAGGAGGCGTCCATTTGGTCCAGGTTTGGGTGAGTCGCTGGCTGCGAAAAAGGTCCCAGCCGCCATAACCAGGGTGCCCGCCGCTGGTGAAATACAGGGTAATGCCATCGGGGTCGAGCCAGGGTGCAAACTCATCGTCGAAGGTGTTTAGCTCAGGGCCGAGGTTGCGCGGTGCCGACCAGGTGCCGTCTGGCTGGCGATTGAGCAGATAAAGATCCTGGCCGCCATAGCCGCCGGGAAGTTGGGCGCTGATGAGCATGAGGCTGCCATCCTCCGATTCAAAGGCCCCCAGGCTGCCACGCACAGGCGGCATGTTCATCCACGGAAGCTGTCGGGGAAACTGCCAGAGGCTGTCTGCCCAATCCGACACTGCCAAACCAGCAGGCCCATCAGCAGGCATTCGCACCAGGCGAAGGTGGGCCGGCGTGACTTCCATCACTTCGGTTCGGCCAGGAAGGGCAGCGGAAAAAACTGGTTTTGGGAGGGCCCACATGGAATCTCCCTGCACATGGCTCACCCACAGCTGTCCTGTTTCCGGTTTGTGGGGGTGATTTCTGGTAAAATACAGTGAATGAAGGTCGGGACTGAGCCTTGGTGCGGTTTCATCCAGCTCCGGGTCATTTACCGTGGAATCCTGCCTGAGCCTGCGGGCCAGCTCAAAACGCCCCCCTGCCAGGTGAACGGCCTCCGGCGGGCACCACCAGCGAACCGCGCTCAGCTCTACATTGCCTGGCCCCTGGAAGATCAGCCCATGGTATTTGCCTTTGAGTGTTGGCGCCGACAGTTCCCCGAAGGGCTTTTCATTGATGCTCAGGAAAATGCGCCATCCTTTCTTCTCGATTCTGAGGGTGTTGTTGGTGCCGGAAGACCTTAACAGGCGATGCCTGGTCCATGGCTGAATGACTTTGATGCCTTCTGCCGTAGCTGATTCCACGGAAAAGCTGCCATCTGCCCTGATCCACAGGCGGTGCTGCTGTCTGCCATGGCGATCGCCACCCCAAAAAAGGCCCCAGCGGCATTCCAGCCCGGTACAATTAGCCACGAGATCGGCTTCCATGATAAAATCGTCGCCATTTTTCAGCAGATGCGACTGCTGGAGGGAAAGCGGGGCTTCTCCTGCCGGCACTTGTACTGTTAGGCTGCCCGAGCCGGGCCGCAGCAACAACTCCTCGCTGGCTTGCCAGGAAGGCCAGGCCTCTGCCATCCGGTCGGCCAGCACCAACTCCAGGCTCTGGGCAGAAAGTGGTACTTCCGCAGCTATGAGCCCCCAAAACAGGATAATGAATCTCCTTCGCATGAGGCCAAAGTACGGAGAAGAAAAGGATAATTGATCCCAATTTCAGGGCGAATCCAGGGAAAATGCATCAATGGCGAGCTCCATGGTGCCGTGCAGCATCACCCCAACGAGCGGTCCTTTGGCAAGGTCGGCGGGGCCTGTGAACACGATTTGGTCGTTGAGGAAATAGTCGTAGCGGCTGCCTCGTCGCCTGACCCCGAGTTTGTTCCACTGCTTGGGCCCCAGCACAATGGGCGTGGGCGTCCAGGGAAGGATTTGGCGATACTGCCCGCGCTCCATTCGAAGGATAGTAAACTTTTGGTTAGAACTGATCAGGAACACATGGTAGTCGAGGTTATCAGTCCTGCCACCCCAATAAAGGCCATAGCCCATATTTTTTTTTCCGGCAAACTGATAAATGGACACTTCCAGCGAAAAGCTATCTTCCTGTATAGCAGGCAGCTCAAGGGAGGTGAGAACAGGAAGCGCACTGGATTTGCCACTCAGCAGGAGGGTGCCATCAGCGATGGAAGCAGATTTGGTTTCCGACTCGAAGAGGGTCCAGGGATGAATGGCAGCATCGAATTCGTCGGAAAAAGACGGGGCAGATTGGGCAAGAGCAATGTTGCCCGGCCACATGAGGGGGAGAGCAAGGAGGGTAAAACGAGACCAAAGAGGCATCAGGAGCGGTATTTGAGGATGGTTTTTCAAAATCCATGCCCAGGGGCTTTTCATGGACTTAAGAAGATATGCCTATTGCGAAAGATTCAGTATTGGAATTATCAAGCCCTTTACTATCTTGGAGCACCCGTGCTTGATATTCTTGCTATGAACCGTTTGACGCTACTCTTTTCCCTCCTGATTGGCCTTTGCCAGGTTTCGTTGTCCCAACCAACCCGCGGCACCGACAGCCCGCCCGATTTTTTGATTCGACATTTCGAAACCTCCTACCAAAATGCCAGTCAGCTCCGCTGGACCGTGCGAAACGAGGGCGGCTTTATCGCCTCTTTTGTGTGGGAAAATATGCCCTCAGAAGCTCATTACGACGGGCGGGGCAACTGGCTGTTTACAGATAATTTCCTGCCTGTCAATCAGTTGCCTCAGGCTACCCAAGACCATCTGCGCCGCATGGCCCAGGGGGTTCCTTCTCCTGTGTATGGTAACCGCGACATTGCCCCTGGCCGATACTTTTTCATGCGCTATCAGTCAGGAGGCGTCAAAAAAGAATGGCGCTACGACCGGGAGGGTAAATTCCTGGGTGAGTTCCGCCTGTAAGCGGGCTATAATTTTTCGATCCAGGACATGATCCGCTGGTAAAAAGGATCGACAAAAAACAAAAAACCTACTCCCATCGCAACGAACAGCGGGGCGGGGATTTCAAAGGTTACAGTGGCTGCCATTCCAAACATGATGGATGCAACAAAAAAGGCCCCGTTGTAGGAAACTGGCTTCTTTTCTTTCTCCTTGCGGCTGCGATTGCGTGAACGGCTTTCGGTTGCTTCAGCGCTTTGCTCATTCTCAGGCAGTCGAACCTCAGCCTCCGGGTTTTGGCGCCCGTCGTTCTCCGCAATTTCAAACTCGCGGATATCAAATTTTTTTTCTTTCTCTTCGAAGTGCATGGGCGTGGCGATCGGAGTTGAGGAGATGAAAGTAGGCAAAAAAGGACAGCTTTCCGAAGGAGAGGTTGAGAAGAGGCTGATAAACGCGGTTGGATAGTTTTCCTTCAAAATCCGGGAGATTCCGCAACTCGTGCAAGCCAAATTTTCCGTAATTTGATCCAACCTCCATCTGCTTTAACTTCCTCTCTGTATGCCCCACGCACCCTATTCCTGTCTTTGGTTCGATGGCCTTGCGCAAGAGGCGGCCTCCTTTTACACCGCTGTGTTCCCCAATAGCCAGATCCTCGGGGCCAACCCCATGGTGGTTACTGTGGAGCTGATGGGCACACATTTCATGTTGCTGAACGGCGGGCCTCAATACCGGCCTAACCCTGCTGTGTCATATTCGGCTTACTGCGGCAGCCCGGAGGAGGTCAACCGCATCTACGACGCCCTCGCAGAAGGTGGATCAGTCGTTATGCCCCTGAGTAGTTATGAGTGGAGTCCGCTTTACGCCTGGGTGGCGGACCGCTATGGCGTATCCTGGCAACTTGACCCCGACCGCCTGCCTGTTGCCCAGCAAATAGCACCGTCCTTGCTCTTTGTCAATGAAAAAATGGGCCTGTTGCGCGATGCACTCGACCATTATGAGGCCATTTTTCCGGATTTTCGCAGGCTCCTCGAATCGCCTCACCAGCCCGGGCCAGGCATTCCTGATGGTGCCCTGCTGGTTGCCCAATGCAAGATCAACGGAACGGTGCTCAACATGATGAGTAGTTCTATGACCCACGACTACGACTTCACGCCGGCAAACTCTCTGGTGGTGACTTGCGAAACCCAGGCAGAGATTGACCATTACTGGGAAAAGCTGGGTGCAGGCGGGGTTTTCAGCATGTGTGGCTGGCTGCAGGACCGGTTTGGCGTGTCGTGGCAGGTGGTGCCGGCTGTGTTGTCAAAGCTGATGGCCGATCCTGAGCGGGCACCGCGGGTGGTGGCAGCGTTTATGAAGATGCAGAAATTTGAGATTGCCGTGCTGGAGAATGCCTGAGGAATCGGGTGTGGAGAGAATCTGGCGGTTTTATACCTGATCGGGGTTATTTTGAGCGAATAAGCCAATTTTATACCCGATCAGGTGTGGTTTAGTCAAATTTTTCTATTTTATACCTTATCGGGTGCAAATTGAATAAAACTTCCTTATTTATCCCCGAACAGGTATAATTGAAAAATGCTACCTTCGTGCAGAACCTGAAGTCAGATGGAGACACAGCAGAGCATAGCGGCATTTGTGAAGGAGCGGCGGCGGCTGGTGGGCCTCACGCAGCCGGAATTTGCGCGGAAAACGGGGGTTGGGCTTCGGTTTTTGCGGGAGTTGGAGCAGGGGAAGGCGAGCCTCCGGATGGACAAAGTGAACAAGGTGCTGAGCATGTTTGGCTACGAGGCCGGGCCTGTGCCGATGAAACGGAATATAGAGCTATGAGGCAGGCGCGGGTGTTGATGAAGGGAGAGTTGGCGGGGAGGTTAGTTCAGGACGACCTGGGCTACCATTTTACCTACGAGCCAGCCTATCTGGCGCAAAAAAATGCACAGCCAGTGAGTCTGACTCTACCCCTTCAGGTGGAGCCCCTGAGCGCCAAAGCTTTGTTTCCTTTTTTTGACGGGCTCATTCCCGAAGGCTGGCTGCTCGATATTGCCTCGAAAAACTGGAAGCTCAATCCCCGCGACCGGATGGGTCTGCTGCTGACTTGTTGCCGGGATTGCATCGGAGCAGTGAGTGTGGAAGAAATAACCGACAGTGAACCATGAACAGGTGTCTCCATTGTTACCAGCCACTGGGGCCAGACGAGCAGGATGTTCACCCGGCCTGCTCAGAAGCCATGTTTGGAACACCCGTTCCTCCCTTGCTTCCCTACTCAGAAGCAGATCTGGAGCCGTTGGCCACGGAAGTGATCCAAAACCATATTTCCGTGACGGGCGTGCAAACCAAATTATCTCTGCATCTCTCCGAAGCCACCGAAAACGGGCGGAAGCGCCTCACCATTGTTGGCTTGTGGGGCAATTTTATCCTGAAGCCGCCCACTTCCTTTTATCCGCAACTCCCGGAGGTGGAAGACCTGACCATGCACCTTGCCCGGCTGGCAGGAATCACCACGGTGCCACACTGCCTGATCCGCATGGCTTCCGGCAATCTGGCTTATCTTACCAGGAGAATCGACCGGACACAGGCAGGAAAGCTCGCCATGGAAGACCTCTGCCAGCTCACAGAGCGCCTGACAGAAGACAAATACCTTGGCAGCTATGAACAGGTGGCAAAAGCAATTCAAAAATACTCAGCAACTCCGGGATTGGATGTGGTGAGTTTTTTTGAAGTCCTCCTGTTCTCGTTTTTGACCGGTAACGCCGACATGCACCTGAAAAATTTTTCCATGATTGAGCAGCCCCGGCTTGGAATGGTGTTTTCTCCTGCATACGACCTCGTTAATACAGCCCTCGTGAACCCCGCAGACCCTGAAGAGCTGGCCCTGACGCTGAACGGGAAAAAGCGCAAAATCCGGAAGCCGGATTTCCTCACAGCCATGACAGGCGCAAAGCTGGATACCCGCCAGCAAAAAAACATTTTCCTGAAAATGGAAGAGGCCTTTCCTTTGTGGAGTAGTTTCATCGAAAACAGCTTGTTAGACCCTTCTTTCAAAGCCCGGTACCGCTCTCTGCTGAACGAGCGTTTCGCCCAAATCCAATAGCCGCCATGGCCCGCATCCCCAAACATATCGTCGATCAGATCTACCTGGCCACAGACATTGTGGAGGTGGTGGGCGACTATGTCCAGCTCAAAAAGCGGGGTGCCAACTACTGGGCGCGTTCGCCTTTCGTCAACGAAAAAACGCCTTCCTTTGCCGTTAACCCGCAAAAAGGCATCTACAAAGACTTCTCCTCCGGCAAGGGCGGCAATGCCATCAATTTCCTCATGGAAATGGAAGGCTATTCCTACATCGAAGCCCTGCGTCACCTCGCCAAGCGCTACAACATTGAGCTCGAAGAGGAAGAAGAAACCGAAGACCAGAAGCTCTCCCGCGACCGCCGCGAAAGCCTCTACATCGTCAATGAATTTGCAGCCCGCTGGTTTCAGGAGCAAATGCTCGAAACGGAAGAGGGCCGCGGCGTCGGCCTGAGCTACTTCAAAGAGCGCGGTATCCTCGAATCCTCCATCCAGACTTTCCAGCTCGGCTATGCCCCCGACGCCTGGCAGGCCCTCACCGAGGCAGCCACCGCGAAGCAGTACCGCGAGGAGTACCTCGAAGAACTTAGCCTCGCTACCCGCTCCGAAAAAAACGGCAAGCTTTTCGACCGCTTCCGCGGGCGGGTGATGTTTCCCATCACCAACGTTTCGGGCAAGGTCGTGGGCTTTGGTGGCCGCATCCTCACCAGCCAGAAGGATACCGCCAAGTACATCAACTCCTCCGAATCGGAGATTTACCACAAAAGCGAGGTCCTGTATGGCCTTTACCAGGCCCGGCAGGAAATCCGCAACAAAGACCTTTGCATCCTCACTGAGGGCTACATGGACGTGGTGCTGCTGGCGCAAAGCGGCATCAAAAACGTCGTCGCCTCGTCGGGCACGGCCCTCACCCTCGACCAGATCCGGCTGATCCGCCGCTTTACCCAGCGGGTGCTGCTCATCTACGACGGCGACGCCGCCGGGATCAAGGCCGCCCTCCGGGGCATTGACCTGCTGATCCAGGAGGGCATGCAGGCCGAGGTGCTCATTCTTCCCGATAATCACGACCCCGATTCCTACGTCAGGGCTGTGGGAGCCCAGGGCTTTCTGGACTTCGCGAAGAAGGAGGCCATGTCGTTTGTGGACTTCAAAATCAGGGCATTAAGCGAGGGGAAGCCGCTCAATAATCCGCAGGTGCAGGCTGCCATGATCAAGGGCGTGGCCGAGTCTATGGCCCTGCTTGGCGACCTTGTGCAGCGGCAGATGTACATCAAGCAAGTGGCCCAGCGCTTCGACATCACCGAGGCCCTGATGACCCATGCGGTGGAGGAGGCCCGGCGCATTCACTACAAGGAGCAGCAAAGGGAAGCCAGCCGCGACCAGCTTCAGCGCGAGCCTTTGCTGCGCCCGGTGCTGCCACCGGAGGCCGGGGAGGATACTGCCCCCGTCGTGACCACCGATCAGGTGCTGCCTTTTGAGCAGCTGGGTCTCAAAACCCAGGAGCGCGAAATTCTGCGGGTGATGGTGAACCATTTCGACCAGAGCATTCCCGAAGACCCCAACGCCCCCCTTGAAAATGCGCAGGGAGAGCCGTTGGAGGTGGAAATGATCCCGGTGATGGACTACCTGATGATGGAACTGGAGGGGCTAAAGTTCGAGACCCCGGCGTTGGAGCAGATGAAAAATGAGCTGTTTGACGAATACGACCGCACGAACCGCATTGACTTGAACAGTTATCTCAACCACCCGGAGCCTTCGGTGTGCAGCCTGATGGCGGACTTGCTCACGGTGCCCGACACCAGCCCGATGTGGCTGAAAATCAGGCCCGACCTGCACTACGACGGCAACCTGCGGCGGGTGTCGGATGGCGCGCTGTATCACTACAAGGCGAAGAAGATCGACAAGCTGATGGAAGATTGCCAGGATAAGCTGCGTGTGGCCCAGACGGCCAATGACGATGAAGCTGTGGATCGCTGGCTGATGACCTTTATTTCGTTGAAAGACCTTCGCCGGGCGATCCACGCCAAGCTGGGCACCGAAGGCGCCATCAGGAGCCGGGACGGGAGTTTGTAGGGGATTGACCTTAGATTTTTTATAGGGCAGAGTACCAAGAAAAAATTTGAATTCACAGAGTAGGGTCCTGGCTGTAGGATCCTGGTTTTCCAATAGGAGTGGGAGTTGCGCACGGGGATGATTTTTTAAACAAAATACAAAATTAATTAGCTTTATGCAAATTTTAATTGTATTGTTGCCTCATGTCTTTGCTTCATCAACCTCATGACAAATTCTTCCGGGAAGCCTTTTCGCGGCCCCGGGTGGTGGCGGAATACATCCGACAATGCTTCCCTGCGCCGCTTTGCGACCTGCTTCACACCGAAACCCTGGTGCAGCAGCAGGATACCTACGTTGATGAAGCCCTGCAAAAGCACATTACCGATGTTGTGTATCGTTGCCAATATGGTGAGCACGGTGCAGAGCTGGATGTGACCCTGATTTTTGAGCACAAGAGCTATCCCGACAACAAGGTATTTGCCCAGGTGCTTCGCTATCTGTGCAATTATATCGACGCGCAGCTGAAAGACTGGGCACCTGGGCAGCTCCTTCGGCCGGTGCTGGCGATGGTGATTTACCATGGAGAAGAAAGATGGGAGGCGCGCTCCATGCGGGATTTTTTTGGCGAGTTACCACCCGAGCTTGCCCGTTTTATCCCCTTTTTTGACTTTTTGTTTGACGACATCGGGCGGAAATCAGAGGAGGAATTGCTCCGAACTGACACCATCTGGCTGCGAAGCACCCTGGCAGCATTCAAAGCCGACTCCTTTCAAAACCTCATCATGGCACTGGAATTTTTAGCCCGCGCCATCGACGACATTGAAAAAACAGACCCGGATCAGCTTCGTTATATCCGAACCATTTTCCTATATTTAGGTAAAGGAAACCTTCAAAAGAAAGAGATCATGGACGCAATTGAAAAAGTGGGACAGCCAACCGGCGAGCGCTTCGTGAGCCTGTGGGAGGCCCTTTTCGGAGAGAAAGAAAAGGAGGTGGAAGAGCGGGCAATGAAAAAAGGCTTCCAGCATGGGATGGAGCTGGGGTTACAGGAAGGAATCGAGAAAGGAATCGAACAGGGAATTAACCAGGGAATCGAGCAGGGAATCGAGAAAGGAATCGAGCAGGGCATCGAGAAAGGGGTTGAGCAGGGAATCGAAAAAGGGATTGAACGGGGATTGCAAATTGGCAAAATGGAAGAGTCCTTCCATGTTTTCCGAAACGGGCTCCGGGAAGGTATTCCCACCGATTTGCTGGTCAAGCTCACCAGCATCACTCAGGAACAAGCCGAGGCATGGAAATCGCTCCTTGACCACAACCCTGGTCTGACATGGGCGGAAGTATCACCAAAGCCGGTAAAGTGAAGAGGTAGTCAGCAGGGGATAGCTGCCAAGAAGTAGCAAACTGAAGGCCTGGTTCGGGTGGAAAACCTTTCGTGGATCCGAGCTAGTTTTGTTTTGAAGTAGGTATTCACCTAATATTTGGCTGAACCCATCCATATCTGATTGTCTCCGCTGCTACAAAATATTCGCAGTACTAGATCCGCAATTTCCATTTTTATAGCTCCACCTTGATTGAATAATCAGACCCTGCTAGAAACCAGCGATTCCCGATCCATCCGGTTGCTTCTGTCGGCATCACATCTACTAGCTGGTCTTCGTATCGAAAACGGAAAATCACCTTTAAGTCCAAGACCTCTTACTATCCCCTTCGATTCAGGCCGATTGATAACTGCTCCAATTCGCCTGCTTTATAAGGTTTGAACACCCAGATCATTGTCTTTGGCCGGAGATGCGTCCGCCTTTGCGAAGTCATCGGCATAATGCATAACTTTTGACCTTCAACCCTCCTCCGCCTCAACACCGTCTTCCTGCAACCTGGCCAGACTGGCTTTCATTGCGGCGACTTGTTCCTGGGCGTGGCCTTGCCACGCGGTCACTTCTCCCACCACCACAAAGGGATGCCGGGAGCGGTAGGATTTCGTGGGGTTGCCGGGGAAACGCTTGTTGGTGAGGTTGGGGTCGTCTTCGATCTCTCCAGTAGGTTCCACCAGATAAATTCTCTCCCGCCCTTCCCCCCGGGCGAGTTCTGCGCCCCAGATAGCGGCATCCAGCGAAGCAGTGAGGTAGATGAATGTTGCATCTTTCCGGCTTCCGTAGTTGGAAGTCTGCCCCGCAACGATCTGATCGCCGGTGGCGAGGTCGGCGCGGGTGCCGTGGAAGTAAGTTTGGGCAAATGGAGTGGGCATATGCAGAATGTTCAGGAGGAAGCTAGAGTGCGACAGATTTGCCGGATCCGGACAAATGACTGGGTCTGTTGCCCATGAGGGAGGTTGTATAAAACAGCTTCCTGAAGTTATCTGTCTGCATATAAACTCACAACAGCTCCGCCGACATACACCACCCGCTCATGGAGCGGACCAAGGGCCCGGGCAACAGACAGTAACCGCTCCCAATTATCCAAACAAACACCAGCCCGCCTCCTCTCCAACCTCCCCTACACCTCCAGCCGGAAAATAATCTCCTCCACATCTGCATTCCTTGCTGCGGCAAATCCCGCGTCTCTTCCTGTTTCCACGAAGCCGCAGGCTGTCAGTACGCGCTGGGAGGCGAGATTGTCGAAGGCTGTCCGCCCGTAAAGCGGTCGAGCAGGCTCGAGTTCCAGAAAGGCGCGGAGGGCGCGGGTGGCAAGGCCCTGGCCCCAGAATGCCTGGCCCAGCCAGTAGGTGATTTCGGCATCGCCATGCATGACAAACTTGGAGATGCTGCCCGCAATGACGCCCTCCACCCGGATGGTCTGCATATTGATCGCCGGGTCGGAGAGAAAGGGCCTGAATTTGGCCAGGAAGGCCGCTTCATCCGCAGGGTCGCCAGAAACGAACGCGGCCATGTGGCGCGCCTCCGCCTCCGCCTGGAAACGGAACAGCACCGGAAGATCTTCAGGGATGGTGGGAGAGAGCATGAGGGAAGATAGGGAATGGGAGGGTGATTCTTGTAGAATGTTTAAGAAGAGTATTTTAATAGGACAACGTTGGCCTTGATGCCAGACTGCGCTCTTTCTCTGCAGAGAATGATCATTTAGGATTGTGCGCAAAAGTGTATATCGTCTACCAACATTTCGGAGCGGATTTATTTTATAGCCCGAACCACTTTGTGGAATATTGCTTACCATTTGAGTCGATGACTAAAGCTTTAACTCTTTTTATTCCTTTAGCTTTTAAATCTGGTATAGGAGCATAAGGGATTTCATAATCGTAAGGTTGATTAGCCTCTAACTGCAAGGGAAGTGGTTGAATTTTGTTAAGGCTGCTAAAAGCGACAAATTTTTTCTCACCTAATCCATTATCAGTCTTGAGTAAGATGTTTGAAATATACATTTTCGACCTTCCTGTGTTTACAATACGCAAATTTAGATATCTTTCATTTGGAAAATCATATGAAGAGCCAAATGAATTTGGCGGAATAAACACCTTGAACCTGTGTTCCATGGCTAGATTTAATTTTCCTACTCTATCGAAATAAAATTCATATATCCTCCATACAAAAACAACTGTCGAGACTACTGCTGCATAAACAGACAATATCAGCTTATAAGCTTCCATGCATTTGGAATTTTTGAGATAAAAATAGCTGAAATAAGCGACTCTTAATTTATTACGATCTCTTCGATTGGCAAATATGCCACTTAATATTTTTCCAAGCCGCGGTAAATCACTTGGAAGACAATACTGACAGACCTGGGCTTTTTTCGGAAACAATCAATACCCTCTTGAAAACCTGCAGCGTCACAGGCTTCACAAAAGAGAGTATTCTCATTGCCTCACACATCAAGCCCTGGAAGCTCTCGGACAATCGGGACCGCATCAACCCCCACAATTCTTTGCTCCTGGTCCCAACGCTCGACAAGCTATTCGACACCGGGCACATCAGCTTTGAGCCCTCAGGAAAAATCAGGCTTTCCGATAACATCAACCAGCCCGACTGGGACCGCATTGGCGTCCATACCGGCCTGAAGCTCAAGGAGGTGCCACAGGAAACAAGAGCCTTTCTGGAGTATCATGGGGAGTATGTGTTTGGGTTGGGGTGAACAATCCCTTTGCGGCTATCTGGTTTGGTTAATCGGTGCATCGCCAATTAGCCTTGAAATCCCAGTTACAGGGAGTTCCCAGCATCAAAAGCTACCGCCCCTCCAATCCCCCAAAAAAAGCGGCCCTCCCGAAGGAGAGCCGCCAATATTTAAAAAGACTTTGTCAAGCCTTAGTTGAAGATATAGCGAACGCTGAACTGCAGCTGCCATACGTCGCCCAGGGTGGCGGAGGTGCCAAGGGCTTCGGTTGGGAAGTTGCCATTTACGACGTTGAAGCGGTAAACAGGCTGGTTCTCAGCATTTCTGCTGCGGAACTGAAGCGGGTTGTTGTTGATGATACGGTCACCCACTCCCCACTCGTCGCTCAGCAGGTTGCCAAAGTTGAAAACGTCGGCACGGAGCTGGATCGCGTTGCGGCTGCTGCCAACTTTCACGGCAAACTCCTGCTGGAAGGACAGGTCAATCGTGCTCAGCCATGGCAGCAGGGCACCGTTGCGCTCAGCATACTGGCCTTTGCGGCTGCTCAGGTAGGGATCGTTGTCAACGAAAGCCATGAAAGCCGCACGTTGCTGATCAACTGTGTAGGTTGTCGCTACGCCGCCTGTGGTAACCGAGTACTCCTCAAAAATGATCTCAGAACCGGTGGCTGGCACATACAGCAGGTCGTTGCTGGTCTGCTGGTCGCCGTTCATGTCACCGTTAATGACATAGGAGTAACGGCCCTGGTTGCCAGACTGGAAGAACAGAGAAAGCTGGCTGGCGCCAAGGTCGCCGTAGGTAAAGCGGTAGGTCGCAGCTCCAATGATGCGGTGACGCTGGTCAAAGTCAGAGAAAGCCAGGTCAGGGAGGTTGTTACCGTTCACAGTACGGTTGTCACGCCAGCTGGAGAAGGCGATAGAACCGGCTGTGATGAGGTCCTTGGCTTCAGCGAAGTTATAGGCAGCCATCAGGTACAGGCCTTTTGTAAACTGGCGCTCCAGTTTCGCGGTCAGGCTGTAGGTGTAGCCCTGGCTGGTGTTCTGGAGAACGATCGCGTCAGTGATGAAGTCATTGATGCGAACAGCGTTGTTGGCGGCAGATCCGCTTTGGCCGAGTGCAGGGAAATAAGGACGGTCGTCTGCACCGGAGTAATTAGCAGTAGACAACTCCTGGTTAGCGTTGATGTAGCTGACATTGTTGATGTTTTTGGTGAAAATACCTTCAACAGTAGCTACGATGTTGCCAGGGAGTTTTTTGTCCACGGCGATGTTGGTCCGCCACACCTGCATGAAACGGAAGTTGGGGTCCGTTACAGCGATGCCATAAGAAGATGGCGTTGAGGCGTTGGAGGGGATATAAGTCGTTACATCCGGGTTGAATGGGTAGTCGAAGGTATTGTCTGTGCGGATAGAACCGGTCAGGATACCGTTGTTACCAACCTGGTTAGAGATCCAAACGAAAGCCGGACGGCCAGAGAAGAGGCCGGAACCACCACGGATCTGGAACGAGCGATCGCCCAGCACATCGTAATTGAACCCTACGCGGGGAGAAACCAGCAGGTGCGGATCAGGAAGTTTGCTGGTATTATACTGCACATCGTTGCCTTCTGCATCCTTGAAAGTAAGGTCGGTAACGGTTTCGTTTTCCAGCGCTGTCTGCTGGAAGAGTGGCAGGTCAACACGCAGGCCGAGGGTCAGGCTGAGTTTGTTGGTGGTGATGACATCCTGCAGGTAGGCACCTGGCTGGAAAGCCTGGGTGGTAGCTGTAGGCAGGGCACCGCCTTCGAGGCCGGAATAGGTCAGTGCATAGCGGCGAAGCTCAACAGAGTCGGCACCGTTGGCAGCAGCATAGAAGTCGGCCAGGGAGTTGTAAACAAACTGCCCGTAGTAGGTGGGGGTGAAGGTGTTCTCAAACTTGAACGCCTCAAAGTTCACACCGGCGGTCAGCGTGTGCTGGCCTTTGTAGAGGGTGTAGTTGTCCTGGAACTGCCAGGTGTCGGTGTCAAGGCGGTTGTTTGGGGTGAATGGCTCGTAACCGAACGTGGTGTAGTTACGGCCACCTTCGAGGATGTCCACCAGCGGGAAGATCCCGCCACGGCTGCTGCGGTAGTCGCGGTTGGCAGTGAAGCCGAAGGTTGCGGTGTTAAAGGCATTGTTGCCGATAACGGTGTTGATCTCCGCGATCACAGAGTGGATGTCGTTGTTGATCACGTAGTTGGAAGCCTGGAAGTTCATGGCAAAGCCATTGTCGCGGCGGTCGCTGAAGGAGCCGGAGTTGCTGGCCAGAACGTCACGGAAGGAGCGCAGGTAGTTGTAGCGCAGGCTTACTTTGGTGGTGTTGCTGAGGTTGTAGTCAAGTTTCGCAAGCAGCTTGTCGCTGTAGGTCTCCAGCAGGTAGTTTTCGTACTCGCCCGGATCATAGTCATACTTCTCCATCAGGAAGTTGCGGAGAGAGTCCATGGAAGATGCTGTCACCCGGGCAACGTTGTCGCCGCTCAGGCCTGGGCGCGAAGCCACGAAGCTGGTAGCAGGGTCGTTGCGGCGCTCAAACTCGCCGTTCACAAAGAAGAACAGTTTGTCTTTGATGATCGGACCACCGAGACGGAAGCCATACTGCGCTACGTCAAAATCGTTGGTCACCACATTCGTTCCCTGAGCTGATGTTCCTACCAGGTTGTTATTCCGCAGGTTGTAGAATACGGATCCCTGCACCTGGTTGGAACCAGAACGGGTCACAGCATTCACGCCTGCACCGGTAAATCCGCCCTGACGAACGTCGAAAGGAGCTACGTTTACCTGAATCTCCTCGATCGCATCAAGCGAAATCGGGGTAGAGTTGGTCTGGCCGGCAGGGGCAGAAGCAAGACCGAAGCTGTTGTTGAAGATAGAGCCGTCGATTGTCAGGTTGTTGAAGCGGCTGTCCTGACCGGCGAAAGAAGAACCAGCTCCTGCAGTTGCAGCTACAGATGAGGAACGGCTCTGCGGCGTGAGGCGCACGAAGTCGGAAATGCTCCGGTTCAGGGTAGGCATCGTGTTGATGACTTCCTTGCTGATGTTGGTAGCAGCACCAGTCCGCTCTGAGTTCATGATTTCATTGCGCTCAGCACTGATTACAACCTCATCTGTAGTCATGGATCCCTCCTGCAGGACAAAGTTGATGCGGAGGTTTTGGCCGAGGCTGAGGAAAATGTCAGACTGCTCCTGGCTTGTGTAGCCAACATAAGAAACAGCTACTGTGTAAGGCCCTCCAATGCGGACGTTGGCAAGGTTGAAACGCCCGTCGTCGCGGGTGGTCGTGCCATATCTTGTACCAGAAGGTACGTGAGTGGCGATGACGGTAGCAGCGATCAGGGGCTGGTCATTGGCGTCGGTTACCTGGCCAAAAAAGCTGGCCGAAGTCACACCTTGCCCCCACACAGTCGCAGCGGCCAGCACCAGCATGAGGGTGGCCACTGATTTTTGTAGCAAACGAATCATAAAGTTGGGATTAGATAAGAAACCCGACGGGGACTGCTCATTGCACTGCTCGCCTGGCTTCACTTTTGAAGAACTGCTCAAAAGCTCCGCAAGTAAGATCTCCTATGTTAAGGGATGATTAAAATTCCCCGCATTATTATTTTTCACTATCTCCGCCAGAAGAATTCACAATATGTTAACAAAGACAGATGAATGTTTGTACATATGTTAAAGTCCAATCAGCCACGGAATTCTGCCAGCCGCAGGAGCTGATGTACAGAAACGGGAGAAAACACAGGACCAATCCTGAATTTCCTCCCCTGTTTGAAGTAAGAATTTGTCCCTGAAAAGAGATCCTGAGCCAGGCAGGGTTCCCATATTTTGTACCTGGCGTTGAGGGTGTTTGCAGTAAGATGTACTGAAAAAGCAGGAGCTTTATCCTGACAAATCCGGAATTCAATACCGGATCTGTCAGGATTTGTCTGATAGATAGATCACTATCCCTCACCTCCCCACCACCCGGCCTTTTTCCAGCATCGCAGCAGGCACCGCCGCCCGGATGCAGCTCCTCAGGCGCTCCACAAAGGTGTTCTTGATGAAGCTGTTGTGCACCACAATGCTCACCTCGCGCACCGGTTCCGGCTCCGTGAAGCGCCGCACATGCGGACTCCCAGGTTCCTCCAGCACCGACAATTCCGGCACCAGGGTGTAGCCTACCCCCCTGCGAACCAAATTTTTCAGCGCCTCGATGCTGCCGCTCTGGTAGTCAAACCCGATCGACGAACTCTTGCCGCTGCGCCTGCAGATCGACAGGGTCTGCTCCCGGAAGCAATGGCCTTCGTCAAGCACCAGCACCTCGCTGGGGTCCAGATCTTCGGCAAGCAGGAGTTTTTGCTCCAAAAAGCGGTGATTTTCGGGCAAATACAGCAAAAATGGTTCGTAAAATACCGGAATCTCCCGGATCGCCGGTTCGCGCAGCGGCGTTACCAGCAGGCCCAGGTCGAGCTGCCCGTTCGCAATCTGCTCCACAATCTGGCTCGTTTGCAGCTCCTGGATTTTAAGGTGCACCTGCGGATAATCCCGCAGAAAATCAGGCAGAAAAGCCGGCAGCAGGTAGGGCGCCAGGGTCGGGATCATCCCGATTGTGTATTCGCCGCCAATCGACTCCTTCTCATGCTGCACAAACTCCTGCAGCTGCCGCGCCTCCCGGAGAATCTGCCGCGAGCGGCTAATGATCTCCCGACCGATCTCGGTTGGCTGGATCGGCTTTTTGTCGCGGTCGAAAATGCGTACCCCCAGCTCATCCTCCAGCTTGCGAAGCTGCATCGTGAGGTTTGGCTGCGAAACAAAGGCGTGCTCCGCAGCTTTTACAAAATGGCGGTGCTCGTCGAGGGCCACCAGGTATTCGAGTTGCTGAAGGGTCATGGGTTAATTGGATAACATACGATTATAAAAATATAACAATTATTGATTTGAATGATGGTTGGCTTTTTTCCAGCTTGCAGTCAGCAACAAACATTTCTAATTTAAACCCTCCCGGATTATGGATCATGCTCCTCAAACCTTAAATGGTACAGGTAAGTGCCCCTTCCACAGCGACATCGTGAAGCAGGTGGCAGGCAGCGGCACTTCCAACCGCGACTGGTGGCCCAACCAACTGAAACTGAACATCCTCCGTCAGCATTCTTCTCTCTCCAACCCCATGGATGCGGAGTTCAACTACGCTGAAGCGTTCAAAACCCTCGACCTGCAGGCCGTGAAAAACGACATCTTCGAGCTGATGACGAACTCACAGGACTGGTGGCCCGCCGACTACGGTCACTATGGTCCTTTCTTCATCCGCATGGCCTGGCACAGCGCCGGCACATACCGCATTGCCGACGGCCGCGGGGGAGCAGGCAGCGGCACCCAGCGTTTCGCCCCGCTCAACAGCTGGCCCGACAACACCAACCTCGACAAAGCCCGCCTCCTTCTCTGGCCGGTGAAGCAAAAATATGGCCGCAAGCTCTCCTGGGCCGACCTCATGGTGCTGGCCGGGAACTGCGCACTCGAGTCCATGGGATTCAACACCTTTGGCTTTGGTGGTGGCCGCGAAGATGTGTGGGAGCCCGAAGAAGATGTGTACTGGGGTGCTGAAACCGAATGGCTCGGCGACAAGCGCTATGAAGGCGACCGCGAGCTGGAAAATCCGCTGGCTGCCGTGCAAATGGGCCTTATCTACGTCAATCCCGAAGGCCCCAACGGCAACCCCGACCCGCTGGCTGCCGCCCGCGACATCCGCGAAACCTTTGGCCGCATGGCCATGAACGACGAGGAAACAGTGGCCCTCATCGCCGGTGGCCACACCTTCGGCAAAACCCACGGTGCCGCCGATCCCTCCAAATATGTGGGCCGTGAGCCTGCTGCCGCCGGGATCGCGGAGCAAAGCATGGGCTGGAACAACACCTTTGGCACCGGCCACGGCGTGCATACCATCACCTCCGGCCTCGAAGGTGCCTGGACCACCACCCCCACCATGTGGAGCAACAACTATTTCGAAAACCTCTTCGGCTATGAGTGGGAGCTGACAAAAAGCCCCGCAGGTGCTCACCAGTGGAAACCCAAAGATAACGCCGGTGCCGGTCTTGTGCCCGATGCCCACGACCCGGCTATTCGCCACCAGCCGTTTATGCTCACAACCGACATCGCCCTGCGCGAGGATCCGGCTTACGAGAAAATTTCGCGGCGCTTTTTCGAAAACCCCGAAGCGTTTGCCGATGCCTTTGCCCGCGCCTGGTTCAAGCTCACGCACCGCGACATGGGTCCGCGTGCCCGCTACCTCGGCCCCGAAGTGCCCGCCGAAGTGCTGATCTGGCAGGACCCCGTTCCCGCCGTTGACCACGACCTGATCGACGCCCACGACATCGCCGCCCTGAAATCGAGCATCCTGAACAGCGGCCTCACGGTGTCTCAGCTGGTGTCTGCTGCCTGGGCCTCGGCCTCTACCTTCCGCGGTTCCGACAAGCGCGGCGGTGCCAATGGTGGCCGCATCCGCCTGGCCCCCCAGAAAGACTGGGCCGTGAACAACCCCGCCCAGCTCGCCACTGTGCTGAGCAAGCTGGAGAGCATCCAGGCTGTTTTCAACGAGGGCCAGACTGGCCGCAAGCGCGTGTCGGTCGCCGACCTGATTGTGCTGGGTGGCTGTGCCGCCATTGAGGCTGCTGCCAAAGCCGCCGGACACAACGTGACCGTGCCTTTCACCCCCGGCCGCACCGACGCCACTGAGGAGCAAACCGACGCGGAATCCTTTGCTTCGCTGGAGCCCATCGCCGACGGCTTCCGCAACTACCAGAAGAAAGTCTATACCGTGACTGCCGAGGAACTGCTCATCGACAAGGCGCAGCTGCTCACCCTCACCGCCCCCGAAATGACCGCCCTGCTGGGAGGAATGCGGGTGCTGGGCACCAATTGGGACGGCTCCAATTATGGCGTCTTTACCCAGCGCCCCGGCCAGCTCACGAATGATTACTTCATGAACCTGCTCGACCTGGGCACCACCTGGCAGGCCGCCGACTCGGGTCAGCATGCCTTCCTGGGCCGCGACCGCAAAACCGGCGCCCTGAAGTGGACAGGCACCCGGGTGGACCTCATCTTCGGTTCCAACTCCGAGCTGCGCGCCATCGCCGAAGTGTATGGCTGCGCCGACGGCGAAGCGAAGTTTGTCAAAGACTTCGTTGCCGCCTGGAACAAAGTGATGATGCTGGATCGCTTCGAGCTGTAACAACTCGCCGCGGATAAAAACACGCCCACAGAGGTTTCGGCCTTTGTGGGCGTTTTTGTGGGGGTTAAGTTGTCAGCACGGGTGGTTAGCTAATCTCAGATGAAAACGTGTGTATCAAGCAAAAGCTTCATTCCATATAATCTTTGAAGTCTTCCAGCGGCTCATCAAAATCTTCCTTCATCCTAATGAGGCCTTTGGCCAGGCCAGCTTTCCGGCGAGGCGGCTTTGTGCCACTGGCTTCCACCTTGGACTGCAGGAAATCCAGAAAATGCTCTGCCTCTTTCCGTAGCTCTTCTGGAAGAGAAGTAAATTTCAGGTAAACGTCGAGGTTATCCATTTGTCTTTGGCCTTCCAGTGCTGATACCGCCTTGTTTGGATACAGAAAGCCTCACAGACATACAAGGCATTTGTCTTTCCGTTCTGCAATCCGGGCCCTTCAGAAAGTGCAAAAGCAGGGATCATGTGTGTTGTCATTCCTGAGAGGCGCAGAGTTCCAGCAACTTCTCCACCGTGTTCAGGTTGCGCGCGGTCATGGACACGCCTTTGATGGCTTTGTGCATCTTGTCTGCCAGTCTGGAGCGGCCGATGCCGTCGGGAGCGTAGAGGTAGAAGACTTTGCCGATCATGTGTTGGGGAGATGGAACGCATACACTTGCTAAGATGAGCTTGGGGAGGGAGGTGCAATAACAATTTGCCTACTCATTGTTTTGGAAAAAATCCTCTATTACCAGTGGGATCAACTCCAATTCAGAGGGCTGCATCACGGTTTCACCGACAAGCGCTCCATCTGAAAACAGGAGCAACCGACCCTGAAGGAAGTCCATCCCCACATATTCCATGTATCGTCCTGATGGATCGGTCAGGAGCCTGGGAGTTTGCGGAGTTAATGAATTCTCTGCCAGTTTTCGGGAAACTGTATTTCCGTCCCGACCCGCAACCACACAATAGATCGGCCTTGAAGCAACAGCATTGTTCTGCCGCCGGAAATAATCCAGCATAAAATCCAGGCAGCCCTTGCACCCATTCTCTGCCGGCACAAACAATACCGCAAAATCCCCATCCGACAAGCCATGAGCCTGGTTCATGTAGGCTGCCCAGCCACCGGGCTTCTTTTTGTCGCCAGGTACAATCGCTTTTTGGCGGTAAGCCCCGATGGAAGCATGTTTGAGAATTTCATAGCTAAAAATCTCGAAAGTGATAGAATCCTGAACAGTCGATTCACCTTGCGGCAGCCGCCGGAGTGCAACCCCTTCCGCGACCGGAAACCCAAAGGCATACCCTTCTGGCATCAGGCCCTCCCCGATGACTTGAAAATGTTCATCTGCCAGCACAACTCCGCTTCGTGCCCGGGTGCTCATTCCTGCTTCTTCGGCAGAGTCAATCGGATATTTCATGCTTCGCCAATAAACATTACGATAAGGATCGTACTTCGGAGAAAAATAGAGCCCGCTTCCCGGGGCTATATTTCTTTCTTCACGGGGGATAGGCTCGCCTACAGAAAGGGGGGGCATGGAGTCAAAGGCAATGGAAGGCAGACGAAATTGTTGTGCGCCTGTGCTGTTCAGCACCCATAAATTGGGTGAATGAATAAAAGCTATAATTGGGTTATTGTTTGCATTGGCGGTAAACCGTGCCATATTGGTTTGAAACGGGAAATACTCTCCGGGCCTTGCAGGTGTCACAAAAGGATGGAAGGAAAATGAATCTGGGGAGGTATCAATGTGAAGCAGCCCCAGTGGGTGGGTGGCGGGATCTGAAAACGCTGTATCCCCGATTCCCAGCGACCATCGTGTCATGGGAATCCAAAGTTTTCCATTCTGATATCCAAGGGCCACCCCCGCAGTATAGTATGCTGTATCTGGGGAAATATCCGGGTTTGCCTCTGTCCAGACAGGTGCGGAAGTAAGCTCGAAAACATCTTTGATTTTCCCCTGCGCGTCCAGCAGCATCAGGGTGCTGTCGTGCCAGTAGTTGGGGTGGTAGCTGGCGTTAAAATGCACGAAAACAGAATCCAGATTGTGAACATGAAAAAACCAGATATTGTCCCGGCTGCTTTGAAAGGGGCTCACCGGAATGAGTGCAACCCTGGACTTTTGGGAGATATCATAGATCGAAATTTCTTTTCTGGGTTCATCATAGGTTGCCAGATAGCTTTTTCCGTCCTGATAAAAAATCTGCTGCCCTCTTGAACCCCAGGTCTGGTCGGGGGTAACAGGAAAAGAGAGCGTGCCAACCTGGCTAAACTGGATTTCAGAAAAGGTTTGCGGCAAACGGGCACACCCGGCTAGGACGAGAAAAAGCAGAAGCAGTCGTTGCATTTGGGCGCGGTTGATGGGTAGGGAATGAAAAGCACGCCCAGGGGAGAACAGGCTGTCCCCTGGGCGCTGTTGAGAAAGGATTGTTATTCCTTGGGGCACTGTACAATGATTGTAGTGCCTGGATCTGTTCCCTCTACTACATGACATTGATTTCCTGCATCCCGGCAATAAATGATAGTGTATCCCTCGTCTTCAAATATTTCAAGCTTCCTGTCGCATGCTGCTTCCAGACTTGATCCTGCTGTCCCACTGCTTGGCGTCATGCTTGCATCGTATGCGTAAATTTCTGTTAACGGGCTTCCCTCAAGTTCGTACAAATAAACATCGTATTCAGGAAGAGCTGCCACTTCGGGATAGGAAAAATCGTAGTTTGCAGGAGCAATTGTAAGGTCTCCTGCCCCATTTTCGAAGTCTGAAAGGGTGAGAACCTCACCTCCAAATGGGTTATTTCCCTCTCCGGAGGCCATTGTCAGAGGTTCTTCCATCTGGACAGATGTGCATCCGAAGGCAAATGCCAAGATGGCAAAGAAAACAAGCTGAACTACTGTCGTTGATTTCATAAAAATGAAGGTTGATGTGAAATTATTTACAACCTCAAAAAAAAAAAAATTAACATCCAAGTTTCATTGTCTTGTTTTTCTTGTCTCCAATCAAATTATGCGAATCTCATCAACTGAACTATGTCAATGATAAAATAATTACCCTGTTTTGTCTGATAAAGTTTAGTAAAAAACAAATCCAAGAATGCCTTGTAACCGAGTTTGCCGTATAATGCGATCTTCCTCAGCTCCTGATCAGCCTTCCCGGGAATCTCCCTCACACATTTCCAGCAACTTCTCCACCGTGTTCAGGTTGCGCGCGGTCATGGACACGCCTTTGATGGCTTTGTGCATCTTGTCGGCCAGCCTGGAGCGGCCGATGCCGTCGGGAGCGTAGAGGTAGAAGACTTTGCCGATGAGCCGATAGTCTTCCGAATCGGCTTTGAGCGAGGAGAGCAGGTCGAAATCCACCTCAGGCTCTGCGTCGCAGAAGAAAAAATGCACCATTTTCCCCTCCGCCGGGCGGTAGGGATTGTGATCAGCCGCCTGCCGCAGCTCCGCTCCGCTGAGAAAGAACACATCCGGCCGGAAGCCAAAGCGGCCTTCGATCAGCCTGCCAATCTCCTCCGTGGGATCCTGGTCGCTTTGAAACACCACATTCCCGCTCTGGATATAGGTTTTCACCTTCGAAAAGCCGTTGCTTTCCATGAGCTGCACAAGTTCCTTCATCGGCACAATGTGCTTCCCGCCAACATTGATCCCTCGTATGAGGGCGATCCAGGTTTTCATAGGAACAAGTTATACAAGCAAATTACAGGATTTGGAGAGAATGACCTGCATCGTTTTTTCAGGCTTTCTTTGGAAGAGGCAAATTCACCTTAACAACTGTCAACTTTTTCAGGACGAGACCTCGCCGGGGCTCCTGAGCGATTCCCTCCCTCATGCGACAGTCCGAGCGGCGAATTGTGGAGTTGCTGGAAATAGAGTAGCCCTTGCGGTTCCTGGCCCCATGCCCGCCGCCCTGTTTTCTCAGTGAAGGAGGTCATACGACACACTTCTGCCGCCGCTGTCTGACTGGTCCAGCACGCCTTTCTGCAGGAGGTCCTGTATGTCACGCAGGGCAGTATCAGAAGAGCATTTGGCAATTTTCGCCCATTTGGAGGAAGTCAGTTTTCCTTCAAATCCATCCAGCAGCTTGTTGATCATGAGCCGTTGGCGTTCATTCAGTGCTGTGTGGAGGTGCACTTGCCAGAAGCGGGCTTTTTTCAGTACGGTTTCCAGTTTGTCGTCTGAGGCAAGCAGGGCACGTTTCAGGCAGTTCAGGAACCACGACATCCAGCCCGTGACATCGGGACCGCCCTTTTGGGTCATTTCGAGCCTGTCGTAGTAGCCCTTTCGCTCCGCCTGGATTTGTGACGACATGCTGTAGAATCGCTGCCTGCTTCGATCGGCCCGTGCGAGGAGCAGGTCGGTGAGGGCCCGGGCAATCCGGCCATTTCCATCCTCAAACGGGTGAACAGTGAGGAACCAAAGATGCGCAAGGGCTGCTTTCAGCACGGGATCCAGCTGATTTTCCTGGTTGAACCAATGGAGAAAATGGGCCATTTCGCCAGAAATATCGGCAGCTGGGGGTGCCTGAAAATGGATATATGGCTCGCCCATCGCTCCCGACACCACTTGCATGGGCCCGTTGGCATCGTCGCGCCAGTTGCCTGTCACAATCCTGTACATGCCGCTTCGGCCAGTGGGAAACAGAGCTGCGTGCCAACCGAAGAGACGTTCTGCCGTTAGCGGTTCAAAACAGCGCTGGGTGGCGTCCAGCATCATCTCTACCATGCCGTCCACATGCCTGTCAGAGGGAACAGTGGCAAAAAGGTCCATCCCGAGCTTTCGCGCCAGAGAAGAGCGAACCTGTTCAGGCTGCATGAATTCTCCCTCGATCTCAGTCGATTTCAGCACGTCAAGGGTCAGGGTTTGGAGCAGGGCTTCAGACTTTAGTTCAAACCCAAGAGCCTCCATGCTGCCCATCAGCTTTCCCTGCAAATAGCGAACCTCCCCCAGGCTTTGGGCCAGGGAACCCGTGTCCCATGTAAGGTGGGGCCAATTGGGGTGTTGGTAGAGGTAGATGGACATTCTCCGCAGGTTATGCGGCGAATATACGGATATTCCCCGCAATTTTTGCGGTGATTATGCGGACTATTCGCCGCACGGCACGAGCTCGCCTGGGAGGCGGAGCTGAAATTGGAAGAATTGAATCAAAGGACCTGCATCCGCAACGATGATCCATTCAGTCTTTTCCATACAGGCCCCATTGCAGGTCCTCACGCTCCCAGCATCCTGCCAAGCTCCTGCAGGTTGTGCTCCGGGTTGAAAAAGGCTTCAATCCGGGTGGAAAACCCGGGAATAGCGGCGCAGGAAATGGGGCCGCTGCCAGCTTTCAGGAGCAGTTCATAACGGCCTGTTGCATCCAGCCGGTACTGCTCCACCCAGCCTGCCACCGGGTCCACGAGCCAGTATTCCAGCACGCCGTGCGCTTCGTAATCCGAAAACTTGATGCCCCGGTCGTTGGCCGCAGTTTTGGCGGAAAGCACCTCCACAACCAGGTCAGGGGCAGGAAACAGGCTCTGCCCCTGCGTGAATTCCTCCGATTTTTCCCTGCCAAAAAAACAAAGATCAGGCTCGTAGTCGTTGCGCGACAACCGCACCATGACCTTTTCATAGCCAACATAGCCCAGTTGGTGAACGTCAACGAAGGTGCTTATCAGCCTGTGAATAAAGCTGTTGGCATCATTATGCTCCTTCTTCACGGGGGAGTGAATCACGATTTCACCGTTGATAAATTCAGCCTTTTCAAATTCGGTGATGTCGTTGTAAAACTGCTCCCGCTTTTGCTGCTCCTCCAGCAGGGTGTTGCTCACCCGCTCCATGATGCGGGGCGCGGCAGGCATAGAGAGGATCTCGTCGATGATTTCTTGTTCGGTGCGGAGCTCCATGAGCGGGTTATCTGATGTGGAAGGTACGAAAAAAAGTGGGAAGGAGGAGTTTGCCAGCAGGGTAAAATGTTCTCATCTTTCAACACAGCGGGCCCGGATGCTCAGGGCTGGACGCTGTTTGTCAGTCATCTATGGAAGATTTACCCAAAAAAGCACCCGTTGATTGCGCATCTTGAGCAGCTGAATCCGTTCCGGCAAAAGGAGCGGGAACTCATTGCGGAAAGGATCGCGGAGCAAAGGCTAAGGCGGCGGGAACGAATGCTGGAGCCAGGCGAAGTATGCCGTCATTATTCCTGGATTTTATTCGGCTGCTCACGATGGCATTTCTTAATCCAGGTTAAGGGTACAGGCAGGAGAGATCCCGGATATTTAACAGCCTAATCTTTCTTCTTATGCAGCGTTTTTATTCATGGGTTTTTACCTGTATCCTTCTCTTTTCCGGAGCGGCATCTTTTGGCCAAATGTACTCCCTGCCGGAAGGCAATGTGCTGTATCTCAACCCTCAGACAGGAGATGACGCCGGAAAGGGAACGGCAGCCCAACCCCTGAAGTCTCTGGTAGAAGCAGCTGACAGGATCAACAAGGCGAATGGGAAAGGTGCCATCACGGTCATGCTGGCCGAGGGCATCTACAACCTCCATACAACTGCCACCTTTTGCCCGGTCAACTGGCGTTTTTCGGCCGCCGGCCGCCTCACCATCCGCGCGGAGGTGCTGCCCGGCGACAGCCTCTGGAATCCTGCCCGTATGCCAGTCATCGTCTCCACCATGCCGCTGGATTTCAAACCCAATGGCAACAATGACCCTTTCGGCGGAACCTCCTACGGCATCCAGATTGAAACGAGCCATGTGACGATCCAGGGGCTCAGGGTACTCGGAACGCCCGTTCACGAAAGCCCGGCCCCCGGCATCGTGCGCCGAAATTATCCGATTGTGCGCGAGGGAAGGTCGCTCGATGATCTCCGCATCACCCAATGCCTCTTTCTCGGCGACCCTCACGCCATTCCCAACCACCTCGCCGTGCTGGCCAGCGGCCATGGTGTGGTGGTGGATCATTGTGTGTTTTACCGGGTGAAAGATGCCGTTGTGTTCTGGTTTTCAGACCGCCCGGCAGAACGCTGCCAGATGCACCACAACCTCATGGTTGGCAATTACGGTGCCGCCGTCTGGACCTGGTCGCCTGCAGCAGATTTCCAATATTTCAACAATGTCGTAGCCGATGCGAATGTGTTCTGGGTCCTCAACCAGAACGAAGCCACTTCCTACACCCTCACCAACTCCATGCTGCTCGGCTACCAGAGCCTCGTGACAAAAGGGGGCGGCCCGCTCACCAACGTCACGCCCGGCGATGCCGGTAAGCTCCTCTTCGGTATAGATGTGATTCTGCAGCGGGAAAATACTGCCATTATGGACCTGGATCCCACCTCTCCATTCTACCTTCACCTTCGCCCGGATTCACCGGGGTATGAGCTTGGCGCAGGGTTGTTTTATCGGTAGCTTCATGTTCCATCCGCCAAACTACCCGCTGATATGAACCCTTCAGGCCAGCCGATCCCATCCACGATGCTGGCAGCCCGGCTCTATGTACCCGGCCCTGCCACCAATTTTGTGCTGGAACAACTGCCGGTTCCCAACCCGGGCCCTGGCCAGGTGCTGATTCGGGTGCGGGCCTTTGGCCTGAATCGCTCAGAACTGATGACGCGCAAGGGCCTGTCGCCTTCGGTGCAGTTTCCCCGGGTTCTGGGGATCGAGTGCGCCGGTGAAGTGGTTCATGACCCATCGGGGGAACTGGTTTCCGGGCAGCAGGTTCTGGCCTGGATGGGTGAAATGGGCCGCGCTTACGACGGAAGCTACGCTACCTATGCCGTGCTGCCGCGCAATATCATCACCCCGTTTAACAGCCAGTTGCCCTGGGAAATCCTGGGTGCAGTTCCGGAAATGTTCCAGACAGCCCACGGATCTTTGTTCCCGGCCCTCGGGATACAGGAAGGGGAGACGTTGTTGATTCGCGGAGGAACCTCTTCAGTCGGTCTTCTGGCCATTCAACTCGCACGAAAGGCAGGATTAACGGTCTGGGCTACTACCCGCAACCGCGACAAAGAGGTGCTGCTGGTAGAAAGAGGTGCCAGCAAAGTGCTGATCGACGACGGGCAACTGAGCCGCCAGGTCAGGGAGCTGTGCCCGCAGGGCGTGGAGAAGGTGCTGGAGCTTGTCGGAGCGAATACCCTCCGGGATTCTCTCAGGTGCGTGGCGCCAGGAGGCACCGTTTGCATGACCGGAATGCTGTCTGAAAGCTGGACGCTTTCCGATTTTTCCCCCATGGAAGCCATTCCTGCAACCGTGAGGCTCACCACTTTCGACAGCGGTGCGATCAGAAGTTCTGACGCTGCGATGCACTCATTTTTACATGACCTCGAAACCGGCGGGGTCCATCTGGCGATTGGTCATGTTTTTTCCCTCAACCAGCTTCCTGCCGCTCATCAGCTGATGGAGGAAAACCGCGCCAACGGGAAGATCGTCGTGACCACGTAGCCAGGGGCTGAGAACCCATGTTACCGTCTCATTCCCCTTCAAAACTGTACACAAACGGGGCCTTGTGGGCTTTGCCGGTAAACCGCTTTTCGTGGCGCTTCAGGATCCCGAGGCTCAGCATTTTCCGCTGAAAGGCACTTCGCTGTAAAGGCCGCCCCAGTACGGCTTCATATACCTGCTGCAATTCCTTCATCGTGAAATGGGTGGGAAGCAGGTTCATGCCCACGAGCTTGCGGTCAAGGTTGTCCTGAAGGGTCTGCCGGGCTTTTTTTACCATTTCGCCATGGTCAAGGATCAGCGGCGGCAAGGCGTCCACGTCATACCAGGCCACAGAGTCAGAGAGCACATCGGGCTGCGGGGTCACCTCGCTGTAATTGATCAGGGCATAATAGGCAACTGACACAAAGCGGTCGAGCATCCAGGCAAATTGCGCCGGGTCGTGGCCGTTCGCCAGCAGGATGGTGCGCATCACCTCAGGCTGCCAGCGGGCTGTGTCGCCAAAGGTGTAAAACTGCTCCAGATAGATCTTCTCCAGGCCTGTGCGCTCCCGCAAGCCCCGGATCACCGCCTCATTCAGGTTCTCACCGCGCTCCACAAACCCGCCAGGAAGCGCAAACAGGCCCGTGTTGTGGTACTCCATGATCAGGATTTTGAGCTTTTCACCCGAAAATCCAAAGATCACAGAGTCGTAGGCAAGGTGGGGAAGGTAGTTCGGCGAACCAGAGGACGTCATCGCAGATGAGGGCAATTTTTCCGAAGGTAAATAGGATTTTTTACCCGGACTAATTACTATTGTAACAGAGTGAGACAATAGCATCTTTCTTTTACTTACATTACTCGCAATGAAAATTTCCATTCTTCTTCTTCTCCTCTTCACCACGATTTGGTTACCTGCCAGTGGTCAGGTCCAAACCGGCGAAAACGTGGCTGTTACCCAAACCGACGCCGGCAAAGTGCGCGGCTACATTCACGGCGGCATCTTCACCTACAAGGGCATTCCCTATGCCGAAGCTGCCCGCTTTGAATCGCCGCACAAGCCAAAACCCTGGGAGGGCGTTCGCAGCTCCATGACCTACGGCCCTGTGGCCCCCCTGCTCGACCCAACCACAGCGGTACAGGACGAGTCTGAGTTTGTGTTCAACCATAGCTGGGGCTATTCCAGCGAAGATTGCATGCGCCTCAATGTGTGGACGCCCGGTATCAACGACGGCAAAAAACGCCCCGTGATGTTTTGGATCCATGGCGGCGGCTTCACCGCCGGTTCCTCGCAGGAGCTTCCCTCCTACGACGGCGAAAGCCTCGCCCGCAGCGGCGATGTCGTGGTGGTGTCCATCAACCACCGCCTCAATGTCCTTGGCTATCTGGACCTCTCGGCCTACGGCGACAAGTACAAGCATTCCGCCAACCTCAGCATCCTCGACATGCGCGTGGCCCTGGAATGGGTGCAGGCCAACATCGCCAATTTCGGCGGCGACCCCAACAACGTGACCATCTTCGGGCAGTCGGGTGGTGGGGCCAAGGTGAATACCCTCATGGCCATGCCCTCGGCCAAAGGCCTGTTTCACAAAGCCATTAACCAGAGTGGCGCATTCCGCACAAGCATGTTTGGCAAAGACGTGACTCAAACCGTTGGAGCTGAGGTGCTGAAAGAACTGGGCATCGACCCATCAAATGTGGACAGCATCCAGAAAGTGCCATTTGCAGAACTCTCGGCAGCAGGCAAGCGCGCACTGGCCACGGTGGCCGCGCAGCTCAAAGCCGAAGGCAGACCTGTGCAGGGATTTGGCCTGAGCTGGGGTCCCAGCATGGATGGCGATCTCCTTCCCTACGACCTGCAATCGCCCGAGGCACTGGCCCTGTCGAAAGGGGTTCCCCTCATGATCGGGACTGTGAAAAATGAATTCATGGCCTCTGGCTTCACCGGGATGACCAACGCCGGCGAAGAGCAGGTGATGGCCTTTTTGAAGCAGCGCTATGGCGACAAAACAGAGGCTTACCTGGCAGCAGTGAAAAAAGCCTATCCCAATCCTGCCCGCCCCAGCGACCTCATGGACGTGGACCTGATCTTCCGTCCGGGTGCTGTGGCCCAGGCAGAGACCAAAGCGGCACTGCCGGGAGGCGCTCCGGTGTACTTGTATGTGTTCACCTGGCAATCGCCCGTGATGGATGGCAAGTATAAATCCACCCACTGCATGGAGCTGCCCTTTGTGTTCAACAACATTGCCCGCTGTGAGGAAATGACCGGCGGCGGCCCGGAGGCCTACGCCCTCGCTGAAAAAGTGAGCGCGGCCTGGGTACAATTTGCCAGAACCGGCAACCCCAACCACCCTGGCCTTCCAGCCTGGCCTGCCTTCACCGCAGACAACGGCGCCAACATGATGCTGGACAATACCTGCGAAGTGCGCAAGCATTTCGACAAGGAGTTGCTGAATGTGATGAAATAGCCGGGTTGCCCGAGACATAGCCGAAAGGCGGGATATTGAGAGGCGAGACTGGAGAATTTCTTTGATTCCGGTCTCGCCTCTTTTGTCATGGTTTGGCTGTGTCATGGTTCGGCTTTGGTCATGGTTCGGCGACGGGCCAAGAGGCCCTGCTCACCATGACATCGGGAGGGCGTCGCCTGCTTTGCGTCAT
>JBGSKC010000076.1:0-31082 GCA_041741415.1 Bacteroidia bacterium | reverse complement strand
CTTCAGGTGATCACGCCGAAAATCGCGTAACCCGCCAAATACTCGCTCTACAAAACCAGTCGAATCCATTTCCTTTAATTTGAACCTCAAATACAGATTTTCCTCCAGCTTTCATAGTAGTTTTTAATGCGTAAGCCCTGCTCTGGGGGCTGGGGCTTGTGATATATCAGAAGATTTATTTAACTATCATGTTATCTAAGCGAATCGGCCAGGCAATTTTTCCTTTGTTCTTCATCTCATGTTTGACAAATCAAGATTTTATTATTCAGAAGAGACGTCTGGATATCAGTGCATTACTTCCCTGATGTCGGTTCGTTAGATGCGCTGTTTTCATTTACCACCTTTCACTACTCACTATTTTTCTCGCGTATGAACATGTTTCTCCGATCCCTGTCACTCAAACGGCAACTACCCCCAAGCTGGCGAGCGTCCTTCCTGACGCTCTGCCTCGTGCTGGTCGGCGTGGTTGCGATGGGCCAAGGCCGCGAGGTCAAGGGCCAGGTTACCGACGAAGACGGCGTTGCTCTGATTGGCGCGTCTGTCGTTGTGAAAGGAACAGAGCGTGGCGTGCTCACCAACGACCAGGGGGGGTTTACCCTGGAAGTGCCAACTGGTGCCAACACCCTGCTCATTTCCTACATTGGCTACACCATCCAGGAAGTTGACGTTACCGGGCAATCTTCGGTGAGCGTCACCATGGTCGAGGAAGTATCCTCGCTCGATGAAGTCGTGGTGGTAGCCTATTCAACCCAAAAGAAAACGACCGTAACTGGTGCAGTAGTTGGCGTGGATGGCGGCGACCTGGTGATGTCGCCTGCCGCCGATTTGTCCAACTCGCTTTCGGGTCGTCTTCCCGGGGTAGTGGTGATCCAGACAAGTGGAGAGCCAGGCTACGACGGTGCCACCATCACCATTCGTGGTACCAACACCCTTGGAAACAGCAGCCCGCTGGTTGTAATCGACGGAATTCCTGACCGCGACGGTGGTCTTGGCCGCCTCAGCCCTCAGGACATTGAGTCGATCTCCGTGCTGAAAGATGCCGCAGCTGCCATTTATGGTACTCGTGCGGCCAACGGCGTGATCATTGTGACCACCAAGCGCGGTCGCACTGGCAAGCCCACCATCACCTTCGACTACAACAAAGGTTTCTCCCAGCCCACCCTGGTGCCCGGGATGTCCAGTGCTGTGGAGTATGCCAACATCATGAACGAGTTGGGCATTTACCGCACAGTGCCTGTAGAGGAATGGGGTTCTGCCTGGTCTGCCATCCAGCAAACCGGTTTCTACCAGTCGCCAACTCCCGGCGTAGGAAGCGTGAGCGCCCAGTACTCTCCTGATGCTGTCCGCCTACATGGCGATGGGACCGATCCATGGGGCTACCCCGACACCGACTGGTTTGATGGATCCTTCAAAACCTGGTCTCCTCAGGATCGCTACAACGTGCAGCTTTCCGGCGGCAGCCAGAATGTTCGCTACCTGGCTTCTCTGGGCTACCTATATCAGGATGCTTACTACAGAAACTCAGCAACCTTCTATGAGCAGTACAACCTGCGCTTCAACCTGGATGCTGATGTGAACCCTTACATCAAAACAAACCTCGGGGTGGTGCTGCGCCGGGAAGACAGGAACTTCCCGACGGAATCATCCGGTGCGATTTTCCGGATGCTGATGCGTGGCCGTCCCACGGAGCCACAAGTGTGGCCTAATGGCAAGCCAGGCCCTGACATTGAGAACGGACAGAACCCTTATGTGGTAACCACCAATGCGACTGGCTATGTAAAGGACCCAACCGATTATCTGCAGGTAAACGGCGGTGTAGACTTCACAAACCCCTGGATCGACGGACTGAAGCTGTCTTTGAGCGGTGCCATGGACATCAACAGCCGCACCACCAAGACCTGGCAAACCCCCTGGGAACTCTATTACTGGGACCGTATCAGCTATGAAGCCGACGGTGTTACGCCCCAATTGGAGCCTTCGATTCGTTCTACCTTCACCGACCCCCGCCTCCGGATGCAGCAAAGCTCGGTGCGCAACACCAACCTGACTGCGATTCTGAGCTACGATAAGAGCTTCGGCAACAGCAACCTGAATGTGCTGGCTGGTTTTACCCGGGAAGAATTCTCCGGAGAGAACTACTTTGCCTTCCGCCGGAACTTTATCTCTCCAGCGGTTGACCAGCTCTTCGCAGGTGGCCAGCTTCTGCAAAACACAGGAGGTTCTGCCTACTATCGCCCCCGTCAGGGTCTCTATGGCCGTGTGCAGTACAACTTCGCAGAGAAGTACCTGGCTGAATTCATCTGGCGATATGACGGTTCTTACATCTTCCCGGCAGACAGCAGATACGGCTTCTTCCCAGGGATTTTGGCTGGCTGGAACGTCTCCAGCGAAGACTGGTTCAACGTGAACTTCATCGACTACCTGAAAGTGAGAGGTTCATTTGGCCAAATGGGTAATGACCAGGTCTTCTTTAACGGCGCACTGCAGGAATTTGCCTACCTCTCTACCTTGGGCTTTGACCAGTATCCGATCAACAGCCAGGTGGTAACCACCCTTCGCGAAACTGTGCTGGCCAACCCTGATTTCACCTGGGAACGCGCAAACAACCTCAACTTTGGCCTTGACGCTACCTTCCTGAACAACAAGATTGACGTTTCGCTAGAGTACTTCTACAACCGCCGCGACCAGATCCTGATTCAGCTGACCGGTTCTACCCCGGCTTCCTCCGGGATCAACACCTTGCTGCCTCCAGTGAACGGTGGCCGCGTTGACAACCGTGGTTTCGAGTTTAATGTGATGTACAACGCCAACCCTTCGAGCAAGCTTCGCGTTCGTGCCGGCGTCAATGGCGGTTATGCCCGCAACAAAGTGGTGTTCATGGATGAAGTGGCTGGTGCTCCCGACTATCAGCGGATGGAAGGAAAGCAAATCGGTGCTTATCTGGTGTATGTTTCCGAAGGTGTTTTCAGAGACCAGGAAGAAATTGCTGCCAACACTGTCGATTACTCTGGTGTGACCTCCCGCCTGCTGCCTGGCGACATGAAGATCCAGGACTATGATGGCAATGGTGTGATTGACGCCGACGACCAGGTGCGGATCGACCAGAGTGCCACCCCTACCTTCAACTTTGGTGGAACCCTGATCCTGCAATATGGTAACTGGGATTTGAACGTGCTGGTGCAAGGCGCGACAGGCGCTGCTATCCGTATCCAGACTGAATCTGGCGACATCGGGAACTTCCTGAAGTATAGCCACGACAACCGCTGGACCATCGACAACCCCAGCAGCGAGCACCCACGCCTGGCAAGCCGCGGCGACACCTACTACACAGGTGGCAACTTCGGCAACAACACCTACTTCCTCTTCAGCAAGGACTACATCCGGTTGAAGAACCTGGAAATTGGGTACAATGTGCCTCGCTCCGTTGTGAACAAAGTTCGCCTCGGCGGCCTGCGTGTCTATGCCAACTCCCTGAACCTGTTCACAATCGCCGCCAACGACATCTTCGATCCGGAAGCAGTTGCAGGCAGCGGGGTGTACTATCCACAAGCCAGGGTATTGAACATGGGCCTAAGCGCCACTTTCTAAGGCTGGCAGGGGTTCGGGATCAGGATTTTGACGCCACCCGAACCCCTCCACCCTTTGGGGAAGACGAGGTTCTTCCCATCGTGAAAGGAAAGAGGGTTCAAACAATTTCCTTTCATATTGCTTTTTTACTAGATTTAAAATCCGAAAAACCTTCTACTACCTATGCAAAAGGCTAAGCATCTTCTCTTTATGATGATGGCTGTGCTGGTGTTTCAAACGGGTTGCGATGGCAACTTCCTGGACACCCAGCCGCTCGATAAGATCTCGAGCGAAGCCACCTGGGCCGACGGCGCTTTGTCCGAAGCCTTCATCTTCAACGTGTACTCCTACCTGGGGTATGGCGGCTTCGAAGAACAGGGTCTTTCTTCCATCACGGATGAAGCCATGTTCACACACGCAGGCCGGAACATCAACACCTTCACCGAAGGTTCAGAGACTCCTTCGAACGTGGCTTGGGTAAGCCCAACCTATGAGTGGGGAAACATGTTCCTCGCCATTCGCCAGGCCAACCTCGCTCTGGAAAACCTGCCCAACGCTACCTTCGACAACACCGACCTGAGAGACAAACTGCTGGGAGAGGCCCGCTTTCTGCGTGCTTATTACTACCAGCAGCTGCTCCGTTTCTACGGTAGCTTCCCCATCATCGACCGTCCTTATGGGTTGAATGAAAACTACGAAGTCGCGCGCAACACCTTTGAGGAATGTGTAAACTTCATCATCGGTGACCTTGATCAGGCAGCTATCCTTCTGGACGGCAAGGAAACTACAGCTGGCCGGGCTTCCCGCCTGTCGGCTTTGGCCCTCAAATCCCGCGTACTGCTCTACGCAGCTTCTGACCTTCGCCACGGCCCAACAGCAACCGCGAAGTCGTCTGCCCATGCTGGCTTCAGCAACCTCGACCTCGTGGCATATTCTGGCGGCGACCGCCAAGCCCGCTGGCAAGCTGCCAAAGCCGCTGCACAAGTTGCTTTGAACGAAGGCCAAGGTTACAAGATGGACCTCACCAGCCCTGTTTCTGCTGAAGAAGGCACTGCCAACTACCTTTCTATCGCCATGGGCGGGGGAAGCAGCCAGGGCGATGCTGCTGCCGCTGTTGAACTGCTTTTCCAGCGCACCCACACGGCAGAATACAACCGCGAGAGCAACTGGCCCCTCGGTGGTATTCACTTCGGGATCAACAACGGCCCTAACGGCTACAACAACTGGGCCGGCAACACTCCCATCCAGCAACTCGTGGACGACTACGAAATGATGGATGGCTCCCGCTTTGACTGGAACAATCCCGCTCATGCTACTGCTCCCTTCTCAGATCGCGATCCCCGCTTCTACGCTTCGGTGATGTATGACGGATCCAACTGGAAACCACGGCCTTCTTCTGCTGCCGGGCTGGATCCAGTCAACCAGATCCAAACTGGTTACTACGACGACGGAGCTGGTGGCGTGATCAATGGTATTGACACCCGGGAATCAGTGATCGAAAACTGGAACGGTAGCCGCACCAATTACTATGTGCGTAAATTCATTGATCCAGATCCAGCTCTTCCCGACAACCAATCCAACGCACAGGTCATTCCCTGGCCCTTCATTCGCTACACCGAAGTGGTGCTGAACTACGTCGAAGCTTGTATCGAATTGGGCGAAGAAGACGAAGCGAGAAGCTGGTTGAACAAAATTCGCTATCGTGCCGGTATGCCAGCAGTGACCGAATCTGGCGACGCCCTCCGCCAGCGCTACCGCAACGAGCGCCGCATCGAACTGGCCTATGAAGAGCACCGCTTCCACGATGCCCGTCGCTGGATGATCGCTCCCGAAACCCTCGGACGCATTATCAAATCCATCGATGTTCAGGCTACCCTCAAGCCGGGTGCTACTCCCCACGTGCCCTATCGGTATGACACTGCCGTGTATGACTACTCCTACACGCCTGTTGACAACACCGAGAATGAGACCCGTCAGTGGGTGGACAAGATGTATTTCCGACCCATTACCCGCGACGAAATCAACCGAAACAGCCTGCTGATCCAGAATCCAGGCTACTAGTTTGTGACTTACAGTTTTGTTGACTTCAGAGAAATCTATCCTCCCCGAGGATAGATTTCTCATTATATTCCCGACCTATGCTCGATAATCGCCACCTTCTGGGGGTCGTTTGGGGGGCAGCCTGCTTCCTGAGCGCTTGCACCCAACCTGCGCCACCGGCCTCGGCGCCGGCATCCACTGCACTATTCAGCTTGCTTTCACCAGAGCAAACCGGGATTTCCTTTCAGAACGAACTCACGGCGGGCCTGAATGCCAATATTCTTCTCTACGAATACTTCTACAACGGCGGAGGGGTGGCTGCCGGCGACTTCAATGGCGACGGCAGGGTGGACCTGTATTTTTCAGCCAACATGAGCCCAAACCGGCTTTACCTCAATGAAGGTGGCATGAACTTCCGCGAGGTGACCGAGCAATCTAAAGCAGGAGGACGAACAGGGCCTTGGAAAACGGGGGTAACAGCGGTGGACATCAACGGCGACCGCAAGCTTGACCTTTACTTGTGCTACTCCGGCATGATGCCCGACGAAAAACGAGCCAACCAACTGTTTATCAACCAGGGGAATGATGCCGAAGGGGTACCGCAATTTGTGGAGCAGGCTGAAGCATATGGCCTGGCAAGCATCGCTTACAGCAACCAGGGAGTCTTCTTTGATTATGATCGAGATGGGGATCTCGACATGCTCCTGCTCAACCACAACCCCAAAAACCTTCCCATCCTTGATGAGGTCAAATCGGCTCAGATGCTGCAGCAAGACGACCCGCTGCAAGGAGTGCGTTTATTCCGGCAGGATGCGGGCCGATTCTCCGACGTAACCAGCGAGGCTGGCATCAATGGTTCACCACTCACGTATGGCCTCGGCATTGGCGTCGCCGACCTCGACCGCGATGGCTGGCCCGATTTTTATCTCAGCAACGACTACACTGTGCCCGATTATCTCTATCACAACAATGGAGACGGCACTTTTACCGATCAGCTTCAGCAGAGAATGGGGCACAACAGCCAGTTTTCTATGGGGAATGATCTGGCAGATTACAACAATGATGGCTGGGTAGATGTCGTGACACTGGATATGCTGCCCGAAGACAACCGCAGGCAAAAACTGCTGTTAGCCCCCGACAATTATCCCAAATTCGACCTGAACGTGCGCAGCGGTTTTGGCTACCAGTACATGCGCAACATGCTCCAGCTTAACAATGGAGATGGGTCCTTCAGTGAAATCGGGCAAATAGCCGGAATTTCCAATACCGACTGGAGCTGGTCGGCACTCCTTGCCGATTACAACAACGACGGCTGGAAAGACCTCTACATTACAAACGGTTACTACCGCGACTACACCAACCTTGACTTCATCAAATACATGGACGCCTACGTGCAGGAAAAAGGGCGTCTGCAAAAAGACGATGTCTTGTCCATTATCGAAAAAATGCCTGCCTCCAACGTCAGCAACTACCTGTTTGTCAACAACGCCAACCAAACTTTTTCCGACCAGACTGCCGCCTGGGGACTTTCCCGCCCCTCCAACAGCAACGGCGCAGCCTATGCCGATCTTGACAACGACGGAGACCTGGACCTGATCGTGAACAATATCAATCAACCGGCATTTATTTACCGGAACGACAGCAAATCATCCTCTTTTTTGCAGGTGGAGCTGGAAGGGGAAGGATTGAACAGCCAGGGAATCGGGGCAGTAGTGGAGGTGTGGGCGAATGGAGAATCCCAGATGATTACCCAAAGCCCGGCCAGAGGCTACTTATCATCCGTTTCGCCAATTCTCCATGTTGGCCTGGGAGCAGCAGCCGTGGTGGATTCCCTGCGGATTACCTGGCCAAAGGGCGAAACAGAGCTTCACCGTTCTGTAACAGGAAACCAGCGCCTTGTACTGAAGCAATCAGATGCTGGTGGATCAACTCCAGCCAGGCCAGCCAGGCCAGCCAGGCCAGCCAGCCTGCTCAAAGCCATTCCTGCTCCACTCACTTTGAATACCTCCCCCGGTACCTGGCAGGATTTCGACCGGCAAGCCTTGCTGCTGCGGGAATTGAGCTTCGAAGGCCCCTCCATGGCCCAGGGCGACTTGAACGGAGATGGCAGAATTGACATTGTGGCAGGCGGGGGCCACGGCGAAGCCATGCACTGGTTTGCCCAGGATGCCAACGGGCGCTTTCAACAAAAATCCGTGCCTGCCTGGGAAGAGGACCGCGCCGCAGTGGACGCTGATGTCGCCATTTTTGACGCCAATGCCGACGGCCACCTTGATGTGTTTGTTGTGAGCGGCGGCTATCACGACCTCATGCCGCAGGATGAACGCCTGGTGGATCGGCTGTACCTGAACAACGGAAAGGGCGAATTTGCCAAAGCCGACCTGGCTGTTCTCCGACTGGCGGGCAGTTGTGTAGCAGTGGGAGATGCCAATGGCGATGGCCACCCGGACCTGTTCGTGGGAGGTGGGGCCGTTCCGGGCCGCTGGCCGGAGGCAGCCATCAGCTACTTGCTGATCAATGACGGAAAGGGCCGGTTTTCCGAGCAAACGGCCATGCTCGCCCCGGAAATGTCGGGATTGGGCATGGTCACCGATGCCGCCTGGGCCGACCTCAACCGCGATGGCCGCGACGAACTGGTGGTGGTTGGCGAATGGATGCCCCTGACAGTCTTTGGTTTGCAGGAAGGATTGCTACAAGACCTGACAACGAAATACCTCGGCGAGAAGATTCGGGGCTTGTGGACCTCCCTGGCCGTTGAAGACCTGAATGGCGACGGATTCGTGGATATAGTGGCAGGGAACCTCGGGCTGAATACCCAGGTGAAAGCCGGCAAGGAAGCCCCGGCAGAGCTGTTTTTTAACGATTTTGACCAAAACGGTTCGGTGGACCCACTCTTTTCCCTCTATGTTCAGGGGAAAAGCTATCCTTACCTCACACGCGACGAAATGCTCGGGCAACTGGCCAGCCTGCGGGCACGCTATCCTTCCTACGACAGCTATGCAGGTCTAACCCTCCTGGATATTTTCGGCGAACAAACCCTGCAGCAGGCCAAACGGCTGGAAGTCAACACCCTCAACACGATGATCCTGCTCAACCGTGCGGGGGAGGCTTTGGAGGCAGTTGCCTTGCCAATGGAGGCCCAGTACTCACCAGTTCATTCTATTGCGATTTTGGATGCAGATGGCGACGGCCTGAAGGATGTGCTCCTTTGCGGAAATGACAGCCATGCCAAGCTCAGGCTGGGAAAGATGGACGCCAACCACGGCGTGCTGATGCGGGGCGGGGGAGGCGGAAAGTTTGTGTATGTTCCACAAGCGGAGTCGGGTCTGTTTTTACGTGGCGATGTGCGCAGCCTGCTAGTACTTGATCGCCGCCTCCTGATTGGCTTTAGCCAAGGCCCTGTTCAAGCGTACCAGATCACTCACCCTGGAAAGTGACAAGACCTATGTTCAAGATTCGTACCCTCATTTGGCTGCCAATAGTCCTGCTGACAGCCTGCACCGGGGAACCAGTTCCCAGCAGGAGCCCGCAGGAAGTTGCCCGTGCATGGGCCGAACTCACCCTCGACCTTAGCCACCATACCCCCGCCAACTCGCCGACATATGCCTCCCGGGCGCTCGGGTATATTGGCCTGACGATGTATGAGTCTATCGTGCCGGGCCATCCCAGCCACCGCTCGGTAGCAGAAGCCCTTCAGGGCCTTGGCCCTTTGCCAGGTGTTGACCCGGGCCAGACCTACGACTGGGTGCTGGCACTCAATGCCGGGCAGGCAGAAATCCTCAGAGCGGTTTACCTCCAGGCCGCCGACAGCAGCAAGCAGAAAGTGGACAAACTGGAGAGCGAAGTGCTTGCTCAGTACAGTGCCAGCCAGCCGGATACCGCCGTTGTGGCCCGGTCGGTCGCTTTTGGAAAGGCCGTGGCAAAGGCCATTGCGGCATGGGCGGAAACCGATGGAGGCCACCGGGGCTATCTTCGCAATTTTGACAAAACCTTTGCCCGAGAAGTATTTCCCGGCTCCTGGAAACCGCCATTGTATGCCCAATCAGTGAGCCACAATCCCCTTCATCCCTTTTGGGGGAAGAACCGGACCTTTTTGCTGGCAAACGCCGAAATCCCGGTTCCCAGGATGATTCCATTTGACAGCACACCCGGATCGGCCTATTACAAGCAATATTTAAAAGTGTATGAAACCGAGCAGGCCCTGACACTGGACCAAAAGGAAATTGCCATCTGGTGGGGAGACGACCCTGGTGAAACTTTTACCCCGCCGGGTCATTCCTATTATTTGGCCACCACTGTTCTGAAAAAAATCAACCCCGACCTGATCATCTGGGCAGAAACCTATGCGAGGCTGGGGATGGCCGTTGCGGATGCTTTCATCAAATGCTGGGCCTGGAAATATCATTACTTTTCGGAGCGGCCCAACACCTTTATTCCCCAGTACATCGACCCGAGCTGGGAATCATTCTGGCCAGACCCTCCCTTTCCGGCCTTTCCTTCAGGCCATGCTATCCAGGCCGCTGCTTCCGCCGGTGTGCTGACGGAGCTGTTTGGCGAGCCATTTGCCCTCACCGACAGCGCCCACGTTGGTCGCCCGCCGGATGGCCTTCGGGAAGTAGAGTTCAAGGCGAGGTCCTTCAACAGCTTTTGGGAAATAGCGGAGGAAACTGCCAGATCCCGGCATTTTGGCGGCATTCACACCGAGCAAGACAATGAAGCTGGTTTGGAAGCGGGTAAGGTGATTGCCTCTCATATCAACCAGCTCCCCTGGCGGGCCGGTTCCACAGCATTTATCCCCAATCCATGAGACCTATCTCCATTGCCCTGACGCTCGCTTTCTGCCTGTTAGGCTCTGTGCTGCATGCCCAGCAACCCGACAGCACGAACAAAGGCTTCGCCGACATCACCGAGGCCGCAGGCATCCAGCATCAGTTTCAGGTATATGAGGGGATGTTTGGCGGAGGAATCTGCGTATTCGACCTCAACAACGATGGCTTCGAAGACCTCTACCTCACGGGCGGCATGAACGAAGACCAGCTATACCTGAACCAGGGAAACGGCACATTCAGAAACGTTTTTGAGGGTTCAGGGCTGGAAATTACCCGGCGCTTTGTGACCCAGGGAGTGGCCGGGGCAGATGTAAACCGCGATGGCTGGGTGGACCTGTTCATTACCACCATTACCGCCAAAGACAGCGGCAGGATCATTCCCCGCGCCCGCAACCTGTTCTTTCTCAATGATGGTGATGGCACTTTTACTGACGCAACCGAAGCTTTTGGGCTCATTCCGCTCTATTCATTCAGCACCGGGCCGAGTTTTGGCGATTTCAATGCCGACGGCTGGCCCGATTTGTATGTGGGAAACTATTTTCAGGAATACATGGGCGAATTGACCTCTATCAACGATGCCACCATCGTAGGGGCTAACCAAACGGCTAAAAGTTATCTGCTGCTCAATGAGGGTGGAAAAGCCTTCCGAGATGTGTATACCGACTATGGTATGAAGCATCGGGGCTTTGGGTTTGGCGGGTTGTTTACCGACTTTGACAATGATGGCGATCTGGACCTGCTGGTGCACCACGATTTTGGCTACAAAGCAACGCCCAGCTTACTTTACCGCAACGACCACCCCCGCGAACGCTTTACCGAGGTAGGCAAAGAGTTTGACATGGACCTCAAAATCAACGCCATGGCGGCCGCTAATGGCGACATAAACCACGACGGAATGCTCGATTATTTCATTACCAATATTCGATTCAATCGCTTCATGGTGAGCCAAGGCCCCGGCAAACCCTATCGGGAAGAACTTAAGGAGCGAGGAATGACCTTTGTTACAATTAGCTGGGGAGCCAATTTTGCCGACTTTGACCACGATGGTGAGCTGGAGTTGTTTGTGGCGAATGGGGACCTCAATCCCAACTGCACTCCAATGGCAGATTTTTACTTCGACCAAAATCCAGACGGCTCCTTCACCGACCGGGCCCACCTCGTTGGCCTCAACGACTACGGAATCGGGCGCGGCACCGTGGTGTTTGACCTGGAAAACGACGGCGACCTCGATATTCTCACCATTAACCAGGCCCCTGTGATGCCAGGCTACCCGGTGGCGTCCACCACTCGTCTGTTTCGCAATGACCTGGCCGATGGCAACTGGCTCCAGATTGTGCTGAAGGGCAAGCAGTCTGATCTTCACGGTCTGGGTGCCCGCATCAAGGTGGTGGCAGGTGGCAAAACCTTTCTTCGGGAAATTGACGGCGGCGGCTCCACCCACATGTCGCAGAACAGCAGCATCGCACATATCGGGCTGGGAGAAGCAGAAATTGTGGACTCACTGGTGATAACCTGGGTTGGCGGCCATGAGCAGGTTCTGCTTGGCCAGCCTGTGAACACCCGCCTGAACGTGGAAGAATCTCCACACGAAGAAAGACCTGTCTGGCCCTGGATCCTGGTCGGAGCGCTGGGAGGCCTGTTAGCCGCAGGCTTCGCCTGGAAAAGAGCACAAAAAAGAAGGTCAGACCGGTGAGGTCTGACCTGATAGTTCGTAGCATGCAGGAGAAAGACTATCTCTCAGCGGCTTTGCGCTTGGGGTAGCGCTTTTTGCCCTGGGTAGAATCCTTTGGGGTTCCTTCTCCAAAATTCTTGGCGTAAAAAGGCTCCTTGCCGTTGTTATCGCGGCTGCCATAATCACGGCCTCCACTCTCACGGCTACCACCATCGCGGCTGCGGGGCTTTTTGCGGTCATACACAGGAGCTTCCATGGCTTCGGCTTTGCTTACTGTGAGGGGTGTTCCGTCAAAGTCTGCACTAGCCATCAGGCGGGGAAGGTCGAGACCGTTATATTGTTCCAGTTCAAAAAACGCTTTCCTTGGGTGGATGTCGATGCGGCCAAACCGAAGGCGCATTGGGAGTTCCTGGTTGATCAGACCCATGAGCCGGGCTGGGTTGAGCTGGTGCTGCGAACCGATGTTGATCTGGTAAGGAACAAAGCTCACCTGCTGTCTGCCGTTGCGGTCTTCCCGCTTCACTACTGCCTCTTCGTTGAGGTCCGGGGCAGATTTGTATTCGCTCAGCATCTTGTGAAATTCGAGCGAAAGCAGTTTGCCGGTCAGCTCCTCTTTAGACATGTGGTCGAGCTTGTCGTGGATCCGCGCCATGTAGGGGGCGAGGAGGGTCTGGTCGGGCTGCTCTTTCACGATATCGTCGATAAGAGATATCATCCGAACCTCACAAAGCTCCTGGCCACTGGGCACCAGCTTCTTAACAAAACGCTGCCGGGTAACCTTTTCGAGGGATTTGATCTTGTGGAATTCCCGCTTGTGAATAATCGAGATTGAGATCCCGGTGTTTCCGGCGCGGCCTGTGCGGCCACTGCGGTGAATATAGGATTCGAGCTCGTCGGGAAGTTCGTAGTTGACAACGTGGGTCAGGTTGTTCACGTCGATGCCACGGGCTGCAACGTCGGTAGCAATCATCATGGTGATGCGCTTGTCGCGGAAGGCATCCATCACTTCATCGCGCTGTGACTGAGAAAGGTCACCGTTGATGGCGTCGGCTGGGAAGCCGTCCACAGACAGTTTGCGGGCAATGTCGTTGGTTTCGCGGCGGGTGCGGCAGAAAATGATTCCGTAAAAATTGGGAACCATGGCCACGATGCGCTTAAGGGCTTCGTAACGGTCACGCGCCTGCACCTGGTAGAATTCGTGGGTAACGTTAACCGAGCCGGAGTTGCGGGCACCTACGGAAATTTCGCGAGGCTTGTGCATGTAATCGGCTGCGATACGCTGGATTTCCGGAGCCATGGTGGCGGAGAAAAGCAGCGTTTGGCGGGCAGAGGGTGTTTCAGAAAGGATTGTGGTCAAATCCTGCTGAAAGCCCATGTTCAACATTTCATCGGCTTCATCGAGCACAACGAAACGAATGTTGGCCAAATCGAGAGCCCCCCTGTGAATAAGGTCAACGGCGCGGCCCGGTGTAGCTACCACGATGTGGACGCCACGACGCAGGGCCTGCATTTGCGGAACGATGCTGGCACCACCATACACTGCCACCGACCTGATCGCGGGCAATTTTTTGCCGTAGGTTTCGAGGTCTTTGGTGATCTGGATGGCCAGCTCGCGGGTCGGAGAAAGGATCAATGCCTGGGGACGAACTTGCTCAGGCTGAATCTTCTGGAGCATTGGCAGGCCAAAGGCAGCCGTCTTGCCGGTGCCAGTTTGGGCCAGAGCGATCAGGTCGTTCTCAGACTCAAGAATAATAGGGATTGCCTCAGCCTGAATAGGCGTGGGGATTTCGAAGCCAAGCTCAGCGATGGCTTCAAGGATGCCGGACTGCAAGCCCAGCGAAGAAAATGTGGTCATATGATGAGGTTACCTTCGCTGATTCCCACCTAGGGTAGCCTCTCATAGCGCCACAACAGGAACTCGGGAAGGGATGTGAATTAAATCGACACAAAGGTAACGCTATTTTTCTGAAGATAATAGCGAATTTTTCATTTCAACGGCTTGACTGCATTGTTTTGCTCGGTTTTTTTCTTCGCACACGAAGAAAATCTTAAGCAAAAAGGCTCATTATCAATGAGATAATGAATTCTCAATTTCTAAAAAGTCCTATTCAGGCCCTTTGCGCAATTTTCACCGAAATCGTATTCGCCTACCAGTAAACCTGAATGCCTGCCCCGTGATCGAGCATCCAGCCAGGTTGCTGCTGAAGCGCGACATTGTTTGTTTCAGAGACTACCAGTTGACGGTGGACCTGGCTCTGAGCAAAAATGGCCAGTCGCCCGGTCAAATTCCACCTCAGGCCAATGCCCGCAGAACCAGTTGCTACCTGCCGCCGTGCCTCTTCCATGGTAACCACCGCCGAAGCCGGAAGGTCTTTCCTGAATTTCCAGAGCTGATGCGGGTCACTGCTATTGTCGGCAGGGAGGTAGGTGAAGGTGGTCAAATCAACTTCTTGCTGCTGAAACCCAGCCATGGCACTGGCAAACACATGCAATCGGTCAAACGAGAGCAGGTCTTTCCTGGCCCCAACACTCAGACCCAGGGCTTTGCCCCAGATGTCGGCATACTGATCCGGGGACAGGCTGTTTTTGGAAATGGGATACCACACGGCTTGCATACCAAGACCGGCCTGTAGTTCCCAGCCGCGGCCAAGTACATAATGGAGTCCCAGCGAACCGCCGGGCTGGCTTCCGTAGCCCTCCTCAAACACGATCTGGCCTTCGGCATTGGTAACCCCGCTTGCCAGCGGCTCCAGCAACTGGCCGCGAAGCGAAACCGACCAGCGGCGCAGTTGCCTGGAAGGCGGGGCGGGAATCTCAGCGATGACCGCGCTTGGATTCAGGCAAGGAGAAAGAGAAGTTGCTGTGTTGATCTGAGAAAATGCGTTGACGGGTAAGGCTGATTTCGATAGGCTGGTGGTGTTGGAGGAGACCAAGGTTTCGGAGGCATGATTACCGGAAGCTGCATGATGGCTGAGCAGTGTTGGAGCTTGTGGGGCGACCACAGCGGCAGATTTGACAGGAGCACTCGGGCGGGCCTTGGCCGGAAGCTCAGGGATATTGATGGAAGATTGCCCTTCATCGCCTGATACGGGCGAGGAGTTCTGGACAGGTGTTGCTCCCTGACGCAGAAAAAAGGCATACTGCCTTGGCAAGGACTTCCCGGCCCAACCGGCGAGACCTGCGCCGAGCAGGGAGAGACCTCCCAGACAGGCAACCAGCAGCCAAACCCATCGGCGGCGCCGGGCCAAAGCCGCATCATCCAGCATCGCAGCCATCCGGCCCCAGTCGGGCTGGGGGCGATAACTGGCAGGAGGCTGCATTTCACGTCGTATTTGTTCTTTCCAGCTAGACATGTCCCATTCGTTTTTCCTGTTCCCACCCCAAACGGTTCAGGGCAGTTCTCAATTTCTTTTTAGCCTCGGTCAAATAGGCCCTTGATGTGCTTTCCTGGATGCCAAGCTGTTCTGCAATGTCTTTGTGGGGGTAACCTTCCACCACGTTCATTTGAAATACCACCCGCAGCAGGGGGCTGAGGGAGTTCACAACGTCCATGATCTGATCTGCTTCCAAGCTCGATTGCCCTGAGAGCGAGGAGGCGGGCTCTGCGATCTGATCCAGCTCCACCTGGGTGGGCATGCGTTTGGTTTTGCGGAGATGATCGAGGCAGCAATTGACCATGATCCGCTTAACCCAGCCTTCGAGAGAGCCCTTTCCTTCGAAAGAGTCTATGCGCTGAAACACTTTCAGGAAACCTTCATGCACGATGTCTTCGACCAGATCCGGATCCTTGAGATAGCGCAAACAGAGCCAGCTCATGGTTTGGAAATAGCTTTCGTACAACTGCCGCTGGCAGTTGCGATCGTGGCGACGACAGCCGTCAATCATATGTGCTTCCGAGAAAGGAATCACCCTGGCAGCCATGGGGAGTTGAGTTTCGGCATCAAGACGCAGGGTTGGGCCAAACGCTGGGTGCCGTCACGGGTTTTCTTTGAATAATTTCGCAATTTTTTCGCTCGCTTTGAGCCCATGGCCGGTCAGAACTGTCACAACCTGCTCATCTTTTTCTGCCTGACCGAGATAACGAATCGCCCCTGCCATGACAGCGGCACTGGTTGGTTCCACAAAGTACCCTTGTTTCAGGAGCCATCGCAGGGTTTCTTCGATTTCTTCCTCCTCCACCGAAAGAAACTGCCCCTGGCTTTGGCGCACATAGTCCAGCATCTGAGCTGCCCGCCTCGGCTCGGCAATGGCAATGCCTTCCGCGAGGGTGGGCTGGCTTGATACGGGGTGAGCGAGGTCGCCACCATTTATCCAGGCCTGGGTGAGAGGTTCACATCGGACCGCCTGAATGCCGATGAGCCTGGGCATGTGGCGAATGATGCCCATTCTCAGCAAATCCTGGAAGCCGATCCAGGCTCCAATAAGCAGGGTGCCGTTTCCGGCAGGCAGCACGAGGGTGTCGGGGGCATTCCAGCCGAGCTGCTCTGCGATTTCGTAGGCAAATGTTTTGGTGCCATGGAAGAAAAAGGGGTTCCAGACATGGCTGGCATAATACTGCTCCTGCGCGGCTGCAAAGGCCGCAGCGGCAGTATCTTCTCTGGTCCCGGGCACGAGATGCAGGTGTGCGCCCACGGCCTTCATCTGATGCAGCTTGGCAGGCGAAGTATCTGCCGGAACGAAAATATCGCATTCAATGCCCGCGAGGGCGGCATAGGTAGCCACGGCAGCACCAGCATTGCCGCTGCTGTCCTGCACCACCGAGGAAATCCCAAGCGCACGGGCCTGGGTGAGCAGAACAGTGGCACCGCGGTCTTTGTAGGAGCCTGAAGGAAAGAGATAATCGAGCTTGACGTGGAGGTTTTTCTTCCCAACGGAAAGTGATGTGAGGGGAGTCATGCCTTCAGAAAAGCTCACTTTATAGGGCAGGTCTCCGCCCGGGAGCGCCTCGTGGTATCGCCACAGGCTGGAAGGCCGCCGGGCGACCTCCTGCGGGTCGAAGGAGCCCTCGTGCACCAGGTCGAGCAAACCGCCTGTGTGGCTTCGCCAGATTGGGCTGTCCAATGAGAATGTAGTTTGGGAATCCTGGCAGAGGAGGTATGGCATGGGCAAGTCGGAAGTCAGATTTGAGAAGGCTGAGGCGGTAGCAAACTGTCGTCGATCCTGGCCTTCGCGACAAGTAAAGATTCGCGGATCAAAGAAAAAAACTCTACCCGCTAAATCCCTCTGATGAAAAGCTCTTTTCAACCAGGTTGCTCAATTTTTCAAGCGGGTTAGTGCTGCCTTACACTGCAAATATCACCCCAAAGGGTGAAGGAAACTACCTTCTCAAACCTGACTTTTCGCCTAACACACTTCTGCCAGCCAAGCCCTTTGGCGGTCTAACGCTTGAAACATCATGAGACGAAACTGGCTTCTATGGGCCTTTCTGTGGCCGTTCTTCGCGACCGGTCAAATCGACTTGTTGCCCCGGGGCATCACCCCGGATGGGCCTGTCTTTGACATGGACCGCAAGGGCAGCACACTCTATATCGGGGGCGGCTTTAACCGGGCGGGGTACTACACCGGCGGCGGGGCGCTTTATGGTGCTGGTTCCTCCATCCCCAACCTTGACTTTCCCAATATCGACGGGGAGGTGCACGCCATGATTGCCGATGGTAATGGCGGTTGGTATATCGGGGGGGAGTTTTCCGAGGTAAACCAGCAACCCGCCGCCAATCTTGTCCACATTCTGCCCAATTTGCTGATCGATCCCAACTTCGTGGTGAATGTTAACAACCGCGTGGATGCCCTTGCCCTGGTGGATGATTCGCTGTTTTTTGGTGGCGTCTTCACCACCGTCAACAACCAACCCATTCGCTATTTAGGTGCCGTTCTTCTTCCTTCCGGGAGCCTGAGTTCCTTCAACCCCCAGCTTAACGGACCCGTCATCAGCCTGGAAGTACTGCCTGAGGGATTGCTCGCAGGAGGTTCTTTCACCCGCGTAGCTGGAAGGGAACAGCCTGGCATGGCCCTGTTCAATCCAGGAACAGGAGCCCTGAAACGCTTCAAGTCCGTTTCCCTGGGAGCGGTTCGCACATTCGCCCGGAAAGGAGATACTTTGGCGGTGGCAGGCTCCTTTTCGGGCCAGGTGAGCTTTTTTACAGGAAATGCGGCGGCGGTTTCCCCCAATTCCGATTTGCCGGATCCGCTTCTCTCCGCGGCGAATGGCACTGTGGAAGCCATCATCCCGGACGGGTCTGGCGGCTGGTTCATGGCAGGGAGCTTTACCAAAATCGGCGACAGCACCCGAAACAAAATTGCGCATATTCTCCCCAACCTGAGCCTTGACCCAGGCTTCCAGCCTCTGGTCAACAATACAGTTCATGGCCTTGAACTCGTTGGCGACACCATTTTTTTCGTTGGTGCCTTCACCCAGGTAAACGGGCTGGCGAGAGGAAGAGGAGCCGCCATGTATCTTCCCACTAACGGTTTACTCCCCTGGAATCCCCAAGCCGACGGCGTGATTCAATCGGTGGAGTCAATGGGGAGCAGAGTGGCAATCGGCGGTTCGTTCAGCCGGCTTGGCACAGATGCACAGCCAAGGCTGGGGGTGGTTACCAAAAGCCAGGGACTGAGTGTGCCTGTCGTTGGCCCCATAAACGGAGAAGTAAAGCAAGTTCTGTGGAACAATGGTCAATTGCTGGCAGGAGGGTCTTTTTCCGGAACAAATGGCTTGTACACGAGTCAGCTGGCCAGATTCGGCAGCCTGTCTCAGCGGGCAGATGCGCAGTTTCCTGACCTCAACAGTGCGGTTCAAACTGTGATCCCGGACGGCAACGGGGGCTGGTTTGTGGGGGGCGGATTCACGCAGGTGATGGGAATCAACCAGCGGCATCTCCTCCACATCAGCGCCAGCGGCGAGGTGGACACAACCCTCAGCCTCATCACGAATGGCACCGTGACCACCCTGGCCCTGAAAAATGACACCCTCTTTTTTGGCGGCACGTTTACCACGGTGGACGGACAGCCCAAAGGCCGCCTTGCAGCAATCAAGCTCACCACCCAAACCCTCCTGGCCTGGAACCCTGATCTAAGCGGGTCGGTGGAGTCGATGGTAATCTTGAACAATACCCTGATAGTGGGGGGAACATTCACCCTGGCTGGCAGCCAAACGAGGGAAAGAATGGCTTCTTTTTCACTACCTGCTTTATCCCTCACGGCCTGGGCACCGATTATTAACGGCGCTGTGAACCAGGTTGCTGTGTGGAACGGAAAGGTGGTGGCCATGGGCGCATTCACAACGGTGAATGGCAGTACCCGCCAGCGATTGGCAATAATTACCCCCGGCAGCGGCACTGGCACCCTGGATAATTTCAATTTAGCGGTAAATGGCAACGTGCTCACCGGGCTGGTCGTGGGAAACAATTTGTATTTGGGCGGGATCTTTTCGCAAATCGGGGGGATGAGCCGCCAGCGGTTGGGGGCAGTGCAATTGAATACAGAAATTGTGGACCCTTGGCTCGCAAATGCCGACAACCAGGTGCAAACCCTCGCAATTCTGAATGACACCTTACTGGTGGGGGGCAGCTTCACCACGCTGATGGGCCAAAGCCGCCAGCGGCTGGCAGCCATTGATCTGGGTACGAGCACTTTGCTTGCCTGGAACCCCAGCCCCAACAACGATGTGCAATGCCTGGCAACACAAGGCACCCAAGTCCTGGCAGGTGGCAATTTTGTGTGCATGGAAGCCACGACGAGAAACTATTTATTTGCCCTGAACAACTCGCTGGCCATCCAGCCACTGGACCCAAACCTTAATTCCGGCATTGAAGCCATGGCGGTGACCGGCAACTCCCTGGTTTTGGGAGGTAGTTTCACCAGTATTGGCGGGCAGCCGAGAGAGCGCGTGGCGCTATGGGACCTTGCTGGTAACCAGCTCAGCGCTTGGTCGGGCAGCGTGAATGGCACCGTCCGAAGCCTGGCCTTGCTGGGTGACACCATTATTCTTGGTGGAGATTTTACCCAGATCGGCGGAAACAACCTGCCCCGCCTTGCGATGATTAGCCTGAACACCGGCCAACCGTTTCCCTTCTGGAAGCCCGAGCCAGACGCTGCTGTCCTGTCGATTGCCGTTGCAAGCCCTCAGTCGTTGGCTATCGGGGGAGCGTTTACGGGTCTGCAGGCTGCACCGCGAGGCCGTGTTTTTTTGATGAATACCACCACCCAGGAAGTCCTCCCTTTTGCTCCCAATGTGGGTGGGTTCGGGCCTCGGGTTAACGGCGTGAGCTGGATAGATGACAGCCTCTTTTGGGTAGTGGGAGCTTTTGGATCTGTGGACGGCCAGGTTCGCCAGAATGCGGCCTTGCTTTCCACCAACGGACAGCTAATGCCTGCCGACCCGGCACCGAACGATGAGGTATTTGCCATAGCTTTTCATGAGGATACTATTCTTCTTGGTGGGGAATTTAATCAAATCGGATCCGTTGCCACGCCCTATACTGCCAGGATGAACCCCCTCACCGGTGCGATTACCCCCTGGAAGCTGGGTGCCGACTGGACGCCGCGCAAGTTTTTGCCGCAGGGGTCGAACCTGCTCGTGGGAGGAGAATTTTACATGGTTAACAGCGAGCCCAGGGACGGGGTTCTGGCCATTGACATGCTAACAGGAGCCATGCTGCCCTGGGCTCCCACCCATGGCCTGCTTGTGATCAGCAAACTGGTCGCAGACCCGCTCCGGAACGTGGTGTACCTCGTCGGGTACGACGGAACCACTCAACGGCATGTGAAAGCATTTGACGGAAGCGCCGGAATTGAGCTGGCCAATTTCTCCGTTACCTTCAATGGGCAGGTGAATTGCATTAAACAAAACACCCGAACCGGAGACATCTACATCGGGGGAGAATTTACAACGGTCAATGGCCAGCCAGCGCCTTACCTCGTTGTGGTGGATACCCTGGGGCAGTTGCAGCCATTCAACGGAGCGCCAAATGCCAGGGTGATGGAACTCAGCTGGGACGATTCTCTGCTGTATGTAGTCGGTGCATTTGACCAGCTCAACGGGCAGGTTCGCAACAAGGCGGGTGCCTTCAATTTGCAGGGGGACCTGATGGACTGGGACCCTCAGCTGGATGTTCTCCTCTTCTCTCAGGTGACGGTTGTGGAAGCGCAGTCGGATCGGGTGTACCTGGCCGGGCCTTTCGGCTCGGTGAGGGGAGTTGCCCGCAACCGCGTTGCCGCAGTGGATCCGGCGCTCGGGGAAGCTCTTGAATGGGATCCGGGCATTACAGGGAACAGCATTAGCCTGGTTCAGCCGATCAGCGACAGGGTGCTCATTGGCGGGGGGTACACTTCCATCAATGGTGCCCCTGCTTCAGGTCTGGCTTCCGTAGGAGGGTTTTCTTCAGTGATTCAGGAGCGCTTTCCCGTTGACATCAATGCTGCTTATGCCACGGCATACATCGATTCCACCCTGTTTGTTGGCGGCACCTTTCAAACCCTCGGGGGAAAATCGCACCCGTATCTCGCCAAATTTACTTACCCCGTTCAGGCAGAAGCCAACCGCCTGGAATCCTATTTCCCCAAGGAGGCAGGCAACACAGGCGACGTGACACTTACCATCAACGCCTACGACATTCGCCCCGGATCCTGGGTCTATCTCAGAAAGGCTGGTCAGCCGGATATGATTCCGTATGACAGTTCCACTGTGATATACGCCAATTCCAGGCTGGAAACCACGTTTGACCTGCGGGGCGCGCCCCTTGGAGAATGGGACATCGTTCTCAACATCCCGGGTGATACCACCCTGGTAATTGAAGATGGCTTTTTTATCCTTCCGGGATCGGATCCCGAGCACTGGGCAGATGTGCTGGCACCGGCTGTTATCACCAGCCGTATTCCCACCTCCTGCTACATTAGCTTTGGAAACACAGGCAACATCGACGCCCACGGTGTTCCGATCTGGCTGGCCGTTTCGGAAAATGTGGAGGTGATGAGCATTGAATATGAGAAAATTGAAATAATCGATTTTTCCGACCCTGCCTTCGACAGCATTCCTGAATTCGTAGAGGTGGATACCATTCTCGGCGAACCCTTTGTCGGAAAAGCATATGTATTTGTGGTTCCCAAAATTGCTGCCGGAAGCTCCAGGCTCATCCGGTTTGTGGTTAAGGGTGAACAGTCTGGCGACTACTACATGCGGGCCTGGGCCGGAGAACCGCTGTATGGCTCCCCGCTGAAGTACTATGTCGGCGAATGCCTTGACGACATTTTTTCCAACGTGATTGGCGCCGTTCCTTTTGCAGGGTGCCTGTATGGAATTCTGGATCTCATGCTTTCTCCGGGTTTTGATGCTGCCTACGACCCGAATTTTGGCTCAGCTTCCTGGGGAATTGACTACCTCGAGGCGCTGGCAGGGACTGTGGTAGGCTGCGGCCTCGATTTTACAACAGGCGGTGCTGGCAGGGCGGTTGCAGAATTGATTGATAACATGCTGACAGCCAAGTCGCTCGGGGAAACCCTCGAAGATTGCTTCACCCCTGAGGACAAGGACAACAAAGGCGGCAGCTTCGTGCAATCGAGCGACCCGAACGACAAAACCGGCCTTACAGGCCAGGGCGGTCTCGGCTGGCTCAGTACCCAGCGACGCTTTCCCTACATGATCCGCTTCGAAAATGAACCCTCTGCCACTGCCCCCGCCAAGCTGGTCATCATCCGCGACACGCTCGACGCTTCGGTGTTCGACCTCAACACCCTCGAACTGAAGGGATTCGCCATCGCCGACACCTTCTTCCCCTTCCCGGCAGGGCGCCGCTCCATGGACGTCAACTACGACCTGCGGCCCTTTACCCCGGCGCTTGTGAACGTGCACGTGGCCCTCAACCACGCCACCGGCGAGCTCGTCTGGACCCTCACCGGCCTGGACACCGCCACCGTGCTTCCCATGACCGACCCTCTTGCAGGATTTCTGCCACCCAACGTGGATACGCTCACCGGACAGGGATCTGTATTTTTCGACATCCTCCCCCACGACACCCTCTCCACAGGCCGCACCATCTGGAATGAAGCCGCCATTTACTTCGACTTCAACGACCCCATCATCACGGCGCCCTGGATCCTGACAGCAGACAACCACGACCCCGAAAGCCAGGTCGATGCCCTGCCCGACACCGTTTTCCAGACCCCGGTGCAGGTGAGCTGGAGCGGAACCGACATCGGTTCGGGCATCCGGCACGTGGATGTGCGTATGCGCATCAACGGCGACCGCTGGCAGCACGCTGCGGTGAACCTCAGCTACAGCTCCTTTGAACTGGACGTGATGGGCGGCAACACCTACGAACTCTACACCGTGGCCTACGACAGCGCCCTCAACCGCGAGACGATCCCGCTGCTGCCAGACGAGACCTTCTTTGTGCAGCAGGGGGTGAAGGTGGATCCCGGCAAACTGCCTTTGTCGGTAAAAGTGTTTCCTAACCCCAACAGCGGGCAATTCACTGTGGAGGCCGATTTGCCATCCACGATGCCGGTCACCCTCAGCCTCTCCGACCTGATGGGAAGGCAAGTGATGCAGGAAACCAGAACCCTCCCGGCTGGGCTCCAGCGGTGGGACATCCGCCTCGACCTCCCGGCGGGCATGTACCTGCTTCGCTATCATGCGGGCACCAGAACAGGACAGGAGAAGGTGCAGGTGGAATAGCAATGCCGCTTGTCCCGAAACAGAACAGGTCCGGAAGTCGGGAACGACCTCCGGACCTGTCGATTTAGGGGCACGTGTTATACCTCGCTGAGCTCCAGCCAGCGGTCGCTTTTGGCTTCGAGGCTTGACTCGAGGCTGTGGAGCTCTGCTGCCCAGGCCTGGAGGGCCTGGTAATCGCTGCCGCCTGAGGCAACGAGATGACGCAGCTCTGCGGCTCTTCGCTCCATCTCTTCGATGTCTGTGGTGAGCTGTTCGAGTTCGCGCTGTTCTTTAAAACTAAGTTTGCGGGTGCGGTTGGCGTTTTTTTCGGCGACGTTTTCAGGCATCGCAGCCACAGCTATTGTGGCTTTCAATGCTTGCTGAGCGGCCTCCCATTCGCGGTATTGCGAGTAGCTGCCGGGGAAATCTTTGATTTGACCGCCGCCCTGAAAAACGAACATGTGGTCCACGAGCCGGTCCATGAAAAAGCGGTCGTGGGTAACCACCAGCAGGCAACCTTCAAAATCAGTCAAAAATTCCTCCAGCCGTCGCAGGGTGACGAGGTCGAGGTCGTTGGTGGGTTCGTCGAGGATGAGGAAGTTGGGGTTCGTCATCAGGATGCGGAGCAGGTGCAGGCGGCGTCTTTCGCCCCCGCTCAGGGTAGAAACAAAGCTGCTGTGACGGTGTCGGGGAAAGAGAAAATGCTCAAGCAATTGCGCAGCAGAGAGCGTTTGACTCTTGCTCATTTCCACGATTTCCGCAGCTTCGGTCACCACTTCGATCACCCGCATGTTCTCCTTCAGCACAAGCCCTTCCTGGCGGTAATGGCCTGTAACGATGGTCTCTCCCCAGCGAATCTTCCCCGAGTCGATCGGTTCTTCATCGAGCAGCATTTTCAGGAAGGTCGTTTTCCCCACCCCATTCGGCCCCACGATCCCGATTCTGTCGCGGCGGTTAAAGGTGTAGGTAAAATTGTCAAGGATGGGGATGCTGCCGAATGATTTTTTCAGATTTTTGATTTCCAGCACTTTACCGCCGATTCGCCTGCCTGCCACCTGAAGGGAAACCTCCTGGTTGTCGGGCTTGTACCGAGCGCGCTCACCGAGCACGTGGGCCGCATCGATCCGTGATTTCGACTTGGTGGTGCGGGCTTTTGGCGAACGGCGGAGCCATTCCAGCTCGGTCCTGAACAGGCTTTTGGCGCGGTCGGCCTCGGTCATGCGGTTGAGCTCGCGCTCCTCTTTCTTTTCGAGGTAAAAGGCATAATTTCCCTGGTAGCGATGCAGTTCGCTGCCATTCAGCTCAAAGATTTCGTTGGTGATGGAATCGAGAAAATAGCGGTCGTGGGTCACGAGCAGGAGGCTCTGCTTGGCAGTGGCGAGGAATTGTTCCAGCCACTCGATGGAATCAAGGTCGAGGTGGTTGGTGGGTTCGTCCATGATGAGCAGCTCGGGTTCGCCGATAAGGGCCTGGGCGAGGGCCACGCGCTTGCGCTGCCCGCCTGACAGCTCTGCGATGGTTCTGTCGAGAAAATCGACTTCGAGGCGCCCGAGTATTTGCCTGATTTTGACCTCATAATCCCAGGCATGCGCCTCGTCGATGGCCATCATCACATGACTGAGTTCTTCGGCAGCTTTCGGGTCGGAGGCAGCGCGGGCATTGAGGTGCTCGTACTGGCGGAGCAGTTTGAGTTCGGGCACATCGCTCTGAAACAGGACCTCTTCCACAGTAGCTGCAAGCGGGAGATTAGGTTCCTGGGCCAGGTAGGCCAGGCGCAGGCCCTTTCGGTAGCTGATGGTACCGGAGTCGGCGGATTCCAGGCCCGCCACCATCTTGAGCAGCGTGGATTTTCCGCTGCCGTTGACGCCAATCAAGGCGATTTTTTGCCCCTGGTCGATGCCGAACGAGATGCCTGAAAAGAGGACTTTGTCGGAGTAGGCTTTAGAAAGCTGGTCGGCGGAAAGCAGGTTCATGTGTGGGGCTTGAGATCGCGTGGGGCGGAGGAAACAAGATCAACTGCCGGGGGTGGGCATCACGGTGCCGCACTGTTTGCAGGTGCGAAGGTCTTCGGAGGCATAAAACGCCTGAATGGCGGCCTTGAGCTGGGTTTCTATGTTTTCCAGCACAAAATATTGCTCGTTAAGCTGGTTGTTACAGTTTCGGCAAAACCAGAGGAGGCCGTCCTTCATGCCTGCGTCGCGGTTGCGCTCAATCACGAGCCCGATGGACCCGGCCGCGCGGCGCGGAGAGTGGGGCACCTTGGCAGGAAGAAGGAAAATCTCTCCGGCTTTCAGGGGAATCGCCACAGGCTGGCCATTTTCCTGGATGTGGAGGGTCATTTCCCCTTCAATCATGTAGAAAAACTCCTCCGTTTCATTGTAGTGGTAGTCGTCGCGCTGGTTCGGCCCGGCCACCACCATGATGATGAAATTATCGGTGTGGGGGTAAACGACTTTGTTGCCAACAGGAGGCTTGAGCAAATGGCGGTGCTCGTCGATCCAGGCTTGGAGGTTAAGGACAGGAAAAGCTGGCATGGCGAAGAGATTGAAGGGTTCTGCGGGAGGCGGCTGCGGGGCTATTTAGTTCAAGATCGAAAACCCGGAGAGCTGGTCAAAGCGATTGACGGAAGGCTTCGAGCGTGTTTTTGAGGAGCATGGCAACTGTCATGGGCCCCACGCCGCCGGGCACTGGCGTGATGAAGCTCGCTTTTTTCGAAACGCCTTCAAAGTCCACATCCCCCACGAGGCGGAAGCCTGTTTTGCGGGTGGGATCTTCGATGCGGTTAATGCCGACATCGACCACCACGGCGCCCTCCTTGATCATGTCGGCGGTAATCAGGTTGGGCTTGCCAACTGCCACGATGACAATGTCTGCCTGGGGGCAAATTTCGCGGAGCATTTCGGGCGGGGTGTATTTGTGGCAGAGCGTCACGGTGGCTTCACCGGGGCTGCCGCCCCGCGACATCATGATAGAAGTGGGTCGGCCCACAATCCGGCTGCGGCCCACCACTACGCAATGCTTGCCTTTGGTGGGGATATGATAGCGGGCCAGCAACTCCAGGATCCCTGCCGGGGTGGCAGGCAGCAGGCAGGGGAAGTTGAGGGTCATGAGGCCCACATTTTCAGGATGGAAGCCATCCACGTCTTTGGTGGGCAGGATGGTTTGGGTCACCAGTTGCGGGGTGATGTGATCGGGCAGGGGCATCTGGACGATGATGCCATCCACATCGGGGTCTTCGTTGAAGCGCCGGATCTGGGATTTGAGCTGGTCTTCGGTGATGGAAGCGGGCAATCGCTTGAGGGTGGAGCTGTAGCCGACATATTCGCAGGCTTCGAGCTTGCCGCGCACGTAGGTGCGGGAGGCTGGGTCGTCGCCGACGAGAACCACAGCGAGGTGGGGAGGGCGCTGGCCCTGGGCGAGCAGGCCTTTTACTTCGGCGCGAAGTTCGTCTTTGATGGTCAGGGAAACCTGTTTGCCGTCGAGTAGCTGCATAGAATGGTCGTTTTGCAAGTCCAAAGATACACAACTGGCCTCATCTTGGCGGCATGAGCGGCGGGAGATTCACAAGAATATCCACGAAACCGCCTGGCCGGGAAGCGTTTCTGCAAGCAGAGCTTGGGCGGAGAGGGATAATGTTGTAGGTTGAAAGATCGTGCTGAGTAGCCACAGGATAGATGGCATGTGCCCGCGTAAAGCCACACATTTGAAAATGACAACGAGAAAATGAAAGCGCACTCCACCAACTACTTTGACACCTTTATTGAGGTATCCGAAGACACCAAAGCCATATGTGGAACAATACCGCCAGCAAAAGCAAACAAATCTGTGGCGGAAATGCAATATGAACTAATTGCCAGCAACCCTTACCGATACACCTCTGACGATGTCTTTTTCCAGGTCTTTGCAGAAAGAAAGGAATTGGCACCAGCAGATTATGAGCAGGGGAGGGCAGCTTTCTTTTCAAAAGGACAACCCTGTTTCCGTGCCTCCCCCTTGCCCAAAACGTATGGCTTCGGGGTTCACAGCAACCATGAAGGGAAGGTCGCACTTGTGAGGATGGAAAGTGAGAAGTATCAACAATTATTAGCAGACTCATCCATCAAAAAAGTGAAGGCAATGAAATCGGCTAAATAGAAACCCGGCAGATACATGCAACCCTACATTATCCTCCTTCGTGGCCTGATGCCGACAGGCAAAAATAAGGTACTGATGGCGCCACTGCGCCAGGTGCTGGTGGACGCGGGATTTGCTGATGTGCAAACCTATATTCAGAGTGGGAATGTGATTGCCAGATCAGCTCTCACCAGTTCTCAGGTCGAGGCAGTTGTTCATGATGAGATCGGCAGGCATTTCGGTGGGGACATTGTGGTTGTGGCCCGAACGCCATTACAAATACGACAGATATTTTCCGGCAATCCATTCCATGAAGCTGATACGGCGAAGGTGCATTTCACCCTTCTCCAAAGCCACCCTGCTGAGGAAAAGATCAACTTGCTCATGAGCCAGGAGTTCCACCCGGATAGTTTTTCTGTCACCAGAGAAGTCGTTTACTGTTACTGCCCTGTGGCTCATGGATTAACCAGATTAAACAACAATTACCTTGAGCGGACTCTTGGAGTTTCTGCCACCACCCGCAACTTTCGAACCATGGCAAAACTGACTGAAATGGGCGATGCGTACTGATAAATCCGAAGGTAGATTTCACGTGAAAATTTTCCCGGCGGCTGGCTCAATTGCAAAAAGTCCTAACTTCCAGCATTCGCCATCATTCCCTGAACCAAAACCTATGAAAAGATTGTCGTTTGTCCTGGCTGTACTCGGGTTGTTTTCTGTTACCGCTCCTGCCCAAGCCCAGGATCTTTTCACCCCAGCCACTTCCTTTCAGTCTTCGGACCGGCTGGTGGCGGCTACTTTTTTTCATTGGTATGCCTCTACAGGAGGTCAGCTCAGCGGGCCATGGCTTCCACTGGAAGGGCGGCCCAACTGGACGGGCCTGACACCCTGGTGGCGAACCCAAATCAAGCAGGTGATGATGGCCAACATTGATGTGCTGTATGTTCACCTCATCGATGATGCGGAGATCCGTCGGGAGTTGTTTTTTGCCGCCCTGCATGAACTTCGTGCCGAAGGGTATGATGTGCCCAAGGTGGCTCCTTTTCTGGACCCCCTGATCACCTGGATCAACGAGCCCAAAGTTGACCTCGGTGCCGCCGCAGGAAAAGACGCCTTCGTTGAGCAGTATGAGCGGTTTTACACCCAATATTTCCAGCGCAATCCGGATTCGTTTGCCTCAAGTTACCTGGCCAGGATCGACGACAAGCTCATTCTGTCAACGTGGCACCTGTTTCTCAATTTTGACAACGTTAACCAATTCACACGGAGCGACCTGGAGAGCCGCCTGGCTACTGCATTTGCCAGCTACCCCGACTTTCAGCAAGGCATATACATGATCACCCCTGCGCTGAACAATCCTACCTTCACCTTTACCGACGAGCGCGTTCCCCTGTTTGAAATCAACACCTACTTCCAGAGCAACACCTTTAACGGCAGAAAAACTGTGCAGGTCAAAGGAGGGTACTGGGATCAAAATGTGCGCAATCCCGGCGATTTCCTGCCACGGGCAGGGGGGATCCATTATACCGATGCCTGGAGCCAGGTAGATACCACCTTTAACCTCGTATATGTCGAGAGCTGGAACGAGTACGACGAAGGCACCGGCATCTATGCTGCCTCGCCCGACACCAATTACCTGATCAACAACAACCCGAATACAGATCTTTGGTCCACCACAGGCGACCCCTACGAGTATATTCGCACAACAGCAGCCGGAGCGGCCAGCTTCAACAATCGCCCGGAGCTGAGCAGCCTTTTTCTCAAGCAGAGCCTTCCGGATACGATGGTGGCGGGACTTCCTGTGCCAGCGCAAATCACGGTGCGAAACCACGGGAACCTCTCCTGGACCAATGCTTTGGGCATTTCCCTGCAACAGGTGAGCAGCAACCCGGTGCAAATCAGCCTCCAGGGTGGCGCGATTAACGACACCACCAACGAAATTCCCATCTATGGCGGCATTTTCCGGGGGCGGCCCATCACCTTCGACCTGAACCTCACGGCCCCCAACCAGCCCGGCACCCACACCACCCACTGGAGAATGCACCGGAACGGGCAGCCTTTTGGCGATACCCTCACCCACACCATACAAGTCGTAATGAGCACCAGCCTCCGGGCACCCGAAGTACTGGGGTTGCGTATTTCTCCCAATCCGACCCAAGGCCAGGTAGTGGTGGACTGGCGCGGGCAGGAGGCAGAGGTGACGTTCTGTAATCTCCAGGGACAAACCCTTTTGACCTATCCTGGCGTGGCCCCGGGCACGGCACTGGCCCTTCCTGAAGCCGCTGGCCTGTATTTTCTGCAAATCAGGATCAACGACCGGGTTTACACGCAGTCGGTGGTGAAATATTAACCCCTGTCAGCCAGAAAAAGCCATTTCCAGAGGCCTTTCGGGCCTGTTGTTTCCGCATTCTCAGCAGGTTAATTGAATCGACAGCTCCGACTCAGCAGAAGCGTCATACACTTATTCGGAACACCTTTGCCGATACGCAGATATCCTTGCTTCTCAAAAGCGATGTGGAGATTATGTAATTTTTCTGCATGATTCTGTAACATTCCAGCAATAAAATATAAATACTTTTGCTTTGTCACGGCGAAGCAAAACAACTTTATGTTGGTCTGGTTTCAAAAAAAGAGCCTTAGCTACTTCAATGAAAATTTTTGATTCACCATGATCCAACACGTATATTGGTTAACGACCAATCTAATAATCAAATCTTGCAAAAGAGCTGGTGTGGGTCGAATAAAGGCAGCCACACCAACCCTATTGTGATTTTTGGATTATAATCTGCAAGCTTAATAAACGCACAACATGGAAAACGAAAAAACCTTCACAACAGACCTTGTCTGCTTTTCCCATTTGTCTTGGAAGTTTGTATTCCAGCGCCCACATCATTTATTAAGCAGGTTCACAAAAAAGTACGCAGTCTTTTATGTGGAAGAGTTTATCTACACTGACAAAGAAGACGGCTACTCCGTGACAGTTACCAATGAAAATGTTACTGTTGTTCTGCCGCATTTGAGTAATCAGATGCAAGGAAAAGGCAGTGAAGCGAGAAGAAAGGAGACTGTGTTAGTCGCTCCTAAACAACCCCAAAATCGGCCCCCACAGCTTGGAAACGCAGAAAAAGGGAGCCAAAACGCTGGGATATCCCCCGGAAATGTGCGATATTAAGGAAAAATCTGGAGGGCAGAACGATGGCTAAGCCTGCAA
>JBGSKC010000075.1:0-123338 GCA_041741415.1 Bacteroidia bacterium | reverse complement strand
ACAGGGGGAGGGCGTCGCCTGCTTCGCGTCATCCTGAGCAGGCCTCCAGGCCGTCGCCGAAGGAGGACGCCGGGTGGTCATGGTTCGGCACTGTCATGGTTCGGCGACGGGCAGAGAGAAGCGAGAGGTCGGAAGTCGGAGGTAAGACTGGAGGGGCATGGAAGCCTGCTCACCTTGAACAAGAAAGCCGCCTGCGGCAGCACAAGAAAGCCGACTCCAGCGGAGTCGAAGCTTTGTAGCAACACCAGGTATTATTTTCATTCCTTCCGGCGACCTTGAGGTCGCCGGAAGAGCCACAAAAACAGGCCCGCCTGCGGCTATTAACATGCCGCTCCTCCGGAGCTCAGAGCGGCTTCGCCTCCTGTCCCGGTTCCCGGTTCTCGGTTCCCGGTTCTCGGTTCTCGGTTCCCGGTTCCCGGCTCCCGGCTCTCACAGCCCAGCGGCCTCACTTTCTGATTTCAAAGGCAACGCATCGGGCAAACCTGCTTTCGTCTTCCACCCGCTGAAACATGGGGTCTTCGGCATCGCCGAAGGTACAGCGGCGGATGCGGGTAAACCCGGCTTTGCGAAGCTCCGCTTCCATGGTGGCGTGGTCCCACATCCAGAGGTGGCGGGAATTGCCCCACACCAGCCGGATCCGGCCCATATTGCTCCTGGGCCGGGAATCCATGCCCAGCAGGGTATCCTGCATGAAATGGATGCTCGCCTGGTCAGGCTGGAGCTTCATTTGCTTCAGGTAATCATTCACTGCCACCTCCAGGTCTGGAAGCACCATCCTGAACACGCCATCCGGGGCCAGCATTTCGAATGATTTTCGCAGCGCCGTGCGGCAATCAGCCAAAGAAAGGTGTTCGAGAACATGGGAGCAATACAATCCTTTACAAGAACCGGGCTGCACGCCTGGAAGGCCTTCAACGATGTCTCCCAGCAGGACATTCGCCGGAAATTTGACGCTGCTGCGCTGGCGGAAAAAGCCACCGAGCAACGGCAGGCGCTGCAACCGGAGGGTAGGAGAAACATCGTAGTTGTGCCACCCTTCGGGGGCGCTCAGGCCGCAGCCATATTGGACGTATTTGCTCATCGGAAAAGGAGTTGCGAGGGGTTTGGAAGGATCGCGCAGGCAGTCAAAGCTAAAGGAACTTGACCAAAAACCTGAGCGTGAGGCCATTGTGAGTCACGATCAGAATTGGCCAGGGTGAACGAATCGATAAAATTAGCAGAAACTTCCTCCAACCAGCAACAAATTTCCTTTCTTCGTTCCTTTCTCTCCTGCAGACCATGAAAGGAATGCCGTACTGAAAACCGACATTTTCCCGGCAAGTCTTTCGCATTTGGTCTCTTTCCCTTCATTTCTGCTAACTTGCCCGGACCCAAGCTGTCACATGAACATCTCCATCATCACAGTTTCCTACAATGCCGCCCCCACCATTCGGCAAACCATCGAATCGGTGCTGGGCCAGGATTATCCCCACATTGAATACATCGTCGTCGACGGCAACTCCACCGACGGCACCCAGGACCTGGTGCGCAGCTACGGATCGCGCATTGCAACCTTCGTTTCGGAGCCCGACAAAGGGCTCTACGATGCGATGAACAAAGGTCTGGCTCTGGCCAGCGGCGACGTCGTCGGGATTCTCAACGCCGACGACCTCTATGCCCATTCACGGGTGATTTCCAACGTGATGGCGACCTTTGCTGACACCGGAGCCGATGGGCTGTTTGCCGACCTGGTGTATTTTACCAGTGAACAGCCAGACAAAATTACCCGCTTTTACCCTGGGAAAGGCTTTGAGCCCGGAAAAATGCTCAGCGGAAACATGCCGCCCCACCCTACCTTCTTTGTAAAGCGCAGCTTTTACAAGGCTCATGGCGGGTTTGACAACAGCTACCGGATCTGTGCAGACTTTGAGCTGATGGTGCGCTTTTTTCATCGGGCAAAAGGAACATTTGCCTACCTGCCCGAGGTCATCGTCCGTATGAGAAGCGGCGGCAGCAGCACCCGTGGCCTTTCCAGCACCTTCACAATCAACCGCGAAATGCTGAGAGCCTGCCGAAGCAACGGCCTCAACACCTCCCTGCCCAGGATTTATTCGAAATACTTCACCAAAATTTTCCAGCTTCTCCGCCGCCCCTCCTGATCAGGCTCCATGTTAGATTCTGCCACAAATCACCCCGGCAGAAGTACCCGAATGAATGAGATTTGGCTGTTGAACCTCTCATTTTCTCCTTTCGTTCCTTTCAGCCTCCTTTTCCGGATTGCTTCTTATTTCTTTGCCCCCAAACGTTCAGAACCTCACTTCTTTCTCCTATGGCAACCATTCTCATCACCGGCGGAACCGGATATATCGGCTCTCATTCTGCCATCCAGATCCTGGAGCAAGGCCGCTTCAACGTTGTGTCGATCGACAACCAGCTTCGGTCTTCCCTTGATTCTCTGGACCGGATTGAGCGAATCACAGGCAAACGGATGACCAATTACAGCATTGATGCCTGCGACCTCGATGCGGTGGAAGAGGTGTTTGCCAAACATGACGACATCGTTGGGGTGATCCATTTTGCTGCCCTCAAAGCAGTGGGTGAGTCGGTGGCGGAACCGCTGTTTTATTACCGCAACAACCTCGTTTCGCTCATCAACATGCTGGCCTGCTGTGAGAAGTTTGGGGTGTCAAACTTCATTTTTTCTTCCTCCTGCACGGTCTATGGCGACATTGCCCCGGAACATTTGCCGGTAACCGAAGACACGCCTACACCAGATGCTGCCTCGCCTTATGGCGCAACGAAGGTCATGGGTGAGCGAATCATCCAGGATTTTGTGGTGGCCAGCCAGCATGTGAATGCCGTGGCCCTGCGCTACTTTAACCCTGTAGGTGCCCATTCTTCGGGGTTCATCGGCGAAGAACCCATTGGCAAGCCCAACAACCTGGTTCCCTTCATCACGATGACTGCCAGCGGATTGCTGCCCCAGCTCACGGTGTTTGGCGGCGATTATAACACCCGCGACGGAAGCTGCATCCGCGACTATATCCATGTGAGCGACATTGCCTCGGCCCATTTGAAAGCCCTGGATTATCTGCTGGAAAACAAAAATGAACAACGCTACGAGCGCTTCAATCTCGGCTCGGGCCAGGGCGTGACGGTGCTGGAAGCCATTGAGGCGTTTGAAAAAGTGAGTGGCGAAACCCTCAACTATGGGGTGGGTCCCCGCCGCCCGGGCGATGTGGAGCAGATTTACTCCGACTGCAGCCTGGCCCTCGAAAAATTAGGCTGGAAGGCTGAGCATGGCATTGAATCGATGATGGACTCCGCCTGGAAATGGCAACTGGAGCTCAACAGGCTCCGCCAGCAGGCTGTCTGAGGCGGTCTCTCCCCTACCCCACTATCTTCGTGGTGTGCTTGGCCTGGTAGCTCCACCACCACATCCAGATAAAGATTAGGCCGAGGCTCACCAGGAAAATTTCCCACCACGGAAGCCCGCGATTCACCTCCAGGAGCAAATCGCCGCCATGCCCGATCAGGATCATGCCCGACCAGTAATAGGGATGGCAACGGTAGCTGGGTTGCTGCTCCAGCCAGCGGGCCTGGCTCATGCGCAGTGCACGCGAGGCTGAGCGACCACCCCGGAGCTGGTAAAACAGCCCCTGGCTCAACTCTGCCGCCGACTCATCATCCATGTCCCACAAACTGGCAATGACCCTCCTGGCACCTGCATATTCGAATGCGCTGGCCAGGCTCATTACCCCTTCTCCGCGCTGGTAGGGACCACTGGCTGTTTTGCAGGCGCTCAGCACCGCGAGCGGGCAGTTGAGCTCCATGCCATACAACTCGCCGGCATAGAGTATTCCGTCCGCACCTTCCTCTTCGCTCAGGTATAACCTTCCCTGGCGCAGATCTGGCTGCTCGGCCACGGCATGGGTGGCAAAATGCAGGATGATGGCATCATCTGAGAGTTCGCGCAGCGCTGATTCTCTGGCTGTGGCCCCTGCCAGCACTTTGCCTTCGAGCATCTCAGCGGTGGCGTTAATTTCCTCGAGCGGATACCTCAGCGGCTGCATGCCCGAACGCTGGGCAACATTGCCATCTCCTTCAAAAGATGGTGCAAATCCCAGATAATCAGCATATTCTCTTTCAGACCGCCCTTTTTCCAGCCACACCAGCAGCGAGGGTTGGTAGCTAAAACTGTGTCCTTTTACCAAAAAAAGCCAGGTACGCGGATCGGCGTCAGCGGGCAGGCTGCTCAGCAAACTCTCAAAGGGGAGGGCCTGCAGGGGGCCGTCGGCAGCGATGATGATGTCAATCATGTCTTCATCCAGACCTGGAAGCAACAGCTCCTTTAAAGCGAAGGCGAGCCCGGCTTTTTCCAGGTCGAGGACACGGCCCTCGCCTGGCGACTGGCTGATCTCGGCCACCCAGGCATAAAGCAAGGAGTCAATTTTCGCACGCGGAACTACTGTCAGGATTCTGTCGCCGCGGAACATGGAAGTGATTATTACCTCTTCGCTTCCCCAGTAGTAGGCATAGATTGCCTGGTAGCCTTTCAGCTTCCATGAAAGCCGGCCCACACTCAGTTTATCCGGGGTGGTAGTCAGGGTAAAATAATCGTCATATTCATCCTCCAGCTCTTCCTGAAATTTCCGGTATTGGCTCATTTGCAGGGAAATTAAGGACCGAAGGCTATCGGCTTCTGCTGAATCGCTCATGGCGATGCGATTGTTCAGCGCGGCGATGCGCTGCCGGAAGGCCCGGTCTTTGATTTGGATGCTGTCGGGCACGCCCGCAATTTCAAACGCCTCCAGGCCTTTGAGATGATCGCGAAGCTGGTTGGCCTTCACCATGTCTGTCAGTTGCCAGGCGCGGTCGGCCCAGTCGCCCTCGGGGTCGTCGCTGCCCAGAACAGCGGCGCAGTGCAAAGCACCATCAAACAAAGCTGCGCGGTTGCGGATCAGGTTGCTGCGCGATTCGCTGGTTTCGAAATACACCCGCTGGCTGTCGAGCACCGCAATAGCCGCCTCAAAATAAGCCATGGCAGTTTCGTAGATTTCCTGCTCCCCGGCTGAGTCGGCCATGGCCAGCAAGGTAAAGCCGTGTTCCGCGAGGAGGTCAATTAAACTAACCTCCCGCCAATGCACAGCAACGGACAGGTCGGGAATGCCCGGGGTACTATCATTCGGAAACAACGAGGTCCAGGCTTCCTTGTGAGCCAGCAGAGCTGTATCCGGCTGCCCGGCATTGCGCCACTGCATGGCCTGCCGGGTTTTTACACTGGCAGCTTCACCATTCAATTTCAATCGGCTGAACACACGAAAAGCGCTGTCCATTAAAGGAACGCCCGTTTCAAAATTTCCCTCCTCGCAAGCCAGCTCGCCTAATGCAGCCAGGGCAAAAGCAGACCGGCGGGAAGCTGGTCCGAATGCTTTAGTAGAGATAGCCAGGCCTTGTTTGTAGGCCAGGGCTGCAGAATCTGGTTTTTCAAGTTCGCGGTAGATGGCTCCGAGCTGGAAATAATCGCCCACGGAAGCCCCGGCTTGGATGGCGGTTTTGGGGTACAGCGACAATGCCCGGCGGATTGCTTTGAGGGCTTCCTGCTGGCGGCCCATGTTGAGCAGGGCCACACTTTTCTCGCCAGCCAGGTAGGCGGCAAAGTCGGGACCAAGCTGAGGGTATTCTTTGATCAACACTTCGGCCTCATCAAAATAACGCAGCGCCTCCTGGTATTCTTCCACGACCAAAGAGACAGAGCCCAGGTTGAGCAGGCCGTTGATGCGGGGTTCAGGGGCTAATTGGGCAAGAAAAGGCTCATTGTCGCGATGCACTGCGAGCGCTTCCCAGTACAGGCCCATTTCCCCATACAGCACCCCGATATTGGTTCGGATCTGGATGAGATCTGAATGATCGGGGCCGCGCAGGTCGGTGAGCAGGCGCAGGGCTTCCTCAAAATGCGCCACGGCCTCTTCGGTTTTGCCCTGGTACATGGTAATGATCCCGAGGGTATTTTCGCAATAGGCAAGGGATGGAGATTGAGGCCGGTTCCAGGCGAGGAAATGTTGTTTGGCCTGGGAGGCATGGTCAAATGCAGCGGGGAGATTGCCGAGGGTAAATTCGCCCTGGGCGAGGGCATCGGAGGCCATGCCGAGGAGGGAGTCGGCAGCGGGCTGGAGGCGCCGGGTGTCTTCGAGAAGCACTTCATATTGGGCTACTGCCTCTTCTGTTTTACCGCGGCGCAGGCTCAGATTGGCCAGTTCGCGGCGGGCAAAAAAGATGGCAGGATGAAGCGAATCGATCACTCCGGCAAGTGCCACAACGGAGTCGAGGGTCGCTTCGGCCTGGTCGATGCGAAGCTGCCTCGCATGATACAGGCCTGCCTGCCAGGTGGCGGAGGCCCAGGTTTCGGAGGAGGAATCGGCCAGGGCTGCGGCCTGCGCCTGCCGAAACAAGGCGTAGGCACTGTCGGCTTGCCCTCTGTTCCAGGCTTGCTCGCCCTGCCGGAGCAATTGTTCACCCGGCAAGGGGGAAGCAGGCCGCTCAGCCGGGGTTTGGGCCGTTAATACCACCACCACACTGCTTGTCGCGGCAAACACAATCCAGGCCCAGAGCGCTCTAACCGGGCTAGCTGTTAACCCATTACCCAAAATTGTCATCATGAAAGAAACGAATGGATGTCCCATGCCCCGCAAGTTAAACGAATGTGGAAATCTGAGCGAATCTGGCTGAAAAAATCAAGGCCGCTCGTTTAGAAAGAGTGGTAAAACAAACATCCTGACCCTGTGTTGAGACAGTAAAGATCAGCACAAGTTTCTGAAATTTCCGGCAAACGTTTTTCCCGGCGTTCAACACCTTCATTTTTCTGTCCTGCCAAGTGAAAGAAACACTAACTTACTCCTCACCAGCCTACAAACTACCCACCCTATGAGCAAACCGATCCTCTTTTTATTGATTTGCCTCCTGGCTCCCTTTACCCTCTTGTGGGGGCAAACCGGAATTCCGACACCGGGGATGAGCTCCTGCGACAATTTGGTAACGCAGTTTTTGGCTAAGCACAACATTCCCGGAGCCACCTTCGCCATGGCTAAAAACGGGAAACTCGTTTACATGCGCGCCTTCGGCGAAGCCGACCTCAGCGGCAGCGAAACCACGCAGCCTCACCACCTCTTCCGCATCGCCAGCGTGTCCAAGCCCATTACTTCCATCGGCATTATGCAGTTGGTGGAAGATGGCCAGCTTTCCCTCAGTGACAAGGTATTCGGCCCGGGAAGCCTGCTGGGCAATCACCCTGTGCTGGGCGCTGTCACGGTGTCCGATCAGCGGATCTATGACATCACAGTGCAGCATTTGCTGGAACACAGCGCAGGCTGGGACCGCGATGTTTCCTGTGTGCCCAACCCCACTTCTCCTTACCCCTGGTTTGCAGGGCACTGCGACCCCATCGGCTTCCCCCTCCACGTGACCCAAACTCTGGGCGTGTCCAACCCGGTCACGAAGGAAAATCTCATTCAATTTCTCATGCAAAAGGGCCTCGTTTTCGCCCCGGGAACCAACTACGCCTATTCCAACATCGGCTACCTCGTGCTGGGGGAAGTGGTGGAAGCTGTAACCGGCAAAACTTATGAGGAATACATGACCGAGGATGTGCTGGCCCCGCTGGGCATTTGCGACATGCACATTGGCAAAAACCGCTATGAAGACAAGCAAGAGCGGGAGGCTGAATACCATGGTAACGGCTACACAGCCCCCAGCATTTATGGCACCGGGCTGTCTGTGCCCTGGGAATATGGCGGCTGGAACCTCGAAGCGATGGACGCCCATGGAGGCTGGATCGCCACATCCCGGGACCTGGTGCGCCTGCTCGTGGCCGTGGATGGCTTTTCCACCAAGCCAGACATCCTTTCCTCCGGCTCCATCAACACCATGGTGGCCCCCTCTGCCAATGCAGCCAACTATGCCAAAGGCTGGCAGGTCAATGCCTTCAACAACTGGTGGCACACCGGTGCTCTCGACGGCACTGCCAGCATCTGGGCCAGAACAGGCAGCGGCTATACCTGGGCCATCATCCTCAACAAACGCGTCATCGACAACACCTCCAATACTTTCTGGGGCGACTTCGACGCCCTGCCCTGGAGTTGTATCTCCCAGTCAACCGGCTGGCCAACCTTCGATCTCCTGGATTTTCCCAGCCTGAATTCCAGTGACATTAGCTTTTCCGTAGTGAACGACAGCAGCCTCACCATTTCATGGCAGGCGGGCAACGGCAGCAGCCGCATCCTGGTTGTCAGGGAAGGCAGCCCCGTGGATGCTTTCCCGCTTGATGGCAGCAATTACCAGGCGAACCCGGTATTTGGCCTCGGCAACGACCTGGGCAACGGCAACTTCGTGGTGATGAACGGCGCGACCCAATCCACCCTTGTAACCGGCCTGGATGCGTCGAAAACCTATCATTTCCGCCTGTTTGACTACAACCAAAGCGCCAATACCGGCAACCACGCCTTGTATCATCTTTGCGAGAGCCCCACAGCCAGCGCCACCACGGCCTCTGTGGGACTGGAAACATCGCTGGAGGAGCTTGGGGTACAGGTGTTTCCCAACCCCACCAACGGGCTCCTTCGAATCACCTGGAACCAGCCGGGGCAGCTGAGCCGGGTGGAACTTCGCAATGCCCAGGGTCAGGTGATCCGGCGGGTGAATGCAGAAGGAATGGAAGCCGCGCTTGACCTGGCAGAACTGCCCGATCAGGTGTACCTGCTCACAGCATTCGGGCCGAAGGGCTACCTCGGCAGCCAGCGGATCGTGAAAAAGGGCGAATAAACCTGAAGACATATTTCCTGCCCGGTACAGTTTTGTGCCGGGCAGTTTTTTTTCCTTCCGGTCCGAAATCCTATCTGCCAGCCGACATTTTCAGCAGGAACCACAGGGAAAAGGGCTGAAATTGCGATATTGGGGCAGAAAGATCCGGCTTCGCAGGATCAGCCATTAGCCCTAAATCTCATGAAAAAGAAAACCATCGCCCTGGTGGCTCACGATGCCCGAAAGCCTGAGTTGATCGAGTGGGTGACCTGGAACTGGGAGAAGCTCCTTCCCCACCGGTTGATCTGCACAGGCACTACCGGGAAGCTGATTGAGGAGCGGCTGCGCGACAAACTCCCGCCTGGGCCAGAAGAAAAGCTGGATCTGGTTCGCCTTCGCTCGGGCCCCCTCGGCGGCGACCAGCAACTCGGCGCCAGGATCGCAGAGGGAGGGGTTGACCTGTTTATTTTTCTTTGGGACCCCATGACCGCCCAGCCCCACGATGTGGACGTGAAGGCCCTGCTCCGCATTTCGACCATGTACAACGTGCCGACAGCCTGCAACCGGTCCACTGCAGATTACCTTATTTCTTCGCCCCTGTTCACCTCCGATTATCAGCCAGCCAGAACCGATTTTACCAGCTATCTGGATCGGATTGTGTAGAGAGCCGGTGTTGAGACCGCTGCGCTATGAGAAGTCAGACCGCTGCGCTATGAGAAGTCAGACCGCTTCGCTGTGAGAAGTCAGACCGCTGCGCTGCGAGAGGCGAAGCCGGTCTTGTCTGACTTCCGACCTCTGATATCTGACATCTGACTTCTCTCCCCTACCTTGCCAAAATCCGCTGAAGAATTTTCCGGGTGATGAGATAGGTTGGCTTCACGCCCACGAGCCCGAGACTACCCGAGGCCAGGGTGTTGCCAGTCACAAGGGGGTTGTCAGAGGCATAATAAGCGTATCGGATGACGACCTCACGGCCAATGTGCCTCCGGATCAGGGTTGCAGCCTGAATGGCCTTTTGGTAGTGGGCACCCTCCATTTCAAGGCCGATGGCCTTCCACGAACTGTGCTTAAAATATGCCAGTACATCACGGTTCTGAAGGGAGGTTCCCAATACCGTGATCATGGGACCTTCGCAAACAATGTCGGCTTCTTCGGCAAAATCTGCTGCGGTGAAGTCGTTTTGAATCGGGTAATTATCAGCCGTTCCTTCAAACACATGCGAAGTAGGCACCATGATGTCGCCCTTTTCGCCCTCCAGAATACCCGCTTTCCCCATGATGCTGATCGAGGCCACCTTGAGGGGATGCTCCTCATTCCCAAGGTGGTAGGGCTTGAGCAGTTCATCCATGGTTTCATAGGCCTGTTCACCAAAGGCATAGTCCATGACCAGGATCACCGGTTGCTCGTTTTTCAGATGCGCCGGATCTGCATTAAGCTCAGGGGCCAAAGCTTGCGGGTCGATGCGGGCGGTGTCGATGATCTGAACGCCAATGTTGGTGCCAAAGGGATCCGAGAGTTCCATCAGGCCATGCTGACGGGCATAATCCGCCACCATTTGCTGGAGCGGCCGGTTGTCGGCTTTGCTCAGTTCAACTGCCAGTTGTTCAATGGTAACGTTTCCGGCAAAATGGCCTTTCAGCACTGGCCAGGCAAACAAAGAATTAGGGACACTGTGCATGTTCGCACTCACGATGTGCAGGGGCCTGTGCAGAAGGTCTTGCTGAAGCAATTGCTCTTTGATTTGCCGGGCCCACCGCTCGCCATACAAGTGATGACCGATCCTGTCGCGGAGAGTCGGGCTAAAAGAAACCGTGCGGGGCTGGCCAGCCTGTTCGTCGAGGGCTTTTTTGCCGAGGTAATACACGATTTCAAACAAGCCGCTGTTGGTAGTGGGCGCTTCCTGTAACCGCTGGTATGCGAGCTTGGTTTCACTGTAACTGCGACCCAGCAGGGTGCTCAGGTAGGTGAGCGCTACTTCCCAGTTGCTGTCAAGAAGCGCCACCCGGCCAGAAATAATTTCCTGCAGCTCCAGCCATTCAGAGACGAATTTCCCTTCGTTGTCTTTGGCGTGGCGGGCAATTTTATCGGCTTCGAGGTAGAGAAATGTGAGGTGGGTGAGGATGTCGTAGATCTCGCTCCGGCCGCGGGTGACCTCGATGAACATGCGGTCGTCGTCGATGCGGTAGCAATTCCGGCGGCGTTTGGAGGGGATGATGACGGGAAACGAAGAGTCGTTGAGGCCCTCTTCGGAGATGAGCTTCACAAAATGGCAGGCCTCAATGCCCCTTGGCAGGCGGTCGATCACATAGACCAGCCCGTCCAGTTCCACCTTGTGGGGGTCGTTCATGGAGCCGTAAATTTCCGGGCTGAGGGTTTTGAGCGAATCTGCCAGGACGTTGCCTGAAGGCCCTGTGTGCCGGTACCAGCCCCGGTTGAACAGGTGGCGCATCTCGATGTAGAGCCGCTCAATGGCCGCACGTGAGTCGTGGGCCTTGGTGAGTTCGTGTTCTGTGAGTTGAATCATAGCGCAAATATGCATTGCAGGTCGTCATCCCGGCAAGAGGCCTGAGGCAATCAAAGCCCTTCTCTCCAAACATGAAGGTAAGACTTCCGTTGTAGGGTACAGCCACTGGTATTTACTTTTTACTGGCCTAATCAACCCAATTTCTATGAAGTTTTCCATTTTACGCCTATCCATTCTTAGCCTGCTGATGTTGGGGGTGTTGTTCCCCGCCCAGGCACAGGAGTTTGCCCGCCTTGACAAAAGCCCTGCAGACATTGTCGTGCACCGCAAAGACGGCGAACCACAGATCAAGGTCGTTTACAGCCGCCCTGCCAAGCGCGAAAGAACTGTGTTTGGCGACCTCGTCCCGTTCGGCCAGGTGTGGAGAACCGGTGCCAACGAAGCGACTGAAATTCGCCTGTACAAAGATGCCACCATCATGGGCAAGCCCCTGGCGGCTGGCACCTACTCCCTTTTCACCATCCCGACTGAGCAAAGCTGGACCGTCATTTTCAGCAGCCAAACTGATGTGTGGGGAGCTTACCAGTACAATGAATCCTACGATGTGCTCCGCGTGGAAGTGCCCAACGGCGATGGGGAGGAAGTGCTCGAATACTTCGGCATCACCTTTCAGGAAGTAGATGGTGCCGTTCACCTCGTGCTCGGCTGGGACTACACCCGGATTGCGGTTCCTTTTAAGTTTTAGGCGCTTCGCTGAGAGAGGAGGATGCGGGAGCCGAGAGCCGAGAACCGGGACCAAAGGCAAAGCCATTCCAATCTGTCTTCTGTCCTCTCCCTCCCCAAAAGCGATAACACCGAAAAGCCAGACTGGATTCGCACCCAGCCTGGCTTTTCTTATCTGACCTCTGTCTTCTGTCTTCTCCATCACCAGAACCAAATCACCACCGCAGCGGTGAAAACGGCCAGAATCACAGACAAAATCCGGTAGTTCTGGTACCAGGGCAGCAATTTAAGCTCTTCGGTTTCGTCGCGGTACAACTGAGCATTCCACACGTTTCCTTCCACTTTACTGGCGGCAGGAGCGGGGGTAATCAGGCTCACCACGGCAATCACGACCAGGCAAATGAGGAACAACATGGTGGCTATGTAGAGGAAGTGAAAATCGGGGTACAATTTGCCTACAGCGCCACCCCGAAGAATGAGGTCAGCACCATCTTCCTCGACTGTGGATCCGATGGCGACCAGCTTGCCGAGGCCTACTTCTTGGCGCTCACCCTGAACATCCAGATAGCCTCCCGTCTCCACATCTACCCGCTTGTCGAGCAGCAGCAGTTCGCCATTCGCTTTCAGGGCCACCCCGTTAGTGACCCTTACTTCGCCAGATTCGCCCATCTGTATGTCCAAAGCAGCCATTCCGCCGCCTGTAGCCACCACTTTGCCTTTGATCAGGTCTGTTTTGTAGGTCACTAATTGGTTTACTCCCGGAATGCCCGCCAGCGATGAGGCAAATTGCTGCCCGCCGGTGAGCAGCAGAGTCACTGAAATAACGAGCGCAGTCATGAAGGAGAAAAAGGCTCCATGGCCATTGGCGCGTTTCCAGAACAATCCCATCAGGAAGGCTGCCACCACGGGCGGGGCGATGTAGGAAATCACAATCTGGAGGTACTTGAAAAGCGAGTCAAACTCCTTGATTTTAGGGGCCCAGGCGGCAGCCAGCACAACGAGTACCACGGTGGAAATCTGGCCGATGCGCACCAGCTGCTTTCCGTCGAGCGCCGGCCATATTTTCCGCACAAAATCCATTGTGATGAGGGTCGATGCGGAGTTGAGGGTGGCAGAAATCGACGACGACATCGCAGCGAGAAGTCCGGCGAGCACCAACCCTTTCAGTACCACGGGCAGCAGGCCAAACACCAGGGCGGGATACACAAGGTCAGGGTTGTCGAGGTGGCCGAAAATGTCGGTAGGCATCGCAAGGGCCATTGTGCCGGGCAACACCATGATGAAGATCACAGGGACTTTGAGAAACCCACCAAACAGCGCCCCCCAGCGGCCATGGTTGAGGTCGCGGGCACTCAGCACCCGCTGCACCATGAACTGGTTATTTGCCCAAAAGTAAAAGCCCAGAATCGGAACCCCTGTGAGCAGCCCCAGCCAGGGAACCCCCGAGTCGTTGATCGGCCTGATCAGGCTCAGCATATCCTCAGGGTTGTTGCGCAACAGACCGGCATCATACTTGGTTTGCATGGCTTCCAGCACGTTTTCCCAGCCTCCCACTGCATTGAAAGTGAAAATGGTGAGCACGATGGAGCCAATAATGAGCAAAATAGCCTGGATTACCTCGGTGTGCACAACGGACGACAATCCGCCCGGAATGGTGTAGGCAGCTGCAGCAATGGCCAGCGCGGCAATGATGATCCACACCGGCGTTTCAGGAAACACCTGCTCAAACACCACTGCCCCAACGTAGAGCGGGGCGGCCGTTTCAATCAGCACGTTGCCGATGAGGGTTGTGAAAGCGAAATAATACCGCGAGCGGGCATCGTAGCGCCGCTCCAGAAACTCGGGCATGGTATAAACCTGCGATTTGAGGTAAAACGGCAGGAAGAAAATCGAGAAGAAAATGAGCACCACGACCGCAAACCACTCATAATTGTACACCGAAATGCCGGTGCTGTAGGCATCACCTGCGAGGCCCACCAGGGTGGTGCTGGAGATGTTGGCGGCAAACAGGGAAATCCCTACAATCGGCCAGGTCATGTCGCGGCCTGCCAGGAAATAATCTTCTGAGCTTTGGCGCTTGGCCTTGGAAAGGCCATACCAAATCATGGCCACAACATACACCACCATGATTGCGATGTCAAGCCATTCCAGGCGAAAAGTATCAGGGTTCATCGAAAGTAGTTAGTAGGATGACAGAGGTTGAGAGCCGGCAGGAGGTGAATTTGCCGGGGCAGCCCGCCGCTTCAACAAACGATGGGATACCTCCAGGCAAGGTTTTTCCTGCTCTCAATATTCAAGTTAGCCCGGATTTGTCAAGGAATAAAGCCCCGGCAAAAAATTACGGATTTTTGGAAATGCCCCCCTGTCCTTCTTTACGGGTTCGCAGGGTGGCAGCCAGATACTGGCCCACTTTTTCGCCTTGTGCCGACCCAACCTCCACCGCCGGGCGGTAGTGAATGCCACCATACATCCTGCTGATGGCTGCTTCCTGGGAGGCTTCCAGGAAGGAGTTGAAGGACCGCGCAGGCAGGCCCCATTTCACTTCCACTGAATCAACATAGGGAAACGGATCCCCAAACAGATGGGTCAATGCAGTGGCCGCAGCACGCGAAATCACGCTGTGGCCGCTGGTGTACTCAGGGAAAGGAGGTGTTTGCAGAAGCGGGAGCCAGTCTTCGTCAATGTGCTGGTTGATGAGGGTTTCGGGGCGAATCACGCTGGAGCGGAACTTTTCATCCCAGCAACTAATAAAAGCATCGGCAAGGGCAACTGTACACCACACATAGGCCTCGGCGGTTTCACCAAAATCAGCCTCCGCCTGCCGCGTGGCAATGCCCGTGATCCCCACCCAGTGGCCGCCAGGGGTGATCTTCTTCGTGGCATACATCACGTGGCCCCGGTGGTGCATCACAAAGGGGTTGCAATCCCAAAACTGGGCAATCGCCAGTTGGGTGGAATCCAGGTTTTTACCGATTTCATACACCTCCATCAAATTTTTGAAAAACTGGCTGTTCCTATCCAGCGAAAACTCCGACGGCGGCACTGGCACAAACTGGGTAGCAGAGTCAATCACAAAGGGTCGGATCTTGTTCCAATGCGGCTCAATGGCCTGCATGTAATCTGGCGGTGTAGGCACCCAACGGCCCTTTTGGTCAGGCAAAACGGTGTATTGCGGGTAGGTCCGGGTCTGGGCATAATTGTCTTTCTTCATCCAGGCAATCACGTCGTTGGCAACTTGCCGGGCATATGATTCGGAAGCCTCCCACACCTGATCAGACACACCATACTCCTCCTTCATCTTTTTTTCAAAAGATTGGGTGAAGGCCATCATCTTGTCCTTGGAAAAAATGAGCGTGTCACCAACCATGTTAAATGCTTGCAGGGCCGCGAGGGCCACATCAATGTTGGGCTGGTCTTCGGCTAAAGGAATACCGTCAAAATCGGTGAGCTGGCCTGCCAGACTCTCAAAGCGGGGATCGCCCTGGGCCATGATCTCAAAGGCAGCTACCGAGGGGTAGGTATAAATCCTGGAAGCCACCGGCGGTGAAAAGATGTCATAGACAATTACGTCGGTAAGGTTGTTCATACACAACCGGAGCAGCTCAGGATCGGCAACGCTTTTGGCAGCGGCCCGGTCTTCTGTTTTCTGCTCACAACTGCTCAGGCTCAGGCCCCACAGCAGCAACCCAATGAGGGTGATATACAAGGCTTTCATTTGTTCAGCTAAAAATAGGTTCGAAATGGAATGTCAAATTAATCATCTTGCGGCAAAGGAAAATGACTTTCTCCATGCTCACCGCTTCACCTGGAATGTTTTGTTCTCCACCCCAACGCCAGTAACAGTTAAGGAACGCCATTGGGAGGGCAGAAGTGGCTTTTCCTGGCTGATTCCCTCCGGTCCGATATTCAACCCGCCGAAGCCGCCCAGCACAATCTGAAGCACGCCGCCCGCTCCCGTCGCAAAATAAGGGTTGGTGCCTCCGGCTGTTTCGGCCAATACCCCGAATGGCGGCACTTTGTTGGGCAAATAGCTCCGCTCAAACATGGCATAAGCCTTTGCAGCATCGCCCGAGCGGGCATGGAGAGTGGCCAGCACGGAAAACCCCATCGCAGGGCCGTCCGGGGCCATGCGGGGCTCGTAGTATGCCAGGTCGCGCTTTACCTGCGCCTGGTCCGTCACCACTGTCAATGGGTAGGACAGCAGGTTCACATCCGCCTGCTTGATCATCACGCCGTCGTAGGTGGCATTTTCCTTTGTGGTCCCGTCTGGAAAGGTGAGAAGGGGAATGTTGCCGGCCACATGGTTCCAGTCGGGGTTGGGGGCAATGCCAAGGGCCTCGGCTGCCATGGTGGCATAGCGAAGGGTGGTCATGGCCATGCCATTCGTGAAGGCGTTGTCGTCGATGTTTTCCTGCCACTCGTTCGCTCCGATCACGTTGCGGATGTGATACTGCCCGGGGCCTTCCCGCTCCACGCGGCTGGCCCAAAAGTCGGCCACCTCTTTCAGCAGCGGATAGCCGCGGCTCGCCAGCCAGGCTTTGTCGCCCGTTACTTCGTAGTATTTCCAGAAAGCCCAGCCCACACAGCCGGTGATGTGGTGTTGAAAAGGCCCCGTCAGGGCCCATACCGGGGTTTCTTCGGCACCGTCATCCGCCGATTCCCACGGAAACATCGCCCCGGCGTAGCCGTGAGCAAAGGCATTTTCCTTCGCCGCTTCCAGCCGCTCAAAGCGATACTCCAGAATCGACCGCGCCATTTCCGGCTGCAACATCAGCAGGGGCGGATACATCCACAACTCGGTGTCCCAGAACACATGGCCGTTGTATCCCAGACCCGAAAGGCCCATCGGCGAAAGGCTGTAACCGCTGCCTTCCCGCACAAAGGAGTACAAGTGGTACAACATGCTCCGCACATCGCGCTGGGCGGCCACATCACCTTCAATCACAATATCGCTCTCCCACAGTGTTTCCCAGGCCGCCAGATGCCGCTGAAGCAGCCGCTCTGTTCCTTCCAGTTTGGCAAAAATCGTCAGGCGCTCGGCTTCATTGAAGGGATCGGCCACATGGGCAGAGGAAATCGTGGACGACACCACGGCAAAGCGGTAGCGTTCGCCTTTTTTCAGGCGCTTGCGAAACTTGGCCAGGTGCATGTTGAAATCCCAGTCCTCGTGGATCAGGGCTGGTTCCTGACCGTGTGGTTCGGTAAAAATGAAGGAATTGCTCGCCGCCAGCGTGTAGGTGCCTGTTGGACTTTTGGCAACTGAGGTGAGCAGGGGAATTGTCACGTGGGGGCGGTCGATTTCACTGAAATAATTGGTCACCTGCTGAAGGTGGTCCGGTGCGCGGATCACCGACATCGGGATGATTTCCACATCGGCCAGAGCGGTGATTTCCACAATCTGCATGGCGCAATAGGGCAAATGGCGCAGTGATATCAGCTCGTGCGACACGGCTACCTTTCCCGGCACTTCAAATGTGGTTGTGAGCGAAGCCCGCTTCATGTCCAGCACCTGGGCATATCCCTGGATCGAGCTTCGCCCGATTCGCCTGCCGTCCACGTCCATCTGCATGTTCACGTGGTTGAAGGTTTGCAAAATGTTGGATACCCGGCCGCGCTGATAGGAATCGTAAACGCCGTTCAGCACCACCGAAGATACCTCCATGGGGTTGGGCGAAGACACCAGGCCCACCATGCCGTTGGCAACAGTGACGCCGAAATAGCTTTCCGGCCGGATTTCCCCCGCCACCACATGCCAGGAAGACTGGCTGAGGTCTGTTGATTGGGCCTGATTTGGGAGGACTAGCAGGCAACATGCAAAAAGGAGTAGGGTCGTTTTCATTTTTGAGTAGTAGCTAAGGTAAAACAAGGTTTCAGGCTGTTGATGTTGGCGAATGCTGTTCTTCCAGACAATTGGTTATCAAGCAATTAACACCCTTTTCGATCAGGGAACAGGCAACGGGCTCTGCGGCAAACGGTAAGCTACGGGCGGCTGGCCATTTCGCAAATACAGCAGGGTCTTCATTTGATCGATCCCCACAATCTCTCTGATTTCGCCCTTCACCCCTACCCCACTCAGGCCGGGCGGCACGAAGGTCCAGGCACCGCTTTCGCTCCGCCTGAACACCCAACCCTGGCTGGCATCATAGCGGCCGCGCTTAGGAGTTACCCCCTCCAGGTTGCCGCCCAGAAGCAGTTCCGCCTGGCCATCGCCGTCAAGGTCGTGCATCGCCGAGGCAAAAATGGGTGCCGACTGCGCCTCCCACGGCAACGCATGGGCTTGCCAGTTGCCGCCGCCAAGGTTTTCCCACCACATGGAACTGAAGGTGAATACCCGCCGCTGCCACGCACTGCGCAGGGTTTCAGGGTCAAACATGTTCTCCACGCTCACGCCTGCATAAGAAGCATAGCTGGGAAATTTTCGCCGCAAATAGGCCAGTTGCCCCAGCAACTCATCCCGGGAGGCCCATGGCAGATGCAGGCCCTCCCGCGTCCGGCACAAAATCGGGTCTGTGGTGCCGTTGTTGTCGAAGTCTTTTACAAACAGCAAACAAGGCTGCTGCTCTGTCGCCTTCAGGTCGGAGTTCCAGCCCAGGTTGCCACCCAGCAAATCCATGTCGCCGTCGCCGTCGAGGTCGAGCGTGTTCAAATGGTTCCACCAGCCTTCGCTGTTGTTCAGAACGGGAGGTTTCTGCTCGGCAAACCGGCCCTCCTTCCAGCTCCACACCCGAACGGGCTCCCATTCGCCTGCTGTCACAAGCTCTGGCTGGCCATCGCCGTCCCAGTCCAGCAAAACGGCGGCTGTGAGCATTCCCAGCGAATCAAGGCCGTGGCGGTCTGCCGATTCTGTGAGCTTGCCTTTGCCGTCGTTTTCCCACAACAAAGTTCGCGGAGAAAGCCCATAACTGCCCGGCACCGCCCGTCCGCCGATCAGCAGGTCTATGTCGCCGTCACCACCCAAATCAAAGGGCAGCACAAAAGCCCCGCATTCCTTCGGTCCGCGAAGCAAATTTGTATCCTTTTCCCAAACGCCATTTTTTAGCCGATACACCCGGTCCTCCAACCGAGGGTCTTGCTGGTCAAAGGAATAGCCACCGCTTACCACCACGAGCTCAAGAATGTTATCGCCATCAAGGTCTGCCCAGGCTGCGTCAGCATCGACCGTAGCGGCATCGGCCAGGAAGGCAGGAGGCACGATTTTGTCCCAGCCTCCCTTCGCATTTGACAAATGCAACTCCCCTGGCTGGCCTGCGCCACCGCCCAGGTACCAGTCGGGATGGCCGTCGCGGTTCACATCTGCCACCGCCATCACAGGACCTGGCTGCGACAGCATGTGCGGGATCAGAGGCTCACGGTTAAAGTCAATGAACTCTCCCGTTTGCTGGGTGTGGCCAATGGGAGAGGCCACCGGACTTAGCCAGGCTTTCTGTTGTGCCACAGGAGCGGTCCGTGGCTGGCCTTCGTTGCGGTGAAGCCCAAGGACCAGGCCAGGATCCGGGTTCAGGTAGGCCGTCCACTGGCCGTCGGGCCAGCGAACCAGGATGGAATCAACTGGCCCTTCCGGCCAGGCAACGTGCAGCCGCGCAGGCTGGCTGCTCAGAAAGCCACGAACGGGATTCAGCTCCCTGAAATAGGTTTTGCCGCCAGCAAACAACAGCACCCGGCTGCCAAATGCAGAGGGATTGCTGCCATCCTGCTTCAGGTCTATTTGCACGGACTGCGCATCCGGGTTTGCTGCGTTGTTTTCGTACAGGCCTGCCGGGCCGTTAAGGGTGTTTTCGATCAGGTCGAGGTCGCCGTCGAGGTCGAGATCGGCAAAGGCTGCGCCATTGGAAAAGCGGGGCTGGCCCATTCCCCAGGCAGCAGCCATGTCGGTGAAATGGAGCCCCTGGCTGTCGCGCACCATCATCGGGTTGGGCAAGGGCACAGAAGGCATTCGCTCGATAAAACGAAGGTGAGCCTGGGCGGGCGCCCCCGACAATTCCTGCTTTACAGCAGGGTCCGACAGGAACTTGATGTAGTCCATGTCGTTGGGGCGGCGGGCAATGCCGTTGGTGATGAACAGATCCTCCCGGCCGTCATGGGTGAGGTCGGCAAACAGGGCACTCCAGCTCCAGTCGGTAGCGTCGATACCTGCCAGTTGGCTCAATTCTGCATAGCCGCCGCCGGACTGGCTCACCTGAAGAGCATTTCTGGGGAGTTGATGGTGATAGCCGAAACTGAGCTTGTAGTGGTAGGTGTCATAAGTTTCGGGGGCCTCGGCGGTTTTGAGAATAGCCTCGAGGCCGGGCTTCATGTCGAGGGTGAGCAGATCGGGCTGGCCATCGCCGTTGAGGTCGGTAACGTCGCTGCCCATGGAGAAGCGGCTGGTGTGGGAAAAATGCTCCCGCAGGGCCTCGCGGAAGGTCCCATCCTGCTGGTTGAGGTAGAAATAGTCGTTTTCCTGAAAATCGTTGCAGATGTAGAGGTCGGGCCAGCCGTCGTTGTTCCAGTCGCTCACCAGTACCTGGAGGCCATACCCTAGGCGGCTGCCGGAGATATTCGCCGATTTGCTCACATCGACAAACCGGCCACCATCGTTGCGAAGGAGCTGGTCTCCGGCAAATGGGTCGCGCTCGCGGCGAAGCGCGGTGTCGCGCACCACTTCAGCAGGCCTCACGGCGTGTTTTACCACATAACAATCGAGGTCGCCGTCGCGGTCATAATCGAAAAAAGCTGCCTGGGTACACATGCCCCGAATGTCGAGGCCAAATTCCAGGGCCGCTTCGCGGAACCGCCAGTTGCCCTCGTTGAGGAACAGCTGGTTGCGGCCTTCCTGACCCAGTTCTCCGCCGAGGTAGCAAACGTAGAGGTCCGGCAGGCCGTCGGCATTCACATCGGCAACCGACACGCCCGTGGCCCAGGCATCGGTGGGGCCTGCCACGCCAGAGAGCTCAGTTTTGTCGTCAAAGCGAAAATCTCCCAGGTTGCGAAAGAGCCTGTTAGGCCCCTGATTCGCAGTCAGATACACATCGGGCAGGCCATCCTGGTCAAAATCTGCAACTGCCACGCCGCCGCCGTTGTAGAAGTAGGGATAATCGAGAATGCTGAAGTCTGCCTTCGGGGTAACGTTGTTTGTAAATTCCAGCCCCGAACTGCTGGCCGGGTGGCTCCGGAATCCGGTTTTCTGTTCACATGCCCACAACAAAAAAACGCCCAGCAGCAGCCAGTGGGATGTGTTCATCAAATTACCCGATCGAAGCATCCTCATGTCGCCTTTTCCTTTCAAATGATTCTGGCTCACCTGAGCAGCGTTACGTTTCCCTGGAACCGCTCCCGGGTTTCGTCGCCATATGTCACCCAAGCTACCCAATAATACACGCCTTCCAAAGCGGGCCTGCCGTTGAAAACGCCGTTCCAACCGGAGCTTTCTTGATTTAATGGCCCTTCCCCACCCCGGAACATCATTCTGCCCCAGCGATCCACAATTTCCAGGCTCACGACCTGTGCATTCGCCTCGCCCACCCCAAAGAAAGTATCGTGAAGGCCGTCTCCGTTGGGGGTGAACACGTTGGGAAACTGCACATCGCGGATTTTGCGCACCACCAGCCGGATAGAATCCCTCGCTTCACAGCCCTGTGCATCTGTGAGGATCAGCAAAATGGTCACATCCGTCAGCGGATTGACCACAGGAGAAGCGCAATCGGGGCAGGAAAGCCGGGCTGCCTCCGGTGCTTCCCAGCGATACCGCAGAGGTGAATTTCCATTCGTCAGGGCGTTCAGCAATAGCCCCGATCCTTCTTCCACCACAATTTCCTCCTCCAGCTCCACCCACAATGCTTCCTCCGGGATGTCCACGACCAGCGTGTCGGAGGCAGCCAGACAGCCGTTGCTCACTGTGAGGGCCACCTGTCCGGCCTGGGTAACTGCCAGGTTGGGCAGGGTGCTGCCATCGCTCCAAAAATAGGTCAGTGGCCCCACCCCTCCCTTCACTTCCGGCTCCAGCAGCACGACATTCCCTGCACAGGCAAAGCGGTCCGGACCGAGGTCCAGGCTCAGGGAGGTGATTGTCAGGGAACTGGTCGAATCATTCACCGAAAAAACAATCTCTCCCAGGCCCTTTGGCAGGCGGCCCAGGCGGGCAGGTGGAAAGCTCGCAGGCAGTTGTGCAGCACTGTCAATCACCACCTCAAAGACGATGGAATCGCGGCCCAGCACAAGGTCGGAAAAGGCAACGAGCAGGGAATCGCTTCCGGCAGGTAAGATGGTCGCAGACAGTGGTTTGCGGACAACGCCCAGCAAGCGAACCCCCTCCGGCAAAGCATCCTGAAGCTGAATATCACGGTAAATGAATCCGCTGCGATTGCGGGTCGTGTACACGAGCCGGACAGTGTCGCAGGGCAGAGCTTCGGCAGGCTCAAAGCGCCGGATCAGCTCAACAGAATAGGGGCAACTGCAGGCATCGGAGCGGGTGCTGCGAACAACGGAACGCAGGTTGGTGAGAGCGCCGTTGCGCTTGTCAATGGCGAACAGGGTGTTGTCGCGCCCCTGGCTGAAGGCTGTTTGGCCGTACCCGAACAGGTTGCCCTCCCTGTCAAAAAACAGGCCCGACATGCGGGTGCCTTCAGGGGCCGACAGAAAATTATAGCCTGTTGCTAATCCACCTCCAATGGTTACAAGCCGCCGTTTGTAGGCGTCAAAGCCCATCAAAACCCCAAAAATGGGGTCGTAAGCCAGGTCTTCAATCTGGAGTTTATCCTGGGTCACAAGCGACGACACCCCGACCGGGGTGCCGGGCTGGTCCAGCCTGACGTTGTACATCGTGGCGTCGTCCAGGGTGGTTTTGTTCCGGCCAACGAGGGTAAACTTAATGCCAGGCGGAGTAACACACCCGGCGCGAAACTCCAGGCTGGTGTCAATGTCCTGGGAAATATTACCCGCGACCGTGATTCCGCCATCAGCATCGATTTTGAGGATTTCAAAGGTGGCTGTGTCGAGGGCATAGAGGTAATTGTCTAATACTGAGAACCCGATGGGGCCGAGCGGACGGCTGGTTTGGAGCAGGGTGTCCCACTGAAGGGTGGAACCGATGTTGTTTGGGTAGGAAAATAACACGATGGAAGGCCCGCCGGGGCTGGTGCTGGCTGTGATGAAAAACCGCCCGTCGCAGGGAATCGCCGGGCCCTGCGCCAGGGCCAGTGAAGACAGCATCCAGGCCAGCAGCCCGAGCTTAGTAGCGGTAAAATTCCACCGGTCCATTGTTTTTAATTACAACAACCACCGACCTGCCATCAAGGTTCATGACGGCCATTCTTCTGATTTCGCCATCCACCTGAAAACCGCTGGCCTGCGCAGAGAGAGAGCGGAAGTTCCCCTGCCCTTCGCCCTGCAAAAGCAAGCCATAGCTGGCGTCGTATCGGCCCACCTCGGGTTTGGCGCGGTAGAAATTGCCGCCCAGCAGGAGATCAGGCTGCTTGTCGCCGTTGAAATCATGGATCACCATGCCATACAAAGGTGACACTTGCGCTTCGATGGGCAGGTTTTTCCACTCAAAGGTACCGTCGCCGCGGTTGAGGGCCACGATGCTACCCAGTTGACTAGCAGTCCATTCCACGGATTTATTCAACACGGCCTCACCGAAGATGTCGGTCATGCTTTCATTCACAAACGAGCTGAATCTGAGGTACTTGCGCCGCAGTCCAGGCATCTGGTTGGTGAGGTCGGGCTTGCGGAGGTAGGTCTTCAGGGTATCGCCAACGGGCCGGGCCATGATCTGCTCCGCCGTGCCGTTTCCGTCAAAATCGTTCACAAACAGGTGAATGGGCTTCTCTGCGCTGGCTCGAAAACGGGAGTTCCAGCCGTGATTTCCCAGCACCAGGTCCACATCACCGTCGCCGTCCAGATCGCCGGGCTCTATGCAGGTCCACCAGCCGCCCAATCCTTCCAGGCCGGTTCCCGCTGCCTTCTTCGTCAACTTTCCGTTTTCATTCACAAACAGAGCCGGAGCCATCCAATCCCCCACGACAATCAGATCCGCATCTTTGTCGCCATCCACATCCACCCACTTCAGGTCGGTGATCATGCCCAGGGCTTTGAGCTCCGGGGCCTGCCGGGCGGTTACATCGCTGAATTTTCCCTTCCCGTCATTTTCAAGCAAATACACCTGAACCGGCACGCCATAATAGAAAGGCTGCAAGCGAATGCCAACGGCCAGGTCGATGTCGCCATCACCGTCAAAGTCGGCGGGATGCACGCAGGAGCTTACTTCCAGCTTGCCCGCCGGGAGGAGCTGAGGGCTTTTGGTAAAGGTGCCATTCCCATTGTTGAAATATAGCCTGTCGGCCAGGGCCACAGATCCATCGGTGAATTCATTGCCTCCGCTGGCCACATACAGGTCAAGGTCGCCGTCGCCATCCGCATCAAACAGGGCGGCGTCAACGTCTTCCGAGCGGGCATCGGCGGCCATGGCTGGCTGGGCGCTGCGTCGAAACTTCCCGCCGGGTTGCTGCAGCCAAACGGCCCCGGCCTGGTTGGCAGCTCCGCCGATGAACACATCCTCACGGCCATCGCCGTTCATGTCGCCCACAGCAAAGGCCGGGCCTTCTGTGGACATCATGTGGTAAATCAGCCGGTCGCGGTCGAAATCGTTGTGGTCATTTTCCTGATGAACAAAAGGCAGAATCTCGCTGGCAGGAAGGGCTGTCATGAGCGGGGCAGGCATGCTGACCTGGCGGCTTCGCGGTTCTCCGGCTTCGCTTTGGCGCAGGGAAATGACCTGAGAAGTGGCAGTGCTGCCAAGGCGGGTTTGCCTGCCATCAGGCCAGGTAACAACCACAGAATCAACTGTCTGAACATTCCCCAACCCCAGCAAAGGCCTTGGATCCATGGAAGACTGGAAGCCCCGCATCGGCATGTGGTCTACCAGCCAGAAACGCTCACCTGCAAACACTTCGATCTGGGTTCCCAGGGCAAATGGGTTTTTCCCTTCACCCTGCAGGTCAAACTTCAGCCAGTGATGCTCAGGCATCATGACCTCGCTGTTGTTGCGATACAGGAAAGCGGGCATGTTCACATTGTTCACAACCAGGTCCAGGTCGCCGTCGTTGTCGAGGTCGCCGTAGGCAGAGCCATTTGAAAAGCTCGGCTGATCAAGCCCCCAGGCTGCGGCCTTGTTTTCAAACCGCGGGATCCTGGCTGCATCCCCCTCAAAGCCTGTGTTGTGGAAAGCATAATTGCTCACCGCCCGAACGGGAATGGAGTCGATGAGGGTGCGATAGTCCACGCCATCGCGGGAAATGATCTGGGCCTGCGTGCCCTGGTCGGCGATGAAATTGATGTAGTCGAGGTCGGTGAGGTCCTGGTAAATGCCGTTTGCCACAAAAATATCACGCAGGCCGTCGTTGTCGAGGTCGCAGAACAAAGCGCCCCAGCTCCAGTCAGTGGCTTCCACGCCCACGAGTCTGCCAATTTCAGAAAAGGTTCCGTCGGCATTGTTGAGGTGGAGCATGTTGCGCGAAAACTGGTGGTAGTAATCCTGCTTCAGGTTGAGCTGGTACTTGTTCCAGTCTTCAAACATGGTGACCTGCTTGAGGCGGGCATCCTGCTCGGGGAGCATGTCGGTGACGAAAATTTCGGGGTAGCCGTCTTCGTTCAGGTCGGCCATGTCTGCGCCCATGGAGGCCGCACTGATGGAGCGAAACTGCCCGGTTAGCACTTCGCGGAAGGTTCCGTCGTGCTGGTTGAGGTAGAGGTAATCGCGTTCAAAAAAATCGTTCGACACATAAATATCCTGCCAGCCGTCGCGGTCCACGTCGCCAACTGTTACGCCAAGCCCGAAGCCGATGATCGAGCCATAGATCCCGGCGGCTTCGCTCACATCCACAAAGCGGTTGCCGTCGTTGCGAAAGAGCTTGTCGCCGCCAAGGGAGTCTCGCTGGTTGCGCTCATTTTCCATGAGGTTAAATGAGCCAATTGCCTTGAAGGAGTTGTTGAGCAGATACAGGTCGAGGTCGCCGTCTTTGTCGTAGTCAAAAAAAGCGGCGTGGGTGGAAAAACCTCTGTCGGCGATACCATACTCCTCTGCCTGTTCCTTGAAGCTTGGCAGGTCGTTTGCGCCGATTCCCTGGTTGATAAAAAGCTCATTTTGCTTGTTGTCTCCGCTGATGTCACCGGAATTGCAGACGTAAATATCCAGCAGGCCGTCGCCGTTCACGTCGGCCATGCTCACGCCGGTTGACCAGGCCCGGGTTCCTGCCACTCCTGCCGCTTCGGTGATGTCCTCAAATTCAAAATTGCCCTTGTTGAGGAACAGGCGGTTGGGCAGCATATTGGCCGAGAAGTAGAGGTCAATGAGGCCGTCGCCATTTACATCCCCCATCGCCACGCCGCCGCCGTTGTAGAAGTTGCGGTAGGTGTAAATGTTGAAATCGCGGTCGTAGGAGAGGGTATTTTCGAAATCCAACCCCGAGGAGGAGGCAGGAATCGAGCTGAACAGCGTGGATGGCATCGTTGGCTGCTGCTCGCAGGCGAGGACCAGGAGTGCCGCCGCCAGAACTGTAAGATGGGTGAATGACTGCCTCATGTGTCGGTTTGGTCAAAAAAAACGCTGCTCAGTCTGTCACTTTGCTCATGTCGGAAATGAACACCTGAACATACTGAAGGTCGCGGACAAAAGCCCTGATCCGGCGGTTGCCCTGCATGGCAATGTGGACAGTGCCTTTTTCGGGGTGGTTCACTTCAATGAATTCGCAGCCATACCAGCCGGTAAACATGTCCAGCACCTTTGGCAGGAGCGAATCTGGACTGTATTGCTTGTTCCAGGGTGCCCAGGATTTGTGGGTAAACATCACCGGCATATCTGTGATTTCCCTGGTTTCCTTGTCAAATGTGGGATAAAAGTACATGAACACCTCCTTGTTGAACTCCTCCGGCACATACTGCACGGAGGCGGCGGCCATTCCTTCTTTGATCAGGCCTTGTTTGTTCAGCCGAAAACAGTGGGTGAAAAAGGAATCTGCGGGCATCCCGAAGTAATAGCCCAAAAACAGGCTATCCTGCCGAACGCCGGAGGCCATTTCGCGATCATAGAGGCGCTGGTACTCGTTGCCGGGGCCACATGCTGCCAGAAAGGCCAGGCTGGTAAAAATCAAGGGAATCAGAAAGGTTCTTTTCATGAGGATCATTGAGGCTGTTGTTCCAGGACAAAGGTCTGCGGACGGTCGTTATTGCGAAAAACAAGCAACTGAGGCGCGGTGGCGGAGCCTTCCAGCCAGTGGAAGGCCCTGATGTCGCCTTGCAGGAGGAAGGCCGGGTCGTGGTGAAGTTGCCACTGGCCACTACGGGTTTGGAGAAAAATGTGCCCCTGGCTGGCCTGGTGAATGCCTACCTCGGGGCGGGCCCTGCTCAGGTTGCCCCCCAGGATCAGGTCAGGTAGCTGATCACCGTTGAGGTCGCGCAAGGCAATGGCAAATACTGGTGATACCTGCGCTGCCAGCGGCAGCGGCTCCCAGCGGAAACTGCCGTCAGCCTGCTGAATGGCAACCCCGCTCCGCAGCTCAGTCGCCTCCTTTTTCACAGAAGAGGCAAGCTGCTGGGCAGGGAAAATATCTTCCATCCCGGCAAACTGAAAGCTGGCATAGCTGGGGAACTTCCGGCTCAGGGCAGGCACCTGCCGCACAAGATCCTGGCGCAGCACCAGCGGGTAGGCGCTGTCGCCCTCGAATACGGAGATGAATTGCTCAGGACTCCCGTTCCCGTCAAAGTCGTTCACAATCAGCGACATCGGGTGGGTAGCGTCGGCTCGGAAGCGGCTGTTTAATCCATGATTGCCCATCACAAGGTCGGGCCTGCCGTCCAGGTTCACATCCGCCACTTCCACCTCATTCCACCAACCCGACAAAGCCTCCAATCCGGTTTTCGCCGCCTCCAGCTTTCCGCCGTTATTGTTCCAGACCTGCACCGGGCCCCAGTCTTCTGCCGTGATCAGGTCGGGATCGCCGTCTGCATCGATATCTGCCCAGCTGGCATCGGTAAACATGCCCCTGCCGATCAGGCCTGGAGCAAGGGTTTCCTGTTCAAATGAAAACTGCCCTTTTCCGTCGTTGATCAGCAAATAGCCATTCGCCGGAACACCATACAGGGTCGGCCTCAGGCGTTCGCCCACAAACAAATCTTCATCGCCGTCGCCATCCACATCCGCCGCAGCCACGCAGCCCGTGTTGATGAAATTGCCCTGGTAGGAAAACATCTGGGTTGAAGCCTCAAAGCGGCCATTTCCGCGGTTGAAGTACAGTTTATCCAGGAGTTCGAGCGAATTGGGCGAAAATTCATTGCTGCCGCGGCCTACATACAAATCAGGGAGCTTGTCGTTATTGGCATCGAAAAACACAGCTGCGACATCCTCACCGGCGCGGTCGGACTCAAACGACTGGCGAAGCTGGAAGAAGCCGTTGGCCTGCTGCATCCACAATTCGCCGGGATGGCCTTTTGCCCCACCGAGAAACACATCCTCCAGGCCGTCGCCATTGACGTCTGCCCAGGCCACAGCGGGCCCTTCGGCAGAAAACATGTGAAAAAGCAGCCGGTCGCGGAGGAAGTCGTTATATTCATTTTCCTGGTGCTGAAACTCAATCAAGGGCCGCATGGGCCAAAGCCTGAATGCCCCGGCAACGGGAGCAGCCGCCATCGCCGAAAAGCTGGTATCCGCGACCGCCTTTGCCTGGTCGAATGTTAGGACCTGGTCCACGCCCTGATCGAAGGCGCGGGTAATCCGGCCATCCGGCCAGCGAATCCGCAGGGAGTCGATTTTTTCTGCGGACCCCAACCCGATTGTCATTCGCGTCTCGACGCAGGACTGAAACCCACGCATCGGATGGGCCTCCTGAAAAATAGTCTTCCCGCCAGCGTGCACCCACACCTGCGCCCCAACCGCAAACCGGTTCATTTCTTCTCCTTTCAGCTCCACTTTCACCCAGTGCCGGACCGGCTGGAGGGTTTCGCTGCGGTTGCAGTAGAGGAAAGGCGGCATGTTCACATTGTTCACCACCAAATCCAGGTCGCCATCGTTGTCCAGGTCGCCGTAGGCAGATCCGTTGGAAAAGGAGGCTTGGCCCAGGCCCAGGGAAGCTGCCTGGTTATCAAACATGGGAACCCAGGTGCTGGCCAGCGAGTCGGTGCGGCCACGGTTCAGGAAGGCATAGTTCGGCACCGCCTCCGAGGGGATTTGATCCACAAGATCCTGAATCACAGCTTTTTCCTCCTTTAGCTTTTTGACAATCGCATAAGGGGAGGCGTAGTATTTGATGTAATCCTGGTCGGTGAGGTCTTTGTAAATGCCGTTAGCCACAAAAATATCCCGGTAGCCGTCGTTGTCGAAGTCGAACATGAGAGCGCCCCAGGACCAGTCGGTGGCGTTTACCCCCGTCATCCGGCCAATTTCGCTGAAATTCCCCTGCCCATCATTCAATTGGAGTACGTTCCGGATAAACTGACGGTGGTAGCCCTGGCGCACATTTAGCTGGTACTTGTCCCAATCTTCGAAGGCGGTTTTGGTTTTCATCCGGGCGTTCCCCTGCGGGAGCATGTCTGTGACAAAAATCTCCGGCGCACCGTCGTTGTTGAGATCGCCGAGGTCGGCTCCCATGCTGGACAGGCTCAGTTCCCGGATCCTGCCGGGAAGCTCCTCGCGAAAAGTGCCGTTCTGCTGGTTGAGATAGAGGTAATCGCGCTCGAAGAAATCATTCGACACATACATGTCGGGCCATCCATCCTGGTTCACGTCGCCGATTGTCACGCCGAGGCCAAAGCCAATGGCTGAGCCGTAGATTCCGGCTTCTTCAGATACATCTGTAAAATGATCGCCATCGTGGCGGAAGAGTTTATTTCCTCCGAGGCTGTCGCGCACAAGGCGCTGATCTTCAATGAGATCATATCCTCCCACGGAGCGGAGAGAGTTGTTCAGCAAATAACAATCAAGGTCTCCGTCGCGGTCATAGTCAAAAAATGCAGCGTGGGTGGAAAGGCCAAGATTGGCGAGGCCCCACTGTTTGGCTTCCTCGCGAAAGGTAACGCGGCCCTCAGCATCGGGGTCGGCGTTGTTGAGAAACAATTCGTTGTGTCGGTTGTCGCCTTCAGGAGCGCCGGATTTGCAGACGTAAATGTCGAGCCATCCGTCGCCATTGATATCGGCCAGGGCTACGCCGCTGGACCAGATGCCCGCGCAGGCCACGCCGGCGTGAGCTGTAATGTCTTCGAATTCAAATTCGCCCCGGTTCAGGTAGAGGCGGTTGTCAACGAGGTTGCCGCAGAAGTACAGGTCTGCCAGGCCGTCGTTGTTGAGATCCCCGATGGCCACGCCGCCGCCGTTGAAAAAATTGCGGTAGGTGTAGGGGTTGAAGGATTCGGTATAATGAAGGTCGTTCCGGAAGGAGATTCCGGACTTTTCAGGATCCAGCGATTGAAACAGCGTAATGCCAGCGGGTTCAGGGCCTCCCTGGCAGGCAACAAGGGCCAATCCAAGCAAAATTAGTGCTGTGGAAGGGAAGCGGGCTGGGATCATGAGCGTCAAAGCAAAGGGGATGAGAAAAAAGAAGCAAGTGACCGGAGCCACTTGCTTCTGATTCTATGGCCTGACCGATTAATAACCAGGGTTCTGGTCGAGGTTCGGGTTGGCGTTGATTTGGTTCGCAGGAATCGGCATCAGGATGGTGTGGGGAGCGGAAGCGGGTTTGAAATCCCAGGTTCCAGTCCACCGTCCGAAGCGGATGAGGTCTTGACGGCGCCATCCTTCGTAGAACATTTCGCGGCCACGCTCAGCGAGGAGTTCTTCCTCTGTCAAAGTAGTGAGTGCATCGGCGTTAGCGCGGGCACGTACCTGGTTGACGAGGGCAAGGGCATCACCACTGCGGCCCTGGCGAAGGGCAGCTTCAGCTTTCACCAGCAGAATATCTGCATAGCGGAAGATGGGGAAGTCGTTGTCGAGGTCGGGGGTAGAACCGAGGGCATACTCGAACTTACCGATCCGTGCACCAGCCTGACGAAGACAGTTGGGGAAGTGCATGTTGATTTCGGGAGTAAAGGTCAAAGTAGCACCATCTGGGTCTTCAGCTTCAGCACTCGGGTCTTCCAGCACAGTCACACCATCTGAGCGATATTGGATGCCGGTAAGGAAGTTACCGTATCCACGATCAGCCGGGCCATCGCGACGAACGTCGTTCGCATCGTAGGAGTTGTAGAACTCCTGGAGCGAGCAATAGCCGTTCCATGGCTGCTGCTGAAGGTCGAAGGTGAATTGGTTACTGTAGTGCAGGGTCATTTGTGGCAGGTTGAAGCCACGGGCAAACACCTGGTCGTAGGGTACCACGAAAATGTTCTCGGAAGAACCAATGTTGTCGCTGCTAAAGTTGTCGAAGTAGTTGCCTTGCAGGTTGTAGAGGCCGGAGTTGATGATTTCATCAGCGGCTTGCTCAGCTTTGGCCCATTCAGCAGAACCTTTGTACACTTCAGCATTCAGGTAGAGCTTGGCCTGGAGTGCCTTGCCAACCCAGTAGTTCATGCGGGCGTAGGTGGTTCCGTCTTTGGAGCGGGTCAGGTTGGGCACGTTGGCAGCCAGTTCGCTTTCCACGAAGGCATACACATCGGCGCGGCTGCGGGTAGCAGGCTGAGCTTCGGCATTGGCAAACTCAGACACGATGGGCACATTGCCATAGACGTCGAGCAACCAGAAGTAGAACAGTGCACGAAGGGTTTTCAGCTCTCCGATGAAGGCAGCAGCGTCTTCAGCAGTTACTGATCCTTCTTCCACCAGGCCTTCGAACAATTCGATGAGGCGGTTGGCGTTGGAGATCCCGTTGTAGCAGAAGTTCCAGCCACCGTTGATGGACTCCTCGTTGGGGTTCATCTCGTGGCGGTGCATGCGCAGCCATTGGCCGCCATCAAACCAGTCGGCACCGCGCTGAGGAATCATCATCTCGTCAGAGGAGATTTCCTGGACGGAGAACAAAGCATTGTGGTTCATCAGGCCATACAAGCTGGTGTAGGCGGCGCCAAGGGCCGAGATGAACTCTTCTTCCGTTTTCGGGAAGTTTTCTTGGGTCAGGTTGTCGAAGATCGTCTCGTCCAGATTGGTACAGGACTGGTTGGCGATCGGGACTGTGAGACCCAACAGCATGATGGCTACGAGTGAATAGCGTCTCATTGTAGTCTTTGGTTAGCTAAGTAGGAAAATCCTATGTGTCAACAAAAAGAAGAAGAGAAGGTTTTCGGTGCCTTTCCGGGAGGAGAAACTCCCGAAAACCTTCTCAGTGAAATTACAAGCCTACGTTTACCCCAACAGTGAAGGTGCGGGTACGGAAGTAGGTGTTGCGGCGATCCAGGCCAGGAGCCAGGGCGTTGCCGCCATCAGACCAACGCACGTTCGGGTCGAAACCAGAGTAGTTGGTGATGTAGAACAGGTTCTGACCAGTCACATACAGGCGCAGGCTGTTGAAAGCAGTTCCAGACATGTCGAAACGGTAGCCAATGGTGGCGTTGTCCAGACACACGTAGGAAGCATCTTCCACATAGTGGCTGCTGAATACCGGAGTAGAAACCAGGTTTTCGTTGAAGTACTCGGTGATCACTTTGTTGTCCACAGTGCGTGATCCCTGAGATTCATAGAACACACGGTAGTGGTTCACCATTTCGTGGCCGAAGTCGCCGCGGAAGAAGAAGCTCAGGTCGAGGTTACCAAACCGGAACTGGTTTTGGAAGCCGAGAGAGAAGGCAGGAACGCCATTTCCCACGATGCCTTCGTCGCCTGAGTCTGTGTTTCCGGCAGCGTCAACACCGGCAATGCCGTCGCCGTCAATGTCTTCGAAGATGAACTTGCCAGTCTCGTCTACACCGAGGTAGGTAAGGCCCCAGAAGTTACCGATAGGCTGTCCAGCCAACACCACTGAGGTGGGGTCACTGTTCAGACCAGGGGAGCCGGGAGAGGTGCTGAAGTCGAAGAACTGACCTGAATCATCAAAGAAGTTAAAGTCTGTGTTATCCGTCACAACAGAGTCAAGTACAATGCTGTAGCTGGCGAAGTTGAAAGTAGGCTCCCAGCTAAAGTCACCACGACGAAGTTTGTAACCTAACAGTACTTCCACTCCCTGGTTGCGCAGCACGGCGTCGCCGATGTTAGCCCAGGTTCTTGCTGCCTGGTTTGGTGGCACAGGCACAGGGATGTTGAAGAGCAGGTCAGAAGTAACACGGTTGTAGTAGTCAATGCTACCATACACGGTGTAGTCGAGCAATTCGAAATCCAACCCGATGTTGAACTCACCTTTGCGCTCCCAGCGGAGGTCAGGGTTAGCGTTCAAGCTGGGACCGAAAGCAGGCACAAACTCTCCGTTGTAGAAGAAGGATCCTTGCTGGCTGAATCGCAGGATGGAAAGGTAGCTTTCGCCGGGAAGAGCACCGGTGATTCCGTAACCAGCGCGCAGCTTCAGGATGTCCACGGAGGGCAGATCGAAGAGGTTGCTCAGGGTCACACCGCCGGAGAAGGCAGGGAAGATACCCCACTGGTAGTTGGCACCAAAGCGGCTGGAACCGTCACGACGCACACTGGCTTTCAGGAAGTAGGTGTCGTTGATGTTCAGGTTAGCGTTTGCGAAGAAGGAGATGAGCAGATAGTTGTTTTTGTAGCTGCTCACGCTGCCAATTCCGTTCAGGAAGTCTTTCGATGCACTCAGGTTGTTGTAGGTGAAAGCGTCGGTCAGGAAGTCACCGCCTTCGGCAGTGAAGCCTTCGAACACGAAATCCTGGTATGCATAACCCGCAATAGCATCGAGTGAGGTGGTACCGAAGGATTTGTTATACTTAACTGTACCTTCGAAGAGTTGGTTCAAAGACTCGTTATCAGAACGACGGGCCAGACCATTGCGGTCAGCACCGATCCAGTAGGAGTTCTTGTCGTAATACACCCCGTAGAGCTCGTTTGTCCGCTGCTGCGAGAAGAAAGCGTCCACAGACAAACCATCCACCAGCTCAAAGTTAGCACGTCCAGACATCAGCAGACGCTTGAGGTTGCCCTCATTTACGTTCTGCTCCAGGATGGCCACAGGGTTGTAGTAGTCGAAGTTGATCTGCTGGAAATAACCACCATACTGCTCAAACAAAGGATCGCTCTCGTCGGTGAGAATACGGGCAGTTGGGTTGTAGGTCGTTCCATACCGGAAAGCTTCCAAAAAGCCGAACTCACTGTTGCGCGAAGTGTTGGAGAAGTTGAGGTCCACCGTAAGGCGATCGTTCAGGGCGCGCTGCTGAAGGTTCAGGCGGGCGTTGAGCTGCTGGAAGCCAGTGTTCATGGCCACCCCATCCTGACCGCGGTAGTTCAAAGAAGCGCGGTAGGTTGTTTGAGCGTTACCACCAGAGAGAGACAGGTTGTGGGCCTGGCTGATGGCGGTGCTGGTCATTTCCTCAATCCAGTCGATGCTGCCACCGAGGTTTGGGCCGCCGTAGCCAACAAAGTCTTCAGGAGAAGCAACCGTAACACGTCCGGCAAGGCTTTCAGCAGAAACGAAAGCATTGTAGTCCATGGTGGCACGACCGGGAAGGCCCCGCTTGGTGGTGATGATGATCACACCAGCGGAAGCACGGGAGCCGTAGATAGCAGCGGCAGAACCGTCTTTCAGCACGTCCACCGACTGGATGTCGTTGGGGTCAACAGTCTGAAGGCTGGCATTGGGCACCCCGTCAATGATGATGAGGGGCTCCTGGTTGGCACCAAGGGAAGACAGACCGCGCAGACGCACGGAGAAGCCACCGTTGGGGTCGCCACCCGGGCGGGAGATCTGAAGGCCTGGCACCTTGCCCTGAATGAGCTGGGTGGGGTCGGAGACGTTACCCTGGTTGAAGTCTTCGACTTTAACAGAAGTAACGGCGCTGGTAACCTCCTTGGCCTTCTGGGTGGAATAACCAGTTACCACCACTTCGTCGAGGGTGGATTCAGAAGCACTGAGGGAAACGTTGATGGTGGAGCGACCGCCTACGGCAATTTCCACGCGCTCAAAGCCGACATAAGAGACGATCAGAACCGCGTCGGCTCCGGCTGTTACGGTGTATTTGCCGTTTTCGTCGGTGAAGGCACCGGTGGTCGTTCCTTTGACCAGCACGGTCGCCCCCTCCAGGTTACTTCCATCGGCGGCGGATGTTACGGTTCCGGATACAGACTGCGCTTGCAGCGTTCCGAAAGCGATAACACCAAGCACCACCAGCAGGAATCGCTGCAAGAAAGTGACTGAGTGAGTAAAGCCCATAGTAGCTAGTAGTTTAAAATGAGTGCATAGAAGTTGAACAGGAAAAATGGAAATCTATCATGGAGCTTCGCCGGTAAGGCGCTGCTACATAGCATCTTGCCGCGACTGTTCGTAGATCAACCGCAGCAAGGAATACCCAAAAGATTAGCAGGAGGAAGTCGCCGGCAAGGGAGGAAAAAGGGCGAATGAGGGAGTAGCAGTTTGAATCATGTGAGTAGTAGTAATGAGAAAAAGTCCTGAGGCTTGCAATTGACCTGAACAACGCCAACTATTCTGAATTGGTTGGCTGATGTTAATCCTTAGTCGGAGTGCTGCATCAAATTTGTTAAAAATCTTGGTTCAAACAAGCCTCCTGCCCCACTCTCTTCCCCGAAAAAAGCCCGAAAACGTTTACGTTAACCTTTTCGGTTCCGATTTTTCTTTCCTATTTTCCACCTTTCAAGCCCGCGTACATTACCAGCATTGCCTTCTTTTACTATGACCAAAAAACAAATCACCCTCTCTGACCTCGCTAAAGAGCTGGGAATCAGCACCGCTACAGTTTCCCGTGCCCTCAAAGACTACCCCGACATCAGCGACGAAACCAAAGTCAGGGTTCTTGCCCTTGCCAAAGCCTGGAACTATCGCCCCAATTCCATGGCCGCAGGCCTCCGCAAGCGCGAATCCAAGGTCATTGGGGTCATTGTTCCGGACATCGTTAACCATTTTTTTTCCTCCGTCATCAAAGGCATCATGGAAGTCGCCTACAATGCCGACTACCGCGTCATGCTCATGCAGTCTGACGAATCCTATGAACGCGAGCGAGTTGATGCCGAGGCCCTCTTTTCCTCCCGCGTGGATGGCGTACTCGTGTCGGTGGCCCACGGCACCCAAACCTATGAGCACCTCCTGCAATTCAACCACTCGGGCATCCCAATTGTGTTTTTTGACAAAGTCCCGCCTGGTAAATTCTCCGAGGCCTCCCGCGTAATGGTGGACGACTTCCATGGCGCTTTCATGGCCGTGGAGCACCTGGTAGAACAAGGTTGCAGCCGAATCGCTCACTTCCGCGGCCCCCTCCTCGCCTCCACCTCCCGCAACCGCTACGAGGGCTATCTCGCAGCCCTCCAGAAGCACAACCTGCCCGCCGATCCCCGCATGATCTTCGACTGCGAGCAAATCACCATTGAAGAAGGCCAGGAATTTACCCAGCGGCTCATCGACCAGGGTCTGCCCTTCGACGGGATCTTTGCTGCCACCGATGCCGTTGCGCTCGGGGCCATTGTGGCTCTCAAGCATGCCAACCTCCAGGTGCCGAAGCAAGTGGCCGTGGTGGGCTTCAGCGACTGGAAAATCGCCTCTATCCTCGACCCGCCGCTCAGCTCGGTGGCCCAGCCCGGCGAAGACATGGGCATGCTCGCCACACGGCTGCTGCTCCGCGAAATCAACGCCCTTAAAGATGACCAGGAAACCTTCCCCGAAACCATTGTGCTCAGAACCCAGCTGAAGGTGAGGGCGTCGTCGCAGCGGAGGTAGGTGGAAACAGATAAAAATGTTACCGCTGTCTTTGGAATCCATCGGTATAACTCCGGGGCTTTGCCGGGGGCTGTGGTCATGGTTTGGGGACGGGCTTGCCAAAGCGAGAGGTCAGAGGTCAGATTAGCTGTTTGTTATCGAATCGGCGGTGCGCAATCCAGCCCAGGTGAAACCCGACCCCGCAGGGTCCGCTTTCGCCCTGCAATCCCTTGAGCCAAGTTCATCTTCCGGTTCCAGGTTCCTGCATCCCGCAAAGCAGCGGTCTCATGTAACCTTCGGCCAAATGTTGCTTTCTTTCTGCAAAGTATCCCAACCTTTAGGATCTTTCCCCCTTCCTTGGCGTACCTTTGAAAGCAAACTTCTTCGGCTTTTTGTTCATTTGCTTGCATGATTCATCTTCACCAAATCCGAAAGGCCTACAAAACCGGCCAGCAAACCCTTCAGGTGTTAAAAGGCATTGACCTCATCATCAAAGAGGGGGAAATGGTTTCCATCATGGGTTCTTCCGGTTCGGGGAAATCCACCCTGCTCAACATTCTCGGCATCCTCGACAATTATGACGACGGTACCTATGAACTAGGTGGAGTCCTGATCAAAAACCTGAGCGAAACCAAGGCGGCGGTGTATCGCAACCAGATGATCGGCTTCGTATTCCAGTCTTTTAACCTGATCGGGTTTAAAAACGCGATGGAAAATGTGGCCCTCCCACTCTACTACCAAAATGTGAACCGGCGAAAGCGAAACCGCCTCGCCCTCGAATATCTCGCCAAAGTGGGTCTGGAGCCCTGGGCCGAGCACCTGCCCAACCAATTGTCGGGTGGACAAAAACAGCGGGTCGCCATCGCCAGGGCCCTGATTTCTCAGCCCAAAATCATTCTCGCTGACGAACCCACCGGAGCCCTCGACTCCCAAACCAGCTACGAAGTGATGGAATTGCTCAAAAGCATCAACCAGCAAGGCATTACCGTCGTGATCGTGACCCATGAGCAGGACATCGCAGCCATGACCAACCGTGTTATTCACCTCAAAGACGGGCTCGTGGTTTGAGAAAGAGAGGTCAGAAGTCAGAAGAGAGAGGTCAGATACGACATGTCTTTTTTCTTTTCAGCTTTTGGCCAGTTGTTTTGCCAACTCCGGTTTCGCATTCTTCCTTTTTTAACTCCTCCCCCCCGCTTCTCAACCTCTCGCCGCTATGTTCGACATCGACAAATGGCAGGAAATTTTCACCACCCTCCGGCAAAACAGCCTGAGAACCTACCTCACTGCATTTAGTGTAGCATGGGGCATTTGGATGTTGGTGGTGCTGCTGGGGTCGGGCAATGGCCTGGCCAACGGGATGGAGTTTGCCTTTCGGGATGATGCGGTGAACTCCATCTGGATTTTCCCTGGCGAAACGAGCGTGGCCTACCGCGGCACCCAGCCCGGCAAAGCCGTTCGCCTCACCAATGCCGACGTGGAACGGGTGGCACAGCTTCCCGGCGTGACGGGCTATAGCGGCCGCAACTATGTTGGCGGAGTGATCAGTTACAAAGGCGAGTTCGGGAACTTCAGCATTCGCTGCGTTCACCCTGATTATCAGCTCGTCGAAAAATCGGTTGTCATCAAAGGGCGCTTCCTCAACGAATCCGACCAGCGCGACGCGAAAAAGGTAATGGTAATCGGCAATAAGGTGGAAACGGCCCTGTTCAAAAAAGGGGAAGACTGCCTCGGAAAGTACGTAACGCTGAATGGAATCCCCTTTCTTGTGGTTGGGGTTTTCACAGATGAGGGAGGGGAAGGCGAACAGGAGCGCGTGTACCTGCCGATTTCCACTGCCCAGCAAACCTTCGATGTTGGCAACAATGTGAGCCAGATGATGGTGATGCTGGACGAAAATGCCAGTTTGGCTGAAAGCGAAAGAGTTGCTGCCGACATCAACCGGCGGCTGTCGAACCAGCATTTATATGACCCCGAAGATCCCAAAGCCATGCATGTTCGCAACAACATCGTGGAGTTTCAGCGCTTCCAGAGCGTGATGACGGGTATCAAGGCCTTTATTTGGGTAATTGGCCTGATGACCATTCTGGCAGGCGTCATTGGGGTGAGCAACATCATGATCATTGTGGTGAAGGAGCGAACCAAGGAAATTGGCGTCAGAAAAGCCCTTGGCGCCACTCCCCGTGCTGTTGTGAGCATGATTTTGCAGGAATCGATTTTTCTCACCAGCCTGGCCGGTTTTGTGGGCCTTGTGCTGGGCGTTCTTACTTTGGAAGGCTTCAACGCCGTGATTGGCAGCGGCGGCGTTGATTTTTTCCGACGACCGGAAGTAGATCTCGGCACGGCGCTTTCTGCTTTGTTCGTTTTGATCATCGCCGGAGCCCTCGCAGGGTTTGCCCCTGCCATGCGGGCTGCTTCCATCCGGCCTATTGAAGCACTGCGGGATGAGTAGGGGTCAGACCGCTGCGCTGCGAGAGGCGAGACTGGAACAACCCTTGTCAGGGTTTGGCTTCGACCCTGACAAGGGTTTGGAAGCGAGAGCCGGGAAACGAGAACCGAGACCAGAAAACACTAAACCCAAAACGCCAAACCCAATCCCCAGGCCCTGCTCCCCTCTGTTAACTTTGTCATCACTGTCATCACTGTCAACTCTGTCCTATGTTTGATCTCGACCAATGGCAGGAAATATTTAGTACGCTGGCGAAGAACCCGCTTCGTACTTTTCTCACGGCCTTCGGCGTAGGCTGGGGCCTGTTTATGCTGATCGTGATGATGGGGGCAGGCAACGGACTGGAAAACGGCGTGACCCACGAATTCAACAACGTGGCGACGAACAGCTTTTTCCTGTGGGGGCAGAGCACTTCCAAGGCCTCAAAGGGCTTTAGCCCCGGCAGGCCCATGCGGATGAACATTGACGACTACCACGCCATCATGGAGCAGGTACCCTCTGCCGCCACCGTGGCACCGCGCAACCAGCTGGGCGGGTTTCAGGGTGGCAACAACGTCGTTCGGGGGCTGAAATCAGGCAGCTTCGGGGTAATGGGTGATTTTCCGCAGATCAGGGAAGTGGAAAGTGTGGACATGCTCGAAGGCCGCTTTTTGAATCAGCTCGACATGACCCTCAGCCGGAAGGTAGCTGTAATCGGCACCCGGGTGCAGGATCTGCTGTTTGAGGATGGTGAAAACCCGATTGGGCAAAGCATCCAGGTCAACGGCGTGTATTTCACGGTGGTAGGCATTTTCGGAACCCGCACAGGCGGCGACCGCGCCGAGCGCGACGGATCCCGGATTTATGTTCCCTTCCCCACCTTCCAGCGGGCCTTCAACAATGGCAACCAGGTGGGTTGGTTTGCTGTTCGCAGCCAGGATGGCGTGCCTGCCTCTGAAGTGCTCGGCAATGTGCTCACCATCCTCAAGCGCCGCCATGACGTGGCCCCCGACGACGAGCGCGCATTTGGCAATTTCAACCTGGAAGCCGAATTTAAAAAAATACAGGGCCTGTTTAGCGGTATCAAACTGCTGGTATGGATTGTTGGTACCGGCACCCTGATTGCCGGGGTGATTGGGGTGAGCAACATCATGCTGGTGATTGTGAAAGAACGCACCAAAGAAATCGGCGTGAGGCGCGCCATCGGGGCTAAGCCCTGGCACATTATCCGGCAAATCCTCCTCGAATCAGTGGTGCTCACCTTCCTGGCGGGCTTTGCGGGCATGTTGGTTGGAATGCTGATCCTTGATGGTGTGTCGGCGCTGCTGGGCGAAGGTGCCCAAATGTTCCGAAACCCCCAGGTGGACATCCCAACAGTGTACCGGGCCCTCGTCATTCTCGTGGTTTCGGGTGCCCTTGCGGGCTTTATTCCCGCCAGAAAGGCCGTTGCTGTTCATCCTGTTGAAGCCCTGAGAGCAGAATAACCCTTCTCACAACCTGCTTCAAACCCAATTTTTCAACTTCTCTCCCCTCTTACACCTCCCCGTTTTTCCACCGTTTTTACCAGACCTATGTCCAGAACCGCGACCATCACCATCCTGATCATCATCGTCCTGGCTGTTATTGGCGGAGCATTGTTCCTCTATTCCAAAAGCCAAAAAGCCGACACGATTTACAGCACTGTGCAGCCCACCTACCTGGACATTGCCCGGAAAACCGTGGCAACCGGCTCGGTCGTTCCCAGAAGGGAAATTGAAATCAAACCACAGGTGTCTGGCCTGATTTCCAAGCTGTTTGTAGAGGAGGGCGACATTGTCAGGCAGGGAGACCTCATCGCCTCCATCGAAATCGTGCCTGATATGGTTTCGCTAAACAATGCCGAAAACCGTGTTCGCAGAGCCAACATAACCCTGGTGAATGCTGAGCGGGAATTCAACCGAAACAAACAGCTCTACGATGAAGGCGTGATTTCTGAAATAGCCTTCCGGCAGGTAGAACTGGATTTTTCCAACGCCAAAGAAGAGGTGGATGCTGCCCGCGACAACCTGGAATTGATCAGGAAGGGCTCCACGAGCCGGGGCAGCAAAAACGCCCTTACCAACGTGCGCGCCACCACCAGCGGCATGATCCTTGAAATTCCCGTGGAAGAAGGCTTCTCCGTGATCGAAGCCAACAACTTCAACGCCGGAACCACCATCGCCATGATCGCAAATATGGACGACATGGTGTTTGAAGGCAAGGTGGATGAGTCAGAAGTAGGGAAACTTCGCCTTGGCATGGACCTTCGTCTCACAGTGGCGGCCATCGAAGATGCCGCTTTTGATGCCAAGCTGGAGTTTATTGCTCCGAAAGGCGTGGAAGAAAACGGGGCTGTTCAGTTTGAAATCCGGGCTGCCCTCGACAATCTTGACAGGAGCTTCCTGCGGGCCAAATACAGCGCAAACGCCGACATTGTGCTGGAAGAGCGGGATTCTGTCCTGGCAGTTTCCGAAAGCCTGCTGTTGTTTGAGGGAGATTCCATTTTTGTGGAGGTGGAACGCGGCCCCCAACAATTTGAGAAAGTGTTCATCAAGACTGGCTTATCCGATGGCATTCACATCGAGGTGGTGGGGGGCATTCAGCCCACCGACAAAATCAAAGACCCCAACAGTGGCCGGGAAGCAGGAGCGCCGGAGGAGCCGAAGGAATAAATGCAATTTTTCGCAATCGGTTACTTGTCAACGGTTTCACTCATTTAAAAACCGGTTCCATCACCACGAAATTCCTCTGTTCTCCTTATTGTTTCAGGCAGAAATCTTACACAACCGTACAACCCAAGGTGGAAATCGCTACCTTTACCGGAACGCGTTTTCTATAGAATGAGAAAGCTGGTTATCGCCTTCCTTTTGATCGTCGTGGGAGCAGGAGCAACAGGGCAGACGACGGTCCGAATCGACAGCATGCGACGCGCATTGGAGCAGTTGCGACCGGAGGACCGCCCAGCGGCCTACCGGCCGGGTATTTATCGCCTGTTGCAAGCCGGCAGGCAGCAGGAAGCTCTGCAATTTGCCCGCGAAGCCCTCGACCACAGCCGCACCCTGGGCCAGCCAAGGCTGGTAGGGCTCGCGCTCTATGACCTGGGCCGCGCCAAACTCATTCTCAAAAAAGACGACGAGGCCATCGATGCCTTTACTGAAGCCCTCGGCCATCTCGAAGCCAGTGGCCGCAACAACGACCTGCGCGACCTGCTGCAGGAGCTGGCGGCAGTTCACCTGCGCCTCAACCACTACGAACAAGCCCTCGGCTACCTGCGGCAGGACAACCAGCTTGCCCTCATCCGCCGCGACACCACCCACATTGCCCGGACCTACAACCAACTGGGCGAAATCCATGAAAAAGTTGGCGGCCAGGAGCTCGCCCAACAACTGTATTTTCAGTCGCTGGAACTTTTCTCTGCCATCCGCGACACCTCCGGAATGTCTTCTTCCCTCAACCATCTGGGAAACGTTTACACCCAAACCGGGCGCTATCCGCTGGCGATCAATACTTTTGAAGAAGAGCTGGCCCTGCATGAGGCGGGCCAGGACGAAGAAGGGCGGGCCAGGGCTTTCAACCACCTCGGGCTGGTTTATCTCGCAATGGATTCGGCTAAAAAAGCCCAGCACTACTTCGACCTGGCGCTGGTGATTCGCGACGACCTCCCCGACCGGGCGGCCCGCGCCGAAACCCTGCGAAACATCGGCGACACCTACATGGCACTTGGCGAATACAATCGCGCCCTCGTTCACTACGACCTCTCCCTGCGCCAGTATGCCGCCGTAGGCGATTCCAGTGCCAAGGTGCTATTTGACATGGGCATGGCCTATTTCCTCAACGGAGAAAACGAGAACGCCATCGAAGTGCTCCAGGCCAGCCTCCGGCAATCGCCCAAACAAGTGCTGGACACCCTTCGCAGAAGCACCTACAAACTTCTTTCTGAGGTATTTACCCGCTCCGAAAACCTCAATGAAGCCCTGCGCTACTACCAGCTTTATACAGGCCTCAACGACTCCCTTTTTCAGATTTTGCACAAGCAGGAAATCAAAGACATTGAATCCCGCTATTTGAAAGTGGCGCGGCAGAGTGAAAAAACAGCTTTTGAAAAACAAACAGCTTATTATCGGCAAAAAGAAAAAATCAGGCTGATTTACCTGTATGCCAGCTTTGTGGTGCTGGCCCTGATCATCGTGCTCGTGCTGATCCTGTTCAGGCAAAACCGCATTAAACAGCGGAACAACGACCAGCTCGCCAGCCAGAACAAGGTAATTCACTTGCAAAACCGCCAGCTCCACAAGATCAACCAACGCCTCGAAGAGGCAAAAAAAGCAGCGGAAGCGGCATCCGTGGCAAAATCCAACTTCCTGGCCACCATGAGCCACGAAATCCGCACCCCGATGAACGGCATCATCGGCATGACCAGCCTGCTCATGGACACCTCGCTCAACGACCTTCAGCGAAAATACGCCAAAACCATCTCCAACAGCAGCAATAACCTGCTCAACATCCTGAACGACATCCTTGATTATTCCCGCGTCGAAGCAGGCAAACTGGAGCTCGAAATCCGCTCCCTCGTGGTGAAGGACCTGCTGGAGGAAGTGATGGCCTTATTCGGAAACACAGCCTCAGAAAAGGGCGTTTTGCTTGAATACAGACTCTCTCCGGAGGTTCCCAGGGCCATTTTTGCCGACCCCACCAGGGTGCGCCAGGTACTCGTCAACCTCGTGAGCAATGCCCTTAAATTCACCTCCTCCGGTTCTATCCGGATCTTTGTGGACCTGCGCCATCCAGAACTGGGCAAGCCCCAGGGAGGAGCACCCTTTGAGCTGAACTTTGTGGTCAAAGACACAGGAATCGGCATTCCGCAGGACAAGCTCGAAACCATTTTTGACTCCTTTCAGCAGGTTGACAACTCCGTTTCCCGGCGGTTTGGAGGGGTGGGCCTGGGCCTGGCCATTTCGAGGAAACTCACAGAGCTCATGCGGGGCGGCATCACGGTTCAGAGTGCGCAGGGAGAAGGCTCTGCCTTTGAGTTTTTCATAACCACCGAGGCCGACGTCAAAAAGCCTGCCGGGGCTGTGGAGGAAAATTTCAGCATCGATTCTTTGTTGGGCGAACGATTCCCGATTAACATCCTGGTGGCCGAAGACAACATGGTGAACCAGGCAGTGATTGAGGGGATATTGGGCAAAATGGGGTTCCAGACCGACATTGTGGCCGACGGCCTATCGGCTGTGGAAGAGGCACAAGCCGGTACCTACGACCTGATTTTCATGGACATTCAAATGCCGGAAATGGATGGCATCACGGCCACGAAAGAGATCATTCAGCGAATTCCAGCTTCCCGCCGCCCGGTGATCATCGCCATGACAGCCAATGCCATGAGCGGCGTGAGGGAGGAATACCTGGAAGCTGGCATGGATGATTACATTTCCAAACCCTTTAAACTTGCAGACCTGGAGCAGGCCATCTCCAAATGGGGAGGCCAGATTCTGGCGAGGCGGGGCGTCCAGAGTGAGCGATAGTCAAGGTCCGTCAGCCAAATGGGCAGTTTATTCCTGTGAATTTTCCAGATTCGCCTCCCTTCCCTTCGACTTTCCGTTATCTTGAGGCGACATCGAAGCGTAGAGAAACTTGCCCATGCAGCCATCAGAGTTTAAGGCCCTTATTTCCCTTCTGGACGACCAAGACCCGGAGGTTCAGCAACATGTCCACGGCAAGTTGATTTCCCTGGGACTGGAAGGCGTTTCCAGGCTGGAAACTGCCTGGGAGGCCGAGCAAAGCAAGCTCATCCAGGAGGCCATTGAGGAAATCATCCACCGCATTCAAACCGAAGACGCCAACAACCGCTTGCTGGGCTGGTTTCGGCAGCCAGCACCCCACCTGCTGGATGGCTGGTTTGCCCTGACCTCCTACCAGTATCCCGGCCTTGATTTTCAGCATTTTCGCGCGCAGGTGAACCGCCTGGTGAGCAGAACCTGGCTTGAATTACGCAGCGGCATGAGCGTGGCCGACAAAATCCACGTGATCAACAAAATGCTGTTTGCCAGGGAGCGCCTTCGCCCCAACCGAAAAGACCTTCAGGATCCCCAGAATTTTTTCCTCAACACCCTCCTCGAAACCCGCAAAGGCGCCCCCATTTCCCTTGGCTTGCTTTATTTAATGCTTTGCAGGGAACTGGAAATGCCACTCGAAGGCCTGGTCCTGCCCGGCTATTTTGCCCTGGCATACCGGCATGGAGGAGAAGAGTTTTACGTTGACGTGTTTAACAAAGGAGCCTTGTTTCCACGGGAAGAGCTGGTTCGCTTTTTGAGAGAAACAAATGTCGAGAACGAAGAAAAATATACCCAGCCCGCCTCCAACCAGGCCATGATGCTGGAATTGATCAGGGCCCTGATGGTGGCCTACCGCAGCAAGAAGCAATTGGAAAAGGCAGAGGAGCTTCAGCGATTGATTGACAAAGTGAGCGATTAACCACTGAAGCGGCCAAACGAGCGGTTGCCCCGCTTCGCTTATTTTGGAAATTTTTGGGCTGGCAGCAGGCCCTGAAAACATCAATGCCAGCCATGGAAAAATCCGGGGCTGGCATTGGTCAATAGCGAAACTACCTGCACTGATCAGTGGGTTTCCTTGAGCAATTCAGGATATTTTGCCTGAAAACGCTTCAAACGTGGAACGGAAACGCTGCGAACATAAGGATTGTCGGGGTGCAGGCGCTCATAGTTTTGGTGGTAGTCTTCGGCGGGCCAGAAGCGCTCCAACTCCTCAATTTCTGTGGCAATAGCGCCACGCTCATACTCCCCGGCCTGGTACAGGCTCTCGATATAGCCTTCGATGATGGCCTTTTCCGCAGCGTTCTGGTAAAATGCAATGGAGCGATATTGCGGACCGCGGTCGGGACCCTGGCGGTTCACACTTGTTGCGTCGTGAGAGCCATAATAGACCTTCACCAGGGTGGGAAAATCGATCACGGTAGAATCATAATAGACCTCCACGGCTTCTGCATGGCTGGTTCTGCCAGCACCCACTTGTTCGTAGCTGGGGTTTCGCTCAGACCCGCCAGCATAACCAGAAATGGCTTCCTCTACTCCGCGAACAGATTCAAATACAGCCTCTACACACCAGAAACAACCACTGGCAAAATATGCCTTGTGCAGCCCGCTGAGGTCTTTCGCGGCCTCAGTGGCGGCAGGCTGAGCCGCACGGCTCTCTCCGGTTTGCTGGGCACAAGCAGACACAGTCAGGACCACAAGCAGCCCTGCAACAGGGATCAATCGGCGAATGGGAAGAAATTTCATGACAATCAGATGAGATAAGTGGAACGCGAAGCAGCCAAAACCATTACCTGAAACTTTAGCAGGCAACCCTTTCCACAACGAAGGCAGGGGCCCTGTTGTTCCGGTTAATCCTCGCTCTGGTCCTCCTGCCGACAATTGGCAGCGAAATGGGGACCTGGCTTCCCTGGCGTTTGAAGCCACCGGCGGCAAAGCCCGTGGCCCCCCTTCCCGGGCTCAGCCCCTGATTTCGCCTTTCATTCTTCGGACTGCTTTTCTCTTTTCACCTTCTTCACCTCCATCGTCATGCGAATCGGCTCGCCTGTGGTGGGAGACTTAGGTTGGGCAGCAATTTGGTCAATGATCTCAAGGCCTTCGGTTACCTGCCCAAAGACGGTGTACTGCCCATTGAGGTGGCGGCAGCTCGCTGGGTTTTGCACGAGGTAAAACTGGCTTCCGCTGGAGGCCTTTTGGGGGTTAACGGCATCCCCCTGCCGGGCGGCGGCAAGAGCCCCTTTCACGTGCGTGAGCTCCGGCACAAACTCAGCCGGGATCGTGTAGCTGGGCCCGCCCTGTCCTACCTGGCTGGCATCGCCGCCGGGCTTGGAGTAGGGATCCCCGCCCTGGATCATGAACCCGCTGATGACACGGTGAAAGGAAGTCTGATCGAAAAAACCTTCCTCTGCCAGCCTCAGAAAATTGCCCTTGTGAAGCGGGGTTTGGTCATACAGCTTCACCACCATGTCGCCATATTCGGTGTGAATGATAACCTGGTAGTCTTTCCGTTTTTTCGGCTGATAAGGCTCCAGATTAACCTCCTGACCCTGCAACACGGTAGGAATCACCATCAGGCAGGAGAGCGAAAACGTCATCCAGAATCGAAAATATGCAGCTTGCTTCATGTCTAATTGTTTTTAGAAGGCGGGAAGATAGAATCAGGACATCATTTTCTCAAACGCTATCTTCATATCAGGGAGCAACCTTTCCGGAGAAAAGTAAAAAATAGAGGAAAGGGGTATGCCGGCTTCTCCCTGACTGCAGACGTTAATTATCCCCCATTTTGGGGAGACAGCGCTTCTGAAGGAGGTGATATCTTTACCAAAAAAGACCCATGTCCTCATTTCTTTCCTTTCTGGCCCTGATGCTTGTGGCCTTGCCATTTGCAGGGGTTTTTTCTCAGGAAACAGACCATTTGGTGGGTACCTTTTCCAGCAGTGAAACGGGGCTTTCGGTTTCCTGTGCCAAAACTGCCGGCGGATATGAAGGCTATCTTGCCCTTGATGGCAAAAAGTACCCATTCACCGGGGTGAGGCTGCTGGGCATGGTTTCCGGCACCTATTCTTATGAGGGTCAGGAAGTTGCCTTCACCCTGGCCCGGCTTCTGGGAATTTATTATGTTACCAGCGACGGGGTCAGCATAGAGGTGGTTCGAACGTCTGAAAAACCCGGGGCGCCGGTGGCGGCAGCCAGACCTGCGGCAGCGGCTCCTTCGCAGCCATCACCCAGCCCTGCCGGGGCTGCCTCGCCAGCTGCCAGCCCTGCGAACGTGGCCGCAGCAACAGGCACCTTGCTCAAAGATCCCTATGGCTATTTTTCCTTCAGGGCACCCGCCGGCTGGACGGGCCAGCAGGAAGCCCAGGGATTTTCCCTGGCTAAACCCGGCTCCGCCGTGTCGTTTGGTGTTAGCTCCCACGGCTACAATTCTGTGGCAGAAGTGCGGGCAGAAGTCTATGACGTTCAGGATGCAGCGTCGCAGACCAACCTCAGAGCTTCCGTTCAGCCCTATGGCAGCAATGGCCTGCTGGTGCGCTTCACAGGGACCTCTCAGGGAAAACAGGTCGTGATAGAGACCGTGTCGCTGGTTTCTCCCAACGGAGGCGGAGTCAATGTTACCGGGGCAGGGGAAGCAGCGGTATATTCTGCTTCAGAGACAAAGCTGCTCCAATCCATCGCCGCCAGTGTTTCGTTCACCAAGCCTCCTGTATCTGCCGCCGACGGCCAGTGGAAGCAGCGGCTCACAGGGAAGGAGCTGGTCTTTTTGCAAACCGAAAACGGGGGATCTCTCAAAATTTCCATGCACCTCTGCAGCAACGGCGCTTTCTCCTATTCATCAAACGATAGCTACACCTCCGGCGGCTACAGCGATTTTTCCTACGCAGGCCAGGACGCCGGATCTGGCACATGGCGGATTGCCAGCAAAGGCGGCCAGTCTGTGCTCATGCTCCTCTTCTCAGATGGCAGGGTGAATGAATACCCGCTTGCTGCGCGCCAGGCGCAGAACGAGGTAAGTCTGAACGGGCGTCGCTACTTTGTGCAGGCCAGCAGTTCCTGCAGATAGTTAATTCAAGCAAAAAATATAGCACGGAACCTGCAACAGCAAGGCTCCGGGGCAGGCTTGCGGACCAGAATTTCGGGAACATTTTACCGCCTCGCGGGATCATTGGAATTGGTCCTGGCAGGAAACATGCAGCTTTCTTGCTGTACAATTGTATTTTGGGGGCGGGAACATGAAATCAAATGCCTAATTTTCATTCATGAAACGCCTCCCTTTCCTGCTTTTCCTTTTCTCCCTGATGGCCTGCAACCTCCCCAAAATCGGGAGCATGAGCCCGGAAGTGCGAACAGAACTGGACGACCTTGCAGACCAGCCCATCGACATGGATGAAAAATACCTGGGGCTGGCACGAATTGTGACGGGCTTGCTTGACGAGGCGGCGGCAATGCCCCAGAATGCAGCAGCGGGCGCTCATCTGGCCGAATTCTTTGCCGACAATGAGGGGGCCCTCCAGCGACTCACCATCCAGCTCGACAACTGGGAAAAAAACATGACTCCCGAAGAGCGGATGTTTTTCCTCATGAAACTCCAGGCCCAGCCCTACACTCCGCGGCTCAATACCCTCCACAATGGCATGAAAAACCGCCTCGCAGACCAGCCCGAGGCTGCCAACCAGTTGGAACTCATAATGCGCCCCCTTCAGTTTCACCGATAAGGGCCATTCCCCCTTGCCCCGATTCACCAACCCAATCACATGGATCCGATCTTTTTTGTTGAAATCGCCATCGTCGGCCTGATCATGGCCACCCAAATCTGGGTGTTCGTCAAAAACAGCCAGGCCATTCGGAGCCTCGGCCAGCTCATTCCCCCCGCCTCCCAGGTTCGCCTCCTCCCGCAAGCCCAGGGCAAGGCCGCCAACCTCCAGGCCCCTGCTGCCAGCAGCCCCGCTTTTCAGGAAATTGTGCTGCATAGCAACTCCTACCTCGACAAAAACCCCGGAGCTGTGCGGTTCATTCCGCTTCGAGACATCGCCGTGGCCCGCACCGAATCCCTTGCCCAGGCCATTGAGGCCAATTTGCCCCTGCCACTCTACATTGGCCTGCTTTGTACGTTCACAGGGGTCATTATCGGTCTGGTCGAAATCGCCTTCATCGGCGTCACAGAGGCTGCCATTCAGGCCTTCATCGGCGGGGTGCTGATCGGAATGGTGGGATCTGCCGCAGGACTCGCCATGACCACCCGCAGCAATTTTGCCTACAAAAACGCCAGGCAACTCAAAGACGAAAAACTGGAAGGCTACCTCGAGCTCCTTCGTCGCGAGGTGGTGGCCCAGGAATCCGCCCCCAACATTGCGGGCATAGAAGGCCTGCGCAGCCAGCTTTCAGCTTTTCACGACGGCTTTCGCCAGTACCAGGAGTATGTGAACCAATCCCTCAGCGGATCGCTGCGGTTGTTTCAGGACCTAAAGCTCGCTTTTGGCGAGGTGCAGCAGGTTGAGCACAGCCTGCAGTCCATAGGCCGGAGCTTGCAGGGCAGCGATTCGCTCATTTCACGCCAGCAGGCTTTCTTCGAGCAATATGCCACCAAAGCCGAAGACATGAGCCGTCGCCTGCAGGCAACATGGCAGCAAGCAGAAGACATTACGCATCAGGCTGTGGATCAGCGCATTCGCCAACTCGACCAAAGCAGCCAGGCAGCCTTTGTGAAAATGGACCAGTACCTCGCGGCGCTCGGCGGAGATCGTCAGGTGGCAGCGGCAGCCTTGTCAAAAGAATTTGGCAGCCTCCAGCAGGAGGTCAACAGCCTGCAAGCTGCCAACCTGCAGGTGGGGCAGCAACTGCTCCAGGTGATCCAGGCCACCCAGCAGCGGGAAATTGCCCTGCATCAGGAGTTAAAGGAACTCAAAGCAGCCATGGCAACACCCGGCAGGCCTTTCACCGATTCCTGGGGTTTCCGGCTCTTTGTGCTGATCGGTTCCCTGGCCTCCCTCGCCGCCCTTGGTGGCCTGTCGTTCTATGTGTACCAAACCTATTTCGCATGAAGCACGACAGCCAACGCCTGTTTTGGGTCAGCTATGCCGACCTGATGACCGCTTTGTTCATCGTGATGATGGCGCTTTTTGTGCTGAGCTTCCGCATGTTCAAGGTGCGTCAAATTGAACTGGAAGAAACAGAAACCACCCTGCGGGTGCGAAGCCTGGAGCTGGACAAGCAAACCCTTGCGCTCGAAGAATTGCAACGGCGGCTGAGCGAGGAGGAAATGTTTGCCACCACCCTGATAGAGCAGTTGAATGAGGAAAAAGCCCGCTTGCTGGTAATGGAAGAGGAGTACAAAAAGCTGCAGGAAATCCAGAAAGCGATTGAGAACCTGGACAGCCGCTATTTTGTCTATCAACCAGAATACAAACGCCATGTGTTGCGCAGCCTGGTCACCTTTCCCAAAGGGCAGGCGGTCATTGCAGACAGCTACAAGCCGATGCTGGAAGAAGCTGGCAAAGCGCTCAAAGCCCTGGTGGATCGCCTGGAGCCAGACGACAACATCAAGTACCTGATGGTGATTGAGGGAATGGCTTCGCAGGATAATTATGCCCGGAATGACGAATTGAGCTATGAGCGGGCTTTGTCATTGGCAAGTTTATGGGCAGAACGCGGCATAACTTTCGATCCCAACCGGGTAGAGGTCATGATTGCAGGTTCAGGAGAGGGTGGTGTGGGCCGCGACACCGGAGACGAGCGGAAGAACCAGCGGTTTCTGATTCAGATCATTCCGAAAATTGGGGAGCTGAAGGGCGTGCAGTATCGTCAGGAACAGGAAGAAGGGTTGGAGGAGGATTGAGCCAACAGCAAAAAGCTGATATTGTCAGATATCAAAGAAAGAGGGCCAGCACAAGCAAAAACTTGTACTGGCCCCGGTTTTTTGCAACCAACAGATAGAATTACCGGCTCAGTGCCTGGTTTTCCTTCATGAGGCGAATGACGTCGTACTGGGAAGAGGTCTGGCTTTTGAGGGCTTCGATAACGGCTTCAGCAGCCTGCAGGCGGATTTGCAGCACTTCCACGTCGCGGGGGAGGTCAGAAGCAGGTGCAGCCGGTGCTGCAACAGGAGCGGCGGCCTTCATGGAAAGAAGCGGCTCGCCATCGCCGGCAATGAGCCAGTTCAGGTTGATGTCGGGGCGGGCAGCCTTCCAATCTGCGAGAATGTCTGCTTTTGGATGGGCAGTTTTACCATTCGTGATGTTTTGAATGGTGGTATAGCTGGTTTGCATCTCCTCGGCGGCCTTCTTTTTGGTGATGTCCAGCACGTTGTCGATAAGGTGATTGATGCGTTCGGTGATTGTCATCTGACAAAAAAATTTGAAGGTAAAAGGATCTTGTCTGCAAATCAGGTATTTTTTTTTACAGAAATCAAGCACTTTCCTTCCATTTTGGAGCAGATATGTAAGAATTGCGGATCAAACCAGCAAGAAAGGCAGAGAAAGGGTAGGTGGTCGGTGACAAATGAAGGCACTGACGGTTATTCTCTCAAAAAAGCACCAAACATCCAATGTGCTTTTTGTACATCCTGAATAAATCGGGTGATGAGGTCGGAGGTTCCTGCATCGCTGGCTTCATTGGCAATGGCGATGGTTTCGTTCATTCGCTGAATGAGCAGCCGGAAGTCCTGGATGCTGGCCTCCACCATATCGCGTGGCCTCAGGACTGTCTTTTCCTCCAAAATGGCAGCCATATAGAGGTAATCTGAAAAATTAGAAACCGGTCGGCGCTGCAGCATGAGCACGCGCTCGGCCACTTCGTCGATCATCTCCAGTGCTGCATTGTAGCGGGTTTCGAAGGCGCTGTGTAATTCAAAAAACTGTGGGCCATATACATTCCAGTGAAAGCTTCGCATCTTTTGATAGTGGAGGTGAAGGTCGGCCAGCAAATGATTCAGCGACTGGGTGAGCGTTTCGGTTTGAGATTCGGGGAAAAGAGAAAAATGTGCCATAAAATGAAAATGTTGGTAAATGCTTTTCCTTCAAAAACGGACCCTCAACCACCAGGGTTAGACAATGCATGGAAAGAAGTCGAAATGCTGAATTAATGGCACTATTTAAGTTCGCCCTTCCCCTCACAACCGGCGGCGGCCCAGCATCCACACAAACTGGATGAAATTCACCTCCAGCTGCTGAAAACGCAATTGTTCCCCTGAGCTGCTTTCCATGCCAAGCCCCGGAAACCATCGCACATTGGTGCGCAGGTAAAACCAGTGCAGCTCCGTAGGCCGGATGTCCCAGCCAGCAGCGATGCCCCAGCGCAGGCTGGTCTGGTCTTCGTTCAGGAGCTCGGTTTGCTCCTGGCCAAGGTTTGCCTGCAGGCGCTCCACGCTGAGAATCGGACCGATAAAAGGCACAAAACCGTGGTAGTCGCCCAACAATTTGGTGGCCTCCAGCCCTGTGCTCAGGCGGCGCTGGTCCATCGACAAGCCATAGGCCTCTGTTTGGTGGCGGATGTAGCGAAATAGCCCCCCGACATGTATGCCGGGCTTGTGCCAGTGATAACCCACCGTGAGGTCCGCAAAAACGCCCTCCACCAGGGGCACTTTAAAAGCTGGCAAACCTGCAATGGCTCCCTGCGGCCCCACATGCCAGGCCGTGGAAGGGCCAATGCCGAGGTACCAGCCATTCAGGCGCTTGCCGAGCTGGCGGGTAGTCTCTTCCGTTTTTCCGCTGACCCAGTTTTTCTCCTCCCCTACCGTCGTGTCAAGGTAAATGCGGTAGCTGGCCAGAAGGCCCAGGGCTGGCAATCTGGAACCCTCTACCCTCGACAACCCCACGGGATAGGCAAGGTTGCGCTGCCCATGAAGGCCAATCAGGCCAATTTCCAGCAACTGAGCACCTTTGAGGTAGGTAAGCCCGGCGAGAAAAGGCACATTCATGCGCCATGCATTGGGACCTTGCTGAGGGCTACTGCCGTTGACGGTTTGGCGGTAGCGAATGGGCTGCGCAGAAAAGCCAACATAAGGCCTCAATTTACCGGAACGAACCGCCCAGGGATACCATTTTGCAATGGTTTCCACGCCGGGATCGAAGGTAGTGGACAGGTTGGGGTCCTTGCCGGCATGAATACCGCCGAGCGGGAAAGCAACGCCAAATTCGGCATGGCCCCAAAAGTGAAGGCCTCCTACCCAGATGCGGGGCACTGCCAGCGCCGGGATCCGGGTGGAAATCAGTTGGCCCGTGCCGCTGAGGTATTGCGTAGAGCCGGACGACGGAAAAAAAACAACATCGGCACCGAGCGTGAGTTGGGCAAAACGGTGGCGGGTGTGGCGCTCTTTGGTATAGGGCTGGGCCAGCATTCCGTGGAGCAGAACAAATGATAGAGCCAGAAGGAAAATCGCGCTTTTCATAGAAAGGAATTTGCCTGAATTTGCCTTCCGGGAGCGTTTCAGAAAAGAAAAGCCGATGAAGTGAACATTTGCCCGGATCAATTGTCAGGGCGGCCAACGGCGCGAAACAGCAGCGGAAGCGAAGGCGTCTTTCGCAAAAAGGTTGACAAAGCCGCGGGGATGTTTCATATTTACCCTCCCATTTTCGAGGTGTAGCGCAGCCCGGTAGCGCACTACGTTCGGGACGTAGGGGCCGCAGGTTCAAATCCTGCCACCTCGACCATTCAGATTCCTTCGAGGAAATATCCCCGCCCGTGCACGTTCACGATCTTGAGCGAGGGATCATCTGCCAGCAGCTTGCGCAGTTTGTGCAAGTAGACGTCCATGCTTTTTCTGGCAAAGTAGTCGTCTTTGCCCCAAAATTTATTCAAAAGATCCTGACTTTCAATCAGTTCCCCGCCTGCTTCCGCCAGGGACCCGAGCAGCTCGCTTTCCCGGCGGCTCAATTTCTGAACTGTTTCGCCCAACCAGATCTCCTGTTTTTGCGGCAAAAAATGGTATTTACCCAAGACAATTCCTTCCTGAGGCTGCCCTCCCGCACCCAGGGATCGCCGCAAAATAGCCTGGATCCGCATGAGCAGCTCTTCCTCATCCACAGGCTTTTTCACATAATCCTCCGCTCCCAAATGAAAGCCCTTGAGAACATCTGTTTTGAGGGCGCGTGCCGAAAGAAATAAAAAAGGCAGCCCAGGGAATTCAGCTTTCAGTTCATTTGCCAATTGAAACCCATCCTTGTCGGGCAACATCACATCCAGTACCACCAGATCGGGCCTTTGCTGCCGGATGGCTTCCAGGGCGAGGCTTCCCCGATCCACCCAATTTACAGAGAGGTCTTTCAACTGGAGGTACTCCCGAAGCAGGTAGCCCAGGCTGGGGTCGTCTTCGACCAACAGGAGATGCGGAACTGCCGGAGACATGCTGCTCATGAGGAAGGAAAATGAAGCGGTAGGGAAATAGCGAATTCGGCGCCCTGGCCTGGCTGGCTCTGCACGCTCACCTTGCCCCTGTGAGCCTTCACCACGTGGGCCACATAGCTGAGCCCGAGCCCAAAGCCCTTGACGGGGTGGCGGTCGCCCTGAGAAACGCGGTAGAATTTATCAAAAATCCGCCGTTGTTCCTCCTTCGCAATGCCGGTGCCGTTATCCGTCACGGTGACAATCACGCGGCGGCCTTCGTTGCGGGTTTCCAGCCGGACGATCAAGGGCTGGCCGCCATATTTGCAGGCGTTGTCGAGGAGGTTGGAAACAGCATTTGCCAGGTGGGTGGGATCTGCCAGAACGATGTCATGGCTGGCAGCAAAGCTGGTTCTGAGCTCTCCCTCCCCGATCCTGCCCTCCAGGGTGGGGAGCAGCCCGGCGAGCAGGCCGTGGAGAGAAACCGCCTCCAGCTTCATCACCTCCTCGTGGTGGTCGAGTGAGGCAAGGTCCAGCACCTTGTCGATGTGGCTTTGCAGGCGTTTGTTCTCCAATTGAATGGTGTTGGTCAAAGGGTGCAAAGCCGGGTCAACACGCTGCTGAAGGAGGTTGCTGGCGAGGCGAATGGAAAAAACGGGGGTATTGAGCTCGTGGGTGAGGTTGTTGATGAAGTCGTTTTTGATTTGATCGAGCTTTCGGTGCCTGCGGGTGATGCGCACATACCACAAAAAGCAGAGGGCGATCACGACCATGAGCAACAGGAAAGGAATGGTGAGGCCGTTGAGCTGGGCAATGAGAAAGGGCAGCAGATCCAGCACCTGAATGCGGAGGAGCGGTTTGCACTGGCAAAAATCCAGAAGCATGCCTTCGGGCCTGACCTCATAGCTAAGGGTAGTTCCCTGCGTGGCGGGGGTTTGGGCAGATTGAATGAAATGTCCTTTTACAAGGCCGTCTTCGAGGGAAAAGGAAAAGGAGAGGTCAAGCCCCTGGCGAAGAAGGCGATCTTCCAGAAAATCTTTCAGAAAGCGCTGAGCAGCCGCCTGCAGGGTGTCCTGGCCTACGCTGAAGCGGCCTTCTTCCTGAGAAAGCGCAGCAGCGAGCAGGTAGGGTAGCTTGTTATCTGTTTCGAGGTCATGCCGGATTTGGTCCAGCGCCAGCTGGATGCTCCGGTCATAGACCGTTTTTTCGAGTCGCAGCCCGATGACGAGATACCGGTATTGAATCAGCACCAACCCGGCTAAAGATAACACCAGCAAGACCGGCACAGTAGCGGAAGCAATACGTTGGCGGGACCAGGTCATGGGCTCAACATAAGGAGATTGGCAAAGATAGCCCTTTGCAGGTTTGTTCGCTGGTTTTCACTTGCGTAATTTACCTGCCAGTCACCTCCCTGCCTTGTTTTCCACTCCAATAGCTCCTTTGTCAAATGAACCTCAAGGCTTTCTTCTTTACCCTGCGCGCTCCGCTGATGCTCGCCGCCTTGCTTCTGGCCTGTTTCCTGCCAGCCTCCGCTCAGCAGGTGAAGGCGTTTTATGTTGGCCACAGCCTCAGCGACCAGATCCCCGACATGGTAGCCTCGCTGTCTCAGGCCCATTCCTCCGCTACTTTCGATGGCTGGGCCTACCAAACCATCCCCGGTGCCCCGCTTCGCTGGCAATGGCAGCGCAAGGATGCCAACGACTACCTCGAAATCGAACCCTTCATCTATCCGTTTTACCATCCCACCAACGGTCTGCCCAACGGCCAGTTTGATGTGCTTGTTCTCACCGAGTCAGTTCCCCGCTACTGGAGCATTCTCGACGAAACCTACCAGTATGCTGATAGCTTCCTCACCTATGGCAGGCGGTTTCGGCCGGATCTGAAAGTCTATCTCTACGAAGACTGGCACTGCCTCCAGAGCGGAACGCCCACCGGCTGCGACTACGACATCGACGCCAGCCCCTGGCGTCAGCGCCTCACAGACGACCTCCCGATGTGGGAAAGCGTGGTGGACAGCCTCAACAGCCTCCACCCCGGTGGCCCTGAGGTGTGCCTCATTCCCGGCGGGCAGGGCCTGGCCCGCCTCCACGACTCCATCGCCGTGGGCAGGGTGCCCGGTCTGGCCGATATCTCTGACCTCTTTTCTGACGACATTCACCTGAACGATGCAGGGAAATATTTCATCGCCTGCATCCATTTTGCCATGCTCCACGGTATCAGCCCGGAGGGCCTGCCTGCCCAGCTCAGCAACATGTGGGGCGTGCCGTTTCAGGCACCCACTGCGGATCAGGCTGCCTATTTCCAGGCGCTGGCCTGGCGCGTGGCCCGGGAATACCCGCGCTCCTGCCTGGAAAGTGCTGCCACCAGTCTCCGGGACGAGTTGCCAGGTGGTTTTCAGCCTTTTCCAAATCCCGCCAGCGGCCTGATCAGGCTCAGTCCCGATGGCAGCTCCCAGCCATTTCGGCTATTTGACCTCACAGGCCGGCTTTTGCAATCAGGCTCTGCTGCCACGCTCAACCTGGGGCCTCGTCCTGCAGGGTGGTACTGGCTGGAGCTTGGAAACCGGCAAATCAAGGTGCTGAAATCAGAATAACCCCCTACCCTTCCTGTATGAAACCCTCCTGGTTCCTCCTTGCTTTTGGGTGCCTTTGCCTGGTAAGTACCCCCGGTTGTACCCCTGCGGACAACCAGCCGCCTGCCATGCCGAAGGTTGCCAGCGGCGAGCTGATCCGGATCGATTCTTTTCAGTCTGAGAAGATCGGGAACCGCCGGGTGGACATCTGGCTGCCCGAAGGCTTTCCTGCTGATTCGCCCTACCACGTTCTCTACATGCACGATGGTCAGATGCTGTTTGATAGCGGCAGCACCTGGAATCATCAGGAATGGGGAGTGGATGAAGTGCTGTCGGGCCTGATCAGGGAGAAAAAAGTGCCACCTACCATCGTAGTGGGTCCGTGGAATGCCGGAACCGGGCGGCATCCGGAGTTTTTTCCCAATGGCGTGTTTCAACTGCTTCCCGTAGAGCATCAGCATTACCTGATGGAGGAAGCAAAACGGGGCGGAGCAACAGACCTGTTTACAACCTCGATCCGCTCCGACGAGTATCTCCGTTTTTTGACGAAGGAGTTAAAACCCTTCATTGACAGCGTGTATCCCACCTTGCCTGGCCCGGAGGGAACCGTGGTGGCGGGTTCGAGCATGGGCGGTTTGATTTCGATGTATGCCCTGTGCGAATACCCGGAGGTTTTTGGCGGAGCAGGCTGTCTGTCAACCCACTGGATCGGCACCTTCAATGAAGAAAACAACCCGGTACCAGATGCGATGCTGGCCTATTTAGCTGCCCATTTACCCGATTCCGCACAGCAAAGATGGTATTTCGATCATGGCACAAAGGGCCTTGATGCCATGTATGGCCGAACCCAGCAGCGGGTAGACTCGCTGTTTCGGGCCAAAAACTGGCCTGCCAGCCTGTTTTTCAGCCAGGTTGTGGAAGGAGCTGATCACAGGGAGGAAGACTGGAACAGGAGGCTACACCAACCTCTGGAGTTTTTGCTGCGGTTTTGAAGTTTTTTTGTGCATAACCGAACAATTTAAGATTTAGGCAGCTTTGTTAAATAAAAAGATGAAGCCGCTCATGGTCAGCCTGCTGTCGAGTATTCTGTTGTTTTACGGCATCCTCATCCTGGTGAATGTGCCTGCGCCATTTCTGGGACTTGAATTTGAAGCGGGAAGCCAGCCGAGGTTGTGGTACCAGCCGCCGGGCTATGTGATCCCGATCGTGTGGTTTGTGCTGTTCACCCTGCTGGGCATAGCAAGGCATTTGCTTCTGAAAGAACAGATACCCGGAGCCCAGGGCTGGCTGATTGCCCTCGCTGTGTTGTGCGCCAGCTACGCCTACTACACCCTTGGGCTGGCCCAGGCGACTCAGATTTCGGCGCTCTGGTACGGCCTGATCGGCAACCTGCTTGTCATTGCCTTTGCCGCCTGGGTCGTCCTGAAACTCTATCCCGTATCTAAAACCGCTTCGCTGCTTACCCTTCCCGTGATTGTGTGGACCAGCTTTGCCACCCTCATCGTGCTGGGCGAAATGAAGCTGGAGAAGCTGATCTGACCGGAAGAAAACAAGGGATTGGGAGAAGGTTGGCCAAAATTCCCGACATTTGACTCAAAACAACAGCTTTGCCACCACAGCTTCACCGTTATCGGGCTCGTTTGATCGGGCGGGATCCCGGCTTTCTTCGCTGGTATTATCGCCATCTCTGGCAACCCAAGCCCCATTCCCTGGCAGCCATCCTGGACCAGGAAAGCAGGAACAGCAAGACATTTCGCTTTTTACAGATCGGGGGAAATGACGGATTTGTCCATGACCCCATTTTTCCGTTTGTCAAACGCCGGGGCTGGCAAGGAATCATTGTGGAGCCACAACGGGCTGTTTTTCAGGATCTTCTCTCCCAAACCTACCGAAATGAGCCGGGGGTGATGCTTGAAAATGTGGCCATTGCCGATCGTGACGGCACGATGGATCTGTTCAAGCTATCCTTCAGTGAAGCCCGCTGGGCCACTGGCCTGGCCACTTTTCACCGGCCCACGCTGGAGAACCAGATCGACCGGGGCTATGTGGCAACCAAGGCCAGCAAACACGGGGTGGCCCTGCCCGCCCGCCGCGAGGATTTCCTGACGGTGGAGAAGGTTCCCTGCCTCACGGTTTCCTCGCTCCTTCGCAGGCATCAGATCACCCACCTGAACCTCCTCCAGCTCGACACCGAAGGGTATGACTGGGAGATTTTGCAAACCATCGACCTGGCTGCCCTTCAACCTGACATGATCGGTTTTGAGCGGGAACACCTAAGCCCTTCCGACCGCGCGGCCTGCGAGGAAACCCTTCGGGCAGCGGGATATGAACTTCACCTCCGCGACCGCGACGGCCTGGCAGTCAGGCGGAAATAGCTCCCAATACAGCAGCATTCCGGCGGATTTCTCGGAAAAATCCCCTAAGTTGAGGATTGACCACCAACCAGATTTCCGATGAACCTCTCTCCCGGATTCTTCGCCGGCTTTCTTGTGCTGGCCTTGAACTTGTCCTGCAGCAGCCCGAAAGCCATTCTGCCAACGGCTGGATATGCCCTGGCTTACAATGTGTTTGCACCTGAGTTGGGCGAAGACAACTGGGAACTGTTTCGGATCGGGCTGGATGGGAGCGAAAACCGGAATTTGACACAACACCCTGATGTGGCGTGGACTTACCTGGCTGTCGGGCAGCGCCTTTTCTTTATCAGCGACCGCGACACCTGCCACCGCTGTTATTTTCTGTACGAGTGCGATGCGAACGGCGGGAATGTCCTAAAAATCAGCGATTTGCAATTGGAAGACAGCTGGATGGATGCCCGGAACAGCGGAACTGAGATGGTTGTGATCGGCAGGCGCGGCGACAGCATTCGCTACCAACCTTTTATCCTTAACACGGAAAACGGAGCCTTTCGTCAGCTTCTGAATGTAGACAGCCTGGTCTATCTGGATCCTTGCTTTTCCCCGGATGGCAGCCAGATTGTCATGGCAGTCAGGCCACGGCAACGGAGGCCGGGAGCCCACGAGGAGCTGTTTTTGCTGGACAGCGCCGGGGTGGTGATCCGTCAGCTCACGACCTACCCGCCTGAGGACCCCTCCCTGCAGGAATATGGCTACAAAGCCGGGACACCGCACTGGCACCCGACGGAGAATTTCATCAGCTATGTGTCAGTACAGGGTGGGCGTACTGGAATTTACGCCGTGACTCCCGATGGCAGCCGCCAGTGGAAGCTGTTCGATACCCCTGACCACACAGGCTGGCACAGCTGGAGCCCCGACGGAAAATGGCTGGCCTACGACCAAAGCAACAGCGAGCAGCAGCAATACCATATCATGCTGATGAACTGGAGCACCCGGGAAAGCATTCAGCTCACTGACACCACCCACAAATCCCAGCTGGCACCGGTGTGGGTAAAGGAAAAATGATCCTGGCCCTCGGGCTGACTTCTCCCTTGTAATTCAGCAACTTTCTTCCCTAATTCGCAGTATAAGCTTCGGCTAATTACGCCGTCTTTCCATTTCTTTCCTCATAGTTCGTTTTTCTGCCGATTATCAGGAACCTTCCCTTAATTGTTCCATTTCATTTGTTCACATGCCTAGACCACCCAGAAGAAATTCCAAAAAAACAGGATCTTCTCCAAAAAAAAATACCAAACCCAACGGCTCCGGAAGGGGCAAAACCCGAACCGACAGCATCCTTAGAAAAGACATACTCCGTTTTCTTCAGGAGCACAAAGACCAAAGCTTTACAGCCAAGCAGGTTGCACAGTCCACAGGATTGTGGGAAGCCGTGGATAACACCAAAATCAAGAGCATTCTCGACGACCTTTGCAGCCTCGGCCACCTTCGCTATGTGGACCAGGGCCGCTTCCAATATTTTTTCCAGCAGCACTTTGTGACTGGACGCATCGAAGTCACCAAATCGGGGGTGGGCTTTCTCCTCGCAGAAAAGCCCGGCGATCAGGATGTTTTCATCCCTGCCAGGGCCCTCGGGAAAGCACTTCACGGCGACCTCGTGAAAGTGCAGCTGTTGCAGCGCCGCCGCGCCGAAGGCCGCCCCGAGGGGGAAGTGGCCGAAGTGCTCGAGCGCAGCCGCCTCGAATATGTCGGCATTGTGGAAGAAAGCATTCCCGGCACTTATTTTCTCCTCCCCGACGACCCCCGCATCAATACCGACTTCTTCATCCCGATGAGCAAGCTCAAAGGGGCCCAGGCCGGGCAAAAGGTGCTGGCCCGCCTCGTGAACTGGGACCGCAAGTCGCCCGAAGTCGAAGTGGTGGCAGTGCTGGGAAATGCCGGTGAGCACAATACCGAAATGCACGCCATCCTGCTGCAGTATGGCTTCGACCCCAATTTTCCAGCTGAGGTGGAGGCCGAATCCAAAGCCATTCCGGAAGACATCAGCGAGGCAGAAATTGCCCGCCGCCGCGATATGCGGGGCATCACCACCTTTACCATCGACCCCATCGATGCCAAGGACTTCGACGATGCCCTCTCCATCCAGCGCCTGCCCAACGGCAACTGGGAAATCGGCGTTCACATCGCCGACGTGTCGCACTATGTGCAGCCCGGTACGGCCCTCGACCGCGAGGCTTTCCGCCGTGCCACCTCGGTCTATCTCGTGGACCGCACCGTGCCGATGCTGCCTGAGAAGCTCTCCAACCACGTTTGTTCGCTTCGCCCCAACGAAGACAAGCTCACCTACTCAGCCGTTTTTGAGCTGAACGACCAGGCAAAGGTTGTCAACTACTGGATTGGCCGCACGGTGATTCACTCCGACCACCGCTTTGCCTACGAAGAAGCCCAGGAAGTGCTCGAAGGCCTGAGCCCCGGGCCGCTGGCCGAAGAAGTGAAAACCCTCGACCGGCTGGCCAAGCAGCTCCGCAAGGAGCGCATGCGCACCGGTGCCATAGAGTTCCATTCGGTGGAGGTGAAATTTGTGCTGGATGAGCAGGATAAGCCTGTGAAGGTGATCAAAAAGATCAGCAAGGACGCCAACAAACTCATCGAAGACTTCATGCTGCTGGCCAACCGCACGGTGGCCGCGCATGTGTTCAACCTGGAGAAAAATCCGCCCCTGCCATCGGTGTACCGGATCCACGACCGGCCCGACCCCGAGAAGCTGAGCAATCTGTCGCAGTTTGTAAAGGCATTCGGCCACAGCGCCAATCTCCAGGTCGTTGATGTGGCGGATTCGCTTAACCAGCTCCTTTCTCAGGTGGAGGGCAAGCCCGAGCAGCATGTGATCGAGAACCTGGCGATCCGCACCATGGCCAAAGCGGTTTATTCGACCAATAATATCGGGCACTTCGGCCTCGGCTTCGGCTACTATACCCATTTCACCTCTCCCATCCGGCGGTATCCCGATTTGCTGATTCACCGGATTTTGTCCAAATACCACGGAAAGGAATACAACGTCAATCCTGTTGTGCTGGAGGAACAATGCAAGCATTGCTCCAAGCAGGAGAAAACCGCTGCAGAAGCCGAGCGCGCCTCGATCAAGTACAAACAGGTGGAGTTCATGGCTGAGCGGATCGGTCAGGCCTTTGAGGGCGTGATTTCCGGGGTGATTGAGAGCGGATTTTTCGTGGAACTGGAAGAGGTCCTTGCCGAAGGGATGGTGCCTGTTCACAGCATGGACGACGACTACTATGCTTTCGAGCAAGAGCAGTATGCGTTGGTAGGCCGCTCCAGCGGCAGAATGTACCGCCTCGGCGACCGGGTGAAGGTGGAGATTGTGGCCACCGACCTGGCCCGCAAAATGATCGACATGCGGCTGGCGTAGGCAGGGAAAGCGGAGCGGCTCAGGCCTGCAACTTCACATAAGTCTCAGCGGTCATCACTGGGATAGATGCCCTCCCAAAATCACGGAGATTTCGTGTAAGGAGCACACCAGCCCCATGGCTGAGAGCTGTTTGATACTGAACAGCATCTTCAAAATCCGGCATATCAGATGCCAGCGCAAGGGCAATTTCCCTTGGCCCGGTTGGGCAAATGCAGCAGATGGTCATGATCAGAGCCAGTGCCTTACGGGTATTGGAAGCACCCAGTTGCTTTCTCAGCACATACTCAGTGGTCATCATACTGAGGGAACTGATCTGCAGCTCGATTTTTTGTAGTTCGGCCAGCACAAACACTGCTTCAGCGAAAGGGTGGAAGGGCTCCCGTTTACCAAGCCAGTCAAGGATGATGTTGGTATCTGCAAATACGACCTCTGCCTTCATTGGTGCTTTTCTTCCAGATAACTTTGATAAGAATCACCATGGCTGCTGGTGTTGTCGAGCCGGATGATGCCGGTAAGGCTTTTCACTGCAGTGCCAGAGGGGGATCCAGGTTGAGCCTCGTCGGCTACAACTTTGAGGAGCAGAGTTTCCACGAGGGTTGAAAGGCTGATTTGCCTTTCCCGGGCAAAGGCTTTTGCCCGGCTGATGATCGCCGGATTGAGGCTGAGGGTTAGCTTGGTGTTCATGAGCTTAATTTACGTGTAATTCTACAAAATTTATACGTATAATTTAGAAAGCAGTGAGGGTTTGAGAACCAGGCGGAGCTGGCCTTCCTTGGAGAGCCCTCAGGGCGGGGAGAAAGCGACCGAAGTGTTTGCCATTCTAGCATTGTAGCGATAAGTGCCTGGCGGAGTTTGGTTCCAGAGGCATCTTCTTCTCAGCATTTTCGGACAAAAAACCTCAAAACCGATACACCACCAGCCCGCTGCGGAGCTTGGGCTCAAACCAGGTGGTTTTTGGTGGCATGATCTCGCCGCTGTCGGCAATGTCGATCAACTGCTGCATGCTCACCGGATACAGCGCAAAAGCGGCTTTCATTTCGCCGCTGTCCACGCGCTTTTCCAGCTCGCCGAGGCCCCGGATCCCGCCCACAAAGTCGATCCGCGTGTCGCGGCGCAGGTCCGTGATTCCGAGAAGGGGCCCGAGGATCTGCTCCGACAAAATGGTCACATCCAGCACCCCGATCGGATCGCCGTCGTCATAGCTGCCTTCCCTTGCCACCAGCCTGTACCAGCTTCCGGCGAGGTAAAGCCCGAAATGATGCAGCGCATCAGGCTGGTAGGTGCTGTCCATCTTCCTGACCGAAAACCGCTCCTCCAGGGCCAGCAGGAAGGCTTCGTCGCTGTGGCCGTTGAGATCGGTCACGAGGCGGTTGTAGTCGAGGATTTTCAGCTGGTTATCAGGAAAATGAACCGCCAGGAAATAATTGTAGGCTTCGCTTCCGGTATGCGAGGGATTCTCCATGGCCAGGTCCTGCCCCACCAGCGCTGCAGCGGCAGTTCTGTGGTGGCCGTCAGCGACGTAGGTCGCAGGCACTTCCGTGTCAAAAAGGCGCACAATATTGGCGACAATCTCAGGCTCGTCGATCACCCAGAGCGTGTGGCCCACCCCGTCATCGGTGATGAAATCATTCACCGGAACTCCTTTCCGCACCTCGTTCATGATGGTATCGAGGGCTGGCACCTGCGGATAGGAAAAAAACACTGGTTCGGCGTTCATTCTGGCCACCCGAACGTGTGTTTTGCGGTCCAGTTCTTTGTCGGGCCGGGTGAGCTCATGCTTTTTGATGACCCCGTCGAGGTAATCCTGTACTGCTGCCGCAGCCACAAACCCTGCCTGGATATGCCCTTTCATGTTCTGCTGGTAGAGATAGAGGCATTCCGCGGCGTCCTGATGAAACCAGCCCTGTGCCACCATCTGCTCAAAATTGGCTTTACCCGTTTCATAAACCAGCGGGTCGTAGTGGTCGAGGTCTTCGGGCAGGTCAATCTCCGGCTTCACGACGTGAAGGAAGGAGTAGGGATTGCCTGCGGCTTCGGCGCGGGCTTCATCGGAGTTGAGCACGTCGTAGGGGCGCGAGGCTACCTGGGCGCTGAGGTCGGGGCGGGGTCTCCAGCCTTGAAAGGGTCGAATAATGGCCACGGGATATTTCTTTGAGAGCAAAAGTAAGGATCGGCTGCCGGAGTGGCAAAGAATCAGGAAGTTTTTGGATGCAGGAACCGAGAACCGGGAGCCGGGAGCCGGGACCAGAGGCTCCGCCGCTCCCAGCACCAGGGGTGCGTCATGTCAATAGCCGCAGGCTGGCCCGTTTTTGTGGATTCTCCCGGCGGCTATGAAGCCGCCGGGTGGGGAGAAAAACTTGCTGCCTCGCAGGCTATTAACATAGCGCCCCTGCAGGGACTGGAGGCGAAGCCGTTTGACAAGCGGAAACCAGAGCGTTGCGCTGAGAGAGGCGAGAAAAAAAATGACAGTAGAGACGCGATTCATCGCGTCTCCCGAAAGGCGAAGCAAGCGGCAGGTCGCGCATCCTTCGGCGACGGCCTGAAGGCCTGCTCAGGATGACGCGAAAGCAGGCGACGCCCTCCCGCTGTCATGGTGAGCAGGCTGCTTCAGCCGTCGCCGAACCATGACAGCCCGCCCCCCTTCGGCGACGGCCTGAAGGCCTGATCAGGATGACGCGATGCAGGCGACGCCTCCCACGCCCGGTGGCTGAGCGCGTCCTGTGTTTGATGGGAGGAAAAAAGTGCCTGGGGATCATTGGGTCTCCTCGCCACTCTTCCGGCCCTTCGACGGACTCAGGGACCGGAAGAGCGGCGGCTGTCATGGTGAGCAGGGCCTCTTGGCCCGTCGCCGAACCATGACAACTCTGCGCCCTCCTTCGACGACGGCCTGAAGGCCTGCTCAGGATGACGCAACGACGGCCTGAAGGCATGCTCAGGATGACGCAACGACGGCCCGGAGGCCTGCTCAGGATGACGCGATGCAGGGTCACGTCCTAATCCAGGTTTCTAACCTCCCGCTTCAAAACTCCTCATCAGCTCCACAAGCGCCTGCACCCCGGCCAGGGGCATCGCATTGTAGAGGCTCGCCCGGAACCCGCCCACTGAGCGGTGGCCTTTGAGAAAATACATCCCGGCAGCTTCGGTGGCGGCCACAAAGGCTTTTTCCCTGCCCGGATCGCTGAGGTGAAACACCACATTCATCAGCGAGCGGTCTTCCCTGGCCTTCACCACTGCCTGAAACGCCTCCGACTGGTCGAGGAAATCGTAGAGACAGGCCGCTTTGGCGAGGTTTTCCTGATACTGAGCCTCCACACCTCCTTTGGCCTGGAGCCATTCAAACACCAGCCCGGCGAGGTAGATCCCGAAAGTGGGCGGGGTGTTGAACATCGACTCGTTTTCGGCATACGTGCGGTAGGCCATCATGGTAGGCACGCTGGCCGGGGTCTCGGAGAGGAGGTCGTCGCGGATGATGACGATGGTAAGGCCGCTGGGCCCGATGTTTTTCTGCGCTCCGGCGTAGATCAGCCCGAAGTCTTCGACGCGGTAGGGCTGGGAGAGAATATTGGACGACATGTCGGCCACCAGCGGCAGCGCGCCTGTGGCTGGTGTGTAGGGCCAGGTGGTGCCGTAAATGGTGTTGTTGGTGGTGATGTGGAGATAATCGGCCTGCGGGTCGGTCCAGTCGGGAGAAAAGGCGGGAATATGGGTGTAATGACTGCTTTGGGAGCTGGCCACCACTTTCACCTGCCCAAATTTCGCTGCTTCTTCGGCGGCTTTGGAGGCCCAGGCTCCTGTATCCACATACAGGGCCAGGCCTTTTTTCATAAGGTTCATGGGCACCATGGCAAATTGCATCCAGGCACCGCCCTGCAAAAAGAGTACGTGATAATTTGCCGGGATGCCCATAAGCTCGCGCAGTCGTTGCTCAGTGGTGTGCAGGATGCTGAGAAACGCATCCGAGCGATGGGAGATCTCCATGACCGACATGCCTTTGCCGTCAAAATCAGGCAGCTCGCGCTGGGCGCGGGCGATTACTTCCGGGGGAAGCATGGCAGGGCCGGGGGAAAAATTCCAGGGTTGAAGCATGTGGCAAAAAGTTGGGGAGGCCTTAGGAAGGGCGAAGATACTCCGTCTGGCTGGCTGCCTTTCAGGATGCACAGGCCCTTGTGCCGCTCAAGTTCGAATTATTCCCGGGAAGTCGTTGTTCAGACCAAAAAAACATAGATCATTGGATATTGGGAACGGGCTTTGCTCATTTGGACTGACCTGCCCCGCCGTTCTTCCCCTCCAACATTTTCTCCTGTGTCTACTAGCCTCAGTTTACCCTCCACTATGAATATCGGCAAATCTAATCCGCTTACCCGCATCTGGGAATTGATCGGTCTCCGTTACAAATCACACCCATGGCACGGCGTTCAGATCGGCGATGACGCCCCACAGCAAGTCACAGCCTTCATCGAAGTTGTTCCCACCGATACCGTCAAATATGAGGTGGACAAGCGAACCGGCTACCTCAAGGTCGATCGCCCGCAAAAATTCTCCAACATCATCCCCACCCTTTACGGCTTTATTCCTCAGACCTACTGCATGGAGAAAGTCGCGGAGTTTTGCATGGAAAAAACGGGCCGCGATAACATTACCGGCGACGGCGACCCGCTTGATATTTGTGTGCTCACCGAGCGCGACATCACCCACGGCGACATCCTGGTGCCGGCCATTCCCATTGGCGGTTTCCGCATGATCGACGGCGGCGAAGCCGACGACAAAATCATCGCCGTGCTCAAGGGAGATGAGGTTTATCAAAACTGGAATGATATTTCTGATGTGCCGCCTGCCATCGTGGCCCGCCTCAAGCATTATTTCCTCACCTACAAGGAAATGCCAGGCTCCGAGATCAAGCGCTGCGAAATCACCCACACCTACGGCAAGGACGAGGCCATTGAGGTCATTCGCCGGAGCATGAAGGATTACCGGCTAAAATTCGGCAAACTCGAAAACAAGCTCTCGGTAGCCACCCTGCAGATGATCACCTTTGGCCAAAGCTGGCAGGAAGCCCTTGCCGAAGCCGACGGCGTCGAAGACTGATCCTCAGCCCTCCACGATTTCTTCCATCCATTCGCTGATGCCCTTCTGCTGGCTGCTAAAAGCTACGCCGAGGAGGTGAATGGTTTTGCCTGTGCCCAGAAATGCCTCGAAATAACGCCGCTCCCTGATCTGCTGCATGGCTGTGGCAGCGGGCTGGTCGAGCTTGAACTCGAAGAGCCAGACATCCCGCTCTGTTTGAACAACTGCATCAATCCTGCCTTTGCTCGTTCTTACTTCCGAGGCGAAATAATGCCCCATAAACTCGAAAAAGACGTGCAGCAGGGAATGGTAATAGGCTTCCTGGTTGGCAATGAACAAATCGTAGGGGATACGGCTAAAAATGCCCTGGAGCACTTCAAAAGCCGATGACAGATCCTTTTTCTCCAGTGCTTCCCGAAACTCCACTACCGGATTAGTCGTGAAGCCGGGATCGGTGTGCATCAGCTCGCCGAGGATATACTGCTGCATGGATTGCTGCACTTCCCGATTAGGATATCCAAGCAGGAAGCGGGCAGGGTCTTTGCGCTTGATTGTCAGGTAGCCGGTCTGAAAGAGCAGCGGAATTAGCCGGATATGATCGGGGCCGAAAGCCGATAAAGAGGCTTCGTTGGCGAATACTTCATCAAAGCGGAACAGGTTCTGCTCCTTCATCATCTGGAGCAGGAAGCTGGAGGTGCCAGTCTCAAACCAGAAATTGCGAAACTGCCCCTCACTGAAAAAGGACAACAGAGAAAAAGGGTTGTAAACGGTGTGGGTTCCATCCCACGAATAGCCGTTGTACCATTCTTTAATCAGCCCATGAAGTTGCTCAGGAGAAAATTCATCCCGGGCGGCGATTCTGTCGAGGTATGGCGGGAAATACTGGCGGATCTCCTCGTCTGTGATTCCGACAAGGCTGGCAGCCTGGCTGCTCATTGTCAGATCTGTCAGGTTATTCAGGTCAGAGAAAATGGACACCTTGGAGAATTTGGACACCCCGGTGATGAGCAAAAACTCCAAATGCGGGTCGGCATCCTTGAGCACCGAGTAAAAGCGCTTGAATATGGCCCTGTTTTCAATGGCCTTCTCCGCATCCAGCCCGAGGTAGTCAATGATTGGCTTGTCGTATTCGTCGATCAGCAGGACGACCCTGCCCCGGGAGGCGTGGACTTTTTCCAGCAACTCGCGAAACATCTGATCTTCGGAGTTCTCGGCCAGCTCCAGGCCAAACCGCTCAGCCTGCTTTTGGAGTTCAAGCTGCAGGGCCCGGCTCAATCCCCAGGCGTCGTATCCCAGCGAAGCCATCCCGATGTGGATCACCGGATTCGTGCTGGTCCAGTCCCAGCGGTCATGGATCCACAACCCTTCAAACATCTGGCGGCTGCCGAGGAATAACTCTCTGATTGTGGAAAGCAGCAGGGATTTTCCAAACCTGCGGGGCCTGGATAAAAAATAGTGCTTCCCCTGGGTAATCAGGCGGTGGATCTGCTCGGTTTTGTCAACATACAGCATCCCGAGCCTGTGTATCTCGCTGAAGGTCTGTATGCCGAGGGGAAGAGGTTTCATCGAATGAACAGGCCAGATCATGCTGCAAGATAAACATTTTGAGCCCAAATGCTGATCCGATCCTCCCGGGAAGGCTTGGCTCAGATACCGGATTTTGATACATTACTAATTAGTTGGACCTGGCATCGGCGTTTAACAAAGCTAAACATTTATGTATTTAGATACTTTGTTTTTGTCTGGCTGTTTTGTACGTTTGACCATCTACTCCGATCCGCCCGTTTCCTGCTTGTTTCACGGACAACTGCTACCTCATTATGACTCCTCGCATTCATTCATTCGAAGATTATCAGGCTCAATACCGCCGCAGTGTCGAAGATCCTGAAGGCTACTGGGCCGACATTGCCGCTACTTTCACCTGGCAAAAACCCTGGGAAAAAGTGCTCGACTGGGATTTCCGCGACCTCGACGTAAAGTGGTTCCAGGGCGGGAAAATGAATATCACCGAAAACTGCCTCGACCGCCGCCTGGCCACCCGCGGCGACCAAATTGCCTATATCTTCGAGCCAAACGACCCCAACGAACACGTTACCACCTACACCTACCGGGAGCTCCACCGGGAGGTTTGCCGCATGGCCAATGTGCTCAAAAAGAACGGCATCCAAAAAGGAGACCGCGTTTGCCTCTACATGCCCATGGTGCCCGAGCTGGCCATCTCCGTGCTGGCCATTGCCCGCATCGGAGCCATTCACTCTGTTGTGTTTGCCGGCTTTTCTGCTCAGGCCCTCGCCGACCGCATTAATGATGCCACCTGCAAAATGGTCATCTGCTCCGACGGTAACTTCCGCGGAAACAAGCACATCCCCGTCAAAGCCATCGTCGATGAAGCCATCGAATTTGACCACGTGGACAGCGTTGAAACAGTCCTTGTTCTCCGCAGGACCCACCAGGTCATCGACTGGACTCCCTTCCGGGACGAATGGATCCACGAACAGCTCGAAAGCGTGAGCGACGACTGCCCGGCAGAGCCCATGGACAGCGAAGACATGCTGTTTATCCTTTACACCTCCGGATCTACCGGCAAGCCCAAAGGCGTGGTTCACACCTGCGGCGGCTACATGGTCTATACCGAATACTCCTTCCGCAACGTGTTCCAGTACCAGGATGGCGACATTTACTGGTGCACCGCCGACATTGGCTGGATCACAGGGCACTCCTACATCGTCTATGGCCCACTGCTGGCCGGGGCAACAAGCGTGATGTTTGAAGGGATCCCCACCTGGCCGGATGCCGGTCGATTCTGGCAGATCTGTGAAAAGCACCGGGTGACGCATTTTTATACCGCCCCCACAGCCATTCGTGCCCTCCAGGCCCAGGGCCTCGGCTTTGTGGCGCCCTACGACCTCAGCAGCCTCAAGGTGCTTGGCAGCGTGGGTGAGCCCATTAACGCCGAAGCCTGGCATTGGTACGACGACAATATCGGCCCCAAAGGCATTCCCATCGTGGATACCTGGTGGCAAACCGAAACAGGCGGCATCATGATTTCTCCGCTTGCAGGCCACACCACCACCAAGCCCTGCTATGCCACCCTGCCCCTGCCCGGGGTGCAGCCCTGTCTCGTGGATCCGGCAGGGAAAGAAATTGAAGGAAATGATGTCGAAGGCCTGCTTTGCATTAAATTCCCCTGGCCTTCCATGATCCGCACCACCTACGGCGACCATGAGCGGGCAAAAAGTACCTATTTTGCTATGTTCGACAACCTCTACTTCACTGGCGACGGTGCCCGGAGAGATGCCGACGGCTACTACCGGATCATTGGCCGGGTGGACGACGTGATGAACGTCTCGGGCCACAGGCTGGGAACTGCCGAGGTGGAAAATGCCATCAACACCCACCCGGCGGTGGTGGAATCGGCGGTGGTGGGCTATCCGCACCCGATCAAGGGGCAGGGAATTTATGCGTATGTGATTTGCGCAGAGGCCCCGGCCAATGAGGAAGTGTTCCGGCAGGAAGTGCTGGCAGCGGTGACCCACGAAATCGGGCCCATTGCCAAGCCTGATAAAATCCAGATCGTGCGCGGGCTGCCCAAAACCAGGTCAGGAAAAATCATGCGCCGCATCCTGCGCAAAGTTGCCGAAGGCGATACCGGCAGCCTGGGCGATACCTCCACCCTGCTCGATCCGTCGGTTGTGGATGATATCAAGGAAGGAGCGCTGGTGTGAGGGGAGAGGCTGTGAGAGCCGAGACCGCTGCGCTGCGAGAGGCGAGACTGGAAGCTTCGCAGGGAGAGTCGCACCCCAGCGGGGTGCCAGCATTGTAGCCACGGCAGCCCCAATCAAACTTCCCCGGCGACCTTGAAGGTCGCCGGGGAGGGAAAAAAAAGATTCGCTTCCGCTACAAAGCTTCGTCCCCGCTGGGGACGGCCCTTTCCTGTGCCGCAGGCGTTCAAGGGGTAAAAATTTTCCGGTCCCGGCTCTCGCTTCCCGGCTCCCGAGGGTTTCAGAACCGTTGCCAAACCCATGACACAGCACGCTGCCTACCCCCGATTGCGCTTCTCCAGCACATTCACCACCTCGCTCAGGTTGGTGCCTTTTGCCTCCAGGAGCACCATCAGGTGAAAAACAAGGTCGGCGCATTCATTGAGAAACAACTCTTTGTTGTCGTCTTTGGCTTCGATCACGGTTTCCACAGCCTCTTCCCCTACTTTCTGGGCAATTTTGTTGATGCCTTTGGTAAACAGGGAGGACGTATAGCTGTCCACGTCGGGCTGGATGCGGCGTTGGTGAATGACCTCGCCGAGGTGGTCGAGGAAAGTGACCCCGGCTGTGTTTTCTTCTGCAAAACAGGTGTCGGTGCCGGTGTGGCAAACAGGGCCATGAGGCTTTGCCAGGATCAGCAGGGTATCCTGGTCGCAATCGGGGGAAATCTTCACAACATCCAGAAAGTTGCCGGAGGTTTCGCCTTTGGTCCACAGCCTTTGTTTTGACCGGCTGAAAAAGGTCACACGCCCTTCCTGGCGGGTTTTGTCCAGGGCTTCCTGGTTCATATATCCCAGCATGAGCACACGGCGGGTGCTGGCATCCTGGACTATGGCGGGAATAAGGCCTTTGGCTGGGTCGAGCGTCATGGAAAAGAAATCAACTGCAAAACTGGATAAACAACACCATCCGTTTCCGGGCAAAACCCTGAACAAATAGTGCCGCTGCGAATTTCAGAGATTTTCCGGCAAATTTTCGTTTTCCCCCAATTTCATTTCCCTTCAATCTACCTTACCTTCGATTTCAATCGCCTTTTCCCGTTCGTTCCACTCCCAATCCTGCAACAACCCATGTCTCGTTTTCGCCTGTTCCTCATTCCTGCTGCGGCTGTCATCCTCATGCTCCTGGCATGGTGGATCTGGCCCTCTTCCTCACAGTTGGACTCCAGATACCTGGAATTCGACCAGCGCTTCTCCCCCTACATCGCTGCTTATACCCATGGGGAAATCAGCCGAAACTCCCCGATCCGTGTGCGGTTTGCGGAAGATGTTGCTCCCGCAGAGCTGATCGGCAAAACGCTCGACGACAGTCCCCTGCGCTTTTCTCCCTCCATTGACGGAACAGCTACCTGGGAAGATGCCCGCACCCTGCGGTTCAGCCCCGATTCTCCCCTGCCCTCCGGCGAGGCCTTCGAGGCAGAAGTCGTTCTGGCAGAATGGTTTGAGGGCCTGCCCCGCGACCTGCGGGAGTTTCCCTTTTCTTTTGGCACCCCGGCCCAGCAGTTTCGGGTGGAGCTCGTGAGCCAGGAAACCTTCGGCAGTGGCGACAAAAGCTGGCAGCGGGTGTCGGGGGTGGTGAAAACAACGGATTGGGAGGATCCTGCCAAAATAGAAGACATGCTGCGGGCTGAGCTCCCGGGCAAAGGCGGGGTGTTTCGCTGGGAAAATCAGGCGGATGAGAAAACCTTCTCTTTTGTGGTGGACAGCCTGCCGAGGCTGGACCAGGATTACAGCTTTGCCCTGCGCTGGACCGGCAAGCCCATTGACATGGACCTCAAAGGCGAGCAAACCGTGGTCATCCCGGCCAAAGGCGTATTCCGCCACCTGCACACCTACTCCTATGGAAAGCCCGAGCCCTATGTTGTGCTCGAATTTTCAGAGGCTGTTGGCAGGCAGGAGCTTCGCGGCCTGATCCAGCTGGAAGGCCACAATGGCGAACTTCGCTTCAGCACCGAAGGCAACCGCATCAAGGTTTTCCCCGCCGATCGCCTCAACGGTACCCATACCCTGCTCATTCACGCAGGAATTGAAAGCGGCGAAGGCGCAGTCTTTACCCGCGAATTGCGCGAAACGGTAACCTTCTCCGAAATTCTGCCGGAGATCCGGCTCATTGGTGATGGCGTTATTTTGCCAAATACGGACAAACTTCCCTTCATTTTTGAAAGCATCGGGCTCAAGGCCATTGACGTTCGGGTGATCAAAATCTATGAAAAAAACATCCCGCAGTTCTTGCAGGTAAACAGGCTGAACGAGCATCAGCAGCTCAAGCGCGTGGGCCAGCCCGTTGTGCAGAAGCGAATTGACCTCAACCGCAATCCCGACCTGGACCTCAACACCTGGACCCGCCACTCTCTCGACCTCGGCGAGCTGATTCATCCCGATCCGGGTGCGATTTATGAAGTCTCCATCGGTTTCAGAAAATCCTACGCCTACTTCCCCTGCTCCGCAGAAGAAGACGCCGATGCGGAGCGCTCCATGCTCGAGCTCGACGAAAATTGGTATGTCTATAACCAGGACAGCGAGTACAGCTACTGGGACTACTGGTATGGTGACTACGACGACCGCGACAATCCCTGCAAATCATCTTATTACCACAGCGAGCGCATCGTGCGGCGGAATGTGCTGGCCTCCGACCTCGGCCTGCTGGCCAAGCGCGATGACAAAGACCTTTTCGTTTCGGTAACGCACCTCCAAACCACCGCCCCGATGGCCGGTGTCGAACTGGAATGGTATGATTACCAGAACCAGCTGATGTACACGGGCAAAACCGACAAAGACGGCTGGGCGAAAATCCCCATGACCAAGAATCATCCGCCCTTCCTGCTCATCGCCAAGCAGGGCAACCAGCGTGGCTACCTGCGCATGGATGACGGTTCTTCGCTCTCTTTGAGCCGGTTCGACATCCAGGGCGAAACCTACACCCAGGGAGTAAAGGGCTTTTTGTACGGCGAGCGCGGCGTGTGGCGACCCGGCGACCCGATGTACCTCACCTTCATTTTGCAGGACGAGGCAAAGGCCCTCCCGGCCAATCACCCCGTTACCCTGGAGCTGATCGACCCGAGGGGCCAGCAGGTAGTCCGAATGGTCAAAACCGAAGGCGAGCGCGGCTTCTACCATTTCCTCACCCAAACCAACGCTTCGGCCCCCACCGGAAACTACCTGGCCCGGGTGCGGGTAGGCGGCTCGGTGTTTGAAAAACGCCTCAAAGTTGAGACAGTCATCCCCAACCGGCTGAAACTGGCCCTGGACTTTGCAACCCAGCGGTTGTCGGCATCCTCCAGCCCCTCGGGCATCCTCAGCGCCCGCTGGTTGCATGGTGCCATTGCCCGCAACCTCCAGGCCGATGTGTCGGTAACCCTCCGCCCGGGAACAACAACATTTGCCCGCTACACCGACTACGACTTCCGCGACCCCGTCAATGAATTTCGATCCGAGGAGGCCCAGATCTTCGAAGGAAAGCTCGATGAAACAGGGAAAACGAACGTCTCCCCCAAAATCAAGATCGAAGGAGACGCACCCGGTATGCTGGACGCCAGCTTCGTTGCCAAAGTCTATGAACCCGGCGGTGCCTTCAGCGTGGATCGCTTCACGGTTCCCTATTCGCCCTACCCTGTTTATACAGGCATCAAAGTACCCAACGGCGATGTGGCCCGCGGCATGTTGCTCACAGACACCAACCACCCCATTGAAATCGTGACGCTAAATGAGGCGGGGAATCCGGTGAACAGTGTGGTGGAAGTTACCCTGTACAAGCTCGACTGGCGCTGGTGGTGGGATCAGTCGGAAGATAACATTGGCATCTACAATGGCCGCGTGAGTGCTGAGGAAATCACCACGGCTAAGGTAACCACTGTAAACGGCAAGGCCACCTGGCAACTCAACGTAGCCTATCCGCAGTGGGGCCGCTTTCTGATCCGGGCCAAAGACGACCAGGGCCACGCCACGGGCAAAATCGTGTACCTCGACTGGCCCGGCTGGGCAGGCCGTGCCAGGGAAGGCCAGGACGGTGGTGCTGCGATGCTGGATTTTTCCGCAGACAAGGAAAAATATGCCGTGGGCGATTCCATCACCCTCAACATCCCCACGGGAGATGCCGGCAAAGCCCTCGTGAGCATTGAAGCGGGCAATGACATTCTTCACACCCACTGGGTTCAGGCATCCAAGGGAACCACCCGCTTCCGCTTTCTGGCCACCCCTGAGATGGCCCCCAATGTGTATGCCCACGTGACCCTGCTCCAGCCACACGCCCAGACCGCCAACGACCTGCCCATCAGGCTCTATGGTGTGCTGCCCCTTCAGGTGGAAAACCCGCAGACCCATCTTGCGCCCAAAATCTCTCTGCCAGCCAGCATTCGCCCCGACAGCGACTTTACGGTCAAAGTGAGCGAAACAAACGGCAGGGCCATGACATACACGGTAGCCATTGTGGACGAAGGCTTGCTGGGGCTCACCCGCTTCCAGACACCTGCCCCCTGGGAGGAATTTTATCGCCGCGAAGCCCTCACCATTCAGACCTGGGATATTTTTGATCAGGTGCTGGGTGCCTACGGCGGCGAAATAAAGAGCCTGCTGAGTATCGGCGGTGACGGTGACCTGGGCCCGCCTCCGGGCCAGAAAGCTGAGCGCTTCAAGCCGGTGGTCATGTACCTGGGGCCATTTACCCTGCAACCCGGCGAAACCAAAACCCATACCGTTCACATGCCCAACTACATCGGGGAAGTGCGGGCCATGATCGTGGCGGGAACCCCCGAAGGTGCCTATGGCTCTGCCGAAACAAGCGTTCCGGTGAAGCAGCCGCTCATGGTGCTGGGAACCCTGCCCAGGGTGCTCGGGCCCGGCGAATCGCTGCGCCTGCCTGTGACCCTGTTTGCCCTCGAAGACTACGTCAAGGATGTGGAAGTAGAAGTGAAAACAGGCCGGAGGGTGCTTGTGAACGGTTCGGCGAAGGAACTGGTGCGATTTGCCCAGCAAGGCGAGAAAATGACCTACTTCGACCTCACCGTGCTGAGCTCCCTCGGGGTGGACCACCTGACAATCACGGCGAAGTCGGGAGCCGAAACAGCTGTGTATGAGACCGATATTGAGGTGCGGGCTTCCAACCCGCGGGTGTTTAATGCTGCTGCCAGCACCCTGGCGGCAGGAGCATCGTGGACCCAAACTATTACCCCAAACGGCATTCGCGGCACCAACCACGGCGTGCTGGAGGTGTCGGCCATTCCGCCGCTCAACCTCGGCAGGCGGCTGGAGGAGCTGATCAGGTATCCTTTTGGATGCCTGGAGCAAACCACCTCTTCGGCCTTCCCGCTGGTGTATGTTCCAAAGCTGATGGAGCTTAGCCCCGGACAGCGGGCTGCGATTGACAACAAAATCCGCATGGCCATTGACCGGATCAAGCTTTTCCAGCTCAACTCTGGTGGCTTTGCCTACTGGCCGGGAAACAACGATGTGAGCCAATGGGGAACGAGCAACGCCGGTCACTTCCTCCTCGAAGCAGAAAAAGCCGGATACCAGGTGCCAGCCAACCTGAAAGAAAACTGGCTGCGCTACCAGCGCGAGCGCGCCAGAGAATGGGCCCGGGGCGAGCGCAGCGACCAACTGGCGCAGGGCTACCGGCTCTACCTGCTGGCAATGGCTGGCTCCCCTGAACTTGGCTCCATGAACCGTTTCAGAACGATGGCCAACCTCGACCCGATTGCCAAATGGTACCTCGCAGGTGCCTACCAGCTGGCGGGCCGGGAAAATGTGGCCAAGGAACTCACGACAGGACTCAATTTCGATTTCGCAGCCTACAACGAATTGGGCGGAACCTACGGCTCCGACTGGCGCGACAGGGCCATCGTGCTGGAGGTGTTGTCGAACATGAATGAGAAAGCCCGGGCCAAGCCACTCGTGGACCTCATCTCAGGCCGTTTGTCCGAAAACCGGTGGATGAGTACCCAAACAACAGCCTATTGCCTTGTGGCCATGGCCAAATTCGTCGGGGCTGAAGGAAACAGGGGCGAGCTCGCCTTTTCCTATCGACTCAATGACGGCGCCTGGGTAAAGGTGAACCAGCAGGGTGTGCTCTGGCAATTGGAGATGGACGACCTGAAAGCGGGAAAAGTGGAATTCAAAAACGAGAGCAGAAGCGTGGTTTTCCCCCGCGTGATCGTGGATGGCATTCCGGCAGTGGGCGACACTACCGACGCGTCAAATGGACTGCGCCTCGACATTGCCTATCTGGCCTTAAACGATCAGGTCATTGACCCGGCGAGCCTTGAGCAGGGAAGCAACTTCGTGGTGCAGGTAACCGTGACCAACACCAGCCTGAGAAACTACGAAGAACTGGCTCTTACCCAGATTTTTCCTTCGGGCTGGGAAATCCTGAACAGTCGCCTCGACAACCGCGAGGAAACTGGCGATTTGCCTGAGTATCAGGACCAGCGTGATGACCGGGTTTTTACCTTCTTCGACCTCGCGCCGAAAAAGAGCAAAACCTTCCGGTTCTACCTCAATGCCAGCTACCTCGGGAAGTTTTACCTGCCCACGGCAACAGTAGAAGCCATGTATGACCAAAGCATCAACGCACGCCGGCATGGCAGGTGGGTGGAGGTGGTGAACCCCGGAGCAGGTGGCTGATGATGGCAGGCCATGACGCGGCCTTCGGCTTTTCATTCCAATTTGCATCCCTGACAAGCGCTTTTTGCCATGTCAGGGATGCTTTTTTTGCTAAGACAGGCCCGGTTTGCCTATCTTTCCTTCTGCCAAAACTCATATTCCTATGATGCGATCCCTGTTGCTACTCGCCCTGTGCGGGCTGCTGGCCTGCAAGCAAGGCCCCGACGAAAACAAACCCGACATCATTGTGCCGGGCCCGGCATTGCCCGTGCAAGTCTGGACTACCAGCGCCGACCAGGCCGCACTCATGAGCAGCAGAACCCAGGATTTTTCAACCTCTGCCGACGATCGCCACCCTATTATTGCGGTGGACACCTTGCAGGCCCTGCAACCAATAGAAGGATTCGGATTTACCCTCACCGGGGGCAGTGCATTGCTCATTCACCAAATGCCCGACAGCGAACGGGCAGCTCTGCTCAAGGAGTTGTTCAGCACGGAAGCCAACGGCATTGGTGTGAGCTACCTGCGCATGGGCGTTGGATCCACAGACCTTGACCCGGAGGTGTTCAGTTACAACGACCTGCCCACGGGCAACATCGACCCGGATTTGCTTCAGTTCAGCATTGCCCGCGACGAGGAACATCTGATTCCTGTGCTGAAGGAAATTCTGGCCATTGCCCCCGACCTTCATTTGATGGGAAGCCCCTGGAGCCCGCCCACGTGGATGAAGACAAACGGCAGCAGCATCGGCGGAAGGCTCAAAACAGAATATTATGCAGCCTACGCAGAGTATTTTGTCAAATACATCCAGGCTTATCAGGCCCACGGCATTCGCATTGACGCCATTACCCCGCAAAATGAACCCCTCCATGGCGGTAACAACCCCAGCATGGAAATGTCGGCAGCGGAGCAGGCAGCCTTCATCCGCGACCATCTCGGGCCAGCCTTTCAGCAGGCCGGCATTGATACCAAAATCATCGTGTGGGACCACAACTGCGACCGGCCCGATTATCCGATTGAGATCCTCGACGACCCCGCGGCCAAGGCCTTCGTTCATGGCTCCGCTTTTCATTTGTATGCCGGAACCACCAGTGCACTGTCAGAGGTACACGAGGCCCATCCTGACCGGGCGTTGTATTTTACCGAGCAATGGACCGGGAGAAACGGCACCTTCGATGGCGATTTGCAGTGGCATGTCCGCAATGTGATCATCGGGACCACGCGCAACTGGAGCCGTGTGGCGCTGGAGTGGAATTTGGCAAATGACCCCGACTATGCTTTGCATACGCCGGGCGGCTGCACCGAGTGCAAAGGAGCCCTCACCATTTCGGGGGCATCGGTGTCGAGAAATGTGGCTTATTATGTCGTTGGGCAGGTGGCGAAATTTGTTCCTTCGGGATCAGTTCGATTGAACACAGCTGAGCCGGCAGGCTTGCCCAGCGTTGCGTTCCTTCGGCCCGACGGCACCAAAGTCTTGCTGGTGCTGAATGAGGGCAGCAGTTCCCAGTCGTTCAACATCCAGGCGGGAAGCCGCTGGATCCGGGCCAGCATTCCGGCGAAGTCTGTCAGTACCTGGGTATGGAAATAGCCGGAAAAATCGAATGATCAGTAGCCGTATGCCAGCTTTGCTGCCTCCCTGGCCCGCTCGACTGTTGTGCGTTCGCCCCCCACAATTCCGGCAATGAAGGCATCGGAGAGCCCCATGCGGTGAAGATCTTCGAGAAAATGCTCGGCTTCCTCGAAGCGGATGAAGGTGCCCAGCACATACTTCGACATACCGTCTTCTTTTACTTCACGCAGTTTCACCATCGACTCCTGGTGGGCCTTCACGTCGAAAAATTCAAACGCTCCGATCTGCACCTCAAACCCGATCTGCGGGCGGCCACCCAGCTCCACCCGAAGCTGGTTGTTTTCCACCTTCAGGGTCTGAACCTGCGCCTTGAGGCTGTCCACCTCTGCCATGAGGCGCTGGTTGTCGCGCTCCAGCTGCTCCTGGCAGGAGAAGGCGAGCAAGCAGACTATCATAAACAAGAAAAGCTTCATCTGAGGCATTCCATCTATTCGGGAGGGTAAGTTAACAGCATTCCTTCGGGATAACGAATGGATATTCGCCTTTAACACGACATGCAGCCCGGAGCGGGGTTTCAGCCTCCTTCGGGAGGAGAACAGGCGGATTGGGGAAAAGTATTGTATGTTTGAGCCGCAAGCTGTCACGGAAGCAACACGGGAAAAACCTTCCTGGCAAGAACCAGGTTTTGGAGCTCGAAGTTCTTCCAAAAGAACCAAACAGGTATTGCAGAACCGATCAGGACGATGAAACATATTCGGGTAGCAGGGGCTTGTATTAACCAAACCCCCCTTGATTTTGCCGGGAACACCGGAAGAATTCTGGAGGCCATTTCCCAGGCGAGGCAACAGGAAGTGCAATTGCTCTGCCTTCCGGAGTTGGCCATCAGCGGGTACGGCTGCGAGGATGCTTTCTTCTCAGACCACGTTCTGCAGCGATCTTTGCAGGCACTAAGGGCCATTGTGCCCGCCACAGAAGGCCTGACTCTCACGGTGGGCCTGCCCATGATCTATGAGAATTGCATTCACAACGTGGTGGCAGTGATTCACGACCGCAAGGTACTGGGTTTTGTGGCCAAGCAGGAACTGGCTGGCGACGGCATTTACTACGAGCCACGATGGTTCAAGCCGTGGAAAAACCAGGCCATCGTTTCCTACACCTGGGAGGGAGAAACAATCCCCTTCGGCGACCTGATCTTCGAAATCGGCGGGGTGAGAATCGGGCTGGAAATTTGTGAAGACGCCTGGAACGGCATCCGGCCTGCCACCCGCCACTATGTCAACAACGTTGATATTATCCTCAACCCCAGCGCCTCTAATTTTGCCTTTGGAAAAACAAAGGTCCGCGAAATGCTCGTTCGCGAAGCTTCCAGAGCCTACCAGTGCCTGTACCTGTATTCCAATTTGCTCGGCAATGAATCGGGCCGGATCATCTACGACGGGGAAATCCTGATTGCCCAGGGAGGCGAGCTTCTTGCCCGCAATCGCCGCTTCTCCTTTCAGGATGTTCAGATCTTGCCTGTTGTAGTGGATTTGGACAGACTCCATATTCAGAAAAAGAAATCCTTCAACTTCGACCCCGTTTTCCCCGATCACCTCGTTCGCGTGGCAGACCGTTATCGTGCTTTGCCAGACAAGCCGGGCAAGCAGATTTATGCGCACGTAGAGAGCAAAAACGAGGAGTTTTTATTGGCCGAAACGCTGGCATTGTTCGATTACATGCGCAAATCCTACAGCCGGGGCTTTGTGTTGTCGCTCTCCGGCGGTGCCGACTCTTCGGCATGTGCAGTGTTGTGCGCTGCAGCTTTTACGCGGGCGGAGGAAGAGCTTGGCAGGGAAGCCTTTTTGAAAAAGCTGGCATACGCTCAATTAGGGCCTGATCAGCCGGTTGCGGCGCAACTGCTCACCTGCGTTTATCAGGGTACCGAAAACAGCGGCTCTGCCACCCTGGAAAGCGCCCGGGAATTAGCAGCCAGCCTGGGAGCCACCTTCCATTACTGGGAGGTGGAGTCTTTGCGTAAAAGCTATCTGTCTCTGGCCGAGTCGGCCATCGGGCGGCCATTAGCCTGGGAAACCGACGACCTGACCCTGCAAAATATCCAGGCACGCCTGCGATCGCCAGGGGTGTGGATGCTGGCCAATATCCATCGCGCCCTGCTGATTACCACCAGCAACCGCAGCGAGGCAGCAGTTGGCTATGCCACCATGGATGGCGACACCTCCGGCGGGCTGGCGCCGCTCGGAGGCATGGACAAAGACAGCCTGCTCGAATGGCTGAAGTGGGCAGAAACGGCGCTGCCGGCCCCGGGGCTTCGGTTTGTGAATGCGTTGCAACCAACAGCAGAGCTGCGGCCGCCTGAACGCACCCAAACAGACGAGGGCGACCTGATGCCCTACGCTTTGCTTGACGATATCGAGAAAGCCGCCATCCGCGATTACCTGTCGCCGGTGGAGGTCTTCCAGCGTCTCAGGGGGAGTTATCCCGATCCGCAGTTGATGGAATACATCCGGCGCTTCTTCCGGCTTTGGTCCAGAAATCAGTGGAAACGGGAGCGGTACGCGCCTTCCTTTCACCTCGACGACGCCAACCTCGATCCAAAAACCTGGTGCCGTTTTCCCATTCTCAACGGCGGTTTTGAGGAACAGCTCAGAGAGATGGAAGGCTGGAGCGAAGGGCCTGGGAAGTAGGAAAACACGAAATCATTCCCTAATTTTAGCGAATCTTCGCCACCAGCGGATTTAATTTGTTCATTCACAGCTCTTTCCCTGTTTTTGCCCCGACCCACCCAACGACAACATTGCGAACCTTAACCATAGATTTCCATGTCAGCAGCATCCGAGCTCAATGAAAAAGTTTCCATCGAAGCAGGTGGAAAATCACTTTCTTATTCAGTCGTTACGGGGACTTACCAGGAGAAAGGAATCGACATCGGCCGCTTGCTGGGCGATTCTGGCTATGTGACCCTCGACATCGGCTTTAAAAATACCGGTTCCACGGAATCGACAATTACCTTCATCGACGGCGATACTGGCATCCTGGAGCATCGCGGATACCGCATCGAAGAACTGGCTAGCCAGTCGAATTTCCTCGAAGTGGTGTACCTGCTGCTTCACGGCGAGCTGCCAACCGCGGCTCAGTTGCTGGAGCTGGAAACAGCCATGAAAACCCACCGGCACCTGCCCAAAGGCATTCGCCAGGTACTCGATGCCCTGCCCGATCAAATTCACCCGATGGGCATGCTGGCCGTGGTGCTCAACACTTTGTCGGGCTATTACCCTGAAGCCGACGACTCCTGGTCGGATGAAACCATTCGCTGGAACACCATTCACCAACTCCTGGCCAACATGCCCGCCATCGTGGCGACCATTTACCGTAGAAGCCAGAAGCTCCCTTATATCGACGAAGACCCCTCGCTAGGCTACGTCGAGAACTTCCTGCACATGATGTTTGGCAAGGTGGACGACAGGATGGTAGAGGCACTCGACCGTTTGCTCATTCTCCATGCCGACCACGAGCAAAACTGTTCTGCTTCCACCGTTCGGTTTGTGGGAAGCTCGCGGGTAAATCTCTTTGCAGCACTGGCTGCAGGCTCCAACGCATTGTGGGGTCCACTCCATGGCGGCGCCAACCAGGAGGTGCTGGAAATGCTGGAAGCCATCAAACAGGATGGCGGTGGTGTGGCCAAATACATTGCCAAGGCCAAAGACAAAGAAGACCCTTTCCGCCTCATGGGCTTTGGCCACAGGGTGTATAAAAACTACGACCCCAGGGCCAAGGTCATTAAAAAATACGTGGACGTGGTGCTCGACTCCCTCGACCAGGAAGACCCGGTGGTGGAAATTGCCAAAGGCCTGGAGCAGGCCGCATTGGCAGATGAGTATTTCTCGAGCAGGAAGCTCTTCCCAAATGTGGACTTCTACTCCGGAATTATTTACCGGGCCATGGGCATTCCCGTGGATATGTTCACCGTGATGTTTGCCCTCGGAAGAATGCCCGGATGGATCACGCAGTGGAAGGAAATGCGCGAAAATGGCGAGCCTATTGGTCGTCCACGTCAGATTTACACTGGCTCTGCGACAAGGCCTTATGTGCCAATGGAATCCAGATAACCAGCAACTTACCTCATTTGAAAAAAAGGCCCACCTGATCAAGTGGGCCTTTTTTCGTATCTGAGTAAGACTCCAGGAGGGTTGTTTTGGGAAAAAAGTCGTAACTTCAGGTTACAATTTCGAAAGGCCTATGTCGTCGAATAACATTTTTGACTTCGAAAAACCCATTTTCGAGCTGGAAAACCGGCTGCTGGAGATGAGAGCAAACGCGCAGAAAAATGAGGGGGAAAAGGATGCCGCAGCGGACGAGTTTGAGAAGACAATCCACGACCTGAGGTCCAATATTTACCAGAATCTTTCGCGCTGGCAGCGGGTGCAGATCTCACGTCACCCGGAACGCCCGTATGCGCTCGATTATATCGAAGGGATCTGCGACGAATTCATTGAGCTGTTTGGCGATCGCAACATGGGCGACGACAAAGCCATGATCGGCGGAATTGGCCGTATCGGTGGCCAGAGCGTGATGTTCATTGGCCAGCAAAAAGGCCGCAACACCAAGCAGCGCCAGTTTCGCAATTTCGGAATGCCCAACCCCGAAGGCTATCGCAAGGCCCTGCGCCTGATGCGCATGGCAGAAAAATTTGGCCTCCCTGTAGTAACCCTCATCGACACACCGGGCGCCTATCCCGGTCTTGAGGCCGAAGAAAGGGGCCAGGGTGAAGCCATTGCCCGCAATCTCTTTGAAATGGCCGCCCTCAAAACCCGCATCATCTGCATCGTGATCGGAGAAGGAGCCTCCGGCGGCGCCCTAGGAATCGGCATCGGAGACCGGGTTTACATGATGCAAAATACCTGGTACTCGGTTATTTCCCCCGAATCCTGCTCCTCTATTCTGTTCAGAACCTGGGAGAAAAAAGAACTGGCAGCAGAAGCCCTCAAGCTCACTGCCGAAGATAACCTGGAACTCGGCATCATTGATGGGATTATTGAAGAACCCCTCGGCGGGGCACACAAAGACATGCCCACAGCCATTGCCAGTGTGAAAAAGAGAATCCTTGCCGACCTCGAAGAGCTGTATCAGCACGATATCCCCAGCCTGATTGATGCACGGGTGGAGAAATTTTCAAAGATGGGTGTTACCAAAATTGTCGAAATCCCCTTTCCGCAGCCCACGCAGTCAGCTGTATAAAAGCAAAACTGGCTATTTTTTTGACTAATCTCTTGCCTGTCAGCAAATTACAAGCTGTAGTTGAAAAATTTGTATTCTACGTTCCCCGGAAAGTCAGTCCCCTAAAAACGCATAATCTCCCTCGTGGCGGTTTTGATTTCCCCACCTGGAATGTATCTTTGAAGCGCCAACGTGATCGGGGCTTGGCGTAATCCACCGCTGTTACATGATGTTACTCCAGCCGTTTTCAGGCCATGGGCGAGCCTTGTCCCTGGTGGTTTCAACCTTGCTGCTGGCAGGGTGCGGCGGCATCACCCCTGTTTACATCGGCGAATGCAAGGAACTCGCTTCCAGCAAAACCCTTTACTATCAGCAGCCTTGTGAGTACCTGCTCAACCCGGCTTCCTTTTCCGACCCGGGGCCCTATTCCCTCGAACTTACCCTCACCTATTACTCCAAAATCGGGAGGACCGAACTCCCGCTTTATTTGAACCTGGAAGACGAGCAGCATGAGCTCCAGGAATATTATTTCACCATTCCCCTCCGCAAAGACGGCCGCGATCTCGGGCAACCCGCTCAAAACGAAATCGACCTCACCATTTCCCACCAGGCCATTTCCTCTCTCGACCTGAGCCCGGGAAACCATACCTTGCGCATTTTTTACGACGGCGAGCGACTCATGGAAAATGAAGCCAAAGGAATCATCGCCCTTCAGGTCCGTTTGTATCCCGCCGAAGAACCCGCCAAGGAATGACTCCTCTTCGTTTTGACAAATACCAGGGAACTGGTAATGATTTTATCATCGTCGATGATCGCTCCCTGACTTGGGGCGATTTCCTCACCGCCCAGCAAATTGCCCGGCTTTGCGACCGCCGCTTTGGCATCGGGGCCGACGGCCTGATGCTTTTGCAGCCACATGAACGGGTTGATTTCCGGATGCGCTACTTCAACGCCGACGGCAACGAATCGACCATGTGCGGCAACGGCGGGCGCTGCCTTGTTGATTTTGCCCACCGGCACGACATCATCCGGGAGCATACCACCTTCGAAGCCATTGATGGCCTCCACGATGCCAGCTGGGAGGCAACAGCAGTTTCCCTCAGAATGAGCAACCCGACAGGGTTCACGGCCTGGAGCGACCAGCAAAGCTGGATCAACACAGGGTCTCCTCATCTGGTGGTGTGGGAAAACGGGCCTGTTTCCGCAGTTGATGTGGCCCGCGAAGGTGCTGCGCTCCGCCACGATCCCCGCTTCTCGCCGGGAGGCACCAACGTGAACTTCGTCGAACTGCGGGGCGGGAGCCTCCTTGTGCGAACCTTTGAGCGGGGTGTCGAGGCCGAAACGCTGAGCTGCGGAACAGGCGTTACAGCAGCTGCTTACCTGCATTTGATGAAGGAGAACAAGCTAAACGGCGAGGTGTCGATCCAGACCCCGGGCGGACAACTGCTGGTCCGGGTTCAGGACATGGGCAGCCAACAGGAAAAGGTGTGGCTGATCGGACCTGCCACCTTTGTTTTTTCCGGAGAAATTACCCTGCAAAATTAATTTCTTCCCTGCCGGGAAAGTACATGAAAGCCTTCAGCTGCCTGACAATCAGGCTTTTCGTGCCCGGTTCTCCCCTACCCTCCGGTAAATCGACACCATGAACCCGAAGGCCAGGATAAAGGTTCCCAGCCACAGCAGGTTGATGAAGGGCTTGCGAATGACCTTGATTGTGACGTGATCGGCGCGGGTGTCCACCTGGCGGGCCTGCATTTGCATAATACCGGTGTTAGGATCGACGCCCACGAAAGCTACCTCAAGGCCCAGCTCAGGCAACTCCGCCGGAACCATGCCTGGCATCCGGTCTTTAATTGTGAAAACGGGCTGCATCAGGAAGGTGTCGCTTCCCATCAGAATCACCAGGTCGGCCATGGCTGCCACGTCAAATTCTTCCATTCCCTTCACCCCGGTCACATTCTGGACATTGGCCAGCAGCACCTCGGCGTCGCCGAGAAGGGTTCTCTCACCGGGGCGAATCCCAAAGTTGAAAAAGCGTGGCTTGAGCGACTCCGGGCTCGGGAGGCTGGAGGTAAACACATACACGTCTTCGTTCCAGTAAATTCTCCGGCTGGGGTGCGCAATGATGCTTTGCATGTCCTCATTCACTTCCGCTTCGGGATACAGCACAAACTGCTCGTTGCTGTCCCGCACGGCGGTGAACTCCAGGCCATACTGGGTGCGGTTGTTACTCAGCACCGGTTCAAAGGCCAGGAGGTTGGTGTTGAGCATTTGCTCCAGCAGGGTCATGTCAATTTCTCCTTCCGCCACGGCTGTTTCGTGTTCGTTAACGGGGTGAATCCCTCCGCTTTTGAGGAAAGGCTCCCGGCGTTGAACTACGACGTAGGCATCGCCGCGGGCGTCGCGGAAGCGCAACTTGAACCACGGTCCGTTTTCTTCGATGATCTCGAGCTTGCTTACCGGGGCCTGTGCCTCCTTTTTGCCGATGTACTGAACCAGGTATTCCTTGATCAGCGTGGGTTCCTTGCGGTCTACCAGCACATTGTCCACCCTTTCCTGCTCGGGCATGGCAGCCAGTTGGCCAGGAAACAGGTTGGTGCTCAGCACCTGGTCGTAGCCCGAAGAAAAGAGCATCCCAAGGAGCATGAGCGAAAAGCCGATGTGAACCACCGTTCCACCCATCACTTTGAGGCCTTTTTTGTTGCCCCGGAGAATGGAAATGAGTACATCCACGTTGGCAGCAAGACCAAAGAGCGCAGAAAAAAGCAGCAGTTCATCTGCCACCGAAACGAGGCCAAACTGAGCGTAGGCGATGGCTTTCGGCAACCAGCCCGTACCCGTTGTTTCAGGGTCAATCCAGGTGGCAAATTTGGCGTCGAAGGCAAACTCCCACCCGGCGAAGGCCAGTGCGATAAGAATTGCTGCGCCACTGATCATAGCAACCAGAAAAGGCCTGAAAATGGCATCAGACAAGGATTTTCCCCGCTTGATTTTCCACCACAAAAACTGGCCGATCCCGGATACCATCCCAAACAAAATGGCAAACCAGACATTCCACTGGTAATAAAACAGCTGGACCTGGGCGGGAGGGGCGAGAGAAGTGCCGAAAATAGCGTTGAACACGGGCAGCGAGGTGGCGAGGATCACAACCAATCCTGAAAAAGAGACGGTCAGGATCCCGAGGAACAGCATAAATTCTGCTGTCCAAACCTTGCTTTCGTCGGGCTTGGCCGGGATTCGGGGCCAGCGAAGGGCGCTCAGGCCTGCCACTGCGGCCACATAAATCAGCAGCAACACCAGCAACTGCCCCGACAAGCCAAGGTCTGTAAAGGTGTGAACGGAGGTGTCGCCCAAAATCCCTGAACGGGTGAGGAAAGTGCTGTACAACACGAGCAAAAATGTACCCGTGATCAGCATCATCGCAAGCCGAAGGTAGGACTTTGCCTTTTGATAAATCAGCATGGCATGAAGCGAAGCCACCCCACACAGCCAGGGCACGAGGGAGGAATTCTCCACGGGGTCCCAGTTCCAGTAGCCGCCAAAGTTGAGGGTTTCATAGGCCCAGTAGCCACCCATGATGATGCCGATGCCGAGAATCATTACCGAAAACGACATCCAGGGCAGGGCAGGCTTGATCCATTGGTCATACCGGCCTTTAATCAGGCCTGCCATCACGAAGGCGAAGGGCACGACGCTGGCGGCAAAGCCCAGAAACAGGGTCGGCGGGTGAATCACCATCCAATAGTTCTGGAGGAGGGAGTTGAGGCCGGAGCCGTTGGTAGGCACAAATTCAGGGTTGGCGAGGTACACGGCCTCGTTGGGGAAGGCATCCCTGAGCATCAGGAAGGGCGTGGAGCCCAGTTTCCAGAGGCTGGGCTCAAAACCCAGCGCCACGATGGCCATGCTCAGCAGGCCGATGCCCGCGATGAGCTCGCCGGGCTGGTAGCGATCCTGCTTCGACTGCCGCCAGATTTCGCCCCCATACATCACCAGGTAGCCGGCCACCGCCAGGCCCATCAGCCCGAAGGCAAGGGTGTCGAGTTGGGTAAACGCATCCAATCCTCCCATCTGGCCCCAGAAACCAGCCTGGCCGCGGCCCAGCAACAGCAAGGTGGCACCTCCGAGAAACAGCGAAGCGAGGTAAAACGGTTGCCGCGAACGGCCAGAATCGCCCTGGTTTTTCCAGAATTTCCAGCCCATCCAGGCCATTGCCGCCAGCACAGTGGCGTAGAAGCCGCCTGCAACCAGCCATTCGGGCACATACACCCCAAGCAGCATCGAAGCCAGGATCAGCTCCACCGAGGCGATAATCGCAATCACGCTGTTGCGCCACTCGGTTTTCTTCCTGAGCAGAATGAGGCCCAGCACCGAGTGCCAGAAGCTCCACAGGAGAAAGCTCCCCTCCTGTCCTTCCCAGAAACAGGAAATCATGAAGTGAACAGGCAGCTCATTGGATGAGTGAGACCACACATAGTGGTACTGGTACTGGTGGGTGTAAATGAGCAAAAACAAGGTGATGATCACCCCGAAAATGCTCCCGGCGTGGGTCCAGAAGGCTCCAAGCCCCAAGTGCTCCCATTGCTTTTGGTCGAGTCCCTCACGGCGGTCTGCCACGAGCAGACTGATCATCGAGACCAGCGCCGAGGCAAAGGCCAGGCTCACAAACAACTCTCCTAATTTTCCTGCTGTCAATTCCATGTATGCGGTCTGAGGGCGTGTTATCTGGCTAACCGGGCCTTACTGGCTCACGGGTTCGTTGGCAGTGATGGTGGTTTCCTCGTATTTCGACGGGCACTTCGTGATGATTTTATCAGCCACAAAGCCCTCTTCCCGGTAGGCTCCCACGACGACAACCTTTTCGGCCTGGTCAAAATTCATGGGCATCGGGTCATAGAAATGCACCAGTTCTACCTGCTTCAGGGTATCCTGCAGAAAAAAAGTAAACAGGTCTTTGTCCTGCTGGTAGCCACTCTCCTCCTTGCGCACCCATTCACCGGAAATATGGACTTCCTTGCCGGAGGATTGAGCTGCGGAGAAGCTGGCATAGGTACTTACGTTTTTGCCGAGGTTCACCCCGAGCGCCACCACAAAGATGGCCAGGCCGATGAGGACGAGAATATGGGTCGGTTTCATGAGGAGTTTAGGCTAATGTGAAAAACGGAGAACAGGAAAACAGGCAAAATCCGGACTAATGGCTGCCTTTACCGGCGGCTTCATTCAGGCGGCGCTCCAAAGCGGCCACTTTGCGCTCCGTCCAGATCAGATAGCCCAGCAAACTGAGGAAAATGACCAGCAGAACGGCCAGCACAGAATACATTCTCCCTTCCTGAAGGAGAATATCGTTGGGCTGAGCCTGGGCCTGGAGCAGCAGTGTGAGAAAATAGGGGGTCATGAGCGCTTGTTATTCACTTCAGTAAAAAAGGAGGTTTCGGAGAGGTCGTTTGCAGACAATTGCCTTTCCGCCCTGGCCCAGCGGGCGCGGAGTTCATAGATCCAGCCTGCCAGCAGGGAGAAGCCCAGGATACCGGGATACAGCAGCATCCGGTAGGCATTGTCGATCCCTTCCCGCATAAAAATGAAGGAACCGCCACCGGCATCGCTGTCGGCAGAGGTGGGGTGCAGCCCCGGCAGCATTTTGGGCACAATGAAATACAGCGGAATGAGGGTCGCGAAGGCAAAAATATTGTACACAGCCGCCACCCTGGCCCGCTGTTCTTCATCACTGAAGGAGCTTCTGAGCAGGAAATAGGCCAGGTAAATGAGCAGGGAAATGGCTGCGCAAATGATAATCGGGTCGCTTGTCCACCAGGCTGCGGGGTCGGTCCAGGGAATAGAAGCCTTCCAGGCGACACGGCCCCAGATGGTACCCGTCACGAGACCCAGGATCGAGAAAAGAATGCCGGTGCGGGCAGCTTCACGGGCGCGCAGGTCGGCATCCATGAGGCCCAGCGGGCGCTCGGGCAGGTCGGGATCGGCCATGCGCAGGAAGCGAACGCTCTGCACCACCGAGATTGTCATCAGGACGATCACGGCAAACCACATCGGGACGTGGTAAAAGAGATTCCGGCTGGATTCCTCCAGCCCGGGCAGGCCCGGCAAGCGGGCCACCAGGCCATACACCAGTACGTAGCCAAGCAGCAGCACGGCCAGCGCCTTGTATCCAATCCGAAGAAGGCTTTTCATATCCCAAAAAACCTGTGATTCCGGGGAAAGTTCGTCATGCCCCTTCTTTTTCGCCGGAAAGGTACCAAAAAAGGCGGAATCCTGCCTTGAATTAGTCGCGCCACACAAACGGAAACAGCATCACAGAGAGGGCAGCCAGCACAACGGTGATGCCGCCGAGAAAAATCAGGGCATCCATGTCCATGCCTTTGCCGGTAGGGGCAATGGCCTCCTCTGCCAGCTCAATGAGCAGGAGCAGCACCGGAATAATGATCGGAAAGCTGAGCACCGCCAGCAGGGTGCCCCGGTTGTGGGCCTTCGAGGCGATGGCCGCCACCAGGGTGAGGTTTGCTGCCAGGGCTGCGCTTCCCAGCCCCGCAATGCCCAGCAACTGCCAGGGTGCCCCGATGGCCACATTTCCCATCAGCACAAAAAGCGCCATCGTGAGGAGGGAAATCAGGCTCATCAGCAGCAGGTTATACAGCATTTTCCCGAGCATCAGCGCCGAAGGATGGGCCAGCGCATACAGATACAACTGCTGCGCGGGCTCCTCCGCCAGAAAGCTCTTGCCCACTGCATTCAATGCCGCAAACAGGATCATCAGCCAAAACATCACATTCCAGCTCAGCGGCTCCAGCACAGCACCCAGGGCCAGGGCCACCACCACAACCATGCTGGCCACATACAGCATCAGCCCGTTGAAAGCGTATTTCTGCTTCCACTCAATGAGCAGCTCCTTGCGGAGAATGGCCAGGGTTTCCTTCAGCATAAGGCTTGTGTGAGGTTGGGCAAATGGCCTTCTGCGTATTATTCGCCCAAAAACGGATACCGGTAGTTGTGTGGCGGCACAAAATTCTCCTTGATGGTTCGCGGAGACACCCAGCGCAGCAGGTTCAGGTAGGAGCCTGCCTTGTCGTTGGTGCCGGAACCACGTGCTCCGCCAAATGGCTGCTGGCCCACCACTGCCCCGGTGGGCTTGTCGTTGATGTAAAAATTGCCGGCAGTGTGGCGCAGCCGCTCCGTTGCATGCTGGATCGCATGGCGGTCCTGCGCGAAAAAAGCACCTGTCAGGGCATAGGGGCTGGTGTTGTCCAGCAGGTCAAAGGTGGCTTCCAGGTCCGCATCGGCGTAGCGGTAAACAGTCAGCACCGGGCCAAAAATCTCCTCCTCCATCGTGAGGGAATGCGGGTTGCGGGTAACAACCAGCGTGGGTTCGATGAAGTAGCCTTTGGACTTGTCGTATTTGCCGCCCATTACTACTTCTGCATCTTCTGAAGCCTTCACGCGGTCAATGTAGGAGGCAATTTTGTCAAATGCACGCTCGTCGATCACGGCATTGATGAAGTTGCCAAAATCATCCGGAGGGCCCATCCGGAAGCTGGCCATGTCGGCCTTCACAGCTTCCATCACCTGATCGAAGAGAGAATCGGGCAGATAAGTCCGGCTGGCAGCCGAGCATTTCTGCCCCTGAAACTCAAACGCTCCCCGCGACATGGCCACAGCCACGGCTTTCGCGTCGGCACTGGGGTGCACGAAAATATAATCTTTGCCCCCCGTCTCGCCCACAATCCGGGGATAGGAGCGGTAGCGGGAAATGTTTATTCCGATTGTTTTCCACAGGTTTTGGAACACCCCGGTGGATCCGGTGAAGTGCAGCCCGGCAAACTCCCGGTGCTGAAACACGACTTCCCCAGCCTCCGGCCCGTCAACGAGCACCATGTTGATGACGCCGGCAGGCAGGCCCGCAGCATGGAAGAGCTCCATCACAATCTGGGCGGAGTAAATCTGGCTGTCGGCAGGCTTCCATAGGCACACATTGCCCATCATGGCAGCGGAAGCGGGCAAGTTGGCGGCGATGGAGGTGAAGTTGAACGGGGTGATGCAAAAAACGAAGCCTTCGAGGGCGCGGTATTCCATGCGGTTCCAGATCCCGGCAGGGGAATGAGGCGGCTGGTCCTGGTAAATCTGCATCATGTACCAGGCGTTGAAACGGAAAAAGTCGCACAGCTCAGCCACGGCGTCAATCTCCGACTGGTAGATGTTTTTCGACTGTGCAAGCATGGTGGCGGCGTTCATCCTGTCGCGGAAAGGCCCGGAAAGGAGGTCGGCAGCTTTGAGGAAAATGGCAGCGCGCTGCTCCCAGGGGAGGTTTTCCCAGGCGGGCTTCGCTGCGAGGGCCGCTTCGATGGCAAGCTTCACATGGCCAGCGTCACCGCGGTGGTAATGGCCGATCACCCGCTGGTGGTCGTGCGGAGGAGTCAAAGGCCGGCGGTCTTCCGTTCTCACTTCCTTCCCCCCGATGAACATGGGCACGTCGAGGTGGCTTTGACCCATCTGTGCCAGCACCGGCTCGAGGCGCTTGCGCTCAGGCGAGCCCGGAGGATAGTTCAGCACGGGCTCGTTGGCCGGGAATGGGACTGTAAAAAAAGCGTTCGAGGACATATCACGTTCTGTTCAGGGGTTCGACGAAGCAAAAACACGGAAGAAGCGGAGACTTTCGCCACTCCCTCAAATCGCAAATATATCCTCCTCAGGGAAAATTCCCACGGAATTTTCCTTAAAGCCCGTCGAAGCCCGGGCCCGGGTCAAAGCGTGCTTTTTGATTTTTTCGCCGCTCTTCCGGCCCTTCGACGGGTCCAGTACCGGAAGAACGGCGGCTGTCGTCGCCTGTCATGGTGAGCAGGGCCTCCAGGCCCGTCGCCGAACCATGACAACCCGGCGCCATCCTTCGGCGACGGCCTAAAGGCCTGCTCAGGATGACGCAACGATAGCCTGAAGGCCTGCTCAGGATAACGCGGTGCAGGCCCAGGGCCCGTTCCATTCTGACCTCTCACCCCCCTTCCAGCAGAATCTTCTCCATATCAAGCAGTTCCAGGAAAGCGTAGGGGCCTTTGTTTTCCTCTTTCCATTTTTCGATGCTGTTCCGAAGGTTTTTGCTTCGGGTACGGGGCTTGCCGCCGAGGGCCACAGCGAGGATCCGAAGGAAGGTTTTTCCGTGATCCCAGCGCTGCCAGGAAGGCTTGCGAAGCGAGCGCTGCAGACTGAGAATGAGCTGATTGGCGAGGTCAAAATCCTCCATCAGCACATAGCTCAGGGCCAGGAAAAACTTGGTTTCCACCTCAGCGTGGAGATATTTTCGCAGGTTCACCTCGTTGCGGAGAGTATAAAGCACCCTCGACGCCCTGCGGTAGTCGCCGTTGAGAAAAAAGGTGTAGGCCACAAACATGTGGTAATTCACATAAAAGCTCAGCCGATATGGCTCGATCTCATAGTGGCCGATGTATTTTTCCACCTCCTGAAGCAGGCCCGGCAGGGTGTTGGTCCGGATGTGATACCGCAGTTTGGCATTCAGAAACAGCGAGGTGTTGGCGTTGAAGTGAAACTGCGTAAGGAGTTCTTCGATCTTGAAATCGAGGGTGTCGTAGAAAATCTGGGCCTTTTCCCGGTTGCCAGCCAGGTCATAATAGCTGAAGCGCAGGAAGTTGAACAGGATATTGATGTTTTTGTAAAATGTATCGACCGCATACTCGTCGAGGTAACCAATAGAGCGCTCAAACATTTGCTCGGTAGGCTCCAGGTCGCAGCGAATAGTTTCAGGAATGACGATGAACATCTTGGCGAAGATGTGGGTAATCGCCTTGAAAATGTACAGCCGGTGGGAGTCGTAAAGGTTGTTGAGGTTGTCAATCTTTTCCATTGTCCGGATCATCAGGGTGTGATCCGCCTCGCGCCGCTTGAGCTGATAGTCGTCAAAAGCCTTGAAAAACTGTACCACAAGGTCCACGGCCTTGTCCATCGCCACTGCATTGGCCACCTGCTGGTTATAGCGGCTTCGGAAATAGGCGTAGTTTTCGTCGAATGCGTGGAGGTTTTGAAGCTCCTTGTACACGATCATGAGGCCGTAGGGAAAGTCAAGTTTGAGCAACTCGCGCTCCAGGCGCCGAAGTGCTGCAACCGCTATTTCCCGCGGGTTATTGAAAACCAGTTCGTTCACATTCAGCACACGCTGCATCACGGCCAGGTTGGGGTCACCAACTTTGTTGAGCAAATAGGCTTCAATCTTTTGCATCAGCCGCGACTTCAGCACATAAAAAGCCGCTGCCGTGATTTCCTCCTGGGCCAGGAATTTTTTGTCGGGCGCAGCAGGATCCTCCCGGATCAACTTCAAAAACCGGGCGCTTTTGTCTGCCTTGTTCTGCGTCAATTGGTTGTATACCTCCTCAAATTCTTCCTCCGCTAGCTGGTTGACGATTTTGTACAAATCCATGATGTCTGGTGGGTTGGCAACTGCAACAACAGGGAAAGAGCCCTGCCATCTGCTTTTCAAAAATAAGAAAAGAATTCCCCCGATAAAAAGAGGCCTGGAGAAGGAAGAATTTTGAGAAAACAACCGGATGAGGTTTCGTGTAAAAAATGGGCAGGATGGCCTGTTAGCTCATGCAGGTAATTGCTTTCATCCTCAGGCCCACAAAAAAACCGAAGGCTTTCCCCTCCGGTTTCTGTTCACCACTGGACAAAAGCCAGTTCACGGACTTAATTCACATTGATCACTTCTCCCGAACCGCTGATGTTCACATTCAGCGAGGGGGTGCCTTTGTAGTACACGTCGCCGCTGCCCATAATGCGCACATCGAGCAGGCTGTCGGCATGCACTTCCACATCGCCGGAGCCGGAAATCACGATCTCTGTTTCGCTGGTAAGCAGATTAAAGGCCTGCACTTCGCCGGAGCCTTCTACCTTGATGCTGTGAACAGTGGCGTCGCCGTCGAGCAGCAGGTCGCCCGAGCCGGTGATCTTCGAGGTCATCAGGTCGGTGTCAAGACTCAGATCTGCGTCGCCGGAGCCAGTGATTGTCACGGTCACTTCATCGGCGCTGGCTTCAAGCTCAATGCTGCCGGACCCCCGGATTTCGAGGTCGAGCTTCGAGGAAGCAAAAGCGTCCAGTCCATACACATCGCCGGAGCCCACCACTTCAATGCCTTCAATGCTGGGCAAATAGACGTCGATGCGGATGGTTTTGGTGTTGGTAAAGCAGCGGTCGTTGCGAATTTCGAGCAAATCGCCCGTTACATCAGTATCGATCCATTCGAGCAGGCTTTCCTGAGCCTTGATGTCGAGGGAAAAGCTGCTGTCGCGGTGCAGGTACACATCGGCTGGCACATCAATGATGATGCGGGTGAAGCCGCTCACCGTCCGGCTTTCGGTGGTGATGGCGCCGCTGCCGGTTTCGCAGGGAAACAATTTGGGATCCTCCCAGCAACCAGTGAGGGCGAGAGAAGCAACGGCCATCAGGGCCAGGGGAGAAAGGTAGGCTTTCATAAGCGGGTTAGATTCGTTTGCGTTTGAGTGAATAACGATGTCTCAATGACCTCCGGCCCTCGGGGGAGTTGCACACAGCTTGGCGGGAGAAGCGCAGGTTCATTCCGCGATTCCCCACGCTCACTCCAAAGCGGCGGCAGGAAGGTGAAAAAGCCACCATCTTTCCCATGAAAACAAACCAACGCCCTCATGACACAAGATCCACATACCCAGTTGGTAGAGCGCTGCAAGGCCGGCGACCGACTGGCACAATCCGAGCTTCACCGCCGCTACAGATCTGCCATGCTGCGGGTGGCCTGGCGCATTACCCGCGATGAAGCGGAGGCCGAAGACGTGGTTCAGGAGGCTTTTCTCAAGGCGTTTCGCGGACTCGCCTATTTCCAGGGAGATTCCACCTTTGGCGCTTGGCTCAAGCGAATCACCATCAACACCTCCATTAACGCTATCAAAAAACGGCGCCTCGACCTCGTTCCCCTGGAAGACCAGGACCCCGCCGACGAAGCCACCCTTCCTGCCAACGACCACCAGCTACCGGGGCGATCTGTTTCGCAGGCCATCGACAAGCTCCCGCACGGGTACCGGGAAGTGCTCACCCTCTACCTCCTTGAAGGCTTCGACCATCAGGAAATTTCCAGGATCCTTTCCATTTCCGAGGCAACCTCCAAATCCCAGTATTGCCGCGCCAGAAAAAAATTACGTTCCTTGTTAACTCCCTCATTTTCCTCCTATGAAGCTGCCTGACTACCTTCTTTGTTTTTGCCTCGCCTTGCCATTAGCCGCCGGGGCTCAGCCAACCAAGCCTTTCCGCGAACTTACTGCTGTTGCCCCTGCGGTGGATTTCACCTCCTTTCGCCTCGAAGCCAGGGGCGGCGAAGTGCGCATCAACAACAGCACCGACGACTCCATTCGGGTGGAGGTGCGCATGACCATGAAGGCAATCCCCGATGAGGAAGCAGAGCAACGCCTCGACCGCATCCAGATCCTCGACACCATCGGGGAGGGCCGCTGGTCCTGGCGCACCGACCTCGACGGCATGGAGCTTGAATGGCTTGTGCGGGTGCTGGATATTCGATACGAGGTGTTTCTGCCAATCAACCTGCCCTTAGAAGTGGTGCAACGAAACGGCAACCTCGTGGTGGCAGATCGCGATGCCCCGGTTTGGATAGATCTCCGGTTCGGGGATTTGTCTGCCGGGTGTTTGTCGGCGAATGGCAACCGGGTGGAAGTGCAGTTTGGCGAAGCCAGCCTGGCCTGCCTGGGCAAAGGCGAGCTCACCCTCACCGCCGGAAGCTGCTGGCTGGGCGAGGCCCGCTCCCTGAAACTGCGCGCCAGTGGAGCCGAGTTCCGGGCCCGCCACCTCGACCAATGGACCATCGAGGCGCATGCAGGCCAATACAAAGCTGATTACGTAGGGCTGATGACCGGGCGAATGACCTCTTCCCAGCTCACTGTTGACACCCTTGACCAGGAAGTAGACCTCACCCTCACCCTGATGGCCAATAGCTATATAAGTTTATCGCCAAATGCCCAGGCCCTCAGCATTGATGCGGATCTGGCTCCGCTCCGGATCCGCTACCCCAAGGACCGCCTGCTTGACCTCGACCTCGAAGGCAAAGCTCACGATCTCGCCGAGCTTGATATCGACGACCTGCCCCGCCCCGAATCCCTGCCCGACGACAAGCTCCGCTACCGAAGCCAGTGGGGTGAGGCACGTACCGCAGAATCGCCCCTCAGAATCCAGGTTCGAACCCGGGGTGGCAAAGTCCGCATCGAAAAATAACCACCCGCTCCCCACAAAGACTTGCCCCCTCGCAGAGCTGACGCTGTGCAAGGGGGCATTTTTTTGAAAGAATTCTGTTTAGCCAACGAATCCAACAACCGGAAGGGAGCAATTTGCTTTTTCAGTCTTCTCTCCCTGCAAAGCGACATGAAAAAAGTCCTGGCGGAGAGTTACGCCTGGCCTTCTTCTTTGGCGAGCCTGGCGTTATCGTTGCGCAACTGTTTAAGAAATTCGACCGGATTAGTGCCGCCGGTGCCTGTGTGGCCGGGGCCGGAGGATGGCGAATGAGCGAGAATGTATTGCGACACCAGCAACAGATGCGCGTTGCGGAAGTGCTGCAACTGTCGCGAGCATTCGGCCCGGAGCGCAGAAAGGTCTTTGTCCTGGTCGCACAAGGCTACGAGGCTGGGAGCCAGCCGTTCCAAAGAATTGAGAAAGCTCCGGTGAGCCGGTGGCATGTACCGCCGCATCTCGCGCAGAAAACCAGAGCTTCTGGATTCTTCGTGCGGGATGCCCAAGCCAGCATCGAGGGCTTGTACCAGGGTGCTTTGCGCTGCACTACCTCCGGCATAGCTTCTCACGGCATTTTCCTCAATTCCCTCGTAATGAAGCTGTTGGAAAGAAGAAAGGTAGGGCCTGATCTGATGAAAAAAGACAACAGGGTCGCAGCCTTGCTGCATTCTGAGGATTTCCAGGCGAAGGCCATCAATCATACCTGCAAGGGTTTGCAGCGACATGGCAACAACTTCGGGCTGGTCTTCCTTAGCTGCGCGCAGCATCACCGCCAGCTCAAACAAAGCGGCAGCGCCTTTGGCCTCCATCGCGGCGGTGAGCATGAAAAACCACTCCTCATCCGGGGTGGGGCCAAATGAAAGCAGGGTGGCAAGGTTTTCAGCTTCCATGCCCTTGGCAGGATCTTTTTTGCGCCAGTTTTGCAGCACCACGGAGCCGTGAGCCAATACCGGCGGCCTGCCCAATCGCTCGGCCAACGCCACCCAGGGGAGCGCCAAACTGGCAGGAAGCCGCTGCAAAGGCGCTTCCTCCCCGTGAACGTAGCTATGGCCAAGGATGCCGAGCATCAGAAAAGCACGCTCACACTGCGCGCCCGAAAGCAGGTGGACCGGCAGGGCAGGCTGAACCGCCAGCCAGGAGCGAACCTCTTTATCGGCCAGCCGCGCAGGCACTTCCAGCATCAGATCCTCCCAATGCTCAAATCCCGCCCCCAGATGGGTCAACGGTGGAGTTCCAGGCAGAAACCCAAATTGGGGATCTACCTGATATGTTTTGAGAAAAGGACTTACGTCCACCCGAAGTTCAGACACCATACAATCAAACTGGATCAGGATTCAGAATCGCCCACCGCAAATGAGCACTTTCATCAGAAACTGTCGCCTTAAGGACTTTTTCCCGAATATCGAGGGCTGATTATCGGAAATTTTTGCGACATCCTCGTACTGTTCCCTCCTAGGGTGTACCCCTTCCGGGTAAATTCTGCCAGGAACGTTGCGTGAATTGTTCAAGGCAATACTCAGATCTTCAGCCCATTGTTTTATTCTTCATCTCCTGTTGCACCCAATGAAATACCTCCTCTTTTTCCTTCCGGTTGTCCTGCTCTATGGCTGCCAATCCAGCCAAAACAGTGCGCAAACCAGCAGCGAACCCTCCATGACACAGGTACTGCAAGAAGCCATCGGCTACCATGGTGCCTATGACAGTGCCCAGGCGTCTTTTCGCTTTCGCGAGCGCAACTACGAGGCACGGTGGCAAGCCGGGGCTTTTGAATATACCCGGGCATTCGATGAAGAAGGCAAAGTAGTGAAGGATGTGCTGTCGAATGAAGGCTTCCGGCGCTTTGTTGACGGGCAGGAAGTGGCGCTTAGCGATTCCCTGGCGGGTCTCTACACCAGTTCTGTCAACTCTGTCTGGTATTTTGCCCTCCTCCCCTATCGCCTTGCCGACCCCGCTGTGCAATTGGAAGACCTGGGCAACTCCGCGGTCGCCGGAATTTCATACCGGAAAATCGGCGTTACTTTTCAGGAAGAAGGCGGCGGCGAAGACCACGAAGACAAGTTTGTTTACTGGTTTGATGCAGGAGACGGGAGCATGGACTACTTAGCCTATTCCTATGCCGAGAAAGACGGACTGGGGCTCCGCTTCCGGGCAGCCCGGAACCCGCGCCGCGTCGACGGAATCCTGTTTCAGGACTATGTCAACTACAAAGCCGACCCGGCACAGTGGCAGCTGCCCGACCTCGACAAAGCCTTTGAAGCCGGTCAGCTCGACAGCCTCTCGTTTATCGGGTTGGAAAACATCACAGCGAGCCGCCTGGAAGGCCGTTTCTAGCCCTGGGTCAACGTTTTGAGGATGATATTTCCGCTCAGGGTGCCGTTCAGAAAAGGATTCTGCCTGCCTTTGGAAAACTCCCTCACCTTCGAAGAAGTGTAATTAAACAAGTGCCGCAGGCGAATCAGGCCGTTGCCGTCCACATCAGCCTTTCCCTCCAGGCCCTCGATCAGATAGCGGGTAAACACCCCATGGCCTGCCTGCTGGTCATTTTTTCCTCTGCCAGTTCCTTCTTTGATGAACGTTTCCATGCTGAGTTCCATGGGAGAGCAGGAAAACAAAAAAGAAAGCCCGCCGCCGCCTTCATGGCTGTAACGGGAGATGTCAAAAGGCACTGCGCCAGAATGGCAGGTATCAAGGATGGCCAGCACATGCACTCCGCGGCGGGCCACTGTGCTGAGGGCCTGCACCACCATGGTCGCCGGAATGCCATACACCAGCATGTCGTGGGGTTGATTGCTAAAGTCGTGAGGCAGGAAAAAGACTTCCTCAAACTCCATTGCCCCGTGACCTGCAACAAACAGCACCAGCAAATCTCCTTTTTGCACCTTGTCGATTTTTCGGGTAAAGGCCCCCAAAATGCCTGAGTAAGTCGCCTCCTCATCCAGCAGGCAGGTGAGCAGCGGGTTGGTTTCTCCGCCAAAAGCTTTCCACAAGCCATAGGCATCATCGCCACTGAAGTACAGATCCAATTGCTCATTCCGGTACGATTCGACCCCGACAAACAGGCCGTGAACGAGGTGAAGCGGTTCTTCGAATTGCGAAAAAACGAGGCTCCGGGTTTTGTCGCTGAGCTGCAGGTTGGGATCCTGGGCAGAAGGTGTTGCCATAAGGAAAAAGGGTGAGGAAGAAAGTCAGATCAGACAAAGGGAACCTTCGAGCGTGCCGATGAGCTGGGGGTGCTGCATGCCTTTGGAAGTGGCAGCAACCTCCTGATACACATACTGATAGAGCCCGCGCAGGGTCGTGATGTCGGGATCGAAACCCGGCGGTTTCTCTTCGAGGCCGCGGGCCAGGAAATGGGTAAACAGGCCATTCCCACCCCGGCTGTTGAAATGGCCGGTTCCAGTTCGGGTTTTGACGTAGGCCTCGGCAGATAATTCCATGGGCGAGCAGGAAAACAAACAGGAAACCCCGCCTTTGTATCTCGAAAGATCGAACCCGATGGCCCCGGCGTGGCAGGTGTCGAGGATCAGCAATACTTTGGCCCCCCGATGAGCCACCGAAGCGATTACCTTGAGAATGAGCGAAGAGGAAATGCAGGTTCCCAGCACGTTGCCAGCGTCGGCTTCATAGGGGGTGAAAAAATAGTCCTGAAAGGCGATGACCCCATGGCCGGTGATGGAAAAAATGAGGAGTTCTTCAGGTTGTACCTCCTCCACCAGGATCATGAGCCGCTGGAGAATTTTGACCCGTGTGGCTTGCTGGTCGGTGAGGAGGCAGGTTTCGGGATCGAGGCCGAAGGCCAGGCACTGCCGAAGGGCATCATCGCCGCAAAACTCCAGGTCCTGGATAGAAGGACTGGGGTAATGTTCAATTCCGACAAAAAGCCCGCGCTTGGCCACGGGTCCGGGTGCTTTAGGTTGGTAACTGATTCCCATAGAAAATACTGGCGAATTGTTGAATGCCGTGGAGAAGAAGGCGAATTGCGGGATAACTTCCAAAAACAAGAAGTAATCCCGGCGGAACCGCTGCCAACTTGACAGCCCCAACTGCCAACTGGCAGTCAAAATGACCACATCCACCCAAAATGGCAGAATGGCAGTCATTGGCACATCATTCGCCAAGCGGGATTGTAAGTTCATAAAACACCCTTTTCTAACAATCGCTAACTGACCCATAATATGGCACTGAACATCAAACCTCTGGCTGATCGCGTGCTGGTAGAACCAGCCGCCGCCGAAGAAAAAACCGCTTCCGGGATCTTCATTCCTGATACCGCCAAGGAAAAACCCCAGCGGGGCACTGTTGTGGCCGTAGGTCCAGGCAAAAAGGACGAGCCTACTTCTGTGAGCGTCGGCAACACGGTTCTTTATGGCAAGTATTCAGGTACGGAGATCAACATCGATGGGATTAACTACCTCATGATGCGCGAATCCGACATCCTTGCCATCATCTAATTCCTGCTCCCGGACTGCCCGGACGGCAGGTTTTTCCTTTTTCAACCCTTTTTTAAGTCTGTTGGACGGATTTTTTTCCTTCTTCTCACTCTTAAAAAACTGCTAGCAACAATATGGCAAAGAACATTGAATTCAACGTAGAAGCCCGCGACAAACTCAAGCGCGGCGTGGACGCCCTGGCAAATGCTGTCAAGGTGACCCTCGGTCCTAAAGGCCGCAATGTCGTGATCGACAAAAAATTCGGTGCACCCACGATTACCAAAGATGGTGTGACCGTGGCCAAAGAAATCGAACTGAAGGACCCCATCGAAAACATGGGTGCCCAGATGGTCAAGGAGGTTGCCTCCAAAACTGCCGACATGGCAGGCGACGGCACCACCACCGCCACTGTCCTGGCTCAGGCCATGGTGCGCGAAGGCCTCAAAAACGTGACCGCCGGTCACAACCCTATGGAGCTCAAAAAAGGCATTGACGCCGCTGTGAAAGTTGTCGTTCAGGAGCTCAAGAAAATGTCCAAAGACATTTCCGGCTCCAACGAAATCGCCCAGGTAGCCACCATCTCTTCCAACAACGACGCCGAAATCGGCAAGTTCATCGCTGATGCCATGGACAAAGTTGGCAAAGACGGTGTCATCACGGTAGAAGAAGCCAAAGGCCTCGATACCTACCTCGAAGTGGTGGAAGGGATGCAGTTTGACCGCGGATACCTTTCTCCCTACTTCGTGACCAACCCAGACGCCATGGAAGTGGATCTGGATAACCCCTTCATCCTCCTTCACGACAAGAAGATCTCTCAGATGAAAGACCTTCTTCCTGTGCTGGAGCAGACTGTGCAAACTGGTCGCCCATTGCTCATCATCTCTGAAGATGTAGACGGCGAAGCGCTGGCTACCCTCGTGGTGAACAAAATTCGTGGCTCGCTCAAAGTCGCTGCTGTGAAAGCCCCTGGCTTCGGCGACCGCCGCAAAGCCATGCTCGAAGACATCGCCATCCTCACCGGCGGCATGGTGATCAGTGACGAGCGCGGCTTCAAGCTCGAAAACACCACCCTGGACATGCTCGGCATGGCCAGCAAAGTGACCATCGACAAAGACAACACCACCATTGTGGATGGTGCTGGCAACGAATCCGACATCAAGGCTCGGATCAACCAGATCAAGGCTCAGATTGACAATACCACCTCCGACTACGACCGTGAGAAGCTCCAGGAGCGCCTCGCCAAGCTGTCTGGCGGTGTGGCCGTTCTCTACGTCGGTGCTTCTACCGAAGTGGAAATGAAGGAGAAAAAAGACCGCGTTGACGACGCCCTGCATGCCACCAAGGCTGCTGTGGAAGAAGGCATCGTGCCAGGTGGCGGCGTGGCCCTCGTTCGCGCCATCAAATCGCTGGAGCCAGGTCGTGGCGGTATCAACGACAACCTCCTCAAAGGAGACGTCGGTGTGGGTGTTGCCATTGTGCGCCGTGCCCTTGAAGAACCCCTTCGCCTGATCGTCGGGAATGCCGGCCTCGAAGCTGGGGTGATTCTCAACGAAGTTCGCAACAACGAGCGCGTAGATTACGGCTTCAATGCCCGCGAGGAAGTGTATGAAAACTTCTTCGAAACCGGCATCATTGACCCTACAAAGGTGACTCGTTATGCCCTCGAAAACGCTGCTTCTATCGCAAGCCTGCTGCTCACGACCGAGTGCGTGATCACAGACCAACCCGAAGCAGAAGCTCCCCACAGCCACGGCGGCGGCATGCCCGGTGGAATGGGCGGGATGATGTAATCAACCTGCTGAGTTTCAGATATAAGCCGCTCCTTCCCGGAGCGGCTTTTTTTGTGTGAAAGCATAATTTACCACTCCTTAACAGCCCGCTTACCCTCACGTTAAAATGCTGAGCTTTATTCCTGACATCAAATCATCTGCTACTCCATGACAAGCTCTCAGCAACCTTCAGTCAAGCCCTGGGTGGCCTCCCAGATTCTCTCCTTCCTCAATCAGGCTGAAACAACAGACGACCTCGTTGGCCCTGCCTCTCCCATCAGCGATGAGCCCGACAAGGAGGAAACCAGTGGATATGGGATTGGCGAAACGGTGGCACAAAGAATCCTGGATGCACGCAATTCCCTGATGCCCAGGTATTTTCAAGACCTCAGCCAACTGGAGGAAATCCCGGGTTTTGGCGAAGACAAGTTCAAGGACCTGCTTTATTCGTTTCGTTTGCCGGCAGCAGAGCGATTTCATCAGCAAATGACCCAAGGGCTGCTCGGCTCCAACTGGAAGCTGTCCTATTTTGCCAAACAATACGACGACGAGGAAGAATTTTTGTATGTAACCTCCAATGAGTCGGGACTCAAGCAAGAAATTGGCGAGTTGCTCATGCAATGGAATGAAGAACTGGGCAAAGCTGAGGAGGTAGGTGCTCTGCTGCCAGGCCTTGTTGCAGGCACTTACCCCGACCATTACGATGTGGCCGAATATGCCCGCTACGCCTGGGCATTGTGGTTTTATCAGTTCGACGCCGACAACTGGTTCAGCTTTGATCAGGTAAAGGAAGCTGTTGACAAATACCTCAACACCTACTGGAACATCGAAGACCGCATTGAGCTGATTCTGTTCCGGGGTTTTGACAACGCTGCCTGGGTAAGAGGAGGTATCACCACAGAAGATCTGCCTGTAACCCTGAATTTTGCCGAGCGGACCATCACTGCCTGGACCTGCGAGCTGTTTGATTAGGGGCTTATTTTGCTAAACAAGGCAGAGAAAGAGGGGTAACAAATTCCTCAGATTAGCCACAGATAAAAACCAGCGCTGGCTTCTGTGAAAATCTGTGCCGGAATCTGTGTTAATCTGTGGTAAACGGGATCCGATGCTACTCCTCACTCCTGATCCTGATCCCATGATAGCTCTCCGGCTCGCTGTAATCCTTGCGAAGCGGGTGGCCTTCCCAGTCTTCGGGCAGGAGGATGCGGCGCAGATCCGGGTGGTGAGAAAACGGAATTCCCACCAGGTCGAAAGCCTCGCGCTCGTGCCAGTCTGCCGCCCGCCAGATCCGCGACACAGAAGGCACTTTCTCTACAGCCTCCGCAGGCGAAGCCACCCGTGGCACCCGCACTTTCAGCACGATCTGGTGCTCATGAATCAGGGAAGAGAGATGGTACACCACCATCAGGGTGCCTTTTTCCGGACCTTCGTCCACACCGCTCAGGGAATGCAGGAAGTCGAATTCCAGCCCCGGGCTTTCTTTCAAATGCCTGGCAATGCGGATCAGAGCCCCGGTGCTCACCTCCACCCAGGGCTGCTTAACCTCGCTGTCCATGCTGAGGAGCCAGTCGCTGCCCTGGTGCCGGTTGATGTGCTGAAGAATGTCGGAGAAGGTCATGGGCAAACAATGAGGAAAAACATGTTCTGACTCAGGCGCGGTCGCTGCGGTCTGCCGGGCCTGTTTGCCCGCTGCGAATGCGCTCCTGCAGCTTGAGAATACCGCCGATAAGGGCTTCGGGGCGGGGCGGGCAGCCAGGCACATACACATCCACCGGGATAACAAGGTCCACCCCCTTGACCACATGATAGCCGTGCTCCCAATAAGGCCCTCCGCAGTTGGAGCAGGAACCCATCGAAATCACATAGCGGGGCTCGGCCATCTGATGGTAAAGACGTTTGATGCGGTCGGCCATTTTGAAGGTGACTGTGCCCGCCACGATCATAAGGTCGGCCTGGCGGGGCGAAGGGCGGGGAAACACCCCGATGCGGTCGAGGTCGTAGTGGCTGGCGTTGGCGGCCATCATTTCAATGGCACAGCAGGCCAACCCGAAGGAGAGCGGCCAAAGCGAGTTGGTGCGCGACCAGTTGACTAAGTCGTCTAGCTTTGCCAGCACCACGTTTCCCTCCCCATTTTTGGTGTGGCTCATGGTTCTGGGGTAAAAGGAACCTCTTTTGTTTTGTGGGCAGATGATTCGAGCGGCTTCGACTGGCGCTTCACTTTGATCTGCTTTTTGCTCTCAGCACGGCGATGAAACCAGGGAATTACCCAGAAAATCACGGCCATGACCAACACCCATTTGAACATAATCGACCTCCTGAATGAGAGAATAAGGATGGTTGAAAGATAGGAAGATTTTGGAGGAGACGGAAGCAGAATGAAAGCGCGGACACCCGGGAGATCATTTTTGCGGAACTGTTGAACCGGCATACCGCTCATTCACCACCTGGTAGCGGGCAGCAGCCCGCTGGTCGGGCTCAGCTACAAATGGCTGAGGGCGGGCTGCGTCGAGGTCGCCGCGCTGCCAGGCATAGGCCAGGCCGAGGAGCAGGATCAGGCTGAAGAGCACCATTTCTCCGAAAGCGAGCCAGCCCCATGCAGGTGCGGTCGCAATCCATTCGGGCTTGGCAAACACGACTGCCCAGGGGAAAATCAGGATCATTTCCACCTCAAAAACCAGGAACAGCAAGGCTGGCAGGTAAAAGCGCATGTGAAGCTGCACCCCGGCCTCGCCGATGGGATCCTCTCCGCATTCGTAGGTGGTGAGCTTTTCGGGGTAAGGTTGGGAAGGCGCCAGCAGGCGTGCCACCACCAGCCCGAAGAGTGCAAAGAGCATCCCGCCCAGCAAGTAGGCCCCAAGGCGGCCAAAGGCAGCCAGGCTACTCCCCTCACCGACGGCCAAAAAATATTCGCTTCCTTCCATGTCGCTGCTTAACAGGGTGACTACCGCCGTGAAAGTACGTCAAATGCCGTCGAATTGAGCATAAATTCCGCTCCTTTTTCCCTTTGCCTGCCCTTTCGCACTTTGTTCGGCAGACTGTACATTTGCCGGGCTAACCCAATTCCACGGTTCCTAACCTGTATTTCACTCATGACCTTTCGCCAACTCCTCCTTCTACCTTTTCTTGTGATGAGCGTTACTTTTGCCCAGGATGCCGACACCAGCTACTGGACCTACGGTGCTGTGGGCACTGCGGGCTTTACCAACACCGGCCAGACCGTGTACTGGCAGGCCGGGGGCATCAACTCCCAGTCTGTTTCGGGCCGCATTGATGCCAGTGCCAATTTTCTCAAAGAAAAACTCCAATGGAACAACGACCTGGTTCTGGCCCTTGGAGCGATTCGCCAGGGGACTGAAGATGAGGCCCGCTTTATCAAAAACCAGGACCGCATTGAACTGACCTCTAAAGTGGGCCGCAACCTGAGCGACAAACTCCTGCTCACCGGCCTGCTCGGGTTCCGCACCCAGTTCCTGCCTGGCTTCGTTTTCCCCGCCAATCAACCAACCATTACCCCTTCCGACACCGTTTCCAACTTCCTCAGCCCGGCTTATCTCGAATTCGGTCTCGGTCTCGACTACCAGCCCGGCGAAAACCTTTCGGTGTACTATTCGCCCGTCACCTCCAAAGTGACCATCGTGTCCATCGAAGAATACCGCCCGCTCTACATTCCCCAAACCGTGACCACGGGCCCTGTCCGCTACGAAATCGGTTCCAAGCTGGGCATCAAATTCAAGCAGCCAGTTGCCAAAAACATCCTCTTCACCACCACCGCCAATTTCTTCACCAACTACCTGCAGGACTTCCCCACTGTGGACGTGAACTGGGAAACCCTCACCACCGCGAAAGTCAACGAATGGTTTGCCGTGACCTTTGCCACCAACCTCATTTACGACAAAGACATCATTTTCAACCTCGTGGACGAGAATGGCAATGTGACTGGCGAACAGGGTCCAAATACCCAATTTCAGCACATTCTGACGGTGGGCCTGACTTATTCCTTCTTTTAGAAAACTTTTTAGCAGACGCTGCATGCCACCGGTGGATGAATGAGCACTGATCTGAGCCGATTCTGCACGCTTGCTCATTGGGCAAAAAAAGCACAAGACGACCTGCGTACAATTTGCGTAATGACTTCAGATTCAAGACCATTTCACATTAGCTCAATGAAACAGAAGAAACACCTCCACCGGGCTTTGGCAGGAATTGCATTGCTGGGATTGCTGGCCCTGGGCCTTGCCTTCGGGTGGAAGCAGTCAACCCCGGCAGCTGCACTCACCAGTACAGAAGAAATTCAGCCGGATCTCTTTCTCGCAGCGCAGCCCTAAGGACCCAGCTCTTGCTCAGAGCCATTCGAAGGCGAGTAAAACCTCCTCAGCAAGCACCCTGCCTGCGATGTGACGGTTTCTCGCCTTCGATTTTTTTTTACCCAGATGCTGAAAAATGAAAGACTGGGAAAACGTCACCTCTTTGGGCATTGCCAGCAGGTTGGGCCAGTTGCTTTCGGCGTCGGGAAATCGTTCCTTTCCTGAAAAATCATGACTTCCACGCGGATCCTTCTCCTCTTGCCGGCAATTCTCGGCTTGCTGGCCTGCCAGCCCGCTGAACCCAGCCAAAAAGCCCTTACCCCTGCCGCTTCTCAAGACAGCATTGATACCGGGCCTTTTCAATCGGGTGTGATCAAAATCGGGGTGGTGGCCAGCGATTTTGACCGGAGCTACAAATTCTACACGGAAGTCGTCGGGATGACCCAAACAAGCAGCTTTGAGATCGACAGTACCTTTGGGAGCAACTCCGGCCTCACCGACGGCACCCCGTTCAAAGTAGCTGTGCTCAAGCTCGTTGACAGCCCCGACGCCACCGAATGGAAATTGCTGAGCTTTGGCAAACCAGCCGCTCACCCAACTCAGAAGTTCATCCACGACGACGTGGGGATGCAGTATGTGACCATCATGGTGAAAGATATGGCTCCTTTTCTGGAGCGCATCCAGGCTAATCAGGTTCCGCTCCTGGGCAACACGCCAGTTAAACTGAGCGGAGGGCGTGATTTTGTGCTCATCCAGGATCCTGACGGAAACTTTGTCGAATTGATCAGCGAACCTTAGGCTGCCAGATCTTCCAGAAAATAAGTCAGCCAATTAAACCCTGCACCGCTTTGCCTGTCCAACCGCCCAGAACATGGTAGCTGTGGAAGAACAAACGCTGTTGGCAGAGCTGCGCCAGCCCGAGACCAAATCGAGGGCTTTTGACCGTCTTGTCCGCCTTCATCAGGAAATGCTGTATCACCACATCCGGCGCCTCGTCATTGACCACGACGACACCGACGACGTGCTGCAAAACACCTTCTTGAAGGCGTGGCGGCACATCGACGGCTTTCGTGCTGATGCCAAACTGCGAACCTGGCTCTACCGGATTGCGACAAACGAGGCCCTGAGCTTTTTGGAAAACAAGCAAAAAAGGCAGTTTGTGGGTGTGGAAGATTTGCAAAACGACCTGCGACACAGTCTGGAAAGCGGGCCACATATCGACGGAGATGAAATTTTGATTCGACTTCAGGCTGCGGTGCTCACCCTGCCCGACCGCCAGCGCACTGTGTTTCACCTCCGGTATTATGATGAGCTGCCCTACGAGGAAATTTCCGAGATTCTGGGGGTAACGGCAGGGGCCCTGAAGGCCTCCTACCACCATGCCGTGAAAAAAATTGAGGCACATTTGACTGGACAAGCCCAAGCTGGTTAAACCTCCGGGGCAAGATCCAGTCTAACGAGACATAACGACAGAGGATGAATCACGACAACCAGCCCAAAGAATTCAGCGAAGGCAGCGGCCTGCTGGGTTCCTTGCCCAAACGGCGGCATGCGCCTCCGGAAGGCTACTTTGCCGGTTTCCCGGAACGGCTCCAGGCCCGGATCGAGGAAGAGGACCTGCTCGCCCAGGCCCCTACCCTGCTCAGTACCGGAAAAAGGACGCCGTTTGTCGTTCCGGAGGGGTATTTTGATTTACTGCCAGGCCGGATCAGGGCCCTTCTGTTGCCTGCTGAGCAACGGGTCAGCAGCATTCGCCCTCTTTGGCCCAGCCTGCTGGCCACCGCCGCCGCAGCCGTCATGATGCTTGTATTTTTGGCCAGAGGCACCCAGCCCGAAACAACTGAGCTACCGCCCTTGCCACTACTCACAGCCGAAGAACTTCTCGCAGTAGTTGACATTGACGAAGACCTCATCATCGAATCGTTGCAACACCAGGACCTGGCATCGCTTCTGGACGATGTTCCCATTCCATCTGGAGCCCCCTCAAAAAAACATACAGCCCCAGTCAGCGAGCCAGATGCTTTGTTTGATGAGGCTCTTGACCAGTTGGACGAGCAGGCCCTGGACGCACTGGAGGCCGAATTACTCCAGGAAGAGCCGGTTGAAGACTGGTTCTGAACCTTGCCTTCGCCTTTCCCCATTTCACGATCGAATCACCAATTTACCCCATGAACCTTCGCTTGCCTGCCCTTTTCCTTTTCTATGGCATGATTGGATGGGCCTACGCACAAAACGATGTAACGGCTGCCCGCGAGCAGATCGAAGCCTTCCGGGTGGCCTACTACACCCGGGAGCTCAGTCTCACTTCCGAAGAGGCCCAACGATTTTGGCCAGTTTACAACAAATATGCTGATGAGCTGGAAGCCAACCGCGAGCGGCAGCGCGACACCCAGGCCCAGCTCCGGCAGGCCTTTACAGGTGGCACCGACGCCGAAGTGGAATCATTGCTGGGCAAGCTGATGCAGCTTCGCCAGGAGGAAGTGGCCATTACCGTTCAATACCACGCTGTATTCAAGGAGGTGCTGCCCATCCGGAAAGTGGCCATGCTGTATAAAGCCGAAACCGACTTCAAGCGAAAGCTTCTGGAACACCTGCAGGAGCGGCGCCAGGAGCGGCTGCAGCAAAGGAGGCCGTAGGGGTGAGGGAAAAAATTGCCGGAGGATTTTCGTTTGAAGAAATTCTGGAAATGTATCCGCACCTGAAGATGGAGGATATATTGAGCGCAGTTGGCTATGCCAGGACCTGCTGACAACAGCCTTGCCAAATAAAGACCGCAGGGAATTCACCTACCCTCCCGGACAAAAAAAAGAGCGAAACCCATTCAGGATTTCGCTCTTTTTTATCGTGGTACCGGGGCTTATTCTTCCGGTTTCAGCACAAACTCTGCGTAGTGTTCAGCAAACAGCTTCGCGGCCATGGCCTTCACCTGCTCAGCCTGGAGGGCATCAATTCGCTGGGCCTGGGTAAGGATTTTCGAAGCATCGAGGCCATACTCGTAGGCATAGGTCAGTTGCTCCAGCCAGAAGGCATTTTCAAGCAATCCTTCTTCCACGCCTTTCTTTTGGGTTTCCTTCACCTTGGCGAGGTTTTGTTCGGAGGGCCCGTTGGCGATGAGCGAGGCAATCTCCTCATGGGAAGCAGCGATCAGGGAGTCCACCATGGCGGGGTCGCAGGTAAAATTGATCGTGATCGAATAGTTTTCCTTCGGATCCCGCTGGGCACTGCCGCGAATCCCTACGCCATACACGCCGCCCATTTTTTCCCGAAGGCTCTCTCGCAGCATGATATTCAGAACTGCCACAGTAGATTGCAGCAAATAGCGGTTTTCTCCGCTCCAGGCCAGGTCGCCATGATAGACGAGGTTCACCAGGCTTTTGGGCTCAGTGCCTTTGCGGAAAGTCTCCTTCAACTCGCCTTCGGCAGCATTAGCTCCCACGTCGCGGAAGGATTCCTTTCCAGGCTTGCCGGGCAAAGAGCCGAGGTATTTCGCCAGCATGGTTTCCATGGCTGCCACCTCAAAGTTGCCTACAAACACAAAAGTGAAGTCTCCTGCATTGCCCATTCGCTCACGATACACCCGCTCAGCGGTAGCAAAATCCACCTCCGACATGCCCTGATAGAGCTTGACCACATCACGGCGGGGGTGGCCGTTGTAAAGGGAATTGGGGATTGAAAACTGGAAGTAAATCTCCGGGTTGTTCATCAAATTCGCGTACAGTCCCTGCATCCGGGCCTGCATAGAGCGGAAAGCACCTTCGTCGGGGCGGGGCGACACCATGTACAGGTGAACCAGTTGCAGGAAGGTTTCCAGGTCTTTGGGAGCACAGCTTCCTTCCATCCCTTCAGACAGCTCGTTGATGTAGGGGCTGATTTCCACAACTTTGTCGCTCAGGAATTTCGACAACTGGATATTATCAAAACCTGCCACCCCACCAGCGGTGATAGCCTCGATTGCCATTGCTGCCGACAAATACTCCTGATCCGACACAAGAGAATGACCACCCGGGCTGAAGGCCTCCATGAGGATTTCGTCGTTGCTAAAGGTCGTAGGCTTGAGAACCACCCGAACGCCGTTGGCGAAGGTGAGCTCAGTGATCCCGAGGTCTTCTTTGACTGAACGCGATGAAACAGCACCCGGGGTTGGAAGCACGGGCATGAGCGGGGCATCCGAAACATTGTCTTCGTAGGGTTCCAGCTCTTCCGCGCTGATTTTGTTCAGCACCGACAAGATTTCAGCTTCAGAAGGAAAAGGATAGCCGGGTTTTTCATTTCCGGAAATCACAACCACGCGGGAAGAAGAGCTCATGAAGAAGCGCATGGCTTCATTGGTCTTGCGGGAATCGATTTGCGGCAGCATGGCTTCGGCGAGCCGAAGGGTAGCCTCGGGACCTGGCACAACGGTGCCATTGAGGAAATGGCCCACATATTGGGTGGCAATGCGGCGGGATTCGGTTTTGTCTTTCTCGCGGAACTGCTGCTCCAGCTGGGCCAGCACTGCGGCCTTGGCGCGGGCAAGTTCCGACTCGGTAAATCCAAAACGGGCCGCGCGCAAGCATTCGCGATACAGCGCCCCCATGCCGGAAGCTGCCGTGCTGTCTGTTACGTAGGCATCCATTCCAAACATGTCCTTGCTTCGAACCATGCGGCCATAATAGGCACCGGCACTCGAAAAAGGTGGATTTTCAGATTGGGTGAGGGCATCGAGCCGCTCGTTGACCATCAGGTTCACGAGATCGTAGGTGAGGTCGCGAAGGAAATCCTGCTCAGTAACGACTTCCTGGCGGGGGTGCTTGTACATCACCGACACGCGGTTGAAAGTGGCTTCTGCGTCTTTGGCAATGGCTACCTGGGTTTCTTCATGCGCGGGCACTTCATAGATCGTTTTTTCGGGGCCTTTCCTGGCAGGGATTTGCCCAAAGCTGGCTTTGATTTTAGCCTCCATTTCCGCCGGGTCGAAGTCTCCAACGGCAATGATGCTCATCAAATCGGGGCGGTACCAGTCTTTGTAAAATTGGATCAGACGGTCGTGGGGGAAGGTTTCCAGGTTGGCCACAGTTCCGATGGGCAGGCGGATGGCATAGCGGCTTTGATAAAACTGCTTCGGCAAAATCTGCATCTGGAGGCGGTTATCCCCACCAAGGCGCGTGCGCCATTCGGAGATGACAACTCCTCTCTCCTTCTCAATTTCCTCTGGGTCAAAGCTCACGGCAGTAGCCCAATCCTCCAGGATCTGGAAGCCTTTATTGAATTTCTCGGCGTCGGTAGTTGGCAGGCGAAGCATGTATACCGTTTCGTCGAAGCTGGTGTAGGCATTCAGGTGGGCACCAAATCGCACGCCGATTCCTTCGAGGTAATCGACGAGGTCACTTTTGGGAAAATTGGTGGTTCCGTTAAAGCACATGTGCTCCACGAAATGGGCAAGGCCTACCTGGTCGTCGGCTTCCTGCATGGAGCCTGCGTTCACTGCCAGGCGAAGTTCGGCCAGGCCTTCGGGCTTGGCATTTTGCTGCACATAATAGCGCATGCCGTTGGGAAGCACGCCAGTGCGAACTGCCGGGTCGAGGGGAATGATACCACTGGCCGAAGTAGCCGTCATGGGCTGCTGGCTCGGCTGCCTGTCCATAGACCCGGCTGGGGCGCTGCTCGTCGTTGCGGGGGAGCTGCTTGAAGGTTCCCTGGTTGTTTTGCAGGCGCCCAGCATCAGGAGCGCCATCAGGGCCACGGTAACATGGCGCCAGGCGGGTCGCATCGTCAAAAAATTCATGCGTTTGGGGTTCTAGAGGATTGAAAAAGGAAAACAATTTAACCACCCAACCTCTCATTCTGTTTGTATGTCAAACAAAGAGGTGTCGGGGTTCTGGAATTCGAAAGGTAGTGAATTCGGATGAATGAGCAGTTCAGGAAGCGGCTAATCGTGTGAATGCAACCATCCTGATCTCGGCAAGATGCCAAAATCGATCTGCAAACAACGCCGCTTTTCCCCGGGCGGAACCTTGGACAAAAGCCTCAGGCGCTGCAATCGAAGCTGGCCAGATCGATCACCATCAGTCGCCAGTTGTCGCCTTCTTTTCCAAGAAAAAAGCACAGAGAGGTTTCTGTGTCGATGACCATGTGGGACATGGAGGCTTCCAGCTTCCGCACATCGCTCATTTGCCTGTTGTTGTACTCGGCCAAATCCTCTCTTTGGACGCTCTCCATGAGGCTGGAAATCTCATGATAATCGGCTGGGATGGACCCAAGGAAAGTTCCCTTTTTGGAAAACAAATCATCGCAGTCGAAGGCAGGCAGGTCGCCGGCATCGATGACAGCGTTTAGGGCAGGCAGGCCTTCGCCGAGCCAGGGCGCCTTTTTGCTGAGGTCGTTGATGGAAGCAAAGGTTGTTGGATAGGAATAAACGCCGGTCCGGACCAGGAGCATAGGTTGCTGCTCAGTGGGGAGGTAGCGGGCGAGCTGTTGCAGTTTGCCCGATTTGAAAATACCCAGAATGGCCTCTGCTGTGCTGCGCAGGTCGGCATCAGGGGTGGCTGCTGTGAGGCCGCGATGGCCCACATTGGCGGGCAGCGATTCGTAGCGGGTCATGAAGCCCTCGGCATTAAAGGCCACGCGGTTGGCAAAGGGGTCGCGAACCTGCTCACCGGTGGCTGTTCGCACAAAGCTCACCTCCCCGCTAAACTCCACAATGACACCGCCCATGGGCGAAGGCATCACCTGCACAGTTGCCGGGTCGATCACAAACCGCCGGTTGTCCACCTGGCTGAATCCCGTGCGAAGACTTTGCCCAACTTGTTCGCGGGTGAGCCTGCTTCCGAAAAAGCTTTCAACCTCGGGTGCAAAAAAACGGGCCTCCTCCATTGTTTCAGTGGCTAGTGCCGAATAATATTGTTCCAACTTTGATTGGTACATCTGGCGCTGGCGTGCCGCTTCTTCCGCGGCTGGGTCGGGGGAAGTGGTGGCAGGGTTGGTGGCTGTGCTGCCACCGGGTTCCTGCTTGCACGACAGAAGAACCAGGCCACCCGTGAGCAGCAGGAGCCAGGCCATAGACCGGAAAAGAGGGAAGGAGCAAGGCAAGCGGTAGTTCATTCGAAGGAAGTTGATTGTCAGCAACATGAAACCAGAACGCAAAGAAAACGAGGCAACGGGTTCCTTCTTGCTAAGGTTCAGAAAAATCTCAGTTCCCCGAAACAAAAGCAAAGGTTCCCGGTTATTTCTCTGAATCTTTTTGGACAGATAGGAACAAACCTATACGTTCATTAAATTTATCTTCCTCCATCCAGCCTATATCACTTTATCCTAAATTACCGTGGGTCGTTACTCCATCAAGGACCTGGAAAAGCTTTCCAACATCAAGGCGCACACTCTTCGGGTGTGGGAGCAACGATACGGCATCATTCAACCAAAGCGGACCCCCACCAACATCCGCTATTACGATGACTCCGACCTTCGCCTCATTCTGAACATTTCCTTCCTCAATCGCAACGGCCACAAAATTTCGCATATCGCCGAGATGTCGGCGGATGAAATCAACGACCTCGTTGTCAATATTTCCGATTCAAACCTTGAATTCCCCAATCAGGTAAATGCACTTGTCATTACCATGGTGGACCTCAATGAGGAGCGGTTCGAAAAAATCATTTCAACCAACACCCTGCAGTTTGGCTTTGAGAAAACGATGCTCAACATCGTGTATCCTTTTTTGCATCGCATCGGGATTCTGTGGCAAACGGGCAGCGTCAACCCGGCACACGAGCATTTTATCACCAACCTCATCCGCCAGAAGCTCATCGTGGCCATCGACGGCCAAATCTCCCCTCAGAATCCTTTCGCAAAAAAATACGCTCTCTTTCTTCCAGAAGGGGAGTTGCACGAACTTAGTCTGCTCTTCGCTGCCTATGTCGTGAAATCTCGTCACAACAAGGTCATTTATCTCGGGCAGTCTCTCCCGCTTCGGGACATGGAAATCATTGTCGATCTCTACAACCCCGACTATGTGATGTCCATCATCACCAGCTTCCCAGCTAAGGAAGACATTGTGAATTATGTTCGCGAGCTGAAGAAAAAATGCCCCGGCAAGGAAATTCTCCTGTCAGGATTCCAGGCTCTTCAGGTGAAAAAAGAACTCAGTGCCCTCAAGGATGTTCATGTGTTCAGTGAGATTGCCGAACTGATCCAATTTGTCGAAACCAACAGCCAGCAGCCATTCCAGTTTGGGCAGGCTACCAAATACGCGTAACTGCAAGGCTAAACTTCTGATTATCAGATAACAATCTTTTTTTTCTCTTTTGATCAGGAACGAGAGTCCCCTCCCTTTGTGGCGGAAACCTTGCCATAGGTATATCTGTTTCGCATCTTCAGGTATGGCAAGGATTGTTCGCATCGTTAGTTTCGCGAAAGCCGATACCGATTCTGATTATTGGCTATCGAAAACCATTCAGGAGCGCCTCAAAGCGGTCGAAATTTAGCGCATGCAGTATGTCCGGCTTTACCGTATTTCCCCGGGAGTTCAGCGAGTTTGTAGCGTTTTTACAACTGCATAAGGTATGATACCCGGTTGCGGCTGCGCAGTGGCTATATATGGTTATCCTCGCTTTACTGGTGATTGGACATTTGGGCGGAGGCAATACCGGAGAATGGGCAAAAGCTGGATGACCTTGCCCAAATTGCGAAATAGGAACATGAAATAAGCTCTCCTTTTTTGTGGACACCAAATAAAATCCCCTCCCGCGTCATTCGCAGGAGGGGATTTTCCTTTTCATTGTCTCAATCCTCTCTTCGCAACACATTGAGCGGAGGCTGATTCACCACGCCCCTGAGGCCCAGCAAACCGATGGTTAAGGTGAGAGCAGGGATGCCGAGACCCAGAGCGAGCAAGCTCTTCCACTCGGGCACGAAATCCGATTCAAATACGAGAGACGAGGAAGCCCAGGCACCCAACAAGGCCAGTCCAAGACCTGTGATGACCGCCAAGACTCCCAGCAGCAAATACTCGCGAAGCTGAATCTGCATGACCTGTGCCCGGGTGGCACCGATAGTGCGAAGCAAAGCTGCCTCCCGGCGGCGCTGGGCCAGGCTGTTCCACACAGAACCAGCCAGCACAAGCAACCCCGTGAGAATGCAGATCCAGGCCATGAAATTCACCACAAACGACACCTGCCTCAGTATTTGCTCAATGGTTCGCACCACCAGACCTAGGTCGATGATAGAGATTCCCCGCAGGTTTTTCACCACGGCTTCCTGAAAATTGGCCGTGTTGAGTGCATCCGGCGATTTGCCGATGGCGACAATAAACTGCGGAGCCTCTTCCAGCACACCCGCCGGAAACACCACCAGAAAGTTCGTTTGAACCCGCTGCCAGTCCACTTTGCGGAAACTTCCCACATAGGTTTTGACCGGCACGCGGCTGAGGTCAAACACCACCTCATCGCCAAGTTCCACCTTGAGGCTATTTTTGGCAAAATCCTCCTCCACTGAAATCCAGATGGTATCTCCGGTGGCAGCATAAGGCTTCAGGGAGCCTGCGGTAAGTTCTTCAGAGCCAATGAGCGAGTCGCGATAGGTTACGCGGTACTCGCGGTTCAAGCCACCGGTAGAAACACCGCCCGCAGAGTCGGCCAGCCAGAATTCACGGGGTTGCCCTTTGAGGCTGTCGAGCTTCATCGTCACCACAGGCACAATGTCCTGAAGAATAATTTCATTCGCTTTGGCGATGCTGTCGAGGGTGGCAACCTGATCAGACTGGATGTCGAAAGCAACTACGTTGGGGCGCTCAGCATCGTCGACGAGGTCCACCTCGCGCAGCAGCATCCCCTGAATCTGGAACATCAGGGCAATGCCCCAGGTTCCCAATCCGATCGATAACACCAGCAGAAGGGTTTGGTTCTGTGGCCTGAACAGGTTGGCTAATGCCTGGCGCCAGAGGTAGGAGGCCTGCTGCGGGAAAACTGCTTTCACAATTAAAATGACCACCCAGGCGAGCCCTGCCAGAATGGCAACCGAGATGAGGAGGCCAGCCGAGAAAATGGTGGCGAGGAGCAAATCCTGCATTCGCCAATAGGCCATTCCCCAAATTACCGCCAAAATCAAAGCATACATCCCCCGGCCCAGCCAATCGGGTCGGGTGGAGCTGGTGCCAGCAGCCGCCTGAATGGCCAGCAGGGGAGAAATATTGCGAATGCGAAGCAACGGAGGCAAGGCAAACAACAGGGCCATGCCCGTTCCCAGCAATACCCCAATCCCGATGGAAGGCCAGGAAAGCCGGAAAGAAATGGAAACAGGCAAAAATGCCGACAGCACTTCTGGAATGACAAACTGAAGGAGCGTGCCCATCAACGAACCTGCCAAAGCACCGACCATCCCAACCAGCACAATCTGAAGGAGATAGATGGAAAAGGCATCGCGCCCGCTGGCACCGAGGCAGCGCAGCACCGCCACCGATTTTACCTTTGCCTGCACATACACATGCACGGCGGAGCCCACGCCAAGGCCGCCAAGCAGCAACGACACGAAGGCAACCAGTTGCAGGAAGCGGGTAAGATCCTGAAAAGCTGCGCCGAGCTCCTGCTGCTGCTCGCTCACAGTATCAGCACGCACGCGCCAGCGCCGGAAGCGCTCCGTGTTTTGCGCAACCAGGGTATCAACCTCCACGGGAGGATCAAACCGGAAGTATCGGACATGCTCCACGCGGCTGCCTTTTCTGACGAGCTCCGTGGACTCCAGGGTGGAGAGCGGAATGTAAACAGGCGCGTAGATGTTGGAAAAAACCGCGTTGCGGCCCGGCACCTTTTCCAGTGCCCCGGCAATGGCAAACACCCGGCTGCCGAGCAGGATGCTGTCGCCGGCGGAGAGCTTCATCTGCTGCATCAGAACGCGGTCTACGAGGGCCTGCCCTTCTTCGAAAAAGCGGTCGGCAGCTTCCACCGGCACCGTTTCGAGGCGGCCATACATGGGGTAGCCTGGGTCGAGTGCATGAACCTGAACCGCCCGCGACTGCCCGCTGGCGGGTGCCAGCACCATGGAGGAAAAGGTGCGCTCTTCTACCTGCACCCCGCCGAGGGAGTCCATCCAGACGAGGGCCGAGTCGGAAAAACCGCGGTTGGCCTCCATTTTCAGGTCGGCACCGAGGAGTTCTTTGGCTTTGCCGTCAATCTGGCGCTGCATTTCGCGCCCAAACCCGTCGATCGCCACCAGGGCTGCCACCCCAATTGTCACAGCAAGAGAAAACAGCAGGAGTCGGGCACGGTCGCGGCGGGAATCGCGCCAAGCCATGCGAAGGAGCCAGGAGAAAGAAAACTTCATGAAGATCAGGCTTGAGCGGAATCAGAAATGAGCTTGCCTCCTTTGAGAGACAGAATTCGCTGGGTTTTGCCAGCCAGTTCGAGGTCGTGGGTTACCAGCACCAGGGTGGTTCCCGACTGCTTGTGCAGGTCGAACAGGAGTTGTTCCACGCGTTCGGAGGTGGCCCCGTCGAGGTTGCCGGTAGGTTCATCGGCAAACAGCAAAGCAGGCTCGTGAACAAAAGCCCTGGCCAGGGCCACGCGCTGTTGTTCGCCTCCCGAGAGCTGGCTGGGGTAATGGTGCCCGCGGCCCTGGAGGCCAACGCGGTCGAGCCAGTCATCGGCGCGCTTCCTGGCCTGCTTTACCCCCTGAAGCTCCAGCGGCACCATGACGTTTTCGCGGGCAGTGAGGGTGGGGAGGAGTTGAAAATTTTGAAACACAAACCCGATGCGAAGCCGCCGCAGGATGGACCGTTCGTCTTCCGACATAGCGGAGAGAGACTTGCCTTCCAGCGACACCGACCCCGAAGTAGGCTGATCCAGGCCCGCACATAGCCCCAGGAGCGTGGTTTTTCCAGAGCCCGAAGGCCCTACAATCGCTGTGGTGCTTCCTGTTTCGATGTGGAAACTGACATCTTCCAACACCGTGATGTTGCGCTGGCCGCTGGGATAGGATTTTGTGAGAGAAGAAACTGACAGCATTTTTTCCTGAGACATTTGTACTTTTACCTAGATCGCCACCGAACTTAAGAGAACAGATGGCAGAAACCAATTTTCAGAAGCCAAAACGATGGCTCGCCTGTTGCTTATCGCTGGTTGTGATGGCGGGGCTGGCGGCGTGCGACCCGGAAGGGAGTTCAAACTCTGGTAAAACCCTTTCAACCGACACGCCGGAGGCACAAAGGCCTTCGCCAAAACGGGAAACCAGCCAGGTGGTTGTGTTCTTCGGAAACAGCATCACGGCAGGCTACGAACTCAACCCCGACGATGCATTTCCAGCCATTCTCCAGCGGCGGCTAGACTCCCTGGGCATGGCCCATGTCAGGGTTGTTAACGCCGGTGTGAGTGGAGAAACCAGCGCCGACGGCCTGGGCCGCATCGCCTGGACTTTGAAGCAGCCGGTAAATGTGTTTGTCCTGGAATTAGGCGGGAATGACGGGCTCAGAGGACTGGCGTTGGAAGAAACGCGAACGAATCTGGACAGCATCCTTACGATTGTTCGAAGAACCTATCCCGATGTTCAATTGGTTGTGGCGGGCATGGAAATCCCCCCGAACATGGGTCCACAATACACCCGGCAATTTCGTGAGATGTACCCTTATTTAGCCACCAAACACCAGGCTACGCTAATTCCCTTCCTCCTCGAAGCTGTGGCTGCCGAGCCTCACCTGAACCTTGACGACGGCATTCACCCCAACGAAGAAGGCCATTTACTGGTGGCAGAAACCGTGTGGACCTACCTTTCACCTTTGCTGGGTGCAGCCGAATAAACTTTTCAGGAATAACACGCCCCACCCGGGCTTTTTTCATCAGACCCGAAGTCTTTCCCCTTGAACTTTCTAACCAATGTTTTCCATGAACCGATTGTTGACTTTTTTGGCCATTGCCATGCTGTGGATGTCTTGTGAAGACAGCAGCAACAGCGAAAACACAGCATCTGGTGCAGATAGCACTGCACAGGTTGTTGATGCTCAATCTGGCACAATGGCCGTTTGCCTGTGGAACGAAGCCGGACTGCGGGCTGCTCCTGGCAAAGGAACAGAGGCGAAATGGGTGACTGCCATTAATTTCGGCGAGGTGGTTTACCTCACTGGTAACGAAGAAACCCCGGAAGGGGAGCAGCGCGCCTACCTGGAAATGTCTCTAAAAGGCGGTGCCAAGGGCTGGAGCAGCGGCAACCTTTTTGCTGTTGACGCCAGGCGCGCCGCTGCCTATGGCACGATCGACCTGTACAAGCGGCCAGAGCTAACCACTTTCACGGGCACCCAACTGGAGGCAGGCGAAATATTTGCTGTCAAAAACAGCAGCACACAGCCCGGGTGGCTGGAAGTAATGGGCAGAGAAAAGAAAAAGGTTGGCTGGATTCAGGAAAACAGCCGGTTTACCAGTGATGAAGTAGATGTGAGTGTGGCCGTTCTGTACACACAGGCCATGGCAGAAAAGACCAATCCAGCCAAAGAAGCAGCCTTGCTCAAGATTCTTGACAACAGCACCTTTCAGTCATCCTCATTGATTGGCTTGGTCGAGCAGGCTGTTGAAGGGCTTCAGTCGCAGGCGGAACTACCTGCCAATCAGCTGTACATCACCGCCGACAAGCTCAATGCCAGGAGTGCGCCCAATACCACCTCGGAGGTGTTGTTTCAGGTAAACAATGGCGCGATTGGCACCATTGTAGAAAGAACCCCGGAGCTGGAGGAAGTAAATGGCAATACAGATTATTGGTACCTGATTGAAGTTGAAGGCCAGGAAGGCTGGGTGTTTGGGCATCACACGTCGAAACAGAGAGGACAGTGATGACAGAGCTTTGAATCTCGCTGCGCGACCGGGAGATTTTCCTTGAGACAGGTTATGAAAAAGCAAACATGAGTCATCCCGAACTTTGGGGTGACTCATATTTTTTTTAAAAAAGAAAGGTCTTCCGTAATTTTTGGTTACCACACCCTAAACTACGAGAAGACCATGCTTTATCAGCATTACCAAACTAAGGAAGCCCATGG
>JBGSKC010000074.1:0-17620 GCA_041741415.1 Bacteroidia bacterium | reverse complement strand
GGGCCCCGGCTGAAACCGTGGAAAAGTCCCGCAATAACCAATGCTCAGACCAGAATTTTACTTCGTTCTTTCGTATTTCTACCTCAACAAGCCACCTTATTCAAAGGCCTTTTTTGTCCAGTCGATGGGGAGCACCTCAATAATCGCTGATTACATACCGCGGGGCCTTGCCTAGTTTACGTATAATACCTTGTAAGAACACCGCAATTTCCTTGCCCTTCCACGAAGGGGCTACCGAGAGGTAGGTCGCTTTGATGCAAGTAAATGTCAGGGCCTTATTCCCCCGTTTTATCGCATCCACGATCGTTACGTAGATCATTCGTTGTTGGCCTATGACCATGCTTTCATCCAGTATCATGGCATAACCACCTGTATCTATTTCCGGCTTTTGTTGATAGACGGCGTACCCTGCTTTGCGCAACCAGTTGAGAACCGTGCTTTTGCACGGCACCTTGTCTCCAAAAAATAATCGCAACACAACTACTGTACCGCGGAGGGAACACCTGCAAAAAACATATAGTTTCAAGGTGATGGTGATCAACCATACAGGATACCGGTGCCCGTGAGGAGGGCCTGATTCCACAAACTCTGAATACGCTGTATTGGAAGCGGATCGCGCTTGCTTCGCCTTCCTCTTCCATTTATCACGGCTCGCCTTGAGCGATTTTACCTGAGCGCGCAAAAGGCGGTTTTCTTTCGATTGCTCTGCCGCTTTTTTCTTGAAGTGCTTGCAACGATTTTCTAAAATCGTTTCCTTGCTTTTGGATCGCTCTCGGGCCATCTATTCCTTCTGTTTGGGTCTTGAGAACACTCAAATATGAAGGAATTTTTTTTGCCAGTTGGACACCCTACCTGGAAGGGTCAAACCTTTGTAGCACAGCGGTTTGATATTTTTTATCCCCCCCGGCGGCCATGTGGCCGCCGGGGGGGAGTAGGGTAAAATTTGGCTTGAATACCTACAAAGATTGGACCCTTCCAGGGTCCGCTTTCACCCTGCGATGCCTGGTTATGAGAAGTGAGAGGTCAGAAGTCGGAGGTCAGACTGGAGCGGCTTCGCCTCTCGTCCCGGCTCTCGGTTCTCGCATCCACTGGAAAAACCCTGACAAGGGTGTTCCGAGCCGGGTTGCCAGGCTGAAAAATATTCTTGTATCTTGACAGGGTTACCTGTTAAGCCCTGCTTCCTGATGGTTTCTCCTTTTTTTTTCCTGCTCGGAGGCCATGACCTCGAAATGGTAAGCATCCGCGCCCTGCTGGAGGCGGAGGGCATGCGGGAGGGTCTGCAATTTGCTGATCGCGGGCTGGACTGGTCGGGGGCGAAGCTGAGCGCTTATCAGGACCTTTTTACTATGCCTCATCGCTTTGTTGGCATTGAATTGCGGCTGGATGCCGACCCGCCCGGGCGCTATCTGCACATCGACCACCACAACGAGTTATCGCGGCTGCCGGCTTCGATTGAGCAGGTGGCTACCCTGCTGGGAGTGGAACTGAACCGGGAGCAGCAACTGATCGCGGCCAACGACAAGGGCTACATGCCGGCGATGCTGGCACTGGGGGCCAGTCCGGAGGAGGTTGCGCGCATCCGCAGGCTCGACCGCAAGGCCCAGGGCGTGAGCGAGGCCATGGAGCAGCAGGCCGAGCAGGAGGTGTCCGGGCTGATCCCGGATGAGGGGATGATGGTGGTGACGACCAGTCTGGAGCGGTTTTCTCCGCTCACCGACCGGCTCTATGGCCGCGGGCCTCTGCTCATTGTCAACCAGGCAGAGCTCACCTATTTCGGCCACAGCATCGACCAACTGCGGGTGGCCTATGCCGAAGAGATCCAGACGGGGCGGGCCTACAGTGGCGGGCAGGGCCATTCCGGATTTTTCGGACTGGCCAAAGGACAGTGGACGACGGAAGAACTGGAGCGTCAAAAAATCCGGATCGAGCAAATCGTGGCGAATCGCTAATTTATTTCCTTTCCAACTTTTGATTTTTCCGCCAAGTCCTTAGATTATCCCGAAATCACCTGTTTCTAACAAAGACAGCCCCATGACAGCGAGCGAAACAAAGCCCAAACCCAAGCCTTTTTTCTCCCGTCACATCTTTCTGTTCCCTTTCAAGTGGGAGACCCCGCACAAGGACAATGTGCGTACGATGGACGCTACCATTGACCTGGAAAAAGCGGAAAATGCGTTTTTGGGCTATGAAGTGCCAAAGGAATCCAAAGGAGACAATACCTGGTACCGACCGCCATTTCAATTAGACAGATTGAACCACTTCAACGAGTTCAACTATTTCTACGACTACGTCAGCGAGATCATTTATGACCTTGGAGACGACCTCAAGGCCGACCCCGGGCAAAAACAGCTTCTTCGGCATTTTCAGCACAAGGTTCCGGCCGGAATGCAGTATGAGATTCGGGTGGGAATGACAGGCGGCCAGCCTGAAAAGGTGTATCTGCTGGAGATAGAGGCAGTCAACCTCAACCTCTATGAGACAGGGGTTGGCGTGCTGAGCTTGTTCATGACGAACCGGAAAGAAGAACAATCTGGTCCGGAAGACATCCTTCGGATCAACCAATTTGGACGAAGGATCGCTCCACCTTTTCTCGGGCTGGATCCTGAAAAGATTGGTCAGACTTTTGATTTCACATATGACGAGACCCTGGCAGGAAAGGGCCTGACAGCAGTCAAAGGAGCAGAACTCGCCCAATCTATCGCTCTGATCGGGCGTGACGGGTCTCCGTTATCAACAGATTCCTTTTCGAGATATATCATGGGCAGGAACATCCAAAAAGGCCCCTTCCTGCTCCCTTCTTTTCTGCGGTATTTTTTCCGGCAGCCAGATAACCTGATTACCCAGGATGCGGATTGGGGCCGCGAGGGCCATGCAGGCAAAATCTTCCTCAAGCCTGTGCTCGACGACCGCATGTTTGTGGTGTGCTGGTATGGGGGGAAGGAAAAAGTTGATGGGGCCAAACAACATCATGCGGGATATTCCCACAACTACCTGAACCCCAATACCTACGAAGGAAGCTTTTGGTACAAATTCCTGTTCGTGGATGGTCGAAGCATGTCCACCTTCAACATGGACCTGGCCAGAAAGCATCTCAGGAAGCACAGCTACACCCGCTGGGCCCCATACAGCTACTATGGCGTCAGCCGGTATTCACTGGTGTTACTGACTTCCTCGCTGGAAGAGCTCAGGAAGCCCTGGGTGAATGCCTCCTTCCTCCCCCAGCATCTGGAGTCGATTTACTACAAGATGTTTGAGCTGGCGATTGTGCAGCGGGCCTCGGTGCTGCGCTTCGCAGATGAGGTGACACAGGTCTCCGGCTTCAAGCAGGAGAATGTGCAGGAACTCGCCGAGCAGGTGACCAACCTCTACAAAAACTACATCCGCTTCATCAACAAGGTGTATTTCCGGGAGGTCACGGCCCAGGACCAGGGCGTTGAAATGTATGACCTGCTGCAGAAGCACATGCGGATTGAAACCCAGGTCGAAGACCTCGACAAAGAAATCCAGGAACTGCACAATTATGTGAGTTTGCAGGAGGAGAGCGAAACCGATACGAAGCTCAACGCCATTACCATCGTTGGTGCCCTGCTTCTGATTCCCGGATTTCTGGTGGCCCTGTATGATTTGCCGGTGTTTGAAAATGCCGCCAAGGCATTGCCTCCTGGCGCTTGGATCCTGATTTTCTTTGGTCAGCTGTTCCTTGGCCTTTCCAGTTTGAGAATGGTAGGAATTCAGTTTCAATTGCCTGGCATCCGGTTTTTGAATCGCCTGAGAAAAAAACGATTCTGGTTAGTTGCTTCAATCCTCCTTCTTGCTTCCTTAACTATTGGTGTGTATTGGTGTGGAGAAAAGCTGCATTCATTCAAGGAAAAGGCACAGGAGCAGTCGTCCGTTCCCAGCCCTACGCCAGCCATCATACCGACCGCGCCAGATTCTGTCATCTCCCACCCTCCCGACTCCACTCCTCCCGCGCGCCGCGACTCGCTCGCCCTTCCCTGACCCACCCAGGTCCCAGACTCCCCTCTGTAACTCTGTCATCTCTGTCAACACTGTCATCCCTGTCACCGTGAATCCTTACCAAAAAACCATCCGGCTGGTGCAGCACACGCCGATGATTCATTTCCAGGCCGGGCAGGCCGGGGCCACCCTCCGCGCCACGGAGGTGAAGGCCAAATTTGACCGCTTCCTCCACGAGGAGTACCCCGCTTACCTCCGCAAGGAAGCCCTCCACAGCGAGATCCCCAAACCGGCAGCAGGCCAGAAGTATTCGGGGTATCAGATGCAGATCCGGGGGAAGGTCGCGGCTTACTATGTGCCCTGGGCACAAGCCACCAAAGACACCGTCGAGGAGGTGAAAACAGCGCTCCGCAACCGCTATCCTCAGTTCGATCAGCACATTCCGATCCTCACAGGCACGCCTTACTTCGCCAATGCAGACAAAACCAAACAAGAGAACGGTTATGACCTGCGCCTCGCCGTGATGTACGACGATGTCGAGCTGATTCTCACCAGCAAAAAGCCTCAGTTGCTCGAATACCTGACGGAGGCCTTGCCACATTTCCTGGTGCGTCACAATTTCGGCACCCGAAACACCAAAGGATTCGGCTGCTTTCTCCCCGCAGAGGGTGCCCGAAAGCTTCTGCAGGAAGCGACTCCCTATTCCTTCCAATCATCCGTCAGCAAGCCAGAATACCCCTTTTCCAGGGTTTTCGAAGACATCAACCTGCTGTACAGTGCCCTGCGCGCCGGGCTCAACCTCCCCGGCAACCGCCCATTTTACTTCAAATCCCTTCTCTTTCTGTACTTCCGGGAAAAGGACATTCAATGGGAGAAAAAAACGATCAAACAGACCTATTTCCTGAACAAAGACGAAGATCATAAACGGCAGCACGGCACCGATCCCGATACGCCCATCGGCCACGAAACGAAGAACAAAAAACTCGTTCGCGACCTGCTCGGCCTTTCCAGCAGCCAATCCTGGGGCAGGGATGCTATCACCAAGGAACATTTGTCCACCGGGGCAACAGAGAAAGAAAATGCTGCAAACAAGATCGACCGGGCACCCTCGCCGCTGTGGTTCAAGCCCCTGCGCAGTGCCGACGGCAAATCGTTTGAAGTGTTTGTGGGAACCCACGCTTTGTCTGAGAAGTACCTCGGCAAGGAATTCCAACTGAAGGCCAATGGCCGTGGTGACCTGAAGCTTTCGCTCCCGGCCACCTTCGACCCCGACGATTTCCTGCGCTTTGCCTTTGCAAAAAACCTGCAGGATCATGTGGACGCTGTGTTCCACAGTCATCCCCATTTCCAGACCCTTGAAGCCATGTTCGAAGACCTCAACAAGTAACCCCATGACAACCTACTACGGCCTCACCCTCGGGCCGATTTACAAGACCCTGGGCCGCCTGCGTGCAACACGCGAGTTGTGGGGGGGCAGCTTCTATTTCTCCCTGCTCATGCGCCGGATCGTAGAGGCGATCAAAACCTCCCGGCTGGGAATCGAGATTCTACTGCCTTACCCGGACGTGCCCGAACAAGACCTGAAAAATGGCGTGGGCCTCTTTCCCGACCGCCTCATTGCGACCGGTCCGACAGGACAGGGAGATGCCCTGTATCAACTTCTGCGCGGTGCGCTCGACACCCTCAGCCGGGAGATTGCCGGGGACGTGAAAGGATGGGAGCCCGGGGCGGTGGCGGCCTGGTTTGGCGAATATATCCAGACTTACTTCTTTGAAGCCACCTACGACAGCCCCTCGAAGGCGATCCTGGGCCTGAACGAGCTCATGGACAGCGCCGAGCTCATGCCGCCGTTTCAGAAGCAGGAGAAGGAGCTCTACCTGTTTGCCTATCTGAACAAACACGGTCACAAAGCCAAATCTCTCCTCTTTCGAGAGGCATTCACCGAGGAAGATCAGGAAGAAAGCCGGATTTTATCCATTCCCGAAATTGCCTGTATGGGTTTTGCTAAAGAGCGGGAAGACTTTCGCAAAAGGGTACTGGATCCCATTTTTCGGGAAACCAAAGACGAAGATGACGAACAATTTTATCTTCAGCTCAAAGCCAAAGATCGCAAACTCGGCGAACTGCTCCGCACCCATCACCGCTACATCGCGATTGTTCATGCTGACGGCGATAATGTGGGGAGTACCATCAAAAAGCTGCAAACACAGAAGGAAGTCCTGAACCTGTCCCAGGCGCTCTTTGACTTCGGGGTCGGATCTGAGGGTCTGATCAAGAATTTCGGAGGAAAACTGGTGTACGCGGGCGGCGATGACCTGCTCTTCTTCGCTCCGGTGCTGTCTGGCAAAACCTCCATTTTTTCTCTTTGTCAGCAGTTGGATGGACTGTTCAAGGAAGCGATCCAGCAAGCACTTCCTGCTGACTTCTATGACCGGGAAAGTGACGGTTCTGGCGAACAGACAAAGCCCGACGATCCGAACAAAGAGAAAAAGAAAGAGATTCCCTCCCTTTCCTTCGGCGTTTCCATCAGCTACCACAAATTCCCGCTGTATGAGGCGCTGGAAGATTCCCGTGAGCTGCTGTTTGAAAAGGCAAAAAAATGGCCTGAGCCAAAGAATCGCCTGAAAAATGCGCTTTCTCTCCGCCTCCTCAAGCATTCGGGCCAGCACATCGGGCAAACTTTCGGGATGCAGCAGGAGACCTTTACAGCGTTTTCCGGGCTTCTGGCTGCCCAGCTCAAAGAAGATGACCGCTTTCTAAGCTCGGTGATGTTCATGCTGGACAAACAGAAAGCCGTGTTTGACGAACTGGGCAAGCTGCCGAGTTATGAGGACCGGGAAACCCGTATTCGCCGCATGATCGACGCCAACTTCGACGAAGAGATCCACAGCCAGGAAGCCTCGGGCTTCATGGACAAGGTCAAAGACCTGATTGTCAAGGCCTACGAAGACTACCGGAACCACCCCGAGCCTGGCGATGCCGCCCGCGCAGCCGTCTATTCTGCCCTGAGAACCATTCACTTCCTGAAACAACCCTACGATGCCTGATCAACCCACCTTCCGGTACCGGATGAAGCTCAAGCCGGTAACGTCCTACTATTTCGGCGACGAACGGGGTTTCGGCGTCGAAGAGAAGCAAAACTACCTCGTGAAATCCCGCCACTGGCCCCAGCAAACCACCCTGCTCGGCATGTTGCGCTACCTCCTGCTGAGGGAAAAGGGCCTGCTCGCCGCCACCGACCAACAGGTGAGCCCGAACGCTGCTGCCCTCATCGGGGCGGAGAGCTTCCGGCTGGACGCAGGCCAGGCCAACCTGGGCGGACCCCTTGATTTTGGCGCAATCCGGCAGATCGGGCCGCTCTACCTCCTCGACGGCGACACCGCCTGGTTCCCGGCCCCGCTGTTTCATGGCAAAGCTGCTGAACCACAGGCTGCCCATGCCTGGCTCGGTTACGGCAAACAGCCCGCCATGCTCCTCGAAGGCTACGACGCCAAAGAGTATGAGGCCGCCAAACTCATCTCCGCCGCAGGCGACCTGATCAGCCAGGGCGACGTGTTTCTGGAGCAAACCCAGACCGGTATCCACAAAAGCCGCAACGGCCAGCCGCACAACGAGGCATTTTACAAGCAAACCTCCGTTACCCTGAAGAAAAAGGACGGAAAAAAAGGGTACAACTGGACTTTTGCCTTCACCGTGGAGACCACCGAGCCTCTCCCCGCAAAGGGCCTTGTGCCCATGGGCGGAGAGCAGCGCATGTTTGCCTTCGAGGCAGAACCGGAGAAGCAGGACCCGCCCCGCTATGCCTTGCCCGCGGGCATGAAGCCCTGCCTCGTGCTGCTGAGCGATGCCCTCGTGGACCCTGAAGTGTATGCACACTGCGAATTTGCCACGGTTCACACCCTCGATTTTCGCTTTCTGAAAACGAGCATCGGGAAAACGAGCCGCTACCACAACGTGAGCCGGGACAACAAAACCACCGACCTCGTGAAAAGCGAGAAGTTTACCCTGCTGGAAAAAGGCTCGGTGCTGTACCCGCGTGACAACCAACAAGTGCAAGCCCTGATCAGCCTGCCCCGTTTGCAACAAATCGGCTACAATCATTTTCAACCCTTTACCTCCTGAATCCCATGACCACTCAAGCCTATATCCTCCGCTGCCTCTCGCCTCTCCACGCCGGAAGCGGCGACAGCAACTACGATGTGATCGACAACAAGGTCCAGCGCGACCCGCACACACAATTCCCAACCATTTTTTCCTCCAGCCTCAAGGGGGCGCTCCGCGAGTATTTCGACGGACTGGTGGCCGGAGAAGAGGTCAAGCCGAAATACATCACAGACATTTTTGGTGCAGAGATCAAAAAAGGGAAAGACGCGGCAGACACGACCCAGGCCGGTAAGCTCGTCTTTGACCAGAGCTTCCTGCTGAGCCTGCCGGTGCGCTCGGACGTGACGCCCTACCTCTCGGTGAGCACCCCGGAGCTGCTGCACGATTTCGCGGAGCGGCTGGAGCTATTTGGGGTGGAGGGGGCTGAAATAGTCAAAACCCTGCTCAGCACCTTTACCCATTACGCCACAGGTGATTCGGCCTTAACCACTTCCCTGCTCATTCACCCCACCCTGCAAGCCGGGGCGACGCTGGAGGAAATGGACTTTCGGGCGTCGCACCACGACTTTTCGCAATTCAAAAAGGTAGAAAGCCTCACCGGCTCCCCCTTCGCCCTGATGCCGCATGAGAAGTTCAGGGAAATCTCCCTGCCGGTGGTGGCCCGCAACCAGCTCGACAATGGCGAGTCGAAAAACCTCTGGTACGAGGAGCTTGTGCCCCGCGAAGCCCGCTTTTTCACCACGGTGACGGGCCCGCAGGACCTGCTCAGCACTTTTCACCAGCAGGTAAACGGCAAGGTGATCCAGGTGGGGGCCAATGCCTCCATCGGCTACGGGCGGCTGAAGTTTCAGGCCCTCGGCGAATTGCTGAAGTAACCCTTTGTTTCACCTCATCCACTCCGACTTTATGACCTCCACCATCATTTCCGATATGATCCCGCAGGCCATGACGCAGATTGAGCAGGTCTTCTTCAGAGAAGCGGACGGCTCGATGAACGTCAAGCCCATCAACAAGGTGTACAAAGGCTATATCGCTTCGCTGGGCGCCTCGCTGGTGCAGTCGGGCCTGCTGCCGACCCTGGCCATTTTCTCCGCCGAAGACAGCGGCGACGAAGGCGACCGCCGCATCCTCCTGCGCATCCTCACCAACATGATGGAAGCGAAATGGCCAACCCATTACGGGAAGCTGGAAAAGGAATCCACTGACAAAACCGAGCGCAGGCTGCTTGTGTATGCCGCCAACCATCAGGACGATCTCGTCCTGCAGCGACAAATCCGCCGCCACCTCAGCGATGCCTCTGTTGCCCTCAAGCTCGCCCTTCGCACCTATAACCTCCAGAAGCCATGACACACCCCAACGCCTCCTGGCTGTTTTACAAAGCCTACTACCACGGCATCGACTTTCGCAAGACCGACCTGAAAGACAAGCGGGTGAAGGAAGCCGACGAAATCGCCTTTCGCGCGGCCAACGAGCGCCTGCTCCGGGTGGAGTTGCCAGCCACGGCCTTTGACCCGCTTGATGGCACCGGCACTGTGACCGAACTCGTGACCACCTACCCGGGGTTGCTCATCGGCAGCGGCTACCAGCACGAAACCGGCCGCCTGGGCGAGTTCAAGCTCGGCTTTTTCTTCGACCACAGCAGCGGACTGCCCATCCTTCCCGGCAGCAGCATCAAAGGCATGCTGCGAAGCTGCTTCCGCGAGCCGGAGCTCATCCGCCATTACCTCAACAACCAGAACCTGGACGTGAAAGCCCTGGAAATGGATATTTTTGAGGGAAAACGCTACGACGAAGACAAAAAAGCCTGGCTGCCCAAGCCCATGCGGGAGCACGACACCTTTTTCGATGCGTTTCCGGTGAACAGCACCAACGGAAAGGACCGCCGCCTCTTCGATCCCGATTTCATTACCCCGCACAACCCCACGCTGGGCGAGATGCGGGCATTCAAGGATCCCATTCCGGTGGCGTTCCTGAAGGTTCGGGCGGGGATTGTGTACCGCTTCCGCTTTGAGCTGCACAACAGCCCCGGGGCCAACGCGGGCCAGAAGCAAATCCTGTTTAGCAGCCTGATCCGCGATTTCGGGCTGGGGGCGAAAACGAATGTTGGCTATGGCCATTTTGTGGAGGCTGGCGGGCAACAGGGCGGTCCTCAGGGCAGCGGACAGCCGGAGCGCAGGGTCGGGGAGCTGGACCAACTGGAGGAACTCACCTTTGCGAACCTGAGGACCGCCCAGCGGCGCGGGGCCATGGTGCAGGGGCTGGTTCGCGACAACCAGAACGGGCAGCTCACGGTGGAGCTTCGCTATGAGGGCGGGGTGCTGCGCAGCGTGATCCCCTACAATGCCAGTGCGAGCATCCCGGTGAATGCGCTGGTGAACCTGAAGGTGACAGACCCCGGCAACCCCGACCGCAAGGTCGCGGCGAGGTTTTCGTTTGGCGGGTTTGTGAGGAAATAAGCCCGCTGGCCTGCCTGATTTTCTTGTTTCACAGCCAACACTTCATCCATGCATCCGATTCACACCCTTTCCCTTCGGTTTTCCCTTCCCCTGCGGCCTGGCCAGATCCCGTTGTTTCGCGGGGCGGTGGCCGAGGCTGCCGGCTGGCAGGAGGATTTGTTTCACAACCACGCCCCGGTGATGTGGGAGCCGCTGCCGCCCGAGAACGGGCAGGTGGTGGTGGCCGAAACCGTGCGGCAGGCCGACCGGCTGATTTACCGCTACCCGCTGGTGCAGTACCGGGTGGAGGATGGCTATGCGGGTCTTTTTGGCCTGAATGCGGGCGCTGAGGCCATGCGGGCCTGGCTGCTGGGGCAGCGGGGCCCGCTGCGGATGGGCGGGCGCGACTACCCGCTCATGATCGACCAGATGCAGGAGCGGCAGCAGGTGCTGGAGCTTGGCGAATGGCGGCATTACCGGCTGATGGACTACCAGCCCTTTCACCAGGAAAACTACCGGAAGTGGCAGTCGATCGGCACGTTGCAGGAGCGGATGGACCTGCTGCGGAGCACACTGGTGGGGCATGTGCTGGGCTTTGCGACGGCGATGGAGGAGCGGCTGCCGGGGCGGCTGGAGCTGGAACTGGAGACCCTCCGGTCGATGCGGACGGTGCGGGTTCACAACACTGAGCGGCTGGCGTTCAATGTGTTGTTTCGCTGCAACCTGTCGCTGCCCGACGGCATCGGGCTGGGCAAGGCGGTGAGCCACGGGTTTGGGGTTGTGAGGGCAGTGGGAGAGAGATGACAGAGATGGCAGAGATGACAGAGGGGGAGGTTGTTGCTGCTGGTAAAATCGAGGCTTTGGCGGGGCCTTGATTTTACCGTTACAGCGTGGAGATGTGGAAAAAATGCTTATCTTAGGGATGCCTTTGGGAAACCTTGGCAGCCTGACAGACGGCACGCATACGCTGTTTCTTTGAAATAAACGAATTTGGGACTATTTTTCGGGTGATGCACAATTTCCCGGAACTTGCTGGCCCCTAATTTGGCGTTAAGTGCTTGACTGTCAGCAGCTAAGGCGAAAACAAGGGTAGGAGTGCTATCCACTTTTAGATTGGACTATGACTTTCAGCACTGATTCTACCACGTACAACCACTTAGTAGGAGTGCTATCCACTTTTAGATTGGACTATGACTTCACCCTTAGCTCCGACAGATCACTTGCTTCCAGTAGGAGTGCTATCCACTTTTAGATTGGACTATGACTTGAAATAAGCTTCTCCGCCTCGCGGAGAGCCTGTAGGAGTGCTATCCACTTTTAGATTGGACTATGACCGGGGTCAATGTCCAAACGATACTCGCCGCAGCGTAGGAGTGCTATCCACTTTTAGATTGGACTATGACATGGGGACACAGTTACTCCAGCCTCAAATTTTGTAGGAGTGCTATCCACTTTTAGATTGGACTATGACTTTCAACCTCTCCGAATCAGAATGTTCGATGGTTGTAGGAGTGCTATCCACTTTTAGATTGGACTATGACCTTTGTAGGAGAACAGTGACGCTGCCTCCTTGGTAGGAGTGCTATCCACTTTTAGATTGGACTATGACCCTGAATTTCTGCGTAGTTGAGGCTCAAACCGGCGTAGGAGTGCTATCCACTTTTAGATTGGACTATGACTTTTTGGAAATTTTTGTCCTGCTGTTACGATCGGGTAGGAGTGCTATCCACTTTTAGATTGGACTATGACACTTTGTAGGAGAACAGTTCCCTCGCCTCCTTTAGGGAGGAGTGCTATCCACTTTTAGATTGGGCTATGACACCCACATGAGCGCCATCTTTGGCTCACCTGAGGAGTGTAGGAGTGCTATCCACTTTTAGATTGGACTATGACGTGAAGGCTTTTTTGGCAGTAGCTTCAGCTCTGAGTAGGAGTGCTATCCACTTTTAGATTGGACTATGACCTTGAGAGACCTGTATGCTTGCAAACCCTCCGAAGTAGGAGTGCTATCCACTTTTAGATTGGACTATGACCTTTCAGCGTTGCGCTATCGTCGTGGGAAATTTGTAGGAGTGCTATCCACTTTTAGATTGGACTATGACATCATGTACCCATCATCTTTGGGAGCTTTGCCGTAGGAGTGCTATCCACTTTTAGATTGGACTATGACGTCAAAGGCAATTTTGGCCAGATCTGCATTGTAGGTAGGAGTGCTATCCACTTTTAGATTGGACTATGACTCACATCCCCAATAGCAGCCGCCCATTTCTGGGCAGTAGGAGTGCTATCCACTTTTAGATTGGACTATGACTCATATACCGCCGATTTGGCGGTGTCTTCGCAGGTAGGAGTGCTATCCACTTTTAGATTGGACTATGATGGTTTTTCCGTTCTGAGCAGGTGCTAAGGCTGGGGTCATGGTTCGGCGACGGGCCTGGAGGCCCTGCTCACCATGACAAAGAGCGGCGTCGCCTGCATTCGCGTCATCCTGAGCAGGCCCTGGGGCCGTCGCCGAAGGAGGGCGCGGGGTGCATGGTTCGGCGACGGGCCTGCCAGAAGCGAGAAGTCAGAAGTCAGAAGTCGGAGGTCAGACTGGAGCGGCTTCGCCTCCTGTCCCGGCTCCCGGTTCTCGCATCCCGGCTCCTTACCCTCTTCTCCATTTCCCAAATTTTCCCTAAGTTCATTTGCTCAATTCAACCTCCCCGCTCATGTTCTCAAAAAATGCAGACACGATCTGGTATGGCGCCTGGATGGCCATTGTGTTTTTCTCGTGTCGGTTCCTTTTCCATGGCCTGCACCTTCCCTCCCGCGATGAACTCGCTCAAAGCGGCCTTGCAGGAGGCATTGCCCTCGTGATCGGGCTGGGCCTCGGCTATCTGCTTCACAACCAAACCCAGCTCACACGCTTCCTGGTGGCACTCGGCCTCGTGGCACTGGGAATTGTTGTCAATGTGATCGTCTGATTAACCCTCAGGCTCCCCTGCCTTTGTGGTTGTCCTCATTCCATTTTCGCCTTTCTACCGCTTTCTCATGCAACGATTGCTTCTCCTCCTTGCCCTTGGGCTAAACGGCCTCGCCATGGCCCAGTCGCCCACGAGGCGGCCCATGACAACCGCCGACTTCGCACCCTGGACACTCATTCAAACGCCAACCCTCACCCCTGACGGGCGCTATGCCACCTGGGAGGAACGCCCCCAGCAGGATGGCGACGGCGATCTGCTCATCCAGGCCCTGCCGCAGGGCAGTCAGCTCCGATTTGAAAGGGCAGGAAACGCCACCTATGCCGGCGATGGCAGCTATTTTGCCTTCCGGGTGTCGCCACCCTTCGACAGCTTGCGGGCCGCCCGCCTGGCCAAAGTGCCAGCAGCTGAACAGCCCAAAGACTCTCTGTTTGTCTGGCGGCCAGGAGCGGAACTCCTCCGCTTTCCCAGGGTGAAATCCTACAAAACACCTTCGGCAGCAGGAGGCTGGATGGCTTTTCACGAGGAAAAACCCCTGCCCGAGAAGAAAAAGAAAGGAGCCGAAGCAGATAGCACCGTCAAAGACAGCAGCATAGCCAAACCAAAGCCCAAAGAGGGCAGGCTGGTGTTGCTGCATCCGACCTCCGGAAAACAACTGGAAGTGGCGAATGTGCAGACCTACGCTTTAGCCGACTCGGGCAACCTCATGGCCATGGTGGTGGTGTCAGGCGACAGCGTTGACTCGGCCCGGGTGCAGCTGTTTGACCCGCAGCGGCAACAGTTCCGGGTAATTTATGAAGGGCAGGGAAAGGTAAAACAACTCACCTTTGACCGGAGCGGAAAGCGCCTCGCTTTTTTGGCTACTACCGACACCGGAGAGGTGAAGCTGTACCACCTCTATGGCTACCGCATGGAGGAAGCCCAGGCAAGGCGGCTGGTGGATACAGCTACCAGCGCCATGCCCGACGGCTGGGCTGTTTCCGAACACAGCTCCCTCTTCTTTTCCCGCAGCGGGCGTCGCCTGTTTTTCGACACAGCCCCGAGGCCCCGGCCATTCGCCAAAGACACCCTGCTCGAAGAAGAAAAAAGCCGGGTGGACGTATGGACCTGGCAGGACCGCCAGCTGCAGCCACAGCAAATTGCGGGGCTCGACGAAGAAAAAAAGCGGGGCTACCTTGCCGTATGGTTGTGGGAAGAGGCGAGAATGGTGCAATTGGGCGACTCCGCTCTCCCCTCCCCCAGCCTGCCTGCCGACAAAGACGGCCCGCTGGCCATGGCAACCGACGACCGCAGCTATGCTATTTCCCATTCCTGGGCCTACCCCTGGCTCGAAGATATCTGGGTAATTGAGGTTGAAACAGGGGATCGGAGCCAGTTGATCCAAGGCCAGGGCTATGGCGCGAGTTTGTCGCCCCAGGGCCAGTTCCTCGTGTACTGGAATGGGAAAGACCGCACCTGGCGGTCGATGAACACGACCCACAAGCAGATCCATGTGCTTACCCAGGGACTGGAAGAGGCATTTGACGACGAAAACCACGACTCCCCGCACGACCCCGAGCCCTATGGATTTGCAGGGTTTGTGGAAGGCGAACAGGCGGGGCTGTTTTATGACCGCTACGACCTGTGGCTCCTCAGCCTCGACGGCAGTGAAAAACCTGTGAACCTCACCAAAGGCTGGGGCAGAAAGAACAAGGTTCAGCTCCGGGTGCGGCGATTAGACCCTGAGGCCTGGTACCTGCCCGACAGCCTGATGCTGCACGGAACCTGGGAAATCACCAAATCAGAGGGCTTTTATGCGGGGTCGTCTGTTGAAAAAATGGCTCCGGAAATGCTGTTGGAAGGGCCGATGCGCTTCAGCGCATTGCAAAAGGCGCGGCACACAGAGCGCTATTTGTGGCGGCGCGAAACCTTTCAGGAGTTTCCGCAGCTTTGGACGGGTGCCGGCCTGCTGGCTTCTCCCGACAAATTAACGGCGATGAACCCACAGCAGGACAGCATATTATGGGGAAGCGTGGAACTCGTTCACTGGACAGCCTACGACGGAACAAAGCTGGAGGGGCTTATGTACCAGCCCGAAGGCCTGAACCCGGCGGGGAGCTATCCGCTGCTGGTTTATTTTTATGAGCGAAGCGCCGACCGGCTGCACAGCTATTCCCTACCTTCGCCGAGCCGCTCCACCATCAACCCGGCCTATTACCTCAGCCAGGGCTATGCTGTGTTTATTCCCGACATCGTGTACAAGGAAGGCCAGCCCGGCGAAGACGCCTACAACTGCATCGTTTCGGGCACCGAGGCCATGCTGCAGCAATTCCCCTGGATCGACTCCACCCGCATGGCGCTGCAGGGACAAAGCTGGGGGGGTTATCAAACAGCCTATCTCGTTACCCGTACCAACCGCTTTGCCTGTGCCATGGCCGGGGCACCGGTGAGCAACATGACCTCGGCATACGGCGGCATTCGATGGGGAACGGGTGTCAGCCGGATGTTTCAGTATGAGCAGACCCAGTCGAGACTGGGAACCACCCTTTGGGAGGACCGGGAGCGCTACCTGCGCAATTCGCCAGTGTTCTATGCCAATCAGGTTGAAACCCCCTTGCTGATGATGCACAACGACGCTGACGGAGCTGTTCCCTGGTATCAGGGCATCGAATATTTCGTAGCCCTGCGTCGCCTGGAAAAACCCGTCTGGATGCTGGTCTATAACGACGAGGAGCACAACCTCACCCGCTGGCCCAATCGCATGGACCTCACCCTGCGGATGCACCAGTTTTTTGACCATTACCTGATGGACAAACCAGCTCCCCGATGGATGACCGAAGGAGTGCCAGCCATTCAGAAGGGCTTTGATCCGGGTTTTGAGCTGGCAGGAGACGAATAAGCAGGTGGAAAGCCGGGTTTGTTTCGTGTTTTCGCGGGGGCTTTTTACCTTTGCCCACCCTGTCATTGAGCACGATCCACCTTTTTGCCTCCCTAATGGAATACGTTCAGGTTCAACATGCGCAAATCCCTGCCCTTGGCCTTGGCACCTACCAGCTTTTGGGCCGCGAAGCCCGCGAAGTTGTTTCCCGTGCCCTGGCCATGGGCTACCGCCATATCGACACAGCCTCGATTTACGACAACGAAACCGAGGTTGGCTCTGGCATCAATGCCACCAGCATTGAGCGGGAGGACATCTGGATCACAACCAAGGTGTGGCACACCAACCTGAGGAAAGACAATTTCCTCCTCTCTGTGGAAGAAAGCCTGCGCAAGCTGGGCGTCGATTACCTGGACCTGGTTTTGATTCACTGGCCCAATCCGGAAATTTCTGTGGGGGAAATGGTGGACAGCCTGGCCGAAGTGCAGGAAAAGGATTATACCCGTTTTGTGGGGGTGAGCAATTTTCCGCTGGCTTTGATGGAGGAAATGGCCGAATACGGCGCGCCGATCATCACCAATCAGGTAGAATATCACCCCTACCTCGACCAGTCGAAGATGCGCAGCTGGCTCAAAGAGCGGGGAATGGCCCTCACGGCGTATAGTCCGCTGGCGCAGGGAAAAATGCTCAAAGACCCTGTGATCCGCGACATCGCCGAAGACCTGGGCAAAACGCCCTCGCAGGTCATTCTGCGCTGGCTGCTCGACCAGGGCAACGTCATTGCCATTCCCAAATCTTCCCGCACCGACAGGCTCCGCGAAAACCTCCAGATCGCGACAATGCGGCTCAGCCCGGCGCAGAAAAAAGAAATCGACGAACTGGCCCGCCCCGATGGCCGTGTTGTGAATCCGGATTTTGCCCCGGAATGGGATTGACAGTGATGACAGTGAAGTCAGAAGGGGAACGGGTTTATCCTCCAGTCTCGCCACCCGCAGCGAAGCGGTCTTGTCAGAAGCCGGAGGTCAGAAGTCAGAGGTCAGACAAGACCGGCTTCGCCTCCAGTCTGACTTCTCACAGCGAAGCGGTCTTGTCAGAAGTCGGAAGTCAGACCGGAGAAGCCGGAGGTCAGAAGTCATAGATCAGACAAGACCGGCTTCGCCTCCAGTCTTGTCTTTACCTAACATAGGTTGACCTACCAAAGCTAAGACCTATGTCACAAAACGTGCAACAACAATTTGAGCCTGATGCTCGGCGGAACCGTTATTTTAGCGAAGAGTTTAAGCGGGCGCGGGTAGAGGAACTGAGCA
>JBGSKC010000073.1:0-16150 GCA_041741415.1 Bacteroidia bacterium | reverse complement strand
GGGCCCCGGCTGAAACCGTGGAAAAGTCCCGCAATAACCAATGCTCAGACCAGAATTTTACTTCGTTCTTTCGTATTTCTACCTCAACAAGCCACCTTATTCAAAGGCCTTTTTTGTCCAGTCGATGGGGAGCACCTCAATCAGCCTCATTACTGTTGGTAAAGTTATGATTGGACTTCCGCTGAACCCTACTTTCCAACAACATGAAATTATTACCATAACCCAATCTATTTCGAACACAAAAACCTCCCAAGTTCACAGCGTTTTCCAGCCTTTTTAAGAGAGCAACATTTCGATTTTTCACCAAAAATGCATAATAAAGCATTGACTACCTGATTATTATGAAACTTCCTGCTAAATATCTCCCACCAAATTTTCCGCCCATCCTCCCTACCTGCAGCCCAAGTTCATAGCTTATTAATCCGAAATAACCGCCAACGGAAGGCATCCCAACTCCAAAACCTTACCCCCTTCTCCCCACCCATTCCAAGACCTGACCTTGCCTTCCTGCCCGGAAAGGGCAAAAGAAAAAGAAGAGTGCTGAATACCAAGCTGGCGCTCCGGCTTCTGCAGCCTTGTAGTTGCGTTTTTAGGGCCGGTGAAAGCCGGGATCGCATTCCGGGTCTTATTGAAAAAACATCCCCTGGCGACGGAGGTCACCAGGGGATTGATCTTGAAATAATCTCCTCTACCGCACCACCACTAATTGCCGGCTAAAGCTCCCGCTGCCATCACTCATGCGCAGGTAATATACGCCATCGGGCTGGCCGCTGAGGTCGATTTTTTCGGTCCAATGAGTGGCAAGGGTTATCTCCCGGGCGGGAATCACTTCCTGGCCCAGGCTGTTATAGACGCTAAGGCGCAATGCTCCCGCGCTGCCAGCCTGCGCTTCGAGGACAAATCGCCCGGTGGAGGGATTGGGATAGACCGACAAAGGAAAAACAGCTGCAAGGTCCTCCAGAGCAGTCCTGGAATCAGACAGCTTCAGGACGAAAGCATCCGAACTGCCCGCAGCTGTCAGGTTGAAAGTGGCGGAATCGGGGTCAAAATCAACCGTGCCCTGAAACTCTCCTGTGGTATATACACTCCCCGCTGCATCCACGACGATGGAAAAACTTATTTCATATTCATCTCCGCCCATAGATTTGGCCCAAACAAAATTGCCGTCAGGGTCTAGTTTGGAGATATAAATGTCATAGTTGCCAACAGAGGTCAGGTTGAAGGTCCCGGCACCCGGGTCAAAGTCGGGCGTATCCCCAAAATAACCGGTGGTAAACACATTCCCTGCTCCGTCTAAAGCCAGGGAATAGCCAAAGCCATACCCCGTTTCGCCAATGGTTTTGGCCCAGACAAAATCCCCATCGGCATCGAGTTTGGAGATAAAAATCGTTGGGCTCACCGCAGTCAGGTTGAAGGTAGATATTCCCGGGTCAAAATCGGCTGTTCCTTCAAAAAGCCCCGTGCTGTACACATTTCCTTCAGCGTCAACGGCAATGGAATTCCCCAGGTCAAGAAAAGTTCCGCCCATGGCTTTGGCCCAGACAAAATTGCCGTCAGTGTCGAGTTTGGAAATGAAAATATCTTCTCTGCCAGCAGACGTCAGGATAAATGTACCAGCACTTGGGTCAAAATCGGCGGTTCCCATAAATTTGCCGGTAGTGTAAACATTCCCCGCTTCGTCCAGGGCGATGCAATAGCTATAATTAAATTGGAGCTCTCCGCCCATGGTTTTGGCCCAGGCAAAATTGCCGGAAGCGTCGAGTTTGGAAATAAAAATGTCTGAAAGACCTGCGGAAGTCAGGTTGAAGGTACCTGCGTCCGGGTTAAAATCGACCGTGCCAGAGTATTCTCCGGTTGTGTACACATTTCCTGCTGCGTCCACTGCGAGATAATAGCCTACCTCTCTACCCGTTCCGCCAATAGATTTAGCCCATACAAAATCGCCATTGCCGTTGAGTTTGGAAATAAAAATATCGTTACCGCCAGAGGAAGTAAGGTTGAAAATGCCTGATCCTGGGTCAAAATCAACTGTCCCCTGAAAACTTCCGGCGGTGTACACATTACCCGAAGCATCTACAGAGATGGCATAGCCTATATCTCTGGTGGATCCGCCGATGGATTTGGCCCAGACAAACTCGCCGCTGGCGTCGAGTTTGGAGATGTAAATATCATATCCACCCGAAGAGCTCAGGTTGAAGGTGCCGGCACCCGGATCAAAATCGGCCGTTCCTTCAAAACTTCCGATGCTGCACACATTTCCTTCGGAATCTACAGCGAGGGAACTGCCATAATCATTTTCTGTTCCACCCATGGATTTTGCCCATTGAAGCGGTTGAGCGCCTGAGAGAAAAGGGACCAGCGCTGCGGTTGCGAGGAAAAAGAATCGTTTCATGTCTGCCTGGGTTGATTCATCGAATGTCTGGATTTCCCACGTGGCACCAGCACCTGAGCTGAAGCAGTGGTTTCTGCAGGGTATGTAAGAATGATGTCCATGGTTAACACGAGCGGAAATGCTTCTTTAATTGCGAAGCACCTTCGACTTCATCTTTCTTAATTATTTCTGAATAAATGAAAATTGCATACTATGAAAAAAATTAAATTTATTTCCTGCAATGAGAAATTTGATAATTCAAAAAGCGCAAAACCCGTTGTTAACGGGCTTCGCGCCTCTAATCATATCCCTTACCTGGTGAACCACTACCTTTTACCTGCTGGTTTCTTGGCCACCTATGTTCAAAGCCAATGCGTCGTTCCCCTCACTCGCAAGCCTTCTCATGAAAAGCAACATGATCGGCAAAATCAGCCCACTTGATGGTGGGGAATGCTGCCCTTAGCGCCGGGCAGTCGCCATAGAGCTCAGAAAATTGGCGGTCGTAACTACTTTTTGCCACAAGCACGGCCTTGCCATCACGGATGATGTAGTAGGACTTCAGCAAGCCCCCCGTCAGAGGCAATCCATGAACTTTAACCCCGGCAGTTTCGGGAGCCCTTGGGTCGTCGTACACCTGGAGTTTGCTGTCAAAGCCGGGATTCACCTGCTGAAGAAGTACCATGGTACCTTTTTTGTCTGAGAGGCGCGCCTGCCGGAAAAACACATGGTCCACAGACAATTGGTTGAGGTCGGTGTTACCAAACCGGCGGAGGCTGCCAGTTGCTTCGCTGGCGGCGGCTATCCTTCCCAGAGCACTGGGAACCAGCATCATAGAAACAATATCGCTGGAAGGGATTTTGCGAACCTCCCCCTTCACCGTATCTTCAAACACGATCATGGAGTAAAGCCCTTTTTTCACCTTCCCGGCCCTGAAGTGGCCAGCCAGCACCTCTCCTGAAACCAGGGTAATGGTGGATGGTGCCTCCCTCGAAAAACCAAAAAAGCGGTTAGCAAATTGCTGGGCGCTGGCGCTGGAAGTAAGGAGCAAGACCACCAGGGAAATTGTAGCTAGAGTCGATTTCATCATTCAATGTCTAATCAAATCAAAAAAATGGAATGGGCAGTCAGGGGTGCGCCCGTGCCCTTACCTCAATTTACCCGGACAGTCAGCGGAAGGGAAACGACCTCACCATTAGGTAACGTAGCCCTGATGCTGGTGGAAAAGCCTTGTCCGGTCGACCAAACGCCATTTAACTTGCGCGCCTTCCACGTGGTCTGGTAATAGTAAGCGGTTCCTTCGAGCAGTTCGCCGAGGGATTGGTAAAGCGCAATCAACTGAAGTGCGTCATCAGCCTGCATCACAGCCCCGCCTGTTTCCAATGCCATGGTTTGAAGAACATCGTAATCAGAAAGATTCAGCCCGATTGTAAACACTTTAATGTCTTCAGCCTTAGCCAAATTGATCGCGTCCCAATAGTCGAAAGGTTCAGTGTTTGCACCGTCGGTAAAAGCTACTACCGCCCGGTTGGCTTTATTAGAACCGTTCTGTGAAGTGTAAGAAATGAGGTCATACACACTGCCATAGAGCGGCGTTGACCCGGAAGGATTTCCAACAAACCCATCGATGAGAGTCTTTAGGTCTCCTTTGTCATTGGTAAAAGGTGAAAGGAGGGAATAAGCACCTTCATTCCCATTTCCTGAAAATTGCGCCAAGGCCATTTCGTCTTTTCTGCTCATCAGATCCACAAAAGCCTTCCCGGCATCCACCCTGGCGTCACCAGGGTCGGTTGAGGCAATACTTCCGCTTTGATCGAACAAAAGCCCTACTGAGTAGGCACCGGCATACTCCTGCTGTCGATAGGCTGCATCTTCAATGCTGATGTTAATTCCTGAAACCGGAATGGCAGAAAAGTCATCCGGGTTGAGGTTTTCAATGAAATTGCCAACGTGGTTGACGGCAAACAAATTCACCTGAAAAGTGAGCTCATCGCCAGAAACAGACACGACCTTGGTGGCGAGAACCCCACCGCCGGGGGTACCTGAAATGCGGGGAACCAAATCATACTCTTTGCAGCCTCCAACTCCGATCAGGAGCAGGGAGACCCAGATTTGCCATTTTTTCATGGTAAACAAAAATTAACGGGTGATTAATCAAATCGATAACAAACCCCGGCACGGAACTTGGCGATGGCATCAGAGCCTGCCTCCAGCCCGGCACCAAAGTGGGGAGTCAAAAAGAATCGGGCACCTATGAGGCCATTGAAGCCGATAGAACCCTGGGATTCCAGATAGTCTTGGTTCCAAAATTGAACCCTGCGGTAAGTAAGCGCCAACCCGACGTAGGGATCTAGTTTTGGGTGAATGTTGAAATGGTAGGTTAACCGCACACCGGCCGATCCATACACAAAGTTGTAGGCCAGGGTAGGGTCGCCCCACCACCTTGCTGCGAGGGTGTATCCCAACCCAATGGCATCCCATTTTGCTTTTTCGTAGGTAACAGAGAGCGCTGGGAATGAATTGGTTCGATAGGGAAGAGGATCAGAAGCCAGATTGGAGACCAATTCACTGCTCACCATCCAGGTCGCGCTCCCAGGCTGAAAGGTTTCAGGGGCCTGGAGGAAAGGGAATTCATCCTTTACATTCCTCCACCAATCTCCCGGAGACTTATTCTCCTCCTTCGGGGCAGGAGTGGGTTCAGCTACAACCACCGGCACAAACCAAACCCTCCCGTTAGCATACAGGATCTTTCTGACCTCTGTAGCGGCCAAAGTAATTTCCTCATCACTTTGAAAAGAGCGGTATACGATCTTCTCGCCATCCGCGAACAGAACAGTGCCACCAAGGGTGTCGCCATTGGCGAGGACGATCAAATCCTGGAGGGTTTCCACTGTCGCGGGCTTCATAATTTTGAGCTCAACCCTGCGATTTTGGGCACGCCCCTCCTTGGTGTCGTTGCTAACAAGTGGGGTGTCGGCACCGAGTCCCTGTGCGCTGATCCTTTCAGTAGAGATCCCACCATCAATTAAATATTGCCGAACTGCTTCGGCACGCTGGCCGGAGAGTTTTTTATTGTAGTCGGCGTTGCCTACGTTGTCAGTGTGGCCGCTGATCTCCACGGTCATGTTCGGCACCCGCTTCATGAGAAGCACCACCTTGTCTAAATAAGGTTTGGTGGAAGCTTGCAAAGCAGGGCTGTCAAATTCAAAAAGGATATCACGCAGATCAATAACAACGTTTTCAATGGATTGCCCCTGGTCGAGGCGCTTGAGCACGTCGTCAATCTGCGATTCGGTAGAGGGCGATGGGGCCTGCCCTTTTGCCATGGGGAATAAGAACAGGATCAGGCAAGAGAAGAGCAGGATGCTTCGGGAAATATTGAAGACAGGAGTTTTCATAGGGCGTGGGGTTAAAAGTCAGCTAAGATTCATGGTCATCCGGACATTCTGCTCCGACATTTCCCAAATCTCAAGCGAAATCTGAACACATGGAAAAGTGGTTTCAAAAGCCAACCCATTCAACATGTTGTTTCAAAGGACTTGCAATGTTACCTCAGCTGCCTTTTCCAACGTTCCAGATTTAGGCGGAGGCGTCACACACAAGCTTCTGCCCTGTTCTGAATATGTTCCTATTACCTTCCCATTTCTCTTCCCGAGTTCAAAGCCATTCCAAAGAGTTACTTCCTTCTGCAGTTGCATGAATAGAAGAATCGAAATTTTTACAACAGGTTCTTTTTCAGCAATTTATGTTCTGTCCTTATTCTTTGGCAGGTGATGTGAAGGTCTCCTGCATCCGCTTCAAGCTGTACCTGATGAGGTTTATTTCAAATGAATGGATATCAGCATTTGCTCCTTCAACCCTGAAAAGGGAGAAAATTTATCCACAAATGAATGCCACTAGCACACTTCCCGGCCTGGAAAAAAATTCATTTTTTTGAATACCTTTCCATGCCATTCACAGTTTTCACTCCATTCCATGTTTGGTTTCCAAAGATTATGGTCAACGCCCGCTCTCTTATAATTTGCCTGTTATTCGCTTCTATTCCGCCACAAAGAAGAAAATATTTTCAAGCGTGGATGCAGTTGGAGCTTCCTGAAAAGTCGGATCTCCATCTTGCATGGTTCAATTTTTTGTGGGAAGAGTGGTTGGCAGTCACCAAAGACATTTCAAATCTTTGGGATCTTCATGCAATCGAAGAGAAATCAGCGAACATCGTGGAGGAGGGCAAAACGATAAAAGACCAATATGACAATCCAAAAACAGCTAGCCCAGGCTCCCCAACCGACCACCTGTCGCCTTTTCATCTGGATATCCAAACACTCCTGGTGAAATTCAACCGGGAGCAAAAGCGCTCTCTGCAGAAAGGAAGAGAAAAAAATATCCGGTCAGAAATTTCTTCAGCTATCAAACTTTTTCTTGGTTTAGAGCAAGCCCGGCAAAAGCCCCTGCAAATCGAAAGCGACGCACTCTTTACAATCATGCGAACGCCATTCTCGAGCCTGTTTTCCTTCTATGCCCACAAAGCTGAAAACGAAATCTCCAAAATAACCCGCTTTGACCCGCAATTCTATGAGGTGGTTCGCCACATTCTTTTTACATACACCGAAGCCCACATCCGGCACAGGGACCTGGATCTCCCCACCATCCCACAGAAAACATTGAGCGCATGGTTGCACTATGCATGGGCCATCCAAATTGCAGAAAACAGCATTCCAGATTTGGCCAGCGGCAATTTAAGCCCATTGCAGGACGAGGCATTTAACCTCATTTCCGACATCCTGGCGCAATCAGAAGCTGAACAAGACGCTGATTCACCCCCTTTTCATAAAATTCCTACCCCCGGATCATCTGCCATGATGTTGTTTTTTTTTAAGTGGTTTACCACGAAAATTCCACACGAGTTAAGCGAAATCCAGCAAGGGATTAAAATCATGAAAAAAGCAGCTCCAAATATTGACCCGGACACCCTGACCAACTCTGTTTACCTGTTCAAGAAAATTATCAGAACCTATCAAACAAATCGTCCATCTCTGTCCATTTCTGACCACCAGGATATCCTGAACCTCAAAACTGAAACCACCCTGATTGCCCATGCAAATGAAGCTACAACATACCTCATCCTTGATTTTTTTAACCTGTTACAGGCCTTTTTTGTGAAAATTGACCTGCTATGGGATAAAACCAATATGCACGCTCCTGATAGCCTTCATTTTGAAGAAATTCAACAACTTGTAAGAGAAGCAAAAGAAATTACCCTTGCTCACATTAATAAACTTCCGGTTCGGTTTCAAAAAACGGTTCGGCTGCACATAGAGCTAAGCGTAGCATTCCATGTCCAGGATTATGCTCAGGTTGACCATCTCTACGGAAAGCTGATGAAAGACTCTTCCGTCCCAGTGCCGATAGTGATTGATCTGGTCTCAAAATGGAACTATCTTAAGGCGAGAATTGCCAGAATCGACCGGCCTATGAAAATCACGGACGAAATCTATCAGCTGGCACAAGAGCTCAGGGCGCTTGAATTAAGGGCTGAACGCCAGTCGAACTCCGAACGCCATCAGTCTTTCCTGAACAGCCTCGGCAAAACTGCAGCATTGACGACCAGATTTCTCCTCGCCAAACAAGCTGGCACCAAACAAAGGGCGCTCCAAAAAATGGAATCCACCCCGGACATTACCGATAAGCACTGGCAGATATTCCACCTTAGACAATTATTGTAAAGGCATCCCACCGGTCAGTCCAAGGTTGGATCAACCTGATCTCAGCTTGGCAAAGGTGAAAGATTTTGTGGTTCTCGGGCTGGGTTTGGTGATGAAGCTCCTCTCCCGCGCATCCCTCCCCCGCATTGCCTTGTCATTGCCGGAAAAAAACCATGTCGCGCAATCTCCTTTCCTGGTTGCTGCTGTTTGTCCTGGCAGCGATTGGTGCTGTGTATGGCTACGCCTTATTGCCTTCCTGGCCCTCCCTGCGGGTGTGGGGCTGGGACAGCTTCGCCTGGATGCTCCTTGGCATACCCTTCCTCTGGTGGCAGCAGCGCGCAGGCCTGCCTGATTTCTGGGCGCCGCAAGTGCCGCATCGCCAGCGGTTTGGCTGGCCCCTCCTCATCGGGATCGGCTTCGGGCTGCTCGATGTGCTGATCTGGAAGGTCATCCTTCACCCCGAGCCCTACCCCAGCCTGCCGCCTTTCCTGCAGCCCTTCCCCTACTCTCTCTTTCTCTACACCGCCGGTGCCTGGGAGGTCGAACTGTTTTACCGGCTCATTCCCCTCACCCTGATCCTCTGGCTGGGCAGCACCTGGCAGGAAGACCGCCATCGCCAGGCATTTGTCTGGGCTGCCATTCTCCTCACCTCCCTGCGCGAACCGCTGGAGCAGTTGCCCTCCGCCGAATGGTGGCTGGTTCTGTACAGCCTCCTGTCGGGCTTCGCCATGAATGCCATTCAGGCATGGTTCTTCGTCAGGGCCGGGTTCCTGGCCAGCCTCAGCCTGCGCCTGGGGCACTACCTCCTCTGGCACATCCTGCTGGGCATCTGGGTGGAATGGGTGGAACTGGCAGTCTAACATCGGAAACGACAGACTTAGGCACAGACCAGCATCCAACAAAAAAGGCCCGATCCGCAGACCGAGCCTTCGTTGTATAGAGGTGTTAGCGGAGTTAATTCACAACAACCAGCTTCTGGCTGGCGAGCCTCACTGACCCTGCCGGACTGCCGGGATTGGCAACGGCCTGCACCACATAGGTTCCGGCAGCCAGGTGGCGAACGTCGATCGTGGCTTCATTGGTGCCGGCAAACAACCGGATCGGCTGATCGATCACGCGTTTTCCCTGCAAATTGTACACCTGCAACGCTGCCGGGGCCATTCCTTCCATCTCCAGGCTGATCTGGGTTTGGTCGGTGGCCGGGTTGGGGAAAATCTTGAATCCAAGATCCTGACCAGTTTCCAGCTTGATGGCGGTTGGGTTTCCGCCACCACCGCCGCCACCTGAGCCTCCACCGGGTGCTGGCAGGTCCGGCGTCGGGTCGCAGCTGGTATCGGCGACATAGTTGACAGGCGTGCCGGTGCTGTCTATGTGGTTGTCGTTGATCAGGTCAAGCTTCTGGGCGGCATACTGGTAAAACTCCACCTCGTCAAGCGTTCCGTAATTCGCCCCAAACCAATCCTGCAGAATGGTGGCAAACACCTGGCGGTAGTCGTGCTGAAAGCCTACCAGCTTGTTGTTGTCGAGGTTGCTGAGGTTGGGATTGGTTCCGGAAACACCGCCTTTAAGGCCTTTTCCGAAAATCATCATCGGGGCCGAAGAGCCATGGTCTGTACCGTAGGTGCCATTTTCGGCGACCTGGCGGCCAAATTCGGAGAACGTAACAGTGAGCACCCTGTCTTCCAGCCCGAGCCCGGCGAGGTCCTCATGGAAAGCCTTCATGGCCTCGGAAATGTGATACAACAGGCAGCCATGTCCGCCAAAACTCGGCTTCCCGGCAATGGCCTGGTTTTCGTGGGTGTCAAATCCGCCGATTCTCACCAGGAAAATCTTGGTTTTGATGCCACCGGCGAGCAGTCGCGCCACTGTTTTCAGCTGCGGAGAAAGCGGGTTGTTGTTGAAACGGGCAGCATTGGTGTGGTACTTCTCCGGATAAACAACCCCCGGCGTGTTGCTGCCCTGGTTATAGACCTGGGTCAGGCGGTTGGCATACTGGTTAGTTGTCCGCTCAATGTCCACAATGTACTGGAGCTCAGCACCATAGTCTGTGGCGGGAAACTGGGTAGGCAAGGCCCCGCCCACCCCATTGACAAGGCTGGCAAAGTTGGAGGGATCGTTTCCGAGGGTAATGCCCATTGGGATCCCTGTGGCGCGGTGAAAGCCCAGTGAAATGATGTGGCTTCCAAACTCCAGGCCGGGGGGATCTGGCATGTCGTTGGTCGGGTAGGCATTGGGGTAATCCTGAAAGCGGTGATCGAGGTAGCGGCCCCACCAGCCGGAATCCGGATGCTCCTCCGTGCTTGTCCCGTCTTTGCCGCTCAGCCAGATGTCGGTGCCCCGAAAGTGGGAACCGTTCATGTTGGTGTAGGCCACATTGTTAACAAGGTGCACCTTTCCTTCGTCCCAGAGAGACTTCACTCCACCCAAATCCGGGTGCAGGCCGATCTGCTGGTTGGACGGAAGGTTGTTGTCGAGGGTGATGTATTTCCTCACCCCTGTGTCTTCCACCCCGATGATGGGTCGCAGGTTTTTGAAGGTGGCATACTGGTCGATGGGAATGAGCATGTTCAACCCATCATTTCCGCCATGCATTTGAATGATGACCATCACCCTGTCGTTCAGTTCTTCGCAGGAGAAGGTATTGGTCATGAAGGAGCGCCCCATGGCGCGGATAGGAATGCCTCCCAATGCCAGCGGCGTAGCGGCCAGGGAGAAGTTTTTTATGAAATTTCGACGATTCATGATAGCCGGAATAGGAATGAAAGGAAATGACACCAGCGGCAGAGGCAGGCTCTGCCTGGCCCGGAACCGGGCATTGGCAGGCGAAATCAGCCGATTTGAAACTCGGGTGACTGCAGGATGGCACGAATGAGCTTCTGCACCTGTGGCTTCACGGAGCTGTCGTCGCCGGTGGCGAGATACAGGTCCCATTCCACTGCCCAGTTGATTTCCGTGAGGTTGTCGAGGAGAATTTCGTTGAGGAAATACTCAAACCGATCGGTGGGCACGGTTTCGGGCAGGAGGTAATTGAGCAATTCGTTGACCAGGTGCTGGGCAATCCTCGCACCCGGATGCGGCCCCGGCGCACCCAACGGATCCAGTCCTGGGTAGTCGCTGATCTGTCCTGGGTCGCTCACAAAAGCCATGGTATCAATGAGCAAATGAGGCGGGCCATAAATGTGCTCGTCGGCAATCTGATACCGCGGCGGCAGCGATTTAGCCGAAATCCACAGGCGATTGTACTCAGGTGCCTGATAAACTGGCTGATACCCAGCTACCTCCGGAGGCATGAACAAATCGAAGCAGGCCTTCGACTGCAGATCCAGAATCCCAAACTGATAGAAGGTGATGTAGGCCCCGAAAGGATCGGCCACCGGGTCGGGGATCGGAACCTGAAAGTACCTGATCATGTTGGCCTGCAGTTCCAGCGGGCTTTTGATCAGCGCCCCGACAACCTCATCCCCTGCATCAGCATCGTCTTCGTCGTAGAAATGCTGGCTTTTGAGCAGTTGCTTAATGACCGGGATCAACTCGTAGTTGTTGATCAGCAGTTGCTGAGAAAGGGGTGTGATGATGTCGTCTTCAACTTCCTGATCGATCCGAAACCGAACAAAAAACCGGTACAAGCGCCTGCAAATGGCCTTGGCGGTATTGGCCTGGGCAAAAATCATTTCGACGAATTCGTCCAGCTCCACCATCATACCCGCCTCCGTGCTTTGGCCCATGATGACCTGGCTGTTGAAGGCAGTGGAGAACATTTTGTCGGATTCGTCATGGCGGCCTGCATCCGGCTTGGCGCGCGGCAGGCCGGTGTCGGGATCCTGAAACAAAGGATTAGACCAGTCGTCGTTTCTGCGAAAGCCTGTCATCAGGCGGGCCGCCTCGATCACATCCTGTTCCGTGAAGGTGGTGTAATCGCCGGGGCCGTTATTGGGGCCTTTTCCGATGGTGTGCAGCTCAAAAAACTCCCGCACGAAGTTCTCGTTTGGCGCATTTTTCTCGCTGTCGCCAATGTCGAGAAAGTCGTTCATGCCATTGTCGAGGCAGATTTTCCTGGCGAGAGTCTTGTAGTTCCCTCCGGCATAATGTATCAGCAGCCGGATGGTGTAATAGTGATTTTCGCTGTATTCGACGATGTCGTGGCCTGTGGGAAAGCAGCAGTGGTTAAAAAAGACCAGTTTGGCGAAAGCCGAGATCGACTGATTAGGGTCAAAGATGGTGTGAAGCCACCAGGAACCAATGATCAGCTTAAGGTCGTCGTCGGGTGAATTCGCGCCAGTTCTGCCAGTGATAACCCATGGCTGATTAGTAGCGGGGTCGAGTGGCGGAGCTGGAGGCAGGGGCATGACCATGAGCTGATCCACAGCCTGGTCGGCAGAAAGGGATGCAAAGCTGTCGATTTCGGCCCTGTCGGCGCCGAAGGTGGTGCGCCTGAGCAGGTGGGCGGCCAGCCTTCGCCCAAGGATCCCGGTTTTTGGTGTTAACGATGCCATGATAGAACGGTAATTGAGCGGGAAAGCCAGGGCCAGGCCAGAAAATGGCAAAGCCGCTGGTGCCGGAATTTCCGGCAGCACAGAAAAAAAGGCAGTTCGTTTGGACCAATGGAGGGAAAATTCAGTTGGTGGGGGCCAGCTGATAAATCGAAGATACTGGGGACTTCGCAGTTTTCAAGGCCTGAGATATTTTGCGGATGTAATGTTTTTCACCCATTTGTCAGAAAAGAAGCCTTCTTTTTCGCAGCCAGTCCTAAAAGAGGGTATTTCATGATGTTAGCCCGGCAAGGAAAATAGACGGGATAGCGAGCCGCCAGGACAGAATTTAGCTTTCGAAAGGTGTCCCCCATTTTTCCCTGATTACCGTCTGTTGCACCCTCTGACTTGTTCTTCTTATGAAGCGTTCTCTTGCGCTCGGGCTCCTTGCTATGCTCTTTTTTCCGGCACTTTTTGCTCAGCTCCCGCCCAACCAACCGGAGCAGGACTGCTTTTCCGCGATTCCGCTTTGTCAAAATGTTTATTTCCAGGCGAATGCCTATCAGGGACGAGGCCTGGAACCCGACGAAATCAACGGCACAATTTCCTGCATGATTTTGGGGGAAAGAAATTCCGTATGGTACATTTTTAAGGTACAAACCCCTGGAAATCTGTGCTTTACAATCACACCAGTCGACTCCACCGACGATTATGACTGGGCGGTTTACAACCTCACCCGCGCCTCGTGTTCACGAATTGGCGTGGATCCCAGCCTGGAAGTGGCCTGCAACTTCACCTATAACACAGGCTGCGCCGGAGAAACCGGTCCCAATGGCCGGAACGACTGCCCCGGCCAGTTTGAGTCCTGCATTCCTGTATTGTCTGGCGAAACCTATGTGTTGAATGTGTCTAATTTCAACGCTTCAAACGCTGGCTACACGATCGATTTTTCCCAATCCGATGCAACCTTATATGACGATCAGGCACCGCAAATAGTCAATTTAACCAGTTTTTGCACCGGGGTCGAAGTTGAATTTTCGGAAAACGTACTATGCAGCAGCGTAGCGCCAGGCGATTTTTCCTTTGCCGGCCCCGACGGACCCTATGTTATTTCGCAAGTCCTGAGTGAACAATGTGACCAGGGCGGCGCCTTCGACCGCCGCTTCAGACTTGTCGTCGATCCTCCGATCCAGCAAGCAGGTAATTACACCCTGAGCCTTGTGGGACCGGTGAATGATTTTTGTGGAAATGGCGCTGCACCCAGTTCGGGAACCATTTTTATGCCGTTGCCACCCACTGCCGCCATGGCCCCCCTGGCCCCGCAATGCCTCGGGGGCAATTTGTTTACCTTTTCCTACACAGGACCTTCGGCTGTAGCAGCCTACCAGTGGGATTTTGGCGACGGCGGAACTTCCCGCGTCAGTACGCCACAATACAGCTTTCCAGCGTTTGGCGACCAGCAGGTGAGCCTGATCATCCGCGACAACAACGGCTGCGAAGACACCACCTCAGAGGTCATTACCGTCTGGCCAGCACCTGTTGCCAGGGCACTGCAATTACCGCCGGTCTGCGAAGATGAACCCGTTACCTTCATCAGCCTGAGTCAATATCCCGGATCTGCCCTCCAAACTTTCAGCTGGCGCCTCGGCGATGGCAGCATCATGAGCCAGACCAATTTCGAGCATGTGTTCGAGGAGCCCGGTCACTACCCCACCATGATTCGCACCACCAACAGCTTTGGCTGCGAAGACACAGCCAGCATGAGGGTAACAGTGAGGCCCAAACCAACCGTAGATTTTGTTACAGAAGAAGACGTTTGCCTGGGAGAACCTGCCACCCTGCAGTTTGCTTCAAGCCTTCTCCCTTTCGAGCAGGACAATATTGCTTCATGGACCTGGGACCTTGGAGATTCAACAGTAGTGGAAGGGGGTGAAACGATCACACATCTATATGGAACTGGCGGGGGCCAGGAGGTAGCCCTGGTAGTTCGGTCGGACAAAGGCTGCGCAGATACCCTGATCAAGGAGCAAATGATCTGGGATCCCCAACCTCCGCAATTAACCTTTGACACGGTATGTATTGGCAGGCAGGCTTTTCTGTCGGCTGTTCCAGACGATGGCGGACAAACCAGGTGGTACACAGAATTCAGCGGAACCGAGCCATTTCTGGTTGGGGCCTCCTACCAAACCGTACCTGTTCTGTTGCCACAGACCTACTTCGTGGAGCAACTCACCAAACAAGGCTGCCTTAGCGACCGCGTCTCAATCACCGCCTCTCCGTGGCAGCTTGGCGAGGGAGAAATCCTTGGCGACACCCTCGTTGAATTGCCTCAGGCTATTGCAGAATTGTCCCTCCAGGGCGATGTTGAAGGGGTTGAATACCGGTGGAACATGGGCGACGATGAGTTTGAGACAGGCCCCAGTGTCACCCACCAATACCAGCATGCAGGCATTTTCAAGGTCGACCTTCTGGTGGTGGACATCCATGGGTGCGAGCAGGAATGGCGGCATTGGGTAGAAGTGATCAATCCCAGCCGAATCCTGGCCGCATCCGCCTTTACGCCCAACGGCGACGACATCAACGACGAATGGCGGGTGATTGTCCAGGCCATGGAAGCCTTTGAGCTGCGAATCTACAACCGCCAGGGGCGGGTCGTTTTTCAAAGCATGGATCCGGGAGCGGGCTGGAGAGGGATTGGCGAGGACGGCAGGCCAGTGGCAGAAGGCGTCTATGTGTTCCACGTTAAAGGCCGTGATGCTGAAGGCAAACAAAGAGAGGAATCCGGCACTGTGACGCTGATCCGGTAGCGCCGTGGAAGGGTATTTTGAAGGACTGATTTTTGAGCAAACCCCCTAAACCACGTTTTTTCTCCTGAGCCCTTCCTGCGAGGTTTGGGCATGCGAATTTCTAAAGACACCCTCTGGAAGGGCCTCATCGAGGATTTCTTCCCGCAACTGGTGGCGTTTTTCTACCCTGCCGAGGCTGGGCTCCTCGACTTTGACCGGGTGGAGTTTCTCGACACCGAGTTGCAGCAGCTCGCCCCTGAATTCAAGGGCAAGCGGCGACACGTGGACAAACTTGTCAAAGTCTGGCGGCGCGATGGCGCTGAGGCCTGGATCCTGCTGCATCTTGAGGTGCAGGGCTACCGCGACGAAGAATTCGCCCTTAGGATGTTTACCTACGCCTACCGAATCTTCGACCGCTATGGCAAACTGGTCGAAGCCCTGGCCATTTTCACAGACAAGGACCGGAATTTTCATCCGCAAATGTTTCAGTTGGAAGCCTTCCAAACCCGGCTCGATTTCAGGTTCCAGACCTACAAAGTGCTGGAACAGAACCGCGACGACCTGCTGGCAAGTGGCAACCCCATCGCCCTGGCGTTGGTGGTGGTGTGGGATGAGGTTCACCTGAAGCCGAAGGACGATTTGGGCAAGCTAGCCAGCAAAATTCAGCTGTCGCAGCTGATGCTGGACCAGGGCTACAGCGAGGTCCAAATCAGCAGGCTGATCGGTTTTTTGAAATATTACCTCCGCTTTTCAAACCGAAAAATGAATGCTACTTTTGAACAAAGCATCATCCAACTAACACAAACTAAGGAACCTATGGGAATCCTC
>JBGSKC010000072.1:0-60990 GCA_041741415.1 Bacteroidia bacterium | reverse complement strand
GGGCCCCGGCTGAAACCGTGGAAAAGTCCCGCAATAACCAATGCTCAGACCAGAATTTTACTTCGTTCTTTCGTATTTCTACCTCAACAAGCCACCTTATTCAAAGGCCTTTTTTGTCCAGTCGATGGGGAGCACCTCATTAAGCTATTTGGAGGCGATAACTCTTTTGACACTCCCAAGCCTGAACGCCTCCTCCAACGCATCCTCCACATCGCCACCAACCCCGGCGACCTGGTCCTCGACTCCTTTCTCGGTTCCGGTACCACGGCAGCCGTCGCGCACAAAATGGGCCGCCGCTGGATCGGCATCGAGCTGGGCGAGCACTGCGATACCCACTGCCTGCCCCGCCTGCGCAAGGTGGTGCTGGGCGAAGACCCCGGCGGCATCACCAAGGCCGTGGACTGGAAGGGCGGCGGCGGCTTCCGCTACTACCGCCTCGCACCCTCCCTGCTCGAAAAAGATGTGTGGGGCCACTGGGTCATCAACCCTGCCTACCATGCCGCCATGCTCGCAGAGGCCCTCTGCAAGCTCGAAGGCTTCGACTACGCCCCTTCCGATACCCACTGGTGGCAGATGGGCCGCAGCACCGAGCGCGATTTCCTCTGCGCCAACACCCGCGAGCTGAGCCGTGCCGAGCTGCAGCAACTCAGCGAAGAAGTCGGCCCCGACCGCAGCCTGCTGGTGCTGTGCATGGCCTTTCAGCCTGGCGAATGGCCGAACCTAACCGTCAAAAAAATACCCCTCCACGTGCTCGACCGCTGCGAATGGGGCAAGGACGACTACAGCCTGGAAATAGACAACCTGCCCTGGGCACCCCGCGACCCTGAGCAAATGACGCTGGACTTCGGTATGAAAGGAGGGCTTGAAGCATGAACCGACACGTGAACGCCATCAGCGGCCGCCTGAGCCTGCGCCCCCCCCAGCGCCACTCGCTGGAAATCCTGGACCGCATATGTGAAATCGCACCGCCACAAACTACCTCAACCGAAGCGGCGCTGGAAGTGCTGCGCAGCGAGTTTCCTACTGTGCAGGCCTTCGAGCGTGAGTTTCCTTCTCTGTGCTTTGCCCTCGCCACCGGCGTAGGCAAAACCCGCCTAATGGGTGCCTTTGTGAGCTACCTCTACCTCGCCCACGGCATCCAAAATTTTTTCGTGTTGGCCCCCAACCTCACGATCTACAACAAGCTCATTGCCGACTTTACCCCCAACACGCCTAAATACGTGTTTAGGGGCATCTCGGAATTTGCCACCCAGCCGCCCGAGATCATCACCGGCGACAACTACAACAATGCTTCGTCGATCACGGGTCTGTACTCCGTGAAAATCAATATTTTCAACATCTCCAAGATCAACTCCGAAGTACGGGGCGGCAAGGCCCCGCGCATCAAGCGCCTGTCGGAGTACCTGGGTCAGAGCTATTTTGAGTACCTGGCGGGCCTGCCCGACCTCGTGCTGCTCATGGACGAGTCGCACCGCTACCGGGCCAGTGCCGGAGCGCGGGCCATCACCGAACTTAAGCCCATCCTCGGCCTCGAACTGACCGCCACACCCTATGTCGAGACGGGAAAAGGAGCCATTCCCTTTCAAAACGTCATCTACGACTACCCCCTGAGCCGGGCCATGTCCGATGGTTTTGTAAAAGAACCGGCCGTCGTTACCCGCCAGAACTTCAACCCGGCCGGCATGGCCCCCGAGGCAGTGGAGCGCCTCAAGCTGGAAGACGGCATCCGCCTGCACGAGCGTGTGAAGGTGGAACTGGAAACCTACGCCCGGCAGACCGGGCAAAAGATCGTCAAGCCTTTTGTGCTCGTGATCGCCCGCGACACCACCCATGCGAAGCAACTACTCGACCTGCTGCAATCGGAAGCTTTCTTCGAAGGCCGCTACCGCGAAAAAGCCATACAGGTGGATTCCAGCAAAACCGGAGCAGACGAGGAAGAAATGATTTCTCGTCTGTTGAAGGTAGAAGACGCCGCCGAACCGACGGAGATTGTGATCCACGTGAACATGCTCAAAGAGGGCTGGGACGTGACCAACCTCTATACCATTGTGCCGCTGCGTGCCGCCAACGCCCGGGTGCTCATTGAGCAATCCATCGGGCGCGGCTTGCGCCTGCCCTACGGCAAACGGACCGGAGTGGCAGTGGTGGACCGGCTGAACATCGTGGCACACGACCGTTTCCAGGAGATTGTGGACGAGGCCAACCGGCCTGATTCCGTCATCCGCCTGCAATCCCTCACCCTTGACGACGAGTACCTGAACCAAAGGACGGCTACAGTAGTATCGGTATCTAACCTCGAAAAAGCGCTGAATGCACCTTATATCCTTCCAGAAGCAACTGCGTCCGGTGCAGAAGAACCCGCTGCCCCTCTGTTTGGGAGTGAAGAGGAAAAATCGGTCGCCCGGATAGCCTATGAAGTGATCCAATCGTTTGAAACGCAGCCGGATATAGCACCCAACGTTCGCGCACTTGACCGGCCCGAAGTGCAGGCAGCCATTACCCGTGCCGTAGAAGAGAAGCTTCTTCCCCGTCAGATGACCATTGAAGGGCTGGTACCGGCCATTAACGTGGCCGAGATTGTAGCCAAAACCACCCATCTGGCCATTCAGCAAACCATTGATATTCCCCGCATTATCGTGATCCCCAGCGGGCGGCGCAGTGGTTTCCATCCTTTTCCCCTTAACCTGAGCGGCATGAAGTATGCGCCAGTGGACGAGGCGCTTTGGATTCATCACCTGCGCACACACACAACAGAATTGCTGTCCCTGAGCAAAGGGGGCACAGAAGAGCGCAGGCTGGAAGACTATGTGGTGAGTGCCTTGATCGACTTCGACGACATCGCCTACGACCGTCATGCCAGTTTGCTGTATGACCTCGCCAGCCAGGTAGTTCGGCATCTGCGCAGTTACCTGAATGAGGAAGAAACCCGCAGGGTGCTGAATATGCACCAAAAAGAGATTGCCCGGTTTGTGTACGTTCAGATGCAGGAACACTACTGGGAAGAAGCGGACAGCTATGAGGTAAAAGTCACCCGGGGCTTTACTGCGCTGAAGCCCAGCGCCTACACCAGCCTCGCCGGGGAAGTGCTCGCCCCGCATGACGCGCGGTATGATGGCCAGCAGATTGTTAAGCATGTGTTCGGAGGCTATAAGCGCTGCTTGTATGATACCGTTAAGTTTCAGTCCACATCAGAGCGCGTACTGGCCATTATTCTGGATCGCGACAGCCAGAGCTGGTTCCGTCCGGCCAAGGGCCAGTTTCAGATTTTTTTACCGTTCAGGAACCGGTCAGGAAGAATACCAGCCCGATTTTGTGGCTGAAACTGAGACCGAAATTCTGATGCTGGAACCCAAAGCACGCCGGGACCTCCACGATCCCATCGTGCTGGCCAAGCAGGAAGCATCCCGCAACTGGTGCGACCACGCAAGCGCTTATGCCCGGAAGGAGGGCGGGAAGCCCTGGCGCTATGCGCTGATTCCGCATGATACCATCGCCGGGAACATGAGTTTGAGCGGATTGCTTCAGGTAAGCGAGCGGAACTGATTCAGCGGAATTCCCCCACATTCCCTATCTTCCCACTCTCAACGCTCCGATTTACCCAACCCGATATGCGCTTCCTGCTCGCTCTCTCCTGGCTGCTGGCTGCTGCCTCCGGCTTCGCGCAATCTTTCGATACGCAAGCCCACCTGGCCAAACACTACATCAAAGCCGAATATGACCTCCCCATGCGGGATGGTACCAGGCTCCACACCACTGTTTATTCGCCGAAAAAAGGCGGTCCCCATCCCATCCTCCTTTCGCGCACCTGCTACTCCTGCCGCCCCTATGGCGAGGGCCAGTTCCCCAACAGGATCTTCGCCGGGGAAAAACTTCTCCAGGCTGGCTATATCTTTGTCTGTCAGGATGTTCGCGGCAGATGGCTGTCCGAAGGAACCTTCGACAACATGCGCCCCCAGGTGCCCAAACCCGTGCCTCCCGGCAAGTTCGATGAGAGCACCGACACCTACGACACCATCGAATGGCTGCTCGCCAACCTCCGCAACCACAATGGAAAAGTCGGCATGATGGGCACTTCCTACCCCGGCTTCTACGCCGCCGCCGGGTCCCTCTCCGGTCACCCCGCCCTCGTGGCTTCCTCGCCCCAGGCTCCCATTGCCGACTTTTTCTTCGACGACTTCCACCACATGGGGGCCTACACCCTCGGGTATTTTTTTGCCAACACCGTCTTCGCCTACCAGCACAACGGCCCCACCGCCGAAACATGGTACCCCTCTGTGCAGACCGGCAGCAAAGACTGGTACCAGTACCTGCTCGACATGGGTCCGCTCAAAAACGGGGACAAGATCTATGGCGAAGACGCCTTTTTCTGGCAGGAACTCAAGGATCACCCCAACTACGACGAGTTCTGGCAGGAACGCAACCTGCTGCCGCATTTGCAGGGAATCAACCACGCCGTGCTGATCGTGGGTGGCTGGTACGACGCCGAAGACCTCTATGGCCCGCTCAAAATCTACCAGACCATCGAGGCCAATAACCCCAACGCCAACAACCGCATCGTGATGGGCCCCTGGAGCCACGGCGACTGGAACAGCCGCACAGGCCGCCAGACAATCGGCTACACCGATTTTGGCGACAACGCCACCATCTCCGAGTTTTTCCGCAACGAGGTCCAGTTTTCCTTCTTCGAATACCACCTCAAAGGCATCGGCAGCCCCCACCCCGCCGAGGCGCTGATGTATGACACCGGCAAACGCGCCTGGACCTCCTTCGGCCAGTGGCCGCCCGCAGCAGTCGAAACCAAAAGGCTCTATCTCCACCCGGGCGGCAAGCTGGTGTTTGACCAGGCACCCGCCCAAGGCCAGGCCTGGACCGAATACCTCAGCGACCCGGCCAAGCCCGTTCCCCACTACGACGATATCGACATGCGCTTCACGCCGAGGCCCTACATGGCTGGCGATCAGCGGGATATGGGCCGCAGGCCCGATGTGCTCGTCTTCCAGACCGAGCCCCTCACTGAAGACATCACCCTCAGCGGCGAAATGCTCGCACAGCTTTTTGCCGCCACCCGACCCCTGCACCCCGAAGCCGCCGACAGCCTCGATGCCGATTATGTCGTGAAGCTGATTGATGTGTATGCGGATGATTACCCCGATTTCCCCACGGCCCCGGCGCATGTGGTGGAAGGCGGCTACCAGCAGTTGGTGCGCGGCGAAATCTTCCGGGGGCGCTTCCGCGAGTCGTTCAGTGAGCCAATTCCCATGGTGCCCGGCGCCATCAACGAGGTGGGCGTGCCCCTTCAGGATGTTTTCCACACCTTCCGGAAGGGCCATAGGATCATGATTCAGGTGCAAAGCAGCTGGTTCCCGCTGTTTGACCGCAACCCGCAGCGATGGGTAAACAACATCTTCTATGCAGAGGAGGCTGATTTCATCCCCGCCTGGCAGCGGATTTATCACGAAGCCGCGCACCCCAGCTATGTGGAGGTGAAGGTGTTGAAGTAGGGTGCTTTTCGTCTGAGTCAACGGTAAAAAAATGCCGGACAACTTTCTGAGGGAAGTTGTCCGGCGTTCTGTTTGGTGAGGTAATTTGCTGACAATCAATCCTCCATGCACAAGCCAATGACTTCGTGGAACACGTCGTGCAGGGCCGTGAGGGCTGCTTTGACCTCATCGTCGCTGCCGCCGCGCTGAACCAATTTGTGCAGGCTGGCGCTGTCCTTGCGGAGCCGGGCCAGGCCATCGCTGAGGCCGGGTTTGGCAAATTGCGCCGGAACGGTAGCCTTGGCCAGCAGCTTTGCTTCCAGCGAGAGCTCGCCCGAGCGGGCCCGGATCGGGGCCAGATTGCCCTCTTCCATCGGGTGGAAAGTCGCCGACATCACGTCGTGGAAGCGGTCGAGGTCGCTCCACACAATGAAAGGATGCTGCGCCGACTGGAACTGCTGGTTCACGATGTTCCAGTTGATCAGCTGCCAAACGGCTTCGAGGTAGTCCTTGCGGCGGTTCTGGTAGTGGAGGTAGTAGGCGTGCTCCCAAACGTCGATCCCGATGAGGGGATAGCCGGGGCGGGGCACCACGAGGTTCATGAGCGGGGAGTCCTGGTTGGGGGTGGAGGAAATGAACAGTTCCCCTTCGCTGCTCATGGCGAGCCAGGCCCAGCCTGATCCGAAGCGGTCCATCCCGGCCTGGAGGAGCTGGGTTTTGAGCTGGTCCATGGAGCCGAAGCTGCGGTCGATGGCCTGGGCCAGTTCGGGTGAGGGCGCGTCGCCTTCGGCGGGTGTGAGCAGTTTCCAGAACAGGCTGTGGTTGGCGTGGCCGCCGCCGTTGTTGCGGACGGCGAGTTCGTCGGGCTGCAGGAGGTTGAGGATTCTACGAATCGACATGCCCTCGAAGCGGCTGCCGGTCACGGCCTTGTTGAGGTTGGCCACATAGGCAGCGTGGTGCTTGCCGTGGTGGATGCGCATGGTTTGCTCGTCGATATGCGGCTCCAGCGCGGCGAAGTCGAAGGGAAGCTCCGGCAAGGTGAAGGCGTCGGCTTCAGGAGCGAACCGGCCCCGGAAAGCTGCCATCGCAGCAGAAGGCAGGGCCATCACCCCGCCAGCCAGCAGGCCCATTTGCTTGATAAACGTTCTTTTGTCCATGGGTTTGGGCAGGTAAATGATTGATAAAGAGGCAATAGCCGGGAAGGAAATGGGAACAACCAATGCCCTGCCCTGTCTGTTGCTTTCGGAAGGTAAGTTGACCCTAATTTTGGAGAAGGGCAATGATCATTCGGTTCCCGCCTCTAATTGTTTGGTCATTGGCTTGACACCGGAGGGAGGAGAATCCATGACTATTCGCCGAATCTGTCCGCCCAGCCGCCTGGTATTCTGCTGGAATGATAAACAGCCACAATGGTGATCCAGTCCTTGCCTGCAACGAAGTACACAACAAATGGAAACCGCTTCAAAACGGCTTTTCTGGTTTCGTGGGGGCCAGAGGGAAAAGATTGAGGAGAGTGACTAATCCTCTGAAACAGGCTGGACAGCTCTCCGGCGAACTCATCGCCTAATCCTGTCCGTTTGCTTTCATACCATGAAAAAGCGTCCTGAATCTCTTTTTGTGCCTCTTTCAGGAAGCGAAGCCGGGCACTCATGCTTTTCCTAATTGAGCCTGAATCTCCTCCCAGGTAACAAAGCTCGCACTGCCGTCTTCTATGCTACGCACTCTTCTTTCGAGCTCAGTCGCCTGATCGTCAGACAGCTCGTGGTCAGCATAGGCAAGCCCCTCATATCGCAAACTGTTTGCGATGTACTGAATGAGTTGCAATCTCTCATCCCGGTTCAGCAACAAAATTTCCTGGTGTAATTTGTTCATCTGACTGAATCCATTAAGTCTGCCTGAGGGTGACGTAGGCCGAACATCCGATTTCAGGTAAATAAATATACGGAATCCAGCCTTTTCTCCTCCGGCATTTCCTCAATTCTTCCAGGCATCTGGCAACAAAAAAACTACCTGCCAGCAAGTACCGGCAGGCAGTCCTGGCTTCGGAATCCTGTTTTCGCAGTTCCGCTATTTCCCTACTTCAAACGTCCCGATCAGGATCGTTTCGCTCTTGCCTGTAAGTTCCCGGGTAATGCGCTCCTCGCGCTGGGTGGGCTTGCCATAGTCGAAGATCAGGCGAAGCTGTACCAGCACGGGGCGGGAAATTTCCTGGCGGTTGTTGCCATAATAATTCACCTCCACCTTGTAGGTTCCCGGCATGGCCGTTTTGATCAAAAACTCCTCCGGGCCATAGCCACCCGTGAAATCCCGCGACATCCAGCCGCCGATGGCGGTTTCGCGGTGATTGTAGAGGCAGCGCTCCCCGCGTGGATCTGTTACCCAGAGGTCCATGTCCACATCGTTCTGGTCCCACTGCAGCAGCACCCGCAGGTCGGTGGGCAGGTCTGCTGTTAGCCGCTGGTCCAGTCCGCTCAGGCTCACCTTGCCCGGGTGCTGCCCGGCCAGGGCGTTGAGCTCGTGGGCAGCCATCACCGCGATTTCCGGAAAACGGTCGGGCCAGGGGTTGCTGGCCACCTCCATCAGCAGGTTGGCGGCCTCCTGCCAGGCGCCCTGCGCTGCTTTGGCCAGGGCCAGGTCGCGGAGAGACTGCGGCTCCTCGGGGCGCAGCCGCTTGATTTCTTCAAACAGGCGAACCGCCAGCTCCAGTTCCCCGGCCTCCTCAAAGCGGCGCGCCAGTGAACGCAGCAACTCATGGTCGCCAGGCGACATCTCGCCCAGGTTCCCCGCCACCCGCACAGCACCGAGGCTGTCGCCTTTGCTCCAGCGCCAGTTGGCGATGTCCAGGAAAAAGCCAGGGCTTCCTCCGTGTTTTTCCCGCAATTCAACATAAAACACTATCCAGTTCTCCCCTGCCTTTTCCAGCAATGGCAGATAGGTCGAAGTTGTGCTCCAGGCTTCCAGCGTGATGTTTCCCTTGGTTGCCTCGTCGGAGATGGCGTCGGAACTCTCTTCCGAATCCTCCGACATGGACTCCAAACTCATCCCAGTAGCATTTACACTCAACCCTACAGGGCTTTCAGGCTCCTGGTCCATCAAATCCGAAACACCGTCTGCATCGCTTTCATAGGCTTCATCGGATACTGCTGAAGGAAGGTACATTCTTTCTTCGCTTTCTTCGCGGCTGCGGTCGCGCCGTTCTTCCAGGGTATCGCGGCGGGCAGGCTTGGGAAGTGGTTTTGGCTTAAAATCTGTTTTCCACCATGTTATCCTGGCCTGAAACGCCTCGGCAGTGGCCTGCAAATGACTTTCTTTCTTCGACCGCTGATCTTCCTCCTGTCTCGCCAGTAAATCTTCCACTTCCTTTTTTAATGAAGCAGGCGGCTCAACTTTGTAAATAGCGTAATCTTCGGCACGCTCCAGCACCAGCAGGGAGGTGGCCGGTGTCACGAGGTGGTATTTCTTCCCCAGCTCTGCCAACTGGTCCATGTCGGCCACAGCCAGGTACATTTGTCGATTTACCAGCGCCTTGCCGTGCAGGCGTTGCAGGTCGAGTGGCCAGGTCGCTTTTCCTTCTCCCCAGTCTGGGATGGCAATGTCCTGAAAATCATTCGGGTATCCGACCCTCATCCGCAGGTCGGGCTGCCTGCCGGTGATCTTGCCTGCGAGGCGAAGCAATCCACCGCTACGGTCCTGGTCGATGGGCAGCCAGAGATCTTTGCTGGTACCCATCAAAGCCAGGAGCTGCGGGCGCACAGTGGCGAGCGCCTGTCCGCTGTTCTCAGGTTGTGCGGCATCCAGCGCCACGACGTTCCCGCCGCTGCTCAGGGCAAAACCTGCCAGGGCACCGGCACCCAGCGGCTTTGACAGCACCAGCACGGGCGCATTTACCACCGGGAAGGGCTTGGGCTGAAGGCCGCCAACGCCATCTGTTACCAGCAGGTACAGGTCGATGCCGCGCTCATTGAAGGAAAGGTTGCTCCAGTCGGCCATGCCATCCGGCACGAGATCCAGCAAGAAGGCTTCGAGTTCAGCGGCTGCCTGCGGGTCATTTGCCCGAAACACAGCACCCGCTTCGGCAACGAGGTGGAAAGGAACCACTTCCAGGGCAGCGGGCTTCATTTGTTGAAACCAGGCGAGGATGGCCTGAACGGCTTCCTTTCGTTGCCAGGTGGCCATGGAAGCAGAACGATCCCAGTAAAGGCGAACCCGCGAAGCTGCGGGCCGGGGCTTTGCCTGCTGGCCGAGGGGCATTTCGAGATAGGCCCAGCCGGCCTCATCCACCCAGACACTGGGGCCTGCCAGTTCGTAAGGAATGACGAGGGCGGCCTGCCGCTCCCAGCGCTGGCTGGGGCCTTCCCAGGTAGCTTTTGCGTTGCGGTTCATCAGTTGAAAAGGCAGCCTTGGACCTCCGCTGACAGAGGGCAGGCCTGTGGCACCTGCCCAGTTGAACCGGAAACTGACTTTGGGCGTGGTGCCAGTAGTAAAAATGGGCAGTGTAAGAGCCCCATTTACAGGCTGTAGCGAAGCTTCCATCACGATGCGAACGCGGCGGAAGCCCATGGCGGGCAGCGGAAAAATTCGGAGGCGATAAACGTCATCGGCGAGGTATTCCACGAGTCCGGGGTCAATTTGGCGGCGAACGATGTCTTCATAAGCCGTGCGGCCCAGGCGGGCATCCACCACCGAGGCTTCGCGCATTTCGCCTACGGTTTCGAGGGCAAACCCTGTGATTACAGCGCCCGGAGGCAGGGGCAGCAGGCAGCGCCCTTCTGTCTGTGTCTGGCGGGGATTGAAAATGCGCAGTTCGTATGTTACCCGAACCTGGCTGCCCATTCCTTCGATCACGATTCCGAGAGAATCAACTGGCAAGGCCTCCCAGCTTTCCCCATTTCTGGATTCTACCCTCAGCTGGGTAGCAGTTTGCGGCATGGCCGCACTGAAGGAAAGAAGTGTTCCCAGCAACAGAAGTGCGGGGCGCAGCCATGTACCACAGCAGTAATACTTTTTCATTTTTCGTAATAAAAAACTAATGAACTCTTCGCAATTTGACAAAAGAACAGACGAGTTATTCACCCTTTCACCTTGTACTCCGGTATGCCAGCAAAAAACAGCCTTCAGCCCCGCGCAGCTTCCCAGGTCCATCTCAGTGTTCGGATAGCCAGCTGGATGCTGGGTAGTTTGCTATTGGCCAGCATGGGGCTGGTGGCGGGCAAGATGATGAGCGACAAGGGCGGGCCGCCCACAGCGGGGGCATTGGAAGCCTCTGCGACCTATGGAGGCGGATCTGAATAAAATTCCACAAAGACCAAGCCAGCCATGGAGAAAAATTGAGCGTTTCGTGTGTGCATTTGTGAGCAGATGCGGTTTACTGCCGTGTCTGCTTTTTCATTTCGTATCTTGGAGGCATGAAACGAATGATGATCATCCTGATGCTGGCTGGAAGCAGCTGGCTGTGGGGGCAGTCGCGCCAGATTGCCCTCACGATCGACGATGCGCCGATGGGTGATGGGCCCTTTTTTTCGGGTGAGCGTCGTGGCGAAATGCTGATTCAGCGGCTCAACCAGGCGGGCGTGGAACAGGTGATGTTTTTTGTGGTGACGGGCCACATCGACGAAGAGGGCCAGCGGCGGCTTGCAAAATACGTGGCGGCGGGGCACCAACTGGGTAATCACAGCCACAGCCATAGCTCTGCCAACCGCATAGACTGGCAGGCTTTTCTGGCCGACGTTCAGCGTGCTGATTCAATCCTGAAGCCGATGAACGGCTCAGTCCCGTTTTTCCGGTTTCCTTACCTGCATGAGGGTGGTGACACCCTGAGCCGAGACTCTCTCCGGGAGGGGCTGGCTCAAATGAATTACACCAATGGCTACGTGACCGTTGACACCTACGACTGGTACCTCCATGCCCTCACAAAAGAAGCGAAGGCAGAAGGCAAAACGGTGAACATGTCCCGGCTTCGGCAATGGTGGGTGGATCATCTGTGGGATTGCATTCAGTTCTACGACAGCGTGGCGGTGGCAAGTCTGGGCCGGTCTCCCAAGCATGTGCTGCTGCTCCACGAAAACGATCTCACTGGTTTGTTTATCTATGATCTGGTGCAGAAACTGGAGCTGGAGGACTGGGAAATCATTCCGCCCACGGTGGCCTACTCCGACGCCATTGCGCAAATAACCCCGCAAACCTTGTTTCTCGGCCAGGGAAGAGTGGCCGCCATTGCGGCGGAAAAGGGTTCAACCCCCAGTTTGCTAATGGCGCCATGGGAAGACGAAGCCTACCTCCGGGCTGAGGCCGAGCGAAGGGAAGTCTTCACAAATCCCTGATCTGTTGAAGCAACTATTTTCACTGATCATTCAACAAAACCCGGCTTTCCCTTTCGTAAGGCTGGCATTATAGTTAGCCGGGCTGTATGTTTGTTCGGGAAAAAAATTCCAACCTCGTTCCAATTACGCAGCACGTAATCGTATTCGGAACTTCCATTTTTGAATTGTTCCTCTTTCGTGACTTTTGTGTTTGCTTTCGTCCTAAGGGATAGAAGACTGATTTGATGTTCATGGTTAACCTTCAGAATTGCCATATCGTGGTGGTGGACGACAGTTCGGCAGATCGCCAGTTGATTAAATTTGCGGTGGAGGGAAATGCAGATCTGGCATTTCACCCTGTAGCCAAGGGTCCCGACCTGTTTGGCACCATAGGAAAATTGGTGGCAGAGGAGCCTCAAGGCCACCTGGTGGTGTTCCTGGATCTGCAGTTGATGCCCTATCGCGGGGTGGATTTGTTGAAACAACTCCGGGAAACGTATCCGCTGGAGTCCTTGCCCGTGATTTGCATGAGCAGCACCAGCGACCCTGAGAGCTGGGAGTCGGCCTATCAGGCCGGTGCCAATGCCTTCTGGGCCAAGCCTATGGACCTTGATCAGCTCGACCGCGAGGTGAGCAGGATGATTCGCTTTTTCAATCACCAATTGGCAGGCGAAACAACAGGACTTTTGGCAGCTATAACCGCAAAAGCTGAACAACCCGAAAAAAACGAGGAGGAGCCACTCACGGGACTCGAACCCGCGACCTGCTGATTACGAATCAGCTGCTCTACCAACTGAGCTAAAGTGGCCTGAGAATAAAATGGTCGCTGAAATTACACACTTTTTGGATTGTGGCAGCAGGATTTTCGCCCTGAACACATTTTTTCCCAGCCCCTTCCGCAAGGTTCTGCCTCCAACTGCTTTGGCTGGCAGCCATCTTCCCCCCATCTTTCCCATCCTCAACAGCTAGCCAAGATGGATGTGATGGTCAACTATTTTCCTTCTGCCCCCGTGGTGGTGGCCCTGCTCATCGCCAATTCCCTCCTGAGCTTTTGGGGGTTTCGCGACGAAGCCTTCCGCGAAAAATTGCTCCTCAACCCCTATGACGTTCGGATCGACCGCCGATACTTTACCTGGCTTACCTGCGGGTTTGTTCATGCTAACCCATTCCATTTGTTTGCCAACATGCTGACCCTCTTCTTCTTCGGCCCTATGCTGGAGTTTCATCTGGGCAGCCTTCTCTTCGCCCTTGTTTATCTTGCCGGCCTGCTGGCGGGGAGTGCAGGAACCCATTTGCGCTACCTGCGAAACAGCTCCTACCCTGGCACGCTCGGGGCTTCGGGAGCTATCAGCGCTGTGGTGCTGGGTGCCATTGCCGTTGAGCCTTCCCTCGGCCTGAGCCTCCCTGGCCTCACCCTCCTCCATCCCGCTCTCGTGCTGCCCGGCTGGATCGCCGGTGCCTTGCTCCTCGCCCTGAGCCTGCTGTTTATGCTCCTGCCCAAAGAAGAAAAAGTCATGAACCACGACGCTCACTTCTGGGGGGCAATCGTGGGCCTGGTCATCTGCCTCATCGCCCAGCCGGAGGGATTTCAGGCATGGAGCCAGGCCCTGACAATCAAGGCTTTCCTTCTATGTTTTTGGGCTAATTACAGCGGGGAAAATCTGGAGGCGAACTTTTTTCCGCTGGTGTTGGTTGGGAACGGGTAATTTTATCAATCTACCACCAATCAACCTGCTTTGCGATACCGTAGCCTCGCCGCCTGTGTTCGGGACCTGGAACGCCATGGTCATTTGGCCAGGGTAAAAACCGAAGTCGACCCCTACCTGGAAATGGCCGAAATTCAGCGGCGGCTGTATGCTGCCCAGGGCCCTGCCGTGCTCTTTGAGCGGGTAAAAGGAAGTCCCTTTCCCGCGCTGGCCAATCTCTATGGCACCATTCCGCGCACGGAATTCATTTTTAGGTCCACGCTGGAAGCGGTTAAGCAGGTTGTGAGCATCAAAGCAAATCCTGCCGAGGCTTTATTGGCCTTGCAAAAGCATTGGAAAGCCCCGTTTGCCGCCATCCATGCCCTGCCGCGAAAAGCCATATTCTCCAGGCCCATTTTATTCGGCAGAACCCGCCTCGACCAACTTCCCCAGATCCAGTCGTGGCCGATGGATGGCGGGCCCTATGTGCTTCTCCCGCAGGTATTTACCGAAGATCCTGACCGGCCAGGCGCGATGGGCAGCAACCTGGGCATGTACCGGGTTCAGATTGCCGGGAATGAGTTTGTGCCAAATGAAGAAGTGGGCCTTCACTACCAGATCCACCGCGGAATCGGGGTGCACCACAGCCGGGCGGCTGCCAAAAACCAGCCACTCAAGGTGAGCATTTTCGTGGGAGGGCCGCCGGCCCACACTTTCGCTGCTGTCATGCCCCTGCCTGAGGGCCTGAGTGAGCTCATGTTTGCAGGCATGTTTGGCGGTAGATCCTTTCGCTACCTGCGGCATAATGGCCATTTCCTTTCCGCTGATGCAGATTTTGTGATTTGCGGCTCTATCGACCCGAAAGCCACCAAACCCGAAGGCCCGTTTGGCGACCACCTTGGCTATTACAGCCTGCAGCATCAGTTTCCGGTGATGAAAGTGGAGGCAGTTTATCACCGGAAAGATGCCATCTGGCCCTTCACCGTAGTGGGCAGGCCGCCGCAGGAAGACACCACCTTTGGCCATTTGATCCATGAAGTGACGGCAGCGATGGTGCCCGTGAGCGTGCCTGGGCTGGTGGGCATGCACGCCGTGGACGCCGCCGGGGTTCACCCCCTGTTGCTGGCCATGGGCAATGAGCGGTATGTGCCCTACCAAGCGAGGGTGCCCCAGGAGTTACTGACCGTGGCCAATGCCGTGCTGGGTTTCGGGCAGGCTTCGCTGGCCAAATACCTCCTTATCTCTGCAGTGCAGGACAATGGCCCATCGGTGTATGAGACGGGGCCGTTTTTCGAGCATTTGCTGGCCAGAATCGACTTTCGGCGCGACCTTCATTTCCAGACCAACACCACGATGGACACGCTTGATTATTCGGGTGAAGGCCTCAACCGGGGCTCCAAGGTGGTGATGGCGGCGGCAGGCGAGCCGATCAGGGAGCTAAGCAGCGAGTTTCCCGCAAACCTGCAACTGCCGGATGGCGTGAAGCATCCAAAAATGGTGATGCCCGGCGTTTGGGCAGTGGAAGCACCGGTGTATGAGCAGCGGGCAAAGGCAGTGGAGGAGATGGATGCACTTGGCAGGGTGCTGGAGGCTCAGCAAGAAGCGCTGCAGGGCTTGCCATTGTGCGTGGTTTGTGACGACAGCAGCTTTACAGCGGCCACGCTGAACAACTTCCTGTGGGTCACCTTTACCCGCTCGAACCCTTCGCACGACATTCACGGAGCTGGGAGCTTTATTTCGAACAAGCACTGGGGCTGCACCGGGCCGCTGATCGTGGATGCGAGGAAAAAGCCGCACCACGCCCCGGCTTTGGTGGAGGATCCGGCTGTGAGCCGGCGGGTGGATGCGATGCTGGCGAAAGGAGGGCCGTTGGCCGGGCTGGGAATCTGAGTGCAGCCAGACGGCAGGCAATAACGCTTCGACAGCGACAATTAGCTTCCTGAAGCTTCATCTTCAAGGCTTTATCTGCCAACAGGGTTTTACGAAGGTCGAAATCTCTATTTTTGGCACTAGTTAGACCGCTGACTTTCAGATGTATATGAGGGAAATTTTCTTTTTTTTATTTTGAATAATTGTTCGATTCTATAATTGCCAATATATTTGTGCAACCGATATGAAGCGGCGAATTTTCGCCGTCTTCAGGATCGTATCCTGAATTTCGTTTTCTCCCCCCATTTTTGAACCAATCTCAGATGAAGACCGACACCCCTACGGCCGTCTCCTCTGCTTCGAAGGAAGTTGACCAACTCCAGGCATACCTTTATGAGTTGACGGAGGTGTATCGCAAGCACCAGCAGTACATCAAGACCCGCTATAAGATTTCCTCGCTCGACATGGAAATCATTCAGCTGGTGGTGCTGCAAGGCCCCAAGAAAATGAAGGAAATCGGCGACCATTTTCAGGTCAAGCTGAGCACCCTCACCAGTGTGATCGACAAGATCGAGGAGCAGAAGTTGGTGAAGCGGGTGAATTCACGCGAAGATCGCCGGGTGGTATTTCTGGAAGTAACCCGCAAGGGGCGCAGCCTGTATGACCAGTATCAACGCTACCTGGCTTTGATTGCCGAGGACATGCGTTCCAGTCTCAGCGAGGCAGATTTTACCGGCTTCCTGGCTGGTTTGCGCAGAATGGCCGAAATCACTTCTCCCGCTGCGCAGGAAGACATGTAGCATCAATAAAAATTGATTGAATGTTGAGGTTATCCGCTCTGGCGGGTGACCTTTTTTGTTTTGATCGTCCCAACAGCGATTTGTCAACTACTTGATTGGGATGATAGAAACACCATTTGTAGACAAGCTGGAAGCGGCTATCCTCGCTGTTAATCACTTTTTCAGGGTGCAGGAGGACCACATCCAGTCCAAGCACGGCATCTCGTCGCTGGAGATGGACATTTTACAACTGGTGAGTCGCCAGGGACCGATGAAAATGAAAGACATTTCCCGGCATTACTCTCTGAAGCTGAGCACCTTAACTAGCGTTGTGGACAAGGCCGAGAAAAATGGTATCCTGGCCCGCCGCCCTTCGCTGGACGACCGGCGGGTGGTCCTGGTAGAGCCCAGCGAGAGCGGGCGGGTCATTTTCCGGGATTATCTGGCCCATATTCAGGGAAGCCTGGATCGCTTTGTGGGAGAACTTCCCAACCTGCACCGCGAGCAGCTGTTCCGGGGCTTCGAGATTTTTTTGTCGAGCTACAGCGCCGAGAGGTAAGACTAACGCCTGAGCAGGACGAGGAGAAGGAAGAAAAAAAGATACTTTTGCTCCGACCCGCCATGGCCCAAATGAATAATCCTGTTTGGTATCGAGATTGGTTCAGCAGTCCTTACTACCCGCTGCTGTATCGGCACCGCGACGACCGCGAGGCCGACTTGTTTGTGAGCTACTTGCTGGGGCAGTTGAACATAGCGCCGGGGTCGCGGGTGCTGGACCTGGCTTGTGGTCGTGGGCGCCATGCCCGGATTCTGGCCAAAGCAGGCTTGGAGGTGGTGGGCATAGACCTCAGCGAGGCCAGTATTGAGGAAGCGAGGGGCCTGACAAAAAAAAATGATCACCTCGAATTTTTTGTCCACGACATGCTGGAGCCTTTCCCTTGTGGGAATTTTCATTATGTTTTCAACCTCTTTACCTCATTTGGGTATTTTGATGGAAAGGAGGAAAACAGAAAAATTCTCCGGAACATTTACCAATCACTTAATCCGGGTGGACGAATAGTTCTCGACTATTTCAATATCCAATATGTCAGAAAGCACCTGATTGCAGCCGAGGAAAAAGTGGAAAACGGCGTTCTGTTCGAGATCAGCCGGGAAGAGCAGCAAGGCAGGATGCTAAAACGAATCCGCATCACGGACCCAGCTTTGGGCCAGCCGCTGGAATATACAGAACAGGTTCAGGTAATTGATTTTGAACTATTTACCACCTGTCTTACCGAAAGCAGTTTCCAGGTGGAGGAAGTGTGGGGCGACTATCAGGGAAGAAGCTATGCGCCGGAAGACTCGCCAAGAATGGTGTTAATTGCCAGAAAACAATAGCCGGGCAGGAAGAAAATCAAGCCTTAGAAATTGGCGAAAGGCGATTAGTGAAATATCCATTTGGTACGTATTTTTGAAATGTCAAGCTGAGAAAATATCTGACATTTTTTTTCTTTCACAACTTGCATAGGAGCCAGTCACTTCCACAACGGTTTTTTGCACTTTTTTCCCTAAGCGAAAAGAACGGCGAATTCTGGTTGAAGTAGCTGACAATCAATACTCTTTGCAAATTGCGTATGTGAAATTTTGTGGATATTTTAGTAGCGAGACAAAATTTGCCATAAATGAAATTTTTTCTCAAACGATGAATACTGTAAGTAAACTGTTTGTGGAGCCGAACGCACACCGCCTTGAATCCACCTTGCTATCCCTGGTTCACACCTACAACGAGCGCCGCCAGTCTATCTTGTCGCGCTACGACGTAGATGAGCAAGACGTGGAAATCATTCGCCACCTCGCCCAGGAGGAGCAGAAAAAAATGAAGGAGGTTGGCGAGTTCTTCAACATCAAGCTGTCCACGCTCACTTCCACCGTGGACAAACTCGAAAAGGGGAAGCTCGTCAAAAGGAAAAACTCCAAGGAAGACCGCCGGGTGATTTTCATTCACCCAACCGCCCGCGGCCTTAATCTCCTCTCGGAGCTCGATGAGCCCGGCAAAACGGTCGCCCAAAACATCATCTCTCAGTTCAAAGCAGACCAGTTCCAAACCATCCTTTCCGCCCTCGAACAGATGACCAGCGACCTCAGAGGCTGAAACATTTCTGCCCCATTCCATGCTTAAGCACCTTGCTCTCCTCCAGGAGCCAGGTGCTTTTGTATTTGGAACCGGGACTGCTTCGCGCGAGACGTCGGGAAGCGAGAAGTGAGACCGGAATCGAAGATCCCCCCTCCCGAACAGCAGTAGAGACCCGATTATTCGCGTCTCTACTGCTGTTCGGGGCTGGTACTCAGGACTGCCGTTCTGATCTGGCGAAAATCACTGGCAACCACTAAGCCTCCGGCTTCCCTTATATCACCACTGTCATCTCTGTCAAAAGCTGAATCCCATGCTCGCCACAAAATGCGCGCCCCTGGAAGATAATTCATGGGTCTGGCCGAAGATCGTGATGTTGTCGGTGGCGTCGCCGAGCGGTAGTTCATACTTCAGGTCGAAAATGAGTTTTTTGCCAATGTCGAGTCCCACCCCCGTCTGAATGCCCACTGTGGCATCTGTGAAGCTCCGCGAAAAGCCTTCGGCTGTGAAAAAATCGGAGCTATTGCCCAGGTTCAACCGGTAAACAGGTCCTCCCTGCAGGCGAATGGGGCCTAGCTTCAGGCCCGCCATCAAGGGCAGCTCAACGTTGTAATACTGTTCCCGGAAAATCTCCCTGCCGCCATTTTGCAAGTCTTCCACCAGGTAGGAGGCCGAGGCAGTGGTAAACAAAAATTCAGGCTGTACAAACAAGCCCAGCCCTTGCAGACGGGCAAATGCTCCGATTTGATACTCCGGGCTGCCGTCCTGAAAACTCACGGCAAAGTCGTTGAACGATTGGATATTTCGGGCATCAATGGCCGAAGAGGCAATCCCAACTCGCGGACCAACCTTGAAAGCCTGCGCTGAAAGGCTGCCCATCAGCAGGATTTGGGCAACAAAAACAAGAAGTGCGCCCAGGATCAGTCTCAGGGTCTTGGAAACGTTGCTGTAAATGTCAGAAGCGTACATGGCTCAATTGGATTAGGTGAATGAAAGCGTTGTCTTGCTCTTCATTACTCCCCTTTCCAGGCCCTGGTTTGCCACAAATGGACAAGCGTGAGCGCTTCAGGATCGAACGTGAGAAATGGCAGATTCAACGTGGTAACAGCTCCAGCCGGTCGCCCAGCTGCAGGATTCCCTCACCCGCATGAAGCAGGTTCATCCCGAACAGAACTTTGTTGCCATCACGGCGATATTCGGCCAGGGTGCGCAACGGCTCCTTCCCCGCGATTCCCCGCTCTTGGTCGATGGTCACAATCTGGCAGCGGGCACAGGGTTTTGCTCCCCGAAATTCAACTCCGCCAATGGAAAAGGCCTCCAGGCGGTCCTCCACATAAGGTTCTGCTCCGCGAATAACCAGATTGGGCCGGAATCGGTTCATCGCCACAGGCTGCTCCAGCCTCGCATTGAGATCTGCCAGCGACTCCTCGCTGATCACAAGGGTCGGATACCCGTCCGAAAAACTGGTCCAGGTATCCTTCCCTGCATAGCGAAGGTCGACCTGCCGGTGGCTGTCGTCAGGCATGTACACCAGGCGGCAAGCCTGGCCAAGTTCCCTGGAAAACCAGGCATCAAGCGCCTCGCCGCAGGCCCAGGCAGGGCAAAGATCGTCCCAGATGTTCACCAGCAAACGCTCTCCTGGCATGGGGTTCAGTGGAATGGATGCTTCGCCATGCCGGCCTGCCGCCACGATGTATTCGCCTTCGATGCGAAGCCGGATCAGGGCCATAACTGGATGCTCGCGCTGGCTCAAAAAGCGGAGTTGGTCGTCGATCAGCATCCAGCGGCGGTCATGGCGAAATCCCCGGTCGCTCATGTGCGCCTCTGTGAGCGGAATGCCGCTGAGAGACTTAACCGGGTATATAAACAATCCGCTGACAATCAGTTCCATGAGTGAAATATGGGAGACAAAACGCAGGAGAAATCAGGCTTTGGGCAGCAGGACGCGGAACGTGGTTCCCTTGTTCAGCTCGGATTCTTTGACGAAAATTTTGCCCCGGTGGTAGTTCTCTACAATCCGCTTGGTAAGACTCAGGCCAAGGCCCCAGCCCCGCCTTTTGGTGGTAAAACCGGGCTCAAACACCTTTTTAAAGTGGCTTTTGGGAATGCCCTTGCCAGTATCCTGCACGTCGATAAAATAGTGGTTTCCTTTTTCACCGGCTGTAATCCGGATCAGCCCGGAGCGGCCCTGCATGGCATCAAGGGCATTTTTCATCAGGTTTTCGATAACCCAGTCGAACAGCTGCGGGTTCATCGGAATCGGCTTGTCGCGGGGCAGTTCGGAATCCACCTCCACCTGGATAGAGCCGCGCTGGGTCATGCGTTTTTGGAGGTATTCTGTGGAATGGTCGAGCACTGTTCCCAGGGGGACCGGCACAAGTTCGGGCCTGGAACCAATTTTGGAAAAGCGTTCGGCAATGGTTTCCAGGCGCTTGATGTCGCGCTCCATTTCAAAAACAAGCTCCTGCTCTTCGGGATGGTCTTCGGATTTAAGCCTCAGCAGCTCCACCCAGGCCATGAGCGACGACACCGGCGTGCCGAGCTGATGAGCCGTTTCCTTCGCCAATCCCACCCACACGCGGTTTTGCTCGTTTCGCTTTGCCACCGCAAACCCATAAAACACAACGCCTATGAACACCACCAGCACCACCAGCTGCACATAGGGAAACCAGCGCAACTGGCGCAGCAGCAGCGACTCGCCGTAATAGACGTAATTGTATTGCTCCGGCCCAAAATTTACGACAATGGGCTCGTAGCCAGCTTTCAGCTCCTCTAGTTGCGCCTTCACCGCCCGGATAGAGTCCATTTCGCTTAGCCCCTCGCTCAGCCCCAGGTTGTTCACCGAGAGGATTTCCCCATTTCCATCCACCAGAATCTGCGGAATTTCATTCACGCTGTCCTGGATCAGGCTGTTGTAAACAAAGCTCACGCACTCATCCTCCGGATCGCCATTGACCAGGTAAGTGAGCCCGTCCCGATACAGCTCGATACGGGCTTTTTCTTTCACTGCCAGCTCCTGCGCGAGGTAATCGGCATAGCGAAGAGAGCCAAGCACGATGACTGCCGCAACGCCGTAAATGACCCATCTGGACCAGTTGGAAGCGATCATGTTGTGAGCCTCGGGTCTTGTGGGGTAATGGGGTGAAACAATGTGTGGAGGGGTATGGAAGGAGAAACGCAGCGATAAAGATGAAAAAAAACGGGGCAATTCTCTGGCAAAAAAAATGGATCATTCGCCAAGCAGCCACCGATGTACCTGTTCTGCCACCTGATCCCAGTCATAACGGGCCAATACAAAAGCCCTGGCGGCAGCGCCTATCTTCTTTCTCGCCTCTTCATCCTTCAGCAGCCAGCGAATGGCCGCCTCCCATTCCTCCTGGCTGTCGGCCACCACGATCTCTGTTCCGGGAGTCGCCCCGATCCCCTCGTTGACAAGTGAAGTTGTGATGCAGGGCATTCCCATCGACATGGCTTCCAGGATTTTGTTCTGCTGGCCACTGCCGCTGAACAGGGGAGCAACAAAGACCTGCCCCCGGGCATAGGCCTGGCGAATATCATCGAGCCAGCCTGTGAGTTCTACGCCCGGCAAACTGGCCAGGCGCTGCACCTCGGGGGCAGGCCTGGCGCCTGCCAGCAACAGCCGGGTACCGGGTGCCAGCCTCGGCAGGAGGTCGAGCGCCAGCACCTGCGCCGCCTGAACATTGGGAAAATACCCCATGTTCCCCACAAACACCAACTGAACATCCGGCTTGGGAGCCGCAGGCGGAACAAAAAAGGAAGCATCAACTCCGTTGGGAATCACGTCAACCAACACAGTGGCAGGCAGCGGCAGCTCCTCCCGGTCGCGGGTGGAGATGATGCAGCGGGACTGAAAAGCTGGTGTGATTAAGGCCTCGTAGCGGCGCAGGCGGCGCTGTTCTATGGCAAGCAGGGGCCGCAGCCACCAGGGTTCCAGCGGGATGCGGCGGGCCATGCCTGCCGAAAAGCAGTCCATATAATCCAGCACCCGGGGCACTGGCAATGCCCTTGCATAGGGAGCCATCCGCAGCAATTGGCAATAGACCAGATCTGGCTGGATCTCCCGGACCTTTTCCCGCATTTGCCGAAGCACCCACCGCCGCCAAAAGTACCGCACCTGAAATGGGTCCCTGCCCGGCAAGCCGCCCAGCATGGCCAGGACAGACCCCAGCCGGTGGAGGCGAAACACGTGAACTTCGTGGCAGAAACTGCGCAAATGATCAAGGTCTGCATCAGCTACTGGTTGATCGGACATGGCAAACAGGTGTACCTCCCACTTTGCGGACAAGCGCCGCAGTTGGTGATACATCCGCAGCTTGTCGCCTCGCTCCAGCGGATAGGGAAACCTCGATGTCAGAACCAGCAACCGCTTCATCAGGCTGCCAAGATAGCAGATTTAGCAGCAATCCTTCTCCTGATCGCTGTTCGTACAACCCCTGCTTTCCGTTGGGACAAGACCTTGGGCTGCACAACCGCAGACAATGACCGTTCAGAATTGTTTGATCAGGTGAAATGAGTTTTCTCATCAAATTCGTGTATGATCTGATGCTTTTTCGCAGCATTGCTTATGCTGCTCCACATCAGGTTCATTTTATTACGACGATAATTTCTCCGGGCCAAGGCCACCTCCCGGCCTCCCTGGCAGATCTGGATAGCTTAGATTAACCTTCGATCAACGGACCGGGCGCTTTGCGAAGCGCTCGGTTTTTTTATACCGCAAACTGAAGATCCAGCAAGCGCCGGTACACACCGCCCCGGGCAGATAACTGTTCGTGAGTGCCTTCTTCGATAATTTGCCCCCCTTCCAGCACATAAATGTGATCCACTTGCCGGATGGTGGACAAGCGGTGTGCAATCACGATGGTGGTGCGGCCTTCCATCAGAACATTCAACGCCTCCTGCACCAGGTGTTCGGATTCGGCGTCGAGGGAACTGGTGGCTTCATCCAGAATCAAAATGGCGGGATCCTTCAAAATGGCCCGGGCAATGGCAATCCGCTGGCGCTGCCCACCCGATAACTTGATGCCCCGGTCGCCAACAAGGGTGCCCATTCCCTCCGGAAACCGATCGATGAACTCCAGGGCATTGGCTTTGAGCGCAGCTTCGCGAATCTCTTCATCGGTAGCCAGAGGCCGCCCGTAGGCGATGTTATCGCGGATGCTGCCGCCAAATAATACCACTTCCTGGGGCACCACCCCGATCTGGGCACGCAGGGCGCTCAGGTCGTAGCCGTCGATCGGCTGGCCGTCAATCAGGATTTGCCCTCCCAATATCTGGTAGTAGCGCAGAATGAGCTGGGTAATCGTGGATTTCCCCGCGCCGGAATGTCCCACCAGCGCCACCCGTGTATCGGGGGCAATGGTTAACGAAATGCCCTTCATCACCTCCATATCAGGCCGGGTGGGGTAAGAAAAGCGAACGTCGCGAAATTCAATTTTGCCCGACAACCTCGGCACAGTTGTCACAGGGCCCTGAGGCAGCACCAATTCGCTGTTTTCCCGCAAAATGGCCCGAATTCGCTCTGATGAACCAATTGTCTTTTGGATTTGCCCATACAGGTCGCCCAAACCCGCAATCGACCCGCCCACAAACAGGGTGATCATCACAAAATAGACCAGGTCGCCGATTGTCATGGCACCGTCGCCGATTTGATTAGCCCCATACCAAATGGTGAGGGTAATGCCGCCAAACACCGCCGTGATGAGAAACACAACGAAAGCGCCGCGGGCATTGGCTGATTGCAAAGCAAAAGTTACCACCTGCTTCAGGCCCGTCTGGTAGCGCCGCGACTCGTGCCATTCATTTGTAAATGCCTTCACAATCGGGATGGCCTGAAGGGTTTCCTCCACAACCACGTTGGCATCGGCGAGGGCATCCTGGGCTTTTTTACCCATGTTCCGGATGTAGCGGCCCAGAAACATCGCCCCGACAATGGCAGGCGGGAAGGTGGAAAGCATCACGAGGGTGAGCTTTGCCGAGACGAAAAACAGCACAATGATGCCGCCAACGAAGGTGAGAACCTGCCGGAAAAACTCAGCCAGGGTCATCGACAAGGTGCTTTGTAACTGTTCCACATCCGCAGTGATGCGGCTGGTTAATTCGCCTACCCGTCGTTCCTCAAAAAATGGAAGGCCAAGGGTTACCAGTTTTTGGTAGAGTGCCAGACGAATGTCTGCCATGGACCGCTCCGATACCTGAGCAAACAGGTAGATCCGCATGAAGGAAAAAGTGGCCTGAAAGACAAGAATGGCAGCCAGGGTGAGCGCCACCTGTCCCAGCACCTGCCCCACATTATCGACCTGCTCCACTGCAGGGTCGATCAGTTCTTTGAGGTAGTTGAGAAACAGGAAAATGGTGCCCGTTGACAAGGCCAGGAAAAGCATGCCGAAGGCGAATTGCACCCGATAGGGGCGCACAAACCGAAATATTTCGATCATCTCCCGGAAACTCTCCCGGGTAATTTTTTTCTTGTCCTCTGGCAGTGCTTCCTCGCTTGCCAGGCCTCTTCGTTTGCCCATGCTGGTGTAAAAACAGAGATCTTACGCTGAATTGGAGCTATTTTTTGCGGCGATCATCTTCGTAATAGCCGCCGTATTCGTCGTCTTCCTCATCGTCGCTGCCGAAGTTGAGCATGTTGCTCAACAGGTCTTTGAACTGGGTACCCGATTCGAGGGCGTGCTTTCCAAGGAGGGAAAACTCAGCGAGGCCGTGAAGCACGAACTCCATGAGGAGGTAAGTTTGCTCAACCGGAAGCTTCGGGTGAATATCTTCCGCCAGCTTGCGAAGCCCCGGCACGGAGTCCAGCATCTTGCGGTAGGTTTTGTCGCTCAGGTCTGAGCCAAGCTCCAGGGTGTTGCCCTTGCTAAACCATGCCGTGATGGTCGTGTATGGGTTCTGCGGGTCGTTGCGCTTGAGGCGCTCGGGGTTGGGGAAGTAATCGACAAACGTGGTTCTGATGGCCTTGCTGATGAGCTTTTGGGCCACAATGGCAGGGCCTTCCTGCTCGCCTTCATACACCAGCTCGATTTTTCCGGTAATGGCCGGCACCACGCCTACCAGATCGCCCACACGGCTATAGCCTTTGGCCTCGCTGTTGATGATCACCCGCCGCTCGACAGCAGCATGGAGGTTTTCAAAAGCAGAGATCGTGAGGCGGGCAGAAACGCCAGATTTTTCATCCACATACTCGCTGTGCCGCGCCTCAATGGCGATTTGTTCCACTAATTCACCGCACAATTCATCCACAGTTACCACTTCCAGTTGCTCCGCAGCAATGCGGGACTCCTGTCGGGTGATTTCCATGGACAGCTCCAGGCTTTTGGGGTAGTGCGTCAGGATCTGGCTTTCAATGCGGTCCTTGAGCGGGGTCACGATGCTGCCGCGGTTGGTGTAGTCTTCGGGGTTGGCAGTGAAAACGAATTGCACATCCAGCGGCATTCTCAGCTGGAAACCCCTGATCTGAATATCGCCTTCCTGGAGGATGTTGAACAGCGCCACCTGAATACGGGGCTGAAGGTCAGGCAATTCGTTGATTACAAACAGCCCGCGGTGTGCCCTGGGAATGAGGCCATAGTGAATCACCCGCTCGTCGGAGTAGGGCAATTTCATGGTTGCGGCCTTGATGGGGTCCACATCCCCGATGAGGTCGGCGACGGTTACATCCGGGGTGGCGAGTTTTTCGGCGTAGCGGGCGCTGCGGTGTACCCATTTGATGGGGGTTTGATCGCCCATTTCTTCGACGAGGTCGCGGGCAAAGCGCGAAAGCGGTGCCATGGGGTCGTCGTGGATTTCGGAGCCTGCCACCACCGGGATGAATTCATCCAGCAGTCCGATCATTTGCCGCGCAATGCGGGTTTTGGCTTGGCCGCGAAGCCCGAGCAAAATGATGTTGTGCCTCGACAAAATGGCCCGCTGCAAGTCTGGAATCACCGTTTCTTCGTAGCCGATTACGCCAGGAAAGGAGTTCACCTGTTGCTTCATCTGCGCGATCAGGTTGGCTCGAAGTTCTTCTTTGACGCTTTTGGGCCGATAGCCGGAGGCTTTCAATGCACCCAGGGTCTGAATATCAGGGGGAAAACTGATCAATGACATGAAGAGTAGTTATCGGGTCGAATATGCAACGCAATCTTTGAATTTGTCCGATCTTTCTGACCTTTTCGCCTCAACGGGCCTCAGCCCATGGCAAAAACGCAATCATAGTGAAGTTAGCTTCTAACCCTTCGGCACTGTGATTGTTCTACCAAAAATGACAGACCCACCTAAGACGGGATCAGACCCAAATGGTTCATGCTCCAGCTTTCAATCTCAGCCTGTGAACAAGCCTTTCGACTTCGACCAATACCTCGCCGACCTGCTCGACCCGCGGTGCGACAAACAATCGCTGGCGCTGCGGCTGTGGGAGTACCAGCGCAATCATAACCCCGTTGTGGCGGAATACATGGACCGCCTGCAACTGCCTGGGCCGTTGTCACTGCCGATTGCATTTTTCAAATCATTTGCCCTCAAAACCGGCGGTGAATGGCTCCCTGAACTGATCTTTGAAAGCTCGGGAACCACCGGCCAAATCCCTTCCCGCCACTGGGTGAAAGATGCTGCGCTTTACCGGCAGGTGTCGTTGCTGGGGTTTCGGGAGCGCTTTGGCGAAGGGCAATTCCGCATTCTGGCTCTGCTGCCGTCCTACCTGGAAAGGGGAAACAGCTCGCTTGTGTACATGGTCCAGAGCTGGATAGAGGCTTTTGGACTGCCTGGCAGCGGCTTTTTTCTTCACGACCTCGATGCCCTGGCAGCAGCCATCCGGGAGGCGGCAGCTTTGGAGCACCCGATTTTGCTCATGGGCGTGAGCTATGCCTTGCTGGATCTGGCAGCAAGGGGTGACGTGCAGCTTCCGGCCAGTGCCCTTGTGATCGAAACTGGCGGCATGAAAGGCCGCCGCGAAGAACTCACCCGCGCTCAGCTTCATCAGGAGCTCCAACAAGGTCTTGGTTGCCACAATATCCAGTCGGAATATGGCATGACCGAGCTACTCTCCCAGGCGTACACAGTCGATGGTTTTCGGTTTCGGCCTTCTTCCACCCTGCTTGTTCGCATCTCCGACCTCCACCTCGACCGGCTGGATGTTCCGCCGGGCCGCGCGGGCCGCATTCAGCTGGTGGATTTGGCAAATGTCCATTCTTGCGCCTTCATCGCCACCGACGACCTTGGGCGCATGCACCCTGATGGCACTTTTGAGGTGCTGGGTCGAATTGACAACGCAGAACTACGCGGCTGCAACCTGATGTATTTGTGAAATAAAAGACCTGGGAAGGTGGCCGGAAAAAATCAATCAATCACCCGGCGAACAAACCATCGGTCATTGATGGTGGCTCCGATGCGGATGCGGGCATACAATTCTTCGAGCGGCTGCCCGGTGGAAAGGCTGCCCCGCTGGCCCAGTTCGGCGGAGATGTTGATCCTGGAAACGGCACGGCCCCGGTTGAAGCGGGAGTTTCCTTTCGCATCAGCGGGCAGGCCCACGCCGAAAGTGACTCCGTAATCGTTCACCGCCTCTCCATTAAACTGGAGATACGTTTGCTTGAGGTAGGCGCCCATCCGGTAGTCGATGCGGGCAAGGTATTTGAGCGACTGCTGGTTGGGAGTAAGTTCGCCACCCACGGCAATTTTCAGTTCACGGCCCAGGTCGTTGTCTTCTCCGAAGTAGGAAAACTGCTGCCAGTCCTGGTATTGCACATCGGCACCTACCGACCAATGCCCGAAGCGCCCTACCATGAGTCCCAGCCCGAAGCGGGTGGGAAGGGCAACGGTGCCGAGGGTCAGTTCGCCGAGGGTGTCGCGAACGAGGCCATTGCTCACCTGGGTAAGGCGGTCGCCTGAGAGGCCGGGTGTCCAGTCGATCATCCCGCCGATGCGGAAAGTGGTGTATTTGGCAGCATTGAGTGTGTCTTCATATATAAAACCTGCGGTGACCATCCAGCCTTTGAGGTACACATCCTCGGTGGTGGAGAGGGGCAAAAAGCCGGTTGCCTGCACAGAATCGGAGCGAAACAGCAGGCTTGTCCAGGAATAGCGGGTGTTGCCGAAGTTGTATTGCCCGTTTACCCCGAGGCGAAGTTTGTTGTCAAATACCCTTACGGCCGCTCCGATGAAAGCCTGGTTGAGGCCACCGCTGCCAGCGTAGGTAGTTTCTTCGATGAGGCTGGAATCGGCTATGACGACGTTTTTTCTGGCAGAAATGTCGTACCCCACGCTGCTGTAGGGGCCAAAACCCATTGTGAGGATCAGGTTTTTGTTGGAGGGGAAGGCGAATGCAGCGTTCTGAATGCCTGCGGTGTAGCGGGTTCCTTCTCCGGCGGTGGTTCTTAGCTGGGAGGCCTGCCAGAACGCCGAGATGTCCATCGTGGTGAAATAGAGATCCCCATAACTGGCGGGGTTCACCCGGTTGATAGAGTAGTAATTGTCTGTGGCCACAGACAGCCCTCCCATGGCGGCGTTGCGGGTGGTGGTGGAGCTAACGATATCGCCGATGCCGTAGCGGGAATAAGGACTGATGGTCAGATCCTGGGCGAAGAGCGAAGCGGTGCTGCCTGCCAGGAGGGTCACCAGTAAAACAAAGCGGATGGTCATGTTGAAGCGATATGCTGGAGAATGAAGAAAATCCCGCGCAGGACGAGCGATTTGTCCGCAAAATTGATTCTTTTCAACTGCTTTTCAAAGTATGGCCCGTCTCCGCCGGTGAGGAATACTTGCAGACCCGGTCCCATCTGCTGTTCAAAGTGGACGATCAGGCCCTCCATTTCGCTGCATACAGCCTTTTCCACCCCAGTTTGCATGCTTTCGGTGGTAGATCGCCCAATATCGGGCGGATTTCCTTCTGCACGGAGGGCTGGCAGCCTGGCGGTGAAATGATGGAGCGCGTCGTAGCGCATTTGAATGCCGGGGGAAATGGCCCCCCCGAGGTACCTGGGTTCTGCGGTGGCGAGGTCGTAGGTAATGGCTGTGCCCGCGTCCACCACCAAGACGGGCTGCTTTGGCGCGAGGTTGCACGCCGCCACGATGCCCGCAAAGCGATCGGCGCCGAGGGTGTGCGGGGTGAGATAATTGTGTAAAAAAGGCCAGGGCAATTGGGCATGAACCTTTGTTATGCTGCCCTCCGGCCGGTTTTTCAGCCACTCCCATGCGGCTGGCTCCAACTCGCGGCTGGTACTGAGCCATCCCATGCAAAGCCCTGCTCCCTCCGGAAGTGCCTGCGCCCATGCCTGGGCCTGCGCCGAAAGCTCTTCCTCAGGGCCGGAGTCGGCGCTCAGCAGCAGCCCTAGGCTGTCGAAAAGGGCCATTTTGCCACGGGTGTTGCCGATGTCGAGGGCGAGGGTGAAAGTCATGGAAGGAGAAATTCGATTTCTTTGAGGTCAAAGTGGCGGATGCCGCCGGGAAGTTGCACGGCGAGGTGCCCGGCTTCATTCACACCCAAGATCGGGAAGTTACCTTCTCCTTCTTTCCAGCGGAGTGCAACGGGGGTTTGGTAGCCATACAAAGCACTAAGATAAGCGCGATCCACCCGGGAGGTGGAAGAAAGCAGCTCATACCAGGCCTCAATTCCGGCTAGCAGCGCCCACAGCACCCGCGGCCTGTCGAATGCCTCGCCACTTTCACTAGCCAGCGAACTCGCCCTGTTTTGAATTGCATCAGAAAAGGCAACCTGGTTCACATTCAGGCCGATGCCTGCCACAGTGCCCCTGAGCTTCCTGCCTTCCCACTGGCTTTCGAGGAGAATGCCTGCCACTTTTTTTCCGTTCACCAGCAGATCATTGGGCCATTTGATCTGTACCACGGCGCCGGGAAGCAGGGTGGAAATGGTTTGGTGAACGCCAAGTGCAATGACCTTGCTGAGGGAAAAAAGCGAATGGCCCATGCTGGCGGGCCTAAACAGGAGGCTAACAGTGAGGTTTTCACTGGCCTGGCTTTCCCAAAGGGTGCCCTGCTGGCCCCGCCCCCGGGTTTGGAAATCGGTGAGGAACACCTGGCCTTCTTCCGCGCCAATGGCGAGTTGCTCCATGGCCCAGGCGTTGGTAGAATCAACTGAGGGCCGGTAGTGAAGAGAGCGCCCCAACCACAGGGGGGGCTCATGAACAGGAGGAGCGGCCAGCAACCAGGGGCGGGGATCCAGCATGGACAGGAGGGTAATTTTGCGAAGATAAACTGCTAACTTATCGCCATCTCTCCAATCTGAGAAGGAAAATCCGCGCAGGGCTTCTTCGGGGTTGTGAGAAATCCTATCTTTGTCGTCTCCAATTTCAACCCTACCGCATGGCAAAACGCGCGCTCGAAGCGCAGGCCCTCGCCAACCTGGCAGTTAAGGCCCTACAAGAAAAAAAAGGAAAGTCCATTCTGAGCATGGATTTGCGCAAATCTGACGGCTCCGTTTCCGACTTCTTTGTCGTTTGCACCGGCACCTCAGATACGCACGTGCAGGCACTGGCTGACTCAGTACTGACCATGATGAAGCAGGAAGCCCGTGAAATTGCCCACTCGAAAGAAGGGATGCAAAGCGGCCAATGGATCCTGCTGGACTACATCACGGTTGTGATCCACATCTTTTTAAAGGATCGCCGCGAGTTTTATCGCCTCGAACGACTCTGGGGCGACGCCACCATGACCAGTTACGAAGACGGCTGAGCACCTGAGCTCTTCCGTACCCCATAAAAGCCCGGCAGCAAGTCAGCTGCCGGGCTTTTTGCATCTATGCCCCATCGCTTTCTTTCCACAATGCTTTGCTCCAACCCGGATATTTGACGTATTTGAAACAGCCGAACGCCCGGAAAAATTTGCTTCGCTCCGGGCGCCGTGCCTGCTTCCCCTGCTGATATTCTTCCAACCACATTTTTCGCTATGCAAGCCAAGAATGTCTTCGCCCTCATGGTGGGCATCGACAAATATCAATCCCCCGTGCCAGCACTGGAGGGATGTGTCAACGACATGCGCGCTTTCGCCGATTTCGTCGAACTCCGCACGCGCCGCAAAGGCATTCCCCTTCACCTCAATATCCTTCAAAACCAGGACGCCACCCGCCTCAAAATCGTGGAGCAGTTTGAACGACACCTTACCCAGGCCAAACAGGGCGACATGGTGGTGTTTTACTACTCCGGCCACGGGTCGCAGGAACCTGCCCACAAGTTGTTCTGGCCCCTGGAAGAAGACCGCAAAAACGAAACCATCGTTTGCTACGACAGCCGCCAGCCGGACGGCATGGACCTGGCCGACAAGGAGTTAGCTACCCTGATCGACCTGGTGACCAAAAAAGGGGCCAGCCTGACGGTGGTGATGGATTGCTGCAACTCCGGCTCAGGAACCCGGGCGGCTATGGTGGAAGCCTCCCCCGCAGGCACGCGTGTGCGACAAACCCCTGATTTTGACGGACTTCGACCGCTGGACAGCTATATTTTGCCGCGCGAAATGGCCAGCAGCCGTGGCGCGTTTTCCTTTTCGGGAGCTACCAGCAGCGAACGCCTGGCAGTGCCCACCCCTCGCCACGTGGCCTTGTCGGCAACGCAGCCTTTTCAATTAGCCAAAGAAACCCAGCTCGGTGGCTCGCCCCGCGGAGTTTTCACCTACAGCCTGCTCGAAGTGCTCTCCGGCGTCACCGGCCAGTTGTCCTATGAAGACGTGGTTCGGCAGGTTCGCAGCCTCGTCAAACAGCGCACCTCCGACCAGTCGCCACAGCTCTACGCGGCGGAGGCCGCCGACTTGCGCCTGGAGTTTCTCGGTGGAAGCCTCGCCCAGAACCAAAACTATTTTTACCTCTCCCACCACAACACCCGTGGCTGGGAAGTGGATGCTGGCGCTGCAAATGGAATTCCTGCTGTTGGCACAGGCCAAACCCGCCTGGCAGTTTATGACCCGCAAGCCATTGAAGCCGACTTGCTAGACCGCAAAAAGGCCAAAGGATTTGTGTCGATAAAAGGAGTGGAGGCAGCGAGAAGCTCGGTGCGGGAGGAAGGAAGCCTTCAGCTCGACAAAACCAAGCAATACCGCAGCGTAGTGTCTGAGCTGGCAGGGGAAAAGCTTCGCGTTCATGTTCGCGGCGACAACACCCACGGCGTGAACACTGCCACTGTGGCCCTGGGCGAAGCGGGCGGCCCGGCCACCTATCTGCAACTGGTAACCGATCCCCGCCAGGCAACCTACCATGTGCTTGTAAAAAACAACCGGTACACCCTGCTGAAATCCACAGATGCTGACGACCAGCCCCTTGTGCGGCAACTGGATGGCTATTCTGTGGAGCAGGCACGGGGCGTGGCCAAAGACCTTGTCCACATTGCCCAATGGGAGCGCACCCTGAAGATGAGCAACCCGGGCAGCCGCCTTGCCAGCAATGCGATCCGGGTGGATTTGCTGGAAGCCACCGGCGACGCGGTGATTTCGCCGGGCGGGCTGGGCTACCAGATGAAGGTGGAGGCCAACAAACCTGCGCCGGCATTCCGGGTGCGGATCAGCAACCGCAGCGGCGAGAAACTTTATGTTTCGTTGCTTTACCTGAGCAGCCAGTTTGAGGTGGAGCCGGGCCTTCTGGCGCAGGGCGGGTTGTGGCTGGAGCCGGGTGCCGAGGCATTTGCCCTGAATGGCAGGGCGTTTCGGGTGGGCATTTCGCCGGGACACCTGCAACGTGGCAGAACCGAAACGACCGAAGTTCTTAAGGCCATTTTTGCCACCACAGAACTCCAGCCTGGCTCGCTGAAGCAGGAAGAAATTGAAGCGCCAAGGGCAGAAACCCGCTCTGTTGGGGAAGAAGGAACCCGATCCCTGATCTTTGACACGGTGGGCACAGACAGCGGTGGCGACGACTGGAACGCCAGCAACACCGTCATTACCGTGATGGCAGTCTGAAGTTTTTCCCGTTTCGCCCAGAAAATCCCAATTTCGCTCTCCCCGGCCCCATTCCGGGTGACCCACTCCACATGGAATCAATCCAGCATTATATCAAAGAAGGCATCCTCTACGAGCCGGTAATCCCGGATATCTACGAGTGGCCCATTGCCAAACTCTTCACCCGAAAAGACCAGTTTTTGGGCGAGGTGATGGAGGATGCGATGGAACGGATGCGCGACTATGCCCGCCACGAAGGGCAGTCTATGTCCGACCTGGTTGAGCGAACCATGTTCCTGGAGCGGATTCGCATGAAGGAAGAGCCCTGGAAGGTAGATCCAAAAGATGAGCCTTCCTTCTGGTCGGGCATCAAGCGGGAATTGGTGCTGAATGAACAACTGGAACAAGACCCCAACGCCTTCGACGCCCGGACCCAGCGGATGCTGCGCGACATCAGCAGCCGGTATGCCCACGAGATCGTGAACACCTTCAAGCCGGGGTCCTACCATTTTGCCAAGCGGTTCCTTCCCTTCTTTTTCTCCACTTTGCTCAACGCATCAGCTGGTAAAACCCTTAAATCCCTGATCTGGCACAGTGTTCAGTTGCAGGAAAGGGTTCATTTGCTCGGACATATTCAGGAAATCCGCAACCTGGCGAAAAAGGGAACCGTGATCCTGGTGCCCACCCACCTGAGCAACGTGGATTCGATCCTGGTTGGCTGGGGCCTTCATGCCATCGGGATGCCCGCTTTCATTTATGGAGCCGGGCTCAACCTGTTCAACAACCAGGTGCTGGCCTATTTCATGAACCGGCTTGGGGCCTACCGGGTGGATCGCCGCAAGCGAAACCCCATTTACCGGAGCACCCTCGATGCCTACTCCACTGTTGCGATCCAGGAGGGCGTTCACAGCCTTTTTTTTCCGGGCGGAACCCGCTCCAGATCCGGCGAGATCGAAAAAAGCCTCAAACTCGGCCTGCTGGGCACCGCCATGGAAGCCCAGCGCCGCAATTTTATCACCAAGCCCAGGGGCGTTTCGGAAAAAATCTTCGTGGTGCCCATGGTGATGAGCTACCACTTTGTGCTGGAAGCCAATTCGCTCATTCGCCAGCACCTCACCCGCACCGGCCAGGAACAGTATTATTTGCTCAACGACGAATCCTCTTCCTACCTCAAATTCATGTCGTTCATCTGGTCCTTTTTCAGGTCCAGTTCCGACATTGCCCTGGCCTTTGGCAAGCCGATGGATTTGTTTGGAAACTTTGTGGATGAAAATGGCCTGAGCCATGATCCTTCAGGGCGGATCATCGACATCAAGGCCTACTTCAAATCGGGGGGGCAAATCACCAAGGACCCTCAGCGCGACAACGAATACACCCGGATGCTGGGCGAAAAGCTGGTGGAGCGCTATCATGTGGAGAACCACGTGTTTTCCTCGCATCTGGTGGCTTTTGTGGCTTTTCAGATGTTCAAAGCGCGCCACAAGCATTTGGATTTGTATGGGGTGCTTCGCTTGCCGGAAGAGTCGCGGCAACTGCCGAGGGCGGATTTTGCCCTGGCTTGCGAGCGCGCCATGCAGCGGCTTCGCGGCCTTGCCGACCGCGGGAAGGTGCATCTTGCCCAGCACATGATCAACGACACGGCTTCTATCATTGAACACGGCATCAAAAATTTGGGCATTTACCACGACAAGCGCCCGCTGATTTTTGAAAACGAAGCCCTGATTGCTACGGAAAGCATGAATTTGCTCTATTATTACCACAATCGCCTCGTAGGATATGGCCTTGAACACTACCTCTGATTCGCCGGTGGGCGTGGTAGGCGCAGGAAGTTTTGGCTTTGCAGTGGCTAATCTATTGGCCAAAAACAAAGACGTCATCCTGTTTGCCCGCCGCCCCGAAGTGGTGGAAGCTCTCACAGCTACCCGCCAGTGGGAGGGCCGCGACCTGCACCCCAGGGTGGTTGCCACCAACGACCTCGAGTTCCTGGCCGGGCGCTGCCAGCTGCTTATTCCTGTAATTCCTTCGGAGAATTTTCGGGAACTCATGCGACGATTGTCACCCTTTCTCTGCCCCGACCACCTGATGATTCACGCCACCAAAGGCTTCGACATTCAGCTGAAAGAGGGTGAAACTTTGAGCAGCCTGGGCGCTTTGGAGAGAGAACGGGTGAAAACGATGTCGGAGGTGATCATGGAGGAGTCTGTTGTGCGGCGAATTGGCTGCATGGCTGGTCCCAATCTGGCCTCTGAAATTGCTGACGAGCAGCCTGCTGCCACGGTGGTGGCTTCGCGGTTTGAGGAAGTGGTGCGTGCAGGCCAGGTGGCGCTGCGAAGCAGCATGTTCAGGGTTCACGGCAACAAAGACCTGCTGGGCATTGAGCTGGCCGGGGTGCTGAAAAACATCATGGCCATTGCGGCGGGTATTTTGAACGGGATGGGCTACGGCGACAACACCCTGGCACTGCTCATCACACGGGGGCTGGCCGAGATGGCCACCATCGGCAAGGCACTGGGGGCCGACCCGAAGGCATTCCTCGGCCTCGCAGGCATCGGCGACCTCGTGGCTACCTGCTCCAGCCCGCGCAGCCGTAACTACACCGTTGGCTATCGCCTCGGAAGGGGAGAGCACCTCAGCGCCATCGTTACCAGCATGGACGAAGTGGCCGAAGGCATCAAAACCGTGAGCCTGGTGCATGCACTCGCCGCCTACTACAAATTTCCCTGCCCCATTACCCAGGCCCTCTACAAAACCCTCTACGAAGACCTCAGCCTCGACCGTGGCCTCCTGCTCCTGATGGAATATCCCTTTCGGGAAGACGGGGAGTTTTTGTAGGTTCGGCTATTCTTCTCCGGCATAGCCTTTTGTTGCTTGCAACAGGCGAAATAATTCTGTTTTTCAGCCTTTTCAGCATTCCCTCCATGAACCCCATTGCCCGGCCCGATTTTTTGCTTGACACCCCCCTTGCCCAACGGCTGTACCACGAAGTGGCCGCTCAACAGCCAGTGATTGACTACCACAACCACCTTGATCCGGCGAAGATCGCGGGGAACCATCAGTTTCGCTCCCTCACCGAAGCCTGGCTGGACGGCGACCATTACAAGTGGCGGGCGATGCGCATCCACGGGGTGAAGGAGCATTTTTGCAGCGGAGCCGCGGGCGACTGGGAGAAAATGGAAGCATGGGCTGGCACAGTGCCCTTTACCTTTCGGAATCCCCTGTTTCATTGGACCCATCTGGAACTGAAAAAGCCGTTTGGCATCAGCGAATTGCTCAACCCGGCCAGTGCCAGGGGGATTTACGAGCAGTGCAATGAGTTTCTTGGGAGCGAGCCGGGCAGGGTTCGCGCTTTACTGGAAAGCTGGAAGGTGACATGGCTCGGCACGACAGACGACCCCTGCGACGACCTGCGCCACCACCTGGCGATGCAGGACGAAGGCGGCCCCCTGCGGATGGTGCCCAGTTTCCGGCCCGATGCGGCCCTGCAGGTGACAGACCTTGCGGCGACAAACGCCTATCTCGACAGGCTCGGCGAGGTAACCGGCTCGGAAATGGAGCATTACCTGGACCTGCTGAATGCCCTGGAGGAGCGGGCCGATTATTTCCAGGCGGCGGGCTGCCGGATGTCGGACCATGGGTTGACGCATGTGCCCTACGCCCAGATTTCGGATGAGGGGGCGAATGCCATTTTTCACAAAATCAGGCTGAGGATTCCTTTGACCAGAGAGGAGACGGACCAATACCAGGCCACCCTGCTGTTTCATCTGGGGGAAATTTATGCGCGCAAAGGCTGGATCATGCAGCTTCACCTTGGAGCGATGCGCAACAACAGCAGCCTGGCGATGGCCAGCATGGGCAAAGACACCGGCTGGGATGCCATTGGCGACTATCCGCAGGCGCGGGGGCTGGCCCATTTGCTGGACCGCCTTCAACTGAATCATTCCCTGCCCAAAACCATTCTCTACAACCTGAACCCGGCGGACAACCACGTGTTTGCGTCGCTGGCAGGCACTTTCTGCGATGGCGAGGTGGCTGGCAAAGTGCAATGGGGAGCTTCCTGGTGGTTTTTGGACCAGAAAAACGGCATTGAAGAGCACCTGGAAGTGTTGTCAAGCCTCGGGCTCGTGGCCCATTTTATCGGGATGCTGACCGACAGCCGGAGCTTTTTGTCGTTTTCGAGGCATGAGTATTTCCGGCGAATTTTGTGCAGAAAACTCGGTCAGGACGTAGCTGCGGGGCTGATTCCGCATGACGAAGCCTGGCTGGGTGAGCTGGTGAAGCGAATTTGCCACGACAACCTCAAAACGTATCTTTCTGTTTAACTTTGCCAGCACAACAGATCCCCTGACCCAACCCGCCCAACATGGAAATCCTCGTCCTGATTGCATTGATGTTCCTGAACGGCTTTTTTGCCTTGTCAGAGATTGCCCTTGTTTCCAGCAAAGCATCCAGGCTGGAACAGGAAAAACGAAAAGGCAGCCGCGGTGCCAGCACCGCATTGAAGTTGCTCGAAGAATCCGAAGGCTTCCTTTCAGCCATACAGGTAGGCATTACCCTGATCGGCATCGTGACCGGTGTGTTTGGTGGCACCAGCATCGCTAGTGACGTGGCCCCATTTTTTGAACAATTCCCTGCCGTTGCCCCATACGCCTCACAAATTGCCCTTACCCTCACCATCATCGCCATCACTTACCTCTCGATTGTGATCGGCGAGCTGGTGCCCAAGACCATCGCCATGAGCAATCCCGAGGCCATTTCCATTCGGGTGGCTCCTGTCATTTTCTATTTTTCCAAAGGCTTTTACCCGTTTGTCTGGCTGCTTTCTGCTTCGACGAATTTTATCAACGGCCTTATCGGCATCAAAAAAAGAACAGACCTGCTCACGGAGTCAGAGTTGCGGCAAATGATCAAAATGGCCTCCACCTCCGGGGTCATTGAGCAGGAGCAGAACACCATTCACGAAAACGTCTTTTACTTTTCTGACAAAAAAGCCCGCCACCTGATGACGCCGAGGGTGGATGTGGAATGGGTGGACCTGGAGTGGACGAGCGAGGAGGTGGCAGAGCAGGCAGCAACGTTTGTGCACAGCAAAATTCTCTGCTGTGAGGGCAGCCTGGACGAGTTTCGGGGCTTGATGAACCTGCGCGACTACTACAAGGCACGGCTGCTGGGCGGGCTTGCCGACCTGAACACCCTGATGACCCCTCCGGTTGTGGTACCGGTTCATGCCGAGGCGCAGGATGTACTGGATCAGCTTCGTGAAAAGAAAACCCACCTGGCTTGTGTGGTCAATGAATATGGCGGGCTGGAAGGCATCATCACCCTGCACGACATCCTGGAAAACATTGTGGGCCACATTCCCAATGAGGGGGAGGCCTTTGAGCCCGATTATTTTGTGCGCGAGGACAAGTCGGTGCTGATGAATGGCGACGCTGCGATCGAAAAATTGCCCGAAGTCATCGAGGGCTTCAGCATTGATTTTGAGGAAATTGAATACTCCACGGTGGCAGGGTTTGTGTTTCAGGAAATGGGCAGACTGCCGAGGGTGGGCGATCATTTCGATTTTTTGGGATATCGCATCGAGGTGATGGACCTTGACGGCAACCGGGTTGACAAGGTGCTGATTTCGAAGATTGTGAAGGCGGAGCCTGAGGGGTGATGGCGGATGTCCTGCGCCTCACTCCCCCCCATCCACTTCCTCCAGAAACGCTACCAGCAAATTCCTCACCTCCGGGTAGCGCGACAGCTCCAGGTTGGCGGGAACGTCGTTTACGTCATGGTAATGCGGCGGACCGCCGAGGGTGTAAATGAAAAATCCTTCCACGCCTTTCTCCAGAAACCAGTAATGATCGCTGTTGGGGGCATTGGGCCGGGCCCGCACCACCGGCACAGCCTTCAGCGTGTCGTTGAGGGCCACAAGCTTGTCGAAGCGCTCTGGAAAGGTTTTTCCGCCCACGGCCATGATGCCATCCACGCCATTGCCCATGAGGTCGAGGTTGAGCAAAAATGCCATGCTGTCAAGCGGCACGATTGGCTGCTGGCTCACATAGAAATTAGAGCCGATGAGGCCCACTTCCTCCGCGCCAAAGGCGATGAACAGCATGCTGTGCCGGGGCTGGTGCCCGGGCCGGGAAAAATGCCGGGCCATGGACAGCAGCATCGCCGTGCCGGAGGCGTTGTCGTTGGCACCCGGAAACACCGCGCTGCCCATGGTGCCGAGGTGGTCGTAGTGGGCACAGACTACCACAAAGCGATCAGGATGGTGGCTGCCGGGCAGATAGCCGATCACATTCTGGGAGCGGATGCGCTGGCTTTGGGTGCTGGCAGAAAGCGCGGCCTTCCTGGCCTGCGCAGGCCAGGATGCTTCCAGCACATTCAGAACGGGGATGCGAAGGTGCTCGCCCACAAAGCCATGTGTGAGCTTGGGCTGCAGCAAAATGACAGCCGAGGCCCCGGCCTTGGCCAGTGCCAGCACCCGGTCGAGCCCCGAAGCCAGGCTGGCCTGCTTCTGTTCTTCGGTGATGCCTTCGGGCCAGCCCTCCCGGATCACCACGATGCGACCGGCAGCTTTTTTCATTTTCCCTTTCTCCAGCCCATACCCCAGATCGAGCAGTTTGCCTTCGGCTTTCCCGCTGCCGGCGTATTTGTCCACCAAAAAATCCTTCCCGATGCCCAGCGTCGCCCCGTCCACCTCCAGGCTCCCGCCCATTACGAGGTTGGTGGCAAACCCAAACGGCTGAAAATAAGCAGGCGTGGCAGGCTGCCCCGTCGGAAGGGGCTGCAGGCCCAGCGCTTCAAACTGGCGTGCGAGGTAGCGGGCAGCTTTCGTGTGGCCTTCCTGCTGGTAGCCGCGCCCGGCCAGGCTGTCGGAACAAAGCACCGCAATATGGACCCGGGCTTCCTGCCGGAGACTGTCCGGCTCCTGCGCCAGGAGGCTGCCCCAGCCAAGCAGGAGGAGCCCGAAGATGTGCTTAATGACCATGCTTGTTTTTGGTTGAAAAAAGGTCGGTGAAACGGCAAATTATCAGAAATTAGCCCCCGCTGCAAGGAAAGATCAGGAACTGTGCAGCGCATTCTGTGGCTTTCTGTATCTTCGGTTTATGCAGGTACTCATCATTGACTCCTATCCCGATCCCTGGCTCTCCGACCTGAAAAAACTCCCCGTGAAGGTGGTGTACATGCCGGGAGCCAGCCGCGTGGACATTCTCCACCGCCTGGCGGAGACCGATATTTTGGTGCTGAACAGCCAGATCAGGGTGGATCGCGAGGCGATTGACCGGGCACCGCGCCTGAAGCTCGTCATCCGGGCGGGGGTGGGCATGGACCATATCGACGAGGCATACCTGGCAGAGAAAGGGGCCAAAGCCCTTTGCACACCGGGCGCCAACGCCGACTCGGTGGGGGAGCAGGCTGTGGGGATGTTGCTGGCCCTGCGCCACAGGCTGGCAATTGCCGACCGCGAGGTGCGGCAGTTCATCTGGCGGCGCGAAGCCAACCGGGGCAGGGAAATCGGCGGTAAAACCATGGGCATCATCGGGTATGGTCACACCGGACAAGCTGTGGCCCGCAAGCTCAGCGGCTTTGGCATGCGGCTGCTCGCTCACGACATATACAGGACCGGCTTCAGCGATGCCTTCGTGCAGGAGGCCGACATGGAGCAGATCTACCAGGAGGCCGAAATCATCAGCTTCCACGTGCCCCTTACCCCCGAAACCCGCCGCTGGGCCAACGACTCTTTCTTCGACCATTTTCACCATCCCATCACCCTGCTCAACCTGGCCCGCGGCCCGATTGTGGACCTGGCGGCACTGCTTCGTGCCCTGGATCAGGGCAAGGTAGTGGCTGCGGCCCTCGATGTGCTGCCCAACGAGCGGCTGGATGTGCTCAGCTCAGAGGAGCACCGCCTGTATCAAAGCCTGTTTGCGCGCAAGGAGGTGATGCTGAGCCCGCACATCGGCGGCTGGAGCCATGAGTCGCTCGACAACATCAACCGGGCCATCATTCGCCATATCGAAACCCATTTGCTCCTTTCCGGGCATCTCGCTCCGGTTCAGGAAACCACCGATGAGCCTATCGCTCCTGAGGCCTGAGAAGTGGCCTGAATGTGCGGCTTTGCAGGCCAATTGAATGATTTTCCTTCCAATTTGTCATGAAATCCCTGACCAATACCATAGCCCTCGTAGCGGGCGGAACAGGCGGCGTAGGAGAAGGCATCGTGGCCAGCCTGCTGGCGGAGGATGCGCTGGTAATCGTGCCGGTGCGCTCGGCAGCCAAAGCCTTGGAACTGAGGGAGTACGTGGGCGATTTTCCCAGCGGAAATCTCATCACGATCGAAGGCGATCTGGAGTGCTGGGAGGGCGTTCACGAGATGCAGAAGCAGATTTTGCGGCGGTTTCACCACCTGGACCTGGTGGTGGCCTCGCTGGGCGGCTGGTGGCAGGGCCTGCCGATCACCTCAATCACGTTTGAGGCATGGCAGCAAATTTTGACGAATAACCTGAGCAGCCATTTTCTGGCGATCAAGGGGTATGTTCCATTGCTGAGTCCGAGAACGGGCTGCTATGTGCACATCAACGGCTTTTCTGCGGAGCAGGCCTACCCGATGGCGGGGCCAGTGGCGATGGCAGCAGCGGCGCAGAAAAGCCTTGTTCACACCCTGCAGGCGGAGCTTCGGCCCACGGGCATCCGCGTGTATGAGCTGGTGCTGGGGCCGGTCAACACCCGGCAGCGGGCCCGGCAGGGCCTGGTCAATGAGCGCTGGTTCAGTGCGGAGGAAGTGGGTACCTATTTGCTGGAGCTGTTTTTGGGGAAAAATGAAGAGAAGGGAAAATGGCTGCACCGGCTGATGGAGCGGGGAGAGGGCTCGTGAAAGCCCGGAGGGCTGTTGGGTTAGCCCACGCTCAAGGAATCAACCGGCGTAACGCCAATACTGCTCCTAAAAATGAATCACTTACCCGACTTCCTTTTGGCCATCACTATCTCGTCGCCAGGGTCGTCGAGTTGCCGGGCGGCATTAGCCTCGCCAGCAGGCGGATGGGCTTGGCAGGTCGGCCTTTGTCTGAATAGCAGGGCAGCAGTTCGCTTTCACGCCTGGCATAGAGCGGGTGCTCCGGGGTGGGCTGATCCTTGAGCAATGGAAATAGAAAGTTTTGTTGCGACTGATTGGGATGTTTTGCGTGGATGGCCTGCCCTCCAGACTTTTCCTCATTGTCATATCGCCCATTTCCATGGGATATCCCAGCGTTTTTTCCCTTTTCTGGGTTTCCAAGCTCTGAAGGCCAATTTTTGGATTTTTCAGGAGTGACTTATTTAGTCGACACTTCCCGGCCTGGGATCAATCTAAACACTACACTCTCCCGGCGCGCCCCGGCAAACCACCAAGCCGTTGCCGCCAGCTGGTGTAGCAGATCTTTCGCTTCCTCATTTTACAAGCAAAACCGACCTTGTCATGCTGCCGCGGGCGGTCCGCACTGAAAGGAAGTAGAGCCCCTCGCTTTGACCGGCTAGGTCAAAAACCAGATTGAGCCGCTGGCCGCGGTGGCTAGCCCGCTCCAGGCACTGGCCATTCGCTGCATATACAGCCACCATGAACTCCTCTTCTCTGGCAAATTCCAGCTGCGCCCGGAACTCCCCGCTGCCGGGGTTGGGCATCACAAGAAAGTCCTGCAGTCCCATTTGCTCTTCCACGCTCAAAATTCCTTCCACAACAACTGTCGCCGTTTCCGAGCAGCCATTGACATCGGTCACAGTTACGGTGTAGCTGCCCGGGGCCAGTTGCTGAATGGTGGCAGTTGTGTCGCCATTGCTCCAAAGGTAGGTGTAAGGGGCCTGGCCACCTGTTGTTGTCACGGAAGCCGTGCCGTCTCCGCCCTGCGACGGACTGGCACTGGCGCTCAGCACCAGCGGCGCAGGCGAAACAGCAGGCACGACAACATTCACCGTGGTGCTGCAACTGGCGGCATCCACGATTGTAACGCTGTAACTGCCCTGGCACAGGCTGGCCCGTGGCGCGTCTGTAGCGCCATCATTCCAAAGATAGCCGGTAGCCCCTGTGGCATTGCTCAGAGCAAATGTCACCTCAGTGCCGCAGGGTACGCAGCCAGCATTCGACAGCACCGGGACGGCTGTCAGGTTGCAACCCGTATTCGCGGGGGTTGCATAGCAAAGCTCCAGCGACCAGTTGGTCAGAGATCCGCCGTCGGGTGCCTCCACATCAGCCATTTCCAGCGTCCACACACCCAGTCCGTCTTCGCCATTGAAGGTTGCCAGTGGGGATTTGGGCTGGTACAAACCGCTGTCTGTAGGCGGGCAGGGAATGGTGTTGTAGGGAGCTGTGGCCTGATCGTCAAACCGGATGTTGAAGTCCCTTTCGCCCTCACACACAGGGCCAGACAGAATCGAAGCCGTTCCTGCCGGACTGATCAGGGTGAACCGAACATCCCGCATGTAGTCGTGGGTGCCGGTCAAAACAGGAACGTTCACATCGGTAATTCCCGCTGAAACTGGCAGGGCAACTGTCGCATACACGGTGTCCGGATCAACCGGATCAAGTACCACCGGCAGGCCCGTTGCCACGAGGGTGGTGCAGACGGATCCTGTTGTGGAGAAGGAAGATGAGGGTCCGAAATTGCCTTCTCCGCAGTCATTTTCTGCTTTCACCCGCCAGTAAAGGGTCGTTTGCAGCGGAAAGCTAACCGGAACCTGGTATTGGTTGGCGCTGATTCCGCTTTGCTGAAGTAGCAGGGAGGCGAATCCGGGATCACTGGCTACCTGAACAGTGTAGGTGCTGGCATCAGGAATTGCGCTCCACACCAGCCAGGGCGCTGGCTGAACCTGGGTGGCTCCGTTCACCGGAATGACCGTGACAACAGGCGTGGCAGGCAGCGGCGGAGTGATGTTCAGCAGAAAGGTAGCAGTCTGGCTGCCGCCGTTTCCGTTTCCGGTGATGACAATTGTGGATTGTCCGGCGGGAATCGCAGTCAATCCATTGAGAATGAGCTGAGTCTGGCTGCCAGCTGTCACGGGGTTTTGGGCGAACGTTCCGGTTACGCCCTGCGGCAGGCCCGCGACAGAGAGGGTGACAAGTCCGGCAAAGCCACCGGCACTGCTCACGCTCAGGGCAACAGTTTGCGAATCAGAGCCGCAGGAGACGAAGCCGGTTGGGTTGGTTTGGAGGGCAAATCCCAGCGCAGGAGCCTGGATGCTGAAGTTCTGATTGGAAATGTCAAAGAAGATGTTCTCCGAGCATACCACCATGACCCTGGCAGAATTGGTGCTGATTCCAGGCACCTGAACCGGGTACAAGCCATTGTTGGGAACGTTGCTGGCCAGCACAATCGGGTAGGTGAGGCCGCCGTCTGTGGAGAGCAGAATGTCCACTTCACTGCAGCTCACGGGGGCAAACTGGGTGTTTCCAGTGTTCCAGTACACCACTTCCTGACCGCCGGAAGCCCAGATGATGCCGGTCGTATCCGGATTCGTTACAACAAATGGTCCGGCAATGTCGGTCACAGTCACGGTAGCGTCCTGCTGCCCGGTGCAGCTTCCTCCTACGGCGTTGTCGCGAACCGACACGCGGAAGTGCAGATCGCGCGACACTGCCGGGAGCACTTCCCAGGTAAAGGGTCCGCCATTTGCCAGCGAGGACAGGGCAGGGAAATAACGGGTTGGGCTTTCTGTGGGCAAAAAGGTCCTGAAGTTGGGTCCGCCTGTGCTGCCGGGCAGGGGCGGCTGGGGGCTCAGCTCGGTGTCAAACTGCTCCCAGCAATAAGTGAGCGAGTCGCCGTCAGGGTCGCTGGCCTGGGCCGTCAGGAAAAAGGGCGTATTCGCCGGAATCACATGAGACTGGGCGCTCCCGCTGATCACAGGCGAGGCATTGTTGAAGGAGATGTGTGTGCCGCAGGTTTGGCCGTCGCCGAGCACGACAAAACCAGACATTTCCTCCAGATTATATCCGTGAAAGTAGGCGTCGGAATTGTTCTGGACATTGTCACCGCAGATCCCTGCATAAGCCATGATGGTGGAGCCGCTGCCTGGTTCCACGGCAGTCGGGGAAGGCACACTGTTGTTGCCGCAACCCCGAAAGGGGTGGCTGCCCGAAAACTGATGCCCGATTTCGTGCGACACATAGTCAATATCGAAAGGGTCGCCGACCGGCGAAGTGAGCCCGGTAAAGCCGCCTGCTTTGAAAAACGGGTCGCAAACCACCGCATAAAAAGCCGCGCCGCCTCCGCTGGTGCCAAAAACGTGGCCAATGTCAAAGTCGCTTTCTCCGATCAGGCTGTCTGTGATGGAAATATTTTCATCGATCAGCAGTCCGCCATTGTCGTTGGTGAAGGGATCGGTAAGGGGATCAAGGAAAATGAGGGTGTCGGTATTGGCCACGAGGTTCATTCGCACGGCAAAATCCTGCTCGAAAACGAAGTTGACTCTGTTCATCGTCGTTACCATGGCGCCCAGCACCAGCGGTTTGGTGCCGCCATGAAACTGGGCATATTCGCCGGTGCATGACAACGCCATGCGGTAAATGTGGCGGCTGCAATCGCCAAACAGCTCGATTCCGTTGTGCTCAGGGCTGGTGTCGTCGCCGTGGGTATCGTGAAGGGAGCAGGAAAAATTTCGTTTGATATCGGCACCATAATCCTTTTTCGCATAGACCTGATACAGTTTGTCCTGGCCCTGAAACAGCGGATCGATGAACACTGTGCCAAACTTTCGGGTGAACATCATCGCGTGAAAGCCCTGTGGGGTGAGGTCGAAGCGAATGCTCATGGAGGCGTCATGGCTGGCCCGCCCGGCGTAGGTGCGAATGCCGGGATATCGGCTTGCAAGGCCCGGCTCCATGACCGGCGACTCCCACACATGAAAGCGCACGAGCACTCCATCCGGAAGGGGTATTTCCACAACAACAGCCCGCTCTTTGAACTCCGGGCTGAATTCCAGGGGAGCCTCCGCCAATTGGCTGCGCAGGGTGCTCATATTCAGCTCAAACACCTGAAAGGCATCAGGTAAAATGTGTCGTTCGCCTTCAGCCTCCAGCGCAGCCGCTGGCAGCTCAGGTCTCCAGAGCCGGGTGGAACCGCTGGTCTGGGCTTGTGCGGGCAAAGAGGAGTACAAACAAAGGGAAAGGCCAATGGCAGGCAGCAACGGAAACCGGAAATGGAGTCGCATCGGAGAAAACAAGTATCAGGGTTGGGAAGGAAAGCAGCGGTTGTGTGGAAATGGTTCAAGGCCTTCGGGCAGGACCGGCTGGCTGTATCATTCGTCTGACTGAACCAACAGGAAATAACCATTGAAGATACTCCAATCTCTCTGTTTCCCTTGCTGTTTTTTTTTCTGAAAAGCAGGCGGGGTGCAAAATGGGCTGTCAGAATCTTTGCCTGCTTTGGTATCCGGGCGGCCAGAGTGAACAACGTCATTTGACCGATCCCGGCATTTGAATCATTACATCATCCTTCTGCGCTGACGGCTTTCTGAGATTGTTTTTTCAAGCCGGGAGAGCCTCGTTTTTTCCTGTTTGGCACTCATGATCCAGTGGGTCATGACCTTTTGGTAGGAAGGTGCCTGGCTCGTGAAAAACTCCCATGCCTCCTCCTCCTGCCTGAATATCTGCTCCAAATCAGGGTCCAGGACTGCTATTCGTGTCTCCTGAGAGTAGCCGTGGGCCTTGTTGTCACTTCTCTGGTTGTAGATCTCCAGCCCTGCTGGCGTCATGAGACCAGCTTCGGTGAGTTGTTCTATTTTTTGGATGTTGACAGCACTCCAGACGCTTGACTTTCTCCGGGGCGTAAACCGGATGCAGTAGCTTTCCTTGGCGATAGTCTTTCGCACTCCATCTATCCAGCCAAAGCAAAGGGCCTGGTCCACGGATTGCGACCAGGTCATGGATGGTTTGCCCGAGCCCACTTTGTAAAATCCCACATACAGCTCGGCTTCGCTTTCATAATTCTGCTCGAGCCACAACCTGAACTTGTATTCGGTTTCGAAAAAAACGGGTGCCATACTCGTCGTTAGGTGTTGCTAACATACCGCTTTTCAGCCACTCACTCTACCCAAAACCTCTCTCCGGCAGGAATGTCTTTTCTGCGCCCCGCTGCAAAGGGGTTAAAATCGAATGCGGCAAACAAATACCAGGCTGCGCCGGAAAGGGCGATGTTGGTATCAGCCCCCGGCCAGAGGGCATCGGCACCGTAACCCGTCGCCGGATTGCTGGCATAGGGGAATCCCGCTGCGTTGGCATAGACCTGACTCTGAATCAGCAGTTTTTTCAACTCGCTGAGATGCAGCTCCTTTTCCTGCGTCATGCCTGCCAGACCAAAGGCAACGGCCATTTGCCCGGTACCTTCCGGCCACACTGCGTCTTTGTCTTCGTCGAAGCAGTACCCTGTGACTTCCACCCCATTTGTGGCGGTTTGGGTGGTCAAAAAACGCCGGGCTTCCGTGAGGGTCGCAACGGGAAACTGCTCGAAAATCGAATAGCTCCACGGGTGGAGGTCCAGGGCAAAGAGGTAGGGAGGATTCCCGGGCCAGGACACCAGGCTCTGCGTGGCGGCATCCCAGCGATCGCGTTTCAAAAAGCCCAGCAGGCGGCTGTGAAAACTCGTGTAGCCGGAAATGGCATTGAAGGCATCGATATTGCCCTCGGTTACTTTGTAGTTCATCAGGGCCCCGCTGGCGTCGTAACCGGCAAAAAGTCCGCCGTCACTGTCTTGCAGGCTTATCAGCCAGTTGCTGAGTTCAGCGGCGAGGAGGTCGTAACGGTTGCTGCCTGTGAGGGATTTGTAGGTATTCAGGGCAATGAGCAGCCAGGCATTGTCGCCCATCCAGCGGTGGTTGTTCGGAGTGCCATTGCGTTCCCGCAGTTGAGAAAACCCGCCCGGGCCGCTTTTGAGTTCTGTTGTGATGCGGGCGTTGAAGAAATCAAAGATTTTTTCTGCCCTTGCCACATTGCCCCTCAGCATGAACACCATGGCCGCCAGGGCGTTGTCGTAGAGGGAAACGATGTTCCCGTTTTCGGCGCTCTCCAGCAGGCCGTTGTCCAGTTGCTGCTGGCTGAACCAGTTGAAAAGCATGGCTTCGGTGGCGTCCGGGATCCGGCTGGCTTCGAACAGAATATTGCTGGCGGGGCCATCGACCTCCACAGATAACGGCGTGAAGGTGAATCCCTGCGCCACAGGCCAGAGGGTGTCGCGGCCTGATAAATGGGGAATTGTCCAAAAGCCTTCCCCGTCGGCGGAGACTGATTCAGCAGCGCTGTGATAAATGGATACTCCTTCCACGCCAATACCAAACCGGTCTGCCACCCGCCCGCTCACATCATAAGGAACCGGGCCTGGTTCAGGCATTGCCTCTCTGCTGCAAGACAACAGAAGCAACATGGCGGTCAGGTAAAAAAGGTTCTTTGTCATGCGGTGTTGGGCTAATTTGTTGAATGGCTGTTTTCTGACCAATTTTTCCTCACATATTCCTCCTGTACTGCCCCCCAACCTCATACATGGCGCGGGTGATCTGGCCGAGGCTGGCTACTTTCACGGCTTCCATCAGGGCCTCGAAGAGGTTGCTGTTTTGTAAAGCGCAGGCCTGCAAATGACGCAGGGCGGAAGCCACTTCTGCTTCATTGCGGCGATGCTGCTCCACCAATGCTGAAATCTGGGCTTCTTTTTCCTCTTCGAGGGCGCGGATGACTTCGCCGGGCCGCACCGTAGGCGAGCCATCGCCACCCAAAAAGGTATTCACCCCGATGATCGGCAGCTCCCCGCTGTGCTTCAGGCGCTCATAGTAGAGCGACTCCTCCTGGATTTTCCCGCGCTGGTACATCGTTTCCATCGCACCCAGCACCCCGCCGCGTTCGGTGATCCGGTCAAATTCCATCAAAACCGCTTCTTCCACAAGGTCTGTCAGCTCCTCGATGATGAAGGCTCCCTGAAGCGGGTTTTCATTTTTCGTCAGACCCAATTCCCTGTTGATGATCAGCTGAATGGCCATGGCGCGCCGCACGGATTCCTCTGTAGGGGTGGTGATGGCTTCGTCGTAGGCGTTGGTGTGCAGGGAGTTACAATTGTCGTAAATGGCATACAGCGCCTGGAGCGTGGTGCGGATGTCGTTGAATCCGATTTCCTGGGCGTGGAGCGAACGACCGGAGGTCTGGATGTGGTACTTGAGCATCTGGGCGCGCTCGTTGGCCTTGTACTTGAGCCGCATGGCTTTTGCCCAGATCCTGCGGGCCACCCGGCCAATCACAGCATATTCTGCATCGATGCCGTTGGAGAAGAAAAAGGAAAAATTGGGGGCAAAATCGTTGATGTCCATGCCCCTGGCCAGGTAATACTCCACAAAAGTGAAGCCGTTTGCCAGGGTAAAGGCCAGCTGGCTGATGGGGTTGGCACCCGCCTCGGCGATGTGATAGCCGGAAATCGATACGGAGTAAAAATTCCGGACCTGCCTGTCAATGAAATACTGCTGCACATCACCCATGAGTTTGAGAGAAAACTCGGTGGAGAAAATGCAGGTATTCTGGGCCTGGTCTTCTTTGAGGATATCGGCCTGAACGGTACCGCGCACCTGGCGCAGGGTGTCGGCTTTGATGCGTTCATACACCTCGCGGGGCAGCACCTGGTCGCCTGTCACGCCAAGGAGCATGAGCCCGAGGCCGTCGTTGGTATGAGGCAACGGCGCGCGGTAGGCGGGTTGCTCAGCCTGTTTGGCGGCGAAAATGGCCTTTATTTTTTGTTTGACTTCTTCCTCCAGCCCTTCCCGGCGAATGTACAGCTCACACTGCTGGTCAATGGCGGCATTGAGGAAAAAGGCCAGCACAGTGGCTGCCGGGCCGTTGATTGTCATGGACACCGAAGTGCCGGGGTCGGCGAGGTTGAAGCCGGAGTAAAGCCGCTTGGCATCGTCGAGGCAACTGACAGACACGCCGGAGTTGCCGATTTTGCCATAAATGTCGGGCCTGTGATCGGGATCTTCGCCGTAAAGGGTCACCGAGTCAAAGGCTGTGGACAGGCGCTTGGCAGGCATGCCTTCCGACACATAATGAAAGCGCTTGTTGGTGCGCTCGGGGCCGCCCTCGCCGGCAAACATCCGGGTCGGGTCCTCGCCCTGCCGCTTGAAGGGAAATACCCCGGCGGTGTAGGGAAATTCGCCCGGCACATTTTCCTGCAAATTCCACCTCAGAATATCGCCCCAGTCCTGGTATTTGGGCAGCGAAACTTTGGGCACCTTGTTGTGGGACAGGGTCTCGTGCTTGGTGGGCACCACAATGTCTTTTCCCCGCACCTGGTACACAAATTCATCAGCCGCATAGCGGGCTTTTTTCTCCTCCCAGGTTTCGAGGGTTTGCTGGTTGAGCTTGTCGAGGTGCAGGCTCACCTGGGCTTCCAGTTCGCGCAGGCCCTTGATCACGCGGTCTTTGTCGTCGATTTTGCTGGATTCGAGGGTGCGGATGCTGCTTCGGATGCCGTAGAGTTTGCTGGCAGCTTTTGCCTGACCCTCTGCCCACTGGTCGTAGTCGCGGATGGTCTCGGAAATTTCGGAAAGATACCGGACCCTGTGGGGAGGGATGATGTAGATTTTCTCAGTTGGGCGGTTGTCGGCGTCGAGCCGGGGGCGGAGGTCTGCCCCTGTTTTGTCGGCGATGGTGCTCATCACCGAGCGGTAAAGGCGGTTCATGCCCGGGTCGTTGAACTGGGAGGCGATGGTGCCAAATACGGGCAGCGTATCGTCGTCGGCATCCCAGAGGCCATGGGCGCGTTTGTACTGCTTTTTCACGTCGCGGATGGCGTCGAGGGCACCACGCTTGTCGAACTTATTCAGCGCAATCACATCCGCATAATCGATCATGTCGATCTTTTCGAGCTGGGTGGCAGCGCCGTATTCAGGGGTCATGACGTAGAGCGAAACATCTGAGTAGTCGATGATTTCGGTGTCAGATTGCCCGATACCGGAGGTTTCGAGGATGATGAGGTCGAATTGGGCGGCTTTGAGGATGTTGAGCACCTCGGGGATATGGCGGCTCAGGGCGAGGTTGCTCTGGCGGGTGGCGAGGGAGCGCATGTACACGCGGTCGTTGGCCACGGCATTCATCCGGATGCGGTCGCCGAGGAGGGCCCCGCCGGTTTTCCGCTTGGAGGGGTCCACCGAAACAACGGCAATTTGCTTGTCGGGGAAATCCATCAGAAAGCGGCGCACGAGCTCATCCACGAGGGAGCTTTTGCCCGCGCCACCTGTCCCGGTGATGCCGAGGATTGGCGGCATGGTAAGACCCTTCATGCGCTCGCGGAGCTCTTCCATGATGGGTTCCACCACCTCGGGGCTGTTTTCCACGGCGGAAATGATGCGGGCCATGGCGCGCGGCGAAACCCGCTGCCGCACCTGGTGCTGGATAGCGGTTCCATGGCCATTGTGGCCTGGGTCCACGTCGCCGTAGGCTTCCGCGATGGCGGCCTTCCATTTATCGACCTCGAGCTTGCCGGTAGGAAAATCCGCCTGCTCCATCAGGTCGTTGATCATGCCCTGAAGTCCCATTTCCCGGCCATCGTCGGGGGAATAAATACGGGCAATACCGTAGGCGTGGAGTTCGTCAATTTCTTCTGGCAAAATGGTACCACCCCCGCCGCCAAAGAGCTTGATGTGGCCGCAGCCGCGCTCTTCGAGGAGGTCGTGCATGTATTTGAAAAACTCCATGTGGCCGCCCTGATAGGAGGTGATGGCAATGGCCTGGGCATCCTCCTGGATGGCGGTTTCCACGATTTCGCGGGCACTGCGGTTGTGCCCGAGATGAATCACCTCCGCCCCGGAAGCCTGAATGATGCGCCGCATGATGTTGATGGCCGCGTCATGGCCGTCAAACAAGGAAGCCGCCGTCACGATGCGAACTTTGTTCTGGGGCAGGTAAGGAGCTTGAGCTTGCATGGAATAGGAATAAATTCAAAAATTTGCCTGTATTTCATTCGATTTAACTTGCTCATTATGAAATGAGGAGGACTGTATGAATGAGAATATAAAGGCCTGATCAAGACAAAAATACGGCTTGTTGGGGTAGAATGCAAAGCGGTTTCAGGGGGTTCAGGGGCTAAAGGCCGGGGTGCCTGATGTAAGAACAGGCCCAAATCCGCAGCAAGCAAGGGTGCATCTCATCTTTGACTGTCGCTGCGTAAGGTCGGGCGTCATTTCTTCCTCTGCTTTTCTGCTGTTTTTCCATGTCAAACGCTACCTTTGTGCGGCGATTCAGATGCCCGTTATCTCATTTTGCTATGATCACTGAAACCAATTTTTCCTTTTCCGGTCAGCGCGGTCTTTATCGTGGAAAGGTCCGGGATGTGTACAACATCGGAGAAAAGTACCTCGTGATCGTGGCCTCTGACCGCATTTCAGCCTTCGATTACATTTTGCCAAAGCCCATTCCCTTCAAAGGGCAGGTGCTCAACCAGGTGTCAAAGCATTTTTTCGATGCTGTTCAGGACCTGGTACCCACCCACGTGGTGGCCACCCCGGATCCCAACGTTACCATCGGCCTCAAATGCAAGCCCATTCCGATTGAGGTGGTGGTGAGGGGCTACCTTTCCGGCCATGCCTGGCGCACCTACCGCGACGGCAAGCGGGAACTGTGCGGCGTTGCCCTCCCCGAAGGTCTCCGCGAATCTGATCGCCTACCCGAACCCATCATTACCCCCGCCACCAAGTCCAGCATCGGCCACGACGAAGACATCAGCGAAAAGGAAATCCTCAAGTCGGGGATCCTCGACGCCACGGAGTGGGGCCAGATTAAGCATTATGCCCTCACCCTGTTCCAAAAAGGAACCGAAATGGCTGCCAGCCAGGGCCTGATTCTTGTGGACACCAAATACGAATTCGGCATCTACGACGACGATATTTACCTCATTGACGAGATCCACACGCCCGACAGCTCCCGCTATTTTTATGCAGAAGGCTACGAAGCGCGCCAGGCCAGCGGGGAGCGGCAGCAGCAGTTGTCCAAAGAGTTTGTGCGCGAGTGGCTCATTGCCAACCATTTCCAGGGCCTGGAGGGCCAGGTGATGCCCGACATGCCCGAGGTCTTTGTGCAGGAGGTGAGCGAACGATACATTAGCCTGTATGAAAAAGTCACCGGCAAGGCCTTTGAGCGCGCCGATGTCTCCGACATCCACGCCCGCATCCAGCGGAATGTGGAACAGGCCCTCGCAGAACTCGGCTGAACAGCCACATAACAAACAGAGGTGGACAGCATTGCCCACCTCCGCACGTTTCCTGAATCAGGTTTTCATTTCTTCAGCATCGACACGCTTCGCTTGATGAAAGCGGTCAGGTCTTTGCCTTCCAGCATGTGCTGGGAAAGCAGCGCCAGGTCCACCAGTTGGCGGGCCAGCGATTCGGCCTGCTCGTCGGCAGTGGTTAGTTTGCCCATCACCGGATGTTGGGTGTTGACAACCAGTTGCACAGTTTCGGGCAGGTCAAAGCCCATGCTGTTGCCGCTCATGGCCGACATCTCTTTCATTCTCCGAAGAAACTCAGGGCGGGTAATGAGCAGCGGCAGATCTTCTGCCCCCAGTTTTGCGAAGCTCACCTGCATGGTGGGAGAGGGTTTTACCTTGTCAAACAGCTCCCGGAGGCTGGTTTCCAGGGTTTCGTCTTTTTCTTCGCCGGCTTCTTCCTCTTCCTCTTTCTGTTTCGCGATCAGCTTGTCGATTGTATCGCTGTCCACGCGCAGCCAGCGGCTCTTGATGTCTTTGCGCTCCAGGTGCTGGATGAAGTGGTTGTCGAGCACGCCATCGAGCAGGAGAACGTCGTAGCCGCGATGCCGGGCTGCCTGGAGATAGAGGTCCTGGGCCTTGAGGTGGTTGGTGTAGAGGTAAACGAGCGTGTCGCTGGCGTCGGTTTGGAGGGGCCGGATCTTTTCCTGGTATTCGGCGAGGGTGAAATGAAGGCCGTCAACGTTGGTGAGGAGGACAAAATCGCGGGCTTTTTCGTCAAATTTTTCGTCGGTGATCATGCCGTATTTGACGAAGGTGGCGATGTCCTTGTATTTTTCTTCGAATGCGCTTCTGTCGTCGCGGAAGATTTCGTTGAGCTTATCTGCTACTTTCCGGGTGATGTAGGAGCTGATTTTCCTCACGTTGGGGTCGCCCTGGAGGTAGGACCGCGACACGTTCAGCGGAATATCGGGCGAGTCAATGACGCCCTGGAGCAGCATCAGGAACTCAGGCACAATGTTGCTTACCTCATCGGTGATGAACACTTGCCGGGAATAGAGCTGGATTTTGTTGCGGCGCGGGTCGAGGTCGGGGCGAATTTTGGGGAAATAGAGCACCCCGTTCAGGGTAAAGGGATAGTCCACATTCAGGTGAATCCAGAACAGCGGCTCATCCTCGTAGGGATACAGCTCCCGGAAAAGCTCCAGGTAGTTGGCATCGTCCAGCTCGCTGGGCGCCTGTTTCCAGATCGGGTTGGGGTTGTTGATGATGTCTTCGCCAAAGCGAATTTCAACAGGCAAAAACTTGGCGTATTTGTCAAGAAGCCCGTGGATGCGGCTATCTTCCAGGTATTCGCTGGCATCCTCGCTGATGTGAAGCACGATGTCGGTGCCCCTGCTGTCTTTTTCGGTTTCTTCCAGCTCATAGGAGGTGGTGCCGTCGCAGGTCCAGCGAACAGCCGGGCTGTCCTGATAGGATTTGGTGATCACTTCCACCTGATCCGACACCATGAAGGCCGAATAAAAGCCAAGGCCGAATTTCCCGATGATTTCGTCGCCTTTGACCGAATCCTGGTACTTTTTGAGGAACTCTTCTGCTCCTGAAAAGGCAACCTGGTTGAGGTATTTCATCACCTCTTCCTCGGTCATGCCCACTCCATTGTCGGAGATGGTGATGGTTCTGGCGTCCAGGTCAATTTTTACTTCAATGGTGAGGTCGCCCAGCTCGCCGGACACCTCGCCGCGGCTATCGAGCAGGCGCAGCTTTTGGGTGGCATCAACGGCGTTGGAAACAAGTTCTCTCAGAAAAATCTCCTGCTCGGAGTAGAGAGACTGCTTGATAATGGGAAAAATGTTCTCGGTGCTGACAGTAATGTTTCCGCGATGCATGGTCAAAAGGGTTCTGGGTGAATGACGCCAATCCCTTTCAAAGAAGGTGCCCAAGGGATTATGCCCCTTCCTTGTGCCAGAATGGCAGAATTTGACAGTCGCGTGCTGTTGCTCCGGGTGGCAGTTTGTCGTGGGCGGCCCTATCTGGCGGACTTTCGAAGGCTTTCTTCGAGCCTGCGGAGCAATTCGTCGGCGCTTTCTTCTGGTCCGCCAATGGCCTCCAGCCGGATCCGCCCGTCGGCCTGCCAGTTTCCCGCCCACACGTTGCGTTCGCCCACCGCCCAAATGACTACAGGTGATTCGGTAGCAGGGGCCAGCCAGCCCTGTCTGGTATAGCGGGTTTCCCACAGCCTGTCATTCGCTACCACCACAACCCGACGGAGCGGCTCTCCTCCTCCGCCCAGGCGAATAGGGAAATGAAGGTCCAGCAACAGCGAGTCGCTTTCGCCGGTCTCGCCCGGGTCAAGGCCCAAAAAGCCGAAGCGGAGGAGTTCATACGCCGAAAAAGCCGGAGCTCCCTGTTGGGTGTCGGCCCGCAGGAAAGTCGCACTGTCCGGGTGGAGCGTAAGTTGCCCCGAAATCCTCGCCAGAACCTGGTCCGGCACTTCCGTCTCTTCCATCAGCTGCCAATTCCCGAGGCTGTCAGACAACAACCGGGAGCTTTCGTTGGGCAAAATCAAAGCGATGCCGGGCCCCGGGAACAGGCTGGCTCCATTTGCCCGGGCATCCAGCAGAAAGGGCTGCAGCACCCATTCGATCCCAGCCACCAACTGCCCGGCGGGCTGGTCAAGGCTTCGAAGGCGAAGTTCCACCTGGCCCGATACAGGCTTTTGGGCTGAATCCAGCAGGCTGTTTGCAGGAATCCAGAGGGAAAGCTGCTCATGAAGGGAGAGGAGCGTGTCGCGGTCTGCTTGCAGAATCCAGCTTTTTTCGGGAGCGAATGGGGAAGAAAGGACGGGAGCTTTGGAGGAAAACGAGGTTGGGGTCTGGGGTTGAACGAGGAGAAAAATGAGCAGAATCACGGCTGCGAGCAGGGCAAAAGCCCTTGGGTTTCGGGGCAGGTTGCGCCAGAAAGCGAGGCGCTGCCAGCTTTTGTATTCGCGATAGAGGGCATTGAAATTCTGGCGCTCCCGGATCCTGTTGGGGTCGGGAGGCAAAGGGTCGATATGGAGTTGGTATTTCGGCATGTTCAAAGGGCCGCCTGTCTAACGTGGCGTTTGAAGGCGGGAAAGGTCAATGTGTTGTTTGAGTTTTTTCAGGAGGCGGTGCATCCGCACCTTGGCGTTATTTTCGGTGATCCCATACAATTCTGCAAGCTCCCGAAAGGGAATTTTCTCGAAGTAGCGCAATTCGAGGAACTCCAGTTCGGCGGGCTCAAGCAGTTGCAGGGCTTCTACGAGGCAGGGAATCGAATCGTCGGCCTGCGTTTCCTCGGCTTCCACCATCAGCTGCTCCAGGTCCACGAGCTTTGCACTGATGTGGCGCTGCTTGCTGGAGTCCCTGAAATACTGGTTTACCTCATTGAGGGCGATCCGGTAGAGCCAGGCGGAAAAGGGCAGCCCGCGAAACTGGTAGGTGTGCAGGTTGGTAATGGCCTTAAGAAACAGCTGCGACACGATGTCGGCTGTGGCTTCCTCATCGCGGACCCGCTTGAACACAAACAGAAACATGGGCTGGTAATAGCGCTCATACAGAACGCCGAAGCGCCTGGGATTCCGCTGTGCGGCTTCCACAAGGCGGTATTCTGCCAGCAGTTGCTCCTGATGTTGATTGCTCAAAGGGAATGGGGGTGAAATGAATCTGTGGTCAGGGTTTATTCAATAAGAACCGTTGTTTGAAATGAAATGCAGCGAACGCAATAAGTTACATCAGCATCTGCGAAAATCAACTTCCCCGGCCTGACAGAAAAAAAAAGAGCCGGGACGATGCCCGGCTCATGCGTTCGGAGATCAGGCCCCGGTTGGGGGGAGGGGTGCCGGAACGAGGTTGCTCACTGCCGGAATGCTTTTGAGGTAGGCAAACATGGCCTGAAGGTCCTCGTCTGTCATGTTGACATAGTTTACCCAGGGCATGGGAGGGAGGATGGCCCTGCCGCCTTCGAGGCCTTTGGATTTGCCTTCCGTGAGGGCACGCTTGAACTGCTCGAAGGTCCAGGCTCCGATTCCCGTTTCGTCGGGGGTGAGGTTAGCGGCGAAAGTAATGCCCCACGGACCGGCAGCAGCGGTGAGGTCGGGGGTGAACATGGCGAAGCCCTGAGACAGCATCTTGCTGTCGAAATCAGGCACTGCCTGGTCGGCCGGGTAGCCGGACAACATCCTGCCGGGCACGAGTTCGGGGCCGTTGGGGCCCATCTGCTTGGGAGAATGGCAATCATTGCAGCCGGCCATTGTTACCAGGTACTCGCCGCGTTGAACCAGCGTGGCACTGTCGGGTACTAAGCTGGCAACGGCCTCACTAGGTGCCTTTTCCTCTGTGGGAGTTGGGGTGCAGGCGGCAAACAGACCAAGGGCAGAGATAAACAGGGCAGAAGCAAATGGTAAAGCGTGATGGTTCATAGGGTGAATAAAGATTGAGCGATGAAAATAATTCATTCAGGCGTGTATTTATTCACTGACTATTCACTTTTTTTATCCGTCCTGCCCGTTGTTGCCTGCTGTTTTTTCTCTGGCAAATGATCCCCTTCTTTCCCGGAATTTTTCCACCCGGCCAAAGGTAAGTATATGAACTCCTCCGAACTTCGCAGTCGTTTGCAGGCAGCTCACAGTGAGTTTGCAACCTCCCTCATGGGCATGTCCGACGAGGTATTTGTTCAGCCCACCGCACCTGGCAAATGGACGCCGGGGCAGCACCTTGATCACCTGTGCCGGAGCGTGTTTCCGGTGTTGCTGGCCATGCGGCTGCCAGGCTGGCTGCGGCGCTCTGTGTTTGGGAAGGCCAACCGCCCCTCGCGCAGTTATGACGAGCTTCTGAGCCGCTATCACCAGCGGCTTGCTCAGGGCGGCAGGGCCAGCGGGCCTTATGTGCCGGGGGCAATCCCGCTGCAGCGTCGGGAAGGGCTGCTTCGAAGGCTTGCGAAGCTGGCCAGGCAGTTGGACCGTGCCACGGCCCGCCTCGACGAAGCCACCCTCGACCGGGAAATCCTGCCGCATCCCCTTCTCGGGAAGCTCACCCTGCGGGAAATGCTCTATTTCACAGCCTTTCATGCAGACCACCATGAACGGCTCCTGAGTCCCTCCAGCCAGGAATAAAGTCGAGCCAACAAGCCCGTTGAACGGGTGAAATGACCTCAATCGCCGATTTGGCCAGATTCACCGCTGGAACTTGATTATTTTTTCGCCGAACTTATCTTCTGCCCGTGCGATTTCACCTCTTTTCCCTGCTTTTGGGTTGCTGTCTGCTGCCCTTTTCCCCGCTGAAAAGCCAGGAAAAAATCAATGCTGAATACATCTACTCCCTGCAAAAGGCTGTATCCCCCATTCTGATCGATGGTCAGATGAACGAATCCGACTGGGAACGGGCGCAGCTGGCAGGCGATTTTTTCATGGTACTGCCTCAGGACACCAGCAAGGCTGTTGTAAAAACGGAGGTCCGAATGACCTACGACGATGAACAGCTTTACCTGCTGGCAATTTGCTATCAGCCTGTTCCGGGTACGTACCGGGTTGAATCACTCCGGCGTGATTTTAATTTTGGGAACAACGACAACTTTATCGTGTTCATTGATCCCTTTGACGATCAGTTGAATGGATTTGCCTTCGGGGCGAATGCTGCCGGAGCCCAGTGGGACGGGCAGATGTTTGACGGCGGGAGGGTCAACCTGAGCTGGGATAACAAGTGGAGCTCAGTGGTTGTGAATCGCGGTGATGCCTGGGTCATGGAGTGTGCCATTCCGTTCAAAAGCATCCGGTACAAGCCCGGGGTCATGCAGTGGGGCATCAACTTTAGCCGCCTGGACCTCACTCAAAATGAAAAATCGGCCTGGACGCCTGTTCCTCGCCAATTTCCGACGGCCTCCCTGGCATATTCAGGTGTGCTGGCATGGGATGCGCCGCCTCCGCTGCCGGGGGTCAATATCTCGGTTATTCCCTATCTCGCCGGAGGGCTGGTGCAGGAGCAAGCCAAGGGGAGCGCTGAGCCTACCCTTCGCGCCGGAGGCGACGTGAAAGTATCTGTGACGCCGTCTCTGAACCTTGATCTCACCGTGCTGCCTGATTTTTCGCAGGTGGAGGTGGACCGCCAGGTCACGAACCTGAGCAGGTTTGAGCTGTTTTTTCCGGAGAGAAGGCAGTTTTTTCTTGAGAACAGCGATTTGTTTGATAACTACGGCACGAACGACATTTTCGGCGGGCAGCAATGGCGGCCATTTTTTACGCGAAGGATCGGTTTGTCGAGCCCCTTGCTTGCCGGAGCCAGGCTGAGTGGAAAGCTCAACCGTGACTGGCGCATTGGCGCGATGAGCATGCTCACCGGCCCCGACGAAGCGAGCGGCCAGCCCTACCAGCAATACAGCACTGTGGCGGTTCAGCGCCAGGTGTTTGCCCGCTCCAATATTGCCGCCATCGGTGTGAGCCGGGAGTCGATCATGGCGCTCCCGATGCCCGACAGTGTGGCAACAAGGGAGTATAACCGCTTGCTGGGCCTGGAGTATAATCTTGCTTCTTCCAACAACCTTTGGACGGGGAAAGTGCTGCTGCACAAGACCTTCAGTCCGGATTTGGAGGGCCAGGATTTTGCCCATGCCACGGTGCTGAATTACCAGTCGAGGCGTTGGTCGTTTAACTGGACGCATGAATACATTGGTGAAAATTTCCGGGCGGAAGTTGGCTTTGTGCCGAGGGTGGGTTATGGGCGAATCAGCCCGACGGCTTCGGTCAATCTGTTTCCGAAGAAGGGGAAAATTGTGGTGATCAAGCCGGGGCTCGGCAACACGCTCTACACCGACAGCCGGGGCCGCTACATAGAGCGGGTGAGTTTTGGGTTTGCAGAGTTCCAACTGCGCAGCCAGGGCAATGCGACGATTTGGGTGGCGCAGGATTATCAGGAGTTGCAGCAGGCCTTCGACCCGACGAACACGGGCGGGCCTACTTTGCCAGCCGGGAGCCAGCACGAGTGGAAGTCATTTGGAACGGAGTTTAACTCAGCTCCGGGGCGTCTGGTCACATGGCGCACAGAGACCCAGTATGGGGGGTATTACAATGGCAGCTACCTCAATTTGAGGGGAGGGCTGGGTTACAGGGTGCAGCCATTTGCCGCGTTGAGCGTGGATGTTACCTACACAGAGATCCGGTTGCCGGACCCGCTCCGGGATGCCCGTCTCTGGCTGGTGAGCCCGCGGCTGGATGTGACATTTACCAACACCCTCTTTCTCACAACGTTTTTTCAGTACAACAGCCAGCAGGACAACATGAACCTGAATGTGAGGTTACAGTGGCGCTATCAGCCTGCTTCCGATATTTTCATCGTGTACACAGGGAACTACCGGCCAGATGATTTGGGGGTAAAAAATCAGGCGCTGGTGTTTAAAATGACTTACTGGTTGAATGGCTGAGGGAGGCTCTTATCCAAAAAATTCCGCATCAATCTCCTCCCAAGTGAGCCCGGGATTCTGGTCGAGCCGGGCTTTCCAACGTTCGGCAAGGGGGAGTGGGATATTAGTGAGCTCTGCCAGCAGGCCTATGTCAACGCCTTTTCTGAGTCCGTTGCGGAAAACAAGGAAGGCTTCCTGAATTTTGCCTTGCTGCAATCCCTTCTCAATACCTTTCTCAATGCCTTGCTGCAGTCCCTTTTCAATGCCTTTCTCAATACCTTGCTGCAGTCCT